>CAWBKI010000029.1:0-73025 GCA_963789315.1 uncultured Gemmatimonadaceae bacterium | reverse complement strand
TCTTGGGCGGCACCGGTGCGCAACGTGGGCAGCAGACGAGTCCGTACGAGCTCGCGAAGCCGCCGCTTGAGCCGGTTGCGTTCGACGGCGGTCTGCTGGTGGCGTGGCACGATGATCCCGATCCGCGAATGCGATAGAGGGGACGCGAGCACGCGGACCTCGAGGTACGCCGCGCGAATTCGCCTCCCCTCTTGAACCACTTTCTGAATGTCGAGGCGCCGGGTGAGACGCGCCTCGCGCGGGAATCCGAAGCCGGCCCCCCCCTCAGACGCCGGCGTATTTGGTCGGCAGCTTGACGGTGAGGCGCTTGCGTCCCTTCTTGCGTCGACGGCTGAGTACTTCGCGTCCCCATTTGGTGTCCATACGCGTGCGAAACCCGTGGGTTTTGATTCGTCGCTTGTTTCGGGGACGGTACGTCGGCTTACCCATTGGAGCACTCCAAAACGGTCAGAGCAGATTTGCGATATAGACCTTTAAGGTTAGTCCGCGCCGAGAGATAGTTCAAGACGCTTTGCGCCGGTTCGCAAGGGTTCGGTTTGCTTTTTCCACACGGCGCATCTAGCTTCGCTCCCCCGCCGCAATCTCTCGTTCGCCGACATGTCGCTGACCGCCCACGAAGCTTGGAGCCGTCTGCTCGATCGCGCTCGTCAAGAACTGCCCGAGCAGACCTACAGGACCTGGCTCGAGCCGACCGAGGCGCTCTCCCTGAACGAGACGACGGTTTTCGTCGGTTGCCCGGACCAGTTCGCCGCTGACTGGAACGAGTCCAAGCACGCCGACATGCTGGCGAGCCTTGCCCCGATCGCGCTCGGTCACCCGATCAGCGTGGTGTTCAAGGTGACCGAGGAGCGGAGAGCGCGGTCGCAGATGGATCTGTTCGTCGCGCCGCCTCCGCAGCGGCCAATCACACGGCAGAATGGCGGCATTAACTCGCCACCATTAAGCGATCGCTACACGTTCGAGTACTTCGTCATCGGAAAATCGAACGAACTCGCCGCCGCCGCCGCTCACGCCGTCGGCCAGGCGCCAGGGAAGGTCTACAACCCGCTCTTCATCTACGGCGACACCGGACTCGGCAAGACCCACCTCATGCAGGCGATCGCCCACGAGATCCTGCTCCGAAAGCCGGAAACACGCATCACGTTCATCGGCACCGAGCAGTTCACCAACGAGCTCATCGCCGCCATTCAGAACCGCACGACGCCCGATTTCCGCCGGCGATTCCGCGAGACCGACCTCCTCCTCGTCGACGACGTCCACTTCCTGAAGGGAAAGGAAGCGACGCAGGAAGAGTTCTTTCACACCTTCAACGCCCTGTACGAAGGCGGCCGGCAGATCGTGCTCACCAGCGACCGCCCTCCGTCCGAGATTCCCGGCCTCGAAGCACGCCTCGTCTCTCGCTTCCAGTGGGGAATGGTCGCCGACATCGAAATGCCCGACCTCGAGCACCGCATCGCGATCCTTCGGCAGAAAGCGCAGCTCGATCACCTCGAGCTCACGATTCCGGAGGAAGTGGTCCGGTTCATCGCCGAGAACGTGCGGTCGAGCGTCCGCGAGCTCGAAGGCTCGATCATCAAGCTGCTTGCCTACGCCTCGCTGAAACACCGCGAGATCACCGTCGAGGTCGCGCGCGAAGCGCTGCGCGACAAGCTCAAGCTGCGCCCGGGTGAAACGCCGGCGGTCCGGCGCTCAACGGCTTCGCGCATCCAGCAAGCCGTCGCGAAGGAGTGGGGCGTCACCACCGAAGGACTCCGCTCGAAGACGCGCACGAAAAACCTGACGGTGCCGCGACAGGTCGCCATGTACCTCATGCGGGAACTGCTCGGGATGCAGCTGGTCGAGATCGGCGCGGCCTTCGGCGGTCGCGATCATTCGACCGTCATTCACAGCCTCGAGCGCGTCTCGCCATGATGAACGAGGATCCGTCGTTCGCTCAGCGCGTCGCCAAATCCGGGTCGCGTTGGAAAGTCTCCGGAATTCAACACCTTGACCCACTCTTTCCACAGCTTTCGAGTCGACCGGCGGATCGTCGCGCGCGGGAGATCTGGAGTACCACCATTCCCCACATGACGTCCACATGGCCCCCATGGTCGAACTGCTTGATTCGATGTAACTTCCGGCGATTTTCCACGGTCCACATCGCACTACTACTAGCTACTAGGTATTTACATTCTTTTAAAGAGAACTAGTAAGGCTGCAGTCTGTTTTGCACAACACGGAGCACGCGATGCGGTTTACGATCTCCCGAGAAAAGCTGCAGGAAGGTCTTGCCGCGGTCACCGCGAGCATTCCGGCAAAGACGACCCTGCCGGTTCTCGCGAACATCCTCGTCGAGGCGACCGACAAGGGAATTCGACTTTCCGGCACGGACCTCGACATCGCGGTCACGACCGAAGTCACGGCAGACGTCGAGACGCACCGGCGCCACGACTCCCGGCGAAGAAGCTGAGCGAAATTGCTCGCGAGCTGCCGCCGGCGCCGGTTCGCATTGCGGCGGCCGGTGAACAGCGTGTCACGCTCGATTGCGGTCGGTCGCACTTCAAGATCCTCGGTCTTCCGCGCGACGAGTTTCCTGCGTTCCCGAACGTTCAGTTCAACGAGAGCTGGCGCATTCGGTCCGGCGATCTCCAGAAGCTGATCTCGCACACCTCGTTCGCGGTGTCGACGGAGGAAAGCCGCCCGATTCTCAACGGCGTGCTCTGGGAGTTGCGGCCGGAGATGATGCGCATGGTCGCGACGAACGGCCATCGGCTCGCGAAGATGGAGACGCCGATCAAGTCCAGCGGCGCTCCATCGAGTGACCTGATCGTTCCCGCCAAAGGCGCTCGAGCAGATTCGCCGCCTGTTTCCCGAGGACGAAGAGCTCGAGATCGCGAGGGGCGACAACCACCTCGGCTTCCGGTCTCCGTTCACCGCGGTCTTCACGCGGCTCATCGAAGGTCCGTATCCGAACTACGACCAGGTCATTCCGAAGGACAACAATCGTGTCGCGATCGCCGACCGCACCGCCCTCACGAGCGCGCTGCGCCGAATGTCGATCATCGCGTCCGACCAGACGCACCGCATTCGGCTGTCGTTCAACTCGGGCATGCTCAAGTTCAGCGTGCAGACGCCCGATCTCGGCGAGGCCGCGGACGAATTGGCCGTTCGCTACACCGGCGATGCGCTCGACATCGGTTTCAACGCCAACTACCTGCTCGAGATTCTACGGTACATCCCGACCGACGAAGTCCGTCTGACCTTCAAGGCCCCGGAGCGCGCGGCGACGATCGAGCCCGAGGGCTGGGCGGATCCGGCTTCGTACCTCTGTCTCGTCATGCCCCTGCGGCTGCTCGACTGATCCGCGCTTTCCCTCTCCCGCCCCGCTGATCGAAACGGGGAGGAGGCCGTGCGACGTGTTCAGTCTCATAACGCTCGTCCAGAGTCTCGGGCTGGCCTATGCCGCGGGGCTCAACCTCTACGCGACCGTCGCGATCACCGGACTGGCCGTCCGCTACGGCTGGGTGCACGGCGTCCCGACAACGATCGAGGGATTCGGCAACCTCGCCGTCATCCTGATCGCCGTCGCGCTCTACAGCATCGAGTTTGTTGCGACGCTCATCCCCGGCGTCGCGTCGGCGTGGGAGACGTTGCACAGTCTGATTCGCCCGCCCGCTGCCGCGATGTTGGCGGCGGCAACAGCATGGCACGCCGACCCGGTGATCGTCCTCATCGCCGCGTTGCTCGGCGGCGGACTGGCCATCACCACGCACACCACGAAGCTCGGGCTCCGCTACGCCATCGACGCTTCCCCCGAGCCCATCACAAACAGCTTGGCCAATGGCGCCGAGTTCGCGCTCGTGGCGGTTGTCGCCGTGGCGATCTGGCACCATCCGCTCATCACGCTTTTCCTGGCGCTGGTGGTCCTCGTCGCTCTGATCATGACTGTGCGTTTCATATGGAAATCGCTGCGCCAGGTGTTCCGCGGGCGCTGGATGCCGTCGGCGGGATCTGATGCAGGCGCCTCGGATGCGCGAAGAGCGCATCAGTCGCGCGGTCGCTGCCGCGGAGATGCGCGACGACGATGAATAGCGCGTGGCGACGATTCTCGAGTTCGAACGCGACAACACGCGATGCGACGCGAGGATCAACCGTTCGAACGACACGATTGTCGTTCCCGGATACAGCATTTCCGGTTTGAACGACGCCATTACCCGATTCGACGACGGCCTTCTCGCCTTCGACGCTGACGTTGCCGGTTCGAACCGCACCACTACTGTCTTCGACCGGAGCGTTACCGATTCTTCTCCTGGAAATACCGGGGGTGAATCCGCCGATTTCATCTCGAACGCTCAAATAGCGCGACGCGAACATCACGTCGACGCGTTC
Organism: uncultured Gemmatimonadaceae bacterium; assembly: GCA_963789315.1. Classification (GTDB taxonomy): domain Bacteria; phylum Gemmatimonadota; class Gemmatimonadetes; order Gemmatimonadales; family Gemmatimonadaceae; genus JAQBQB01. The sequence continues at coordinate 68,657 of CAWBKI010000029.1, read as the reverse complement.
GAACGACGCTCCACCAAATCCGACGCTTCAACTACTCGACGTTCCGCCTGCACTCCGCATCTCGAACGTCGCACCAACAAGCCCGACCGTTACGATGCCGGTGACTGAGACGACGCTACCATTTTCGACCGTCGCTTCATCAGGTTGTTCCGCAGCGCCGCTAGCACTGACTCCGACGTCTACGAGAACATGAAAACGGCGCGCCGTGAAAACGGCGCGCCGTCGGTCGCGAACCTATAAGCCGGGTTCTGTGCGCCGGACCGAAGTCCGGGCGGCGGTCATTCCTCTCCGAGCGCGGTCGCCCGCGCCCTCCAGCAGCCTACCCGCAGCGTCTTTGTCGAGGTGGGCACCTCTCGCTGCCTATTTGGCCTTGCTCCCGCTGGGGTTTACCCTGCCGCGATCGTTACCGATCGCGCGGTGGGCTCTTACCCTCACCATTTCACCCTTGCCCGTGCGTTCGAGTTTCCTCGAGCGCCGTCGGCGGTGTGTTTTCTGTTGCACTGTCCGTCGTCGGTCCGGCCGAAGCCGGTGACGCCCAGGTGTTGCCTGGCAGCGTACCCATTGGAGCCCGGACTTTCCTCGAGTGGCGATGAAACGATGCCGCTCGCGACCACCCGGTTGGCGACCTGTTTCAAACATAATGATCGTCGTTGCGCTCGCGCGCGCGTCGTGCGCCGCGCGAATGACGATCGCGTGACGCGCGTCGCGCTAGCGTGCCCGCGTCGACGCCGACGCTGGCCCGGCAACGCTCCGCCGAACTCCCACCTCGTTCGCCGCGCGGGAACACGACCATGCACTCCGATCCACGCAGCACCGCGAAGCCGCTCGCGATTGCAACGATGTTGACTCCCACAGAGCGGCTGCGCGTCGACGCCGCCGGCGACGGATGGTACCACACCATCCACCGCGACTCCGTCGCCGAAGTCGTTCAGGACCTCAAGACGCAGCGCGCGGGCGCCGTCGTTCTCTCGGTGGCCCGCTGCGACTCGTCCGAGCGAGCCGCCGTCGCGGCGCTCGTGCGGGAATTCCCGCGCGTTCCCACCGTGGCGCTGCTCACGAGCGTCGATCGCTCGGCGCCGCAGACCATGCTCTCGCTCGGATCGACCGGCGTACGCCAACTCGTCGACGTGCGTGAATCCGACGGATGGCGCGAGCTTCGAAACTATCTGCTCACGACTCGCGCCGAGGACATCCAGCGAGAGGCGCTGGGCCAGCTGGCCATCGACCTCTCGGGCGTGTCGCACGACTGCTGGCGGTTCTTCGAGGCGCTCTTCCTCGTGCCGGCTCACGTCTCGACGGTGCGAGCGCTGCTCGGCGTCTGGACGTGCTGCCCAGCACGCTGATGAGCCGCTTCTTCCGCGCACGCCTCCCCGCGCCCAAACGCTATCTGGCGATGGCCCGGCTGGTGCGCGCCGCGAGGCTCTTCGAGAATCCCGGGTTTTCAGTCGCGAACATCGCCAACCACATGGACTACTCCTCTCCGCAGAGCTTCGGCCGCCACGTGCGCATGGTCCTCGACATGACCGCGCTGCAGATGCGCGACTCCTACGACGGTCGCGGAATGTTCGAGCTCTTCCGGGCTTCGCTCGTAATACCGCACGCTCGAGGGGCTTCGCCGGCTGCGCCCTCTTGCTCCGACGTGGGGGTCGCCCGCCGCGCGGAACGTGGTCCACTAGCCGCCGGCCGTTTCCGCATCCGGCATTTTCGCCGTGATCTCGCTCGCGCGCGCGAGCGAGATCACGCGGTGTCCCTGGGCCTCGAGCGCCTCGCGACCGCCCTCTTCGCGGTCGACGAGCGCGAGCACGCCGACGACCGAGCCGCCGCTATCGCGCACGGCATCGATCGCGCGAAGCGCCGAACTTCCGGTGGTGATCGTGTCTTCGATGACGACCACCGAGTCCCGCGGCCTGAAGGGGCCCTCGATCAGCCGTCCGGTACCGTGGGTCTTGGGCTCCTTGCGCACGGTGAATGCGCGCAGCGGGGCGTTGGTCGCAGCGCTCGCGTACGCGATCGCGTAAGCGATCGGATCGGCGCCGAGTGTCAGTCCGCCCACCGAGTCCGCTTGCCATCCGGCCTCGCGAATCGCCTCGAGCCCCAACGGGCCGATCAGGGCGAGTCCTTCGGGGCTCATTGTGGTGATCCGCGCGTCGATGTATAAGGAAGACTGCCGGCCGGACGCCAGCGTGAAATTCCCTCGCTTGGCGGAACGCGTCGCGAGAAGCGTTATCAAGTCGTTTCGTTTCGACATGGCGGGTGGCAGGCTGTGTCGCGACAATTAAACACCGTCCGCCTCAATCGACACCATGGTGCGCGCAACACTCGCCAGATTCTCTCTGCGCGAGGTCTCGCTCCTCCTCACGACCGCGCTGCTGCTCATGATCTGCGGTCTGGTCGCGAGCGACAGTGCGTTGTCGCGCGCCGCGCAACGTCAGGCCGAAATCGACGCCCTGCAGTCCAGCTACGCCGTGAGCAGCGTGCTGCGGAACCCCGCCGTCCTCGCGGCACCCGCCACCGATCCGACGCTGCGCTCGATCGTGCAACGGGCCCCGAGCGAGCGGATAGCGACCGCATTGATCGCCGGCCGCGAGACAGTCCTCGTGGCCGGAAAACGCGCCGCGCTGCGCGGACCGCTCGTCGCGTCCGTGCGCGTCGAGGTCCCCGACACGCTCGTGTGGACGCTCGTCGTCGCGCACGAGATGACCTTCGAGCCCCTGCGAATCGCGCTCTGGGCTCTGAGTCTCCTCACGGTTGCGCTGCTCGGCTACGGCCTCATTCGCGAACGCCGGCAGACCGCTCGCGTCGCCGGTCGTTCCGCGGAGCTCGAGCGGCTCTACAGCGAAGTCGCGCGCGCGAACACCGCGAAAAGCGAATTCCTCGCCAACATCTCGCACGAGTTGCGCACTCCGCTCAACGCGATCGTCGGCTTCGTGGAGCTCCTCAAGGACGGCGTCTACGGCGACCTGACTCCGCGCCAGGTGCCGCCCGTCGATCGCATCGCCGCGTCGGCCACCCACCTTCGTCATCTCGTCGATCAGGTGCTCGACATCGCCAAGATCGCGGCGGGGCGCCTCGAGGTTCACGCCGAGACGATCGTGTCTGCGTCCGTTCGTGCTCAATGTCGCCAGCGAGCTCGAGTCGCTCGTAAACGAGCGCGGGCTGAGCTTCTCGATCGCCGTCGGCGCGTCGCTTCCTCGGCTGCGCACGGATCCGACGCACCTGCGTCAGATTCTCGTCAACCTCATCGGCAACGCGATCAAGTACACGCCGGCGGGCGGAGTCGCGGTGCGCGGACGCCTGGTCGGCGCCGCCGCGCGTGGGCCGCGCCGCGCCACGCCCGAAGATCCGGTGCTCGCCGCGCAGTCGCCCGATCAGCGTCGGATCTGGGTCGCGCTGCAAGTCGTCGACACCGGCGTCGGCATCGCGCCGGCCGATCAGGCACGCATCTTCGAGGAGTTCGAGCAGGTGAACGCGGGTCCGCGAAGCGAATCGATGCAGCGCGGCACCGGGCTGGGGCTGGCCATCTCGAAACGGCTCGCCCAACTACTGGGAGGCGACATTCGCGTCGAGAGTCAACTCGGCAAAGGGTCCACGTTCACGCTCTGGCTGCCCGTGAACCCGGCGGACCTCGAAACGTCGAACGGCGAGTGGGTCGCGGCGCCGGCCGCGACCCCGACGATCACTCCTTCCGACGAAAGATCGACGCAAGCTTCGCAGTGAATCCCTGCTTTTCCGTCTGTCCCGGCGCAGCGGTGGCCTGACAGAACTCGCGCGCGAACTCGACCACGTCCGCGTAGCGCTTCGGCGGCTCCTTGCTCAGGCCGCGCATCACCACGGCTTCCACGGGCGCCGAGAACTTGAGTCCGGGCTTCGCCTGATTCAGCGGAATCGGCGGTTGCGACAGGAGCTGCGAGAACATTTCTCGCGGCGTCTTCGCGGGGAACGGCAGCGCGCCGGTCAACAGGAAATAGGCGATCGTCGCGAGACTGTACTGATCGGCGAGCGGACCCACGAGCTCGCCTGAGAGCGCTTCCGGGGCGACGTACATCAATGTCCCAACGAAGAACCCCGCGCGCGTGAGCCGCTGCTCGGGCGACTGGTCCGTATCGGTCGCGATTCCGAAATCGAGCAGCTTTACCTGTCGCGCCGCCGGATCGTACATCACGTTCTCGGGCTTGAGATCACGATGGACGATCCCGACCGCGTGCGCGGCGTTCACGGCGTCGGCGATCTGACGGACGACCGCGCACACCTCGTCGACCGGAAGCGGACCCTTTTGCTTCGCGTACTTCTCGAGGATCTCGCCGGCCGCCCATTCGATGGCGAGGAAGTGCATCCCCGGCTCGGCTTCGCCGATCTCGATCGTCCGGACGACGTTCGGATGCGTTACGCGCTCGCCGTAGCGTGCCTCGCGCAGGAATCGCGCGACCGCCGTTCGATCTTGGCGTAGCTTCTCGCGCAACACTTTCACGGCGACGGTTCCGTGCGACGCGTGGTGCGCGCGGAAAACCGCCGACGTTCCACCTTCGCCGACTTCGCTCTGGAGCGAATAGCCGGAGATCGTTTGTCCTACGAGGTTTTCCCGGGGCACGGCGCGAACCTAACGTCGAGCCCAGGGCGGGGCAAGAACGCCCGGCCACGTTGCTTGACAAATTCGACAGGGCGCTTCTATATAGGGCCGCGCAAGCCGTCCCGGCTTGCCCAGCACACCCTTGCGGGACCGATTCATCCTGTCGGAGGCAGCGCGATGGCCAGAGGTAAGGTGAAGTGGTTCAATGACGCCAAGGGGTACGGCTTCATTGAACAAGACGGCGGTGAGGACGTCTTCGTCCACTTCTCCGCCATCAGTATGGAAGGGTTCAAGACGCTCGCCGAGGGACAGGAAGTGGAGTTCGAGATCCGCACCGGCGAGAAAGGGCTCCACGCTGCGAACGTGGTCCGCGTCTGACTCGACCGCGGGAAGAACGAAACCCTGCAGCCGCCCGCCAGCGATGGCGGGCGGTGCTGTTTTAGGCCGCCGCCGCGCCGCCCGCGTCGCCCGTTCGGGATTGAACCCGTCCGGCGACGCTCCGACCTTTCGACACGATGAGCGCCCCGCCGCCTCCGACTCCTGTTCGCCCGACAATGCCGCCGTCGCCGAGACTCTTCCTGGTCGACGGCTACGCGCTCATCTACCGCGCGTTCTTCGCGCTCATCGCGCGTCCGCTCACCACAAGCCGCGGCGAGAATACGTCGGCGGCATGGGGCGTCGTCAACTTCCTGCAACGTCTCGTCGAAACGCACAGGCCGGACTACCTCGGCTGGGTTCTCGACTCGGGCATGTCGTTTCGGCACGAGCGCTATCCTGCGTACAAGGCGACGCGCGAGAAGCTCACCGAAGAGCTCCAATCCGACTTCGACCGTGGCATGGAGCGGATTCGCGCCGTCCTCGAGGCGTACCGGATTCCAATTCTCTCGTTGCAGGGCTATGAAGCCGATGACGTCATCGGCACGCTCGCGCGGCAGAGCGTCGAGAAGGGCGTGAGCGCGGTTCTCGTCTCGGGAGACAAGGACTTTCAGCAGCTCGTCCGTCCCGGCGTCTGGATCCTGAACCCGGGTCGCGGCGGCGCGGCGGCGGTCGAAGAACAATGGGTGAGCGTCGAGAACGGCAGCGAGCGGCTCGGCGTACCCCCCGAGCGCGTCACCGACTTTCTCGCCCTCGTCGGAGACTCGTCCGACAATGTGCCGGGGGTGAAGGGAATCGGAGAAAAGACCGCGCAGGAGCTGGTGAAGGCCTACGCGTCGATCGACGACATTCTCGCGCACGCCGCCGAACTCACCAAGAAGCGCCCGCGCGAGGCACTCCTCGAGCACGGCGGTCTGGCCCTGCTCTCGAAGGAGCTCGTCACGATCCGCGAGGACCTGCCGACCACGCTCGACCTCGACGCGTTGCGCTTGGGTACGCCGGACTACTCGCGCCTCCGATCGCTTTACGTCGAGCTCGAGTTCCACACGCTCGCCCGAAACCTCCCCGTCTCCGTCGGCGAGGACGCGGTAGCCGAACAGGAGGAGGTGCCCGCTGCCCCGGCGCCGCCGGTCGCCTACGTCACGATCGACACGCTCGGGGAGCTCGGCCAGGTGATCGAACGCGCGCGCAGCGCGCCGTTCGTTTCGATCGATGCCGAGGGAGTCGTGGACCCGCGAGCCCCGCAAACGAACGATCCGCTCAGGACGGAGCTCGTGGGCTTGTCGATCGCGATAGGGCCGGGCGAGGCGTTTTACTTCCCTCTGGCCCATCACGCCCGTTCCCGAGCCGAAGAAGAACAAGTCGGCCTCGGCTTCGACGATCTATTGGGAGACGCCGTGGGGCAAGTTGACGGCGCGTCCGGCAAGCGCTCACGGACGCGCAAGATTGCCGAGCCGACGAGCATCGCCGGCCGCGCGTTGGCGCAGGGGGGGCCGCCGCCGTTGTCCCTCCCTTCGCTCGACAGTGCCGAGCTGGCCCCGCTACGCGCGTTCCTCGAGGACCCCGCGGTCAACAAGACCGCGCACGACGCGAAGTACGCGATCCTGCTCCTGCGCCGCTCTGGAGTCGCGTTGCGAGGGCTCGACTTCGACACCACGGTCGCGAGTTACGTGCTCGACCCCGGCCGCCGGTCGCACGCGCTCGACCAGCTGGCGCTCGAATTTCTCGACCGGAAAACGACTTCATTCGAGGAGCTGTGCGGCAAGGCGAAGGAGGCGATCCCGTTCGATGAAGTGCCGGTGGCATGCGCGCGCGACTACGCCTGCGAACGCGCCGACGTCGTCTGGCGGTTGCGCGAGCGTTTCGAGCCCCAGCTCGACGAGCTGCAGTTGGCTCGCCTCTTCCACGATGTCGAGATGCCGCTCGTCGAGGTGCTGGCCGAGATGGAGTGGCACGGCATCACCATCGACGTCGATTGGTTCGCGTCGCTCAAGGAGCGCTTCGAGCGCGAACGCCGGCGGGTCGAAAGCGAGATCTACGCGAGCGCCGGCGAGGAGTTCAACATCAACTCCAATCCGAAGCTTCGCGAAATCCTGTTCGACAAGCTGCAGCTGCCGGTGCTGAAGAAGACCGCCACCGGCGCTTCGACCGACGCGAGTGTCCTGCAGCAACTCGCCGACGACGGGCATCGCCTTCCCGTGCTGCTGATGGAATACCGCGAAATCGCGAAGCTCGAGAGCACCTACATCGACGCGCTGCCGCTGTACGTGCATCCGCGACACGGCGCGTGCACACGTCGTTCAGTCAGACGACCGCCGCGACCGGCCGGCTCTCGTCGAGCGATCCGAACCTTCAGAACATCCCCATCCGCCGTGAGCTGGGGCGCGACATTCGCCGCGGTTTCATTCCGCGCCGCGGCTGGATGTTGATGTCCGCCGACTACTCGCAGATCGAGCTCCGCCTGCTCGCGCACCTGTCGGGCGACCCGGCATTCGTGGAAGCGTTTCGTGCCGGTGGAGACATCCACCGCCAAACGGCGGCGCTCATCTTCGACGTCCCGCTCGACGCGGTCACCAACGAGATGCGCGCGCGCGCCAAGACGATCAACTTCGCCACGATCTACGGCCAGGGGCCGCACGCGCTGTCGCGGCAGCTCGGCATCGCGCACGCGGAAGCGAAGACGTTCATCGAACGCTATTTCGAGCGGTTCTCCCGTGTGCGCGAGTATCTCGATTCCATGGTCGACTTCGCGCGCGACCACGGGTACGTGGAGACGATCTTCAACCGGCGCCGCTACATCCCGGAGCTGCGCGATCGGAACTTCAACATCCGCGCGTTCGGCGAGCGCACCGCCGCAGAACTCGCCGATTCAGGGTTCGGCCGCCGATCTGATCAAGGTCGGCGATGATTCGGATTCACCGCGCTCTGCCAGCCGGCGGCCTCGAAGCGAAGATGCTGCTCCAGGTGCACGACGAGCTCGTCTTCGAGGCGCCAATCAATGAGCTCGACCGTCTCACCGAGGTGGTCAAACAGGAAATGGAGCACGCCGCCGAGCTCGCAGTGCCCCTTGTGGTCGACGTCGGCGTCGGCGAAAACTGGCTCGCCACCAAGATGGATTAGTGACGCGCGTCACATGACTGCCGTCGCACCTTGCCAGACGAACCGCAAATCGAATGGATGAATGAGGCAAAACCGCCGTTTGGCGAATCGTGTGACAAGCCGTAAGCCCTTATCGTAAAATGGCTTGTGCGAACGTGGGTTCCTGGGCACCCGGATTGCCCTTACAGCGGGCACAACCTCAACGGCTCTGTGCCCATGAGCGACATGAAAACCCAACCCGCCCTGTGCCTGGCGGAGCGCGACTCCGCCCTCCAGCGGCTCGCTCGCATTCGCACCAGTCCGACGCGGACTCGTCGTCGCACGGGCTTTACGCTGATCGAATTGCTGATCGTGGTCGTGATCATCGGCATCCTGGCCGCGATCGCGATTCCGAAGTTCCAGGCAACGAAGGGGAAAGCCTTCTACGCCGGCATGCGAGCCGACCTCCGCAACCTCGCGACGGGCGAAGAGGCGTACTTCTACGACCACGCGATGTACAGCAACCAGCTCGACTCGATGAAACTGACGACGTCGAACAACAATATCGTGACGGTCACCGAGTTCACGGCGACCGGTTGGTCCGCGACGTCGCAGAATCCGCAGTCGTATCCGCACTTCTGCGCGCTGTTCCTCGGAACGGCTGCCCCGGTTGCTCCGGCGACCGCGGAGGGAGTCGTATCCTGCAACTGACCGGAACGCGCGAGTGACGCGCGTTCCGCCGCAGTACCGAGAATTCGAAAAGCGACGTGACGGGATGATCTTCGCCATGGATGGCGGCCTCTGGCTTCACCGCCATCTATGGCGCGGCCGTCGCATGGCGCATCTCGTTTCGACGAATCGCGCTCTTCTTCTCGAATACGGCGCGGCCATTGGGATCGACGCCGACCGGCTCCAGTACAAACCCCTCAGGGATCCGCGCACGGGCGTTCGCCGAGACGCGTGGCACTGGGATCTCGGCGGCCCGGTCCTGCCGCCGCCTTCTACCCGGGTGCGCTGAACGCGCCCACGGTTCCGTCGACTCCGCCCAGCTCACGATCGAGCCCGCGGACATCGTCGCGCAGCGAGGCAAACTCGCCCGCGAATCGGGCGCGGAGCGCCGGGTCGCGCCGAAAGACGAGAAACGCGCGCGCGCGTCGTCGCGCTCTTCCGAGCCGGTCGCGGAGCCAGAAGTTGATGTCCGCCGCGACCGGGAGACTCGCGAGATAGAGCAGCGCGACGCGCCATCCCCACAGCAAGTCGACGAGCAAGGATTGCGCTGCATACGTGATCAGCACGAACACCGCGCCGCCGACCACGGCGCGCATCGCCGGGTCGGCGTTGTCGCCGCCAGGCCGCACGGCAATCGCGCGGGCCGCGCGGAACGGCAACCAGTGGTTCAGTGCCCCCCAGAACGCTACCGGTCCGCCCACGAGCAGGATCCAACCCTCGCGCAACACGAAACGGGCTCCGGCCGGCGCATCCAGCCGGATGTTCACGTCTTCGATGCGCAACCCGCGGTCCGAGATCTCGCGCTGCAATGAGTCCACGCGCGCGACGACTCGCTCGGCGCGATCGCGTACCACCGCCGGCGCCCCGGGGAGTCGCGCCGAGAGAGCGTCCATGCGTTTGGCGATCGCGGTTTCGATGCCGAGGCGTCTTTCTCCCTCGCCGATCGTCGGCTCTTCGCCGAGGACCGCCGCGATCGACGAGGCGCGCCTCACGGCCCGCGCGGCGTCGTCGATTGTCGCATAGTTCAGCGTCAACGCGCGCAGGCGTGTTTCGATTTCGGCGGTGAGCGCCTCGGCGTCCGGAGCTCCGGGCGTCGGTCGCCACTCGTCGACGCGCAGCGGTTCCCCGACTTGTGCGAAGACCCGAGTGCGGGGCGACTGCTTTTCTTCGAATGTGAGACCGATCGGGACGATGGCCAGTCCCGAAACCTCTCCGGAGTCGCGTGCCGAAAGAGCCATTCGGGCGGCGCCTGTCTTGAGAGGGCCCAACGATGGCGCATCCGTCGAACGTCCCTCGGGGAAAATGAGAACCGCTCCGCCGTCGTGCAGTGCGGCGTGGACGGCGCGAAACGTCGCGCGGTTCCGCGCCGCGTTTAGACCGCCGGATGGGCGCTCGTCGCTCGCCCGTCGCAACGGAACGACGCCGACCCGTCGCAGCAGCGCGTTGGCAAGCGGATTCTCGAAGATGGTCGCCTTCGCGGTGATCAACACGCGGCGCGGAACCATCCATCCGACGATGAGCGCGTCAACCAACGCATTCGGGTGATTCACCACCAATAGCAGCGGCCCGCGCTTCGGAATTCGCTCGACGCCGGCGACGTCGATGCCGCGGTAGAACCATCGGAGCGCGATCCCGGCGAGGGCGCGCATCAATGCATAGATCATTGGCGTAGTTTTACGCTAACGGAGCATCCCATCCACCACGATACGTCGGCTGACGTAGACCCGCGCGCCGTTGACGGGGGCTCATGCCGGTCCAAATTACGTGGAATGAAGCAGTTCCGCCGCATCGCCATAGCCGTCGCCGCCTGCACCGCCTTCGCGCTCGCCTGCCGGCGAGAGAGGCCGGTCGTCGCCGCCGATTCGTCGGCGACACGTCCGGTGGTTGGAACGGACTCCACAACGGCCCGCGCGCCCTCGACTTGGGATCCCGGTGCGGGAGCTCTACTCCTCGTTGCCACCGACTCGCCGACGAAGGCGCTCGTCGTGCTCCCGACCGAAAGCGACACGACGCCGATCGCCACGATCCCGCACCCCGCAAGCGTCACGCTCTTCGGCCGCGGGGGAAATGTGCAGACCGCCGATCTCCCAAGCGTGCGCGACTCGCTCGGCTGCATGGTGGCGCCACTCACGGCCGCGCCGCCGCCACATGCCTGGAGCATTGGTTTCGTCGGCGGTGTGGTCACGCCACTGGCCGTGGACTCGGCCGCCTCGATCGATCACGCTGATTCGGCCGTGTTCGTGGTTTCGTTGAATCGCCTGGCGTCCAGTCTGCCGAACGATCCCGCGGGTCGTTTTGCGGGCCTGCCATTCGTCGTTCAGAGTCTCTGGCGCTTTTCAGTCGCCGATGGACAGACCGTCGTCGTCGGCTCGCTCGTGCGGCAAATCAATCAGGAAGCGACGCCGCTTCAGGAGCGAACGCTTGTCGTCGGCGAACGACGCGGGAGCGACACGTTGCTGACGATGGGCTACGCCGAGCGCTCGTATGGTCAGGAGGAAACGGTCGAGAGCCGCGAGCTCCTGGCCGCGGTTCTCGTCGGCGACTCGAGGACGCCCTCCCTCGTTCTGTCCCGCGACTTTGGCGACGACAACGCTTACAGCCTCGTCGAGCGCGGCGCCGACGGCCGCTGGCGCAATCGATGGACGAGTCGGCGCCGTCACTGCTGACGACGCCACCGTCGATCACGGGTCGTCGATTCTGGCGAGCGCGGCCGGCGCGCCGACACGTCCGGCGACTCCAGCGAGGCCTACGAGTGTGAGGACGTAGGGCAAGGCGAGCGCGAGCTGATACGGAATTCCAAGACCGAGCGACTGTACGAGGAATTGCAGCGCGCTCGCGGCGCCGAACACGAGCGCCGCGAACGCGATTCCTATCGGATGCCATCGCCCGAGCACGACGATGGCGATCGCCACGAACCCTCGACCCGCCGACATCCCTTCAGCGAACGTTCCCGCCTGCGCGAGGACCAGGGTGGCGCCGGCGAGTCCGCCCGCCGCCCCTCCGAACAGAATCGCGAGCCAGCGAAACCGGCCCACCGCCACTCCCGCCGCGCGGGCCGCGGCCGGCGACTCGCCGATCGCGCGGAGCGACAACCCGGCCCCGCGGCGGTACATCCACCACCAGAGAAGTGGAATGAGTAGATACACAACATACGTGAACACCGGCTGGTCGAAGAGACCGGGCCCGACGACCGGGATGGTCGCGAGCACCGGAATCGCCACCGGTCCCGTGGTCGGGATGGACAGCGCGGCGCCGTGCGCGCCGTAGAACGCGCGATAGAGCGTGCCGGTCGCGCCGAACGCGAGCAGCGTCACCGCGGTCCCCGTGATGATCTGATCGGCCCGCAAGCCGACCGCGAACACGGCGAACACCGCGGCGGTCAGAATGCCACACGCCAAGCCCGCCGCAACGCCGCCCGCGACCCCGCCGTGCGTCGCGCCGGCCAGCGCGCCGAACGCGCCGAAGAGCACGACCCCTTCCAGGCTGATGTTGATCACGCCGGCGCGCTCGACAACCAACTCGCCGAGCGCCGCGAGCGCGAGCGGCGTCGCCGTTCGTATGGCCGAGGCCAGAAACGCGTCGCCGATCGAAATCATTTGCCTGCGCCGCGCCCCATCGCGCCGGTGATGCGCGCGCGATCGGCAGCCACCATCACCAGAATGACGCTCGCTTCGACGATCGACACGACCACCGACGGCACGCCGGCGTCGCGCTGCATCGCGGTCGCTCCTGCCTCGAGCGCGCCGAACAGGATGCCGGTGACCAGCACGGCCAGCGCGTTCAGTCGCGCCAAAAGGGCCACCGCGATCGCCGTATAGCCAAACCCCGGCGAGATGTTCTCGTACAACGCGTACGTGACGCCCGATACCTCGACCGCCCCGGCGAGCCCCGCAAGCGCGCCGCTCAGGACGAAGGCGCGCGTCGTGACACGTCGCACGTCGATTCCGCCCGCGGATCTGGCCGCGTCCGGATTCACTCCGGCGACGCGCGCTCGAAACCCCGCGGCCGTGTATCGTAGCACCCACCAGCAGGCCACACAGGCCATGCACGCGATCGCAAAACCGGCGTGAAGCCGAGTGCTCGTGCCGAACCGCGGAAGTCGCGCGGCCATCGCGAAGGTTTCGGTCTGCGGGTAGATGTGCGTCGGTTCCTGCAGCGGCCCGCGAACCAGGAACGAAACCAGATACGCGGCGACGAAGTTCAGCAAGATCGTGCTGATGACCTCGAGGACGTGAAATCGCGCGCGCAACTCGGCGGCAATCCAGGCCCACGCCGCGCCGGCGAGGCCGCCCCCAAGAAGCAGACCAACGATCAGCGCCCACGCCGGTAGGTGCGTCGCCGCGCCGGCCAGTGCGATCGCGCTCGCCGCCGCCGCTCCGGTCAGAAATTGGCCTTCGGCTCCGATGTTGAACACGCCCGACTGAAAGGCGAGCGCCACTGCCAGGCCGGTGAGAATGAGTGGCGTGGCGCGAACCAGCGTTCCGGATCCAAAGGCGTACCACGAGCCGAATGAACCGCTGACGAGCGCCCGCGCCGCGCGCGATACGTCGAACCCGAGCGCGGCGAGAGTGACTGCGGTTCCGATGATGATCGCGATCGCCAGCCCCGGCGCGACCCAGCGCGCTCGCATCGCGGCGCCGTTCAACGGAGCCGACCGGCGCGGAGCGTCATGCGCTCTGGCGAACTCGCGTGCGCGCGAGGCGGCGAATGGCGGCGATGCCCGCGACCGGTCCCAGTGCGAGCATCGGGAAGGCCCAACGCCATCCGACCACGCCGACGACCGGTGGCACCAGCTGTATGGACACCATCGTCAGCAAGAAGCCGAGCGACGTCTGTACCGTAAGTGCCGTGCCGACCGCGTGCGGAGGCACCGCCTCGGTGACGAGCGTACTGAATTGCGCGGAATCCGCGATCACGAAGAATCCCCACGTCAGCGCCAACGGCGCCAGCAACCAGAGCGAATGGCCGAACGCGGCCGGCGTCAGAACGGCGCACGCTCCACTCAGCGCCATCGCGATCATCACGAGGCGCTCACGCCCGCGCGCGTCGGCCTCGAGGCCGCCCCATACGCATCCGAGCCCGCCGATCGCGATGGTGCCGAACGCGATCAGCGACGTGAGTTCGGGCGACACCGTTCCCTTCTCGGCGACGAGACTCGCTCCGATGAAGGCCGGGATCCACGTCCAGAACGAGTACAGCTCGAACATGTGTCCGAGGTAGCCGCCTGTCGCAAGCCGCCACTCGCGCCGCGAGAAAACCGCTCCCACGAGGTTCCACGAAAACGGTCTCGGCGCGAATGGATACGGCCCCTCCGTATAGAAAGTGCCCACGAGCACCGCCGCGACAATCGCGCAGGCGGAGGCCGTCAGCACGACCGCGGCGGGGCCCGCATTCGGAATCGCGTGGACCAGGTATGGCGTCGCCTTTCCGACGGTGAGAGCGCCGACGACAGTTCCGATCGCCAGTCCCCGCCGGGAACGAAACCACGTCGCGGCCATCTTCATCGCCGGCGGGTACACGCCGGCGAGCGCCATTCCCGTTGCGAACCGCATCGCGAGCGCGGTTGAAAAGCCTCCGCTGAAAGCGACGGCCGCGTTCACCGCGGCGCCGAGCAGGGCCGATACGGCAAAGTAGACTTTGGACGGCAGTACGTCCGCGAGGTTGAGAAGCGCCGCGATGGCCGTGCCGCAGACGAAGCCGAGTTGCACGCTCGTCGTGAGCCATGCCGTCTCGCTGGACGACAAGTTCCAGCGAGACGCCAGCTGCGGCGCGACGGCGCTCGCGGCGAACCACAACGACATGCCAAGGAGCTCGGCGCCGGCGAGGAGCGCGAGGGCGCGCCAACGTCTCGCGTCTTCGTCGTGCGTCGCGTCGCCCGGCGCCGTCACGCGACGCCGAGCATCGCGCGTCCCACTGACTCGCGGTCTCCGTCGACGGCGTGCAATACGCCCGCGTGCATGACGACGACGCGATCCGACAGTGCCAACACCTCATCGAGATCGCTCGAGTGAACCACTACCGCTGCCTCCGTGTCGGCGGCGCGCCGAAGACGCAGGTGGACATCTCGCGTGGCTCGGATGTCGAGCCCGCGCGTCGGGTTCTCCGCGACGACGAGCTGCGGAGCGCCGGACAGCTCGCGCGCGAGAACCAGCTTTTGCTGATTGCCGCCCGAGAGCACGCGCGCCTTCTCCGTCGGCGAGCGAGCTCGCACGTCGAATTCACGAAGCGCGGTCTCGGCGCCGGCACGTTCAGACCTCCAGTGAATCCGGCCGCTGCGCCGTCCCAAGCCGCGCAGCGCCAGGTTCTCCACGAGCGAAAGGTCCAGCGCCAAGCCTTCGCGCTGTCGGTCTTCAGGGACGAAACCGATCTTCGACGGCAGCTCGACTTGGCCGCGCGTCACAGCGATCCGCGCCGCGAGCACGCGGAGTAGCGCGTGCTGCCCGGAGCCCTCGACGGCGGCAATTCCCAGGACCTCGCCGGCGCGAACCGCGAGCGTCACGTCCTGGACCACCGCGACTCCCCGTTCATCCTGCACCCAGACGTGTGTCAGGCGCGCGATCTCGCGGTTCGACGCCTTCGCTCTTTCGCCGGCGTGTCGTTTCTGTCCCGTGTCGCCTTGCCCTTCGTCGCCGAGCAGCGCGACGGCGAGCGAACGTTCATCGACCGAGGCGACTGCTTCGCTCAAGACTGCTTCGCCACGCCGTAGAACTGTCACCTCGTCCGCGATCCCAAGGGCTTCGCGGAGTCGATGCGTGATGAGAACGACGCTTCCGCCTCGATTCGCGAACTCGCGCAGCCAACCGAGCAGCTCCGCGGCTTCGGCAGGGGCCAGGACCGCGGTCGGTTCGTCGAGCAAAAGCGTCGTCGCGTCTCGCGCGAGTGCCTTGATGATCTCGAGGCGCTGCTGGCCGCCGACGGGCAGCGAGCCCGCGAGGGAATTCGGGTCGAGTGCCAGGCCGGTACGTTTCCCGATCTCGAGCACCGTCGCCGTGGCGCGCTCCGCGTGATACGCGCCGCGAGTTCCGAGCGAGACGTTCTCGGCGACGGTCATAGCGGGCACGTTCGTGAAATGCTGATGAACCATGCCGACACCGGCGGCCATCGCCGCCGCGGTCGAAAGGATCGGGCGAGCCGGGTCGCCGGCGGTGACGGTTCCGGAATCCGCGTTGAGGAGCCCGAATGCCGTACCGACGAGCGTCGACTTTCCCGCGCCATTTTCGCCGAGGAGCGCGTGCACTGTTCCGCGTCGGACGCGAAACGACACGTCGCGCAATGCCTGCGTGGCGCCGAATCGCTTCGATACGCCGGTGAGCTCCAGGGCGACGCGCTCGGACCGCGCGCCATCTCCCGTCACAGGCCGCTCGGCACGTCGATGAACACCGACGAGAGCCCGAAATGAGCGGCGGCTTCGTCCCCTAGAGCGCGCACGCCGAGCGTCTCGGTGGCGTAGTGACCGGCGTACAGCACCACGATTCCAAGCTCAGCGGCTTCGATCGCGGTGTGATGCGGACCTTCGCCCACGATCAATGTATCGAGACCGCGGCTCGCGGCCTCGCGCAGGCTGGCGGAGTCCGCGCCCGACCCGGTGCAGATTCCCCAGTGTCGCGTGACTCGCGCCGGATCGAACGGCGTTGCGACCAGCGTGCCCGCGAATTCACTGGCCAACTCGCCGGCCCTCTCCGCCAACGTTCGTGTAAATATCTCATCGGAGCCGCTCAAGCCGACGTCGATCGCCTGGTATCGCGCGAAGCCGGCGGTCGGTGTCAGGCCAAGCCGACGGGCGAGCAGGGCATTGTTTCCCAGGCGCGGATGGACGTCGAGCGGGAGGTGCGCCGAGTACACGGCGACATCGTTCGTCACCAGCGCGCGCAGCCGTTCGAATCGATGGCCCGTGATCGGCTGCGTGCCGCTCCAGAACATCCCATGGTGAACGATGAGGAGCTTCGCCTCGGCGGCGATGGTCCCTCGGACCGTAGCCGACGAAAAATCGACAGCGGTCGCGATGCGCTCGATGGGTCCGCTGTTCGCTACCTGAACGCCGTTCAATGCATTCGGGTAGTCGGGGATGCGCGCGAGCTCGAGCGTGGAGTCGAGAAAGTCGGCGATCGCCGCCAGCGAAACGGCGCGCTCGGCGGTCATCGAGCGGTACGCGAATGCCCGGAATCGCCCGAGATCGTGAGATTCCCGGCGAGCATTCGGGCCTGCAGGGAATCGATTCGCGCGAGCGCGACCGGCGGGATTCGCGTACGCAGTGCCGGGTTGACGACGAGGGTGACGACGTGGCTCGCCTCCCCCAACTCGACGACTCTCGGCCTGAACGTTCCGGCCTTGACCTCGCGCGCCACGGTGAGAAAGGCGAGCGGAAGATCGATCACCACGCTTCCGAGCGTGATCTCGGAGGCCACCGCGTTCTGGTCCGAATTCGACCCGATGACGAAGACGGAGCGCCGCTCGCGCGCGGCCTGGAAGACGCCCAACCCGGCGGCGTCGGCGTTCTGAAAGATCACGTCCACGCCGCGTGAATACTGCGCGATCGCCTGTTCTTTGCCCGCGCTGACGTCGTCCCAGTTGCCGATGTAGGACGACACAATGCGAATCTTGGGGTTGGCGTCGCGCGCCCCCCTCTCGAATGCGCGAAAGCTCGCCACGACGGGAGGAAGCTCGGTGCCGCCGATCACGCCGATCGCGTTCGTTCGCGTCATCGATCCGGCGAGAACGCCGGCCAGGTACGAGGCGTCGTCGAATCCGAAGGTCAGTCCGGCCAGGTTCGGCCCGGCGGTGCTGCCGGAGGTCGTTATGAAAATTGTATGAGGAAACTCTGGTGCGACGCGTCGCGCGGCATCCTGGAACTCGAAGCCGTGGCCGAACACCAGGTCGTATCCCTGGCTTCCGTACTGGCGGAAGTTTTCGTCGAACTCCGCCGGCGTCTTCGTTTCGATGTTGCTGACCTGGGCGCCGAGCGAGTCGCGGATCTCGAGCAGCCCCCGATAGGCCCCGGAATTCCACGATTGGTCGGACACCGGTCCAGGTGTGAGCAGCGCCACCCTGAATGCGTGTGCGCCGTCGGGAGCGTGCTGATGCCGGTCACCGCAAGCCGCAGCCGAAGCAAGGCCAGCGGACGCGACCAGCGTGGAGAACACACGGGCATACGCTGGGACTAGCAATCCAATCCGTGTCATTTCAACGAGTTACGCGTTTTGTGGACCCGCTGTGGATTGCCACAAGTCTCCAACGACTGGCTGCCATCGCCGAGAACGACTGTGTTCACAGACATCACGCGATACTGCGCTTATGATGGCTTAATAAGGGCGTTACCAGTGGTGTTCATCGCGCAGAATGAGGCCCATCAGTCGCTCGAGATCTTCGTTCGAGTAGAAGGTCACCTCGATGGTGCCCTTTGATGCTCCCGAAAGCTTGAGCCGGACGTCCGTCTGCAGAAATCGGCGCAGCTCGTCTTCGATTCCCCTGACGGCCGCGTCAGCGGGTGGAACGACGGCCGGCGTGGTGGATTTGGCCTTTTCGGACTGTTTCTCAGGGCTCGCGGTCCGTTCGCGCACGAGTTGTTCGAGCTCACGCACACTCAGTCCGCGGGCGGCGGCCACAGCCGCGACGTCGACCATGAGTCCGGAGTTCGACAATCCCAGCAGTGCGCGTGCGTGTCCGGCGGACAACCCGCCGTCCTCAACCATTTTCTGGACGACCTCAGGCAAGGCCAATATCCGCAACAGATTCGTGATCGTAGTACGGTCCTTCGCAACGGCATCCGCTACCTGTTGATGGGTCAGGTTGAATTCGTCGATCAGTCGTTTGTAACCGCGAGCCTCCTCCAACGGATTCAGGTTCGTGCGTTGGAGATTTTCGACGAGGGCAAGCACGAGCATGGTCCGATCGTCGAAATCGCGGACCATTGCCGAGATTTCGGTCCAACCCAGATTTGTGGCGGCACGAACCCTCCGCTCTCCGGCGATCAACTCGAAGGCGTCTCCGAGTCGGCGAACACTGATCGGTTGCAGTAGGCCGCTCGACTTCAGCGAGGCCTCGAGCTCCCGCAGCTCATCAGCATCGAAATCGCGCCTTGGCTGAAACGGATTGGGACGAACCCGCGACAACGGGATTCTTTGCAGCTCGCTCGCGGTGGCAGAAACGGTAGAGCTCGCCGAAATGAGTGCTTCGAGTCCGCGGCCGAGCCGTCGGTCAGAGCTCATCGAGTCCTCCTCATAAGTTCTTTTGCCACAGTCATATAGGCCTGCGCGCCGATCGAGGCGACGTCGTAGAGCATGATTGGTTTCCCAAAACTCGGCGCCTCAGCGAGCCGCACGTTTCGCGGAATAACCGTCTCCATCACCTCGGAGCCGAAATATTCGCGAGCGTCAGCGGCGACTTGTCGAGAGAGGTTGAGCCGAGCGTCGTACATCGTGAGCAGGACCCCGACGATGGCCAAGCTTGGGTTCACGCTCCGCTGAACGAGGTGTACCGTGTTGAGCAGCTGCGAGAGTCCTTCGAGCGCGTAGTACTCGCACTGGAGGGGAATGAGCAGCGAATCGGCCGCCGCGAGCATGTTGAGCGTAATGAGCCCGAGCGAGGGCGGGCAGTCGATAAGGATGTACTCGTATCGGTGCCGCACGCGCGCGATCGCGTCGCGCATCATCCGATCTCGATTCGGGCGATCGACCAACTCGACCTCTGCGCCAGCGAGATCCGGTGTGGCTGGCGCCACGTCCAGGTGTTCGAAGTGGACTCGCTCGACGATCGCGTCGTCCAGGGGCGTGGCGCCGATGACGACGTCATAGACCGTGGCGCGGAACTGCGCGCGCTCGACGCCGGCGCCGCTCGTGGCGTTTCCCTGCGGATCGCCGTCGATTAGAAGCGTCTTTGCTTCAGCTGCGGCGAGGCTCGCGGCAAGGTTTACGGCCGTAGTCGTCTTTCCGACGCCGCCTTTTTGGTTCGCTATTGCGATGACACGGGCCACTTTATTCCGGGACGGCGCGCCGCAGGCGTGGGGAAGCTGGCAAGGCGATCAGAGACTCGAAGTTCGCGGCCAATCTATCCGAGCCGGTCAACCGTTACAACGTTCCACGTGAAACATTCTGGCGGTCGCGCGACCGGAAACTGTTTCACGTGGCACTTAACAGATTCACGCCGTAACCGGCCCCGAGCTATCGTCCTGGAACGAACGCCCACCGGGCACTCACGCTCGCGCTGATCGATTGCTCTCCCGGGGTGATCGGCGTCTGGACCGCGGCGCGCGCCGCGAAGGTCTGTATCATTGGCATCGGGCGAACTGGCATGGACGTGCTTAACTCAAGAAGCTGCCCCAAGGATCCGCCCGCCGCGCGGGCCATGGCTTCCGCCTGAGTCTTCGCGTCGACCACAGCGGCTGCTAAGGCTACGGAGCGCACCGAGTCCGCCGTCGACGACGAGAACTGCAAGCTGGAGATCTCGTTCGCCCCCTTCCCCAGCGCCGCGTCGATCACTCGGCCGACGTCGTCGATGCGGCGCAATTTCACGAGCAGTGAATTGGAAACGGAGTACGTCACGGTCCTCGGTGCCGTTGACGGCATGTATGGCACCTCCGGAGTGACGTTGTAGTTCGCTGTCTGAACCTGATCTCCAGAGACCCCGATCGCGCGAAGCGTGTCCGTGACCGCTTTAACGCGCCGAGCATTGTCGGCTGAGGCGGCACTCGCGGTCGTCGCGCGAGTTTGCACGGCGATGTAAATGGTCGCGCGGTCGGGTATGGCGAAGGCTTCGCCAACTCCGGTGGTCGAGATCTGAGGCGGGTTAGAACCAGGCGGTGTTTGCCCCGCGAGCGGGGACGCGCCGATCAAGATGCCGCCGAGGATGACCGAGAAGCGCCGATACATCGGACTATCTCCTGGTTCGCCGGGAGTGTTCGCCGGGAGTTTTCGCGCTGCCCTGCGTCGGGCCTTTTCAGCAATCTATGACCGCGCACCGGCGCGGTCGGCCGATCGCATGAAGTCAGATCGTCGGAGCGGCAGTTCTCCGCAACTTCTCCAACTCGAGAACGAGATTCTGCAGATCCGTAGGGCTGACGCCTGGAATTCGCGACGCCTGAGCCAGCGTTGCGGGCCGAATCGCCGCGAGCTTTTGCCGAGCCTCGAGCGAGAGCGACCGCATGCCGCCGTACGGCGCGTCAGCCTCGAGAGCGAAATCGCCCATTCGCCGCAACTTCGCCGCCTGGTCGCGTTCGCGGGCGAAATAGCCGGCGTACTTGAGCTCGAGGTCGGCCGTCACCACGGCGTCCGGAATGAGATCGCACCCCACTCCCGTCGCGACGAACAGGTCGCCCAGCGACACGCCTTGCCGTTTCGCGAGTTCGGCGATCTTCACGGAGTGGGCGATCGGCGAGCTGTTGGCCCGGTCGAGAACGGGACCTGCGTCGCCCGCGCTGATGCTCGTGGTCTCCGCCAACGCGGCCGCGCCCGCTTCGTCCGCGGCGCGGCGCGAGACCGTCGCACGCTCGTCCGGCGTATAGAGGGCGAGCTCGAGTCCGACAGGCGAAAGCCGGCGCAGCGCGTTGTCCTGTCGCACGGTGAGCCGAAACTCCGACCGCGACGTGAACAGCCGATAGGGCTCGTCGACGCCGCGCGTGACGAGATCGTCGATCAGCACGCCGATATACGAAGTCTCGCGACCGAGCACGATGCCGGCAGCCGGCGCGGAACGGCGCGGCGTTGAGCCCCGCGACCGTCCCCTGGCCGGCCGCCTCCTCGTAGCCGGTCGTGCCGTTGATCTGTCCGGCGAAGAACAGTCCCGCCACCGCGTTCACCTGGAGCGTCGCGTCGAGCTGCGTCGGCGGATAGTAGTCGTACTCGATCGCGTATCCGGCCCGCGTCATGCGCGCCTGCTCGAGGCCGGGCACCGTGCGCAGTATCTCCACCTGCACCGGCGCCGGCAGCGACGTCGACAGCCCGTTGACGTACAGCTCCGCCGTGTCGTGTCCCTCCGGCTCGAGGAAGAGCTGATGCCGCTCCGCCGCCGGAAACTTCACGATCTTGTCCTCGACCGACGGGCAGTAGCGCGGGCCGCGCGACCCGATCGCACCGCCGTACATCGCCGACTCGCCGATGTGCTCCGGGATGATCCGCTTGCCCTCCTCGCCCGAGGAACGTGATCCAGCACGGCATCTGCGACCGGGTGTCGCGTCGTCTCACCCACGCCGGCGCGGCGTCGGCCAGAAGTGCGACCAGGAATAGTCGAACTGCTCGATCTCGCTCTCCTGGCGCTCGAGCAGCGTCGAAGTCCACCGAGCGTCCATCGATGCGCGGCGGCGTGCCCGTCTTGAACCGCGCGACGGTGAGACCGAGCCTCCTCGAGCTGCTCGGCGAGGTGCGTCGTCGCCGCCTCGCCCGCGCGCCCGCCGCCGAACCTGGTCGTCGGTTCCGATGTGAATGCGGCCGCGCAGGAACGTGCCCGGTGGTGACGACGACGGCGCGCGCGCCGAAACGTCGGCCCTCGAGCGTCTCGATGCCGGCAGACGCGCGCTCGGCGCCGTCGAATGACGAGCCGGCGCGACGGTTCCCTGGACCGTGTGAAGTCGCCGCGTTGCTCCTCGAGTAGCGATCGCACGGCGCGGCGATACAGCCCGCGATCGCACTGCGCGCGCGGCGCCCACACCGCGGGTCCCTTGCTCCGGTTGAGCATCCGGAACTGCAAGCGCGGCGAGATCCGTCGCGCGAGCCATGATGCCGCCGAGCGCGTCGACCTCGCGGACGACCGTGCCCTTGGCCACGCCGCCGATGGCGGGATTGCACGACATCTGGCCGATGGTCTCGAGCGCGCTCGTGACGATCGCCGACGCTGCGCCCCAGCCGCGCCGCCGCGACAGCCGCCTCGGTTCCGGCGTGCCCGGCGCCGACGACGATCACGTCGAACTCGGCCTCCAGGTCCGAGACCGCGCGATTCAAGTTCATCTGAAAAACTTACCGGCGATGCGACAGGCCAGGGAGGCGCGGACGCGCGTTCGCTGGACGTCGGGACATCTATATTCTCGAATCCGCGCGGGCGTCCGCGTCGATCGCGCCCGCGGACAACCAGCTTCACCCATGGCACTTTCAATCCAGCAGGGCGCGCCTTCGATTCTCATCGTCCGGCGTGCGTACGAGGCCAGCGGTATCGCTCGGTCGACCCTCGATGAGCGGCTAGGCCTGACACCAGAAGAGTTCCGCGTCGAGGGAGAGCTTGTCGTCGTCGGGCCGATTTACGGCGGCGGCGACGACGCGCTCGCTGACGTGATCAGCGAGCTCGAGCGAGCCGGACTCCGCTACTTCGACGACTTCTTCGAATTGAGCGGCAACTGGCCGCCGTGGGTTCGCCTGCTGGCGGGCAGCGGCGACTCTTAGCGGTGATGTCGAGTGAGTTCGCCAGTCGCGGTCGGCGCGCTGAGCGGGCCTCGCCGCAGGAGACCGTGCCAGCCGCACTCGTAACACCAGCTGGTCCTGAACCTCGGGAACAACACGTTCCACGCACGCGCCTGAATGCGGAGCGTCACGGCGTCGCAGTTCGGACAGCGATCGCCTTGAGGGAGGAGATAGAAGAAGAACACCGTGGCGAGGATCGCGCGCAGGATGAAGAACCCGCCGATGATGAGGATGCACAGTACCGCGTTCCACATCGTATCCCCCCGCCCGCTACAGACGTTTTTCGACGTCCGACCATGCTTCCACGTATGCGACGTCGGCCTCGACGCGCTCAATCACCACATCGGTGTCGGCGGCGATCGTGCCACCCACCGAGACCCGAGCCCGCAGCAATTTGAGATCGCCGCCGAACTCGAACGTCACCTCACCGTCAACATCCGGACCGATCGATTTCGTCACTCGAGCCAAGTGGCCCTGAAGCACATAACGCTCGTCATCGACGTCGTGTTCCGGAACCACGCGCCACCAGCCCTTAACCAGTCGTGCAGCAATGATTGATCCCGCGCCGCCGAGCAGGGCCGCCAGGGGCGCCGCGGCCGATTGGGCGACGCCAGCGCGGGTCATGAGATACCCGCCGGCCCCGAAAATCATGGTGAAGGCCACGATGACGAGCGGCGAGAGCCGAAACGAACGATCGCCCGTCGGGTGATCCTCGCGGGGTCGCTCGACGCCATGCGTCATGATGCGCACGGCCAACAGCAAACCGCCGATGAAGCTCGCGAGGT
This sequence comes from uncultured Gemmatimonadaceae bacterium, assembly GCA_963789315.1. Classification (GTDB taxonomy): domain Bacteria; phylum Gemmatimonadota; class Gemmatimonadetes; order Gemmatimonadales; family Gemmatimonadaceae; genus JAQBQB01. The sequence goes on along the minus strand of CAWBKI010000029.1, from coordinate 44,742 downwards.
AGAGAACGGTCATGCGTCCGGTGTCTGATGGCCAGGCCGTCGGCGGCCGCGGCGGATTGGGTGAATGTGAAGGGGTAACGGCGGTTTGCAAACGGGTCAGCGCAACGATTGAGCAAGAAATTCGCATGCCCGCCGCTCGCCATAGTAGGAGGCCGACCACGGCCAGCGCCCGGCCACGAATCCGACGTGGCCGCCATGCGCCGTGAACTCGAGAGTGAGCGCCGGATTGTCGCGAGCAACGCGACGCACGTCGTCGAGCACGGCTGCCGGGAGAAACGGATCGTCCACCGCGCTCAGGAGAAAAGTCGGCCGCCGAATTCGCTGAAGCCAAGGCAACGAGCTCGACCGCGCATAGTAGTCGTGCGCATCCGCGAACCCGTGCACGGGCGCCGTCACCGCGTCGTCGAACTCGTAGATCGACCGAGCGCCCTCGAGTCGACCGGCGTCGAACAGGCCGGGATACGCCAGCAGTTTTGCGCGCGCCTTCTCACGCAGCGTGCGCAAGAAGTGGCGATCGTAGACGCGCGAGAATCCAGTCGAGATTTTCCGGGCGCCCTTCTCCAGGTCGAACGGAACCGAGATCGCCGCCGCGCCGCGCACTCGTGCCGAGAGGTTCTCGCCCTGCTCCCCCAGAAACTTGAGCAGCACGTTGCCGCCGAGCGAAACACCGGCGAGGACGATCGGAGACCGCGGATGCTCGACGAGAACCCGATCGAGCGCGAACGCGAGGTCGCCCGTGTCGCCCGAATGATAGAAGCGGGGTCGCTGGTTCGGCTCGTCGCCACAGCCGCGGAATATCAGGAGGTCGGCTCCCCAGCCGCGCCGCTTGGCCTCGCCGAGAAAGCCGGTCACGTAGTGTGACCGGATCGTCCCCTCGAGCCCGTGTAGAATGAACAGTCGCGGTGCGCCTTCGGTTCCGTCCAGGCGGTGGACGTCGACAAAATCGCCGTCGGGTGTATCCCATCGCTCGACGCGGGCGCCGAAGAGCTCCCGTCCACGAAAAAACTTTCCCCACATCGTCTGTGCGTGCGCGCCGGGTACCCACCACGCTGGGCGGTAGGTATACTCGCTTCGTCGGTGGAGCTCTTCGGACGACACTGACGACACTCTCGCGGGTATCGGTGACCGCGATCAATAACAGCCGAGCGCGAGCGATGGAAGTTCAAGTCTTCGGGGTGAAGAAGAGCGCGGACACCAGAAAGGCGCTGCGGTTTTTCGCCGAGCGCCGGGTCAAGACACATTTTGTCGATCTCAACGAGCGCGCGGCGTCACCCGGCGAGCTCAGACGGTTCGTCGAACGCTTCGGCATCGAGCGATTGCTCGATCGCGACTCTCGCCGCTTCGAGGAGCTAGGGCTGCGCTCTGCTCGCCTTTCGGACGACCGGTGGGTCGAACGCCTTGCCGAAGAGCCGTTGCTGTTGGTCATGCCGCTCGTGCGGAGCGGGAATCTGCTCACGATCGGATTGGCGGAGCAGGATTGGAAGGGCTGGACGGCGAAGTGACGCTCCTCTCGGTTTCACGCGCCGGTGTCGATTTCGGTGCGACCAAGATCTTCGACAACGTGTCATTCACGGTTGCGGCCGGGCAGCGCTGGGGAGTCGTCGGGCGAAACGGCACGGGCAAGACGACGCTCTTCCGCTTGCTGACCGGAGAAATCGAGCCGACCCGCGGAGAGATCGCGAAGCGGCCGGGCTTGCGGGTGTCGCTTCTCGAACAGCATCGGGAGTTCGGCGGAGCGTCAACCGTCTGGGAGGCAGCGGCCGGCCCTTTCGCCGACCTTCTGACGCTGGAGAGGGATCTGATCGCTCAGGCTGAACGGCTCGGTCAGGAAGACGAGGCCGGTCTCGCCAGATACGGCGCGAATCTCGAGCGGTTCGAGCGAGAAGGCGGCTACACGATCGCGCCGCGCGTCGACGCGGTGCTGCACGGTCTCGGCTTCGACCCCGCGCCGGCGCGAACGACACCCGTCGCGCAATTGAGCGGCGGCGAACGCGGTCGGCTGGGACTCGTGCGCCAGCTCGTCGCTCCCGCGGACGTGCTCTTGCTTGACGAGCCCACGAACCACCTCGACCTCGAGACGACCGCCTGGCTCGAGTCGTACCTTGCCTCGACGTCACTGACGGTTCTTCTGATCAGCCATGATCGAGCGTTTCTCGCGGCCGTGGCGGACCACGTGCTGCACTTCGAGGCCGATAGCGCGATGGCGTACGATGCCGGTTACGCATCGTTCGTCGAACAGCGCGCCTTGCGACGGCTTACGACGCAGCGGCAGTTCGAGCAACAACAGCGCAAAATCGCGAGCGAACAGGACTACATCGCTCGCAACCTCGCGGGACAGAACAGTCGGCAAGCGAAAGGACGACGCAAGCTTCTGGCGCGAACGGCTCGCCTCAGTCCGCCGCCGAGTGACGAGGCGTCGATGGCATTGCGGTTTGGCGCGGTCACGCGAGGCGGCGACCGGGTCGCCGTCGCGGCTCGCGCCACGGTGAGCGTCGACGCGCGTGTGCTCGTGCAGGACGCGACGGGTACGCTGATGCGTGGCGACGTGCTCGGCCTGGTGGGTCCCAACGGCTCGGGAAAGACGACGTTCCTTCGCGCGCTGCTGGGCGATCACGACGCGAGCGGGGAACTGCGGATCGGTGCCGGGATTACGGTGGGTTACTATCGCCAGGATCTGGCCCAGGTGCCGCTCGAGAAAACGCTGTACGACGTGATCAACGACCTCCGCCCGACGTGGGACCGCCGTCTCGTTCAGGGACACCTCGGACGCTTCGGATTTTCGGGCGACGAGGTCGGGCGACGCACGGAAACGCTTTCCGGCGGCGAGCGCGCCCGCGTCGCCCTCGCGATGCTGGTGTTGAGCGGGGCGAATCTGCTCGTCCTCGACGAGCCGACGAACCACCTCGACGTCGAGTCGATCGAGGCGCTCGAGGACGCAATCGGCGACTACGAGGGGACCGTCTTGCTCGTGAGTCACGACCGCGAACTGCTTCGCGCGCTCACCACGAAGTTGTGGATTCTCCACGAGCGGCGTCTCACCGTCTTCGACGCCGGGTTCGACGAATGGGAAGTCGTGTCCGCCGAGCGCGCCCGCGCGGCGGCGCTCATCGTCGAAGAAGATGAACGGGTGAGGCGGGTGGACGAGCAGAAGAAGATCAATCGGCGCGAGGACGCGACGCGCCAGGCGCGGAGCGCCGTGCGCACGGCGCAAAGACGAGTGTCGGAGTTGGAGGCGGAGATTCAAGAACTCGAGGGGAAGATCGCGGGAGTGACGGCGCAGCTCGAAGATCCCGGCCTCTACATCGCCGCGGATGGCGCGAGTCGCGCCGCCGGCCTCGGCCGCGAGATGCAGGAACTCAAGCGCGGCCTCGATCGATTGCTCGACGAATGGGGCGAGGCCACCGAGCACGCTGACACACTCGCCGGCCGTTCGCCGTAGGCTCCGCCGTGCCAACGATTGCACTCGCCATCGCGTTCCTTGCCCAGATCGGAGCGTCGAGCGCGGATTCGACGTACGCTTCGCCCGCGTTGCGCGCGTTGGTGGCCGCGGCGGCGGATTCAAATCGTCATCCGCCGCGTGAGTTGCGTGGATACACGAGTCAGGTGGAGACCGAGGTCGGCCTGATCATCCGCGATTCGCTCGGCAGGGAGAACGCCGGCGAGATCGAGCAGATGACGTCGCGCGCGACGTGGACACGCGACGGTCCGTACGATCTGCACGTGATCGGGTATCGATCGCAGACGGTTGGTGTTCCCTACTCCAGCCTGTCGATCGTCCGCGGCTGGACCGTACCTACGCTGTACGGCGAGCGCCTGTCCCTCGGCGCGTACATGACGCGGGCAAACCGCCGCGACACGCTCACCGCGGTTCATCCGTTCGCCGAGGATCGCGATCAGTACTACCGGTTCAGCGGCGGCGACACGGTCACGACGTTGCGCGTCGGAGGCCGAGCGGTGCCGATCGCGCGCATTCGCGTGCATCCGGATTTTCATCACGAGACCCGGTTCGGCGCGTTCGACGGCGAGATCGACGTCGATGCGACTCGTTTCGAGATCGTGCGAATGCGAGGACAGATCGTCGTCCTCGGAGGCCGCGAATCGTTCGGGACGCGATTCGCCAGGGCGACCGGAATCGTCGCCGCGGCGTACGTGGAGTTCGTCAACGCCGAATACGACGGGCGATACTGGCTACCGTCGTTTCAGCGCACCGAGTTTCAGGCCAGCTTTCCGCCGTTGGGGCAATCGCGGCCGGTTTTTCGAATCGTGTCGACGATCGGCGATCTCATCCCCGATACGGGCGTAGTCGTGCCGGATACGTCCCGGCATCCTCGCGTCGTCGTGACGTGGGCGCCGACGGATAGCGTCGGCTCATTCAGCGGCTGGCGAAATCCGCTCGGGACGGAAACAAGCGCCGTCCGCGCCGACGATTTCGCGGACTTGGCTCCGGCCGCCTGGCGCGCCGACGGGCCGCCGCAGCTCCTGTTGTTCTCGGGTTCGCTCGGCCGAGTGTTCCGATTCAACCGAGTGGAAGGTCTGTACGTCGGCGTCGCGCCGACGCTCGCACTACGCTCCGCCGCGCCGGGATTGTCGGTCGGTGCGTACGGGGGCTGGGCCTTCACCGAGGAGACCGCGCGAGGCGGCGCGTTCGCGTCGTGGAAGCACGGCGCGGAGACATTCGGCGTGCGCGCGGAGCGCACGCTCGCGTCGACGAACGACTTTGGAATCCCGCTCGGGGACGATCCGGGATTCGGAGCTCTCCTCTCTTCCGTCGACGACGACGACTACGTCGACCGGCGCCGCGCCGGCGTCTCCGTGACGCGAGTCATTGGAGCGATCGACGTCGCGCTCGTCACGGTGCAGGCGGGTTTCGGCGAGGATCAACCCGAGCGGTCGCGCCTTTCGCAGGGCTTGTTCTCGTCCAACGGCGGCTTCCGACTCAACCGCGGGGCGACGGCGGGCGACTACGCGTTCGGCTCACTCGATGCGGAGTTTCACCCGAGCGTCACGGGCGATTTCGCGAGGCCGGGAGTCGGTGCGCGACTTCACTACGAGTATGCCAGCGGCGATCTCGATTGGGAGCGCGCCGAGCTCGGACTCTCGGCACGACAGTACATCGGCCCGCTTTCGCTCGGTGCGCACGCGGACTTCGGAGCCCTGCTCGGCGACGATCCACCGCCACAGCAACTGTTCGAGTTGGGAGGCAACGTGCTCCTCCCCGGATATCGATACAAACAGTTCGCCGGCGATCGTGCGGCGCTCTTTCGAACGTTCGTCGGCTATCGCTTTGGAGTCTGGCAGAAGCCGATCGAGCTCTTTCGCCGCATCTACATCCCGGGTTTGAGTCCAGGCCTTGTCGCGAGCGTTCAGGGTGGATGGACCGAGATCTCGTCGCCGGGCGCGGCGCAGTCGGTTCGTCAGCTTGGCGTCGACGTGAACGGGGATCCGCTGTCCGCCGCGACGAACGGAGTTCGTGCCACCGCGGGCGGCGGTGTGAGCTTTTTCTCGGATCTGTTGCACGTGGGAATGGCGAGACCGATCGACCACTCGGCGCGTTGGCGCCTCGTCATCGGTTTCGGCACGCTGTTTTGAGCGCTAGAACTCGCCGATGAAGCCGATCTCCGGCTCGAGGTGAACGCCGCACTTTTCCTCGACGGTGCGCTGTGCGAAGGTTATGAGTTCACGCACGTCCTTGGCGGTCGCCCCGCCGAGGTTGACGAGAATGTTGGCGTGGATGTGCGAAATCTGGGCGCCGCCGTGCCGCATTCCCTTCAGGCCGCACTGATCGACGAGACGACCGGCTCCCACTCCCTCGATCTTCTTGAAGATCGATCCGGCGCTCGGATGCCAGTCGAGCCAGGGGTGGCGGCTCCCGCGCCAGCTCAAATTCTCCTGGAGAATCCGGTGCATCGCCGCTTGATCACCGCGCGAGAGGCGGAAGGTCGCCGTCAGCACGAGGTCGCGACGATGGTGAAAGACGGAATCGTCGTAGCCGAAGCGAACGTAGTCGGGACCCACTGTCTTTCGTTCACCTTCCTCGGAGAGGATCTCGCACGACTCGAACACCTCGGCGATGAACATGGTGCGCTCGCGTTCGGGCGCCGGCGAGAGAAAGTGGAGATTCTGCCAGATCGCCCCGCCGACGGTGCTCGGTATGCCGACGTAATGCTCCAGTCCGGACCATCCTCGGGCGACCGACTCACGGATCAGGTCCTTGACGATGGCCCCGCTCTCGGACCAGAGCTTGCACTCGTCGCCCATCTCGCGGAACTCGTGCGCGCGCGCCGTGTTTCGAATCACCAGACCGCGAAAGCCGCCGTCGCCGACGAGGATGTTGGCGCCGAGCCCCAGCACGAAGTAGGGTACACCGGCCTCTCGGGCTGCGGCGACGGCGTTCAGCCAACGCCTCCGAGGACGTCGCCTCGTAGAATAGGTCGGCGGGGCCGCCGATCTTGAACGTGGTGTACGGCGCGATCGGTTGATGGCGCCGCAGAAACGCGCCGTTCGAGGCGCGCGGCGAGACGTTCGAGCGAGGGGAGATCGGATCCGGTCATGGTCGCGATGAAAGAAAGTCACGAGACGACAGCGCGCCACGTCGCGCCGCGAGCACGGCACGCGCCTGGCGAGGCGTCGCCGCGCTGCTGCTACTGCCGTCGGCGCTCCTGGCGCAGCGGGCGGCGCTCGAGAAGCGCATTCAACGTACGACGCTCCCCAACGGTCTCGACGTGATCGTCGTCCAGAACCAGGGCGTCCCGCTGGTGACCATCGAGGCCGACGTCAAGAACGGTTCGTTCACGCAAGGCCCCGAGTACGAGGGACTGTCGCACCTGTACGAGCACATGTTCTTCAAGGCGAATCGCGCGTACCGTGAGCCGGACCAGTTCGTGGCGCGCGCATCCGAGTTGGGCGCCGTGTTCAACGGCACGACGAGCGAAGAGCGAGTCAACTACTACCTCACCGTTCCGGTCGACAGCGTCGCAGGCGGGATGAAGTTTCTCGCCGCGGCGTTGATGTACCCCGAGCTTCCGCACGGACGAACTGTCGCGCGAGCGCCAGGTCGTGATCGGAGAATACGATCGGAACGAGTCCAGCCCGATGTTCGGATTTTCTCAACGACATGGGAAAGGCCCTCTGGGGCTCGGCCTGGAGTCGAAAGAACCCGCTCGGCGAACGGGCGGTCATCGAGAGCACGACGCCGGAGAAGATGCGCACGATCGAGCAGCGATACTACGTGCCGAACAACACGGCGGTGATCATCACGGGTGACGTCGCCGCCGATCGCGCGTTCGCGCTCGCGCACTCCACGTTCGGCGATTGGCAGAAAGGCGCCGATCCGTTCAAGGCCGATCCGATTCCGCCGATCCCGCCGCTGACGCACGACACCGGGGTGATCGTCGAGCAAGAGATCGGCAGCGTCATCGTGATGCTCCAGTGGCAGGGGCCGGGCGCCACGGCCGATCCGGCCGCGACCTACGCCGCCGACGTGTTTTCCGACGTCTTGAATCAGCCCGGCTCGCGCTTCCAGCGGCGTCTCGTGGACAGCGGACTGTTCGAGTCGATCGGCGTCAACTACTACACGCTCAACCACGTCGGGCCGATCACGATCGAAGGTGAAACCACGCCTCAGCGACTCCGCGAAGCGCTGGCCACGCTTCGCGACGAGGTCGGGAAGTTGGGCGACTCGACTTATTTCCCGGCCGACCAGCTCGAGACGGTGAAACAACGCCGCACCGTGGACACGGAGCTCAACCTCGAGCGAGCGTCGGGTTTCGCGCACCAGGTCGGATTCTGGTGGGCGGTCACGGGCCTCGACTATTTCTATGGCTACGTGGACAACATGGCGAGACAGACGTCCCGCCGATCTGGCGGCGTATGCCGCGAAGTACATCGTGGGCAAGCCACACGTGACCGGCGTGCTGATTTCGCCGGGCGCGCGGCGCTCGTTGAATCTCACGACGTCCGATTTGACCGAGCCGAGGACGCGCCCATGATGGCGCGTCTGCTCTCCCTTGGCGCCCTCGTTGTGCTTGCCTTGGCCGCGCCGCTCGCGCCGGCCCGCGCCCAAACCGACACGGGGACGACGTCGTTCGACGTGAACGGCGTCAAGGTGATTCTCCGTCGAAACACCGCGAACGACGTCATCGCCGCCAACGTCTACCTGCTCGGCGGCAGCCAGCAGCTTTCGCCGGCCACGCAAGGCATCGAGGTCATGTTGTTGCGGGCGTCGGAGCGCGGCACGAAGCGATATCCGGGTGAGAAGGTTCGGCAGGCGCTTGTGCGGACGGGCTGCAGCATCGGGATCGCGCCGTCGGAGGACTGGACCATCTTTGGCACCACGTGCATTCGCGCGACGTTCGACTCTACGTGGAACGTGCTCGCCAGCCGACTGATGGAGCCGACGCTCGATTCATCGGAGGTCGAGCTCGTGCGCGAACGAATGCTGACCTCGGTCCGCGAGGCATCGAGCGCGCCGGATCCGCTACTCAACCGCCTCGCCGATAGCCTGGAGTACGTCAACCAACCGTACGGATTCGACCCGAGCGGGACGGAGTCGTCGTTGCAGTCGATCACCCTCGGCCAGCTGCGACGGTATCAGGAAACTCAAATGGTCGCGTCGCGAATGCTGGTCGTCGTCGTCGGCAACGTGGAACGCGCGCGCGTCGAGGAACTCGTGCGACGGACGCTCGGCCGGATGCCGCGCGGATCCTACGCGTGGACGCCGCCCGGCGCGACCAGGTCGAGCGGCCGCGCGCTGCTGACCCGCGCGATGCCGCTGCCGACGAACTATCTCCTGGGGTACTACCCGGGCCCGGCTGCCTCGAACCCGGACTATCAGGCGCTGCGCATCGCGTGCGCGGTGCTTTCGGGGCGGTTCTTCACAGAGATTCGTTCGCGGCGCAACCTGTCGTACGAGGTCGATGCGCCGTTTCTCGAACGCGCCGTCGCGAGCGGCGGCGTGTACGTCACAACGGTCGATCCGAGGACGACGCTCATGCTCATGCGCGGCGAGATCGACCGGTTGCAGCGAGAGCTTCTCGATCGCGACGGCCTGGAGCGACTCGTCCAACAGTTCATCACCGAGTACTTCCTGCGCAACGAAACGAACGGCGACCAGGCGACGTTTCTCGCGCGGGCACAGATCTACCAGGGCGATTTCCGCCTGGCGAGTCATTTCGTCGACGACCTGCGGCGCGTGCAGCCCGAGGACGTTCGCCGTGTCGCGATCAGCTACATGCACGACTTCCGGTTCGTGTATCTCGGAAAGCTCGACGCGCTCCCGCGCGATCTGCTCGCCCAGTTCTAGTCAGCCGGTGAATTCGTTCGCGACTGCGCGAGCATCGAGCGCCGTCGCCAAAGCGACGGCAGGAACGATGGCCCCGCCGAGCCCGCGATGCTCGAACGCGCGCAGCGCGCTCATGGTCGGGTGGGGCTCTTCAGCGAGCAGCGGAAAGGAGCACGCTTCCGCGACATCCTCCAACAACCCGAGCTCCTGCGCGCTTCCTGCCGGCGCGGCGACGATCAATCCGGCGATCGGCAGGCCGTCGAGATCCTCGGCGAGGTCCCGAAGGTCGATGGAAGCGGTTCGAACCCAGCCGCGTGTGGTCACGCGCCGTTCGCGGCCGCTCGCGTCGACGATCAAGGCATTGGGAAAGGTCTCGGCCGTCGACCTCAGCCAATCCTCATCGGTCAGCGCCCGCGCGCCGAGTACGACACGGCTCACGCCGGAGTCGATCCACGATTCGATCTGATCCGCCGAGTCGGCCTCCGCCCAGACGTCGATCTCGAGTCCGCCATCGCGCGCGAGGCTCTCGACCAAACTCAGGTCGCGTCGGTAGACTGTGCGATCGCGATGCGCTACCTGCAATCGACTGTAGCCCTCGGCGGTCCAAGCGCGAGCCGCCGAGATGGGATCGTCCGATCCCAGCGCGTCGCCGGCGGCGGCATTGGCCTTGGCGACCCCATGAAGCTCGATTCGGGGGATGACGAGCATGCACCAAAGTAGAGCGACCCGCCTTTGCAGGGTACCGCGTTGCGCCCGGGGGACTTTGTGAATAAATTCACATTCTCCCGCAGTTTCGAAGTGCTCCATACCACGATCAGCTAGGCACTCCGGAGGTTCTCAGCAATGCGGTTCAGCGGATTGGCGCTCCTCGCGAGCGCGACCCTCGTCGGCGCTTGCGGCGGCGGCGAGAACAAGCCCAAGGACACGACGGCGAACGCCCCTGCCCCGGCGGCGGCTCCGGCCGCGACGCCTGCCCCGGCAGCCGGCGCACTGGCGAAAATTCCTGCCACAGGCAAGACGGTTGAAGTCAAGATGATCGGCGACGACAAGGGCTATCGATTCGAGCCGGCCGACGTCACCATCAAGGCCGGGGACGCGGTGAAGTTCGTCATGGTCGCCGGCGGCCCCCACAGCGTTTCATTCGATCCGTCCACGACCCCGGCCGATTCCAAGGCCCAGCTCGACGCGAACATGGACAGCAAGGTCGCCGAGCTCACGGGTCCGACGCTGTTGAATCCGAATGAGGAATACGTCGTCTCGTTTGGTGGCATCAAGCCGGGCAAGTACGAATACCACTGCTTGCCGCACCTGGCGATGAACATGAAGGGCACGGTCACCGTTCAGTAACGTCCGGCGGTCGAGCACAGTCAGAGCGCGGGGCCTTTCGGCCCCGCGCTTTTGTCGTCTAGCAGGCTCGGTAGCACCAGCCCCGCGGGCAGGACAGACTTCGATACATGATGCAGTCGACCGCCGAGTTCTCGACGCCTCAACACCGCGCCGCCTCACGCCAAGCGTGGCTCACGGCGCGGGCCCGCAACGCGGTGAACCGACCAGTATTCATCGGCGCGGTGGCCATAGGCGCGTTCGTGGCGGTCCTTGTGTCGCTCGTCGTCACGCCGTTCCAGGCGCGACGCTCGACCGTACCGCTCACCGCGCGGGCGCCGCGGCCCGACACCGCTCTGTACGCGTCGGCCGTGACGCATGCGCACGCGCGTCTCGTGTCCGTCGAGTCGGCATTGGCGCAAGCTCGCTCGGCAGCCGTCGCGCAGCCGCGTGGGATGCCGGTGCTCAATCCAGCCAACGTCGTCGCGCGGGACTCGTTGTCCACGGCGGCAGGGAACCTCGACGCCCTGCTGACCCGCATCGAGACGGCGCCGGTCAGCGCGGCGTATCGGGCCCTCGCGCAAGCTCCTCAACTCGCGCGTCAGCCGCGGGTGAGAGTGCTCCTCGACTCACTGAACGAGATCGAACGCGAGCGCGACGCGTTCGGTCTGCCGGGAGGCGGCGACTCGGCGGCGGCCGCGCTCGCGGCGCGGGCAACGACGGTTGGGCAGGCGATCCAGGCCATCGGTCGCGCGACAAGAGACTCGCTGCGACAATTGACGGCGGGGCTCGGTGTCGCCGGCGACGAACAACTGTCCGCCGGCGCGCCCACGACGGACACGATCGGGTGGGTCGCGGAGCGCGACTCGGCGCGATCCATGGTGGTCGAGGCCGAGACGGCGCTGGTGAACTCGCGCCGACGCGCTGACGACTTCGATCGCGACGCGGCACGCGACCGCGCCGCGGCGCAGGTGAGCGCGCCGCCGGTGGCGTTGCTCGGCGCCGCGCTCGTCATCGGGGTCGTGCTCGGATTCGGCGCCGCCTTCTTCGGCGAAATGCGAAATCCGCGAATCAGCGACGAGCACGAAGTCGAGCGCGCGACTGGCGTCAGAGTGCTGGCCACGGCGCGACGGCGGCCGCGCGATCCCAATCGCGACCGCCGACTGGCCGACCGCACCGCGCCGCCGTATTTCGATCCGCGCGCCCCGAGCTATCAGCTGACGTACCTTCACGTGGTACGCGCGGGGGCGACCCGCCTGTCGCTGACCATCACGGGCGCGGACACGGGCATCGCCGCCGTGGTGGCGATGAACGTAGCCGCGATTGCGGCCGATGAGGCGCGCAGCACGATCCTCATCGACACTGACGCAGTGGTGCTGCCGGTCGCGGCCGCGCTGCGATGTCACGCGGAGCCAGGCATCGCCGATGTCCTTCGCTCTCACATCGACTGGGCCGAAGTGACGACCCAGACGATGGCGGGGCGCGACCGCACGATCGACGTCATCCCCAGCGGCATATCGCCGACGCCGCTCGATCCTGCCGCGGTAACCGATCTATTTCGCCAGGAGGCGATGCGGTTGGCGCGGCACTACGAGGCGATCGTCGTCGTCGCGAGCCTCGACCACGTCACCGCGGGGCTGGGCGGCGCCCTTCCAGTGCCGGATGTCATCGTTTGCGCGCGGGTGGGGCACACGCGGCTGGCCGACCTGCGCGCCGCGCTCGACGGCATTCGCGAGGGCGGTGGCACTCCGATCGGAGTCGTCCTCTGGGATTCCGTTCCGCCGCCGCCGCTGAGCGCTGAGCGAGTCGAATCGAGTCCTCGGCCGCTGCAGACGGCCGAGATGCAGACGCTGACTCGAAACCGGTGAGGCGGGGTCCAGCGACTCCTTCCTGCCCGCGAGCATGGCGGCTAGCATCCGAGCCGTGTGGGCAGACACCGTCTTGAGCGCCGAGCGGCAGTACGTCGCGCGAACACTCGTGTGGGCAGCCCTTTCCATCATCGCCGCGACCGCGATCGCCGTCATGATCGCCGCGCGGCGCATGAAGTCGCCCATTCTCGCGCACTTCGCCGTGCAGCTTGGCGGATGGGGCCTCGTCCTGGGTCTCATCGGAGCGATGGAGTGGCAGGGGCTGCATCTCCGCGACCTCGCGGGCGCGACGCGACTCGAGCGCGCGACATGGACGCGCGTTGGGTTCGACGTCGGCGTCATCGGCATGGGCGCGGTTTTGGCCGCAGCGTCGCGCTGGGTAGGCCGAAGCTTGGCAGGAATGGGCGCTGGGGCCGGCCTTGCGGTGCAAGGCGCCGCCCTTCTGTTCATCGACCTCCAACTGGTTTCCGCCATCTCGAGATGATCGCCGATGACTGAAGGGGTGATGGATCTGCGGCACGAACCGCGCGAACGCGCGTATGCTCTCTTGCATTCGCAGATGCTCGGCGTGCTCGCCGGCGTGGACGACGACATCACCGGGATGGCGACGCTTGCTTCCCTGCTCCACCACTCGTTCGGAAATCTGTGGACCGGCTTCTATCGCGTTGTCGCCCCGCAGGTGCTGCGCGTCGGGCCGTACCAAGGCACGCTCGGTTGCCTGGAGATCGCGTTCGGCCGCGGCGTTTGCGGGACGGCGGCCGCGGAGCGCCGCACGATGATCGTGCCGGATGTCTCGCGGTTCCCCGGACACATCACGTGCGACGCGCGCTCCAGGTCGGAAATCGTCATCCCCGTGTTCGACCGGGCCGGATCGCTGACCGCGGTGCTGGACATCGATTCGGAGCGTCGCGCAGCGTTCGATCAAGCGGACGCGGACGGCCTCGAGCGTATCGTTCGCTGGTTCGCCGGCGAAGGTCGCGGTTGACGCCTCCCTAGACGACGTGTAGGCTGATCTTGGCAATGACCAGTCCGGGCTACTCCGATCGTGTGAACCATGCTTTGGCGTTCGCGGCCAAGCACCACGATCAGCAGGTGCGCAGGGGGACGCGCGCGCCCTACGCGACGCATCCAGCGAACGTCGCGATCATCCTCACGCGATATCAGCGAGACGATACGGCTGTCGTCGCCGGAATTCTCTTCCAGGTCGTGGAGGACTACGTCCTCCAAGGGTACTCCAGCGAGACGCTCGACCAGCGTGTCGGCAGCAAATTCGGGCAGTCGGCGCTGGATCTCGTGCTCTCAGTCATCGAGCGTCGCGTCGACGATGATGGCATCGAGCTCTCGCCCGACGAACGCCGCGACGACGCGCTCGAGAGGCTGGCGGAAGCGAGCGACGCCGCTCGTTGGGTCGGCGCCGCACACGTGCTACATGACGCCGGCACTCTGCTCGCCGACCTGCGCCGCACCATCGACCCCGGCACGGTGTGGACCCGGTTCTCGGGCGGTCCGGTAGAGACGGTCCGCGGCTACCGCCGCGCGGTCGATCGGCTGCACGAGTTGGGGTTCCGCGCCGAAATCATGACGGAGCTCGAGGACGTGGTCGGCGCGCTCGAGACGGCGTCGCGCGATCAGCCAGTCGGATCCTGAGGCGCGCGATCAGATCGCGGCCGCCTCGCGGTAGCGCGTGGCGACGTAGTCGTCCAGGATCTTGAGAAAATCCTGAACGATGCCGTCACCCTTGAGCGTCGTGAAGAGCTGCCCGTCGACGTAGACCGGCGCCTTCGGCTCCTCGAACGTTCCGGGGAGCGAGATCCCGATGTTGGCGTGCTTCGACTCGCCGGGCCCGTTCACGACGCAGCCCATCACGGCGACGCGCAGCTCTTCGACGCCCGGACGGCGTCCGCGCCAGACGGGCATCTGCTCGCGAAGGTAGGTCTGGATGTCCTCCGCCATGTGCTGGAAGAACGTCGACGTCGTGCGGCCGCAACCGGGACACGCCGTGACCTGCGGCGCGAAGCTGCGAAGCCCGAGCGACTGGAGGATCTGCTGCGCCACGAACACTTCTTCGGTGCGATCGCCGTTCGGGTCGCGGCGTGAGCGAAACGCGGATCGTGTCGCCGATTCCCTCGGCGAGAAGGATCGACAGACCGGCGGTGCTCGCGACGATGCCCTTGGTGCCCATCCCCGCTTCGGTGAGTCCGAGGTGCAGCGGATAGTCGCAGCGCGCGGCGAGCCGCCGGTACACATCGACCAGATCCTGCACGCCGGACACCTTGGCGGAGATGACGATGCGGTCGTGCGCCAAGCCCGACCTCCTCGGCGAGCTCGGCCGAGCGCAGCGCGCTCGCGAGCATCGCTTCGATGTAGACGTCGCGCGCGTCGCGCGGCGCGGCGGCGCGCGCGTTCTCGTCCATCATCGTGGTGAGGAGATCCTGGTCGAGCGAGCCCCAATTCACGCCGATCCGAACCGGCTTGCCGTTGTCGACCGCGATGCTGCACGATCGTGCGGAAGTTCTCGTCGCGGCGTTTTCCGCCGACGTTGCCCGGGTTGATCCGGTACTTCGCGAGCACGCGCGCGCAGTCGGGATACTTCGCGAGCAGTAGGTGCCCGTTGTAGTGAAAGTCGCCGACGATGGGGCACCGTGATGCCGCCGTCCGCGACACGACGCGCGATCTCCGGGACTGCCGCGGCGGCCGCGCTCGTTGTTGACCGTGACGCGGACGAGCTGTGACCCGGCGC
This sequence comes from uncultured Gemmatimonadaceae bacterium, assembly GCA_963789315.1. Classification (GTDB taxonomy): domain Bacteria; phylum Gemmatimonadota; class Gemmatimonadetes; order Gemmatimonadales; family Gemmatimonadaceae; genus JAQBQB01. Next base: position 29,531 of record CAWBKI010000029.1, on the reverse strand, counting down.
GCGCGAGGGCGATCACCTGCTCCGCCGTCTGGGCGGCGTCGGCGGTGTCGGTGTTGGTCATCGACTGCACGACCACGGGCGCGGCCGATCCGACCTGCACGCCCTCGATCCAGCGTGCTGACGGTCGGTCGCCGGTTCAACTGGGCCAAGGTATCGGTCTCCGTTTGCGGCAAGCGCCGAAAGATATGCCAGAGCGGGGTCGGGGCGCCGGGTCCCTCGCTAGCCGCTTGACCACGCTTTCTGGCGCTACTACTTTGGCCGTCGCCTGAGACCGGGGCGTCCGCGGGTGTCGGATCACGGGATCGGGTTTTACCACCCGCGCAACACGGTGTTGTAGCGGACGGACCTCAGGGAGTAGAACATGCGCACGACGGGAAAGGTGAAGTGGTTCAACGACGCCAAGGGGTTTGGATTCATCACGCCGGACGGCGGAGACAAGGACTGCTTCGTCCACTACAGCTCCATCCAAGGGAACGGGTTCAAGACGCTCGCAGAGGGTGAACCCGTCGAGTTCGACCTCGTCCAAGGCCAGAAGGGTCCGGCCGCGGAGAACGTCAGCAAGATCGTGGCGCGTTAGAAAAGTCGCATAACCGACGGCGGGGCGCTTCTCGACTGAGAGGCGCCCCGCCGTTTTTCTCTTCGCTCGTCCGCCAACGTGCGTCATCGTGCGCGCCGCGGGCGACCCCGGCGTCTGGGGAGGGTCAGCTCCGTGGCCTCAGTGATCAGCGCATCGACCGACGCGACGAACCCCGCCCGGTCGAATCGAAGCTCTACATCGTCGAGGACGACGATCGGTTCGCCCGGCGGAGCAGCCAGGAGTCTCGACGCGAGCGTCGATGCCGGCTCCAGTGGAATACCCATCGCGCGGACGAGGCGGGAGACCAGGGCGACGTGGTAAATGCCCAGGGCGGAAATCCGTCGAGAGGTACCTTTGCCGGGCGACTCCACGCCAGGGAGCGCGAATCTAGTCAACAGGTTCTCGACCCATCGCGCTTCGGCGCCTGACGCATGTCTAGCTATGTCAACGTGATACACTCGTGTCATTAATCTACTCCGATCGGAGCGCCTATAGGCGTGCACGAGATAGAATATCCCACTCTAATCCGAGTATATATACATCACGACGCGACGGCAATCGATTCCTCGATCGCCGTCGCGTTTCCGGTGCTTGGCTCTACCGCAGTTGAGCTAGAGTGAGCGCTGCGCGGCCTCGAGTTGGGCGCGCACAGCGGCGGGTCCGGTGCCCCCGTCGACCTCGCGCCACTCCACGGATCGCGCTGGGGACAAGGCATCAAAGACGTCGGCCTCGAATGACGCGTGCACCTTAGTGAATGCCGCCAACGGCAGCGCGTCCAGTCCACACCTCTCCTCCTCGCACAGGCGAACCAACCGACCGACCGCGCCGTGTGCGTCGCGGAACGTCACGCCTTTGCGAACCAGATAGTCCGCCAGGTCCGTCGCCATCATCGTCGCTCGACAGCGCGCCGCGCATCCGCTGCGGGTTGAACTCACACTCCGCCAGCGCGCCGGCGACGGCAGGCAACACCAGCAGCAACGTGTCGACCGCGTCGAACAGCACGCGCTTGTCGTCCTGCAGATCCTTGTTGTAGCTGGTCGGCAGTCCCTTGAGCGTCGCGACCAGCGTCGTGAGGTCGCCGAGCATGCGCGCGGCGGAGCCGCGGGCCAGCTCGAGCGCATCCGGGTTGCGCTTCTGCGGCATCATGCTCGAGCCGGACGTGTACCGATCGCCGAACTGCACGAACCCGAACTCGCTCGAGCCGTAGATGATGAGATCCTCGGCGAAGCGCGACAGATGCGTCCCGATCATCGTCGCCGCGAACAACATCTCGGCGACGAAATCGCGATCGCTCACCGCGTCGATCGAGTTCTGCGAGATCGCGCCGAAGCCGAGGCTCTGCCTTGCAGCAGCACGCGCGACACCGGATAGGCGGAGCCGGCGACGGCGCCGGAGCCGAGCGGAAGCACGGCCGCCGCGCGCGACGCCGCTGCGCAGGCGCGCGCGATCGCGCTGCAAGCGGCCAGAAGTGAGACAGCAGCCAATGCGCGGCGGACACCGGAATCGCGCGCTGCATGTGCGTGTACGACGGCATCAGCGCCGTCTCGAGGCCATGCGCGTGATCGATCATCGTCTGCTGGAGGCGCTTGAGCGCGGCGTCGAGCGACTTGGCCGCGTCCATCGCCCAGAGACGCGTTGCCGTCGCGACCTGGTCGTTGCGGCTACGGCCCGTATGCAGCTTCGACGCGACGTCGCCGATCTCCTCGTGGAGCAAACGATCGATCAGCGTGTGCACATCCTCGTCGCGTCGGCGCGGGCGGTTCCCCGCCCTGCAATCGGACCGCGACGCGATCGAGGCCGCGCTCGATCTCGTTGCTTTCGTCGAGCGAGAGCACGCCGGCGTGATAGAGCGCGACGGCCCACGCCTTGGACAGCCGGACGTCGTGCGGCCACAGACGAAAGTCGACGGCGATGGACGATGTTGAGCGCATCGAACTCCGCGGCGACGTCCGCCGGCGAAGCGCCCACCCCAGAGCTTGTGCGACGGCGCCGGACGTCACGGGCGACGTCGCCGTCACGCGATCTGCAGCGCCGGCTCGGCCGGCGTCTTCGACGGGAGACGTCGCCGCGGTCAACGCCATCTCCTGATCCTTGAGCGCGCGGACGCGCGCCGGCAGCGCGAAGAGGCGAATGAATCCCGCCGCGTCGCTCTGCTGGTACACGTCGTCTTCGCCGAAGGTGACGAAGCGCTCGTCGTACAGCGCGTGCTCGCTCTCGCGCCCTACGACCGCCGTCGAGCCCTTGTACAAGCGCAGCGTCACCGAGCCGGTGACACGCTCCTGCGTGACGTCGACGAACGCGTCGTACGCCTCGCGCTCCGTCGTCCACCACCGGCCTTCGTACACGAGATCGGCGTAGCGCGGCGCGATCAGGTCCTTCGCGGCGAGCGTGCGTCGATCGAGCGACGAGCTGCTCGAGCTCGAGTGCGCCGTGTACAACAGCGAGCCGCCTGGCGTCTCGTAGACGCCGCGCGACTTCATCCCGACGAGACGATCCTCGACGAGGTCGACGACGCCGACACCGTGCTTGCCGCCGATCGCGTTCAACTCGGCGATGAGATCGACGGGGCCGAGCGGCACGCCGTTCACCGAGACGGGAGTCCCGCCATCGAACCCGATCGTCGACCGTCTCCGGTTTATCGGGCGCGTCGGTGACGTTGTGCGTGAGCATGAGCAGATCGTCCGGCGGCGCGGCGTTCGGATCCTCGAGCACGCCGCCTTCGTGCGACAGATGCCAGAGATTCGCATCGCGCGAGTAGATCTTCTGTCGCGTTGCCACGACCGGAATACCGTGCGCCTCGGCGTAGGCGATTGCGTCTTCGCGGCTACGGATGTTCCACTCGCGCCAGGGCGCGATGACCGGAAGATCCGGCGCGAACGCGGCGTAGGTCAGCTCGAAACGAACCTGATCGTTTCCCTTTCCCGTGCATCCGTGCGCCAGCGCGTCGGCGCCGACGCGCCGTGCGACCTCGACCTGGCGGCGCGCGATGAGCGGCCGGGCCATCGACGTGCCGAGGAGGTACTTACGATTGTAGATCGCTCCGGCGCGGAGCGTCGGGAAGATGAACGACTCGACGAATTCCTCGCGCAGGTCTTCGACGTAGCAGGCGTCGGCGCCAGACGCGAGCGCCTTGGCGCGCACCCCGCCAAGCTCGTCGCTCCCCTGCCCGATGTCGGCGGCCACGCAGATGACCTTGGCGCCGGCGTAATGCTCCTTGAGCCAAGGGACGATAATGGAAGTATCGAGTCCGCCGGAGTACGCGAGGACGATGGTTCGGGGCATTGAGGTCGCTCCTGTCTGTGCAATGTTATGCATTCAGACAGTATATTAATTCATCGCGGCCCGGTGCGTCAATGGGCTGGGGTTTCGCAGTCCGCTATTTTCGCCCAGCGAGTGAGGCCAGCCGTTTTGTGAGGGTTTCGCGGGCGGCAACCGAGCGGCAAACGATGAGGATCGTGTTCTCACCGGCGAGGGTCCCGATGATCTCGGACCAGCCCTGGGCGTCGACCGCCTCGGCGATCGGCTGGGCTCCGCTGGGAAGCGTGTGCAGTACGATCAGCTCGCCGACCCCATCGATTCTCGAGAAGAGCTGCGGTAACAGGCCGTCCAGGGAAGGTTTAGCCTCATCGACAACCATCTCGGGAAGCATGTATCTGGCGCCGTCGTCTCCTGGAGCTCGCATCACGCCAAGATCGCGTAAGTCTCGCGACAGTGTCGCCTGTGTGACGTTCCAGCCCTCGGCCGCAAGGAGGCGGCGAAGATCCTCCTGGTTTGCGATCCGATGACTGCCGATGAGACGCAGCACAGTGCCCTGCCGGTCCTGTTTCTTAGTCATGGCAGGAGTCCCGATATATCGCAGGTTCGGGCCGAGTCTCGGCCCAAATCCGTGTCGGCGAGTTGACTGGGCGCATGTGCATTATTATGCATTATGCGTGAACAAGATTCCAGTTGGTGTGCTCGGCGCCAGCGGCTACGCTGGGCGCGAGCTCTGTGCACTGATCGAAGGCCATCCCCGGCTCGCGTTGGCGTTCGCGACAGCGAACGAGCAGCGAGGGGCGACCGTGCGCGTCCGCGGTCGCGAGTTTACCTATGTGAGCAACGACGACGCTCCCCTCGGCGAGGCGGAGCTGGTCTTCAGCGCGCTGCCACACGGTGCCTCGAAGGAATGGGTGGAGCGCGTCCGCGGGGCAGGCGCGCGTGCCGTTGATCTATCGGCTGACCTTCGTCCTGGCAACGGGTGCGAGGGCATCGTCTACGGACTCACGGAGCTGAGTCGGTCGCTCGTGGCGGGCGCGGAGATCGTCGCGAATCCCGGGTGCTATCCGACATCGATCCTCGTCGCGCTCGCGCCGCTGTTCGCGCTCGGTCTCGTCGCCGATGGCGCGACGCTCGTCGCGAACTCCGCCAGCGGAGTGACCGGAGCGGGGAATTCGCCGAAGCGCGAGCTGCTCTTCGCCGAAGTTGTCGATGACTATCGAGCGTATGGGGTAGGCAACGACCACCGTCACATGAAGGAGATGCGGGCCACGTTGGCGTCGTGGAAGACGGAGGCCGAACTGGTCTTCACGCCGCATCTGCTTCCCGTCGCCCGCGGCATTCTTTCAACCATCACGGTTCCGCTGTCGCGAACGATCGCCGATCCGCTCTCGCCGTGGCGCGACGTGTACGCGGGCGAGCCGTTCATCGAGATCGCGCCGACCACGCCGTCGCTGCGCGACGTCATTCACCGCAACGTCGTGCGCATCTCGGCCACGCCGCTGGCGAACACGCGTTCGCCGATGTTGCTGGTGACGTCGGCGATCGACAATCTGGTGAAGGGCGCGGCCGGGCAGGCGGTCCAGAACGCCAATCTCATGCTGGGTCTCGACGAAACAGCGGGGTTGCCCGCGTGACGCGCGTCGTGAAGGTGGGCGGACGCCCGCAATCGGACCCGCGCTTGGCGGGCATCGTCGCGTCGTGCTGGAACCGCGACGCGGGAAGCGTCGTGCTCGTGCACGGCGGCGGCGACGAAGTGTCGGCGCTGCAGGCGGCCCTTGGCGGCGCCTCGACGTTCGTCGAAGGGCGGCGCGTCACGACGGCCAACGACATCGAGCTTGTTCGCATGGCGCTCTCGGGCAGCGCGAACAAGCGGCTCGTCGCCACGCTGGTCAAGTGTGGAATCGAGGCGGTAGGGCTCTCCGGAGAAGATGCGGGACTGATCGCCGCCGCTCCTATGGATGCTGAGCGTCTCGGGCATGTGGGCGTTCCGCGAACCGTGAACGTCGCGTTCCTCAAGCACCTTCTGTCCGGCGGGTACATGCCCGTCATCTCACCGGTGAGCCGCGACGCGAGCGGCACGTTGGGCGCCGCGCTCAACGTGAACGGCGACGATGCCGCGGCGGCGATCGCCGCGGCGCTCGGCGCCGCGGAGCTGTTGCTCGTCGCCGACGTGCCCGGTGTGATGCGCGACGGCGCGGTGATCCCGTCGCTCACGCCAGACGCGGCGCGCGCGTTGATCGCCGACGGCACCGCCTCCGGCGGCATGCAGGCCAAGCTGCAGGCCGCGCTCAACGCGCTAGCCGGCGGCGTCCCTCGAGTGCGGATTTCCGATCTCGTCGCGATCGACGATGCGGACCGCGGAACCGTGTTGCGCTGTTTTGGAGAGCTCTCATGACGATTTCGATCGAACCGACCACCAGCGCGCTGCTCGGGACCTACAAGCGGGCGCCGGCCCAGTTCGTCGACGGCGACGGCGTCCATCTCATCGACGCCGACGGGAAGCGATACCTCGATTTCGTGAGCGGAATCGCGGTCAACGCGTTCGGCTACGGCGACGCCGCGCTGAAGCAGGCGATGCACGACGCGGCCGACGGCCTCATTCACGTCTCGAACCTCTATTCGACCGCGCCGGGGGAGCGTCTGGCCGCCGCGTTGGTCGAGAAGTCGTTCGCGTCGAAAGTGTTCCTGTGCAACTCGGGCGCGGAAGCGAACGAGGGCGCGTTCAAGTTCGCGCGCCGTTGGGCGCGGGGCAGGGGAGAGGCGAAACACGAGATCGTCGCGCTGCGCGGCAGCTTCCACGGGCGTCTGTTCGGCACGCTCGCGGCGACCGACCGGCCCAGCTATCGCCATCCATTCCGTCCGCTCGCACCCGGCATCTCCATCGTCGAGCGGGACATCGAAGACCTCCGTGTCGCGATCGATTCGGAGACGACCGCGGCGTTGATCCTCGAGCCGGTGCAGGGCGAAGGCGGCGTGCGCGTACTCGACGCCGGGTTCGTCCGCGAGGTCCGGGCCCTGACCCGCGAACGCGACGTGCTTCTGATCTTCGACGAGATCCAGTGTGGCCTCGGTCGCACCGGGACGCTGTTCGCTTACGAGCAGTTCGGCGTCGAGCCCGACCTTCTCACGCTGGCGAAACCGATCGCGGGCGGGTTGCCGATGGGCGCCGTGCTGATGACCGAAGACGTCGCGTCGACGATCAAGCCGGGCGATCACGGCACGACGTTCGGCGGCGGTCCGTTCGTGGCAAGCGTCGCCAACCACGTCGTCGAGCGCCTGTCCGACCCATCGCTGCTCCAGCACGTCTCCGAAACCGGCGCGTGGTTCGGCAAACAGCTCACCGATCTCGGGCAGCGCAGCGGACGCATTCGCGCCGTTCGCGGTCTCGGTTTCATGTGGGGGATCGACGTGATGGGAACGGCGTCGCAGGTGGTCAACCAGGCCTTCGAGGCTGGCTTGCTCACCTGCTCGGCGGGCGAATACACCGTGCGCCTGCTGCCGCCGCTCGTTGCGACCCGCGACGATCTGAGCGACGGCCTGCGAATTCTCGAAGAGATCCTGTGAAGCACTCGGCGGGAGGGGTCGTCATTCGCCGCGCGCGTCTCGAAGACGTCGAGCCGATCGCGCGACTTGTCGGCGCGTTCGCCGACGAGGCGCTCATGCTTCGGCGAACGCCGGAAATGGTCGAGTTGGCGATCGAGGACTACGTCGTCGGGGTGGATGCCTGGGGCCGCGTCGTCGCGTGCGGTGCGCTCAAGGAATACTCACCCTCGGTCGCCGAGGTCGCGGCGATCGCCGTTTCGCGCGACGCGCACGGTCAGGGTGTCGGCCGGGCGATCGTGGCCGCGGTCGAGGCCTTGGCGATCAAGCGAGGAACGTTCGACGTGTTCGCCCTGACGCTGCAGCCGGCGTTTTTCGCCGCCATCGGATATCAGCGGGTCGACCGTGCTCGATACCCCGAGAAGATTCGGCGCGATTGCCTGGCGTGCGCGCGCCGTTTTGCGTGCGACGAGTTCTGCTTCGCCAAGAATCTGCAGGTCGACGCGTCGAGCGCCGCCCCGGGTCGCGCGGCTGGAGACGGGCTCGCGCAATCGGGATCGCCCGTGGTGATCGGACCCCGTCACGACGGACATCGCCAGGTCGCCTGACCGAGGGGCGCGACGGTCGGTACATTAGTCGGGCATGAAGCGCTCGCGCCGCCGCCCGCGCCTCGGCTTGTCCGAGTTGCATCGCGCGTTCGATGAAGCGCGCTTCGGCGACCAGCGGACGCTCAACCTCCGCGAGTCGCTCCCGACCGTCGACGTCGCGACAACGAGAGTCGATGGCTGGCTCCGCCAACAGCAGGTCGAGCGAGCCGACGAGGTGTTGATCATCACCGGGCGCGGGAATCAGAGCGAAGACGGAGCGTCGCCCGTGCGCGCGGCGGTCGAGCGCCTGCTGTACGCGCTGCGGCGCCGCGGAGTCATCGCCACGCACCGCGAACACAGTCCGGGCTCGTTCGTCGTGGAACTCGCGCCCGTCTCGTCGCTCTGGGAATCGCCGCGGCGAAACCGGGGGCGCGGAGTCGCGTCGCCGCCGCCAATCGCGCCGCCGTCGCTGGAGTCGCTCGACGCCGACACGAGGACGATGTTGCGTCACCTCGCCGAGCGCGCGCTCGAGGGGCTCGGCGTGCGGGACACCAGTGTGTTCGTCCAGGGAGAGATGCTCAAACAGTTCGGTGCGATCGCGGCGACGGTCGGCGACGCACCCGGGCGCGACGAACGATTCAAGCGCGCGGTTCGCGCGGCGCTCGACCAGTACGAGTGATCGACGGTCGCCGCATGCGGCGGAAACTCAGCTCGCCAACCTCAAACTCTCGCCACTCGCTCACGTGAAAACTTTCATCGCGCTTCTCTCCGCCCTCCCCGCGCTGTCGCTCGGCGCGCAGCAAGCTCTGGTCGGTTATACGCCGGCGGGAGCCGCGCGCGAGCGCGACCTCGAGACGAGCGCCATCAAGCGGCCCTCGCCGACGACGGCCGCGGCGAACTCGAAGGCGTTGTCGAGTGAGACGCACGTCGCCGGCACGCCGGCGCAGGCCCGCACGCGCGACTACGTGATCGCGCAAATGAAGTCGTGGGGCTCGAGACCGAGGTTCGCGGCTACGACATCTGGATGCCGCAGCCGACGTCGGTGCGCGTCTCCCGCGTGTCGCCGGATCCCAAGTCGTTCGCCCTCGCCGAGCCGCCGGTCAAGGGAGATCCGACGTCCGCGCTCGCGCAGTATCCGACGGTCAACGGGTACAGCGGCCAGGGGGACGCGACGGCCGAAGTCGTCTACGTGAACTACGGCCTCATCGAAGACTACGCGCAGCTCGATTCGATGGGTGTGTCGGTGAAAGGCAAGATCGCCCTCGCGCGCTACGGGCGATCGTTCCGCGGCATCAAGGCGCGCGAAGCGGAGAAGCACGGCGCGGTCGCGCTGCTGATCTACAGCGATCCGCAAGACGACGGCTTCGTCGTGGGCGACGTGTACCCCGAAGGACCGATGCGAAACGGCAACGGGGTCCAGCGCGGCAGCATCCTCAACCCCGACGGCGATCCGTCGACGCCAGGATACGGAAGCACGGCGAACGTTCCGCGACTTTCTCCCGACAAGATGGAGATCTCGCACATTCCGGTGGTGCCGATCGGCTACGCGCAACGCCGGCGAGCTGCTCAAGTACATCAAGGGTCCCGGAGTACCGAGGGGTTGGCAGGGCGGACTCGCTTTCCATTACCATGTCGGGCCAGGTCCTGTTCGCGCGCGCGTCGCAGTCGAGCGACGATCGCGCCACCAAGCCGCTGAAGCCGATCTTCGACACGTTCGGGGTCGTTCGCGGCAGCGAGTTCCCGAACGAGCTCGTGATCATCGGCGGGCACCGCGACGGTTGGGGTCCCGGAACCGCGGACAACGTCAGCGGCACCGTCAGCGTGCTCGAGGCGGCGCGCGCCGTCGCCGAAGAAGTGAAGGCCGGTGCGCGCCCGAAGCGAACGATCATCTTCGCGACGTGGGACGCCGAAGAGTGGGGATTGATCGGCTCGACCGAGTTCGTCGAAGACGATTCGCTACGGCTCTCCCGCCAAGCCGTTGCCTATTTCAATCAGGACGTCGCCGCGCAGGGGCCGCGATTCGGCGGCGGCGGATCGCCGTCGCTTCGACCGATGCTGCGCGACGTCGCGCGCAGTGTGCCGGACCCGAACGGGAAGGGAAGCGTCTACGCCGAGTGGCGCGCGAGCCGCGGCGCTCCCCGATTCCGCCGAGCCCGCGATGGGCGATCCGGGAGGCGGTTCGGATTTCGCCGGTTTCTACAACCATCTCGGGATTCCGATCGCCGAATGGGGATTCGGAGGCGCAAGGGGGCGTCTACCACTCGCAGTACGACGACTATACGTGGATGACGAAGTTCGGCGACCCGGGGTTCCGCTATCACGCGGCGGCGGGCAGCGTCGCGGCCGCGATGGTGCTTCGCATCGCGAACGCGGACGTCCTCCCGTACGACTACGTCGAGTTCGCGCGAACGATGCGGCGGTATCTGCCGCCGATCGACAAATCGGTCGCCGAGCATCACTGGAGCGTTTCGACGGCGACGCTTCGCTCGGCTATCGATCGCCTCGAACGCGAGGCGACTTCATTCGCCACCGTACGCGACTCGGCGCTCGCGGCCGGGCCGAATCGGGCCGCGGTCGAACACGCGAACCAGGCGCTCATGCGCGTCGAGCGCGCGTTGACCCGACCCGAAGGCCTGCACACGCGGCCGTGGTTCCGCAGTCTCATCTACGTTGCCGACGAAAACAACGGCTATGCGAACATGCCGCTGCCATCGGTGAACGAAGCGATCCGCGCCAACGATGAGCGACTGACGAAAGCGGAGGTCGAAGATCTGACGGCGCGCTTCGAACGCGCCGCGCAGGCGGTGGCGGATGCGAGAGACGCGCTGCGGAGCCGCTGAGCGAGCGCGCTCGACCCCTTAGGGCAGCTGCCCGGTCGGCGCAGTCGTTGCCTGCGCCGACCTGCCCGCGAAATACGCCACGCCGGCGACGACGAGGAGCGCGAGCGCCGCGACCACTACGTACATCGCGATTCGCGATTGACGGCGCGAGCGCGGAACCCCGCTCGACGCCGGACTCGGTTCGTCGATTCGCGCGGCGGCGGTGCTCGGCGTGAAGATTGGAAGCCGTTCCGGGGTTGGCGCCGCGAGCCCCTCGAGTTGAAGCTGGTTGATGTCAGCGATCGGAGCCGCTGTCGTCGCGTCTCCAGTCGCCGAGGAATCCCGGGCGCCGTCGACCTGCTCGTCCCGAGAAGTCGGCGCCGCTTCAACTGAAACGTCGGGGTCCACGTGCGTGTCAGCGCTCCCGGCCGTTGGCGTCTCCGGCTCTTTCTCGACCGAAGTTTCGGCGGCGACGGCCGGGGCTAGCGTCGGCTCGTGCGACGCGAACGACGGTGTCGGTTCATTTGGCGGAAGCTCATCGGACGCGGCCGGTGGCGCTTCGCTCGACGTGTTCGTCGACGCATCGGTGGATGCGTTCGGAGGAACAACCGGATTTCCCTTCGGCGCGGATTGACGGCGACGCGCAACGTAGGCGCGAGGGAGTGCCTTTCCATCCGCGTGGCGCGCCGTCGGAACCGATCCGCTGATCGGGCGCGGGCCAGGCGGAGATGGCGGGCGCGGAGTACGCGGCTCGGTCACGGTTGGCGTCGAGCGCTGTCCTCTCGACGGCGTCGATTGCGTCGGCAGGGCGAGCGGCGACGACGGCGTTCGCGTCGCGAGCGCGACGTCGACCGGTGTGCGCGGCACGGCGGGAATCGGAAGATCGAGATCGAGCGGCGTCTGCTCCTCGATGACCGGCGACGTCGAGCGGGGCGGCTCGAGCGCGAGGACGGAGGCCCGCGCCTCGCGCGCCGGGGTTCCCGACACAGCGCCGCTGCACACGCAACCGAGACGCGGCGCGACGTCCATCAACACATTCTCTCCGGCGAGGAGATGGTCGGCGATCTCGCTGACGAAATCGTCCGACTCGACGTCGACGAGCGCGCGCGAGCCGAGGTCGGCCCACAACCGCTCGGCCGATGGCACTCCGCCGGGTTGCGAGAAATAGCGACGGCGGTCGGGCGGAATGATCGACTCGAAGACACGCGGCTGATCGTCGAGAACGATCTCACGTTCGGCGAGCATTCCGATCAGCGTCTCCGGCGACATGCGGATGTCGATCGACGCGTCGACGGCGCCGGGGCAGCCGCCCACGTACGTGATGCGCACGCGAGTCGGGTGCGACACGGCGCGAAGATATCGCGCGAGCGCGACGGGCGGCGAAAGGAGCGGCAACATCACGGGTCGCAGGTCGCCGCCCGTCGTGAGCAAACGATGCGCGACGATAGGGCAGCTGCATTGGATCGCCGGGCCATGGCCGAAGCTGGGAAGGCGTCGCAGAACGGCAGCGGCGACGAGCTCGTCACCCCAACTCGCTGGTACGACGCTCGCGTAGCCCGCCTGCAGGCAGGCGTGCGCGAGTTGAACGGCCGTGTACGGCGCGGCAGCGAGCAACGCATCGGTGCCGAGAACGACAACAGGCACTGCGTGCGAAACGGTCGATTCGGTCTGTTCGGGAGCGGCCGCCGCCAAGTTCATGTCGTGCGTTGATCCGTAGCCGGTTCAGCAGAGAGGAAGGACCGAGGCGCGCGCCCTCTTTTGTCCAAGTTTCAGAACGAAGATCGAAAAGCGGAGCCTGTCAAGAGCGGCCCAGACATTGCACCTCGCACAAATCGTTGCAGGCTGAGAGGATGGTGGAGTTGGCGGATTTGGATTTCGGGCGTGCGCGCCTCGAGAAGGAAGACCGCGACGCCCTCGCTGAATACGCGGCGCAGGCGGCATGGCCGGCGGGTTTCGGCATCTATCAGCGCGGTGCGCCAGCGGATGGACTCTTCGTCGTCGCGCGGGGACGAGTCGTGCTGCGTAGTCGAGTACGTGCGTCGCGCGGATTCGTTCCATGCGTCGCCGGTCCCGGAGAGACGTTCGGCTCCGAGGGACTGTCGTCGTCGCGACGTTACGCGACGGACGCTCGAGCCGACGAGGAAGCGGAGACGCTCTTTCTGAGCACGGCGCGGTTTCGCGCCTTCGTTCGCGAGCAGCCGCAGCACTCGCTCGCGCTCATCAGCCAGTTGCTCGCCGAACGAGCGTCCCTGCTCGATCGCCTGCGCGAGCTCACGACCCTGAGCGTCGAGCAGCGCGTCGTCGCCACGCTGGTTCGCATGGCGCGTGACGAGACCTTCGAGCGCGAGGAGGGTCGCATCCTCCTTTGTCCGGCGCGCTACAGGCTGCTGTGCGAGCTCGTCGGCGCGACCCGCGAATCCGTGTCGCTCGTGCTCGGTCGCTTGATCCACGGTGGTCTTGTCGAGCGCCGCGGCCAGATGCTTCTGGTCGCTCCGGCGGACCAGCTCGCTGAACGACTGGACAGCGGCATCGAGGCGGAAATCCCGATCGCCGCCGCGGTCGAAGAGCAAGAGCAGGCCCTTCGGTAGCTGCGTAGCTGGCCCAGCGGGTCCGGCGCCCGGCGGATGTATATTCGACGCGCTCGCCGCCGCGCCGCGGGGCGATGCGATCGCATACCCACACTCTCGCGCATGGTCGCTATCGCGGCGTCGATGGCCGTCGTGTTTGTCGCCGGGTTCGCATTCCGTGCCTGGCACCTTCGGGCGATCGAACGACTGTCAACCGATCGGCGCCCTCTCGGTTCCGACGGCATCGTGGTCGGGGCCGAGGGCTTCACGCTTGCTCGTGCGCGCGCCCCGGCGGTGCTGCTGCTTCACGGCGCCGGTGACACTCCCCAGACCCTTCGCTATCTCGGCGAGGCGCTCTTCGCGCAGGGCTTCCACGTGGAGGCGCCGTTGCTGCCGGGCCACGGACGGACGCTCGACGCGTTCAGGCGTACGAGCGCGGTCGACTGGCTGAACGCGGCGCGCTCGAGCTACCGCGCGCTCCAGTCAGAGCACGATTGGGTGTCGATCGCCGGGCTGTCGATGGGGGGTGCGCTGGCGATCCGGCTGGCGGCGGAGGTGCCGCAGCTTCCCGCGCTCTGTTTGATGGCGCCTTACTTGGCGCTGCGACGAGGAGCGGACCGAGCGGCCCGAATATCCCGACTATGGGGACCGCTCGTGCCGGTGTTCGAGTCGAGCGAAGGGTTCTCCGTGCTCGATCCGGGGGAACGAGCGAAGAGCCTGGCGTATGGGGTCTTCACAGCTGGTGCACTCCGCGCCCTTCGGGAGACGGTGCGGCGGGCAAATCAGGCGCTGCCGCGCGTGACCGCGCCGACGCTCATGGTTCAGTCGCGAGAAGACAATCGGATTGCTGCGGACGATGCGGAGCGTGCGTTCGCGAGACTCGGTGCCCCGGACAAGGCCCTCGAATGGGTGTCTGGCGCGGCCCACATCATCACCGTGGACTACGGACGAGAGCGAGTGTTTCGCCTGGTCGCTGACTGGCTACTCGCGCACAAACCGGCTGCTCTCGCCGACACGTAAGGGAACCAACACGACGTCACGGGGTATTAACAAATACCCCGCAGTCGCGAGCCATCGGTAGGGCCGCAGGGGAAACTTCGGGGGCCTTCGGTGGTATTAGAGTGAGGCCGTCGCCCCAGGTGTGATCTACCCCCACGCGACCGGTGTCCATTGGCTATAAATTGATCCATCTTATAGCCTTACGAGAGTAGGAAGTTACTTAGTCTCGGCGAACCGGCGCCGCCGTCTTCCGGTGCTGTTAGCTGTTGAGGAGGGCGGATGCGTAAGCCACGTCCAGCGACGTACAATCCCGCGCAAGCTTTGAATCTGATCGCGAACGACCGCACCGGTTCACCGCTCAGTTGCCCGTCGTGTTCCGGGCCGATCGAGCGAAGTCCTGGTCAGTTCCCGCCGGCACCTCGGTCCCAGGTTACCCTCAAGTGCCGCACGTGCGGCCGGGTCGCGCGCTACATCGCCGGCGCGGCCTGATCGCTCCGGTCGTCGAGCAACGCTCCGACCACGATCCAGTTCGCCACCACCCGTCTCGTCCGCTCCTTGCCGCGAAATGAATTTCCTCTTGGCGGCGAGGCCGGGGTCGCGCCGTGCATAAAACTTGCGCCCGTTTTCCAGAACCGGCCTGAGGTCCGCGAGCGGACCGGCTAGCTGCCGGCTCGAACGACGCCGTTCGCGTTTCGGGACGCCCGGGGTCCACGACTACAGTTTTTGAAAGGGGAACGTGCAATGCCACGCCTGACAGGCACCGTGAAGTGGTTCAATGATGCAAAGGGGTACGGTTTCATCTCGCGCGAAGGAGGGCCGGACGTGTTCGTGCACTTCAGCGCCATCCAAGGAGCTGGGTTCAAGTCGCTCGCCGAGGGCGACCGCGTCGAGTTCGAAATCGTCCAAGGGCAGAAGGGGCCGCAAGCGGCTGACGTGACCAAGGCGTCCTAGCCGGCAACGACACTACAACTGAGCTCGGAACGAAAGAGCGCCCCGTCATTCGACGGGGCGCTTCGTTTTCAGTCCCATTGTCGCCGGCCGCGACGCCCCTTCAGGGGCGCACGACCATCGATCGATCCACGCCGGTCCCGAAGCGCAGGAGCGGCGGAATGCTGATGGGCAGCCGCCCGCCGATGGGGGAAACGCCGGAGAGCGCGTGCGCCGCGGCCGCTTGTGATACGGGAAATCCGCCCCAGCCGACCAAGTACGTGGAAACCGCCGGCACCTGCTGGAGCAGATACGGATTGCCGAATGCCACGACGATCGTTCGGGGGTGTCGCTGTACCAGCGCACGCATGAACTGCGCGATCGGCTCCGGCGCGTTCGGGTTCGAGACGTTCGTGCCCGTCGTCAGATACGAGCTCACGATGGTCACGTCGGACGAATCCGCGGCGGCGAACAGCCGATCGAAATTCGTCGACGGGTCGTCGGGATTCACCAATTCGGCGCGGACGTTCGCCGATCGACGGAGCTCGGCATCAAACGTCGCTCCGGCCGGGAGGTCGGTCCGGCTCGCGACGGTGATGGAGAGGATCCGCCAGGTCTGTTGGCCCGTGGAGCGAGCGAGCGGAACGAGTGACAGCGAGTCCTTCGCGAGCGTGATCGAGCGCTGCGCGGCGAGCGCGGCGACCGCGAGATGAGCCGTGTCGCCGACGATCGCCCGTGTGCTGTCGAGGCTCACGAGTCGCTGGCGCTCGAGCCCGAGCTGCTGCTTGATCTCCAGAATTCGCCGCACCGATGAGTCGACGCGCGCCTGCGTGAATCGTCCCTGGCTGACGCCCTCGACGACGGCGTCGATTGCCGCGGGAACGTCGCTCGGCATGAGCAGGACGTCCGCCCCCGCCGCCAGCGCAAGCTTGCACGCTTCTCCGATGCTGAGCGCGTTGCGAATCGTGCCGTAGTTGCCCGTCGCCGCCGGTCCGGCGGGGCCGCCGGCAACGGTGACCCGCGAAAGGACGCCGCTCATGTCCATTGCGTCGGTCACGAGCAGACCCTTGAAGCCGAGCTGCTTGCGCAGCAGCCCCGTCATGATCGCCGGATTGAGCGTCGCGGGAACAGACGCCGTGTCGAGGGCCGGGATCACGCCGTGAAACGTCATGATTCCCTGCACGCCGGCGGCGATGGCGCGTTCGAAGGGGACGAGCTCCACGGAATCGATGCGCGCACGACTCGCATGGATGGTCGTGATCGTCAGGTGCGAATTCTCGTCCGTGTCGCCGTGACCCGGAAAGTGTTTACCGGTCGCGACCATCCCGTGCTCTTGCACGCCGTGAATGAAGGCCGCGCCCATGGCGGCGACGAGGTGCGGATCCTCGCCGAACGATCGCATCCCGATGACGGGATTCGCCGGATTGTTGTTGACGTCGAGCACGGGAGCGAACGCGATGTGCACTCCGAGCGCGCGCCCCTCGAGCGCCGTGATGCGCCCTTCCTGATAGGCGAGCGACGTGTCGCGCGTCGCGCCGATTCCCATTTGATACGGGAACATTGTCCCGCCGCCGAGATAGATGTCGTTCGGCAGGAAGTATCCGCCGCGCTGACGGAACGCGACGCCGGTCTCGTAGTCGGCGCCGATGACGAGCGGCAGTCGGCTCAGCCGCTGCATTGCGTTGAGCTTGACAGCCGTCTCGATCGGCGATCCGATGGACATGATGAAGCCGCCGACGTGTTCGCGCGCGATCAACTGCTCGACGCGAGTCCAGCCGGCGCTCGACGTCGGCGCATAGTCGCCGAACAGCTGCGGCCACACGAGCTGCGCCGCCTTGTCGCGGGGCGTCATCGTGGCGAGGACCGAGTCGGCCCAGTCGGAGCCACGCGAAGGCGACGGACCCCGCGATGGATTCGCTCCACCGGTGGTGCACGCGCCGAGCGCGGTGGCCGCCGCCACGGCGGCGAGTGTGAACGCGCGGGCGCGCCACGTACTCACCACTGAATCGTGCCTTTTTTCGTCGTATCGACCTCCTCTTCCGCGCCGGACTTGAAAAGAAAGCCCTGCATGTTCTGCTTGAGGAAGGTGCGCGCCTGCGGGTCCATCACGTTCAGCCCGTAGTGGTTGATCAGCATCGTCTGCTGCTTCAGCCACAGTGCCCAACAGTCCTGACAAATCTGCTCGACGATGCGCTGGCCGATGGCGCCGGGGAACGGCGGCCGGGCGAACGCGGGCTTCTGCAGCCCACATCGGACACACGTAATCTCGGACATAGTGCGTGGCTCCTGATTTTCGAAAATCTAGTCGGCGCCGTCACTCGTCTGGGCAAAAACAACGCGGGCGGCCCGATGGGCCGCCCGCGTTCGATTCATGGTTTCGAGGCGCCGACCTCGACCGGACCGCGAGCGGTCCCGAGGAATGCTCCGCTACTCGCGAGCGTAGTCGACCTTGGCCAGTCGGAAGAACTGAAGCAGGCGGATGTACAACCAGCCGACGTCGAACTCGAACCAACGCGCCGCGAAGCGCGCGGACTTCGGGTCGGCGTGGTGGTTGTTGTGCAGCTCCTCGCCGCCCAACCAGATCGCGATCGGCGTGATGTTCCGACTTTCGTCCTTCACTGGGAAGTTGCGGTAGCCGAGCGCGTGGCCGACTCCGTTGACGATGCCGGCGGCCCAGAACGGGATCCACATCATCTGCACGGCCCACACGAGCGGCCCGACGAAGAAGCCGAAAAGGTAGACGTCGAGGCCGAGCATGATGAGGATACCCAACCAATTCAGGCGGCTCAGCAGGGCGCGCTCGATCCAGTCGTTCGGCGTGCCCTTGCCGTACTTCTCGAGCATCCCCGGCTGGCGAATCGCCCGCCGATAGTAGAAGGCTCCCTTGAAGACGATGTTGCGCAGACCTTCGAGGAGGGGGCTGTGCGGGTCGCCTTCGCGGTCGGCGAACGCGTGGTGCTTACGATGGCAGGCGACCCACTCCTTTGTAACGATTGCTGTGGTGAGCCAGAGCCAGAGGCGCATGGGAAGCGCCGCGATGTAGTGAAGCCGCACGCCGCGATGGGTCTGCGAGCGGTGCAGGAAGAGCGTGACACAGACGTTCGTGAGGTGTCCAGCGACGATGATGAATACGAAAGGCATCCACCACCGCGCGGCCCACACGCCGAAACCGGGCATTGCGACTCCGAATTCTGGGAACGAGAACAGCTAGAACCTGTAATTTAAGCCGACTGCAGGCCCTCTGCCATCAAAGACGACCACACGGCGCTCTCGACACTAGCGGCGTCCGGGCGCCGGCGGAATAGGGGGAACAATCCCGCCGCTCGTCGACGCGGGCCGGACATCGGCCGGCGGCACGTCACCCCAGACATCGTTCGACGCGTTGAAATCGGGAACGCTCTTGTCCGGCCACAGGCGAACGCCGACGACGGGGCGCTGCACCGCAATCGTCGCTACGTAACGATCGCCTCGCGACCAGATCTCGACCGGAAGGCGCACATCCTGGGTCGTGAGGTCGTTCAGCTTGAGCCGCATCGTCACCGGAAACGGTATCGTGGTCACGCGTCTCAAGTGGACTTCGGCCACGTTCTCTCCCTTCGCCTGTCGCATCGTCACGCCGTCGACCGCGATGTCGAGCACGTCGGTGCCATAGAAGAAGGCGTTCCAGAACCACGACAGATCCTGCCCCGACACGTTCTCGATGGTGCGAAAGAAATCGCCGGGTGTCGGATGCCTGAACGCCCATCGCCGGACGTACTCCCGCATCGCGCGATCCATCGTCTCGCGACCGATGACGTCGTTGCGGAGAGCGAGAAGAACCGCCCCCGGCTTTCGGTAGCCGACCGCGTCGAGCCCCTCGGCGTCGATGCGGTCGGGCGGCGTCATGAGCGGCGCCTGGCGTCCGTTGTCGACGGCCGCGCGCCAGCTGGCGAGGTACGGAGGAAACGCGTTCGTCCCCGGCACGCGCCGCTCGCTGGAAAACGCGTTCTGATATGTGTCGAAGCCCTCGTCCATCCAGGCGTAGCGGCGCTCGTTCGACCCGACGATCATCGGGAACCACTCGTGGCCCTGCTCGTGATCGATCGTGGCGAACGTCGACGCGGGATCCGCGCCGCCGTATCCCGCCATCACGAACATCGGGTACTCCATGCCGTGCACCGGACCGGCGACGGTCGTCGCCTGCGGATACGGATATCGCATCCACAAGCCCGAGTACGTGCGAATGGACCATTGCGTCTGCTCGGCGGCCGACTCCCAGGCGCGACCGGCTTTAGGAAACTCATACAACGCCTGCGTCAGGATGCCGTCCCAGCCGGCGGCGTCCCAGCGGAAGTCCGGCGCCGCCGCCCACGCCACGTCGCGCACGTGCTCGGCGCGGAACCACCACGTCTTGGTCCCCGCGACCGGTTGACGGCGCGCCGCCGCGGCCTCGTCCGCGGTGATGATCTGCACGACCGACGGCGATCGCGTGGCGCGGTCGAGACGATCGATCTGGGCGGGCGACAGCACCGCGCCGCGATTCTGGAGCACGCCGCTGCCGGCGACGACGTAGCCGGCCGGAACGGTGACGGAATAGTCGATGTTGCCGTATTCGAGGTAGAACTCGCCTTGGCCGAGATAAGGATCCGTGTTCCAACCTCGCACGTCGTCGTACACGACCATTCGCGGATACCACTGCGCGATCTCGTACAGCGCGCTGTCACGACCCATGCGATCCGATCCCAGCGCGGGCACCTCGAACGAGTACTGCATGCCGACAGTCGCGACGCCTCCGCGCGGCAGCAGCGGCGACTCCAGCTCGACCTCGATCATCGTGTCGTCGATTCGCCCGACGGCGGTGCGCCCGTTCACCTCGACGCCGGTGATGTCGTAGCCCCCGCGAAATCCGCCGGCCGCGACCCGCGAATCGCCCGGGAAGAGCGCGGCCCCCTTGCTTGCCGCGCGATAAAGATTCTGGTCGAGCTGCAGCCAAACGTACCGCAACGTGTCCGGCGAATTGTTGGTGTACCGGATGCTCACGGAGCCGCGGATGGTCTTGGCGCCGGTGTCGAGCGTGGCGACGATGGTGTAGTCGGCGCGCTGCTGCCAATAGGAGGGCCCGGGGGCGCCGTCGGGGCCGCGATACTCGTTCGGTCCGGGCCAGTCCATCCGGCCCAGTCGATGAAACGGGTCGCCGTCGACGGTGACGATCGGACGAGTAGGCGTTGCGGCCGTCTCGGTCAGATGCCCCGCCAGAGAATCGACGCGAATCGGTACGAGCACGGGCGCGCCGCGCCCGATGCAGGAGGCCGAAGCGACCAAAGCGAGGACAACGATCAGGCGGTACACGCGGAATCCCTCCGTGCGGCGACAATGGACGGCGATGCGCGCCCATCCGCCAGCGATCGAACTTGCGTCCGTTCGCAAGCGGGAGTAGCTCTGAGACACCAATGACCACCAGGCCCCCCCGCACGCGCGAGGCCGTCGCGTCCACGACCGACGAGGCTCCGTCGCAGCGCGCGAACGGGACCGGCACGGCGCGCTACCGAGATCGGTTCGCGCCAGGGTTCGCCGCGGATTACTTCCGCTCGGCGCCGCTCCACACGACGGTTTCGTCGATCGGGATCGGTACGTACCTCGGCGAGCCGACCGCGACGGACGACGAGGCGTACGTCGCTTCGGTCGAGCATGCCGTGCGCTCCGGGATCAACGTGATCGACACGGCGCTCAACTATCGCGGCCAAAGGTCGGAGCGCGCCGTCGGCGCCGCCTTGCGGCGGCTGACTGCGTCGGGCGACGTGTCGCGTGACGAGGTCGTTCTGTGCTCGAAGGGCGGATATATCCCGCTGGAGGGGCAGCCGCCAGCGTCGCGCGACGAGTATCTCGCGTACGTCAAACGCGCGTTCATCGACACGGAGATTCTCCGTCCCGATGAGATCGTCGGCGGCGGGCACAGCCTCGCGGCGCGTTTCATCAGGTTCTGTCTCGCCAAGAGCCGCCAGAACCTCGGCGTGCGGTGCGTCGACGTGTACTACCTGCACAATCCCGAACAGCAGGCGGCCGCGGTAGGTCGTGATGAGCTGCGGGCTCGAATCCGCGCGGCGTTTTCGATTCTCGAGGACGCCGCGTCGCGCGGAGAGATCGGCGTCTACGGCTGCGCCACCTGGAACGGTCTCCGCTCGACCCCGGACTCCGCGGACCATCTCGAGCTCGAGGAGCTGGTCGGCCTGGCGCGCGACGCGGGCGGAAAGGATCATCACTTTCGCGCGGTTCAGATGCCGATCAACCTGGCGATGCCCGAGGCGATCCGGATGCCGACGCAGACGGTGCGGGGGAAACCCCTCCCGGCGGCCGAGGCCGCGGCGGCGCTCGATCTGATGGTCGCGGGGAGCGCGACGCTGATGCAGGGCAAGTTGACCGGCGGGCTACCCGCCGCGTTGGTCGACGCGTTCGCGTCTCTCGAGACCGACGCTCAGCGCGCCATCGCCTTCGCCCGATCGATTCCCGGCGTCACGACGGCGCTCGTCGGGATGAAGCGCGCTGAGCACGTCGACGAGAACCTGCGCTCCGCGGGGGCGGCCGGAGGGGCGGGGGGGGCGGCGGCGCGCTAAGGCTTCCAGTCGGCGAGAAAGAGGTTCAACTCCCCTTCCTTGGACGAGCGCCCGGACGCCCAGACGAGCTTCGTGCCGTCGGGACTGAACATCGGAAAGCCGTCGAACTCGACGTGGTGCGTGACCTGCTCCAAGGCCGAGCCGTCGTCGTTCACAAGATACAATTCGAAATCTCGGCTCTTGGGATTCTTATAGTTGGACGAGAAGATGATCTTGCGGCCGTCGGGGGTGAAGTACGGGGCGAAGTTGGCGCCGCCCAAATTGGTGATCTGGTGCTGGTCGGACCCGTCGGCGTTCATGACCCAGATCTCCATCCGGTTGGGCCGGACGAGACGCTGGCGCAGCAGCTCGCGGTACGAGGTGAGCGCCGTGTCGGCCGGATGCCAGGCGCGGTAGACGATCCGCTTTCCGTCGGGCGAGAAGAACGGGCCGCCGTCGTAGCCGGGTTGAAAGGTGAGCCGCCTCAGATTCGTACCGTCGACCCGCATCGTGTAGATGTCGAGATCGCCGTCCTTGAGCGACGTGAAGACGATCGTCTGTCCGTCGGGCGAGAGAGTCCCTTCGGCCGTGTAGACGCCGAAGCTCGTGAGACGCCGCAGCGACGATCCATCCGGATTGGCGACGTAGATGTCGTAGGGATCCAGACCCCACACGTAGCCTTTCGACGGATCGGGCCTCGGCGGGCATGCCGTGTCGGCGGCGTGCGTCGAGGCAAAGAAGATCCGGCGATCTCCGTCGAAGAAGTAGCCGCAGGTGGTCTTGCCGAACCCGGTCGAGACGCGGTGGGCGCCGCTGCCGTCGATGTTCATCACGTACTGCTGGTCGCACGTGCGGCCGTCGCGCGTCGACTGGAAGATCAACCGCTGGCCGTCGCGGCTGAAATACGCTTCTGCGTTCTCGCCGCCGAACGTCAGCTGTCGAATTCTGGCGAAGTGGCGCTCGCCGGGTTCAGGCGCGGGGCCGATAGAACGGCTAGTCGCCGCGCTCATCGTCGCCGCGGCTGCAGGACCACGCGCCGGGCCGCGAGGATGTGCACAAGAACAAACCGCCGCCGCGAAGATCGCGGCGGCGGTCGCTGTTTCGATTCGCATGCCTGAATCTATGGTTTTTTCGCCGGCGGGACAGAGCGCGCGGGCGACAACGGCTCGCCGGCGATGGCGAACAGTTCGCGCTGCGAGCCGCCCTTGTCGAGCAGGTCGATCGCCTTGCGCAGCGGCGCATCGTACGGCAGGTCGCGCCGCCTCACGGCCGAATCGCCGAACGCATAGTGGGCAACGCGCTGGTCGATGAGGCGGGTCACGTATCGCGTCGCGCCGTCGTAGGTCTTGCGGTCGACGGTGACGCCCTTCGTTTGTAGCCGAGTGTAGAAGTCGTTGAGCCACGCCGGTTGCACGGTGAACGTCGGCGAAACGGACTTCGCGAGAGACATGCTGTAGTCGTCGAGCACTGTGCGCGCGTCCTGGCTCTTTGGCGCGATCGCCTTCGCGAACTGTTGCTCCGCCGTGGTGAGCGTGTCGTCCGGAACGATGACGTCGGGCGTGATGCCGCCGCCCCCGTAGACGGTTCGGCCGGCGTCGGACTTGAACGCGGGGCGGTTCTTTTTCGTCGCGTTCGTCTCGTTGGAGTCCGGCGTCTCCTCGACGAACTGTCCGTTCAGGAACTTGCGCGGACGCTGAATCGAGCGGCCGCTCGGCGTGAACCACTTGCCGGTCGTCAGCTTGAGCGCGTAGCCGCCGTCGAGGTGATCGTAGACGCCTTGCACGAGGCCCTTGCCGAAGCTCGTCTGGCCCACGACGAGCGCGCGGTCGTGATCCTGAAGCGCGCCGGCGACGATCTCCGACGCCGACGCCGTTCGATCATCGGTCAGGACGACGAGCGGAACGGTCGGTGCGAGCGGCGTTGCCTTGGCCATCTCGATCTGGATCGGGCCTTCGCGTCCCTTCACGGAGGCGAGGAGTTGTCCCTGCGGCAGGAAGATGTTGGCGACCTTCAAACTCTGCTCGAGGATGCCGCCGGGATCGCCGCGCATGTCGAGAATGATTCCACGCACGCCCTGGTCTTCCAACCGCTTGACCGCGGCCTGCACGTTGTCGGCGGCGTTCTCGTTGAACTGCTGGAGCGGGATGTATCCGATCTTGTTGCCGAGCGTGATGGTATACGGAACGGCCGGCACGTTGATGATCGCGCGCGTGAACGTTCCGGTGATCGGCGTCGCGACGCCGGCACGGGCGAACGAGACCTTCACCTTCGTGCCCGGCGTGCCGGTGAGCGAATCGGAGACCTGATTGATGGTCCACCCGCGCGTCGAGAGCGAGTCGACTCTGATGATGAAGTCGCCCTCGTGCACGCCGCCGCCTTCGGCTGGCGTGTTCGGATAGACCGTCACGACGCGGACCGTCTTCGAGTCGGGATCGAACTCGATGAGCATGCCGAGTCCGCCGTACCGACCACCGGTGCGGCTGCTGAACTGCTTGAGATCTTTCGGAGTGAGGAGCTCACTGTATGGATCGTTGAGCTCTTTGACGAGTCCGGCGGCCGCCTTTTCGTAGACGTCCGACGCGGGCAGGGTGTCGACGTAGCGGTCGTTGACGAACGTCATCACCTGATCGAGCAGCTCCGCGCCCTCGCGCTGAGAGCGAGCTTGAAGCAGGAACCCGCCGGCCACCACGGGGACGAGCAATGCGCCGATGAAGGCCGCTTTTCGAATGCGAGGCATGCGTCGATTCCAGCTTAGGGTCTAGAAGGTATACTGCGCCCGGGAACCTGCCGTTGCGTGCGCGAGAAACGCGCCTACTGCTGCTCTTCGGCTGGCTCTTCCGGCAGCTCGGCGGCGTTTCCGCCGTGACGGGTCCAAACCGTCTTCCAGGATAGTGCCACGCCGGACCGAAACCGCTTTTTTGTGAGGCGGAATCCGTCGGGAGAAATCGCTACGGTGTACGCCTCACCGTCGATTTCGATCTCGCGCCGGATGGTCTTGTCGAGCTTGGTGGCCATAAGTGGTGTTTCAGATGGTACACGACGAAGCCGGGAATCGTTCACGTCGACTCCGGCTCGAGGGTTAGCCCGGCTCTGCCCGCCTTCCCGCCAGCATGTAGTCGACGAACCAGTCCCTCTGCTGTTGACGAATGACGGCCTCGCGAATCACTCCGGCCTCGCGCAGCAGGTCGTGGGCTGGCTGGAGGACTCGTTGCAGGTGCGACGGATACCGTTGTGTGAGCGGAAGTTGCTCGCGCAGGCGGTCCAGCGACACCCGCCACGTCAGGACGTCGCCTGCGCGGGCCAGCTCGATCAGGCGATAGAGGCGCCGCGCCACCGGCGAGGCGAGCGCGAGATAGCGGCCGACCGCGAGGGGGATCACATGTCGCGCTGACACGTTTTGTCGCACGACGCCGGAGATGACGACGCGAGCTTCGCCGGGCTCGGCGCTCGGCGCGCCGGGAAACAGAACGAGCTGATCCCTTTCGCGCGATCGACGGCGCTCGATCCCAACCGAAGTCAGCAGCGTGAACGTCGCGTCAGTCAGCCGGTCGCCGGCGGCATCGAAGTAACTCCCCTCGGATTGCAACGTCGTTCGCTCCAGGCGAGTGAGCGCCCCGCGCAACTGTTCGTACGTGCGGCCGTCGGCCTGCCTTCCCATCGAGCGAAGGAACGCGTGCAGCGTGAAGGTGAGGACGCCGTCGGCGGGCTCGCCGGCTTCCTGGTATCGATGCATCAGCTCGACGTACACGTCCTGGTCGAACGTGCCGGGCAGGCGGTCTCCGGGCGCCGCGAGCACGCGCCATCGTCCGCCGTCTTCGGTGAGATAAGAGAGCGCCGGGTCGTCAGGAGTGTCGCTGAGGCGGAAAACCGGAAACTCCTCGAGCGAACGGTCGAGGAGCACCGTTCGCGCTGGAGTTCGGCGTTTCGCCGGAAGCGTCATCGCGCCGAGGACGCCGACGTCACGCGACGGGAACCACGAGTCCCGAGATCGCGCTCGCGCGCCCGGAGCAGAGAAAAAGAACGACGTCGGCGACCTGCTCGCGCTCGACGTACTTCGTCTTGTCGCCCATCTCGCGAACGTTGGTCGCCGTGCGAATCGACGACGGCGCGACGGCGTTGGCGCGAACGCCGTTGGGTCGCTCTTCGGCGGCGATGGCGCGCATCAGCGCGACCACGCCGCTCTTTGCGACGGCGTAGGCGGAGGTCGCGCGCTCCGGTGGACCCCGGCAGCACGGCCTCGGACGCGAAGAACACGATCGCGCCCTTTCCGGCGCGCACCATCGGAAGAACCGCGCGGGCTGTGTTGAACGCGGTCGTCAGGTTGATCGCGATCTGACGATTCCAAACGTCGTCCGTGCTCTCGGCGACCGGACCGCTCATCGCGAACCCGCCGGCCATGTGGACGAGCGCGTGAATCGAGTCGCCGTGGTTCTCGCGGATTCGGGCGACGAGGGATCGCACCGCCGCACCGTCGGTGAGGTCGCACGGATACCCGGCGGCCAAGAGACCGTCGCGCGTCAGTTCCTTGACGCGGGCGTCGACGTGGTCCGCCGTGCGGTCGACGAGTATGAGCGAGGCGCCCTGTTCGGCAAACGCCCGCGCGACGACCTGCCCGACCTGGCCGTCCGCACCTACGCCCGTCAACAAAACCGTCGATCCTCTGAATTCCGCGCGAACTGGGTCAGGCATTGAGGCGCGTCCTCGAGTGTCGGGGTGGGGGGGGGGCGGTCCCGGGGGCCTCGACTATCGGATGTCCTCGCGGCCGAGCGCCGCGCGAACGGCTTCCCGCATCGCGACGAGCGCTTCGTCGCGAGAGGCGGGCGAGTTATCACGAACGTGGAGCTCGACGCCGTCGGCGACGGGCATTCTACGCCAGCTGGCCGGAATCTCTTCTTCGCCAACAGCGCCGCCTCTACGCGTCTCGATGGTCGCGCCGAGCGCGGCGGCCAGCGATGTGGCGACTCGCCGCTCGAGGGTGTCGCCTGTGGCGTCTCCCATCTCTTTCTTGATCGCGTCGAGGGTCGCGCCTTCGCGCTGACGGATCTTGATCGCCACCAGCTCGAGGAAGTGACGGTAGTTGTACGTGGCGGAGGTCCCGGCACCCTCTGGCCGCGAGAGCAGACCGTTGGCGATGTAGAACCGGATCGACCGAGCGCTTGGCGCGGCGCGGGCGGATGCGTTAGTCGGTCGTACGCCGGCCGCGTCGACCAGCGCGGTCACGTGCGCCGCGAGGCCCCGGGCGTTCCATGGGGCGTGGCGAGCGTGTGCGCGCAGGAGCGTGATCGGCGAATCGGCCATGAGCGCAGGGCGTGTACGAGAATCAGGAGTAGGGCGGAGCGGTCGACCGACGTCGTACAATAACCCAGGTGGCGTCCCAGGTTGAGGGGACGGGCGGCGCAGGGCGACAAACGAAAGCGCGGCAGCGGGGCATGCATACCGCTGCCCCGCTGCCGCGCCGTCTGATGGCCGCTCAGCGCTTCTTTTTCTTGCCGCCCTTCTTGTTGCCGGCCTTCTTGGCCGCCTTTTTCGCGGCCTTCTTGGCTTTCTTCGCGCTCTTCTTGGGCGCCTTTTTCGCGCTCTTCTTGGCGACGGCTGTCTTGGCCGCCTTCTTCACCGGTTTTGCGGCGGCCTTGGCGACTGGTTTCGGAGCGGCCTTCACAGCGGGCTTCGCCGGCGCGGCCTTCGCCGGGGCGGCGGCCTTCGCCGGGGCGGCCTTCACTGGGACGGCGGCCTTCACCGGGGCGGCCTTCACTGGGACGGCGGCCTTCACCGGGGCGGCGGCCTTCACCGGGGCGGCCTTCACCGGGGCGGCCTTCACCGGGGCGGCCTTCACCGCCGGCTTCCCGCCGGGCGCGGTCGCGCCGGCCGGCCGGGCGCGCGGCGGTTTCGCGGCGCCGAAGACGTCAGCCTCCTCGTCCTCCTCGACCACCTCGACCACCGTTTCCTCGTCGTCGTCGTCGACGTCGTCGGTGCTGTCCCACAGGTCGTCGCTTTCGTCCTTGTGCGTCATCCAGCCGCCGTCTTCCTCGTCGTCGTCGTCGTACGACGCGCTGCCTCCTCCTCCGCCGCCGCCACCACCACCGTAACCCAGATCGTCGACGTCGTCGTCGCGATCGGAGAACTGGTAGTTCCCGCGCACCTCGTCATCCAACGGCATGCACGCCTCCTGAGAGGTTATTGTAATCAGAGAATTGGAATGACGGCCCGCTGCTGCGAACAAGGCCGCGCGACCCGAGCCCTACGAATCGGCTCGTCGCAACGCCTTAGTATACCTGACCGGGGGCCGCGTCAAGGAGACGCGCGGCGGGGGCACGACGAGCGCTGAGCACCGACCGGCTAGTCGACGAACTCGATCGCGACCGGTTTGGCGATGATCCCCGCCTCGACGCCGCGCTGTAGGAACTGTTGGACGGCGCGACGGCCGGCCTCACCGTAGTCCAGCGTCCAGTCGTTCACGTACATGCCCACGAAGGCATCCGCCTTTGAGCGGTCGAGGCCCCGGGCGTATTGCATCGAATGATCGAGCGCCGCTGACCGATGCTCCAATCCATACGCGATACTGTCGCGAAGATGCCGTGAAATCTTGCGAGTCAGGTCGTCGCCGAGGTCCTTTCGAACCACGTTGCCGCCAAGGGGAAGCGGTAATCCCGTCTCGCCGAACCACCATTCCCCTAGATCCTGGATCAAGTGAAGACCGCGGTCCGCGAACGTGAGCTGTCCCTCGTGGATCAACAGGCCGAGGTCCACCGATCCGTCGGCGACCGCGTCTTCGATCTGGTCGAAGGGGGTGACCACGGGCTCGAACACCGGTTCGAACAGCCGCAAGGCCAGGTACGCGCTTGTCATCAGCCCTGGAATCGCGATCCGTTTACCGCGAACGTCGGCTCTCGAAAGCGGAGATCGCGCGACGAGGCGAGGCCCGTAGCGATCGCCCATCGAGGCGCCGTGCGGAAGCAGCGCGTAAGAGTCGGCGAGGTACGCGTACGCGTGGATCGAAACCGCCGTGACCTCGAGCTCGCCGCGCATCGCGCGCTGGTTGAGCGTTTCGATGTCCTGCAGTTGGTGGACGTAGGTGAGTCCTTCCGTATCGATCTTCCCCGACGCCAACGCGTAGAACATGAAGGCGTCGTCGGAATCCGGGCTGTGGGCTACGTGGATGGTCGTGGTCATGGCCGTTTGGCGTCGAGCGCTATGGTGATGTCGTTCTCGTGCGTCGCGTACTCGGCGAGTTGCTTCGCGCGCTCAGCGGGTGCCGCGGCGACGAGCTGGTCGTGGAATGTGCGCTCCGCCGCGAGGTCCTTTCTCATGCGAGCCGCGTTGCCGCCGAGGATGAGGCCCAGCAGATGGTTCGGATGCTGCGCCAGGATGGTGTCCGCCTGCGCGCGCGCGATCGCCGAATCGCCGGCGACGGCGGCGATGCGTCCGAGATCGTAGCGCTGATCGAGGTTCAGCTTGCCGAGCATCTCGTAGGCCGGCATGGCCATGGGCGCGAACAGCTGCACGCTGTCGGCGCGCCCGCGCTCGTGCAGGCGCATCACGCGATCGTAGAGGCGGGCCGCCGCATCCTCGGGCGTCATGCTCGACAGATCCGGCGGTTGGCGGTCCGCGCCGCCCCCGTGCTGCGGCCGCCGTCTGCGTCTGCGCCGTGTCGTCGGCCGCGTTCGTCGATCCGTTGCCGCGACGAGCGC
>CAWBKI010000028.1:0-252636 GCA_963789315.1 uncultured Gemmatimonadaceae bacterium | reverse complement strand
AAAAGAACGTGCAGAATCGATCGAATTTCTCGACCGAGCAGCTGATTGGGTCCGTCGGGTAGCGGTCGTCGATTCGGTGAAAGAGCACGATGACGGCCTTGCGGCGAAAGCGGAGGCGGTAGGCCCCAGAGAGAAACGCGAGAAATCCCAGCGCCGCTTTCAGGCGCTGGATGATCACGTCATACCACTGCGCCGGCACATCTTCTTCTGTGGGCAGAGGTTTCGCGATTTCGATGGTAGGTGTTCGCAACGATGGCACTCAAGAGGATTATCGGCGCGCCCTCTGGCAGCGTTGCCGAGCGCGATTTTTTCTTAGTCTGGGCATCTCCCATCTCCCGCAGCGCCGACGCGACGGTGGGTTTCGCGGTAGGCTGCGTCGCCGCAGACGGACGACCCCGCGCCGTAACCTATACCGTCGTCGGTCTTCGGCCATTTTGTCCTTGGGCGCACAGTGGCGGACCCGACAAGAAAGCCGATGTGACGGCGTTTTACACACACACGTCTTACGCAGTCGGGCGCGGACAGGCAGTCTTGTTTCTCATTCCTGTAAGCACCGCAAAAAGATTCAGGCGACGCTTAATATTCACTGAGTCCCCACCCACGTCACGGGCTTGAACACTCGAGGAATCATTCTGGCCGGCGGATCCGGCACGCGGCTGTATCCGATCACGCGTTCGGTCAGCAAGCAGCTGCTCCCGGTCTACGACAAGCCGATGATCTACTATCCCCTGACGACGCTGATGTTGTCGGGGATCCGCGATGTGCTCGTCATCACCACGCCTCGCGACCGCCAGGCGTTCGAGGACTTGCTGGGGTCCGGCAACGAGTGGGGACTCGAGATCTCGTACGCTGTGCAGCCCAGCCCCAACGGACTCGCCGAGGCGTTCATCATCGGGCGCGACTTCGTGGGCGGGCGACCATCGGCCCTCGTCCTCGGCGACAATCTCTTCTATGGACACGATCTCGCGCGGTCCGTTCAGGCGGCGGCTGCGTATGGGGACGGCGCGACTGTCTTTGCCTACCGGGTCTCGAATCCGCAGGCCTACGGCGTCGTAGAGTTCGACGCCACTGGGCGAGCCATGTCGATCGAGGAGAAGCCACGGGCGCCCAAGTCGAATTTCGCCGTTACGGGATTGTACTTCTATGACGAAGACGTGGTCGACATTGCCGGCGCGTTGAAGCCATCGCCGCGCGGCGAATTGGAGATCACCGACGTCAACCGAACGTATCTCGAAGCGCGGAGAGCTTCGTGTCGAGATCATGGGGCGGGGGAGCGCGTGGCTCGACACGGGGACGCACGACTCGCTCGTGCAGGCGACCCATTTTGTGCAAACGGTAGAGCAGCGACAGGGCCTCAAGATCGCGGCGCCGGAGGAGGTGGCGTATCGCATGGGCTACATCGACCGCGCCCAACTCCTGAAGCTGGCCGACGGGCTCGGAAAGAGTGAATACGGCGCGTACCTCCGCGGGATCGCCGCAGACGACTTCGTCGCGTGATCGCTGAGGCGACCGAGCTGCCGGAAGTGCTCGTCGTGCGTTCTCCTGTACACGGCGACCCTCGCGGCTTCTTCACCGAGGTCTTTCGCGAGGACACTTTCGCCGAAATCGGCTTGCCGACGAGGTTCGCGCAGGACAACCACAGTCGGTCGTCACGCCACGTCCTTCGCGGGCTTCACTTTCAGCTCGAGCAGCCGCAGGGCAAGCTCGTGCGGGTCCGTGTCCGGAACGATCTTCGACGTCGCGGTGGATATTCGGCGATCTTCGTCGAGATACGGCAAATGGGTCGGCGTGACGCTCGAAGCCGGTGACGGACGGCAGCTGTGGATTCCGCCGGGGTTTGCGCATGGCTTCCTCGTGTTGAGCGAAACAGCCGACGTGACGTACAAGTGCACGACTCGCTACCACGCGCCGTCGAACCGCGTCATTCGCTGGGACGATCCCGAGATCGGTTTGGAATGGCCTCGTTCGGTCGGCGCGGACCCGTCCTGTCTTCGGCCGACGCGGCCGCGCCGCTGCTTTCGTCTCAGGTATGGTTCCCGTGATCCGCCGCGCGCTGATCCTCGGCGCGTCGGGGCAGCTCGGCGTCGAGCTCCAACGCACCGTGCCGGCGGGCGTTGCCATCGTGGCGCTCGACATTGGCGACGTCGACATCCGCGATGGCGACGCGGTCACCCGCGCCATCACCTCGGCGCGGCCGGAGGCCGTGTTCAACTGCGCGGCGTTCACGAACGTCGACGGCGCGGAGTCGGCGCGCGACGAGGCGATGGCCGCGAACGGCGTCGCACCGGGCATCATCGCCGCGGCCTGCGTCGACGCAGGTGCGAGACTGCTCCACGTCTCCACCGACTACGTGTTCGACGGGAACGCGTCGACGCCGTATCCGCCGAGCGCGCCCACTTCACCTCTCAACGTCTATGGCGCGTCGAAACTGGAAGGTGAGCGTCGCGTTCACGCGGCCGCCGGCGGAGCCGCCGTTGTTCGTACCGCGTGGTTGCACTCCGGAGGCGGGGTGAACTTCGTCAAGACGGCCGTCCGCGTGCTCGGCTCCGGTTCCCCGATGCGTGTGGTGGACGACCAGATCGGCACGCCGACCCGAGCGCGCCACCTCGCGCAGGCGCTGTGGAGTCTCTCGGCTCGACCCGACATCACCGGTACGCTGCACTTCACCGATGCGGGCGTCGCATCCTGGTACGACGTCGCCGTCGCCGTCGATGGATGCGCTTCGCGCCGCCGGCCGCCTAACTCCTGGGGCGTCCGTGGAGCCGATCTCCAGCGGCGAGCGGCCGGCCATCGCGCGTCGGCCCGCGTATTCCGTGCTCGACAAACACGAGTCGTGGCGCGCCATCGGCTTCGTTCCGCCGCACTGGCGAGAGGGCATCGTCGCGTCGCACCCACGAGCTTCTGAATGCGTAACCTTCTCGTCACTGGCGGCGCCGGATTCATCGGCGGCAACTTCGTGCACCATTGGCTCCGGCGCTACGACGGCGATCGCGTCGTCGTGCTCGACGCGCTGACGTACGCGGGCAATCGGTCCACTCTCGCTGGCCTCGAAAAGGACGGTCGCTTCAGTTTCGTCCACGGAGACGTGACCGACGCCGAATTGGCGAGCCGCCTGATTGCGGAGCGTTCGATCGATACGATCGTCCATTTCGCCGCAGAGTCGCACGTGGATCGGTCGATCGTCGAACCCGGCGCCTTCGTGAGGACGAACGTGGTCGGAACGCAGACACTGCTCGACTCCGCCCGAAACGCGTGGCGGACGCCAAACGGATGGCGCGACGGCGTTCGGTTTCATCACGTGTCGACGGACGAAGTGTACGGGTCGCTTGGTCCGGCTGATCCGCCCTTCCGTGAGTCGACGCCGTACTCGCCGAACTCGCCTTACGCCGCGAGCAAGGCCGGCTCGGATCACCTCGTCCGTGCGTACCATCACACGTACGGCATGCCGGTCTCGATCAGCAACTGCTCGAATAACTATGGCCCCTATCAGTTTCCGGAAAAGCTCATTCCGCTCATGATCGTCAATGCACTGGGCGGAAAACCACTCCCGGTGTACGGCGACGGCCGCCAGGTACGCGACTGGTTGTTCGTCGAGGATCATTGTGACGCGATCGATCGAATCCTGCAGGCCGACGTCGTGGGTTGCACGTTCAACGTTGGCGGACGCGCCGAACACGAGAACGTGCACATAGTCGACATGATCTGTGCTCTGATCGACGAGCGGTTCAACGCGAGCGACGCGCTGAAGGCGCGGTTCCCCGAGTGCCCCGCGAGCGCGCGGCGGAGCTGTAGGGACCTGGTCGCGCACGTGCGAGATCGCCCGGGGCACGACCGGCGCTACGCGATCGATCCCAGCGTCATCTCATCGCAGCTTCGCTTCGAGCCCCGCGAAACGCTGCACACCGGATTGGCCCGCACGATCGACTGGTACCTGGAGAACGAGGCTTGGTGGCGCGCGATCATGGACGGGAGCTATCGCCGTTGGATCGAGCAGCAGTACGGCGCCTAGTGGTTGACGGCCTCAGTCGCCGGCGGCGGGCGATCGTACTCGGCGTAGCTCGCGGACCGGAGGCGCGTCGCAGCCACCGGTGTTTGATGGCCGCGGTACCGGCCCAGGCCACTGCGAAAAAGTTCGCGATCGTCCAGTCGGCAATGGCTGTCGCGGCCGAGCGAATTCGACCGGCCCTCGGGCGCGGCGAGCGACGTGGCCGGACCATGGGTCGCCGCAACGCAAGGTGCCGGACGCCGGTGCTCCTCCACAAAAGGTATCGTGGCAACGCGAAGCGCGACGCACAGAGCCAACTGCCCGTCGTTGTGCACGCGACCGCTACCGCCGCGCGCGACTGCCATACCTGCGCCAGTCGACGGAGCGCGTCGGCGAACTCCGGCGAGCTGGCGTCGCCGCCGCTGAGGTGCGTCAAATGAAAATCGATGGCATAACAGGAGCGGCCGGCAAGCTGGGCGACGAGGCAGATGTCCGTTCCATAAAAGTGGAAGCCCCAGGCTCCGTCGGAACAACCCAGCCGCGCCGCAGCACGCACAATCAGGAGATTCTCATCGAGAGTTACGACGCGCCGCGGTAGTCCCGGCGAGCACAGCTTTGGTGTGGGTCGGTGATTCGACCAACGATGTGCGCGGTGTTGTCGACGCCGGCGTTGCCGGCGACCGCCCAACTCGGATCGATTCGATTGAGTTCATCGAGGCGGGAAATGAGACGCGCAACGTCATCCCCCCGGTCGAGTCGGATATCCTGATGACACAGCACAACGTACTCCTCTCCGCTCTCGGCGCACGCTTGACTGAGCACCGAGAACGGGTCGTGCCTATTGGACTGTGTGTTGTCGAACCCACTGAAACGCGCGAGACGCCCATCAAATCCGGCGCGCTCGAAGGATGCGCGCATCTCCGCGTAGTCTGCGGCTCGGTTGAAGACAGTGCAGACGTGGAAAAGGCGGCTTCCAGCGGCTGTTGTGCCGGTGCTCACCCGACACCCCTCGCCCAGTGGCCAAACGCGGCCGTCGTCGCGCGCACTCTACCGACTGCTCGAAGCCAAAGGGGCCTGTACCGTCCCGTCTTCCTCGTCGCTAGCGAGCGCTTGGTTGACTCGACCTCGAGCTGAAGCCGCCGGCCGAGTGACGAGAACATTTTGCGCACAGTGTCGGGGTCGTGGGCGGCCGCCTCGAGAAACGTTGCGAGGCCGGTCGGCACCTGCTTGCCGACGGCAAGCACGCCAAGGCCATGCCCATGCAGAAACTCGAAGCACGTGCGCCCTCGACTCACCTCGCTCCAAACTTGCTTCACGCCGAAGCCGGGGCCGACCTCCGCGGTGTCGTGAAACAATATCACGCCGCGGTTGCTCATCTTCGGCAGCCAGGTTTCGAAGTCGCTCTTGACTGCGTCGTACGTGTGCAGGCCATCGATGTGAAGAAGGTCGACCGACCCATCCTCGAATCGGCGAACGGCCTCCGCGAACGACAACTGTAT
The DNA here is from genome assembly GCA_963789315.1 of uncultured Gemmatimonadaceae bacterium. GTDB lineage: Bacteria > Gemmatimonadota > Gemmatimonadetes > Gemmatimonadales > Gemmatimonadaceae > JAQBQB01. The sequence goes on along the minus strand of CAWBKI010000028.1, from coordinate 247,152 downwards.
TAACTCGGAGCAGCGAGGGAAATGCGTGGCGCAGTGGTCCGAAAGATCTGCGAGCACCTCCGGCCCGTAAGAGCCGGAATGCGCGTCACCCGTCCATAGATCGATCGCCGAGCAGCGCGCCGGGAGTCCCAAGGCGTCGACTGCCTGGCAAAACGCGGAAAACGACACGCCCCGGTGCGTCCCGAGCTCGACGACGGCCTTCGGTTGCACCAGGGCAACGATGAGCATTCCAAACGGCACATGCTCGTTCCACGCCGACTCGATGTGTATTCGGCGCGGCTCCGCGAGCGCAACTGGATAGTCGAGAATATTGAACATCATGGTTGCCTAAGCTTTGGCGACTCCGCATCCAACAGGACACGCCCGCGCGGCCAGCACGAATCTAATCTCGGCACGAGACTGAGGGCCCATCGACGCGTTTAGTAAGCGACGGACCAACCCCCGCTTGAGCGCAGGCCGCAGCGGCGAGGTGCGGGGCTACATTTCCATCCCTGTGAGGGGATCCGCCGGTGACTGGAGTATGCCGGGCTCGTCTCAGAAGTGCCCGCGCGGGCCTCGAGCTGCCGATAACTGTTTGAGGGTGGTGCCGTTGACTCCTTCGGTCCTCAGCGTGGCAACTCCCCGCATCAGCGTCGTCATCCCCACATATCGGCATCGCGATTTCATTCTCGCGACCCTCGATTCGGTGTTCGCGCAGACGATGACGGACCTGGAAGTAATCGTCGTTAACGATGGGTCGCCCGACGACACGCGGGACCTTCTGCTACCGCTCGTGCGCGAGGGGCGCCTCCAGTATGTGGAGCAGCCCAATGAGGGCCAGAGTCGCGCGCGAAACGCCGGCCTCGCCCGCGCACGAGGGCATTACGTAGCACTCCTCGATGACGATGACCTCTGGCCGAAGGACAAGCTCGAATGGCAGGCACGGTTTCTCGACGAACATCCGGACGTCGGCGCTGTTGGCGGAACGTTGCAAGTGTTCGACGAGCGGAGCACCCCGCGCTGGGAAGGGAAGTTCCATCCCGGGATCACCTTCGAGTCCCTCTTCCTCGAGAATCCCTTCCGAACGCCAGGACAAACGCTCATCCGCGGCGACCTCCTTGCTCGCCTCGGCGGCATGAACGCGTCCATCTGGGGCGCGGACGATTGGGATCTCTGGTTTCGGATTGCGAAGATCTCGACGATCGTCATGTTGGACACGCTATCGCTGTATTATCGACAACACCCCACCAACGCGTCGAAACAGACCGGTCGCCTGTTGAAGGCGTGCTGCGAGACGATCGAGACACATTTGCCTGAAGTTACCGGCGCGAAAAGGTCGAGTCTCCGAGCGGCTTTCCACCGAACGGCCTACAACGGCCTGGGTTCGCCGTTGACACGCCAAGCGCGCGAGCGCCTGCTCAGCGGCGAGTTTCGCGGCGCCTTCCAATCGATGAAGGGGATTCTCCCCATCTGGCGTGGGGTGGTGTTCGACGCCCCGGTCCGCTCGGCATTTCTGCGGGATTTCGTTCGAGGATAGTCGCGAACGTGTGCATCCTCCCCGCGCCGAAGCCTCGATGACTCGCTCGGTTCTCTTCGTCGGCCACTCGGCGTATCGGTCCGGGGCACCGATCTTCCTGCTGAATTTCTTGAAGTGGCTCCGCGAGCGGGACGATGTGCGCTTCGATGTCGCCCTTTCGACAGGCGGTGCCCTCCTTCCCGAATATCAGGGCGTGGCGAAGACCGAAGTTCGCGACGACCCGATGACTCTCGGAGCCCGGATTGTGCGGCGCTCGGTCGGAGTCCGCGCTTGGGAACAGCGTCGGGACGCGGACTGGGCGCGCCGCGTTGCGCGTCGCGGATACGATGTGGCTTACGTGAACACCGTTGCCACCCGGCGCGAGCTCGTAGCCCTGGCGGGACAGGGTGTTCCAACCATCTGCCATGTGCACGAGCTCGATTATGCCGTGCATTGTTGGCTAGGCGACGAAGGGATCGCTCCTTTGATCCCTCTCGTGCAACGCTTCATCGCCGCGTCCACGAGCGTCCAGGAGTTCCTCGTCGACCGATGCGCGGTCCCCCGCGAGCGGGTCACTCTGGTTCACGAATTCACCCCCCTTCTCCACGGCGATCGCGCTGGCCGACGGCGTGTCGCCCGGTCTGCTCTCGGACTGGGTGAGAACGATGTGTTGGTGGGGGGTTGCGGCACGCTCGATTGGCGCAAAGGCCCAGACCTTTTTCTCCAGGTCGCTCGACGGGTTGCATCTTCGCAGCGCGGCCGAACCGTTCGCTTCGTTTGGCTCGGTACCGTTCAGGGCTCGACTGAATTCTGGCAATTCGATCACGATCTCCAAAGGTTGGGCCTCGCGGGAATCGTTACACCGATGGACGGTGTGCAGGACCCGAGCGACGTGTATGCCGCGATGGACATCTTCGCATTGACGTCCCGAGAGGATCCCTTTCCGCTCGTGATGCTCGAGGCGGCCAATCACGAACTGCCGATCGTATGTTTCGCGCAATCCGGCGGCGGGCCGGAATTCGTCGCCGACGACGCCGGCCTCATTGCCCCCTATCTGGACGTCGATCGGTTTTCCGACAACGTCCTTCTTCTGGTGGAGAATGCCGAATTGAGAGCGCGACTCGGTTCGAAAGGTGAGCAGCGCGTCCGCGAGCACTATTCCATCGATGGGCAAGCCCCGAAGCTGCAGGCCGTAATCGATGAGGTTGCGAGACTTGGACGGCCAAGGAATGTGAGAGCGGCCAATGCGCGTCTCTGACGTCGGTTCGATGGGCCAGTCGCTGCACGGGTCCGGCGCGACCGCACCATCGAGTCCGGCACAGGTGATAGCATTTTATCTTCCGCAATTCCATCCGATCGCGGAAAACGACGCATGGTGGGGCAAGGGATTTACAGAATGGACCAACGTGGCGCGCGCCCGGCCGTTGTTTCGAGAACACGTCCAACCCCGGTTCCCGACGGAACTTGGCTTTTGCGACTTGCGCGTCCCCGACACGCGCGCCGCGCAGGCCGAGTTGGCGGAGAGCCACGGCCTCTCCGCCTTTTGCTACTATCACTACTGGTTCGGCGGGCGTCGTCTGCTCGAGCGGCCCTTCGACGAAGTGCTGCGAAGCGGCGAGCCGCGTTTTCCTTTCATGCTTTGTTGGGCGAACGAGAATTGGACCCGTCGATGGGATGGCCTGGATTCGGAAATCCTCATGGGTCAGACATACTCGCCTGAGGATGATCGGGCGCACATGCGGTGGCTCGCAAAGGCATTTGCCGACCCACGCTACGTGCGCATTGCAGGCAAGCCGGTATTTCTCGTCTATCGCACAGAGAAGTTGCCCGATCCTCGACGCACGTCGGACACGTGGCGGGAGGAGGCGCACCGCTTGGGCATCGGCGAGATCAGCCTCGGCCGCGTCGAGAACTTCGGCAACGTCGATCCGCGGGATCTTGGATTCGACTTCGCAGTAGAGTTCGCGCCGCGTTGGACGGCGCTACCCCGGCGCTCGTTCGGATCTCCCGCCGGCGCGCTGCTTCGGCGAGCACGTGTCCGCCGCGACGCTTACGCCAGCAACGCGGTGTACTCGTACGCCGATTTCTGTAGCACGATGCAGAGCTGGAAAACCGGTGACTATCCGTTGTTCCGATGTGCGTGCCCCGGCTGGGACAACAGCCCACGGCGGCAAAGAAACGCAGTCATTCTCCACGGAACTGATCCGGAAATCTTTCGGCGTTGGGTCCAGCAGCTGATCGCCACGCGCCCGATGTTCGACAACGTCCGCGCCCCGGTGTTCATCAATTCGTGGAACGAGTGGGGCGAAGGAGCTCAACTGGAACCTTGCTCGATGTACGGGCGCCAGTTTCTCGATGCGGTGAAACAAGCCGTTGCGGCCACCGCGCCCGTGTCATCATGAGCGGCGATCGGATCGGCTCTGTCCCAGCTCCGGATAGCATCGCGCGCGGATTTCTAACCGAGTATGCCGACCCACTTCGGTACGACGGCCAACCCAACGATCCCGACGAGGTTGTGGGCGTGTTGTCGTCGATGATCCCTCGGAATGCGCGCGTCCTCGACGTCGGCTGCGGAACCGGCTCCGTTTCGGTGCATGTCATGGCCAACACCGGCGCGCGGATCGTCGGCGTCGAGCCGGATCCGCGACGCGCGGCGCTTGCGCGTGAGCGTGGCCTCGATGTTCGCGCGGAGCTGCTCACTGAGAACCTCGTTGGGCAAATGGAGCCCTTCGACGTCGTGATGTTTGCGGACGTTCTCGAGCACCTCGCCGATCCTTTCTCCTTGCTGTGCATCGCCAAGGCCGCGTTGGCGCCGGAAGGTTCCATCGTGGCATCTGTCCCGAACACGGCGCACTGGTCGGTCCGCTCCGATCTGTTTCGTGGGCGGTTCGAGTATCGAAAGTGGGGAATCATGGACGCGACGCACCTTCGGTGGTTCACGTCGTCGAGTCTTCGATTCCTGTTCGAGTCCGCCGGGTTTTCGGTTCAGGCGGAGCGGGTCACCGCCGGCGTCGATCTCGACTGTTACTCAGAGCGTCTCCCCTGGCGGCGGATGTCGCGAAAGACCCGCGCGTCGCTCGTTCGCCGTGGAGTCAGTTTCTGGCCGCGGTTGTTCGGGTGCCAGCTGGTCGTGAAAGCGATGCCTGCCAACCGAGGGACGCGAAGCTGACCGCCACGCCGCGCGCGATTGCGCTCTACCTGCCGCAGTTCCATCCCATCGCTGAAAACGACGCCTGGTGGGGCCCCGGCTTCACCGAGTGGACCAACGTCACCAGAGCCCGTCCGCTCTTTCGCGGGCACTACCAGCCGCATTTGCCGGCCGATCTCGGCTTCTGCGACCTTCGCTCGCCCGACGTTCGGTTCGCGCAGGCCGAGCTGGCGCGCACTCACGGCATCTCGGGCTTTTGTTACTACCACTATTGGTTTTCCGGGCGACGCTTGCTTGAGCGGCCATTCGAAGAGGTTCTGACGTCAGGTCAGCCTGAATTCCCATTCTGCCTGTGCTGGGCGAACGAGAGCTGGACTCGCCGCTGGCTCGGCGAGGAGCGGGAGGTCCTCCTCAAGCAGGAGTACTCCCCGGAGGACGACGAGAACCACGGCCGATTCCTGGCTCGGGCGTTTGCCGACCCGCGCTACATCCATCATCACGGCCGCCCGCTTTTCCTCGTCTGGCGTCCCAAGCACCTATCCGATCCCGCCGGAACCGTTGAACGAATCGCGGACGCAGTCGAGAGCCAGGGGGTGTCCCGGCCCTTCTTTCTTGGCGTTGATTCTCACTGTCCCGGCGCGGACTGTCGCACCGTCGGCTTCGACGCGACGATGACATTTGCTCCGCAGCTCGGCGCGTTGCCGGAGGCGTTGGTCGATGGCTTCAGCGCGAGCCGCCTGCTACGAAACGCCCGGCGAGGCATCGCCGACGGGTCAACCAAGGTGTTCCCCTACCGACAGGCGATCGAATCCATTGCCCACCTTCGCACGGGTGCTCGTGCCGCGCCATGCGCGTTCGTTGGATGGGACAATACCCCGCGCAGAGGCCGAAACGGTGTCGTCATCGCGGACTCGGATGCGGAGGCGTTCGGCGATGATCTACGCGCCTGCGTTCGGCTGGCTCGGGACTGGGACTCCGCCGAGCCTCTGGTCTTCATCAACGCGTGGAACGAGTGGGCCGAGGGCTGCCATCTCGAACCGGATCAGAAGAACGGGCGTGCGTATCTGGAACAGGTGCGAGCTGCGATGATTGCCGCTCGTTGATACAACGCGGACCCGTTCAGTCGAAAGCAAAAAGGAGCCCGGCATTTCTGCCGGGCTCCCTTGTTGACGTTGGTCAATCCTAGGCCGTCAGGATCTACAGGCCGGGACCCTTGGCAAAGGCATCGCAAGCCTTGTCGTCCTCGACGCCGCTTCCGATCGGCGTTCCGAAGGCCTTGTTGCTGAGGAAGTCCGCAACGCTGTTCGTCGCCGGTCCACCGTAAATGTTCGGATTCGCGATGACCGTAGCAAGCGTCGGGTCGCCCGCGGGGGCTTTCTTGCTCAACGGAGCCGCACCAGCACCCAGGCTGCTGTACAGATTATTGTGGTACTTAGTCCAAAGATCAAAGCCGTGGTTCTTCCAGAAGCCAGGCGAGCACCACGTGGTGCCCGTCGCCGCCGGCGTGTAAAAAGCGACGCCCGAGAAATCCAGACCGGCTGGGTTCAAACAGGTCGGTCTCGCTCCAATCCGCACCACCCGCCTGGAAATCCGGGTTGGTCGTCACCTGTGTGGTAGTGAAACCGACGAACCCGTGGTCCTGCGGACCCAAGTGGCAGCTATTGCCGTTGAAGCCCGGAGGCGCGGCGCTCCCGGAGGGGCCAACGCCAATGAAGGTATCGATCAGGAAGATCTCGATGGTGTTCGTTCCGGGAATGTTGAAATCGCCCGGAGTCACGTCAGAGAGCTGCAACGCGTTCGGCTGGAGCCAGTTGCAAGCGAAGGACGGCGGGCAGTCCTGAATCGGCGTGTTCGCGCCGATCGGGTGGCCGTTCAGGAATACCTGGACGACGTTGTCGCCCATCGCCGACAGATTGAGCCCGACGCCAGTCGCACCGGCCGGGAGCGTGAACGTCGTCTTGAAGTCATACGTTCCCGGACGAGCGAAGTACTGGTTCGACGGCGCGTCGGCGCCCGTAGGGCCGATCCAGTCGCTGCCGGTGAACGGATGATCCCAACCAGGATTGTAGGCGCCTAGACCGTTCACGGCGGTCGAGATGTCGTTTGAGACGCCGCACGAGCCCACAAACGTCGTCCCCGGAGGGGCGGCCGGATTCACGTTGCTGGCCGCGATTCCGCAATACTGCGTGCTTCCATTGCTGTTGATCGCGATCGTCGTGGATCCTCCCGGGACCGGTACGAGCGCCAACTCCGCGCCGCCGGCGGGCCGAGCCCCGCTCGCGGGCGCGGTCGGCGACTCCGAACATGCAACGAAAATGAGGCCGGCAGCCGCGACGAACGACGCGGCCGTGACCGGGTGGCGAATGAGACTCTTCATGCGTTTCTCCAGAGAGTGAACCTGTTGACCAGCCATGACGGGAGCGAGCGTGCCCCCTGTCCAATGCTCCCGGGTGACCGATCGGTACCCGAACAACCGCCTTCTCGAACCAGCTCGTCGCAGCGTCCTTCCCCCTGACCCCACTCATCTTCAGTGGGTCTGCTGCGGCGATGCGACATTGTTGAAGCGTAGACTCAACATCTTTCCCTTCTGCGCCGGCGTTTTGCCGATCGAACCGTTGCCTTTCCCGTCGCCGCATCTCTCGGAACTGTAAGGTCTTGCATTTCTGGCGAACGGGAGCGTGGGAAGGTCGCGCGGCATGGGTAGTTGCAAGATGCTGACCCGAGAATGACCGATTCCTTGGGCGCCGCAGCGTTCGGAGGGGACGGATAGGTCCGATGTCGAAGCGACGGTCGCAGTCGGCGCAGACGAAATGACTTCCTCGTCCCGACATCCTTATCGCAGACCGGGGAAAGCGGCCCTGACGCAGACCCTGGGTGTGGGGGCGACGCCAAACTTCAGATGAAATGCGTAGCCAGAATCGCTCGCTCGGCGACCGTGGCAAGACGATGCTATTCGTGAGTCACAATCGCCACGAGCCGACCGTGACGTGGGCCATCCTTAACTAGGAACGTGTCCCGTGGCCCGTCGGCGAGCCGACGCACGCGACATCAAAGTAGCCGCCCGAACGCCTCTCGCTCATTGGAAGAACGCGTGGGCAGTAGTGCGTCGCGTGCCGGCGACAGCGAAAGCTTGAGCAGCCCCACCAGAGACGGCCACACCACGCGCGACTTCCGCATGGCGAGGAGATAGTAATCGAAGGAAGCGGAGTATTTGTGCCTGACCCGATGCCAATATCCCGCATCCAACAGGGCACGCCCCGCGGCGGCGCGCACGAATCCAATCTCGGTTGGCGATAGAGAGGGCTCATCGATGGTTTCCATCAGCAACCGGGTGACCTCTTGCCTGCTGCGTAACCCGCCTTGGGCGCCCTCCAAGTTCCCGGGATGCACGCGGTGGTAGTAGACGGTCTCCGGGGCGTAGGCGACATCCCATCCGGCGAGCACTGTCCGGAGGGCGAAATCGTAGTCCCATGCGACCCGGAAATCCCCCCGGAACGCGCCGACGCCTTGCCAGGCGCGTTTTCGAATTGCCATGCCGCCGGCACCGCCGTACAAGAACCCCTTCGTGATCAGATCGCGCAACGCCTCCCGCGCCATCATGCACGAAGCTTCGGTCGGATAGTGCGCGTATCGGCTGTCGAGCGATTCAGGCGGACCCTCCGAGTCCGGCATGAGTCGCATTTGGCCAAAGAACAGCCCCGCTGACTGGTGCCGGGCCAAGAGGGCGCAGGCGAGTTTCACCTTGTTCGGCGCCATTCGGTCGTCTTGATCCAGCAGGACGATGCATTCGCTAGCGGCCGCCGAGGCCCCGACGTTCAACGGGCCGGCCGGTCCACCGCTGTTCAGCGGCAGTTCCAGCAGCCTAATGGGAATTGGTGATGCCGAGCCCATCGCCCTCACGACGTCCCGCGTTCCATCCGTCGAGCAGTCATCCACCACCACGATTTCCTGCGGGAGGAGCGCTTGCTGAAACACGGATTCCAACGCTTCGCGAATGAACGACTCCCCGTTGTGAGCCGCAATGACGACCGATGCGCTCATACCCGCATTGTCGGCCATGGGGTCAGGACCCCGGCGCCCGACGGCGGGTCATTGGCGCGCGGTCCCTTCGCGGTGCGAAGGCAGCATAGGGCGACTGCAAGCTGCCGATACTTCGCACGGGTGGCGCGGACCGAATCGTCACAGGATCACCAGCCGTTCCGAGGGACATTAAAGTAAGACTAGGGTTGAGGCCTGCGAAGGAGCCGCGCCCCCCGCTCAAAAGTGGTCCCCATCGTTCTGGCGACGCAGCGGTTCAACGAACCCGACGACCGGCGATTTAGACCGGAATCAACAAGAACAACATATGCCATTAGTCGTTGAACGGTCGATGCTACGCGGCGGGTCCGGGGCCGTCTCATTTCTCGGCCCGACGCGATCAAGAACGATGCCGTGCGGCGCGCCTGCCGGCCTGCGGGCTTCAGGCTGTGACGCCTTCTCTCGCGCTGGCGGCCTTCAAAGTTCGCGGTGGAGAAGCAGTCTTCCGACGCGGCTCGGGGCGATCAAGGTCGTTCCCTTGCCGCGCTCCGAGCCATTCGACAGTCGGCACGCCTAGCCGCCTCGAGAGTGCGAACCCGTCATTTAGTGACGTTGCGCCTCTCGCGGTTGACGCCCTACCACTTTGAGCGTCATTCGGTATTGCCCCAATGGAAACGCGCACAGGACCATGCCAACGGTAATTGAGACCCGAATTCGGCCCGGACGTTCGATCGCTCTCGTCGACTTCGGGGAGCTCCGGCGGTATCGCGACCTCTTGTCGATGTTCGTTTGGCGCGACTTCGCGACCAAATACAAGCAGACGATCCTCGGTCCGATCTGGTTTCTCGTGCAGCCGCTGCTGCCTGCGCTCGTGTTCACCGTCATTTTCGCGCAGGTCGGTGGCATGTCGACCGATGGAGTACCCGCCTTCGTGTTCTTCCTGTGCAACCAGGTCGCCTGGGGATACCTCGCGACAAACTTCACCGCCATTTCTGGCGCATTGATCAACAATCTGGGCGTGTTCAGCAAGGTGTACTTCCCGCGGCTGCTCGTGCCGATCTCCTCCCTCGTCTCGAATCTCATCACGTTGGCGATTCAGCTCCTGCTGCTCGCCACGGCGTTCGTGTACGCGCGATATAGAGTTCCAGGCGGCGAACACCTGCACGTAACGTGGGAGCTGTTGTTGTTTCCACTGATCGTGCTCCACTTGGGCGCAATTGCGTTGGCGTTCGGCCTGTGGATGGCGGCCGCCACGGCGAAGTATCGAGATCTCCAACAGGTTTCGGCCGTCCTGCTCCAGGTGTGGATGTACGGTTCCGCCGTCATGTTTCCCTTGTCGCGGATGCCTGGGAAATACCGACTGCTGATATCGGCGAACCCGGCGGCTTTCGCCATCGAGGCCGCCCGTCGCTCGCTCATCGGCGTCGGAACGCCATCGTGGCCCGCCGGGCTTTGGTCGGTGGGTTTGACGCTCGTCATGCTCGTGATCGGGTTACGCCTGTTCAATCGAACCGCGCAAACCTTCGTGGACGTGGCATGAGTACGGCGTCCCGCTCGATCATCGACGTCGCCTCCATCTCCAAGCGCTACCGCCTCGGCGTCATCGGCGCGACCAGGCTTATCGACGACGCCGAGCGCGCGTGGCTCCGCTTGATTGGAAGGGCGGAGAAGCCTGACCGGAGCGAGTTCTGGGCGCTTCGCGACGTGTCGTTCGAGGTGGCGCCAGGCGAGGTCGTCGGAATCATCGGCCGAAACGGCGCCGGCAAGAGCACGCTCTTGAAGATTCTGTCGAGGATCACCGAGCCCACGAAAGGGGAGGTCACGCTCCGCGGCCGAGTCGCCAGCCTGCTCGAGGTGGGCACCGGATTCCATCAGGATCTGACCGGTCGCGAAAACGCGTTCCTCAACGGCGCGATCTTGGGTATGACGAAGGCGGAAATACGGAGCAAGCTCGATGAGATCGTGGCGTTCTCGGAGATCGGCGCCTTCATCGATACGCCCGTCAAGCGCTACTCATCGGGCATGTACATTCGCCTCGCGTTCTCGGTCGCTGCCCACCTGGAACCCGAGATACTGATCGTCGACGAGGTACTCGCGGTGGGGGACGCTCAGTTTCAGATGAAGTGTCTCGCGAAGCTCCGGTCGCTGGCTGATCGGGGGCAGACCGTGCTGTTCGTGAGCCACAACTTGTCGACGGTGACGTCGCTCTGCACGAAGGGCATCGTGCTCCAGCAGGGTCAGGTTACTTACATTGGAGCCGCTCGGGAGGCTGTTCAGCAATACATCGCAATCGGGAGCCAGGATACCGGTCGGTGGGAGCGTTCAACGGACGCGCCGCCCGGAAAAGGGATCACCTTCCGGGCCGCGAGCCTCGCCAACGGCGATGGCGCCGAATCGAGTGAATTCGAACTCGACGACGAGATCGTCTTGCGCTTTTGCGCCGAGATATCCCACCCATTCGACAACGCGCAATTTGCCGTGCGCGTAACGAATCAGGAGGGGGTGCCGATCTTCACGACGTGCAACACGGATGAATCGAGGAGCTATCTGCCTTTTGAGCCTGGCCCAGTCTCGTACACGATTCGGTTCCCCATGGGCCTCTTGGCGCCGGGCCGGTATGTGCTCAAGATTGCCGCGCACAGTCCGAGGGCTCTCGTGTACGATCAGATCGATGATGAAATCGCATTCGTCATTCATGACACCGGCAGCCTCGAACAAGTGCTTCGCGACCAGCGCCGCGGCGTCGTAAGTCCGGTGGTCCACTGGGCCCGCGACTGATGGATGGTCGGCGCTGCCGATATCACGCGAGACATCATTGCCCAGTCGACATCGAGAAGCCGGCGGGATGAACGTGCTCTTTCTGGCCCACATATTTCCGTGGCCGCTCAATCTGGGTGCGCGTCAACGCGTGTTTCACCAAGCTCGCGGGGTGGCCGCAGCGCACGACGTGTCCGTGGTAGCGTACGACGCGCCGCCGCCCGGCGAAGGTCAAACCGAATTTCTCGCTCATTCTCGGTGTGTCCGCGTCTCCGTCGTACCGCGGGCGGGACCGAGGCCCTTCAACCGGCGTCTGACCTCCCGTCTCGGAGGGAGGCTTGCATCCCTGAGAGATCGGCTGACCTCTCCATTACCCGAATTCATCCGGGATGTCTGGTCTGAAGCGCTCGTGAAAACGCTCGAGGAAGTCAGAGCCACAGATTCCATAGACGTGGTTTACGCAACGCGATCGTGGATGGCGGAGCATGCCCGCGCCGCGGGGTTTCGGCGCATCATCGTCGACGTTGACGACTTGATGTCCGAGCTCTCGGCTCAGCGCCCATTGTCGGTTTGGAATTGGCGCTTAGCCATTCAGCTCTTTGACGCAGACAAAGCCAAGCGCTACGAGAAATCGTTGCCGCGCCGCTTTTCTCGTGTCGTCATCGCGAAGCCCGACGATCGGGACCACTTCCCGGCGCGGGATCGCGAGCGAGTCTTGCTCGTGCCGAACGGAATCATCCTTCCGCGCTCGCCCGCCGCCGAACGCCCAGACTCGAACACATTGCTTTTCGTTGGCGCACTCGGTTACGGCCCCAACATCGACGCGATCAGGTGGTTCGCAACCGAGATCCTTCCGCTGATTTGGCGGCAACGGCCCGACGTGCACTTCGTGGTCGCGGGCTTCGGGTCGAGCGAGCCCGTGGCGGACGTCCTTCGCGACCCCCGCTGCGCTGTGCACGAGTCGCCACCCGAGCTCGGGGCGTTCTACGACGAAGCCGCTGTCGTGGTCACACCGATTCGGCTCGGCGGCGGCACGAGGATCAAAATCATCGAGGCGCTGGGCTACGGTCGCGCCGTCGTTTCGACCTCATTCGCGGCAGCCGGCCTCGGTCTCCGCCCAGGGATCGAGGTCGAGTTCGCCGAGACGCCAAGCGCCTTCTCGGCTCGTTGCGTCGATCTGCTCGGCAACGCGGACCGTCGGAGAGAACTGGCGGCGGCGGGACGAGCCATCGTTTCGAGCAGATTCGACTGGGCCTCCATCGAACGCGCCTTACCCAACCTGGTGTCGGACGCCGCGAGTACGGAGCCGACGTGATTCCCCGCGATTTCCCGTACGGCGCGCGCGGGAGCCCGTGGCGGTAGCGGGATTAGGCGCCGGCTCGGTCGTGGCGGATCGTTCCTTCGTCGTTCGGTCCCTTTCGGACGAACACGAGATTGTGGTAGAAATGAACCCCGATCACGTTCCTGTCGTAATACGAAGGCTCATAGCTCTCGTGCGCGAACTCTTTGTAGTTCAAGCTGTCGGTGAGGCGTTTGAAATAGTTCATACTCGTCGCCGGATTGTTCAGATTTGTACCGTCGCCGCCAGCGTATGGCCAGTATGAGGTCTGTATGTCCTCGACGACGTAATAGCCGCTGGGGCTCATCATCGGAAACAAGATCTCGAATGTCGCGATCACGTCCGAGTTGACGTGACTTCCGTCGTCGATCACGATGTCGAGCCTGCCGGCCATGTCCTCACGGACGACTCGCTCGAGGAACCTCCGGTCCACCTGGTTCCCCCGAAAGATGTGGACCCTGGCCTCTCTCGGGAGATTCTTCTCCTCGACGTCGATCGCGAAGATGTGGCTGTTCGGAAAGAAGTGTTTCCACATGTGAAGTGAGGCCCCGCCCGCCTGGAGATTGTCGTATCCGCCGACGCCGATTTCCAGGATGTGCAGGGCCTGCCTTCTCATCGGCCAAAAATGCCGTTGGTAGTGTTGCGTGTACCAGTGGACGTTCCACTTGTCGGTCTGATAGAGCACCGCCAGCGCGTTGAGCCGCCGCGCGATGATGGGAGCGACGAGGCGCCGCACCAACCGTTTGGTTCGCGGTCCCAAGAGTTCAGCGTGTGGTGGTTTCAACGGCTGTCCCGGAATGTGTCTCGCGAGGGTCCGCGTGAATGCTCGATAACCTAGTTCGACCGGAACGGGAAGCCGCGACCGAGTAACCCGGCCCGGCGAAATGTCGCTCTAACCGTCTGGCAGCCGTTTCATCGTCGCGATCACGAACTCGGCGGCTTTCGCCGGACTGACCGTGTTTCGAAAATACTCGAGATTCGCTAGTCCGATCTGATCCCGTACCTCGTCCGGCGCGCGCGCGGTGTTCCTGACGCCGCGCACGATTTCGTCGGCTGTCGTGGCGCTGAACTGCTCCGAAGCGGCGGGGATGCCTCTCGCGAACTGATTGTCGAGGGTGATAGTCTGGCCCACGACGGGCAGGCCCAGGGCGAGATACTGCCCGAGCTTGAACGACAAGCACCCGTGCAGACCTCGCACGTAGACCGCGACTCTCGACGCGGCGTACATGGCCAGCAACTGTGCCAACGAGACAAAACCGGTGGAGTACGCCGAATATGGACCCGGAAGCGGCGACGACGAGGCGAACGCCGCGACACCGTTGAGCGACCGATCCTCCCGCAGCTTTCGAATCAGCTCGAGGCGGAATTCGTTGTCCTGCTCGTGGTCGCGGTGTGAATAGTACGTCACGAGAAACGTGTAGTCGCGTGACTTGGGCCGACGCCGCTCCCGCTCCAGGAAGCGGAGCGGGATCGTGGCGCGGAGCGTTCGCGCCGTGTCCACCATGGCCGCCGCCGTCGCCAGCGGGTTGTGCCGCATCGACGCCGCGCGAATCAGCCCCGGCCGGATCCTCGGCCTCACCGCGAAGAAAAAAGGAACATCGAAGACCTTGGCGTCGTACTGGCGAAGGAATGGATCCCGCCTCAGCGCTTCCCGGTCGAGGTTCGCTTTGAAGTACGCGTCGACGTGGGGAATGAGGTCGCGTCGATATGAGTACTCGAACGCCGGATCGGGACTGTCGCCGAGATCGAGCACGCCGAATCGCGACCGGCCTCCGGACGTGTAACGCACCAGGAGAATGGACGGTGCGTACTCAGGACCGACGCGCTCACGCAGCTCGTCGAATCCCCGAGCATGGGTGCCCGTTGCGAGATCAAACGGCAGTCCGGTCGTCCGCCCGAACTCCTGAAATCCGAGGACGTAGTACGACGCCAGCGTCAGACTGTAGCCCAGCAGAAGGCCGGCGCTGTCGCCGCTGCCGTGCGTTTCGAAGCGCGTCATGGGTGCCCACCGCCCGTCGCCAGTCCGGCTCGAGGCGCGCCGGTCACGCCTCCGGCGACGAGCGCGCGCGTGATGACGTCGGCCACTCTCGCCGATCCCGCTTCGTTGAAATGAACGACATCGCCGAAAAGCTCCGAGTGCCCGGTCAGCGCGCGGTCGACGTCCACGACGAGCACTCCTGACCGCGACCCATATTCGCGCATCCGTTCCGCGGCGACGCGCTCGAAGCGGAGGCTCGTCTCGGTGGTGGCGCGCGGCGTGTAGCGTCGCCACCCCAACAGCAGCAACGCATCTTCCGGCCGTGGCGGGATCGTCGCGCGCACTGCGTGCGTAATGAGAACCGGTCGTGCGCCCGTTGCCCGAATGTCGACGACGAGGCTATCAAGGTCTTTCATGAACGCGTCGGCACGCTCCGGCGGGGGCTGCGTAAAGAACCAGTCGGCCGGCTTTCCTCGCGTATCCTGAGCGATCCATCGCTCGAGTCGAATTCGTTGTAGGAAATCCGGCGTGTGCAAAGTCTGGTGCAGGCGGTCGATCAACCGCGGCTGCCACGGCGCGGCAGGGAGCGGTGCGTTCGGCTTTCCCGACGGCGGCGGCGGCCAACCGCCCAAATCGATCCCGAGGTAGAAGGCGGGGGACGGGTACACCATCACGACCTGCGCGCCGAACCGGTCCGCGTAGTCATTCCAAAACGAGACGATGGATTTGATCGTCATGCCCGGGATCCCCGCGTTGACGACCTCGAAACAACCAAGCGGTTTCAGGCTATCCCGAAGTTGCGCCGGGAATTCCTTCCCCGGTCGCTCATACAATCCCATCGTCTCCGATGCGCCCAGCATGAGAACGCGCGTGCACCCCGCAGCCGCCCGCGGGGTCATGTCGGGGCCGCGAAATCCATAGTTATTCAACCGCCACCCGTGGTATCGCCCAAACGGCCGCCCGTGCCAGCCAAACGAATCGATGACGCGCAGGTCGACCACCTCGTTCGGCGTATGTGTGAACGGAACGCCCAGGCGGATCCAGTCGTCGATCCGAGCAGCGAGTTCGGCGGAGCCTACGACGACGGCGGCAAGCAACGCGTAGCCCGCGAGCCGGCGAACGGCCGACGCGCCGCGCCGCGGTGGCGGTGACGACGTGCCGCGTTCATACGCTGTCGATCGTTCTTGTGTCGTCCCCCGCTCAGACGCGACGTCTGTCATCGGTGCGGTTGTGCCATCAGATACACGCCTCTAGTGTCAACCGTCGCGACCGTCGGACCGAAACTCCGTCCCAGGTAAGCGGATGCTTTTCAACAGCTTCATCTTCCTGTTCGCCTTCCTGCCGATCACGTACGCCGTGTTCTGGATGCTTCAGCGCGCGACGCATCGGTATGTCTGGCTGGCGGTCACGGGCTACGTTTTCTACGGCTACTGGAACCCGTGGTTCTGCTTCCTGATGCTGTTCTCGACGGTCGTGAGCTACACCGCCGGCCTCGGGTTCCTGCGATGGGACGACGCACGCCGAAAGCTATGCCTCGTCGTGCCCATTGTCATCGACCTCAGCCTGCTCGGTTTCTTCAAGTACGCCAACTTCGCGCTGACGACCACTCGCGACGTGAGCGGGCTCGTTGGTCACCCGATCGAGGTGCCGCACTACGACATCATTCTCCCGATCGGTATTTCGTTCTACACGTTCCACACGATCAGCTACATCGTCGACAGCTACCGCCGCGTGATCAAGCCGACGCGCAACTTTTTCGAATTCGCGGCCTATGTGTCGCTCTTTTCTCAACTCGTCGCCGGACCGATCGTTCGGTTCCGTCAAATCGAAGGCGACCTCGAGAATCTCGGCGCCGCCGATCGAACCCGCTGGCTTTCGCGCGGGATTCGCTTCTTCGCCATCGGACTGGTGGAGAAGGTCGTCATCGCCGACTACTTCGCCTTCTACGTCGATCCAGCATTCGCGAACTACGCGCACCTCTCCACGCTCGGTGCGTGGTGCGCCGTCCTCGGTTACACGTTCCAGTTGTACTTCGACTTTTCCGGCTACAGTTCGATGGCCGTCGGGCTCGGTCTGCTGTTCGGGCTGCGCATTCCGCAGAACTTCAACTCCCCGTACAAAGCCGTCGACCCCTCCGATTTCTGGCGACGCTGGCACATATCGCTGTCGTCGTGCCTGCGCGACTACGTGTACATCCCACTTGGCGGAAACCGGCACGGCGAGTGGAGGGCGTACCGAAATCTCCTCGCCACGATGTTGATCGGCGGCCTGTGGCACGGGGCGAGCTGGACGTTCGTCGTGTGGGGCGGCTACCACGGCTGCCTGCTGGCCCTCTATCGCCGATTCGCGCGCTACTGGGATCCGCTGCCGCGGACCATCCGTCAACTCGGAAATTTCTTTTTCGTCGTCGTCGGATGGGTTTTCTTCCGCGCGACGAGCTTCGGCATGGCCAAGTCGATTCTGCAACGCATGTTCATCGCGACGCCGGGCGTCGTGTTCGACGGACTATTTGTCTTCGGGATCCTCATGGCGATTGGAATCTGGTGGAGCATGATCGGACCGAATTCGTTCGACATCGACGCGGCGTCGACCGAACCACGCCGCGCCGGACATCTGGTTCTCGCCGGAGCTATCGGCGCGTCGGTCGCCATCATCGCCGGCAACGCCTCCAGCCCGTTTCTCTACTTCCAGTTCTGAAGACCGCGGTCGCCGCGCACCATCCGGTCCGCGCGAGCGCGGGTCACGCGGTCGCCGCGGGCTCGGTCACGGGTTCCGACGGCGCGCGCGTCAGTCGGGCGCGCAAACGGGCCGGCCAATCCGGGATCATGCACGGCCGCTCGATGACCGCGAAGAGAATCGAGCACGCGATCAGCACCGGGAGAATCATCAGGGCGATCTGGATGGCGAGCTGGGCCGGATATGCCATCCCGGCCGTGACCGAGTAGCTTCGCAAGCTGAGCAGCTTGATGATGCTCGCGTGATAGAGGTAGATCGTGTAGCACATGCCGCCGATCAGGGGCAACGGCTTCCACTGCACGAGCGCATTGAATCGAGCGCCTCGGAACGCCGCGCAATAGACCGCGAGGATGGTCAGCGGCATCATGAGCGGGCGCGTCACCGGATCGAAGCTCACGGCAATCGCCACCGCCCCGGCGCCGACGCCGACGAAGTCCCACCGCCAGTTTTTGACTGGCCGGCGCTTCCAGGCGACCAGGTAGAGATCCGTGAGCAGGAATCCCGTCAGGAAGTACGAGATGTGATAGCCGAGGCTGAGGTAGAATCGCTCGTTGAACGTGCCGAACGCCGGATACAGCCCGCCGAGCACGATGCCCGCGACGAGAGTGGACCGGCGCAACGTCGCGTTACGAATCGCGAAGACGGTTCCGAGGAGCGGGGCGAGAATGTAGAACTGCACTTCGATTTCGAGCGACCACGTCACGGCGCTCACGAAGCTCGTCTCGCCGAATACCTGGCCGTGAAGGTACACGCTGCTCGCCAGCAGACTGGGTAGCAGCGCGAGCGCGCCGCCGGCGAACAGCACCTTGACTGCGTAGCAAAAGACGATGTTGATCAGGTACGGCGGCTCGAGGCGCGTAAGGCGCCGGAGAAAATACCGCCGAAGGCTGACGCGCTTTCCGCCCTCCAGCCAGCGCGAAGCGAACGGCAGGCCGAGCACCATGCCTGAAATGACGAAGAACATCTGCACGCCGAACTTGCCCTGGGCGAGGAAGGACGCCAGTCGGCCGTCGGTCGCGATGCCCTGCGCGGTGAGGTGCTCGCGCAGGTAGTTGTTGATGTGATAGATGACGACCGCGGTGATGGCGAAGAACCGCAAGCCATCGATCTCGGGAACGAATTGACCGCTGGTCGTGACCCGCGAAAGTCGGGACGTGATCCACTGGCGGGCGCGATTCGGGAGCGCGCTCACGAGACCTCCGCGGGCCTGAGAGTGAATTGCGGCAACCTATCGCGAGTAACAGGGGATGCAAAGCCGGAAAACCGCACGCTCACTCGATCTGTCTCTGCGCCGAACATTGCTTCCTCTTCGGACGGCACGGAACTGCTGCTAGACACTGCGGCTAAATTAGGCCCCGTTAGAAGACGCGGCGCCTCGTTACGGCGCAACCCGCGAGACCGTCCAGATTCGAACCCGGAGAACCCCGTCCAAACGCTCGCGCTTCCCGATAACGATGAGTGATCGAGGGCCTCGGATTGTCGCAGTTGGCGACCTCATGCTTGGTGACTCGCCCAGCTGTGTCGGTTTTGGTTTCCACAGTCGCCACGACGGGCGCGGCCTCGAGAACGCCTTGGGCGCGCTTCGTCCGCACTTCGCCGACGCGGATATCGTCTTCGGCAATCTCGAGACGCCGCTCTCGGGTGAGGGACTCATACACGGAAACTGGGCATCGAGCCAGCTGCGCGGCGACGCCAGCTTCGCGCCGGTCCTGCGGGCCGCGGGATTCAACGTCGTCAGCGTCGCCAACAACCATGCGTCGCAACACGGAGTCCGTGCGTTCGAGGATTCG
The DNA here is from genome assembly GCA_963789315.1 of uncultured Gemmatimonadaceae bacterium. Lineage (GTDB taxonomy): Bacteria > Gemmatimonadota > Gemmatimonadetes > Gemmatimonadales > Gemmatimonadaceae > JAQBQB01. The sequence continues at coordinate 227,892 of CAWBKI010000028.1, read as the reverse complement.
GTCGGCGCGTTGCGCGGTGCCGGCATAACACCGTGCGGGTTGCGCGGCACGGCGCCGTGGGCGAGCGAACCGGTGTCGCTCGTCGTACGCGGGATGCGGCTGGGAGTTCTCGCGTATTGCCTGCGCCCGCGACAGTTCGGAAGCCAGCCGCCGCCGTTCGCCGAGGGCGACGCGGAACAGATTTGTGCCGACGTGCACCGGCTGCGCGGCACCGTCGATTCGGTGGTCGTCTCGCTTCACTGGGGCGAGGAATTCGTTGCCCAACCGTCCGAGACAGAAGTCCGGCTCGCGCACGCGTGCGTCGACGCCGGCGCATCGATCATCGTTGGCCATCATCCCCACGTGACGCGCCCCGTCGAACGCTACCGAGAGGCGGTGATCGCTTATAGCTTAGGCAACTGCGTCAGCGACATGATCTGGTACGAGCCGTTGCGGAACGGGTCCTTGTTGTCCGTGGATTTGGCCGGTGATCGTGTCGATGCGGTGCGCGTGACGCCGACGCGAATCGATCGATCGTTTCGCGTCGCCCCCGTCGATCAACCACAAGCCGCAATCGCGTACAATGACCTCGGCCCACTCCCGGATCGGGCATACGCGCGGGCCGTCGCGCTGAGCGTGCATCGTCAACGCCGCGCTCTGTACAGCTATGTACTGCCGCGAATGTGGCGTTTTCGTCCAGCGATTCTGATCGATTTGGTCGGGCGCACGGCGCGAAACAAGCTCTCGGCGCTCTTCTCACGATGAAGTTGATTTGGCTCGGGCATTTCATCCCCTTTCCGCCCATCGGCGGCGCCCACCAGCGAAGCTATAATCTGCTGAAGCAGGCGAGCCGGCGACACGAAGTAGTGCTCGTCGCGTTCAATCGGCCCGCCGTGAGCGAGGCAACCCTCGACTCGTATCGCGCCGAGCTGGAGAAGTTTTGCGCCGAGATCCACTTCTGGGACTTGCCGTATCGCTGGAAGGGGATGCGCTGGTGGGCCGGCCTTGCCCAGAACGTCGTTCGACAGCTCCCCTATTCGTGCGAGATCTATCGGTCGCCGGACCTCCTGGCGCGCTGGCGGTCGATTCTCGACGCACATCCAGACGCCTTGGTACACGTCGACACATCGGATTTGGCGGTCTTCGCGAACGCGGCTTTGGATCGCCGCGTCGTGTTGAATCATCACAACTGCGAATCAGCGATGTCACGGCGACGGGCAAGTCTGGAGCGCAATCCGGCGAAGAGACTCCTTCTTTCCGCGCAGGCTCGAAAACAGGAGACGCTCGAGCGCGGGCTGTGCGGCCGCGTGGCCGTCAATGCCATGGTGTCCGCGCTCGATGGTGAGTCGCTGCGGGCGATCTGCCGCGGGGCGCACGTGCATGTCGTCGAAAACGGCACCGACACCTCCTACTTCGTGCCGAATCCCGAGGGAATCGAGCCCAACTCGCTGGTGTTCGCGGGATCGATGAACTGGTATCCCAACATCTCCGGTCTTCGATTCTTTCGCGAGCGAATCTGGCCCCGGCTCAAGACCGAGGTCCCCGGCCTTCGCCTCTACGTCGCGGGATTCAGCCCGGGCGCCGAGATGAAGGAATGGGCCGGCACCGAGCCCGCGCTGACGCTCGTGGCGAATCCGCCGGACATCCGGCCGTGGATTGCCCGCGGATCGGTGTTCGTTTGCCCGATTATCGACGGGGGAGGAACCCGTTTGAAGCTCCTCGACGCGATGAGCGCCGGCAAAGCGATCGTATCCACAAAGGTTGGAGCCGAGGGCTTGGGTCTCGAGAACGGCAAGCACTTGCTCATCGCCGGATCGGCAGACGAGTTCGCGGACCTGACGATTGCGGCGCTGCGATCGCCGGACCTGCGTCAGTCGTTGGCGCGGAACGCGCGCGAGTTCGTCGAGCGGACGTTCAGCTGGGAGATCGTCGGCCGGAGCCTCGAAACAGCGTATCGCTGCGCAGAACTCGGCGTGAACGCGATCGACCACTCGGCGCTTCAGTAGACACTCACTCCCAACTGAAGGCACTCACTCCCAACTGACGCGGGCGTCGTGCGGGACGTGGGAAATCACCCAGCGATACTTCCCCGAGGGCTCCCGCGGGATGTCGTCGACGATGGCGATGTCGATCGCGACGGCCGGCCCCAGGCGGGTGCGCAGCTCGCGCAGAAGGTGCTCGCGCTCGGCGTCGGTAAAGGTCCCTGAGGGGACGATCTTCACTGTGATGTGGTCCAGGCGCTCCTGAACAATCTGCGACTTTAGCACCTGCTCCAACGGTTTGAAGGGATGCGTGAGCACGGACGGGGAAATCATCCGTCCGTCGGGTGTGAAGACGATGTCTTCGGCCTTCGTGGTGACGTCGCGAATCCGCCGCAACGTGCGGCCGCAGGGGCAAGGTTCCGATCGAATCTGCGTGAGGTCGGCCGTGCGGTAGCGAAACAGCGGCATGGCCCGGTTGTACAGGCTCGTCCCGACCAGATAACCCGCCTCGCCGTCTCGTACGGGCGCACCTCGTTCGTCGGTGACTTCGACGGCGCCGTACTCTTCGGCGATGTGCTTGCCGTCGTGCCGTTCGCACTCCGTCGCGAAGACGACGCGTTCGGCGTGACCGAAGAAATCGAAGACACGACATTCAAAGGCCGCTTCGATCGTCTCGCGCTGGACTGCGAGCAAGGTCTCCGAGGAGCTCAGCACGGCCCGCAGGGGCAATGTCTCTCCCCGGCGTTCCAGGAACTTGGCGAGGACGAACAGTGTCGACGGATATCCCTCGAGAAAGTGCAGCCCACGCCGGCGAATCTCGTTCACGTAGTGAGGGAGGTTGTCGTCGTTGAGATGGAAGCTCGAGAACCACAGCTGACGCTGCACGAGGTTCGACCTCCAGAACGGAGGGCGCGCCTGATCCAGTGGCACCACGACGCGCCCCAACAACAGCCCGACCCAGTCGCTGTTCTGCATGCCGGCCCACGCCTTTTGCCTGCGGTCGACCGCGTTCGTCATGACGCACGTCTCCCGGTCGTACCAGACGGACAACGGCGAACCGGTCGTGCCACTCGTGTGCCCGTTGACCCAGTCCGGCCGCGCCGCGGAGGTCATCATCCGAGCTCCATGCTCGCGGATGGTCGTCTTGTCGATGAGCGGAAGGCGCGGGAGGTCGGCGATTCCCCGGATGTCGGCGGCCGTGACGCCGGCTGCATCCCACGCTTCTCGATAGAAGGAACTGTGCTCGTATGCCCAGGACGCAAGACGGCGAACATGCTCGTCCTGGAACGCCCGTAGTCGTTCCAGGGGCCATCGTTCGCTCTCGAGCAGGCTGCGCACGGCACGCTGGTACGGCGGCCCGTATCGGTGGCGTTCGATGCGCCACGCGTGGGCATTGAGGAGCGCCATCTGCAGCCACGTCGGCGATCGGCGATATAGCGATTCGGCGTCAATCACAGAAGGCTGGCTCCGACTAGGAGGCGCGCCGATTGTCGGCGCGAGCGGCTCCGTCGCTGACGAGGGCGGGTCATTGCACATGAATTTGGCACGCGCAAACGGCGAAACAAGCGGCTCGGTGCGATCGCGTGCAGGTTCGGGTCGTGCGTCGCGAGCGCCGCGCCGAGGCCGGGTCGTGATTCTCGCGCCGTGCATCGGCCCGCGGTCGCGCCCGGTATGATGAATTATTAAAGAGCACGGCGCGGCGATGCACGAAACGGGCTTGCGTCGTCGCATCGGCACGTTTCTTTTGTGAATATGTGATGGGTGGCACTGCGCGCGGTCGCTTCTGGAGCTACTTAGGCGGCCGGAAACGCGGCGCTCCGCCGCACTTCAGGTTTCGATGTGTCGCCGGGCGGCCTTCCGTCCCGCGGTTGCTCAACACTCAGTCGGCGTATCAGAGACCGGCCGAATCACCACAACTCGGGAGTTCACCAACATGGACCGTTGCGCGCCATGGCGCGACGTTGCGCCGTCACGCACGACAGCCAGTCGGCCGCTTCGTCAACTTCGCGGCATTCATCTCTTCTGTGTGATCGCGCTCACGGTCGTGGGCTGTGATTCCGTCGCCGATCCACAGCACGACATTCAATCATTCAAGGTTGGGCAGGCCCTGACGCTCGTCGTAGGACAGAAGACGCAGCTCATCTCTTCCACGACGCCCGCAACGGTGACGTGGTGGAGTGACAATCCTTCGATCGCTCCAGTCTCAATGTCCGGCCTCGTTTCAGCGATCAGTCCCGGCATCGCCCGCATTACGCGCCAGATTCACGGGCACACTGAAGCCAGCATCGTCAACGTCCGCCCGGCCGTGAATGACGTGCGGCTCTCGGTTGACACGACTCCCCTCGGCCTCGGCGCCGCGATCGGACTCTCTTACCAGGTATTCGATCCGCACGGCCGCCAGATCAACAATCTGCAGGGCGCGGTCGTGCAGTGGGCCTCGCGGAACAACGGCGTTGTGACAGTCGATTCCGACGGGGTAATTCGTGCCCGCGGAATAGGCACTACGCAGATCGTGCTCACGATCGACGACCGACGCGACAGCGCGCTCGTCCGCGTCACCGACGCGGCTCTCGCGTCGCCCTCGGATCCGGCAACGCCGATAAGTCCACGGTCGGATCCGTCCGATCCACCGACAAAGCCTCATACGCCGACAAATCCTCGTACGCCGACAAGCCCGAATCCGCCGTTGAGCCCAAGCCTGCCGTCGCAACCGCCGTCGCAACCGCCGGTGCAACCGCCGGTGCAACCGCCGGTGCAACCGCCGGTGCAACCGCCGGTGCAACCGCCGGCGCAACCGCTGGTGCCAGTCACGGCTGCCGTCGCGGTGACTCTGGATTCATCGTCCCTGGCGCCGGGCCACAGGGGCCAAGCGCACGCGATCGCGATGGACTCGAAGGGAAACGTCTTGAGTGCGAAGACGGCCACGTGGTCGCCGTCGAACCCCGCCGTCGCCACGGTCTCATCGTCCGGAGTCGTGACGGCGAACGCCGCCGGCACGATGTCGGTCCGGGCGACCATCGACGGTATCAACGGCTTCACGAATCTTGTCGTGACGGCACCGTCGGCAGCGGGGCCGCGCCCGGATTCGGTGTCACTGGTGCTCGATGGTGGGAGCTACGCCAGTGGGTCGTACGCGGTGGAAGCGACGACGACGCTCGCCAACGTGGCCGCGATCCAGTTCATTGTCGACCACGCGCTGTATCGGACGGAGGCGATCTCGAAGTACTGCCTGTTCGGCGGCGACGCTTCCTGCGCCTCAGGCTCGCTCGGCGCCGGCGCACACACGATTCAGGCGAAGGTGGTGAACAAGGCAGGAACGCTGCTTGGCGTTTCGACAGTGCTGACTATCGTCGACGGCTCGGCCGCCGCGCCACCCGCGCAGCAACCATCGCAGCAACCCGCGCAGCAACCCGCGCAGCAACCCGCGCAGCCGTCTGCGCCGCCGCCGCCCGGGGTAGCCGTCTCCTCGAACTTTGAGGATGGCACGCTCGGCCAGTTCTACGACTTCAATCCGTCGCTGCACGCCGTCAGCGTCGTCAACGACCCGCTCAATTCAGGCCACGGTAAGGTCGCAAAGATCCACTACAACGTTGTGACCAGCGGCGCGAACCAGGATGACAACGAAGGGCTGAGCACCGCCGTGCCGGGCATCGGCCTGGGTGTGGATTTTTGGTTCTCCGGCGACTTCCTCATTCCGGCTGGTTCGGATATGGCGAATGTCCAGCGCAAACTCGTGTACTGGGGCTGGTCGCGCGACACCTGGGGATTCCAGCAGTCCTTTCAGTTCAACTTCAAGGCGTTCGGGCCGCAATTCTGCACATCGAACATCCCGTGGAACGCCGCCGACACGATCGTCTCACAGCCGGGCGTCGGCTCGGGCCAGCACTATATCGACACAAGAGTCGCGCAACTCACGGCGGGTGTCTGGCATCATCTCGTCATCCACATGCGGATCAATTCGAGCTTCACCGCAAAGGACGGCATTCAAGAGATTTGGTACGATAAGACGCTCCTCGTCCGCGATTCGACGATGCGGTGGACCGACCCGGCGTGGGACGCGAAAGCCAACCCGCCCTCCACCTACCAATGGGTGTTTTGGCAAATCGGCCAGCAAGCAGATGCGTCGCGGACAACAGTCGAAGACCGCTACTGGGACAACGTGATGTTCAGCCGATCGCCGCTTCCATAGGGCGGTCGACCCGGGAGTCGTGTAGTGAGGGATGGGCGCCCCACCGCGGGGCGCCCATCCTTCTTAATTACCTCCTGTTGCTCGGGCAGCCCTCCTTCGTCACGCCTTGCCATGAACACCGTACTGCATCTCATAGAGACAACGGGCATCGGCGGCGCCGAACGTGTGCTGCTCGACATCGCTCGAACGCTCGATCGCGGCGGCTGGCGGAACCTCGTGGTGGTTCCGTCGGGTGGGTGGCTGCTCGATCACCTGCGTGAGGAGCACGTCGACGCGCTCGAGCTGGGCGAACGCGGCTCGTTCGATTTCGGGTTTCTGCGTCGTGTGGTTCAACTCGCGCGGCGCGAGCGGGCCGACGTGATCCATGGCCACTTGTTCGGGTCGGCGGTCCGCGCGGGCCTGGTCAGCCGGCTCACCGGAATTGCCTCTGTGGGAACGATTCACGGCGCGGTCGATCTCAGCGCGAAGGAGCGCAATCGGGCGCTCAAACTCGCAGTCATTCGGCACGGTCTGCGGCGGGTAGTGTTCGTGTCGGAACCGCTCCGGGAATCCTGTCTGGCCGCCATGCACCTCGCGCGCGATCGCACGATGGTGATCCCGAACGGCGTAGACATAGACGCCTTTACGCCGGGCACGAGCCCTCAGCTTCGTGACAGCCTGGGGATCTCGGCGGAGGACTTCGTCGTGGGCTCCGTAGGCCGGCTGCAACCGGTGAAGGGGTTGTCGACGTTGCTCGAGGCGGCGGCGATTCTCAAACAGGAGTCTCCTCGCTACCGATTCGTCATCGTCGGGGTGGGGGACGAACGGTACACGCGCGAGCTGGTGGAGCTTCGCAGCCGCCTCGGACTCACCGGCGAGGTGACGTTCCTCGGCGTTCGTTCCGACGTGAACTGGGTCATGCGGGCGTTCGACGTCTACGCGTTGACCTCGCGGAGCGAGGGGTTTTCGCTGTCGACGGTCGAAGCGATGGCGAGCGGCGTTCCGGTCGTCGCGACCCGTTGCGGAGGGCCCGAACAGATTCTCGAGAACGGGGCCTTAGGCCTGTTGGTCGAGAACGGATCCGCCGGCGCGGTGGCGGGAGCCATCGAGCAACTCCGGCGCAACGCGCCCGAGCGCCGGCAGATCGCCGAACGCGCTCGTCGCGCGGTAGTGGCGCGGTTCACGGTGGCAGCGCAAGTTGGTAAATATGAGACTCTATATAAGCAATTAATCGATTCACGCCGACTTCGCGGCGGGTGAAGGCGGTCACCGCGACTCTAGAGCTTCCGAGGCACTCGGTGGTGGTCGTCCGGCGGATTGCCGTCGCGCAATGTGTTGTGGATCACGTACTTGTTGCCGCGGCATTCAGCTTTTGGAAGACGGCCGCACAAAGCGGAAAAAAACGTTACGACGCGCGCTCTTCAGTTCTGCGCCGCGGTTGCACATGGAGTAAGCAATCGTCGTTCCCTGGACAGCGGGGCACTGCTGTCGACGACGCATCTGCGATCTCTGATAGAGACCGAATGCGATAACGGCAAACCCGTCGAAAGGCGGGGACGCAAAGCTGCGGGGCTACCGCCCATCTACGTGGGCCATGCCGGCCGAGCCGCCGAACACTCAATCTCCGGAGATCGTGATGCTTCGTCTCAAGAGGCCTCATGAGGGTGGTGTGGTGCTCGTCGGTTTCTCGATCGCCATTGTCGTAGCCTGCGCGGGCGGTGACTCCGCCTCGTCCGTGCACGGTGCGCTGACGGGAATCGGCGACGGCAAAGCCCACACGATCCAGGTGAGTCCGGCGAGCACCACGATTCTCCGTAGCGCCTCCGCGTCCTTCAAGTGCCTCGCACTTGATTCGCGCGGTGTGGTCGTGTCGACACCGCCGTCATGGACAATCGCCGATCCCGGCGTCGCTGTGATCGGCGGCGACGGAACCGTGTCCGGAATACGCGGCGGAACGACAATGGCCAGCTGCATGGTCGACGGCACCGCGGCGAGTGCTTCGGTGACCGTCGTCGAATCGCCGGTTTCGTTCCTCGAGGTGACCCCCGGCGCCGCCGCGCTCGTCATTGGCTCCACGACGCAGCTGCTCGGAACACCACGCGACTCCACCGGCACGCCGATCAACAATTACCCGGTCCAATGGACGACCGCGGACACGAACCTCGCGGCGGTCTCCGCCTCAGGGGCGGTCGTCGCTCGCGCCGAGGGTACTGCGACCGTCACTGCGACCAGCGGCGGCCAGACGTCCTTCGCGAAAATCAGCATCTCGAAGACCCCGCCGGTTCCCGTCGCTGCGGTCTCGATTTCCGTACCTGCGGGGCTCAAAGTCGGGCAGACGGCGCACGCGTCCGCGACGACGACCGACGCGTCGGGCAACGTCCTCACGGGCCGCAGTATCATCTGGTCGTCAGGCGATCCTACGGTGGTCTCGGCTGTCGGAACATCGGCCGACAAGGCCAACGTCTTTGGCCGCCGGGTTGGTAGCACGACGCTCGCGGTTACGTCGGAAGGCAAGACGGCGAACGTGTCCATGAACGTCGGCGCGGCCCCCGTCCAAACCGTGACTGTACAACTGGCCTCACCCAACCTTCTGCCGGGTCAGACGACACAAGCGACGGCGACCCTTACGGACGCCGTCGAAAACGTGTTGACGGGGAGGGTTGTGACGTGGTCGTCGCTCGACCCGACCATCGCTACGGTCGGTCCGACCGGCGTCGTCACGGCGGTCGCGACCGGCGCGGTGATCATTCGCGCTACCGCAGAGGCCAAGTCCGGTGATGCAACCGAAACCGTCGGCGTCGATCCGGTTTCGATGGTCTCGGTCACCTTGGTTAGCGCCAACCTCAATCCGGGTCAGACTACGCAGGCGACCGCCGTTGCACGTGACGCCACCGGCAACGTTCTCAACGGTCGCAGTCTCGCGTGGTCGTCGCTCAATTCGAGCGTTGCGACGGTATCAGTCTCGGGGGTCGTCACCGCGGTCGGTGCCGGCTCGACGACGATTCGTGCAACGGTCGAATCGATGACGGGGGACGCGACGTTCACCGTCGCCGCGCCGGCACCTCCGCCTCCTCCGCCAGCCACGACCGCGTCGGTCGTCGTGACCTTGGATTCGACACAGATGGCGCCCGGCCACACAGCGCAAGCGCATGCGATCGCGAAGGACGCGCAAGGCAACGTCCTCGCAGGAAAATCTCCATCATGGAAATCGGAAGCGACCCAGGTGGCCACGGTTTCCTCGGGCGGTCTGGTTACAGGCGTGAGCGCGGGCTCGGCGAACATTCAGGCCACAGTTGACGGCGTAACCGGACAAGGCTCGCTGGCGGTCAACACGACCACGTTGACGTCACCCTCGTCGCCGCGCCCTGATTCGGTGTCGCTGGTGCTCGACGGTGGCAGCTACGCCAGCGGATCGTATGCGGTGGAAGCGACGACGACGCTCTCCAACGTGGCGGCGATGCAGTTCATCGTCGACGGCGCGTTGTATCGGACGGAGTCGCTCGCCAAGTACTGCCTGTTCGGAGGTGATGCGTCGTGCAGCACAGGCTCGCTCGGCGCGGGTCCGCACGCGATTCAGGCGAAGGCGGTGAACGGCGCCGGAACACTGCTTGGGGTTTCGACGGTGCTGAACATCGTCGAGGGCGGCTCGACGCCGCCGCCTCCGCCGCCTCCGCCGCCTCCGCCGCCGGTTCCTCCACCGGCCGGCGTAGTCGTTTCCTCGAACTTTGAGGATGGCACCTTCGGCGGGTTCTATGACTTCAACCCGGCGAGCCACGCGGTCAGCATCGTGAGCGACCCGCTCAACTCAGGGCATGGTAAGGTCGCAAAGATCCACTACAACAATCCGCCGAACGGCGATGACAACCAAGGCATTTCGACCGGCGTGCCAGGGATCGGTCTCGGCGCCGATGTGTGGTTCTCCGGCGATTTCTTGATTCCGGCCGGCGCGGATATGTCGCCGAGCGGCGTGCAGCGAAAGCTCGTCTATTGGGGTTGGAGCCGCGATAACTGGGGGTTCCAGAAGGCCTTTCAGTTCAATCTCAAGGCGTTCGGCCCGCAGTTCTGTCTGAGCAATATCCCGTGGAATGCCAACGACCCGGTGATCTCGAGTTCGACGTCGGGCCAGCACTACATCGATCCGGGCGTCGGGCAGCTCACATCTGGCGTCTGGCACCACCTCGTGATCCATCTGCGCATCAACTCGAGCTTCACGGCGAAGGACGGCGTCGAGGAGATTTGGTACGACAAGGCGCTCCTGTTCCGTGACTCGACTATGCAGTGGACAGACCCGACGTGGGACCCCGTCGCGAATCCCCCTTCGACGTATCAGTGGGTGTTCTGGGAAGTCGGCGAGCAATCAGACTCAGGCTCGGGCACCATCGAGGATCGGTTCTGGGACAACGTGATGTTCAGCCGCTCGCCCTTGCCATAGTCCCGGCTGGCCCGCGGCCCCTGGCCCAGCCAGATCGCAGCGGGGGCAGTACAGGCGGCAGGGCCTTAAGTCGCTGTCCTGGCAAATCTTGGCAACATGGCTGAGGGCTGCGGAACCAGCTGGCGACGCTTAACTTGTAGTGGCGTGTCTCACATGACCGCGACCGATCCGACGATCGGTCGGGGCGTGCGTGATCCGCCCAGGCCTGCGTTCTGCCTTGCCTACTGCGCCCTTTCAAGCGCGTCGGCTGGTCGGAAGGTTCTGAATCTGGCGGATTGTCGTCCACTCTCTCTAACCAACAGCCGAGTAGCACGAGCGTGGAACCTTCACCGGGTCGGTCTCTCCATCTCCGCCGGGCTCCTGTCCCGGGGCAGGCCCGCCCAATGGCAGGGAGCGCTCGTCGCCGGCCGCAACCGACGAGCGGGCCGTCAACCGCCCCGGCTCCGGCTTCCATCGTTTCCTTCAATCCGCGGGCTCTCTGGTCGTTCTTTTGGAAGCAGCCGGCGTCCTTCAAGCTGGTCTGCTTCTATCTGTTCATGGAGTACGTTCGGCCGCAGCAGATCTATACCCCTATCTCGGGGCCGCCGTATTCGAAATTCATCATCGGCGGCGCCGTTTTCGCATTCATCGTAGAAGGGAAACGACTGCGGTTTGGACTCGCCGAGGCCTTCCTCGCCCTATTCACTGTCATCGTGGTCGCGTCCTCCGTATTTGCGCTCTACCCGGACGCCTCGTTCGGCGAGATCTCGGTCTACCTGACCTGGGTGGTGATCTATGTGCTGATCGCCAATACGGTTGACACCGAGCCGCGCTTTTTCTTCTTCACGCTGACGTTCCTCCTTTGGAGCTACAAGATGGCCCAGTTCGGAGCCCGCTCGTGGGTGACGGCCGGGTTCCATTTTCGGTCATGGGGAATCAACGGCGCGCCGGGCTGGTTCGGCAATTCGGGCGAGTTCGCCATTCAGATGGTCATACTCCTGGCTGTTTCGATCTACTTCATGAGGGCACTGCGCAGCTACTGGTCGCGGTGGATCAGGTACTTCTTCTGGACGGTGCCGCTGTTCGCCGTCGTCAGCATCGTGGGATCATCGTCTCGCGGCGCGTTGTTCGGGTTGGCCGCGATGACGCTGTGGACGCTTCTGAAGACGCGTCACAAATTCCGCGCGATCGTGGGTACGGTAGTCCTGTCCGCGACGGTCTATTGGCTCCTCCCTCCGGAGCAGATCACGCGTTTGCAGACGATGGGTGACGACGGGACCTCGGTCGCGAGAACGACGCTCTGGGCTCGCGGCCTCGACATCATGAAGGCGTATCCGTTCCTCGGTATCGGATACAAGAACTGGTCGCCCTACAACGAAGTCCGATTCGGATCTCCATTGTTACCTCACAATATCTTCATCGAGGCGGGCTCGGAGCTCGGTTACACGGGACTGGCGGTGTTCATCGCGCTGATCATCGTCACTCTGGTCGTCAATTATCGCACCCGACGACTGGTTCGCCATCTGCCCGACGGAGACCGCTTCGTCCTCGAGATGGCGCACTCGCTCGACGCGGCGCTGATCGGCTATCTCGCGTGCGGCTTCTTCGTCACGGTGTTGTATTATCCATTCTTCTGGATCAACCTCGCGATGAGCGTTGCTCTCTACAACACTGCCGTGAACAAGACGGGGCCGTCGGGTGCGGCCCCCTCCGCGGGGCAGCGACGGCGGGGCGGTGTGGCAAGGATTGGCCGTGGCTTTCGGGGCGGCCCGCGAGTGCCGGCGCGAGTCGGCGGTTGATTCGCGAGGCTCGCCCACAGGAACTCCCGCAGTGGGATTCGAGGCGCCGGAACGTGGTTCGACCGGTTATCGTCACCGACGGCGAGCAGCGAGCCGCGCTGGCGATCACGCGATCGCTCGGCAGCGGCGGGCACAGTGTCATCGTCTGCGCGTCGTCGAAGCGCTCGATCGCCGGCTCATCCCGCTACGCGGCAGCTTCCGTCAAAGTCGCCGACCCGCTCGTTGCGCCGGACCAGTTTTCGGCCGACCTAGCCCGCGTGGCGATCGAATACTCTGCCGCCTTCGCCATTCCGGTTTCTGAGGCATCCATGCGCGCGATTCTTCCGCGACGCGCCGAATTCCCGTGCGTGATGCCGTTCCCCGACGCTCAGCGCTTCGCAAACGTTTCCGACAAAGGACTGGTCTTGGCCGCTGCCGAACGGCAGGGGATCGCCGTGCCTCGACAGCGGCTCATTCGATCGCCCGACGAAGCGCGTGGCATGAATTGGGATTTGACCTTCCCTGTGGTGGCGAAGCCAGCTCGGTCGGTGGCGGAGGCGGGATCCGGTCGCGTGAAATCGGGCGCCGTGCACGCCGCCAGCCCGTCGATCCTCGAGGACGAGATACGGCATTTTCCCGACGAGGTTTTTCCGATCCTCGTTCAGGAGCGCATCATCGGGACTGGTGTCGGCATGTTTCTCTTATTGTGGGACGGCGAGGTGCGCGCTGCGTTCGCCCATCGTCGCATTCGGGAGAAGCCGCCGTCGGGCGGCGTGAGTGTCCTTTCCGAAAGCGTCGTGCTCGATCCGGACTTGCTCGAGCACTCCGTTCGGTTGCTTCGCGATTTCGACTGGCAGGGCGTGGCGATGGTCGAGTACAAGATCGACGAGCGGACAGGTATTCCATATCTGATGGAGATCAACGGGCGCTTCTGGGGCTCGCTCCAACTGGCGATCGATGCCGGCGTAGACTTTCCCAATCTCCTCGTCGCCGCGGCGCGCGGCGAGCCGGCCAGTCCGAGGGGAGCCTACAAGATCGGAGCCCGATTGCGCTGGGAGTGGGGCGACTTCGACAATCTGCTGCTTCGGCTGATTCGCTCCCGGTCGCGCCTGTCTCTTCCCGGCAACGTCCCGGGGCGTGTCGCGGGACTCACGGACTTCGTGCGGGCGTTCGGTCCGGGTACGCGCGGCGAGGTGCTGCGCCTCGATGATCCGATGCCGTTCGCGCGCGAAACGTTGAACTGGTTTCGAGGACGATGACGTCGGTCCGTGGCGCGGTGCGCGTTCTCGCCGAAGCGGCGCTGCTGCGGACCGGAATCGCGAGTCTCGCGCGACAACGGCTGCGCGGCCGAGCCGTCGTGCTCGCGTATCACAACGTGGTGCCCACGGGCGAACGCGTCTCGGGCGAATCGAGCCTTCACGTGACGCAGCTCCGATTCGGCCAACACCTTGACCGAGTCGCGTCGGTGGCGCAAGTCGTGCCGCTCGCTTCTCTGTTCGACGACGATGCTCCGTTCGACGGCCGTCGCGTCGCGATCACGTTCGACGACGCCTATCGAGGCGCCGTGACCGCCGGGCTCGAGGAGCTGCGTCGGCGTTCGATGCCCGCGACGGTATTCGTCGCGCCTGGTTTGCTCAGCGCCGACACGTGGTGGGATCGACTCGGCCAAGCGCACGGCGGAATCATTCCCGACGACGTGCGACGCTACGCCATCGACGAGCTGCGCGGCGACCGCGGCGACGTGTTGGCATGGTTCGCGTCGCGCGGCGGCCGGAACGCGATCGAGGGCCGCTTGCCCCGCATTGCGGAGGAGGCCGATCTCTCGCGCGCGTCGCTCCAGCCGGGAATCACATTCGGTGCCCATTCGTGGTCGCACCGGAACCTGAGCGCGTTGTCCACTGATGCATTGGCCGCGGAGCTCGACCCGCCGCTCGCGTGGCTCCGAGCGCGATTCGCCAACACGATTCCATGGCTGGCCTATCCGTATGGGCTGGTTTCGCCGTTAGTCGAGCGCGCGGCTGAGGTCACGAGTCTGCGCGGAGCGTTCAAAGTGAACGGCGGTTGGATGAGTCGGCGTTGCCTGCCGTCTCACGCGCTGCCCCGCGTGAGCATTCCCTCCGGCCTCTCGCCGAACGGGCTGAGCCTGAGACTCTCGGGGATCGCGTCGAGCCGATGAAGCTGACGCACGTGTTGGCGCCCGCGACCTTCGGCGGCCTTGAGCGCGTGGTATTCGCTCTGTCGACCGGCCAACATCGCCGCGGCCATGCCGTCGACGTCGTCATGCTGCTCGAGGAAGGAGTCAGCGAACCTCTCATCGCGTCACAGTTGAGACACGAAGGAGTCGGCATCGTCGCCATCGCGACGTCGCGCCGGGGATACTGGAGGCAGCTGCGTCTGCTGCGAGAGCACTGCGCCAAGGTCGGGCCGGACGTCCTTCACACACATGGATATCTGCCCGACGTGCTATCGCGCGTGCTCATGGGGACGGTTCACGCACGTCGTGTGTCGACGGTTCACGGTTTCATCGGTGCAACGCTGCGCGGCCAGGTATACGAATGGTTACAGTGTCGAGCCTATGGACGCGTCGACGCCGTGGCTGTTTCGAAGAAGCTCGCCAGCGATTTGGTCGCCCGCGGCGTTCCCAAGGCGAAGGTGCACGTTATCCCGAATGCCGCCGTGCCGGTTGCTCTCGTGGACCGCGAGGTGGCGCGACGACGGCTGGGTGTGTCTGAAGAAGCGTTCAATGTAGGTTGGGTCGGACGCGTGAGCCATGAAAAGGGACTGGACTTGCTGCTTGAGGCCGTGAGCCAGCTCGCGGACGTGCCCATTCGCCTCACCGTCGTGGGGGACGGACCAGCACGGAACGCGCTGGAGGGGCGCTGCAAGCGGGACGGCTTGGAATCGATCGTTCGGTGGGCGGGAATCGTGGCCGATCCCGCGACGATGCTGCACGCCTTCGACCTCGTCGTTCTGAGCTCACGGACAGAAGGGACTCCGATGATCCTCCTCGAGGCCATGAACGCCCAGGTTCCCGTCGTGGCAACCGAGGTTGGCGGAATTCCCGACGTGATGACCGCGGAGCAAGGGCTGCTCGTTCCGCCCGAGAATCCGGCGGCGCTGGCGGCGGCGATTCGCTCGGTCTACGGCGACCGGCCTGCCGCCGCGCGGCGAGCCGCCGCGGCGCGACGGCGGATCGATACCGATTTTGCCGTTGACGCCTGGCTCGAGAAGTACGACGCGTTGTACCGGAACGTTCCAGTGCCTGGTGGACCGGCGATATGACCGCGCCGTCTACCGCGCAGCAGACCCCTCTCGTCTCCGTAGTGGTGATCACGTACAACGCCTCAGAGTACGTGGGGCACGCGATCGAAAGCGTGCTCCAACAGAGCTGGCAGAATCTCGAATTGATCGTGGTTGACGACGGCTCGACGGACGAAACTCCCAAGGTGGTCGAGCGATTCAATGACGACCGTCTCAAATACGTCAGACAGGAGAACCAGGGGCCAAACGCGGCTAGGAATCGAGGAGTCCGTCAGTCGCGCGGTGAATTCGTGGCGTTTCTCGACGCGGACGACTGGTGGTTGCCTGACAAGATCTGCAGACAGGTTGCGGTCGCCGGGCAGCATCCCGACGCCGGCCTGATCTACTCTTTCGCTGTTGCCGTAGACAGCTCCGGCGCGGAGAACGGCCGTGCGGACACCATTGTAAACGGTCGCGTGGTCGAGCGGTTGTTGCTCGGCCAGTGCATCGCGGGCAGCGCCTCTTCCGCATTGGTGAGACGCAAGACAATAGACACGGTTGGGATGTTCGACGAGTCACTGCACTATGCCGAGGATTGGGAGTATTGGATCCGAATCGCATCCAAGTTTGAGGTGGCCTGCGTCCCGGAGTACGACGTCTATCTCTTGAGTCGCCCGGGTAGCCGCGGAAAGAATGCCGTGGCGACCAGAGACCAGAGCCTTCGGTTCATTCACGGCGCGCTTGACCGCTATGCGCCCGGCAGGCCATGGTTTCGGCGGATGGTGCTAGCCCAGCTTCATTATGTCGCTAGCTACAACTTTTCGGCGTCCGGATATTTGTGGAAGGCGCGACGAGAGTTGCTCAAATCCCTGATCTACAATCCGTTTTATCTGGTCTACTACAAGCGAATGGTTCGGTTCTTTTTTCCAAAGCGTTCAAACCGTCAATGAGATCCGACTCGTCCTCCCACCCGGGACGAGGGCACCAGGAACGACGATGCGGCTGACAGCCTTGGTCCTGGTTGCGCTCCCGATCGTCCTGGGACTCTACTCCTACATCCTCTATCCGGCGGTTCTTCGCCTGATGGCGCTCGGCAAGCGCCAAGCATCTCCGCGCCCGCGGGGGGCCGAGACCGCGCTCCCGCTCGTGACGGCCGTGGTCCCGGCGTACAACGAAGAGACCCAAATCCGCGGCGCGATCGAGGCGCTGCTGGCGCAGACGTATCCGCACGAGCGGATGCAGATCCTCATCTTGTCCGACGCGTCCACCGACGCGACCGACTCTATCGTGGCCGAATACGCGTCGCAGGGGGTCGAGTTGATGCGCATGCCGGCTCGAAGCGGAAAGACGGCGATCGAGAATGCCGCGATCCCTCTCATTCGCGGCGACGTCGTGCTGAACTCGGATTCATCCACGCGCCTGCATCGCGATGCGATTCGCTCGCTCGTCGAGCAACTTGCCGATCCGGAGATCGGCGTCGCGTCCGGACGCGACGTGAGCGTGACGTCGGGCGACACCTCGGCGAACAGCGTCGAAGCAGAGTACGTCGACTACGAAATGCGGCTCCGCGCGTTGGAAACGCGTACTGGCGGCATCGTCGGCGCGTCGGGCTGCTGCTACGCGATCCGAGCCGAGCTTCATCGATTGCCGATTCGGCCGGATCTCAGCCGTGACTTCTCGGCGCCGCTTACCGCCCGCGAACACGGGCACCGTGCGGTATCGGTCGACGCGGCGATCGCCTTCGTCCCGCGCACGAAGTCGCTTCGCAGTGAATATGTGCGGAAGGTGCGCACGATATCGCGCGGGATGGAGACGCTCGTCCGCGTACGCTACATGCTGAACCCGATTCGATTCGGTGTGTTCGCGTGGAAGCTTTTCAGCCACAAAGTGTGCCGGTGGCTCATGCCCGTGAGCGCTGTGCCGGCTGCCGCGGGCCTCGCATTTCTCGCGCGCTCCGACCCGTGGGCCCAGCTGACCGCCAGTGGTGCCGTGATCCTCGGCGCAACGGCAATCGTCGGCGCGATGTGGCCGGAATCGAAGCCAGTCCCGCGGCTCATCGGCATCGTCGCGTTCAGCGTTGCGGCGAACGTCGCGGTCGTCCACGGAGTGGTGAGACTGCTGCGCATGAGCGAGGACAAGACCTGGGAGCCGACTCGGCGCGACGCGGTGGTGTTGCCGGAATGATCGAACGCCTCGACGCGCCGCCCCCGCCGGACATCGCGCAAAGAGGCCTAAAATCGCTTGTGAAAGGGGTGTTGCCGGCCTTCCTGGTATCGGTGGTCCGCGACTGCCAAGGACTGCCAGCGCCGGTGGTGTTCACTTACCTGCGTCTTCGAGCCCTCCGATCGGTCCGGCTGCGATCCGATCGGGGCAAGCTTCACGGGCATCCTCGTTCGCTTCTCTTCGTCTGCCACGGCAACGTCATGCGCAGCCCGGTGGCGGCGGAACTCTTTCGTCAGCGACTCGGTGCCGCAAGCCCACAGTTTGCCGTTGAGTCGGCGGGGACGTGGACCACCAATGGGCGCCCGCCGGATCCGCGAGCAGTCGCGGCGGCCGCGGATTTCGGCGTTTCACTCGACTCGCATCGATCGCAGCTGCTGACGCCCGTGATGGTGGAGCATAGCGATCTGATTTGTGCGACGGACTATCGTAACGAAGCCGAGGTCGTGGCCAGGTTTCCTCGGGCTTCGCGCAAAACGATACTTCTCGGGGGCGTCGGGCGAGCATTCGGCGAGAGCCCGTCCATCGAGGATCCCTACGCCCGGAACGCTGCCGAGGTGGCAGTCATCTACACCCGTCTATCGGCGAGCGTGGACGCCCTCGTCGCGCGATTGCGACCCAGGTGAAACAACGAGGGCCGGACTCGCGAGAGCCGGCCCTCTGGGCATCGCGCCGCTGTCAGCCTCGCGGCCGACTACCAGCCGCCCTTTCGGAACAGGATGACCGGGACGGTCATCGACATGATCCGCAGGTCTTCGAACATGCTTTGGCGCCGCACGTACTCGAGATCGAACTGTACCTTTTGGCGGACATCGTCGATGCACCCATCATACGACTGGTTCACCTGCGCCCAGCCAGTGATGCCAGGCTTGACCCGCTGGCGCTGCTGATATTCCGGAATGTGGCGGCGGAGCTCGGCAACGATCGACGGGCGCTCGGGTCTTGGTCCCACGATGTTCATGTGGCCGCGGAGCACGTTCCAGAGCTGCGGGATTTCGTCGAGGCGAGCCGTCCGCAGGAAGCGGCCGACGAACGTCACCCGCGGATCTGACTTGGACGCCCACACGGCGCGTCCGTCCGCCTCGGCGTTGACGCGCATCGTGCGGAACTTGTACATCGTGAACAGTTTGCCGCCGTAGTCGTACAGTCGTCGGTCGGAGTTTCGCGCGAAGCGCCAGCGGCGGTCCACGCCGACCCGGATCTGCGTATAGAGGACGGGTCCCTTTGACGTCAGCTTGATCGCCAGCGCGATCAGCATCATGAGCGGCGTCAGCACCACTAGGCCGATCAGCGCGATCGCGATGTTCAGGCCTCGCGAAACTCCCTCATCTCGCTCACGCGGCGAGACCTCGAGCTCATTGCCAAGGGCGAACCGGATGTCGGCGCAGCTGGCTACGGGAATCTCGCGTTGTTTCTCGATGACGAGATCGGGTCGCTCCAACTGCGCCCGCGATACCCGAGAGGCGCTACCTCCGGACCCTGAACGCACACGAGATGTTGCTGCCGGCATTCCCTGCATTCGACTACGGCCCCCCCAGGATCGAGCGAGTGATGTCTCGGAGTTGCCGACCGATTCGACGCCTTCGTCAGATTCGGCGGCGGGCAATGCACATGCAGCCTGCGTGCTCGCGCGGCGAGAACATCCTCGCAAACCGTAAGCTGTTGATGTTTAACTACTTACAGCGAATGCAAGCCCCGCTTACCAAAGAGACGAATCCATGACTTGTTGCAGCCGCCCCACAGATCCCGATTCATCGCAACAGCGACCCGGCGTTCGTACTTTGTGATTTCCGTCACTTGCGTTATGTGCGCGTGGTCTGCAACGCGGTCGATTCGCTCTCGCCGTGGTCCGCGTAGCTGTAGCCCGACGCGTAACCGTAGTACTGGAACTCGCCGTCCAACTGCACCGCATTCAGCACCGCAGCGATGATTTGAATCGGCAGGCGGTCGACGAGCAATAGTTTGGCCGCTGCCAACTTCCGCTGCGTCTTTCCGGCGCGGAAAACGACCACCATGTTCCCGACGGCCGAACCGACGGCGTAGGCGTCGATACCGGCGTTAAGTGGTGGTGTGTCGAAGAGCACGATGTCGAAGCGATTGCGGAGGTCCCCGACGAGTCTCGGCAGTGCCGCCGACGTCAACAGCTCGGGGCTGTTTGGCCGCCGCCGTCCGCACGATACGAAGCCGAGTAGTGAGTGGGAGGTTGGGCGAACGATCTGCGTCATGTCGATCTGGCCCGCCAGGAAGTCCGTTAAGCCGTCTTCCATCGCCACCCCAAAGACCTCGTGGGCCATGCCTCGCCGCGTGTCTCCGTCCACGAGCACGGTCCGATAGCCGGCGTCGGCAAACGACATGGCCAGGTTCGCGGAGACAAACGATTTCCCGTCACCAGGCTGGGGACTCGAAACTGCGAACGTGATGGGCGTCGAGCTCGCGTGGCGTACGTGCATGCGCAATGACCGGAATGCCTCGACGAGCGTTGCAACCTGCTCGGGCGAACGCGTGTTGACCGTTCCGCGCGGGAATCTCGGAATTGCTGCGGCGATGGGAAGGCCGAGCTCGTTTGTGACCTGCTCCGGATATCGAATTTTTCCGTCGATGGTGTCGAGCAGAATCGCCAGGCCAATCGCCCCGCCGACTCCGAGCAGGACGGCGAGCGCCATGACGCGCGACTTAGTGTTTGCCGACGGAGAGAGCGGCGCGATCGCCGAGTCGAGGATGGTGACGTCCGGCGTAGTGCTGGCTTCGGAGAGCTGGGCCTGGGTGTAGGTAGTCTTCACCGTCCCGTACAGCTGTGCTTGCACGTCGACCTGCCGTCGCAGACGCATCTCCTCGATCGTGCGAGCGGGAATCGCCTGAAGATCGTGCGACTCCCCCGAGATCCGGCGCTCGTATTCGGACTCTCGAGCCTGGAGCTGCGTGAGAAGGTTCTGGGCGAGGCGGGGGATCGTCTGCGTTTGCAGCTGGTCGATGTTGTTCTTGAAGTCACGGATGATCGGGTACTCGTCCGTGAATGCCTGTCGCGCGGTCGCGAGATCGGCGCGAGCCTTGTTCAGGTTGCCGAAGGCGTCGCGGAGAGCCTGAGCGCTCGGGATCTGTGCCACGCTAGGAATCAAGAGCGCCGCCTCGACGGAGACGCTGTCGGACGGGTTGGCGAGAATCTTCTCCAGCGCCTCGCGGTCATGCTTGAGATCGTCGTACTGGAACTTCTGGTTGAAGTAATTCGCGAGGGCCGGGTCCGTGGTCGCCGTAACGCCTGGTGCGATCGGCGTGTTCTCGCCTGGCAGCGTAATCGTCGTCACCTTGAACTGCTCGAGCTTGTTCTCCGCGTCGTGCAGGCTTCGCTCGGCGGTGGAAAGCTGATCGGAGAGAATCCTGAGGTATTCGACGACGTTCTGCTTCTTGAGCGTCCCGGCGACGTCGACGTACTCGTGCATCCACGCGTTCATCGTCCGCGCCGTCGAACGAGGATCGGGTCCTGACATGGTCAACCGCAGGAAGGTGCTCCCCGTCGGCAGGTCCGTCTGAAGGCGGCCGGCGTAGCTGAGCGCCGTTTCGCGAGGTGTCGACACGGTGAACTGGATCTTCTTCGTCCCGGCCCCGGAGAACACTTCGGCCGGTAGCACCCAGTGGAACCCGACGGCCTTGCCGACGGAATCAGCAACGCCGCCGCTGTCGGCAACTTGAGCGGTCAGGAGTCGGAGGTGCCACCGCTTTTGATCGCGGTCGACCTGAAGCTCATATTGGCCGGGCATGAAACGATTCGCCTACGGTGAACGACCGGAAGGCCGCCGAATCCGCAGGATTGGCCTGATTCAGATAAAGCGTGAGCTTGGTCACGACTGCGTCGGCCACTCGCGGACTCTTGAGCAGCTCGACCCACGCCTGGGCGTTGAGAAGCTCTTCGGACTTGAAGGCGCCGACTCGTTGTGACATCGGCGTCTCGGCCTGAATCCAGATCGTCGCATGAACGTCGTAGTTTGGCGCGATGAAGCGCGTCGCGACGAACCCGGCGCCAACCGCGACGATGAATATTGCCACGATCAACCAGCGGTAGCGGCGGATGGCACTCACCGCCCGCTCCAACGGCTGCCGAGGCGGCATCGTCGGCGGCGGCCCCTGTTCCCAAGGCTCGACCGCCGTCGCTTCCGCCGACGGTGGTTGAACGAGCTGGAGCTTGGCGACGTCTTCGGACATGAGGGTTTGGTGGGGCGAGACGCTGTTCTTAATCAACGAGGTTCAGTTCTCGCTAGGGGTTGTTAGTAGTGGCGAAAGATCGTGAGTAGGAGCGCTGTAGCTGAGAGGCCCGCCGTGATTACTGCAAACCACGAAATATCCCGGCGCTGCGGCACTTCGATCTCGTCGCCGGCGCGAAGGTGGAGACGGTCCAACGACATCCCGTCGGCTAGTGCGGCGCGAGTGTCCTGCTGGTCCCATATCACGTCGGCGCCACGCCGAATGACGATTCCGGCCATGTCCGCGCTGCCGCTCGGACCACCGGCCTGCATGATCAGGTCGCTGAGGGGAGCGTCAGCGAGCGTGTAGACATATCCGGGACGACCCACCTGCCCAAGCACCGCGACTCGGACGAGCGGGGTGCTTCGAACGGTCGGTTCCCTTATGTACTGCGCAAAATGCGCCGTGAGCCGGTCGTTGAGCTCAGAGCGAAGGACGCCGTCTAACGACAGATCGGCCATGCGAGGAAACTCGAGATGCCGACCCGCACGGACAATACTAGTGTCGGGGATTCCGACGAAATCCTTTGGCATGAGCGTGTTGCCTTGAAGGTGGACGACGATGCGATCGCCATCCTGGAAATCGCCCTTCTCCAGACGCTGACGAAGTAGCCACGCCTCACCGGTTCGATGCTGCGCCTCAGCCGCTTTCGCCTGGGCCTCGATTTCCGCCCGGCTCTCGAACTCCCGGCGGGCAGGTGCCGCACCCGCGCCATCCTGCGCCCGGCAAGGATTGCCGGCCGCGATCACATTCAAGCTGGAAAGGAGCAGGATGGAGAGCAGCTTTAGACGAGACATTTACCGACGCTGTGTCGATGAGGAAGTGGCGGCCGGCAATCCGCGATGGTTAGGCCATGCAACGTTTTGAGATGCTGTTTGACTAGCACTCACCGTACCACCCTCGCGGCCTGGCGGAAGGGAAACCCGCGGCTCGCGACCCGGAAGCCGGCGGGTTAACCGGGAGAGCAAGTATGGGCCGAGAAGGGTGCTGTTGCAACCAGCCAACCGGGCGTCGCATGCACGCAACAGGCCAGCACGCGGCCGGACTCCGTCATGAAAACGCAAGTTGCCGGTTATTGTGGCGCCGAATAGAGTTCGGCCTGAACGGCAGAGTTCTCGCAGGGATGCTCCGGGCTGTGTCGCAGGGGCCGCGCTCAATCGTCCCTGAGGAGCTAGGGAGTCTTCGGATTGGGCTCGCGGCCTTCGTTTTCGCCTCATTCTTTTGCAAAGCGGGATCACCTTTGACGATAACAAGGGGAAACGCCCTTTGCTGGTAAGTAGACTGCTCAAGAACAAAGGTGTGACCATGCCGTGGCGGGGGATCCGGTTTGGCGCACTCGTCGTCGCGGCGGCGGTCGGCGGCGGCTCGTGTGGGAGCGATGGCACGGGCCTCGTCACGCAGCAGCAAGTGGGCTTCATCAACATCCAGGTGGCGCCGCAGGCGATCGAGCGCGGCACACGGCTGAAGTTCACCGCGATCGTCACGGACGTTCACAACCAACTGATCAACGTGCCCGTCGTGTGGCGAAGCAGCAATGAGGGGGCCGCGGTCTTCGACGCCAACGGCGTGTTGACTGCGATCGACGTCGGGACGACCAACGTCACGGCGTCGTCGCTCGGCAACACGTCGGACCCGACGACGATTCAAGTTGTCTGGAACGGAGCGGCCGACATCGCGGCTTTCGCGTGGACGCAGCCGAACGCCGCGACTCCGGGCGCAGTCGTCTACGACTCCATACGCGTCCTCGTTACCAATAAGGCAGGTCAGACCGTACCCGGCGCACGAGTGGTGTTCGCCGCGACGGGCGGAAGCGGCAGCGTGTCGCCGACGACTGCGACGTCCAGCTCAAACGGGATCGCGTCGACGAAATGGACACTCGGCTCGACCGCGGGCGTCAATTCGGTCACGGCAACCGTGGTGGACACCGCGAACCAGCCGTTGACGTTCGTCCAGCACAGCCCCGTGACGTTTTCCGTGAAATCGTACGCCGCACTCTCCGCCGTCGCCGGCGACCAGCAAACGGCGCAGATCCTCTCCGACCTGCCGCTCCAGCCGTCGGTGAAGCTCGTCGATAGCCTCGGGAAGCCACGCCCCGGCGTGCCGATCACCTTCTCAGCGACCAGCGGCGGCCGCGTCGCCATTCCGACAGTATCGACTGGTGCCGACGGCGTCGCTTCGCCGGGCACGTGGACGCTGGGCGACGTCCCAGGAGTGCAGAACCTCGTGGCCCGCGTCGAGAGTGGAACGCTCAAGCTCCAGGCGACAGGCACAGGTACGCCGATTCACTACACGCCACTCAAGCTCGCACTGGGCGGCTTCTCGACATGCGGTCTCGATGGCGCGGGCATGGCCACCTGCATGGGTCAGGAGCCACAGATCGGAGGCGGCGATACGCTGAGCAAGTCAGTACCGACGGCGGTCGGGACGGCGGTATCCCTTCAGACCATCATCGGAAGCTCCTCGCATTTTTGCGGCGTCGCCACGGGCAATGTGATCTACTGCTGGGGCCTCAACGCGCTCGTCGACACAACGGGACACAACGCGGGTCTGGCGACCGTGCCGACGCAACTTCAAAGCACGTTGGCGTGGACCCAGGTGGCCGCCGGCGCCTCGCATACCTGCGCGCTGACCACCGACTTGGACGCCTACTGCTGGGGCGCCAACCAGCTCGGCCAGTTGGGAACGCGCGGCGACACGGCGCCAGTGTTCGTGCCGACGATCGTCTACGGTGGCTTCAAGTTCTCCTCGATCGCATCGGGTGTGAACCACGTCTGCGCTCTCACGCTCTCCCACGATGCGCTCTGTTGGGGTTCGAATCAGTTCGGCCAGCTCGGCGACGGCACGGGAACGAATCGCGTGGCGCCGACTCTCGTCACAGGAGGCCTCGCGTTCCAATCGATCGCCGGCGGGGACCCGTGGACGTGCGCGTTGTCTACGGCGGGCAAGGCGTACTGCTGGGGCGCCGTTCAGGGCATCGGGACCGTGGTGACTCCGCACGGCTACGACTCCGCGCCGGTCTTCGTGTCACTGGCCGTGGGGAGCTTTCATGCCTGTGCGCTCACCGGCGATGGTTCCGCGTACTGCTGGGGCAACAATCAGTTCGGGCAGCTCGGCGACAGCACGACGGTGAGTCGCACCGATCCGACGGCGGTGGTCGGCGGGATGAAGTTCAAGTCCATCGCCGCGGGAGTGGCGCACACCTGCGGCATCACCACCGACGGCTCGTTGGCGTGCTGGGGGCTCAACCTCGCCGGCGAGCTCGGGGACAAGACGGCGGCGACGCGCAGCGTTCCGAGGTTCGTGGTTCTGGGAGTCAATCCGTAGTCAGGGTGCTTCGAGCGCTAAGGCCTTGCGGCAACCGGCCGGAAATCGGCCGGCTTTCGATCGTTCCAGGACAATTCGAGATCTCATGAGGCTCATCCGCGATTGGCGTTCCTTTGCCCTGACGCTGGCGTTGGCGTCGACAGCCCACCGCTTCGCGCCCGCCGCATTTGCTCAGGAGCCTGAGTCGATCACGGGTCACGTGTCGGCGGAAGGTCTGCCGGTGCAGGCGGCGACTGTGCGGATCCGCGAGCTCGGCATCGGCACGACGACGAACGCCGAGGGCCGGTTCACATTCATCGTTCGGTCGTCGAGCGTTCGCGGGCAGACGGTCACGCTCGAGGCGCGGCACGTCCGTTACAATCCCGTCAGCGTACCGATCACCCTTACCGGCGGAACGCTGACGCACGACTTCGAGCTGTTCCCGGTCGGCGACTCGCGCGGCACGACCGGTCAACCCGTCGACCCCATCGGCCAGCCGCCGGGCCAGCGAGCGACGATCGTTCCGGTACGCCCAACCGTCGACAGCGCCGCGTTCGACGAGCTGGCGGGCCCCACCGACTTCGTGAGCGCGCTCGCGGGACGAGTGGTCGGCCTCGACGTGACCAGCGCCTCCGCCACGGGCGGATCGGCGCTGGCGATCTTGCGCGGCTATCACTCGATCCTCGGAAATACTCAGCCACTGTTCGTGCTCGACGGCGTGCCGCTCGAAAACACGAGCTTCGTCGTTCCCGGCCAGGCTTTCGGGTCCGGAGGGTTCGACTACGGCTCGCCGATTCAGGGCATCGAGCCGGCCGAGGTTGCGTCGGTACAGGTGCTGCGCGGTCCGGCCGCGGCCATCTGGGGCGGCCGAGCGGCGAACGGCGTCATCCTCATCACGACGCGCGGCGGACGGGGTCTGTCGGGATTCGAGGTATCGGCGAGCCAGAACGCATCGAGCGAGTCCGCGCTCAGGCTCCCCGCATTCCAGAACGCGTATGGTCAGGGCCTCAACGGCCAGTTCTCCTTCTTCGACGGGATCGGCGGCGGAGCGAACGACGGCGTCGCGCAGAACTGGGGGCCGGCGCTGCAAGGCCAAGCGATCGTCCAGGCCAGCCTCACCGTGCCGAAGTTCGGCGACGTTCGCCCTTGGCTGGCTAGGCCGAACGACGTCGCCGATTTCTTTGGCGGCGGCACGACGCTGACGACGACGGCGTCGGCGCAGCAGGCGGGCGCGAACGAGAACTACCGAATTTCCATCGATCGGCGAAGCTCCAGCGGATTCGTTCCAACGAGCTCGCTGACACGGCAGGGCGCGGCACTTCGCGGCCAGTCCGACGTCACGACGTCGCTCACGCTCGATGCACACGTACAGGTGAACAACGACGTGGCGCGCAACAGGCCCGCGAGCGGAGACGACCTGTCGAACACGATCGGCGATCTCGTACGAACTGGGCGCCAGGTCGACTTGCCGGCGCTCAAGGACCACACCGGCACAATTGAGGTGGATCCGAAGCAGATCAGCTGGAATTACGCCGGGTTCAACAATCCGTACTTCGCACTGCAGAACAACGGCAATCGCGATGACCGCACGCGCTGGATCGGCGGCGGGTCGGCCACCTACGCGCTCACGCCGAGCATCCACGCGATCGCGCGCGTCGGGACGGATCATTGGAACCAGTCGCGCGATTTCGACATCGCGCAGACGTGGATGGGAGGATTCCCCACCGCGAATGGACGGGGCGACTTCAGCACCGGCGGATTTCAGCGGCAAACCATTACCGCGTCCGAGACGAACGCCGAGGCACTGCTGTCCGACGACATCGCCACGTCACATCCGGCGGACCGCGCCGCGGCCTCGGGTCACCTGCGGCTGACGGGCGGCTACTCGCACCGATCGAACGACCTCGACGTCTCGACCATCGGCTCGGACGTGCGGCCTGACACGGGAAAGGTGCTTCCCCCCGCGACGAAACTCTCCAACGACAACACCACCGAGTCGGTGTTCGCGATGGGCGAATGGGCGATCAACGACTACGCATCGATCACCGGCACCGCGCGCAACGAGTGGTATTCGGTGCTCGCGTCGGGAAGCAACTCCGCCTTCTATCCATCCATCGCGGGACGAATCGATCTGACCCGCGCCGCGGGGATCAAGAGCGACAACCTGAATTCCGCGGTCGTCCACGCGGGACTGTCGCGCGTCGGCGGCGAGGTGCCACCGCTTCTGCTCACCAACATCTTTACTCCGCCGACGGATTCGGCGGCGACGGTGTCCGTGAGCGCGAATCTCAGCCCCGAGATCACGACGTCGCTCGAGGTGGGCGGATCGCTCTCGTTTCTGCGGAATCGGCTCGGCTTCGACCTGACGCTCTACGACGACCAAACGACCGGCGTCATCCTCGGCGTATCAAGCGGCCTACATTCGGTCGTCGCCAGCAACGTCGGCACGCTTTCGAACAAGGGAGTGGAGCTGCAGGCCACCATCGTCCCGCTCCGCACGTCCAAGGGCGCGGAGTGGACGCTCGACGCACGGCTGGCGAAGAACTCGAACAATCTCGACGACGTGAGCGGCGGCTCGTCGGCGGTGCTGCTCGGACCGCAAGTCTACGGGCTCAGCGTCGAGGCGCGCAAAGGCTCGCCGTTGGGAGCCCTCGTCGGCAGCGGGTTCAAGCGCGACGGGTCTGGGAATTTGTTGCTGCAGAACGGCCTGCCCGTGTCCGACGGCCAGCAGAAGGTGCTCGGCACCATGGCGCCCGACTGGTCCGGCAGCGTGGGATCGAACATCCACTTCGCTCATGTCGACGTTTCCGCGCTCGTGGACGCGAGAATGGGCGGAAGCATCTTCAGCACGACGAACTTGCTCGGGATGACCTCCGGAAGCTTCGCGGAGACGGCGTCGCGGCCCGACAGCGGCCAGGCGTTCGCTGGTGTCGACGCCGCCACGGGTAAACCGAACGCGGTTCGCGCCACGACGCAGGCGTATTACACGGCGCTGTTGCCGATTCAGGAAGCGTGGATCTACGACGCGAGCTTCGTGAAGCTCCGAGACCTCCGAGTCAGCTTCTCCTGGCCGCTGCGCGGGCTGACTCCTTTCGCCGCGCAGAGCCTTCGGGTCTCGCTGATTGGGCGCAACCTCGCCATGTGGAGCAAGGCGCCGAACATCGATCCCGAGACGGCTCTGAGCACCACCAGCTTCCAGGGTCTTGAGCTCGGGCAACTGCCGTCCGTTCGGAGTTTTGGCGTCCAATTTTCGCTCACGCCGTAGTGGCTGGACACCAGTTACTTGGCGGCTGAAAACGACAGAACTGACGCGTGGCCGCGACACTCATGGTCTCGAGGCCGGTCTGGTCAGCTTGCCCCCCACGAGGCAACCTGTTACTAATGAACCGGTTAACCGACAACCCCGGCCGTTGGATGCCGGAACGGAAGATGCCTTTTCTCGCCGTCGATCCAATCGCGGCGTGTGGGATGGAACGACTCGGAATCAACTCGTACTGCTGGCGGGAGCGCTCGACGCGCGACCGTTTTGGCGGTGACGGTCGCTAGCGGCTTCATCAATTTGCTCGCTCGCGGGATGCCGGACTACGCGCAGCACTGTAACGAAACGATGCAGGTGCCGCATCCGAATGGCTGGTCAGACTCCGAACGTTCAAAAAAACAAATGGTCGAGTCACGAAAGCGCGCGCGCCTGGTGTTGATTGCCAGTGACGGCGAGTGGGCGGGCCGGTCGCTCGAGAGCGTCCTCGAGTTGAACGGCTACAGCGTCGTGCGCGTCGAGCGCGGGCGTCGAGCCCTGGAACTCGCGCGGCGAACGCCGCTCGACGCGATCTTCCTCGACGCCGCGACGACGGACATGGGCGGAATCGAGGTGTGCCGCGCGCTGCGGGACGACCCGCTCTT
The DNA here is from genome assembly GCA_963789315.1 of uncultured Gemmatimonadaceae bacterium. Lineage (GTDB taxonomy): Bacteria > Gemmatimonadota > Gemmatimonadetes > Gemmatimonadales > Gemmatimonadaceae > JAQBQB01. The sequence goes on along the minus strand of CAWBKI010000028.1, from coordinate 198,675 downwards.
CGACCATTCGACGCCGATCGTCGTGACGAGCTCGGTCGCGGGCGCGCATCGCGCGGGCGCGGTGGCCTTCGCGGCCGGCGCGTGGGAGTACTGCAGCCAGCCATTCGACGTCGAAACCCTCATGCTGAAGCTCGGAACGTTTGTCCGGGCGGCCGACTCGGTTCGCGACGCGCGCGGCGGCGGCCTGCTCGACAGCGCTACGGGACTGTACAGCACGCACGGGCTGGAGCTGTGGGCGAGCCATCTCGGGGCGCGCGCGGTTCGGCAGCACGAACCCTTGGCTTGCGTGGCGGTCAGGCCGAATCCGGGCGGCGAGGTGCGGGTGTGGTCGAGCGGAGAATACGCCAGCGACGAGATCACCCGCGAAATCGTCGGCCACGACGCACTCCTGCAGATCCTCGAGGTCTGTCGTGAAGAGAGCCGTCGGTCCGACGTGTTGGGGTACCTCGGTTCATCCCGGCTCGCGATCCTCGCGCCGGACACCGACGCCGGCGGCGCCGAGCAGCTGGTGAACCGCCTCGCGACCGCGCTGGAGCGAAGTGGGAACGTCGGAACAGGGCGCCCCGTGGCGTCGCTGAGCGCTGGTTACTGCGCAATTTCCGACCTCTCGTCGGCCGGGATCGAGCCGACGGAATTGCTCCGGCGGGCTGAAGTGGCCCTCGATCATGTGCGAATGCCGGTAGTCGACCGCGCGCCGCTCAACTACGATCGAATAACCGTATAAAACTGTTTTAATCGGTAAGTTGCTGCGAAACCGACAACAGTCCGGTCGGTTGCGCCGCTAGACTGTGGCGTAAGCGCTACGCCACGGTTTCCAGCCAGCAGTTGTCCGCCTGGTGCCTGGCACGCACGTTGTTGGCAATAGGACAGCCTGTCCCATGTCACTGTATCATCTCGCCATGCGGGCCGATACTCTGTCAAGGCTTGACAGCCGCTCCATCACCGCCATTTTGTGAGCCGCCTCACTCATGCACCAGTCCTGTTGCGTGGTCTCCACAGCCTTCGCCCTTCTTGATGAAGACGAAGTACAGCGACTTCAACGTCTACCTGCCGTCCGATCCATCACCGGCGCCCACGGCTGTCGTGTCTGAGGCGCCCATCGTGAGTTCGGGAGAACAACCAGGGTTGGCGGACGCAGCGGGTATCACCGTCGAAGATCGGGGGAGCATCCGGATCTTGATCGTCGACGACGATCGGACGCTCCGCGAAGGGTGCGCGAGCGTGCTGCAGGTCGAGGGGTACAACGTCAATACGTGCGGACGCGGTGACGAGGCGCTCGAGATGATTCGCCGAGCGCACTACGACATCGTGATGGTCGATCTCTACATGACGCCGATCCCCGGCTTGGAGATCCTCAAGTCCGTCCTGACGATTCGCCCCGGCACAATCGTGCTCGTCATGACCGGCAACCCCAGCGTTGCGTCGAGCATGGAAGCGCTTCGTCACGGCGCGTGGGACTATCTCCCCAAGCCGTTCTCGGGAACCCACCTGCAGGTTCTGCTCGGACGGGCCGCGCACGCCGTCCTCGCGACGCGCGACCGCGCGACCACGCAGCTCGAATCGCACAAGCGAAACGGCAACAGCGACAAGCTCACGCTCCTCGGCACTTCGGCGGCTTTCCGCCGCGTGGTGGAACTGGCGCGAAAGGTCGCGACCACCAACGCCTCGGTCATGCTCGTCGGCGAGAGCGGGACCGGCAAGGAGATGATCGCGCAGTTCGTGCACCGGCACAGCAACCGTGCGACGCAGCCACTGGTGCCGCTCAACTGCGCGGCGCTTCCCGAGCATCTGCTCGAGTCGGAAATGTTCGGCCATCGCAAGGGTTCGTTCACGGGCGCCGACCGTGAGAAAGTTGGCCTGCTGGAAATGGCGAACGGCGGCACCTTCTTCCTCGACGAGCTGACGGAGATGCCGATCCCGCTGCAGGCCAAGCTGCTGCGCGTCGTGCAGGACGGCGTGCTGCGCCGCGTTGGCAGCGAGCAGCAGGATGCGGTGGTGGACGTCCGCTTCATATCCGCGACGAATCGGGATCCGGGCGAGGCGATCCGGAGTCGAAACCTGCGCGAGGATCTCTACTTTCGTCTCAACGTCTTCCCGATCACGCTCCCGCCGTTACGCGATCGTGTCGAGGACATCCCTATTCTCGCGACGTACTTTCTCGAACGTTTCTGGGTGCGCCACCATGCTCCCAAGGACGACCCGCCGCACTTCGGCGACGCCGCTTTCGATTTCTTGATGTCGCGCCCCTGGCGCGGCAACGTCCGCGAACTGCAGAATGTGATCGAGCACGTCGTCGTTCTGGCGCAGCCCGGCTCGGAGATTCAGCCCGAGGAGATCCCGGTCCATCAGGATTGGAGTCAACCGGCGGAAACGATGAACATGGCGGCCCTGCACAATGACGCCTACCACACGGCGAAAGAGCAGGTGCTGGCCACGTTCGAGAAGGAATACGTGACGAGGTTGGTGGCGCGCGCAGCGGGTAACATGTCGCGGGCGGCGCGGCTCGCGAATGTCGACCGGACGACGTTGTATCGGCTCCTCGAGCGCCATGGGTTCCGCCGTGACGGCATGAACTCGTCGCAGACTTGAGCGAGAGGGTTTGACTTATCTCCCGTGACAGTGGTTCTCACGCCCGCCGGCTTCGTGGGCCGCGACGCGCGGATGGAGGCATGACGGCCGCGGTCTCTCGACCGGAGCCGTCCGGGCGGCTCGACCCGCTCGCGCTCCGACGTCTGCTGGCGTCGGCCGCCGATGCGACCGTCGAAGAGCTCGGGCCGATGTCGGACACCGCGCTCGCCGACCTCAAGCTGCGCCTGCGCGAGCTCGCCGCTCGCTTGGGCGCCGACGCTGTCGGCGCGACGCCGGTCAGCGCCACGGCTCTCAGCCGCGATCAGCTCAACGCGTTCCGCGCCCGCATCCTGCAGCGCGCCGCCGCAGAGACCACGCCCGTCGACGGGCGCGAGTTGGCGCGCGTGCTGTCCGCTCTCGAGGAGCTCGCCGGCAAGCAAACGCCGCCGGTCGCCAACGAATTCACCGAACGCCTTTCCAGCCCGGACGCGCTTCGGGCCGTGGTCGAGATGGCGCACGACATGCGCTCGCCGCTCGGCTCGATTCTGTTCCTTGTGGACACGATTCGCCGCGGGCAGAGCGGCACCGTCACTCAAGTGCAGGAACGCCAGCTCGGCCTCGTCTATGGCGCTGCGCTGGGACTCAGCACGCTGGCTTCGGACGTCGTCGACGCGATCAACGGCGACCGGCTCGTCGACGGTCAGCGCACGCCGTTCTCGATCACCGAAGTCCTTCTGGGCGTCTGCGCGATCGTGCGGCCGCTGGCCGAGGAAAAGAACCTCGTCCTCAACACGACGTTCCCCCAGGTCGGACGGGCGGCTCGGCTATCCGTCGGCGTTGAGCCGTGTGCTGCTGAACCTCACGACGAACGCGCTGCGCTACACGGAGCGCGGCTCCGTGGCGGTCGGATGCACGGAGCACTCGCCCACGCTGGTCGAGTTCTGGATCGAGGATACCGGGCGCGGCATTCCGGACAGCGTGCTGGCGATGCTGTTCGACGGATTCCGTCCCGGCTCCGTCGGCATTCGGTTCTCGAGCGCCGGGCTCGGGCTCGCCATCTGCCGAAACCTGCTCGAGAAGATGGGCAGCTCGCTGCTCGTCGATACGGCGGTCGAAGAGGGCACGCGCTTCTCGTTCCGCATCGAGCTGCCGCAGGCCTAGTTCGAGCGCGCCGGGAGGCCACGGCGCCGGGTTGATATCTTTCGAGTTGCCTCGGTCGCGAGATCGCCGACCGACTTCCCCACTCGACCCTCGTGCCGAATTCTCCACCGCCGGTCAGCCACGCGTCGACTTCCGACGCTCAGCCGACGCCCGCCCCGCGTCGCGACTTCATCCGCGACATGGTCGCCGAAGACGTCGCGAGCAACCGCTTCGGGCGCCAGATCGCGACGCGTTTTCCGCCCGAGCCGAACGGGTTTCCGCACATCGGCCACGTGAAGGCGATCTGCGTGAGCTTCGGCATTCGCGACGAGTTCGGCGGCGCGCTGCAATCTTCGCTTCGACGACACGAACCCGGCCGGCGAAGACATGAAGTACGTCGAGGCGTTCAAGAACGACATCCGCTGGCTCGGCTTCGAGTGGGACGAAGAGCTGTACGCGAGCGACTACTTCGAGCGGCTCTACGAGTTCGGCGAGCTGTTGGTGAAGAAGGGGAGCGCCTACGTCGATTCGCAGACCGACGCGGAAATCCGGACCACGCGCGGAACCGTGACAGTCCCGGGGACCAACAGCCGCTTCCGCGATCGCTCGGTCGACGAGAATCTCGACCTGCTTCGCCGAATGCGGGCGGGTGAATTCCCGGACGGCGCGCACGTGCTGCGCGGCAAGATCGACATGGCGCACCCGAACATGCTGATGCGCGATCCGATCCTGCTGCGCATCCGGCATGCGCACCACTATCGCACCGGCGACGCGTGGAGTCTGTATCCGCTGTACGATTTCGCGCACCCGCTCTCCGACGCGATCGAGAACATCACCCACTCGCTCTGCTCGCTCGAGTTCAAGGACAACAACGACATCTACCGTTGGCTGGTCCGCGAGTGCGGGTTCGATCGGCCGCCGGAGCAGACGGAGTTCTCGCGCCTCTCGCTCGAGTACACCGTCATGAGCAAGCGCAAGCTGCTGCGCCTCGTGAACGAGGGCATCGTGAGCGGCTGGGACGACCCGCGCATGCCGACCATCTCGGGGCTCCGCCGGCGCGGGGTGACGCCCGAGGGCCTGCGCGCTTTCGTGGAGACCGCTGGCGTCACGCGCAAGCCGCAGCGGACCGAGCTCGCGACGCTCGAGGCCGCGGTGCGCGACGATCTCAACATGCGCGTCCCCCGCGTCATGTGCGTCGTGAATCCGCTCAAGGTCGTGATTACGAACTATCCCGAAGGGCAGGTCGAGTGGCTCGACGCGTCGTACTATCCGCTACGACGTGCCGAAGACGGGCTCGCGGAAAATCCCGTTCTCGCGCGAGCTCTACGTCGAGCGCGACGATTTCATGGAGGATCCGCCGAAGAAGTTCTTCCGCCTCGCGCCCGGGCGGGAGGTTCGGCTTCGCTACGGCTACTTCGTGACGTGCACGGACGTGATCAAAGACGGATCGGGAAACGTGGTGGAGTTGCACTGCACGTACGATCCGGCGACCAAGGGCGGCGACGCGCCCGACGGGCGCAAGGTGCAGGGCACGATCCACTGGGTGTCGGCCCCGCAGGCGTTGACGTGTGAGCTTCGGCTTTACGATAAACTCTTCACCGTGCCCGACCCCGACGACGTCGAGGAGTTCATGGACGTCGTCAATCGCGAGTCGCTCGTCGTGGTCCGCGACGCCAAGATCGAGCCTAGCGTAGCCGAGGAGGGCAGCGAGGCGGAGTCACGCTATCAGTTCGAGCGAACGGGTTACTTCGCCGTGGACTCGGTGGACTCGTTGCCGGGCGCGCTGGTGTTCAACCGGACCGTCACGCTCCGCGACTCCTGGGCGAAGATCAAGGCGAAGTAAGGTCGTCCTTGGTCAGCTGTAACAATTCGTAACAGTTGCCTCGAATGACGGCTGCTTGACGGCTCCGTGCGGATTTGGGCGAATCGTCGGGAAACGGACCTGCCGTCCGCATCGTCCTTCCATCACTATGACGACCACTCTCAAGCTCGCCGTGGCGGCGGGCGCGGCCCTCGCCGCGGGGACCCATTCGAGCCAGGCCCAGGTCCGGGTCACGGCGATCGCGGCGCACGGACCGGCGGTGACGTCGTCCAGGCACATGCTCTATCGCGTTCGCGGGCCGAAAGGAGCGACGGTCTACCTCCTCGGCTCCGTCCATCTGCTCTCCGCCGACGCCGCGACGCTTCCCGCCGAAGTCGACTCCGCGTTCGCCCACTCGCGATCGCTCACGCTGGAGACGAGCCTCGACTCGGTGATGGCTCGCGGTCCCGAGATGCTCATGCGCGGACGCTACAGCGACGGCAAGACGCTGCGCGGCGTGCTGTCCCCCAAGTCGGCGACCAAGGTCGACTCGCTGCTCCATCTGTACGGCTTGTCGCTCGACCAGGTCAACGGATTCAAGCCGTGGATGGTGTCGCTGCTCATGACGCAGCTTGCGATGCAGAAGCTGAACCTCCAGGCGCAATACGGCGTGGACATGCAGCTCAACACGCGCGCGAAGCAGGCGTCGAAACCGGTGCTGGGCCTCGAGAGCGTTGATTTTCAGATGGGATTGTTCGACGCGCTGTCGCCAGCCGATCAGGAGTACATGCTCGTCGAGAGCGACGGCCCCGACATCACGGCCAAGGAGCTCGGCTCGATTCGCGACGCGTGGAGCCATGGTGACGCGCGGATGCTGGACAGCCTGATCAACTCGCGCGTGGCGGAGGCTCCGACGCTGTTCGATGCGCTGATCACGGCGCGCAATCGCGCGTGGATACCCAAGATCGAGTCGCTCATTCAGGGCGGTGACGACGCGCTCGTCGTCGTCGGCGCGGGCCACCTCGTCGGAACGCAGGGCGTGGTCGCGATGCTGCGCGCGAAGGGGTACACGCTCGACCAGATGTAGCGCGTCGCGCAGGGGGAGATCGCCGCGTAGGTTCAGGCGTCTTCTCCCGATCGCGGCCTGCTTCCACTCATCGGCATTCTCGTCGTCGTCGCCGGGTTCGCGTTTCGCGCGAACCCGGTTCTCGTCGTGGCCATCGCGGCGATCGCGACGGGTTTGGCGGCGCACAAGTCGATCATCGAGGTGCTCGCCGCGTTCGGAAAGTCGTTCGTCGACAGCCGTTCGGTGGCGATCGTCTGGCTCGCGCTTCCCGTCATCGGAATGCTCGAGCGGTACGGCCTCAAGGAACAGGCGCGGTCGCTCATCTCGCGGCTCACCGTCGCGACGACCGGTCGCTTGCTCCTCGCGTATCTCGCCGTACGCCAGCTGTCGGCCGCTCTCGGACTGACCTCGCTCGGCGGTCACGCCCAAATGGTTCGCCCGCTGATCGCGCCGATGAGCGAGGCCGCGGCCGAAAATCGTTTTGGTGGAATCTCCAAGCGGATGCGATATCGAATTCGCGCCCATGCCGCGGCGACCGACAACATCGGCGTCTTCTTCGGCGAGGACATCTTCATCGCCATCGGGTCGATCCTGCTGATTCGCGGCTTCCTCGACCAGAACGGCATCCACGTCGAAGCGACGAGGCTCGCGGCGTGGGCAGTCCCGACGGCCATTTGCGCCTTCGTCATTCACGGAACACGCCTGCTCCTTCTCGACCGGTCGCTGGCACGAGAAGCCGCCCGTGACTCGACCGAGGAACGTCCGGTCGAAGCCGTCCCCGGCGGCGACGTCGCGTGATTTCCCTCGAGTTCGTCTACGTGCTCATGGGAGCGATGCTGGCCGGCGTCGCGGTCGTCTGCGCCAGCGATCGCACGAGCCCCCGGCGCTACAGCAAGGCCACGTTCTGGGGCGCGTACGCGATCACGTTCTTGTTCGGGTCGAAACTGCCCGACGTCGTGAACGGCGCGCTCGTCATACTCATGGTGTGCGTCGCCGCGTTTCGTGGCCTCGGCGCGCCGCCGCCCGAGGCGGTCGGGTCGGCGGAGCGCGAAATGAGCGCGCGACGTTGGGGCAACCGGCTGTTCATTCCGGCGCTCACGATTCCGGCGATCACGCTCGCCGGCACGTTCGGACTCAAGACCTTGAGCTGGCACGGAACCGCGCTCGTCGACGCGCGACAGGTCACGCTCATCGCGCTCGCCCTCGGAATTCTCGCCGCCCTGGTCGTCGGCGTGGCGATGCTGAAGCCCCGGCTCGCCATCCCAATCGTCGAAGCGCGACGGTTGCTCGACGCCGTCAGTTGGGCCGCTGTCTTGCCGCAGATGCTCGCGGCGCTCGGCGCCATGTTCGCGCTGGCGGGAGTCGGCCCGATCGTCGCGAAATTGATCGAGCGTTGGATCCCGCTCGATTCGACGTTCGCGGTCGTCGCCACGTATACGATCGGGATGGCGCTGTTCACCAGCATCATGGGGAACGCCTTCGCGGCCTTTCCGGTGATGACCGCCGGAATCGGACTGCCGCTCATCGTGCACCAATTCGGGGGCAACGTCGTGATCATGGCCGCCGTGGGAATGCTTGTCCGGTTTCTGCGGCACGCTCGCGACCCCGATGGCGGCCAACTTCAACATCGTGCCGGTCGCGTTGCTCGAGCTGCCGGATCAGCACGCGGTGATCAAGGCGCAGATGCCGACGGCACTCCTCCTGCTCGCCGCCAATACGGCGATCATGTACACCTTCGTCTTCCGATGACCGATCTCGACCGACCGACGGCATCCCGTTTCGCGAGCATCGCGCTGGCACACGTCCGCCGCGAATACCCGAACAAACTCGATCACGTGCTGACCGGCCCGGGCGACGTTCGCTCGCCGAGCGAGTTGCACCCCGTCTTCTACGGCAGCTTCGATTGGCACTCGAACGTTCACGGCTACTGGCTTCTCGCGACGCTGGTCAGGATCTACCCCGATCTCGCTGAGGCCGGGACGGTCGGTGCGCTGTTCGACGAACAGCTCGTGCCGTCGAAGGTCGAACGCGAGGTCGCGTACTTGGCCGGCGCGGAGCGCGGAACGTTCGAGCGCCCGTACGGCTGGGCGTGGCTGTTGATGCTCGCCGCCGAGCTTCGACGTCACGAAACCGACCCAGGGCGACGATGGAGTGCAGCTCTCACTCCGCTGGCGGGGGCATTCGCGGATCGCTTTCGCGGCTTTCTGCCAAGGGCTACGTACCCGATCCGGGTGGGGACGCACTTCAACACCGCGTTCGCCCTGGTCCTGGCTCACGAGTACGCGGAGATCGCGAGCGACGACGGATTACGTGCGTTGCTCAGGGATCGCGCGTCCGCGTGGTACGCGCGCGACGCCGACTGTCAGGCGTGGGAACCCGGCGGCGACGACTTCCTCTCGTCGGCGCTGATCGAAGCCGAGTGCATGGGTCGCCTGATGCCGCGCGGCGACTGGGCGGCATGGATCGACCGCTTCCTGCCGCGCCTCGCGCGACGCGAGCCCCGGACACTCTTCGAGCCGGCGGTCGTGAGCGACCGTTCGGACGGCAAGATCGCGCACCTGGAAGGACTCAACCTCACTCGCGCGTGGTGCTGGCGGAGTCTCGCCGCCCGATGGAGCGCCGACGACGCTCGTCGCGCGATCGCGCTCGAGGCGGCGGACCGGCATCTGGCCGCGAGCCTGCCGCACGTCGCCGGCGACTATGCCGGAGAGCACTGGCTCGCGACGTTCGCGCTGCTCGCGCTTACCGCGCGGCAGCCGGAGAGTTGACGGCGGCTCTCCTCTCGCGATCGAATTCGCGCACCGCCTCGACGAGAAGCCCCGGATCCTCGCGCACCGGATCCACGACGGGCAATCCTGTCTCCTCCTTCGTCCGGTCGATCGCGGCCCGCGCGTCGCGATCGCTGAGATCCGACGTATTCAGCGAAACGCCGATCGTCTTCGTCGGCCGCAGCGGGTTGGCCATCGATTCGTGCAGCTCGATGACGGTGGCAAGCGGCGGGATCGGCAGCCACGAGTTGTGCCGGAACGTAGCGCGGCTCGGCTGGTGACACGCGATCAGTGCGTGCGGCAAGCTGCCGTGCAGAAGTCCGAGCGAGACGCCCGAGTACCCCGGATGAAGAATCGACCCCTGGCCCTCCACGAGCACGACGTCGGCATCTCGCGCGGCGCGAATCGTCACGGCTTCCGCGGCGCCGGCGATGAAATCGGCGATCACCGCGTCGACGCAAATCCCCCAGCCTTCGATGAAGATTCCGGTCTGCCCGGTCGGCGCGAACGCGGCCCGTACGCCGCGCGCGGTCAGTGCGTCGCGCAGCTGGAGCATGACCGTCATCTTGCCGATGTTCGCGTCGGTCCCCACGGCGAGAACGATCGTCTGGTCCAGCTCGCGGACCCGTCCCGCGCCGACCGGCAGCTCATCGGGTGGTTTTCGGACGTCGTGAAGTCGCACTCCCAGCTTCGCGGCAAGGGGACCCAGCTCGGGATCCTCGGCGACGAAGCCGTGCAGCCCATTCCAGACCTCCAGCCGATGCTCGATGGCCTGAGCCAGGGCGGCTCGCAGGTCGGGCGGCAGGCCATCGCCCACTAGTGCGATGCCCACGAGGAACGCGTCCGCGCCGGCGATGATGCCGTCTGCGACGTTGTCCACGACGGGGATCGCTCCGCCGAAACCGAGAACATCCTGCACTTGCCGCCCCGCCTGGCGACGGTCGAGGACGGCAGCGACGTGGGATGCCGAGTACCTGATGACCGAATGAGCGGTTTTCGCCGAAGGCGTGCCCAGCTGGTCCTGCGCGTAGACGAGGTAACGAGGCATGCGATAAATCAAATGGTCGCCGGAGGCCCGGCAAAGCGATGTAGGCTCGCCGTGCGTAGAACGAGCGGTATCTTCAACTCGAATTCGCCCAGCCGAGGAAACACAATGCGCCGCTTGGTCTCGCTCTCGCTCGTCTTGCTCCCAGCCGCCGTCGCGGCTCAGAACAGATCGCCGTCGCAGCAGGGCTCGACGGTCAAGGTCGGGCCGGAGCACGGCACGGTCATAGTCGTCGGGGGCGGCGCCATGGGTCCGGAGGTCTACTCGGCCTTCATCAAGGCGGCGGGCGGTCCGGACGCGCTGATCGTCGACGTTCCGACCGCGGGCGGCGACACGGTTTACACACAGAACGCGCCCGGAACGCGCGGTTGGAAGCAGGCTGGCGCGCGCAACGTGTACGTCTTGCACGCGAACGACAAGAAGCTCGCCGACTCCGACAGCTTCGCCGCGATCCTCAAGAAGGCAGGCGGCGTGTGGTTCGAAGGCGGCCGCCAGTTCCACCTCGTCGATTCCTACGCCGGGACGAAAACGGAAGCCGGATTCCACGACGTGCTGGCTCGTGGCGGGGTGATCGGCGGCTCGTCGGCGGGCGCTTCGATCCTCGGCGACTTCCTCGTTCGTGGGGCGCCGTCGAACGACAACTACGTCATGGACTATCCCGGCTACGAGAAAGGCTTCGCCTTCATTCGTGGCGTCGGCATCGACCAGCACGTCGTGGCGCGCGAGCGGCTCGCCGACCTCGCCGATTCGATCATTCCGAAGTATCCGAGTCTCCTCGGCATGTCCGAGGACGAAGGGACGGCGTGGGTCGTGCGCGGAGATACGGCGACCATCATCGGACGCGACAAAGCGTTCGTGTACGGCGGCAAGGAACCGACCGACCGGGGCAAGCCGTTTCTCACGCTCTATCCGGGCGACCGATACAACCTGGCGACACGGACGGTGATGCATCGCGCGTCGAGCGAGTCGAAGCTGTCGATCGCGTTCCTCGACTCGTTGTTCAAATCGTTCGCCGAGCCGTCGGCCGGCGGCGCCACCGTGCTCGTCGCGCTGGACGGCAAAGTGCTCGTCGACCGGTCGTACGGGATACCGGACCAGGCGAAGTACATGCCGACGACCACCGTCCCGCAGTTCCAGCTCGGGGACATCGCGCACGTCTTCACCGCGGTCTGCGCGCAGCTCCCGGTGGATTCCGGCGGGCGCGGCCGCGGCGGTCGTGGTGGAGCGGCGAACCAGCCGCTCCCATCGCCGTTGCAAAACTGCTTCACGCGCCGGTTCGCGACGCCTGTCGGGCTGCACAAGACGACGATGAACCGCGAGGGCGAGATCCAGTCCGACGTCGACGAGCTGTACCGCGTGTCGCTGGGCTATGAGAACCCTCGAACGTTCGCCCGGGACACGACGAGCGGCGACAGCGGCGCCTCGCGCACGGTCGATCTGTCGGCCGGGTGGGAATCGGACAACCGCGCGGGCGCGGCCCGGCTTTCCGCCTACGCGGTTGCCGGGGGCAAGCGGTCGGCGTTCGTGCGCCTGCCCGACCGGCACGCGACCATCGTCGTGTTGACCAGCAGCGACAGCGCCGACGTGAAGCGCATCGTGGATGCGCTCACCGACCGTCTCCTCGCCAAGTAGTCCCTATTTGGCCCACGGAGGCTTCACGCCAACTGATCGCGCGTACGCGATCAGTTGGCCGAGGTGCTCGTGCAGGTCGCCGTCCATGCTGAAGGCGGCGCGGTCGAGCGGCATGTTCCAGGGTTGATAGCTCCCGGTGAGCTTGGCGGCGTCGGAGGCGGCGAACTGCGCCTTTGTGTGCGCCCACGATTTGTCGAGGTGATCGAGCACCTCGGCCTTGGCGGTGATTTTTTCGAGCGCCGCGTTTTTCGCCTGAGCCGGACCGTAGTCGGCGGGGCCCTGTCCGCCGATCGACCGTGGCGTGTAGTAGTAGAACTCGCCGGCGACGTGCATAAGGACCTGCGCGATGGTTCGGACATCGGCCGACGGCCGCCACCCGTATTTGTCGGCGGGAATCGCTTTGGCGAGTTGCGTGATCTTCTCGTGGAGAGTGTCGAGGTCCGCCAGGTACTCGGCGCGCAGGTGGGTGGCTGATTTGACGTCGAGGGCCGCCGAGCCCTGCTGCTGCTGGGCGCCTGCGCGCGCGGCAAAGAGGATGGCGAATGCGGCGATTGCTGCGCGCGACGATCCGCGGACTAACCGGTCTTGGAAGAGCACGAGGACTCCCGTTTGGTGACGTGTGTATCTGCGCTCCGGCGGGCGGCGCAGTCCAGTGGCCATACCAGACCTCGACAGAATTCACAAAACTCGAACGTCGCGCGCGGGGCGGAGCGAACGCGGAGCAGGTCGGGTCGGGAATCGAGCTATTTGCCGGCGCTGGATTCGCCGCATGCGGGGAACGTTGCCCGTGGCAATTCGTTCCGCAGGCGCTCACGACCGAATTACCGCCGTTTCCCTGGCAGGTCTGTCCGGAGTCGAATACGTTGCGACGCGGTTCCCCACCACGTCGGTCGTCCCCCCGTTCACAAAGGTGCGAGGTCGATCATGCTCAGAGCGACGACGCTGTCCCGTCTGACGCCCTTTTTGGCGCTGGCCGTAACGTCCGCGATGTCGCGGGCACCGGAGTCCATCGCGGCGAATGACAACCGCCATGCCGCCGGCGCGCTCAGCGGCAAGGTGTTCACCGTGAAGCTCGAGGCGCGCGAGGGACTGTGGCGCCCCGAGGGAGAAAACGGCCGCGCGATTCCGGTGGCGGCGTGGGCGGAGGAGGGAAAGCCGCTGTCGAATCCCGGTCCGCTCATCCGCGTGCCTGTCGGAACAGAGGTGCGCGCGACAATTCACAACACGCTGGGCAAGCCGCTCATCGTCGCCGGCTTCGGCAAAACGCGCGGCCCATCCGACAGCGTGATCGTGCCGGTGAACGGACGCGCCAGCGTTTCCTTCACCGCGACGTCGCCCGGCACGTACTACTACGTCGGCCGGCGCGGGGTCGGACCATTCGGTACGCGCCCAGACGGCGACTTCCAGCTCAACGGCGCTATCGTCGTCGATCCGCCGAACGCCGCGACGACCGACCGCATCTTCGTCATCTCGTGGTGGTTCACGCTGGATTCGACGAGCAAGACGGGGCTGGGCCGCTCGACGATGGCAATCAACGGGCTATCCTGGCCGCACACCGAGCACATCGAGCTCACGCAGGGCGATTCGGCGCGCTGGCGCGTCATCAACCTGACTGAAGTCGACCACCCGATGCACCTGCACGGGTTCTATTTCCGGCTGACGTCGCGAGGCAACGGCGTCACCGATTCGCTGTTCCGCACAGCCGATCAGCAGATGGCCGTGACCGAGGTCGTCAATCCTTTCCAGACGATTTCGATGGCGTGGCTGCCCTCGCGCGCGGGCAACTGGATCTTCCACTGCCACTACGCCTCGCACCTGTCCCAGGACGCGGAGCTCGACACGGACAAGGGTGTTCTCGACGCGTCGATGCTGTCGCATCACATGTCCAACGCGCCTCACCAGATGTTCGGCCTGGTCCTCGGCCTCACCGTGGCACCGCGTGGGCCGCAGTTGGCGGCGCCGGCGAACGCCCGGGCTATTCGTCTTTCGATTCGCGAGAAGGCGAACGTCTATGGAAAGGACCCCGGATTCTCGTTCGTGATGGGTGGAACGCCTGAAGACGCGAACCCGTCGGCGATGCCGGTCCCGGGGCCGATGCTGCTGCTGCAACGAAACCAGCCGGTGGCGATCACGATCGTGAACCACGCACAGGAGCGCGCGGCGGTGCATTGGCACGGCATCGAGCTGGAGAGCTATCCCGACGGCGTCCCGGACTGGTCCGGGTCGAAGGGGCATATCCTCCCCTCCGTCGGAGCTCGCGACTCGATCACGATTCGCTTCACGCCGCCGCGGGCGGGCACGTTCATGTATCACTCGCACTTCGACGAGGCGACGCAGATCACCGGTGGCCTCTACGGCCCGATCATCGTGCTGGACTCCGGACAGAAGTTCGACCCGGAGACGGATCGCGTCCTCGTCTTCGGCGTCGCGGGACACGCAACGAACGTCATCGTCGGTCCGTTCCCGAACTACGTGATGAACGGAAAGACGCAGCCGGAGGCGATGAACCTGACGGCGGGCAAGCGCTATCGATTCCGAGTCATCAACATCAGCGACGACGGTCCACTCGCGTTGAGTCTGAACGCGGCGGGCAAGCCCGCGCAGTGGCGCGCCGTCGCGCGTGACGGCGCGACGTTGCCGGAGCACCAGGCCACGTTCAGACCGGCGACGCTACTTTCGGATCCCGGTCAGATCTACGACTTCGAGTTCACCCCGCAGGGTGCGGGCGAAATGACGCTGAAGTTCGGTCCGCCACCACCACCGCCGGGCTCGCCACCGCCGCCGCCCGGTTTCCCGCCCCCACCGCCGACGGTCACGGTGCCGGTGCACGTTCGGTAACGGCTGACCATCTGGGTTTCGACCGAGGCGGCGAGCCGATGCTCGCCGCCTCGGTCGTTTGTTGAAACTCCGACCGCGGTGCACTCGATAGTTTTCCTCGAGCCATGTACGCGACCTGTCTCTTCTGCCAGAAGGACCTGGGCCGCAACGAGACGTTCGAGACGTTCCCGGTCGGCCGGCGCCTCGCGTTCGATGCTGCGAAGGGTCGTTTGTGGGTGGTCTGCCGCCACTGCGAGCGATGGAATCTCTCGCCGCTCGAAGAGCGTTGGGAGGCGATCGAGGAAGCGGAGCGTCTCTACCGCGACACACGCCGGCGCGTCGCGACGGACAACATCGGTCTCGCGAAGCTCCGTGACGGAACGACGATCGTTCGCATTGGCGAGCCGCTCCGTCCCGAGTTCGCGGCGTGGCGATACGGCGACCAGTTTGGCCGGCGTCGCGTTCGACAGCTGGCTATCGTGGGCGCGGGGCTCGGCGCGATGGGGGCGATCATCGCCGGCGGAGCGGTCGTCGGCGTTGGAGTCGGAAGTTTCGCATGGATGATCGGGAACGCCGGCAACAGCATCGTCCGCGGCAGCAAGGAGAAGATCGTCGCCCGGATCAAGGCGCCGAACGGCGAGGTGATGGAGGTGCGACGCCGGCATTTGTTGGAAACCTCCATTGAGCCCGGGGAGTCGTCACCGCTGGCGGTGACGCTTCGCTACAAGAACGGCCAGGCGCGATTCGAGGGCGAGCAGGCGCTTCACGTCGCGTCGCGAATCATCCCCGCGGCGAACCGGTTTGGCGGGTCGAAGAAGGCCGTCGCGGAGGCGGTCTCCAAAATCGAGTCGGCGGGTAGCTCCGAGCGATTCTTGGAGCGGCTGGGCTCAATGTCTCGCGTGTTGACCCGCGTTGGTCTGGACGACGGCGTCTGGACGCCGGGGCGGCCCGGCGGGCGAAGGTCGCGATTCACCAGCAAGCGCGGCAAAAACAACTGGAACACGGGAATCTTCGCGCTCGACTCGGTGCAGCGGCTCGCGCTGGAAATGGCGCTGCACGAGGAGACGGAGCGCGCGGCGCTGCAGGGGGAGCTCGCCGCGTTGGAGACCGCATGGCGCGACGCCGAGGAGATCGCGGGCATCTCGGACTCGCTGCTGGTGCCGTCGGACGTCGACGCGAAATTCACGAAGTTGAAGGGCGAGTAGCGCACTCAAACCCGAACGGTTCTATTAACGCCATGATCGTCACCATCCTGGTAGGCATCGTCGCGGGGTTCCTCGCCGGGCGGATCATGAAGGGGTCGGGCTACGGCCTGCTCATGGATCTCCTCCTCGGCGTGGCGGGCAGCTTCGTCGGCCACTTCCTATTCGGCCTGATCGGCATCTACTCCAGCGGTTTCATCGGATCGATTCTATTCGCGGTCGTCGGCGCGATGATTCTGGTCTGGCTGGGGCGGTTTCTGAAGTCACGCCGCTAATGGCGCGCGCCGCCTCGCCGGCTGTCGCGAGATGGTTCGCGATGCGCGCCGTTGTCGCCGCCGCTCTCACGGCGGCGGCGTTGGCGCGACCGGTCGAGTCGCAGGAAGTCACCGCGGCGCAGATCGACAGCATCGTGCGCCGGGCCGTGGCCGAGAAGGGGATCGTCGGCCTTTCGGTCGGCGTCATGCGGGACGGCCGCGTCATCCTTGCAAAGGGCTACGGGGTTCGCGACCGCACGACGAACGACACGGTGACGACGCGCACGATGTTCGCCATCGGCTCGGTGACGAAGCAGTTCACGTGCTCGCTGCTCCTGATGCTGGCCGACGAGCACCGGCTGTCGCTGAGTGATCCAATCGCGAAGTACAATCCGCGTCTCACGCGGGCGAAGGACATCACGCTCCTCGACGTCGGCGGACACCTCTCGGGGTATCGCGACTACTATCCGCTCGATTTCGTCGACCGGGAGATGCAGAAGCCGCAGCCGGCGGACGCGATCATCACCGAGTACGCGACGCGTCCGCTCGATTTCGAGCCGCGCTCGCGGTACTCGTACAGCAACACGGGGTTCCTGATTCTCGGCCGCGTGATCGAGCAGGTGAGCCGCGAGCCGTATGCCAAGTTCCTCGGCGAACGGATCCTGACGCCGCTCAAGCTCTCGCGCACGGCGTTCGAGCCGGCGTCCGGTCCGGACATGGCCAGGGGCTACACGTCGTTCGGGCTGGCCGATCCGATTCCGGCCGACCCGGAAGCGGCGGGGTGGGCCGGCGCGGCCGGGGCGATCTGGTCGACGCCGACCGATCTCCTCACGTGGGACCTCGCGCTGATCGACCACAAGCTGATATCACAGGATTCGTATAGAGTGCTTCTCACGCCGCAGCGTCTCACCGACGGGCGGACGAGCGGCTACAGCTGCGGCGAGGGCGTCAACGACCGCGGGCCGGCGCTGGTTTTGTCGCACGGCGGGGCGGTGAGCGGCTTCGTGGCCCAGAACACGGTGATCCCCGCGACGCACTCCGCGGTGGTACTGCTGTCGAACACCGATTTCTCGCCGATTGGCGCGCTCAACCAGGAACTCGTCGCCAAGCTGATGCCGAAGAGCCCGGACGTTCCGACGATCGCCGGGCGATCGGCGCTCGATGCGGCGACCAAGTTCCTGACGGAGCTCGAACGAGGCACGGTCGACCGCTCGACGCTGGGCGAGGACTTCAACGAATTTCTGTCGGCCGACAAGGTGCGTCGCGGCCAGGCGGCGCTCAACACGCTGGGCAAGATCAGCAACATTCGCGTCGGGGCGACCGGCGAGCGCGGCGGCATGGAGGTCGCCACGGTGCTGTTCGACGTCGGCAAGACGCCGTCGCGCGGCCTCATGTACCGAATGCCGAACGGCAAGATCGAGGAATTCTTGTTCGCTCGAAATTAGCTCCGATGGCGAACGACCTCGGTCAGCCGGTCTCGCCGGGTGTGCGGGCAATCGAGGCGGGCATCAACAATTGATACACGGAAACAAACGGATCTAACTGAAACAAACGGCAAACAACCAAGAGGTTGTTTGCCGTTTGTTTCCGTTCAATCCGTTTGTTTCTGTTTCAAAAATGTTGATGATCGCCTGCCAAGACGCAGCCTGAATGCCGAGGCACACTACTGGCCGACCGCGCGCGCGCCCGTCACGAAGTATTCGGTTTCGCCGAAGCAAGAGGTGGGGAGCCCCTTGTGCTGCTGGTAGTCGACGACCACACGCTCGCCGTTGAGCTTGTTCAGTACGGCCGCGATGGAGTCCGACCGCACGGTGAAATCGAACTTCTCGGGCATCGACCCCGGGATGGCCGAGAGTTGGATCTCCCCCTCCCACGTCTTACAGATCCAGCCCTTCTTGGAAACCTTCTGGAGGAAGCCGGCGCGCTCGCCGCTCGAGTACGTGTAGTGAAGCGCCGACCACGTGTAGACGGTGATGGCGACGATCGGAACCACGATGACGATCGTGAGCACCGTCGCGAGCTTGTGGTTCCTGACGAATCCCGGAACTGCCATCACGTGCCCCCTGCGCGAGCGACTTTCCATGCCGCGAGCACTTCCGCTTCTTTCGTCATCGGCAATCCGTTGATCTCCCCGTTGAGCGTGGCGAGCTGCTCCTTCTCCGGGCGCGTCTTGTGCCAGTCTAGAGTGTCCTTGGCGGTCACGGCGAGTGGCCGAAAGGTCAAGCCCTTCGTGATTGCCTTCGACGCGTTGCGGCGTTGGTAGCCGGCGGTCGCGCCGTAGGGCGGTTGCCAGACGGTCATGTGTCGCCACGGCCGCACTTGGTTATCGCGCAGAAACTCCCACGGCACCCAGGTGAACTGCGCGCCGGCCGTCGTGATTGCCTTCACGCCGTACAGCATTTCGGCGATCGTCAGCGGCTTCTCGGGCCCGATCGCGTTGAACGTGCCGAACTCCCGCGCCTCGGCCATGCGAATCATCCACTCCGCGAGATCACGCGAGTCGATGAATTGGCAGGGGTCTTCCGGCTTGTCGGGAGCGAGCACCTCGCCGCCCTTGTCGATGCGTGCCGGCCAGTACGTGAAGCGGTCCGTTCGATCGAGCGGCCCGACGATGAGGCAGGGCCGGACTATCGTGTTGATGCCCGGATACTGATTCTGCACTTCCACTTCGGCGCGGGCCTTGAACGCACCGTAGTTGGGGTGGTTGGCCGACACCGCCAACTGCGCCGCGTTGCGTTGGTCCGGCTGATACGGATCGAGGCCGGCCGGCATCGGCAGCGTCGGACTGTCCTCGTTGATGCCGATCTGGCTCTCGTCGCGGTAGACCGACGTCGTCGAGATGAAGATGTAGTGCTTGGTGTTTCCCTTGAGATATTGCGCCGCGTTCCTCACCCAGAAGGGAAGCGTCGTCGGGTTGTCGATCACGACGTCGAACTTCTTGTCTTTCAACGCGCTCGTGTCGCCGTTGAGGTCACCGATGAGCTCTTCGGCGACCTTTCCCTTGAAGAGGCCGGGGCGTGTCTTGCCGCGATTGAACAGCGTCACGCGATGTCCGCGCGCGATCGCGTACTCGACCTGTTCGGGACCGGTGAAGCCCGTGCCGCCGAGGATCAGGATGTTGAGGGGGGCTTCGGCGCGTTCCACGGTCCGACGCTCGCGCGCTCCATCGGGGGTCGCTGCCTCCAGCGCCGACGCGAGTCGGGGCGCCATTCCGAGCGCGCCGCCCACGGCGGCCGTCGCTTTCACGAATTCCCGTCGGGTGATCATGGCCGGCACCTCTCCGCTCGTTCGCTCGAGACCTGCTGAGCGCTTAATCTGCCGCCGTCGGGTGGATCAAGCGAGAGTCAGGCGACGTCGGAATCAGTACACGCCCAGATCCTTCGCCGACACCACTGTTCCCCGATACTTGGCCCGGACCTGGCGCACCAGCGCCGCGTCGTCGTCTCCCCAATAGAGCTGGTGATACAGGACGAGCAGTTTCGGCCGCGCGCGCGTCGCGATGTCCGCCAGCTGGTCGGTGGACGTGTGGTAGGCCGCGTGATACTGCCTCCACTCGGGCGGCCGAGTCCGGAATCGCTCGGCCGAGTACACCTCGTGGACGAGCACGTCGCATCCGTTGCAGGCTGCGACCACGGCGTCGCTGGGCGACGTATCGCCGGAGACGACGACGACTCGATCACGCGTGGCGAAGCGATAGCCGAAGGCCTGATCCCATTTCCCGTGCCGCACGTTGAACGCCGTCACCGTCACGTTGCTGTCCCGGTAGACGACTCCGGTGCCAACGTCGTGTGCGTTCGCGGCATATCCCGTCTTGTTGGACGGCTCGCCGCCGTTCAGGCGAATCTGCACGTCCTCCGAGTACGCCTGCTCGAGGAGATCAACCATTCGCTTCGTGCCGCGCGGGCCGAACACGTCGAGCGGATCCGTTCGCCCGAGCACCCATGGCGAGAGGATCAGGTCCGGGAGCCCGACCGTGTGATCCGAGTGAAGGTGCGTGATGAACACGCGGCGCAAGCGAGGCGGCTCCAGTGCGCGGATGGAATCGTCGCGTGCCGCCTGGGCGGCGCGGCGCACGATTCCGGGGCCGGCGTCGATGAGATAGGCCGCGTCACCGACGACGACCGCCACCGCGGGACCGGATCGCTCGGGGTCGGCGTTGGGAGTTCCCGTTCCGAGCATGACGACGCGAGTCGCCGGCGGCGCAGGCGGCTGCGCCGGACCGAAGCCGGCGATCGCGGCGAACAGCATCGAACCGACAAGACCACCTCGCATGCGAGTCTCCTGGGGAACGCGCCTCTGGCGCCTGTCGACGACGTGACAGACAATTACTGGTCGCCCTACTCGATGACAATCACGATGACTCGAACACGCATCTTCAGCGCTCTCGCGCTCGGTCTCTTGGCGCTCTTCTCCGCGAGCCGCGCGGCCCGCGGGCAGGTCTCCGCCTCGTCGACGCTCGAGGACACGATCCCGCCGGGCGCGAATTTCGACAAGGCCGAGTTTCGATTCTGGGCGCCGCCCGGCGGGGCGACGCTGCGCGGAACGATGGTGCTGGTGCCTGGTTCCAACGGCGACGGCCGCGCGATGGCCGAGGACACGGTGTGGCAGGCCTTTGCCGTGAGGCAGCACCTCGCGCTGCTCGCCTGCCGGTTCACCGACAAGCCGCACGACCAGAATTTCATCGAGGACTACGTGAACGTGTCGCACGGGAGCGGGCAGGCGCTGCTCGACGCCCTGGGCCAACTCGCGACACGATCCAAACATCCCGAGCTGGCGGCCGAGCCGCTGCTGTTCTGGGGCATGTCCGCCGGCGGTCAGTTCAACTACGAGTTCGCCTCGTGGAAGCCGGAGCGCGTGCTCGCCTTCGTCGTCAACAAGGGCGGGATCTACTACACGGCGCTCACGCCCCGCGCCACGCGGGCAATTCCGGCGCTGCTGTTCATCGGCGGCAAGGATCTCGAGTCGCGCGTCAATACGATCACCGGCCTGTTCGATCTCAACCGGCGCGGCGGCGCGCTGTGGGCGCTGGCTCCCGAGCCGGGCGCGGCCCACGTCGTCGGCCGCTCGCGCGACATCTCGATCATGTTCTTCGACGACGTGATTCCGCTGCGCATCGGCGACGAGGGACTCAGGCCGCTCGCCGAGTCTTCGGGCTTCGTCGGCGACCTCGCACGCCAACGCGGTTCGGCCGATGGGCGCAGGCGGCGCCGCTGCCCACCTACCCGACCTCGTGGCTTCCGACGGAGCGCACGGCTCGCGCGTGGCTCGCCATGGCGACGGAGAAGCCCTTCGACC
The DNA here is from genome assembly GCA_963789315.1 of uncultured Gemmatimonadaceae bacterium. GTDB lineage: Bacteria > Gemmatimonadota > Gemmatimonadetes > Gemmatimonadales > Gemmatimonadaceae > JAQBQB01. The sequence continues at coordinate 177,087 of CAWBKI010000028.1, read as the reverse complement.
CCTGAGCGGTCTCGTCAAACGGCGGTGCGTGCGGCAGTATTGTGCCCATGACCTCACCCTCCTCATCGACGCGCGGGATCTGGGGCGTCATCGCGGCCTCGTCAGCCGGCACCGTCATCGAGTGGTACGACTTCTACATCTTCGGCAGCCTCGCGGCGATTCTCTCGCCGATCTTCTATCCCGAGGCGAACAGCACGATCTCGCTGCTCAAATGGCTCGCGACCTTCGCCGCGGGGTTCGCGGTGCGTCCATTCGGCGCGCTGGTGTTCGGCCGCATCGGCGACATGGTCGGACGCAAATACGCGTTCATGCTGACGCTGCTCATCATGGGCGGCTCGACGGCGGCGATCGGTCTTCTGCCCGGCTATGGCACACTGGGGATCTTCGCGCCCGTCCTGCTGGTGAGCCTCCGACTGCTCCAAGGGCTCGCGCTCGGCGGTGAGTACGGCGGCGCGGCGATCTACGTGGCCGAGCACGCGCCGGACGACAAGCGGGGCTTCTACACGTCGTTCATCCAGACGACGGCGACGCTCGGCTTCTTCGTCTCGCTGATCGTGATTCTCGTGACGAAGCACGCGATGACCGACGCGAACTTCAAGCCGTGGGGTTGGAGAATCCCGTTCCTTCTCTCGTCGATCCTCGTGATCGTGTCGTACTACATCCGCGCGCGGATGTCCGAGTCGCCGGTCTTCGCGCAGCTCAAGGCCGAGGGGAAAACGTCGACCGCGCCGATCAAGGACAGCTACGGCTCGCTCGAGCGCTGGAAGATCTTCCTCATGGTGCTTTTCGGCGCGACGGCCGGTCAGGCCGTGGTCTGGTACACCGGCCAGTTCTACGCGCTCATCTTCCTTCAGACGATTCTCAAGATTCCGATCGACACGGCGTACGTGATCGTGGCGATCGCGCTCGTCCTCGCCACTCCGTTCTTCGTGATTTTCGGAGCGTTGTCGGACCGCATCGGGCGCAAGCGAATCATCATGGCGGGCTGTCTCGTCGCCGCGCTGACGTACATCCCGATCTACAAGGCGATGATGAGCGCGGCGCAGCCGCTCAATACGCCGTTCCTCGTGTTCCTCGTGTTCTTGCAGGTGTTCTACGTGACGATGGTCTACGGGCCGATCGCCGCGTTCCTTGTCGAGAGCTTCCCGGCCAAGATTCGCTACACGTCGCTCTCGCTGCCGTATCACTTCGCGCAACGGTTGGTTCGGCGGATTCACGCCGTTGATCGCGACCTCGATCGTGGCGGCGACTGGAAACCCGCTGGCGGGGCTGTGGTTCCCGATCGGTGTGGCTTCCCTGACGTTCGTCGTCGGCAGCTTCACGCTGCGCGAGACGCGAACGCAGCCGATCTGGCAGGAAGTCGACGCGACGCCGGACCTGGCGCCATGACGACGTTGCGAAGGGGCGTTCAAAGACTCGTCGCCGTCGCGCTGGCGGTATTCTCGTCGTCGCTGATCGAGCCCGCCGCCGCGCAGCGCCCAGCGGGCACGCTCAAGGTCTACATCTCGGCCGACATGGAGGGAATCACAGGCGTCGCCTCCGTCGACCAACTGGGACCCGGCTCGTTCGAGTACGAGCGGGCGCGCGAGTGGATGACCGGAGAGGTACTCGCGGCGATTCAGGGAGCGCGAGACGCCGGTGCCACCGAATTCGTGGTGAGCGACTCGCACGGCAACGGGGAGTCGCTCCTGATCGACCGATTTCCGACCGACGTTCCGATAACCATCGTTCGGTCATTTCCTCGGCCACTTGGCATGATGGAGGGAATCGACTCGACCTTCGCGGCGGTGATCTTCATCGGCTACCACGCCTCGACTTCGAGCACGACCGGGGTTCGGGCGCACACGATTTCGAGCGCCTTGCTGACCCGGATTGCCCTCAACGGGATCTCGATGTCCGAGGCCGGAATGAACGCCGCTATCGCCGCCGAGTACGGGGTGCCGGTGGTCATGCTGACCGGCGACGACGCAATCGTGGCCGAAACCAAAGCGAGACTCGGTCCGATCGAGGGCGTCGCGGTGAAGCGCGCGATCGGCTTCCACTCGACGGCGACGATGACACCGGAGGCGGCGCGCCGACTGATTCGCGAGCATGCCGCGGCCGCCCTGAAACGGCGCGGCGACATGAAGCCTTACTCGGTGACGCGCCCGATCACTCTCGAGGTGTCGTTCAAGAACTACCGGCCGGTGGAGCTGCTCGGCTACCTGTCGAACGTGCAGCGAATCGACTCGCACACCGTGCGCTATGTCGGTCGCAACATGCTCGATGTTTCGAAGTTCATCGAGTTCGTGACGAGCTACGAACCGACGCTTTCTCCGTAGCGCGGCGTGGGCTCCAGGCGGCGGACCGCGGCCTTGGTTTCCGCCAACGCCGACGTGCCGACGATGATCCTGTTGGACGTGTCTCGGCCCATCTCGCGTCGCAGGGCGCGCGCTGCCGCGAGGGCACAGGCGGCGAGTGCCAGACACACAACTTCCGCGATCCCGAATCGGGCCAGCCCCCAGACGACAGTGATGTCGAATCGGTGGAGCTCATTGGCCGGGATTCGGCCGCGCAGCTGAAGACTGTCGAGGCCGAACACGCCGAAAGCGGCGAGGTACGCAAGCGAAACCGCGATCGATGCCCAAAAGGCGGTCCAGAGTCCGGCGACCGACATCGAGAGCTGCACCACAACGACAAGAAGGAGGAGCGCCAGTAGCTCCGTCCCGGTGGCGCCTGCCGCGGAGTTCAGCGCGGACAATCGCCAGTTGACGTCGTGGACGCGAACCGGCCAGGCCGCGACCAGGACCTCGACCACCGAGCCGAGGCTCAGGTAGGCCACGATCAGGAGAGCGGGAAGACGGATCCGCCGGATGAAGTCAATCGAGAAAGGCAGCGCCAAGATCTTGGTCCTCGTCGGGGGGGGGGAAGATTGGCGGGAGTTTTCCATGCTTTCGACGCGGAAGGCCAACAAACGCAAAAAGAGACCGCGGGAGCCGCTGCCTGAGCAGCAACTCCCGCGGTCTTACGGGTGGACGCCGTTTTTTTGGACTCTGCGGGAATCCGACCTGCTTTCTAGTTCTTGCGGCGACGGCGGGCCAGGGGAACCAGGCCGACAAGACCCGTCGCCATCAGGGCCATCGTCGCCGGCTCGGGAGTCGTCGTGACGTCGTCCTTCAGGTCGGTAAAGGTTGGGACGAAATTCACGTTCGGCGTCGAGAGGTTGATGCACCCCTTGTCCGCCACCGGGCATCCGGTTCCGTCTTCGGTGAGCCCGTACGTGACGCCGCCGATCGTGACGCTGCCTTGATCAGGCGTCCAGGAGAGCAGGCCGGAATTCGGGTTCCATCCGAGACCACCCGAGATGGTTCCGGTGCCGGCGCTCGGCCCGCTCTGCGTGATCGTCAGCATGAACGTCGACCCGGAGATGATGTTGCCGCCGGCGCACGGCCCCAAGTAGCACGTCACCACGAAATCGCCGAGGACGACATCGCTCGGCGGGGTCCACGACTGCTGGCTGACGCCCGACCATTGGAGGATGTAGCCACCGAAGGCGCACAATGAGGCGCCGCACGAGCCGTGGCTGAACGTCCCAGACGTCGAAAACGTGACGACCTGAGACGTCGCTGGTCGCGACGCGAGGGTCAGTGCTGCGGCGCCCATCATCGCGGCGCGCGCCAGATTGCGGATTCCCATTCTCCCTTCCTCCCGATCACGGATTCACTCGAGAACGCGGCGTCCACCGGCGTTCTGAACACGAGCCTGCTCTAGCACGGGCCATACCACGTGAGTCACTGAGCTTACAAATAGCCTAAACCATTATCCTACAACACACTAAATCCGGCGCAAAGCCACGGAACATCTGTAACGTTTCGGCTCCGATGTTGCTGGGGCCCATCAAAGTCTGTTGCAGGAGCGCAACACGCCGACCTAGGCGACGATACCGAGGCGTCGCTCTAATCGCAGCGCGACGATGTCGTCGCGTACGTGCCCCTCGAGGTTTACGAGCTCGAACGATGCGCCGAACGCGGCGCAGGCCTTCGCGCCCTGGACCAAGGCGCTGAGCACGACCAGGTCCAGCCTCTCCCAGCCGTCGCAGTCCACGACGACTCGCCGGTCGCCATTGCCGAGTGCCGTCATGATCGACGTGCGGAGGGCGCGAGGACCGAAAGCAGAGGTCTCGCGCTGGAGTTCTATCGTTCGCGACTTGAGATCCGCGGCGACCACCGTTTTCACGAGACCTCCGAAATCGAGACGACAACCGACCAAACCACGCGCTCCCGGACGGGAACGCGTGGGGAGGTCGATCGCAGTCGATGTGCCAGAGTCAGGTCGGCGGCTGTCTGTGTCGGATGTCGTTTCGGGTCATGATGTTAGCTAGTGCCAACAAATCCAGGCTGGCATCCTCGCGACGATAACTGTTGCGGCCGAGCATCAGTGGTTGGTTCCAACCGCAACGAGCCATGGAGGTACGACGGCGTCGCAAGCACCGTTCTGATACAGCAGATCGGGAGGCAAATCGACCGACTCAAAGCGGCCTTCACGAACCGTTGTTTTTACAGTACGATGGTTATTGCGGTACGACTTGAAAAACAGTCGCCGAGTCGATGCCTCGAGGGTTCTACTGGTTGTCCGTCTCCCTCCGGGAATCGCGGAGTCGCGAGAGCGCCGTTGGGATCGGGAAACGCGCCGTGTTGCGACACGTATTCGATCGCCACTCACCCGGGCCCCCGCACGGGTGAAGTCGAATGGTGGTCGCCTCTTGCACGGCGTTGCGCCGACGCCATGATTAGGCCACTACTACATCATCGCAGACCACCCGTCTTGGAGGCAGCAATGGCGTCGCAAGATGCCCGCACAGATTCGCCCTCGTCCGTCACGCCCCCTTCATCGTCCGCCACGTACTTGCGCGACGAGACGGCGCTGAGGCGCGCGTTCGACGCGGAGTTTGCCGGCGCCATGGCTACTGCCAATGAAAAGTTGCCAGACGCTCCGGCGTTGGCGCCGCGGGTCGTGGAAACCGCCTTCGTCAACGTCTGGCAACAGCGCGCGACGCTCACATCACTCCAACAGTTCAAGAAGGTGTTGGCGGACGAGGTGACGCACGGCGCGGCACGAGCGCTGAGCCGACGCCACTCGGCGCAGCGTTTCGGCGGCACGAACGCGCGCGACGAACTGACGATGACGGGGACTCACTCCGCGTCGGCGCAGGCGGACGTCGAAGAGGCGTGGGCGCGAATCACGCGCACCATTCGCGGCGAGGGGAACACGGCCGCCGCACACAAGGCGGCCGCGTCGGCGGGGCGACACGAGGCCGCGGCGCACATGAAGCAACTGTCGAAGGGACGATCGTGGACGGGCCCGATCATCATCGTCGTCCTGGCCGTTGCCGTCGCCCTCTGGGGCGTGCGCAAGCTGAGCAACCTCGGTGAGGACGACGCGGTGTTGGCCTCCGTCGCCTCCCCGAACATTCAGCCGATTGCCTCGGGCGCGGGACAAATTGGAGGCGCGAAGTTGGGCGACGGGTCGCCGATGCAAATGGGCCCGGACAGCAAGGTGTTCATTCCCGACGGCTTCCCGACGAAGATGCGCGCGATTCGCATCGAAGGCTCCGTGTCGTTCGAAGTCGCGCCGAACCAGACGTTGCCGTTCCGCGTGGTGGCGAACCACACGCAATTCATCGCGACGGGAACGAAGTTCGCGGTCACGGCCTACCCCGAAGACAGTTCCGCCCGCGTGCTCGTGCAGGAGGGGTCCGTCACCATCAAGAAGGGAAAGGAGACGGCTGTCGTCGCCGCGGGACAGGCGATGGTCGCCGACGCTTCGGGAATCAAGCCGCTTGGCGACGACGACAAGGCGGAGTCGTTCAGCTGGCTCGACAAGAAGATGGTCATCCACGACAAGCCGCTGCGGCATGTGATTGTCGTGCTCGGCCGATTCTTCAACGCCGACGTGAAGGTGCCGGACAAGCCGCTCCTCGATCGCCCCACGTCGATCGACGCGCCGCTCGATTCGGCGATGCTGGCGATCAAGCAGATCGAGCAGAGCGCCCACGTCAAATTCGGTTACGAAGGACAGAACAAGGTTCTGCGCGACGCGCCGAAGTCGGCGACCAAATCGGCGGCCAAGCCCGCGGCCAAGCCGGCGGCGAAGAAGAAGTAGTCGCTCGACTCAACGCACACTCGTAACACGGGAGACACGATGCGGCTGTTCGTGCCTTGGATGCTCGCTGCTACCATCGCGGCGATACCGTTTGGACGCGGTACGACCGCCGCGCGCGCCCACCCGGATTTCACCGGGACGTGGACGATGGACCCCGCGAAGAGCGAAGGGCCAATGAGTCCGACGGCGGCGACGCTCAAGGTCACGCAGGACGAAAAGTCGATGAAGGTCGAACGTACGACGACCGCGATGGGCATGACGCGGACGGGCACGGCGACCTACGCGCTCGACGGCTCGCCTTCCAAGAACACGGTGAGCGCGAACGGGCAAAACGTCGATTTCAATTCGATAGCCGAGTGGAGCGCCGACGTCCTCGTCATCAAGACGACCGCTGATTTCGGCGGCGGCGCTTTTTCGGGAACCGAGCGCTATTCACTTTCGGACGACAAGAAGACACTCGTGATCGCGAGCGAGGCGTCGATCGGCGGACAGTCGGTGGCGGGAAAACAGACCTTCGTCAAGCAGTAGCGCCGCGCGTCAGCCGGACGCGTGCCGCCGCATCGCTTCGCGCACCGCGCTGTAGAGTGATTCGGCGTGGAAGGGCTTCTTGATGAACGGGACCTCGGCGCGCCCGATGATGCTGCGTTCCAACTCGCTCACGTCGCCGGAGACGATGGCGACCGGGACGTCCGGGTATTGATCCCGGATCTGATAGGACAGGTCGATGCCGGTCATTCCCGGCATGGTGACGTCGGAGAGGACGAGGTCGATCTCGTCGCGCTGAGCGGCGAGCATCTCGAGCGCTTCAGGGCCGTTGCTGGCGGTGCGGACGGCGAATCCGCCCGCTTCGAGCATGCGGGCGATCGTCTGTCGGGTCGCTTCGTGGTCATCCACCACGAGAACCGTCTTCGCAGCGTCGTGGTGTGTTGCGTCGGACATCGGTGCTCCAGAATGAAGTCGCTCGATGTACAATGGTAAGTTGACCGACAAGCGCAAGGACCCGCGCCACTCGCGACCCAGCCGCCCCTAAATGGATCGATCGATTCCTCTTCGCGTCGGCACGCTGATCGGCTTGACGGCCCTGTGCGCCTATTCGGTGGCGCGCGTCACGCGGCCCCCTTCGGTCGTTCCGGCACAATCGGCGGACACGGTCTTCTCAGCCGAGCGAGCGATGCACGACGTCGAAGCGATCGCGGTGCGCCCGCACGCGATGGGGATGCCGGATCACGATCGCGTTCGTGACTACATCATGGGGCGCCTCGTGGCGCTGGGGCTCAAGCCTCAACTGCAGACGACGACGGCGGTCGGCACGCGATATCAGGAAGCGGGGCGCGTCCAGAACATTCTGGCCTGGATGCCCGGCGCGAGCACGGCCGGCAAGGCGGTGCTGCTCGTCGTTCACTACGATGGCGTCGAGGCCGGGCCGGCCGCGGCGGACGACGGGGCAGGGTGCGCGGCGCTGCTCGAGACGCTGCGCGCGCTTCGGGCGCGCAAGGAGCCTCTCGCGCACGACGTTATCGCGCTCTTCACCGATGGCGAGGAAGCCGGCTTGCTTGGCGCCGCCGCCTTCGTCCGCGAGCATCCGTGGGCGAAGGACGTCGCGTTCATCATGAATTTCGAGGCGCGCGGGACGACCGGACGCTCGTACATGTTCGAAACCGGCCAGGGCAACCGCGATGCGGTGTCGCAATTGCGATCGGCGGGCGACGTGACGGCGGGTTCGGTATTCACGACGATCTACCGCGCGCTCCCCAACGACACCGACCTGTCCGAGCTCTCGCTCCTCGGCGTGCCGGCGCTGAACTTCGCCTTCGCCGACGGCGTGCTGCGATACCACTCCGGCAACGACGACGTCGCGCATCTCGACCCGCGGAGCGTGCAGCATCACGGGGCTCAGATGCTCGCGGTGACGCGCAAGGTGGCCAACGAAGAGCTGCCGCGGCCGAAGACGAACGACGCCGTGTTCTTCGACCTGCCGCTGCTCGGCCTGATCGTCTATCCGATCGGGTTCGCCCTGCCGCTTGCGGCGATTGCGCTCGTGCTGACCGTGGTCGTCGTTCGGCGGCAGCTGAAAGGCGTCGGCGTCGGCGCGCCGGCGATGATCGCGGCGCTGGCGATTTCCGCGGCGATCGGTTGGATGGTCAAGCTGCACGGCCCGGCGATGTGGAGCGGCACCTTCGCCGCGGCGCTCGCTCTGGCCGTGACGGCGATCAACCTTTTCATATATGCATGGGCCACGCGGTGGTCGCCGGACGTGCACGCCGGCGCGCTGACGGTGTGGCTGCTCGTCGCGATCGCGACCAGCATCGTCGCTCCGGGCGCGAGCTACCTGTTCACGTGGCCGCTCCTGTTCGCGCTTGTCGCGGCGCGCTCCGGACGCGAAATCGCGTGGTGGCTTGCCGTGGCGGTCACGCTGCTTCTCCTCGCCGGGTTGGCCTACACGATCGCGGCGATCATGCTCGGCGTCGCGGGGCCGGGTTCCGCGGTGCTCGCGGTCGTGACGGCGCTGATCGTCTGGCTCTGTGCACCGCTCGTGCTGCGAGCGGGCGGCGGGCGCCGGCGATCCTGGCCGCTGCCCGCGGCGCTCGCGGGCGCAGCGGTCGTGTTCGCGATCATCGGCGCCACGACGTCGGGCGCGAGCGCCGACATGCCGATCCCGAGCGCGTTGGTTTTCGCGCAGAACGCCGACGGCGGCGATGCCCTGCTCGGGTCGCTCGAGGGGACGAGCGCCTGGACGACCGGCGTGCTCGGACCGACGGCGACGTCGCTGCCCGCATGGGCCTCGGCGCTTCGATCGGCGCGCTTTTCGGCGAAGCCGCAGCCGCGCGCCACGCTCGACGCGCCGACGGCGACTCTCTTGCGCGACACGCTGATCGACGGCGCGCGCCGTGTCATCGTGCGGGTCAACGCGCCGAGGGGGACGACGGCGCTCACGCTGCGCGCGTCCGGCGCGCCGGTGCTTCGCACGGCGATCGACGCGCGCGTCGCGGACACGACGCGGTTCCGCCGCAGGCCGCCGACGTGGTCGTGGAGTTTCTGGGCGGTGCCCGACAGCGGCGCCGTCTTTTCCATCGCCGTGCCGCCGAGCGCGCACTTCGATCTCGCCATGATCGCGAGACGACCCGGGCTGCCGCCGTCGGTCGCGGTGCCGCCGCGTCCGGCGAACGTCGTGCCGCAACAGACCGGCGACGTCAGCGTCGTGTATCGCACCGTGCGCTTTTAGCGCGGCGACATGGCGGACGAATCCTTACACGATTCGAACCCGCTGAGTTAGCGAAGCCGCGCGCGACACATCAAGTTCGAGCATGCTTGCGTGCATCGTTCTCTGCCATGCGCTCGGCCACGCGCCGATTCCACCCGCGACGTACGTCGGGCGGGAGAATCAGCTTCACGTGCGCATTCCTCGGGTCGAGGCCGAAGCCGCGTCGGTCGTGATCGACGGCGCGCTCGACGAGGCGGCGTGGCGATCCGCGGCGGTGTTGGCCGGCTTCTCTCAATTTTCGCCGCAGGACGGCGTACCGGCCGCCGATTCGACGCAAGTGCTTCTCTGGTACTCGAGCACCGCGCTGTACGTCGGAGTGCGCGCGTTCGAGTCGCACGGCGCCGTGCACGCGACGCTCGCCGACCGCGACAAGATCTCGGCCGACGACAACGTGCAGTTGTTGATCGGCACGTTCCACGACCAGCGCCAGGCGTACGTGTTCGCGGTCAATCCGCTCGGCGTGCAGATGGACGGCATGATCGTCGAGAACGGATTGGGGGCGCGCGGCAGTTGGACGCCGACGCTCGCCGGACGCGCGTCGGCGGATCTGAGCCAGGACTTCGTCTTCGAGTCGAAGGGGCGCGTCACCGAGTACGGGTACGAAGTCGAGATGCGCATTCCCTTCAAGAGCCTGAAGTATCAGTCCGCGACGAGCAGACGTGGGACCTCAACGTCGTGCGCGAGGTGCAGCACTCGGGCTACGAAGACAGTTGGGCGCCGGCCCTGCGCTCGAACGCGTCCTTCCTCGCGCAGTCGGGAACGATCGAGGGACTCACCGGGCTGGAACGCGGCGTCGTGCTCGACGTGAATCCGGTCGTGACGCAGCACGTCAACGGCGCGCCCGCGGCGGGCGGGCTGGGGATATCACGCGGCAGAGGCCGCAGGTCGGCGGCACGGCGCGATGGGGTCTGACCAACAACCTCACGATCGACCGGCACCGCGCATCCGGACTTCGCCGAAGTCGAATCGGACGCCGGGCAGATTCGTCATCGATCCGCGGCGCGCGCTGTTCTTTCCCGAGAAGCGGCCCTTCTTCATCGAGGGGCTCGAGTCAGTTCAGCGTGCCGCACACGCTCATCTACACGCGCGACATCGCCGAGCCCGACGCGGCGGTCAAGCTCACGGGGAAGGTGAGCGGCACGAGCGTCGGGTTTCTCGTCGGCGGCCGACGACTCGAGTCGCTCGGCGTCGGGGCACGACCGCGCGGTGTACAACATCCTGCGCGCGCAGCACGATTTCGGCGACCAGTCGCGATCGGCGTCGCGTACACGGACCGCGTCGTCGGGCGGCGACTACAATCGCGTCGCGGACGTCGACGGGCGAGTGGTGTTCGGCGACGTGTACAACGCGATCTTCCAATACGCGCAGAGCTTCGACAAGACACGTGACGTTCGCGCGGAACGCCCCGCTCTGGGACCGCCGCGATCGCGCGCAACGGAAAGCAGTACGGTTTCCGCTATTTCACTCGACGGCATCGGCGAGGACTTTCGCGCGGGCAGCGGGTTCATCTCGCGCGCGGGGATCGTGCACGGTGCTCGCCGACGAGCGGTTCACCTGGTTCGCCGAGCGCGGGTCGAAGCTCGAAGCGATCACGGGCGACCTGAACTACGACGACACCTGGCAGTATTCGCACTTCGTGCGTCACGGCGACGCGCAGGACAAGAAGTTCCACGTGAGCGCGACGGCGGCATTGCGCGGCGGCTGGAACGTCGGGCTCGGAGTGTACTGGGAGACGTTCGGCTGGGACTCGACGCTCTACGCCAACTACCGAGATCTACTGTCGCCCACGGGCGACACGCTGCCGTTCACCGGGATCGGCCGGATCTTCAACCGCGACTACGTGTTCACGCTCGCGACGCCGCAATGGTCGGCGTTCAGCGCGAATCTGTTGTACGTGGGCGGCCAGGACGAGAACTTCTTCGAGTGGGCGCAGGCCAACATCAACCTGGTGACGCTCACGGTCAGCGTGCGGCCGAGCGACCGCGTGCGCGTGGACGGGTCGTACGCGTACCAGGACTTCTGGCGGCGAAGTGACGGCTCGCTCGTCGGGCGCAACGTGATCCCGCGGCTCAAGGTCGAGTACCAGCTGACGCGCTCGATCTTCGTGCGCGTCGTCGGCGAGTACGATCTGAGCGAGACGAACGATCTCCGCGACGAGACGCGAACGATCTACCCGCTGCTGGTGAACGGCTCGCTCGCGCTGGCGACGCGTTCTCGCGCATTGCACGGCGACTATCTGTTCTCGTACACCCCGCGCCCGGGCACCGTCCTCTTCGTCGGGTACGGCAACGCCGGGAGCGGACTGCCCGACGCGACGCGGCGTTTCGACTTCGAGCCGATACACCGGTCGACCGACTATTTCTTTCTCAAGTACTCGTATTTGTTCCGGATGTAGTTCGTCGCGCAGTTCACGAGACTGGAACTGCCTTACCGCAGAGACGCAGAGGACTGCCGCGGAGCTGAAATCCGGCGCGCAACGAGTGTGATTTTTTGGGGACTGCCGCTCGGGAAGTCACTCGTTCCGTGGAGGCCTATGCCGCCACATCGAGGCATCCCGAGCGGGTTTCACAAAAAAGATCCCGCTCGTTGCGCGACGGACACGGAACGTTAGGGCAGTCCTCTGCGTCCTCCGCGTCTCTGCGGTGAGCAGTTGATTTTCCGGCACAACAACTCAGCGCCAGTCAGGCGCGACGAGGCCGGTCTTTCCGTCGAGATACTTGTCGAACCAGTAGAGCTGCCAGTTCAGGCTCTCGACGAGGTGCTTCGGCTCGCCCGTGCGCGTGAGGTTGTGATTCTCGCGCGGGAAGAAGACGATCTCGGCGGTCTTGCCGTAGTGCTTGAGCGCGCGGAACCACTGCTCGCCCTGCTCGATCGGCACGCGATAGTCGTTGTCGGAGTGCAGGATCAGAATCGGCGTCGTGACGTTCTTGCACGTACTTGAGCGGCGAGCGGTCCCAGTAGAGATCGTACTTCTGGAAGATGTCGCCGCCGAAATCGTCCTCGTGGCCGTACGCGCCGTCGCGCGTGCCGTCGTCGCTGATGAAGTTCGAGATGCTGCGCAGCGTGACCGCGGCCTTGAACCGATTCGTGTGGCCGACGATCCAGTTCGTCATGTAGCCGCCGTAGCTGCCGCCGGTGACGCCGAGGCGCGTCGTGTCGATCCACGGATTCGCAGCGATTACCGCATCCACGCCGTTCATGATGTCGATGTAGTCCTTGCCGCCCCACTCGTTCTCGATGCCGCGCTCGAACTTCGCGCCCGTAGCCCGTCGAGCCGCGCGGATTGGTGAAGAACACCGCCCAGCCGTGCGCCGCGTAGACCTGGAACTCGTGGATACCAGTCGACGCCGTACTGCCCGGCGGGTCCGCCGTGGATGCTCAGCACCATCGGATACTTCTTCCCGGCTGCCAGTCGACCGGCTTCACGAGGAATCCGTCGACGTCCCAGCCGTCGGCGCCCTTGTACGTGCATCCGCTGCACCGGCGCGAGCGAGAGCGTGCGACCAGAGCGCGGCGTTGTGATTCGAGAACTTTCGCTCGTGCAGCGAGTCGATCGTCGACGACGTAGACGTCGTCCAGGTGCGTGAAGTCGTTCACGAGATACGACCATGTCGTCCATTCGCCGACGATGCTCGGCGATGCGCACGGCTCGCGAGCCGGCGGTCACCTGCGTCAGTGCGATGGTCGGCGAGCTCGATGCGAAAGATCTGGTACTCGCCTTTGACGCCCGTGTCGAAATACAGCGAGCGGCCGTCGCCGGACCACTGCAGGTCGGTCGGAATCAGATCGAGCGTCGGGAGCGGGCGCTGTCGTCACGCCGCCGCCCGCGGGCGCGATCAGATCTGCGGCGGTGCTTCCTCGGCGGCGGCCGTCACGAACGCGATCGACTTTCCGTCGGGCGACCAGCGCGGTGAGTTGTCCGGACCTTCGGCCGTCGGAAATCTTTCGTCAGCGCCGCCGTCGGCGCCGATCGTCCAGACGTCCGAGTTGCGGCCGCCGTCGTACTCCTGGCCCGTGCGATCCGAGACGAACGCGATGCGCGCGCCGTCCGGCGACCACTGCGGATCGGTGTCGTTCCAGTCGTCGCCGATCGGTGATCTGACGCGCGTTGCCGGTCGCGAGGTCCACGATCCAGATGTGCGATCGCTTGTCGTCGTACCAGCCGGTGTCGTTGAACTTGTACGAGAGGTGCGAGTAGTGGCGCACGTCGCTCGGCGGTCGCGGGCCACTTGTCGCTCGGGCCCGTGCGGCTCAAACACGCCGCGCGGTTCCCCGTCGGCGACGGCACGCAGTTCGGAGACGCCGTTCATGACGCTCGTCACCTTGCGCGGCGCCCCGCCGGCCAGCGACAGAATCCACAGCTGCGGCCTGCTCGCTCCGGGACGCCGGCTGCCCGAGCTCGTGTCGGTCGACGCGCGCGCCGAGACGAATTCGATCGCCGAATTGTCGGCGAGCCATCGCGGACCGCTCGGCGACCACGCCTCGTCGATCAGCACGCGGGCCGGTGTGCTGCCGTCGGTCGGCGCGATCCACACGGAGGAGATTCGCCGATTCTGCGCGCGGTCCACGCGCGAGACGACGTACACGACACGCGCGCCGTCGGGCGAGATGTGTGGATCGGAGACGAGCTCGAACGAGAAGTAGTCCTGCGGCGTGATGCCGCGGGTCTGCGCGGCGGAGGACAACGCCGGGACGGCGATGAGAACGGCGACGATTGAATGAAGGCGCATGGCGCGGCGCGGGGAGGGGAAGAAGTTGGCGCAGGCGTCTGCGAGGAAAATACGTCTTGGCGGGCACGGCCGCTTCGACCGTATGTCACAGCTCGAACCGAACTGGCTGGCGCGGCTGCTCCGGTCCGGCCAGCTTTGGACAGATGCCGGCGACCAAAAAACGAACGAAAAAGAAGGTGGCGGCCGCACCCGCGGCTTCCCGCGGGCTGGAAGCGCGCCGGCTTGCGTCGGCCTCTCCACCGGCGGGCGTCGAATCGCTCGGCAGGGCGATCGAAACCGCCGGCGGGTCGGTGCTCGCGACCTACCGCGATCCGCTGGGGTCCAACTGGCAGATCCTCGCCGCGCTCCCGCTCGACAAGGTCGAGCCGACTCCGTATCAGCGGGATCTCTCCGAGACGCACGTCGCGCGCGTCGCGAAGGCGATCGACCAGTTGGATCGCTATCTCGACCCCGTGATCGCCGTGCCCGGACCGAACGGCATGTACTGGTCGCCGAACGGCTATCACAGGCTTGGCGCGATGCGGCAACTCGGCGCGAAGTCGATCATCGCCATCGTGGTTCCGGAGCCCGAGGTCGCGCACCGAATTCTGATTCTCAACACGGAGAAGGCGCACAACCTCCGTGAAAAAGCGCTCGAGGTGGCGCGACTCGCCGAGGGGCTCGCCAGCCTCGACGACCGCCCCGAGAAGGAATTCGCCACCGAGTTCGAGGAGCCCGCATTCCTGACGCTCGGCTTCTGCTACATGGAGAACGGGCGGTTCTCCGGCGGCGCGTACCATCCGATTCTCAAGCGCTGCGACAAGTTTCTTTCGTCCAAGCTGTCCACCGCCCTCGAGACCCGGAAAGCGCGCGCGGCAAAGCTGCTCGAGCTGAACGAGTTGGTGAATCAGGCGGTCGCCAACCTCAAGAGCAAAGGGCTCGAGAGTCCGTATCTCAAGGCGTTCGTCGTCGCCCGCATCAATCCACTCCGCTTTCAGCGCAAGCCGACCGCCGACTTCGACGAGACGATCGACAAGATGCTGGGGAGCGCGCGGCGCTTCGACCCCGGCAAGATCAAGGCGGACCAGGTCGCGCGTACCGGCGGCGCTCCGTCGACGGAGGAGTGACGACGTCGAGTCTCGTCCAGCCGCGCGTGCCGTTGCTGTCCGGTCCGACGCCGGTACAAGAGGTTCCTCGCCTGCGCGCCGCTCTCGGCGGCGGCCCGACGCTGCTCGTGAAGCGCGACGACTCCATTCCGTTCGGGTTCGGCGGCAACAAAGTGCGCAAGCTTGAGTTCGTGCTCGCTGAGGCGGTCGCGCGCGGCGCCGACACGCTGGTCACGGTTGGCGGCGTGCAATCGAATCACGCGCGCGCGACGGCCGCCGCGGCGGCGTCGCTCGGACTTCAGTGCGTGCTGATCCTCAACGGACTTCCGCCCGCCCACCCGACCGCGAACGCCTTGCTCGATCGCATGCTGGGCGCCGAGATCGAGTACATCGAGTCGAGGGCGGCGCGAACCGGCGCCGGCGAGCGCGTGATGCGCCGGCTGCGCGCCGAGGGTCGGCGTCCGTTCTTCGTACCGCTCGGGGCGTCGACGGTGGTCGGCGCCCTGGGCTTCGTCGCGGCGATCGAGGAACTGCTCGAGCAGGGCGTGCTACCGGACGTGATCGTCCACGCGGGGTCGTCGGGTGGAACGCAGGCGGGGCTCGTCGCGGGTGTAGCGCGATACCGGCTTCACACGCGCGTCATCGCCGTGAGTGCCGACGATTCAGCCGACGCGATCCGATCCGGCGTGCGCGCGATCGTGCGCGGCATTGGAGGACTCGAATCGTTCGACGGTGAGATCGAGGTCGACGATTCGTGGGTCGGTGATGGCTACGGCATACCGACGAACGCGTCGCGCGAGGCGCAGTCGCTCGCGGCGCGGACGGAAGCGCTGTTCGTGGACCACACTTACACGGCGAAAGCGCTCGGCGCGCTGATTTCCTACGTGCGCGACGAGCGCTTCACTCCGGATCAGACGATTCTTTTCTGGCACACGGGCGGGCAGGTGGGGCTGTTTGTGTAGGCGCGTGACAGCTGGACGGCTGGACCGCTGGACACGCTGGACAGGAGAAACCGCGCCGTTCGGCCGTCTAGCTGTCTAGCTGTCTAGCTGTCTAGCTGTCTAGCTGTCTAGCTGTCTAGCTGTCTAGCTCCGTTACCGGTGCGTGCGCTCGATCCACGCCCCCGTTTTGTCCCGCGCGACCATGTACACGACGCCGCCTTTGCCGAATCCGACGATCGTCCGGCCGGCGGGGATCTGCACGCGATCGGCCAGAGCCCCCTGACTGTTGATCACGTCGTAGATCAATCCGCCGATCGCTCCGGCGCGCGTGGCGCTCGTGCGAACCCACACGTTCCCGTCTTCGTCGGCGCGAGCGGCGCCCTGGTTGAACGCGGGGCGGTAGTCGGGCAGCTCGCTCGCGCTGATGAATGACGGCTGCATCCCGCCGCCCATGCTCGCGATCTTCGTCCCCACGCCGCCGCCACCGTCGCCGCCCGTCGTCTGAAAGTTCATGACGACCATGCCGCCCGGCGCAGAGCCCGGTCCGCCGGCCCGTCCGCCGCCCGCGATGACCGCGTTTCCATCGGCGGGACCGGCCGCGCGAGCCCGATCCAGAGCGGCCTTCGCCGAGTCGATGACGGCGACTTTGTCTTCGTCGCTCAGTCGCTGCCAGTCGAAGGGGACCTTCGGCGCCGACGCGATCGTGCCGTCGGCCTTCAGAATGTCGACGTGATAGTCCTGGCCGCGCACGACGGCGATCGCGCCGGTCGAAAGCACGGCCCACTCGTCGACGATCGGCATCGGATTGAGCTCGCTCGTCGCGGTCATTCCTTTGTCCGTCTGGACGATGTTCATTTTCGTCTTCGGGATCTTGAAATACGCGGCCGTGTCGACCTTGCGCGTGGCGAGATCGACGCGGACGATCGCCGTCGAGTCGGGGAAGTCCGGCACTGCGAACCCGCCGGGGCCGCCGCCACCACCCTTGCCGCCCTGCTGCGTGATGCGAAGACCGCCGCTCCGATAGACGAGGCGCCCTGCGGCGTCGACGCCGGGGGTGCCGAGGAGGTTCGTTGCCAAGGCTGCCCGCGTCCTGCGAGCGCGGAACCGACGCGACGCGCGCGATCTTGCCGTTGGGGTCGATGACGAACATCGACAGCCCCGCCGGATCGACGAAGAGTGTCGAGTCGCCGACATATCGAATGAGTCCGCCGGCGCGGGTTCCGTACGAGTTCGAGCTGGCCGCTCGTCGAGTCGGCCAGCATGAACGCGTTGGCGAGCCCGGGATCGAGAATCGTGAGCTGTCGGTTATTGATGTCGTTGACGAGTAGGCGGCCGCCTGCGAGCTGACGCACCGCCGCGACCATCGCGAATTCCGGTTTCGACGACGCGTCGGGAGCGTTGATGAGGCGGATGGGCGGTGTCTGCGCCGCTGCGGCGAGCGGGCCGAGCGCGATGAGCGAAAGGATGTGTTTGCGCATGAGAATGTTGGAATGGACGGAGATCACGGGGTGCCTGACTTGATGATGACCTGCATGCCGCCGCCGCCGGCTCCCGCCGGAACGGCGCCGCCGCCGGGGAGCATGATCATGCCCAGGCCGGTGCCGGTCGTGCCGGAACGGACGGACGCGAGATAACGGGTGTCGAGAACGGACTGACGAACGTCGGCAAGCTTGCGCATCTGCGCGCCGGAGAGCGACTCCGCGCACGGTCGGCACGACCCTGATCAGCGCGTCGACCGACGCCTCGCGAGCCGTCTTGATACTGGGCGTACGCCGCGTCCTGGTCGTAGTCGTTCGGGAGCGTCGCGAGATACTTCACGACGGGCGACCAGATCGGAGTCGAGCGAGATCGTGTACGCCGGTTGAGCACCGCGATGCTGTCCGCCTGGGCGCCGTCGAGCTCCAGCGTGTCGGCCTGGCGAAGAATCTGCGGCCATCGGATTCATGATGCCGATCGAGCCATAGAACGCCTTGAGCATCGGCTCCGGCAGCCTTCGTGCCGTCGAGTCGTGCGGCCGCGATCGAGCATCTGCGTGAGCGTCCTGCCGCTCGCGCGTCGGCGCCGATGTCGACAGCGCAGCATCGCCGTCGAGCGTCACCGGCGCGCGAATCGCCTGATTGCGACGCGCCGTCGCGCCGAACCGCTGATTCACGTCGTAGCTGTAGCGCTGCGTGGTCGGATCGAAGCCGCGGACGAACAGCAGCTGTTCGACGGGGAATGGCATGTCTGGCCCCATCCGTGCAGATGGTTCTCGCCGTGCAGCATCAGGTCGGCCGCGCCGAGCGGATTCGAGAGCTGGAACGAGAGTCGCGCGCTGCGGCAGGCGGACCTTGATCGGGTTGAACGAGAACGTCAGGTTCGCGGTCGTCGTCCACGGCCCCTGGCAGCTGTTGCGCGCCGCGAGCTGTCCGAGCTGGCTCTTGAGACAGTCGCGCGCCGATCGCGACGCCGGTCGCGAGCAGCGATTGCATTGCCGCGGCGAGCGCCGGAGTCCGCGGTCTGTGCGGGATCGAAGATGAACGCGCGATCGTTCGAGTAGCCGTCGCCGTTGATGTCGCCGCTGACGAGCGGCGTGTACGGCGTGCCGGACCGGAACGAGCCGTTCCACGACAGCCGCACCCAGTCGAACGCGTTGTAGGTCAGGCGATAACTGGATCTGGTGGCGCGAGTCGAAGCCCGACCGTCGCCCACGCGCGTCGAGCGGGATTGCCGTCGGTGCTGTGAAGCCGCGCGCCTGCGCTCGCGCGCGTCTGGCGTAGACGTACGACAGACTCCACGTGACAGTTGGAGCTGAACGTCGTCGGGCGAACCTGAAGGTGAACTGCTGCGCCTCCGACTTCATGTCGGAGCGAAGCTCGCCGACGTGCGTGAATGCGGGTCGCAGTCGCGCTTCGCCCGACGCGATCGCGCCGGTCGTCGGGACGATGCTCGTCGCGTGCGCGTAACACCGGACGGTTCGCCTTCGCCCGCGAGCGCGAACTGTTCCACCGGATTGAAGTTCAGGTCGAACGTGCTCGCCTGGTTGAGATTCAGCGAGTACGTCACGTCGACGGACAGCGAGGAACGGTTGTCGAGGATGTTGCCGGTCCACTGGAGGTTCGACGCGCAACGCGCGCGGCGCCGAGTAGTCCTTGTCGAACAGCGTCACGTTCGGCGCGGTGCTCGCGAACACGCCGCCCGTCGTGCCGTCGGCGCACTGCGTCGGGCACCGAGCCGATGGCTCGCCGCGTACGCGGCCCAATTCGGCGACGGCGTCGCGACGCCGACGCACGTGAGCTGCTGCACGGCGCTCGGCAGCCCGGTGTTGTCCATCGCGGAACCGATGGCTGCGACGTTCGGCGTGTTCTGGAACATGCCGACGCCGCCGCGCACGACCGCGCGCGGCCCGCGGAACGCGCCCTGGAAGCCCGGGATTTGCGACGCCTGCCCGTACGTCCACGAGAATCCGACGCGCGGGCTCGCGTAGAACTGGTTCGGCACGTGATCGTTGGCGATGCCGAACGTTGCTCCACCGCCGGATTGAGCACCGGTCGCGTTGCGAAGCGATTGCCGTCGAGGCGCACGCCGTACTGAATCTGCAGGTCGTCGTTCGGCCGGTACGAATCGCCGAGCGACGTGCCGCCGACGTACTGTCCGTCGCTCTGCGCGTTCGGGGCGTCAGCTGTGCGCGTGAACGACGCCGGCATGCCGGCGCGAGATCGGCGAGCGAATTGTAGGTGAAGCTGCCGAGGTGTTCGTCGTCAGGTCCTGCGTGTAGTCGAATCGCGCCGCAGCTCCGTCGTGAGCTTGATGCGATGCTTGTTGTTCTCGCTGAACCACGAGAGCGCGTTCATGAGCCTGCCCGCTCACCTGGGTCACGCTCGTGTTCAGTGACGGGTTGCCGCCGAACGACACGCACTGCACGCTCGGCGTGCCGTCGGCGAACGTCGAATTGACGCGCACCGTTCCACTCGGCAGGTCGATGAACGGAGTGCCGTAGTACCGCTCCGATTGACGCCGATCTGCGTCTCACTCAGAATGCCGAAGCCGAAGTAGTTGGTGTGCTTGCCCTGGAGCCCGGCGTTCCATCACCCGCTCGCCGCCGTGCGCCGGCAGCTCGGTCCTCGACAGTCCCGACGGATCCGGCGGTTCCACCTGCCGTTGAACGTGACGTTGAACGCCTGACCCCTCGTCGACGACGGCGGCGTGAAGTCCAGCGTGCCGAAGAGCAGGGCGTTGTCGCTGAGACGCGCGCCCGGGATTCCACCGATGCTCGGCGGAACATTGTCCCGTCCGAGAATGTTCAGCAGGTTCTGGACGGAATCCTCGAAATGCCGGACGGCGCGGAGTCCGAGCGGGTCGGTGTGAGGAGGCTCTGCAGATCCGACGATCGGCGTCCCGCCTGATACGCGAGCGAGAAGAAGGACTTGTCCGTCTGGAGCGGGCCGGAGAAAAGCCCGCCGACCGAGAGGTTGTGGTACTGCTGGCCGAGTTGGCGCCCGGCGCGATCCGTCCACTGCAACTGCGGCGCGTCGAAGTTGAAGCTCGTCGTTCGAATCTTGTAGTTGGAGCCCGGCCGCGAGCGGACGTTGAGCAAGCCGCCGCTGAAATTCCCGCGCGACACGTCGTACGGCGACGTAGCCAGCGACGTCGAGACGTTCGCGTCGCGCGGCAAATTCGAGCCGCCGAAATTCATTCCATTCAGTGTCGTGGCGTTCTGGTCCGGCGACAGGCCGAGCACCGAGAATCCGTTGGGATTCCCGTCCGCGCCGGGGATCAACTGAACGCCGGGCAGCGACGCGGCGAGTGCCGCGAGGTCGCCCAGTTGGTCGGCCGAGACGTTAGCCGCCGACGCCGAGCGTTCGCTGCCGCTGATGTCGGGCACCTCGTTGCGTCGCACACGCTGGCGGTCGGCCTTCACCTCGACGGCGTCGAGCTGCTCGGCGACTCGCTGGAGCCTCGCGTCGGCGACGAGGATCTCCTGGTCGCCCGTGCGCTTGATCTCGAAGCGGCGCCCGGCATAGCCGAGCGCCGCGACGTTCACGAAGTAGTCGCCCTCGTCTCCCGGGAACGTGACCGTGAAGCGGCCGTTCTTGTCGGTCCGCGCGTTTCGGGTGACGTTGCCGGTCAGCGACGTGACCGTGATCGTGGCGCGTTCGACGGGAAGGCTGTCGGGGCCGGTGACACGGCCTCGAATCACGTCCGTCTGCGCGGCGGCGGACGGAGAATGAAGTGCGATCGCGCTGACGACCGACAGCGCGACGATGATGCTGCGTCGGAAACTCACGGCGAAACTCGGGCTGAAGTAAGTGGTGGGGACAGCCTGGCGAATTCCAGCGGCAGCCGGCACAGCATCCTTCTCCGGCTCGTGGGCTTAGTCTCACCGGGGCGGCGCGGGGTTTACTTGGCGTTGCGCTCGGGTGGCGTCGTGGGACTCGCGCCGAGGAATCTAGGGACGGGTACGGCCGCGCGACGGCCATCCGAGCGCACCCAACGGAAGTAACCGCATTGTGCCTCGGCGCGATCGACGTCATGTTGGCGGCGGCCTTTCGTCGTGCGGCGGAGATCGGCGCGATGACGCGTCGTCCCAGCGGGTGTGTCGACGGCGGAGGTGAAGTGGCCGCGGGGGGGGACGTGGAGGGTTGCCCGTGAGATCGCTCGACGAACTTTTCGACGCATCGCGCGCCGGAGATCGCGACGCCGCGGCGCGCGTGCTGGCGCGATCACCTGAGCTGTCGCGCGTCACCGGACCACATCCGATCTGGGGCGGGGAACCGACGGCACTCCACGTCGCGGTCGAGAACGGGAGGGCCGACGTCGCCGCGCTTCTGCTGGAAGCCGGGGCCGACCCGAATCACCCGAGCGACATGTACGACGGATGGACGCCGATGCTCATCGCGGCCGGGCGCGAGTCGCGCGAGCTCGTCGACCTCCTTCGCGCGCACGGCGCTCACGTCGACGCCTGGGAGGCCGCCGCGCTCGGCGAGCTCGGTCGTCTCGCCGAGGTCGTCGAACAAAGGCCGGCGGTCGTCCGCGAGCGCCGCGCGAACCAGGCTCCGCCGCTCCACTTCGCGGCGACCGTGGAGGTCGCGCGATTGCTCGTCAAGCGTGGCGCCGAGCTCGACGCCCTCGACAAGTACGGCGCGACGGCCGCGCGCTCGGCGGCGTATGGCCGCCGGACGCGGCGCCCTGTTGCGAGATTCCTCATGGACGTGAGCGGCGAAACCGACGCGTGGCTGCTCGCCGCTGTCGACGACGTAGACGCCTTGCTGGCGCTCTCCGAGGGCGGCACCGACATCCTCACCGCGCGCCGCGGCGGGTTGAATCCGGCGAGCGGATTCGGCGAGACCCCGCTTCACACGGCAGCCGCGCTCGCCAATCTCGCGACGGTGAGCTTCCTGATCGCGCAGGGTGTGGACGTCGACATTTCGTCGGGGCCGAAAAGGTGATCGCCCACTCCACTACGCCGCCAAGCGAAACGCGCGCGACGTGGTCGACGCATTGTTGGCGGCCGGCGCCAACCCGCGTCTCAAGGACGCCGACCACGAGGCGACTGCCGCCGACTGGGCCCGCTTCGCCGGCCATTTCGCGTTGGCCTCGTACTTAGAAGACTTAGAAGTGACCTGACTCACTTAGAAAGACTCAGAAGCCTTGCGAGCGTCAGGGTGTTGCGAACGCGTGTGCCCCTCGTCACAGAGGGTGTGTGCGGGCCGCCCTAGGTGTTCAACCGCCGTTCAGGACACCTTTAGTGGGGCCGCGCGATGGTCGTGCGACCGTTCAACCCATGACTCTCATGCGCAACCGTCTCCTCATTTCCTCGCTCGCTCTTCTCTCCGTCGCCTGCACCAACACGCAGGAGCGCCAGCGCGCCGACAGCTCGCTCGCTCTCGTGACGCAACAGCGCGCGCTCCTCGGCAAACTCTCGGCGGAGCGCGACTCGGTGTCGCAGACGCTCGCCGACGCGAACCTCTTCATCGGCCGGATCGACAGCTCGATCTCGCGCGTGAAGGGGCTCGGTCCCAGCTCGCGCAAGAAGGCTTCCGAGAGCGGCATCGAGGACCAGCTTCGCGCTCGCAAGGACATGCTCCGTCGCGTCGACGGGCTCGTCGAGCGCGCGCGCTCCACGGCGCGGCAGGTCACTGAGCTCAAGAAGCAGCACGAGCAGCTGCTCGCGGCGAACGGCACGCTCACCGACCAGAACCGCGCGCTCAAGGATTCGATCGCGGCCGACGTGCGGCACATCGCCGAGTTGATGACGAGCGTCGACCAGCAGGCGCAGACGATCGTGCTGCTCCAGGGCCGCATCGACGAGCTGGGCAAGGAGCTCGAGACGGTCCGCAGCGAGTCGGCCAAGGCCTACTACGTGGTCGGCACGGAAGACGAGCTTCTCCAGAAGGGCGTGATCACGCGCGAAGGCGGCGCGAATCTCCTGGTTCACCGGTTCGGCCGCACGCTGGTTCCGGCCCGCGACCTCACGCCGGCGGGGTTCACGGCGATCGACACGCGCGCCGTCCGCACGATCGCGCTCCCGGACTCGACGCGGGAATATCAGATCGTCTCGCGGCAGAGCCTCGACGACGCGAAAGTCACCGCTCGCGACGGCGCGAAGTTCCACGGGCCGCTCCAGATCGCGGAAGCCGACAAGTTCTGGGCGACGTCGAAGTATCTGATCATCGTCCAGCGCTAGAACGCACCTCGTTCGCAAATCGAGCTCGCCTCGGCATCGACTGCCGAGGCGAGTTCGTTTGTTCGGCACACCCCCTGCGAAAACCGCCCGAAAGCGGCGCGGCGACGCCGCGTCGAGCGACGCAACGCGCCGGCCCCAACAGTGAGGAGACGCACCATGGCCCAGAACGACCATGACTTCGAGTGCCGTCAATGCGGCGCACATTTCGACTCGCGTGATCAGCTGGACCGCCACACCCGTCAGCAGCACACCGCGCAAGCCGGATCATCGCAGTCCGGGTCGTCGTCCGATTCCGGACGCGGGCAGGATGGCCAGGGGTTCGACGACGACAGCGATCTGAACTGAGTCCGCTCCCGCCGCGCCGCCAGGACGGGGTCGCGGCGACGATCGGCTTTTCGCGCCGGGCGCGAGGCTTCGAGCCTCGACGCCCGGCGCTTATTTTTTGGGTGCCCTAGAGAGTCGCCGGGTTGCGTGTGCGCGGTGTTCAGGCAACTGGACTCGTACCGTGCACCCTGCCAACATAGGGTCTGCCGCCCGCGTAACGGTTCTGTCCGAAGCCGGGTCGCCAGTCGTTTCTCCCCTTTCCGAGCATCACCCCGCCGTGTCGTCACCCACCAAACAACAGACCCGCCGTGCCTCGTATACCGGCCCCGCCCGCAGCTCCGGAACGGCCGGGACGGGCGCGTCGCCGGTCACCAATCGGCTGCTCCCATTCCTCGTCCTGCTCTTCATCGGCAGCGGCTGCGCGGCGCTCATCTACGAGATCGTCTGGTTTCAGCTGCTGAGCCTCATCGTCGGCTCGTCCGCCATCTCGATCGGCGTGCTGCTCGGCACGTTCATGGGCGGCATGTGCATCGGGAGCCTGCTGCCTCTCCCGAAGTACATCTCGCGCCGCCGAGCATCCGCTGCGCGTCTACGCGATGCTCGAAGCCGGCGATCGCCGTCTTCGGTCTGCTCGTCTTCTGGGGATTGCCGTACGTCGGCGGCTTGTACTTCGCGATCGCGCGTGCACGGCATGAGCGGACTGCTGCTTCGCGGCTTGTTCTGCGCGCTCTGCCTGCTGCCGCCGACGATCCTCATGGGCGCGACGCTCCCGGCGATCGCGCGCTGGGTCGAGACGACGCCGCGAAGGCGTCGCGTGGCTCGGCTTCTTCTACGGCGGCAACATCGCCGGCGCGGTGTTCGGCTGCCTGCTCGCCGGCTTCTATCTGCTGCGCGTGCACGACATGGCGTACGCGACGTACGTCGCCGTCGCGATCGACGTCGTCGTCGCGCGCGATCGGCCTCGCGCTCGCGCAGCGCGACGCCGTATCGCGCCGCGGACGACGACACCGCCGATGCGCCGCAGACGCGGCTCGATCGTTCCGGCCGGCGCGTGGCCGGTCTACTCACGATCGGACTCTCGGGCGCGACGGCGCTCGGCGCCGAAGTGGTGTGGACGCGCCTGCTCTCGCTCCTGCTCGGCGCGACGACGTACACCTTCTCGCTGATCCTCGCCGCGTTCCTGATCGGACTCGGCATCGGCAGCAGCGTCGGATCGGTCGATCGCGCGGACGTCGAAGCAGCCGCGGCGCGCGCTGGGCGTGTGCCAGACTGCTGCTGATCGGCGCGATCGCGTGGGCCGCGTACTCGATGACGAAGATCCTGCCGTACTGGCCGGTCAATCCCGGCCTGCTCGTCGACGCCGACGTCCACGTTCCAGATCGACTTCGTGCGCTGCCTCTGGGTCGTGCTGCCCGCGGCCATGCTCTGGGGCGCGAGCTTCCCGCTCGCGCTCGCCGCGGTGGGTCGCGGCGACGAAGGATCCGGCGCGACTGGTCGGCACGCGTCTACGCCGCGAACACGGTCGGCGGCATCGTCGGCGCGCTGTTCGGCAGCCTGCTGATCATCGCGTGGCTCGGCACGCAGGACGCTCGCAGCGCCTGCTGATCGCCGCGGCGGCGTTGAGCGCGCTGGTCATGCTCGTTCCGGTCGCCGTCGAGCGGCGTGTCGAAGCTGACCGACCACGCCGCGCCGCACGTGGCTCGGCGGTCGCGGCGGCGGCGATCGCCGTGCTGCTGATCGATGAGCGTGCCGCCCGTGCCGCCGCTGCTCGTCGGGTACGGCCGCTGGTTCGCGACGCGACTCGAGCAACGCCAACGACTTCATCTACGTCGGCGAAGGGATGAACTCGTCGATCGCGGTGTCGCGACTGCTCGAACGGCGTGCTGAACTACCACAACGCCGGCAAGGTGCAGGCGTCGAGCGAGCCGCAGGACATGCGGCTGCAGCGAATGCTCGGCCACCTGACGACGCTGATGCCGGCGCACGCCGCAACTCGGTGCTCGTGATCGGCTGCGGCGCGGGCGTGACGGCGGGCGCGGTGAGCATCGATCCGGCGCTCGAGAGCGAGACGATCGCCGAGATCGAGCCGCTGGTGCCGAAGGTCGTGTCGAAGTACTTCGGCGAGCACAACTACAACGTCGTCGACGAACCCGAAGGTGCACGTCCAGATCGACGACGCGCGCCACTTCATTCTCACGACGAAGCAGAAGTTCGACGCGATCACGTCCGATCCGCTCGATCCGTGGGTGAAGGGCGCGGCGACGCTCTACACGCAGGAGTTCTTCGAGGTCGTCAAGGAGCACCTGAATCCCGGCGGCGTCGTCACGCTGTTCGTGCAGCTCTACGAGAGCAGCGCCCGAGGCGGTGAAGAGCGAGATGGCGACGTTCTTCGAGGCGTTCCCGAACGGCGTCGTCTTCGGCAACACGAACAACGGCGAGGGCTACGACCTCGTGCTCGTCGGACAGATGGGCACGATGCACGATCGACGTCGACGACATCGAGCAGCGTCTGGCGAGCCCGCAGTACGCGCAGGTCGCGCAGTCGCTGCGCGAGATCGGCTTCAACTCGGCGACGGACCTGTTCGCGACGTTCGCCGGCAACGAGCCGATGCTGCGGCCGTGGCTCGCCGACGCGCAGATCAATCGCGATCGCAACCTGCGTCTGCAGTTCCTGGCCGGCCTCGGATTGAATCGCTACGACCAAGCGACCATCTACAGCCAGATGCTTCAGTACCGGCGCTATCCGGACGGCCTGTTCGCGGCGTCGCCCGAGCGAATGGCGCAGATCCGCATGGCGACGGGCGGAGCGGAGTAGGACGACGGTCGCGGAGGGCACGGCGGCTTAGCTTCCCGTCGTGCTCTCCGCTACTCCACGCACGTCCGATCTGATCCGGCACGGCTCGCCGGAGTTTCGCCGAACAACGCTGGCTCTGTTCGCCGCCGGGTTCTCCACGTTCGCGCTGCTCTACTGCGTGCAGCCGCTGATGCCGGTGTTCGCGCGCGACTTTCACGTGAGCGGTGCGGAGAGCAGTCTCCCGTTGTCGCTCACGACGGGATTTCTCGCGCCGGCGTTGATTGTCGCGGGCACGTTCTCAGAGGCGCGCGGGCGCGTGCCGCTGATGCTCAGCTCACTGCTCGCGGCCGCGCTCCTCACTATCGCGTGCGCGCTCGCCCCTCGTTGGGGGATGCTGCTGGCGCTGCGCGCGCTCGCCGGAATCTCTTTCGCGGGACTGCCCGCGATCTCGATGGCCTACCTCAGCGAAGAAGTGCACCCGAACTCGATCGGGCTGGCGATGGGTCTGGCGATCGGCGGCAACGGCCTCGGCGGAATGAGCGGCCGGCTGCTCACGGCGCTCGTCGCCGATCTGCTGTCCTGGCGCTGGGCGATGGCCGTGGTCGGGGCGCTCGGCGTCGCCGCAACAATCGTCGTGTGGAGGACGCTTCCGCCTTCGCGCCACTTCAAGCCGCATCCGCTGCGAATCGGCCCGCTGTCGTTCACGTTCTGGGAGCAGCTGCACGACGCGCGCCTCGTGCCGCTCTACTGCGAGGGCTTTCTTCTCGGCGGCGCGTTCGTGGCGACGTACAATTACATCACGTATCACCTTCTGGCCGAGCCGTACTCTCTGAGTCACGCCGCCGTGGGTTTCATCTTCGTCGTCTATCTGGTGGGTATCGTCGCGTCGGCCTGGATCGGATCGATCGCCGATCGCGCGGGCCGGCGACTCGTTCTGGCGTCGATGGCCGTTCTCATGCTCGCCGGCATCGCGCTCACGACGCTCAGGCCCCTCGCGCTTGTGATCGCCGGCGTCGCCGTCGTCACGTTCGGGTTTTTCGGCGGACACTCGGTGGCGAGCAGCTGGGTCGGACTGCGCGCGACGCACGCGAAGGCGCAGGCGGCGGCGCTCTACTTGTTCTTCTACTATCTCGGATCGAGCGTCGTCGGCTCGACGGGTGGACTGTTTTGGGATCGCTGGCGATGGCCCGGAGTGGCGTCGTTCGTCGCGGCGCTGGCGGTGACGTCGTTCGTCGTCGCCTTGGGACTCACTCGCTCGCCGGCGCCGGCGCCGGCGGCGGCTGCCGCGATCTGATGCGATCGCCCGACGAGCTCTGCGCGATGTTCGATGCGCTCGGCTTGGCGTACGAGCGCCACCGGCACGCGCCGGTACATACGTGCGAAGAGGCCGAGTCCGCCATACAGGGGAACGACGCGGTGCAGACGAAGAATCTCTTTCTCCGCGACAAGCGCGGCCGCCGACACTTTCTGCTGGTGACGACGTGCGCGAAGGCGGTGGACGTCAAGCGATTCGCCGACACCGCCGACGCGGATCACCTGAGTTTTGGCTCGCCCGACCGGCTAGTGCGCCACCTTGGCGTCGAGCCCGGTTCTGTGACCGTCTTCGGGCTCGTGAACGACGAGGGGCACGGCGTGGAGTTATTCGTCGACCGCGACGTCTGGAACGTCGCACGGTGGAGGTGTCATCCGCTGATCAACAGCGAGACTATCGTGATGGGCCGCGGTGATATCGAGCGCTTTTTCGAGCAGACCGGGCACACTCCGCGAGTCGTCAGCGTAGAGACGAGGCCGCCAGAGGCCTGAGAGCGGCACCGAAGGGATCGGTGACGAACGATCCTTGCACTTGGGCGACTGTGATGACCGTCCCATCCACCACTGGGTCGCGGGGTTTCGACTGGTTCCGCCGGTTCGCGCAGCGCTTCGCGCGCTCGGTAGGCTCGCCGTGGGCATTCGCCGCGGCGCTCGCGGTAGTGCTCGCCTGGGCGATCGCCGGTCCGATCTTCGGATTCTCGAACGCCTGGCAGCTGATCATCAACACCGGCACGACCATAATGACCTTTTTGATGGTGTTCGTGATTCAGAACACCCAGAACCGCGATTCCCAGGTGACTCAGCTCAAGCTCGACGAGCTGATTCGGGCGATTCGTCCGGCGCGGAACGAGTTGGTAAACATGGAAGGGCTGAGTGACGACGAACTCCTCACTCTGCAGCGCCAATTCGAGGATCTGCGCCGACGCGCCGAGGCGCATCGCGCCGCTCGGCGCCGATTGGGCGATCAACGCCCGGACGACGTACGGCGGCCTGTCGATTAGCGCCGGCCGCTCGAGGGTCTGAAGCGGCGTCCCTAAGATTCTCTCGCCGAAACGCTAGCTCTACGGGATCGGACCGCGGGCGCCACCGCCCCAAACCGGACGTCGCGCGCCTCCGGACAGCGCCGGCCTGCCGACGGACGAGCTAGAGCGCCGCGGAAACAGGCGTTTGCACAGCGCGAGCAGCGGCGCAAGCGTGGGTAACTGCAGTGAATTCGCGTCGTTGACGGCTGCGATCGCGTCGTTAATCACTGGGATGCGCATCGTTACCCGGTGCAATCTCGACTTTCGCCGGGGCAGCGCGACTCTCGCCGGGGGAAGCGCGACTTTCGCCGGCGGAATCGCGACGTTCACCACTACGATGCGCACCGTTCGCCGGGGTAATCGCAACGTTCACCACTGTGATGCGCACCGTTCCCTGGTGCAATCGCGACGTTCACCGTCGCGATGCACACCGTTTACCCGTGCAATCGCGACGTTCACCACTGCGATGCGCACCGTCCACCGGTGCACTCGCGACCTTCACCACCGCGATGCGCCCCGTTCCTCGATGCAATCGCGTCGTTCACCGCTGTGATGCACACCGTTCCCCGGTGCAATCGCGACGTTCACCACTTCGATGCGTACCGTTCACCGGTGTAATCGCGACGTTCACCGGTGGGTATGACGAGTGACGGCGTTGCGCGCGACCGGTGCAACGAGTTTCGGGAGCGGTGCACTGATTTTCCAGACCGGTTCTCCGATGTTTCAGACCGGTGCTTCTTTGAGCCCGGGTAGTGCACCGACAAATCCCATCGGTACTCCTCGGCGACGATCCAGTGTCGCCGCAAAGCGATACGGTGCACTCACTCTAGGACCCGGTGCCGCGCACTAGTTCACCCGGTGCCGTCGAGAGAAGAGGGGGGGCAGCGCCTGGCGCGGATCGAACTTGTGATGCGGCGAAGGGAACCATAGGTCAACCGGCCCCGCACCAAGGCGTTCGGTGCGGGGCCGGTCGACACATCACACGAGAACCCTCGACGCGGGTCAGCGGTCCTGCGTCGTCGTCACCGCTCCGTTGTGCAGCGTTCCGTACTTCTCGAACCAGCCGCGCACGTACAAC
The DNA here is from genome assembly GCA_963789315.1 of uncultured Gemmatimonadaceae bacterium. GTDB lineage: Bacteria > Gemmatimonadota > Gemmatimonadetes > Gemmatimonadales > Gemmatimonadaceae > JAQBQB01. The sequence goes on along the minus strand of CAWBKI010000028.1, from coordinate 146,733 downwards.
TGCGTCCGCAGGAAGTTCGACGGCGTGCTCGACGTGCCGTGATATTCGTTGTTCATCCGGATCATCATCGTCGGCGTGCCGTGCACCTTGAGCGCGCGATAGAACTCCTCGATCTGCGGAATCGGCGTGCGAAGATCGAGCACGCCCGTCATCAGCAGCGTCGGCGTCTTCACGTTGCCGACGTACATGATCGGTGAGCGCTTGAGATACTCGCTCGGATCCTCCCAGAACGGCTTCTCGAAGTTGTCGTACCAACTGGCGCCGTCCGTCTCACCGACGAAGCTGATCCAGTCGATCACCGGGCAGAGCGACGCCGCCGCGGCGAAGCGATTCGTGTGGCCGACCGTCCACGCCGTCAACACGCCGCCGCCGGAGCAGCCGTACACGAACATGTTCTTCGTGTCGACGTAGCCGCGGCCGACCACCGTGTCGACGCCGGCCATCAGGTCGTCGTAATCCTTGCCCGGGTACGCGTTCTTGATCTCGTTCGTGAACTTCTCGCCGTAGCCCGTGCTGCCGCGCGGGTTCGTGTACAGCACGACGTAGCCGCTCGCCGCGTGGTCCTGCCGCGCGAAGCTGAACGCGACGTTGTACATCGCCTGCGGGCCGCCGTGAATGTCGAGGATGAGCGGATACTTCTTCGACGGATCGAAGCCCGGAGGCTTCACCACCCAGCCCTGGACCTTCAGACCGTCCTTCGACGTGTACCAGATCTCTTCGGTCTGCGCGAGCTCCTTGCCGGCGAGCACGTCGTCGTTCACCGCGGTGAGCTGCGTGAACGTCGACGCCGTGCCTGTTTTCGGCACCGCGAACGACACGACGTCGTTCGGCTTCGTCGGCGTCGAGCGGATACCGACCGCGACGCCCGTCTTGCCGACGGCGTTCACCGTCAGCACCTGCTTGCCGCTCGTCACCGGATGGAACTGCCCGGTCGTCGTCGCGAAGTACAGGTTCTTCGACCCTTCGCTCTCGACGTTGAAGTACACGCCGGAACTATCTGGCGCCCACGACACGCCGGAGATCGGCCGGTCGAGATTGCCCGACAACACGTGCGCGCCGGACCCGTCGGCGTTCATCACCCAGAGCTTCGTCTCCGCCCACGCGGAGTGGTCCACCGAATCGGCGGACATGAAGGCGATCATCTTGCCGTCGGGCGAGAAGACCGGACTGCCGTTCGTGCCGTTGCGGTGCGTGATCTGTCGGATCTCGCCCGTCTCGAGATTCGCGGCGTAGATCTGCGACTTGCGGAAGAAACTTCTCCGCGTTCGGCTCTCGCAGTCCGGAGAACGCGATCCATTTCCCGTCGGCCGAGAACGCGGGGGCCGAGTGATTCCAGTCGCCGTTCGTGATCTGGCGCGGCGTGCCGCCGTCGGCGGGGATCAGGAAGATGTGGCGGTAGGCGTCGTCGGTGAATCCGACGCGATCGGATCGATAGTTGAGCCGCGTGACGATCTTGGGCGACTCGATCCATTTGGCGCCTTTCGGAGGAGTCGGCATCGCGATGCGCCACGTCTCCTTCACCGGCACGTTCATCGTGAACGCGATCGACTTGCCGTCGGGCGACCACTCGAGGCTCGCGGGAGTCTCGGTGACGCGCGAGATCTGGGTGACCGCGCCCTCGGCGTCCATCCAGCGGACGAAGATCTGCTGTCCGCTCGGCTCGCCCTTGGCGACGTAGGCGATGCGCTTCCCGTCCGGCGACCAGTGCACGTCGGATCCTTGAACGAGAGAACGCTGATGCGTGCCGTCGGCGTTCATGAGCCAGACGGACGACTCCCAGCGGTCGTTCATCTTGTCGACCCACCGGCGCCCGAAGAGGATCTGCGTCCCGTCGGGCGAGAGCTGCGGTGCCTGGACCTCCTCCCAATCGAGGTACTGCTCGAGGGCGATGCGGTTGGAGTGTTGCGGCGCGGCCATCTGCGCGCGCGCGAACGGAACGGTGACGACCGGGATCACGGCAAGGGTGACCGCGGCCAGAGAGCGGAGCATGCGCATCGGGCCTCCTGAAAGGGCGCGAGGAGTTCGGATCAATTCTGGACGGCTGTTCCGCCGCCGGGAAGGGGAGCGGCGCTGTCCTTGCGACTTCGAGGTACCTGCTGCGTTTGCCAGGTTCCCCTGGAGACGCTAGTTCGAAACCGATGCGATCGCTCAGGCCATAGCGACGTGGAACGGCACGACACACTCTCGGCGCTTCATCACAGTCAGCACGCGATCGACACGCTGTTCGGAGCGCCAGCGGAGCGGTCGTTCGGCGTGCGGTATTGGGACGGCACGGTCGAGGCCGCCCATGACGGCGCTGTCCCGTTCACGCTCGTCATCAAGACGCCGTCGGCCCTGCGACAAATGTTGTTGCCGCCGACCGAGCTCTCGATCGTTGAAGCGTACTTGTCGGGCGCGGTCGACGTAGAAGGAGAGCTCTCCGCCGCCGTGGCACTCGGCGAGGCCATAAAGGGGCGGCTGTCGTCGGTTCGCGCGCTGGTCTCGCTGACGCGCGACCTGCTGGCGCTGCCGAGTCCGAACGGGGAGCGCGCCGGCGTTCGCGCGCTGCGCGCCGACGCGAGAGTGGCGCCGGCCGGCGACAAGCACGAGCCGTCACGCGATCGCGCGGCGATCAGCTACCACTACGACGTCGGCAACGACTTCTACGCGCTCTGGCTGGACAAGCGAATGGTGTATTCGTGCGCCTATTTCCACCGCGACGACGACACCCTCGACGAGGCGCAGGAAGCGAAGCTCGACCTGGTCTGCCGCAAGCTGCGGCTGGGGCCGGGCGACCGATTCCTCGACATCGGGTGCGGGTGGGGCGCGCTCGTCATCCACGCCGCGACGCACTTCGGCGTCACTGCGGTGGGCGTCACGCTGAGCAGGCGGCAGGCAGAGCTGGCGACGAAACGGATCGCGGAGGCGGGACTCGCAGGTCGCTGCCGCATCGAGCTGCGCGACTATCGCGAGGTTGCCGCGATCGGCCCGTTCGACAAGATCGCGAGCATCGGCATGGTCGAACACGTCGGCGTCGATCACCTCCCGGCGTACTTCGCGTCGGCGTACGCCGCGCTCGCGCCGGGCGGCCTCTTTCTGAATCACGGCATCGTGAGTGTCCAGGAGGGACGGCCGAGGCGCTGGCGCGACTCGGTGGTGCGACGCCTCTGGAAGGCAGACGTGTTCATCGACCAGTACGTCTTTCCAGACGGAAAGCTTGGCCCTTTCTACGAAGTGATCCACGCCGCCGAAGCCGTCGGCTTCGAGACGCGCGACGTCGAGAGCCTGCGCGAGCACTATGCGCGGACGCTCGGCGAGTGGCTCGCTCGGCTCGAAGGGAATCATGACCGCGCGGTGGCGATCATAGGGGAGACCGAGTTCCGCGTCTGGCGGCTGTACATGACGGCGGCGCGGCGCGGCTTCACCACCGGGACCTTGAACGTCCTCCAAACGCTGTTGTCGAAACCGTGTGAGGGGCACACCAACCTGCCGGCGACGCGCGAAGATCTCTTTGCGTGAACGCCGTCACCGGCCCCGTGGCACGTAGAAATCATGTCGGCGGCGTCCGGAACCGTCCGTCCGATGCGTGGATATCGAGGAAGGTCTCGTTCTTCATTCATCGGAGAGGGAAATGGGAAAGGGTAGGGTTTTTCTCGCGGCGGTCGCGATGGCGGCGGCATCCGCGTGCGGCGGTGACTCCACGAGTCCCGGAGGCGGAGGCGGAGCGCCACCCGTCGCCAGCAACCAGGTCTCGATCGGCAACGACTTCTTCAACGCACCCAACATCGTTGTGCCCGCGGGCACGACCGTGACCTGGACGTGGAATTCAGGGACGGAGGACCACAACGTCACGTTCTCGGACGCGTCGTCGGGGGACAAGAGCGGTAGCGCGACGTACACTCGCCAGTTCACGACCCCGGGAACATTCAGCTATCGCTGCACGTTACACGCAGGGATGACCGGTTCGGTGCTCGTGCAGTAGCAGCCCCATCGTCGTGAGGCAGTGAAGTGGGGGGGAGGCTTCGAACACCCGTGTCATCAAGCTGGCGCGGGTGTTCCTCATTTCATCGAGCCTCCGAGGTTTGGCAAATGGCGAGTTTCAGGCTGTCCGCACTGCTCATGGGCGCGCTACTCCTCGGCGCGCTGCCGATCGCCGCCACGGCCCAGGGAGGGGGTGGCATGGGCCGGGGTGGGGGCGGCGGGCGCGGTTTTGGCCGCGGTGCGGGCGTTCAGCGCGCGCCGGGCATCGAGGTCCCGCAGGTCGTGAACGTGATCAACCTGTTGGTCGAGCACCGCCAGGATCTGGCGCTGACCGACACCCAGTTCACGCGCGTCATCGCCCTCAAGCGGGCGCTCGATTCAACCAACTCGCCGCTCATGCGCAAGCTCGACTCGGTCCAGCGCCTGTTCAAGAACGGCCCGCTGTTCAGCGACGGGAGCCCGGAACGGCGGGATTCTCTGACCGAGGCGAATTCCCTTGTGCGTGAGACGGTGGCCGCGGTTCGAGAAAACAACGCGTCAAGCCGCGACCAGGCGTACGGGCTGCTGTCGTCGCGGCAGCTCGACTCGGCGCACGGCTTGGAGGCGAAGGCCGAGCAGCAGATCCAGGATGCCGCGGACAAGAGCCGCGGGCAGGGTCGGGGCGGCCGGCCGCCATCAGGATAGTCGAATGCGCTAGCGAACGGCCGTCCATGTGGCGATTTTTGATGCGCTCGCCCCTCCCTCGAACTCGGGACCTCCGCGCATGGCCACGAGGTCGGTCGCGCCCGCCGCAGCGTCCGCGAATAAAGTCATCCTTCGGGTAGTTCTCTACTACATCGCGCTCGCGATCGTCGGCGGGCTGGTGTGGCAGTATTTGCCGCGCACCCACTTCATCGGCGACGCATCGATCGCCGCCTTGTACGGTGGTACGGGCGACGTCGTGCGGTCGGGTAAGAACGTCGTCATTCCGGAGGTCGGACAGGGAGCGTTGGCCGCGACAGTCGCGCTGGCGATGATCGCCGCGGCGCTGCTCTCGTTGCCGGTCGCGTGGGTGTACACGCTCACCCGCTCGAGACGCGGCTATCAGCAATCAGTCGTGCAATTGATGATCGTGCTGCCCGTGATCGTCTCGGGGATCGTCGTGTTGGTGAAGTACAGCCTCGCGCTGGCGTTCAGTCTCGGCGGCATTGCCGCGGCGGTCCGATTCAGGAATACGTTGGAGGACAGCAAGGACGCCGCCTACATCTTCCTGATGATGGGGCTCGGCATCGCCGCCGCCGTGGATCTGCCCGTGGCCGCGGTGATCTCGGTCGTGTTCAACGCCGTCATCTTCTTGCTCTGGCTGGCGGACTTCGGCCGCACGCCGGTGGCGCTGGAGGGCAAGCTCGCCGAGCGGCGCCTGCAACGCGCGAAAGACCTCGCGCGGACGGGGACCTTCGTGGCGCGCATGGAGGACGAGGTGCTGAGCGAAATGACCTCCGAGCAGCTCGAGGGCATTGCCCAGCGCGCCTGGCGACGGGCGCGCGAGCACAGTCCCGAGGGCGAGGAGCGCGGGGGCGACAAGGTCGAATGCCGGATCCGCGTGCGGATTACAGAAGCGATCATGATACGGCCGGTACTCGAGGCCCGTCTCGACGACATGGCGAAGAAGTGGGAGCTCGCCGCGGTCTCCGAGTCGGGTGACGGGGTTACGGTGATCGATTACGTGGTACTTCCCAAGAAGAAGAGCGGCCCCGAAGAGCTGCTGGCGCTTCTACGACTCGCCGGCGGCAAGCACATGGTCGAGGCCGTACTGCTGTAGAGACCCGCTTTCTGTCTACCTCATTCGCTCGGGAGAATTCGTGATCAAGCATCGACCCAGTCAATGGCGGCTGTGGATCGTGTCCACGCTGCTCGGCCTCGGCGCAGGGTTGTGCGCCGTGCAGCCGGCCGCTGCCCAAAAACAACAGGGCGCGGTGAAGAAGCCGAAAGCGGACAAGCCCGACCGCGCGCCTGACGACACGACGCCGCTCTCCAAGTTCTTCGAGAGCGAGGAGCCGCTCCCGATCACGCTCACGCTGAACATCAAGCGGATTCGCGGCGACAAGGACGACCAGGCGCCGTGGCGCGACGCGACGATCACCTACACGCCGCCGGGCGCGTCGGCGCCCGAAGTGCTGCCGCTCAAGCTCAAGACGCACGGCATCTGGCGTCTCAACCACTGCGACTTTCCGCCGATCCGGCTCGATTTCTCCAAGGACAACACGAAGAAGACGATCTTCGCGGGTCTGAACAAGCCGAAGCTCACCAATTTCTGCCGCGACGACGACACGTACGAGCGCTACGTCCTCCAGGAGCTGCAGGCGTACCGGATCTACTGGACGCTGACGCACAACAGCCACGCCGCGCGTGCGCTCAAGGTGACGTACGTGGACAGCGCGAGCGGCAAGCCGCTCACGACGCGCTATGCTTTCATTCAGGAAGATCCGGCGCGAATGTCGGCGCGCCTGGGGGGGAAGATCCTCGCGATCAAGGGCGCCGGCCCCGACGACACGCGGCCGGAAACGATGGTCATGATGTCGTTGTTCGAGTACTTCATCGGCAACACCGACTGGTCGATCGCCGGGCTGCACAACATCGAGCTCTTCGCCCGGAACGACGGCACCGATCCGTTTCCCATCGCGCGGGATTTCGACTTTGCCGGGTTGGTGAACGCGCGGTACGCGACGGTGGACCCGCGTCTTCCCATCAGGAACGTGCGCAGCCGCCTCTATCGCGGATACTGCGTGCCGCAACGAAGCGTATCCCAAGGCGTTCGCCCTGTTCGACTCGAAGAAGGACGCGATTTACGGCCTCTATCACGACAAGATCGGCTCGCTTCTCCCGGCGGATCTCGTGACCGAGTCGCTCAAATACTTTGACGAATTCTACAAGACCATCGACAATCCTAAGAACGCGAAGTCGGACATCATCGAGGCCTGCGGCGGAAAACGCTGAGCATCTCGCCGGCTCGCGGCGGCGCGCTGGAGGGGCGGCGATGACGGCATGACCGAATTCCGTTGCGAGCTGTTGTCGGCGGACCAACTCGGCGTGCTGGCCTCCGGGCCGTTGCCGCCGGGCATCGCCGCCGGCGAAGCACGCCGGTCGCTTCACCGCGATCTCTACCTCGACACCGCCGACGACTCGCTGCGGCGGCGCGGCGTGACGTGCCGCCTGCGGCTCGACGCGAAGGGCGGCGCGGCGCTCACGCTGCGCATCGCCGGCGGCGAGGCGAGCGGCGCCGACACGCGTGTCGATTCGCGCGTCGCGGCGGGGGACGTCTCCGCGGCGATGGCCGCCGACACCGCCGTATCGAAACGCGTGCGCGGCATCGTGGACCCGGCGTTGCTCGAGGTTCGCGTCGATCTCGAGGTCGATCGTCTCACGCGGCGCGCGTCACTGGACTGGTTCCGTCGGCCGAGGTTCAGCGTCCACCTGGATCGCGTCACCGTGCGACGCAATGGAACGTCCGCGCGCTTCTTTCAGATGTGCGCGCATCAGCTGAGGGGAGATGCGTCGGATCTGCTCCTCCTCGAGCGCGCCCTCGAGGAAGACCACGGCGTTCGGCGGTCCGCCGTGCCGACGCACGAGCGCGCCGAGCTGGCGATCAAATGGGCGCGGCTCGAGGACGTGCCGCGGGGAGCGGGGTATTCCGATCGTTTTCTCCGCGCGCCGATCCCGGTTTCCGGCGTCGACGGGGGGGGCCCCGAGTTCTTCAACGCCGAGCTGAGTCTCCTCGCGTTCCAGCACCGCGTGCTTTCGCTCGTCGCGAGCGACGCGACGCCGCTCGGCGAGCGGCTCCGTTTTCTCTCGATCGTCGGGGCGAACGTCGACGAGTTCTTCATGGTGCGCATGGCCGGGTTGATCGCCGCGACGCGCGACGAACCCGCGGAGCGACAGAGACGACGGTTTGTCGCCGGGAGCGGAGGTCGCGGCGATGTCGGAAGCCGCCGCGTTGATCGCCGTGCGTCAGGCCGAGTGCTTCGAGCAGTGCCGGCGGGCGATGGAATCGCTCGGCGCGCGCGTCGTCACGTGGGAAGTGTTGTCCGACGCCGACCGCGCGGTGTTCGCCGATCGGTTCCGCGACGACATCCAACCGCTTCTCACGCCGTTCGCGATGACGCTGAGCCCGGGGCATCCGCTGCCGCGCCTCGGGCATCTCACGCTCTCGATGGCGGTCATCCTGCGCCAACGCGCGGGAGGACCGCCGCGATTCGCCGAGCTGGAATTGCCGTCGTCGCTGCCGCGATTTCTCACCGTAAACCCGTCGCCGGACGAACGCACCATCGTGCCGATCGAGGAAGTCATTCGCGGCAACCTCGGCCTGCTCTATCCCGACGCGACGGTCGAGCACGCGTACGCGTTTCGGGTGACGCGGAGCGCGGAGATCGAGCTCGACGAAGAACATGCCGACGACCTGCTCGAGGAAGTCGCCCGAGCGACGACGGCGCGCGGGCAGGGAATAGCGGTGCGGGTCGAGGTCGAGCGTGGGATGCCGGCGATCGTGCGCGCGCTGTTGCTGGAGAACGTGCGCCGAGAGCAGTCCGCCGTCGGTGCGCCGCCGTTGCCGGACGTGGACGAGGTGGACGGCCTCTTGGATCTGCGCGGGCTCATTCATCTCGACCTGCCGGCGCGCGCCAAAGCGACGTACCCGCCGTTCACGGCGGGCCGGCCCTTCGGCGACGCGGGTGTGTTCGCGACGCTCGGCGCGCGAGACGTGCTGGCGCACCACCCGTTCGACTCCTTCGGCGAAACCGTCGTGCGATTTCTGCGCGAGGCGGCTGCCGATCCCGAGGTGGCGGCAATCAAGATCACGTTGTACCGCATCGGGAATCCGTCGGCGATCGCGGACGCTCTTCTCTCGGCGGCGAAGGCCGGGAAGGCGGTCAGTGTGTTCGTCGAGCTCAAGGCGCGGTTCGACGAGGAGATCAACGTCGGTTGGGCGCGGGCGCTGGAAGCCGCCGGCGGCCACGTCGTTCGCGGCATCGTGGGATTCAAGAACCACGCGAAGGTGGCCCTCGTCGTGCGCCGGGAACGGGAGGGGAGCGCGCTCCGGCGGTACGTCCACATTGGTACGGGGAACTACAACACGAGATCGGGCGAGCAGTACACCGACCTGAGCCTCTTCACCACGAACGACCAGATCGCGGACGACGTCGCGGATCTGTTCAACGAGCTGACTGGCGGCTCATCGGCGCCGCGGCGCGCGAAGCAGGCGTTGCTCGTCGCGCCGCAGCATCTGCTGCCGGCGATCGTCGAGCAGATCGACCGCGAGGCCGCTCATGCCCGCGCCGGGCGTCCGGCAGGGATCACGGCGAAAGTCAACGGTCTTTCAGATCCCGACGTCGTGCGCGCGCTTTACCGCGCGTCGAGCGACGGCGTGGAGATCGATCTCGTCGTTCGCGGGATCTGCACGCTGCGGCCGGGGATTCCCTCGCGCAGCGAGCGCGTGCGAGTGAGGTCGATCGTCGGCCGCTTCCTCGAGCACTCGCGGATCTATCGGTTCGCGAACGGAGGATCCCCGCGCTACTTCATCGGGTCGGCCGATCTTCGTCCGCGAAACCTCCGTCGACGCGTCGAGGTGCTCGTGCCGATCGACGATACGGATCAGCGCCGCCGTCTCGACGAGATCCTCGCGCTCTATCTCGACGATCCCACGGCGTGGGAGCTTCGCTCCGACGGGAGCTACGAACCGCGCGGCGGCGCGGAGGGTTCGGCGCAGGAGACGTTGATCGGGAGACAACGCGCCGCGACGTGAGTGCTTGTGTGACGTTTGAGTGGGGCGTCGGGTCGAACAGGGCGGATCGTCGGATCGCCTTCAACCCGGAGAGCAGCTATGCGTACACGTCTTTCAGCGTTTCTTACGGCCGCAGCGCTCGCGTGTCTCACGTCCGTCGCCGGTGCTCAGGCAAAGCAGACGACTGTGACGTGCAACGACGGAACGACTTCTACGACGACCGGGCGCGGCGCGTGCTCGAGCCACGGCGGCGTGAAGAAGGCGGCGACGTCGACGAGCGAGAGCAAACCGGCCACCACCACCGCCGCCAAGCCGAAGCCGACCACGCCTCCCAAGCCGGCCGACACGACGAAGCCGAAGTCCGCGGGCAAGACTTCCGGGAAGACGGCGATGGTGAAGTGCACCGACGGGACGATGAGCAAGGGCGGTCAGGGTGCGTGCTCCAGCCACGGCGGCATCGCGAAGCCGAAATAAGCTCCCCGATTTTCAAGAAGCGCTCGCCGTGACTCCACGGCGGGCGCTTCTTCGTTCGTGGGGAACGTGAAGCGTTAGCCCGTGGCGAGGCGCGATGCGGCACCGTGCGGTGGCTGAACTCGTTGGGCCCCATCGCGTTCATGCGGCGTTCATGTTCGAGACATAGAATTCCAACCGCTCGGACCGGTTCGCACGCAACCTCAGCCTCGCCCTTCGATGAGACTCTTCGCGTACGCCCTCGCCGCCGTCGTTGCACTCACACCGTCCGAACTGCTCGCCGCCGGCGCGCCGGTCAGCGGACGCGTCGTCGACAACGCCGGCCACCCGGTCGCGGGAGCGCTTGTCGCGCTCGTCGAGCTGCATCGCGCGACGACCACGGACCGCGAGGGAGCGTTCCGATTCGGCGACGTGCCCACGGGACGCTACACGGTCTCGGCGCGACACATCGGGCTGATCTCCGCGGCGAAGCCGATCGCCGTCGAAACGTCGCCGGTGTCCGTGAGCCTCGTGCTCGACGAGCGTCCCACACGCATCGAGCCCGTGAACGTGACGGCGCTGCGCGTTCCCGTCGCCGACGGCGACTCTCCGCTCCCGACGAGCGTGCTGTCGTCCGACCAGGTTCACGCCGAAGGCGGTGTCTCGCTGGCGCATTCGATCGCCGACCTTCCCGGTGTCCGCAACGTCAGCACAGGACAGGAAATCGGGAAGCCGATGATCCGAGGACTGTTCGGGCCACGAATTCTCGTGCTTACCGACGGCAGCCGGCTGGAGGACTACTCGTGGAGTGACGAGGATGGCCCGTCGCTCGACGCTCGCATCGCCGATCGCATCGAAGTGATCCGCGGGCCTGCCAGCGTGCTCTATGGATCAGAAGCCCTCGGCGGCGTCGTCAACGTGATCCCGGCCCCGCTGTCGTTTTCGAGCGACGGCAGCAGGCAACAGCGAGGAGCGATCGAGGCGTACGGCGGGAGCAACAACATCGAACTCGGCAGCGCACTCATGGCAGAGGGCGCGCAGTCGAAGTACGCGTGGCGGGTCATCGGGACCGGCCGCTTCTCGCAGAACTACCAGACGCCGACGGGCGAGGAGCCCAACTCGAGCTTCTGGGCGTTCAACGGCGAGGGGGCGTTCGGCATTCGCGGAGACCAGAGCAACACCACTTTCCGCGCCGCGCATTACGGAGGCGAGTTCCACCTGCTCGAGTCGACGGGTCCCGAGGTCGGCGATGCGGAAGGTGGCCCGGTGCGCCAGGTGATGGACGATCGGCTGCAGGTCACGAACGACTACGTGGCGCACGGTCTGCGTTTCGAAACCAAGGCGCAGTTCCAGAGGCATTCTCTCGCCGAAGTCTCCGACGACTGCGTGCCTATTCCCCCGGCGACGACGTGTCAGAAGGTGAAGGACCAGCAGGCATTCGGACTGGTGCTCAACACGGGAACCGTCGACGCGATGGTCCACCATGGGGGCGGTGACGGCCTCTCGGGAACGGTCGGCGTGAGCGGCATGTATCAGTCGAGCGGCTCGTCGGGCCCGATCTTCATCGTGCCTAGCGCGACGATCGGCGCCGCGGGCGCGTTCGCGCTCGAACAGTTCACTACCGGTCCAGTCTCCGTATTGGCCGGCGGACGCGTCGACACGAGAAGCCTGTCGTCGGACGCGCAGCCCGAGATCGTTCGTCCGTCCGATTCTCGAAGCTGGTCGGCGGTGAGCGGCGACGCGGGAGTGATCGTCCACATCACGCCGCAGCTTTCCGCGCTCGCCAACGCGGCGACCGGTTGGCGCGCGCCGACGCTCTTCGATCTCTACGCCAATGGTCCCAACCTCGCCGAAGCGCGATTCGAGATCGGCGATCCGACCATGGACACGGAGCGGTCGAAGACGATCGACGGCGGGTTCCGTTGGGCGAGCGAGCGGGCGCGGGCCGAGGTGTCGGTGTTCAGGAGCAACATCGACGACTTCATCTTCACGACGCCCACGAACACGACGCAAAATGGATTGCAGGTATTCCGCCACACCCAGGCCGACGCGCGCCTCACGGGCGCGGAGCTGTCGCTCGAAGCGCGCGTCACCGACCAACTCGTCTTGCGCGCGAGTCACGACCTGACGAACGGCGACGACCTCGCGGCGGGCGTCCCTCTACCGCTCATGCCGCCGCAACGGACGATCCTCGGCGGGGAGGTCGATCTTCCGAGCGCCGGCGCGCTCCGGAGCGTCCGTCTGGGGGGCGACGTCGAGATCAATCAGAAGCAAACGCGGCTCAACCCCGAAGATCTAGCGACCGGGGGCTACACTCTGCTCAATCTCGACGTGTCGTTCGAGCACTCGATTCGCGGCGCACCGGGCCGATTCGACATTCTCGTTCGCAACGCGCTGAACACGACGTACCGCGACTTCCTCAGTCGGTTCAAGGGCTTCGCGAACGGTCCCGGAGTCAACCTGGTCTTCAAGGTATCCGCGGGGACGTGGTAGGCGCGAAGCGCTAACGCCGCGCCACGGAGGCGTGTCTTGTCCTAGTGGGCTCACCGCAAGACACGCCGTCCGATCCTGAACTGATCTCGCGCGCGCTCGCGGGCGACGCGGCCGCGCTTGATCTCCTCGTCCGTCGACACTACCGGACGGCGTTCTCGATCGCGCTCGCCCAGACCGGAAGTCGTGCTGACGCCGAGGATGCGTGTCACGACGCGTTTCTTCGCGCGGCCGAACGGCTGGGCGAGTGTCGCGACCGCGCGCGATTCGCGTTCTGGCTCGGATCGATCGTTCGCAACCTGGCGCGCAACATGGTAACGCGCGGGATTCTGAGGCGCGCCACGCCGATCGAGCCGGAAACGGTCACAGCGCGGGACGATCCGGCGAAGGACGCCGAGATCGCCGAGCTCCGGGGCCGGTTGGAAGCCGCCCTCGGCGTGCTCACGACGACTCAGCGGGAGGTCGTTCTCCTGCACGATCTGGATGGTTGGACGCACGCCGACATCGCCACCGCGATTGGCACGTCCGAGGGAATGTCTCGGCAGCATCTGTTCAACGCCCGCCGACGGTTGCGCGAGGCGCTCGGGCAGAATACCTCGAAGGAGCATGCAAATGAGTGAAGACCCACTCGACTTTTCGCCGCTCGACCCGACGCGGGGCCCGGCGTTCGACGACCGCGTCGCGGTCATCGTGCGCGAGGCGCGCGTCGGCGCTGTGCCGACTGTCGTCGACTACTTGTCGCGCTGGACGCGTCCGGCCCTGGCCGCCGCCGCAGTGATCGCTCTGGTGAGCGGGATTCCGCTGCTCCGCCAACACGCGCCGCCCGTCGGCGGCACGACCGCCGAGATCCTCGGTGTGCCGCCGGGGCTTGTCGCGATCGCGAGATCCACGCAGGTGCCGGGTGTTACCGATCTCGCCGAAGCCCTTGGCGTCGAGGCCAGCCATGGGCGTTGACACGCGGGCGCGAGCGGTAGCGCTGCTGATCGCGACGTTCGCCGCCGGCGCGATCACCGGGGCGGCAGTTTGGCCGCGCATTGAGCCGCGGCGCGCGGAAGTTCGCGCGAGTCGCGAGGCGGAGTCCGAGCGAATTCCGCTGCCGCTCGAGATGCTGGGACTGACCAGTGACGAGCGCGCGCGGCTTCATGCGATCGCGCGCCGCTGGCGTCCTCGGTCGGCCAACGAGTTCGAGGAAGTGCGCCGGCGTGTGGCCGACATGGAGAACGGGATGTTCGCCGAAATGCTGTGTGCGCTCACGCCGGAGCAGCGGGATCGGTACCTCAAATTGATTCAAGGCCAACAGTACGACACGACGATCGTGAACAAGCGGTTCGCGATCGTCCGTGCCAACCGCTGCGCCGAAGTTGGCGACGCCACTAACGCGCCGAGGTGACGGCGTGTCTTGAAGTGAACTCGCTCAGGACAAACGCGAAATGAAGTGTTTGTGGCGCTCGGCGCTGGTTTGGCTGGCGCTGTGGGGGCCGGCGATAGCAGCGGCGCAATCGCGGCACGAGGTCGTCCGCGGCCGCGTGACGGACGACAGTGCGCGTTCGCTGCGCGCCGCGAACGTCGTCGTGACGAGGACTGCTGATCGCGTCGCAAAGACGGCGCTCAGCGACACGGGCGGCGTCTTTTCCGTCGAGTGGTCGGACGGCACCGGCGACTACGCCGTTGCCGTGAGCGCGAACGGGTTTCAGTCCATCACGGTACACATCGTGCGCGCAGCCGGCGCCGATTCGGTGCTCGTCGCCAATGTGCGACTCGCGCGCGCCGTTCGATTGAATCCGGTGGTGACGCAGGCGCGGCGCACCGCCCCCGAGCGAGATCCGGCCAGCTACGGCGCGGGCGGCGCGGAAGCGACGACGTTCGTGCAGAACACCGCGCGGCGTCTGGCACCGGATCAGGCGGGCGATCTCACGGCGATCGCGGCGATGCTCCCCGGCGTCGCGCTCGCCTCCGGAGGAATCTCCGTCGCCGGCCTGCCGCCGAGCCAGAACAGCGTGACGATGAACGGCCTGGCATTCGCCGGAAGCGACGTGCCACGCGACGCGGCGACGCGGCTTCGCGTGCTAGCGTCCACGTACGATCCGTCCAATGGCTGGTTCAGCGGCGCGCAGACCGCCGTCGATCTGGTCGTCGGCGGCCAGTTCACCCAGCGCAGCGCGCACCTGACGGTCGACGCCCCATCGCTGCAGTACACCGATCGCGTCTCGGCGCAGTCAGGCCAGCGCTACACGAACATGAACGCGAGCGTCGGCGGGAGCGGCCAACTCTTTCGCGACGGCTGGGCCTACAACTACGGTCTGCAAGGTGGCCGGAAGTCGGCGGACGTGGCTTCGCTGCTTACGGCGGACGATGACTTGCTCGAGCACGCCGGGCTCGCGCCGGATTCCGCCGCGGCGGCGATCCGGGCGATCGGGGCGCTGGGGATTCCGACGAGCCGCGCCGGAATTCCCGGCGGTGCGATCGACCGGAACGTCTCCTTCATCGGGCGCATCGATCACGCGCCGTACGACTGGACGCAGCGCGCGTACAATCCCACGACGTACGGTGTGCAAGCGTACGCGAAGCTTTCGAGCATCGGCGCGCAGGGGTTGAGTCCCATCGGCACGCCGGGGCACGGCGGCGCGAGCTCGAACGGCATCGCGTCGCTCACGGCGTCGCTCACCAGCACGCCGAACGCGTCGTCGCTACTCGACTTCAAAAGCGGCGTGACGGTCGTCCGCACCTCGGCCGATCCCTACCTCTCGCTGCCAGACGGGCGTGTCCTCGTCGTGTCGCCGTTGCCCGCTTCGGCGAGTGGGACCGACACGGCGTTGTCGGCGTCGACCCTACAGTTCGGCGGGAACAGCGGAATCCTCACACGTTCGCGTCTCTTCCGCTGGGAAACGCTCGGTCAAGTTCAGATCGCGCCGGAAAAGCGGCCCGCGCACCGGATCAAGCTTGCCGCCGACGCGCGATTCGACGAAACGGCGCAGGACGTCTTCACGAATCAGCTCGGAACTTTCGGGTACGCGTCGCTGGGCGACCTCGCCGCGAATCGCCCGGCCTCGTTCACGCGAACGCTCACGTCGCCGACGAGAGTCGGAGGCGACTGGAACGCATTTCTCTCGGCCGGTGACCTCTGGCGCGCGACGTCGACGCTGCAGGTGATCTACGGGCTGCGCGCCGACGCGAATCGTTTCACGGAGACGCCGGCATCCAACCCGGCCGTGCTCAGCCGCTTCGGTCTCCGCACCGACGACGCGCCGAACTCGATCGACCTGAGTCCTCGGCTTGGCTTCACATGGCAAGCGAGTCCGCGAACGACGATCCGCGGCGGAACGGGTCAGTTTCGAAATCTCGTGGACGCCTCGCTGTTGGCTGTGCCGTCGGTTTCGACAGCGCTCGCGGGGTCAACGCTCCGTCTGTCGTGCGTGGGCTCGGCCGTTCCGACGCCGGACTGGCGTGGATACGCCGACGACCCCTCGTCGATTCCCACCACGTGCGCCGGTGGCGCGGGCCCGCTGGCCGATGCGGCGCCGAGCGTCCAAGTGGTCGATCCGCACTATCGTCCCGCGCGAAGCTGGCGCTCGAACCTCGGTTTCGCTTCGACGATCGCCAAGAACGTTGTGAGCGTGGACGGCGTGCTGTCGCTCAACGGGAATCAGCCGGGCATGATCGACGACAACTTTGTCGGGCAATCGCGGTTCACGCTGAGCGACGAGGGCCGCGCGGTTTTCGTTCCGCAGTCGAGCATCGTCGGTGCGACGGGCGCGCTCTCGCCGACCGCGGCGCGCGCCGACAGCACGTTCGGCCGGGTGGTGAGCGTCGTATCGGACCTTCGCAGCGTCACCAGGCAAGCGATCGTGACGTGGCGGCCGTTCATTCCCGACAACGCCCGGCGATTCTTCGGCGACGTCGTGGCGTCGTACACGCTCACGGGCATTCGCGCGAGCCAACGCGGCTACGACGGCGCGGCGTTCGGCGATCCATCCGCGAAAGAGTGGGCGCGCGGCGATCTCGACGCGCGACACCTGTTCGTCGTGCAGGCGGTCTTCCGGCCTCTCGGCGATCAGCGAGCGATGTTCTTCCTTTCCGGCCGGGCGCAATCCGGACTTCCGTTCACGCCGCTGGTCTCCGGCGATGTGAACGGCGATGGCCTCGCCAACGATCGCGCCTTCATTGCCGACTCGCCTGGGTTGCGATCGCTGATCGCGTCGTCGCCGTCGAACGTCGCCAAATGCTTGGCGTCGCAAATCGGTCACCCGGCGGGGCGCAACAGCTGCGAGGGGCCCTGGACGGCGCAGATGAACGCGGGTCTGCACCTGGGCGCGGACTACTTGCGCAACCACAGGCTCGACGTTGTGCTCAACTTCGCGAATCCACTCGGCGGGCTCGACCAGCTGCTACATGGCTCGAATTTGCGCGGTTGGGGAGGGCCGGCCGTGCCTGACCAGACGCTCTACACGGTACGCGGTTTCGACGCGACGCAGAACCGTTTCGTCTACGCGGTGAACGAACGTTTCGGCAATACGCGACCGACGAGCACGACGCTGCGCGCTCCGTTTCGGATGACGCTCGACGTCGGGATCGACATCGCGCCGACGCTGTCCGATCAGATCCTCGACCGTTGGCTGCGCGCCGGTCGAGCGGGCCAGCCAGGCACGAAGTTGCCGGCCGCCGAGTTGGCGCGGCGGTTCGCGACGACGGTCCCCGATCCATTCGCCGAGCTTCTGCAGCAATCGGATTCGTTGATTCTGTCGAACGACGAGGTCAAGCAACTGCAGACGGCCGACACTCGCTATCGGGCGCACGTCGACGCCGCGTGGGCGGAGCTCGGCGCGTATCTCGCAGGGCTGCCGGAGCGCTATGATGCCTCGGTCGCATCGCGGCGTGTCGACGACACCACGGACAACCTTTGGGAGTTCAGCCGAACCGAGGTTCAGCGCTCCCTTTCCGAGGTTCTCACGCCCACGCAGACCGCGATGCTTGGCGGCTACGCCGGGTTGCTCTTCCGCGCACGCGACCGCGTGCACATCAGACTCACACCGCGGGGAGGTTGATGATGCACGCATTTTTGGCGCTCGCGCTCTGTTGCGCGGTTCAGGGAGAGAATCCTATCGGGACATACGCGCTGACCTTCCAGCCCCGGTCCGAGGTCATGACCGCGACGCTGGTCATCGCCCGGCGCGACAGCGGGTATCGGGCGAGCATCACGATGCGCCAGTTGCGCCGCGTCGTGACCTCCGACTCCGTGTCCATCACCGACGGACGACTACACGTCTACCTGCCGAACGAGGTCGCGGACCTCACGTTCGATTTCGGCATCCAGAAGCCGCGCGACGACGCGTTCCTCGTGCATCTGGACGACGGCGACATGCACGGACCATTGCAGGTCGGCCGCCCAGCCCCGAAGAAACCGGACGGCGTTCCCCGCACGTCGCGCTAGCGCGCGGCGGTCTTCACGCTCAGGACGTAGGCGCCGGCTTGGTGTGTTTCTGCCCGCGCCCTCGTCCGAACTCGCCTCGATGCGATTTCATCTCGGCGACGTTGGCGTCGAACTGCTTCTGTTGATCCGGTGTGAGGATCGCGCGGACCGCGGCCGAATGCGCCGCGAACTGCTGGTCCATCTTCGTCCGCTGCTCGAGCATCAACCGGTTCGCCGCCGCGGTGTCGCCCGACTGGCGCGCCTTGCGCATGGCGTCGAACTCGGCGCGCCTGGCGCCGCCGTCGGCCGACATCGACGCGCGCTCCGACTTCTGAACCTGCTCGAGCTTCGCCTTCTGGGCGCTGGTGAGGGTGATGTTCTGGAGCAGAGCGTGCTCCATCATCCCGGGTCCACCGCGTCCTCCCCGGCCGCCAAACCTGTGGGCCGACGAATCGCGAGGAGCCTGAGCGTGAACGGCCTGAGCGCCGGCCAGTGAGACAGCCAGCGCCGCAAACATTGAAAGTTTTCTCATGACAACTCCATCCAGTGAAATCATCAAGGAGCGGCGCCGAGACATGAGGCCGGCGGCCTGCCCTCGATTGCCTTTGTGCTCGTACTCGCCGAATCGCCCGAGGGTCCATTC
This sequence comes from uncultured Gemmatimonadaceae bacterium, assembly GCA_963789315.1. GTDB lineage: Bacteria > Gemmatimonadota > Gemmatimonadetes > Gemmatimonadales > Gemmatimonadaceae > JAQBQB01. The sequence goes on along the minus strand of CAWBKI010000028.1, from coordinate 128,028 downwards.
TGCGGCCGAGCCTGCCAGACGCGGCGGACCCGGCTCTGTAACAGCTCGACCTCGCTTTGCAATCCTTTTGCAAACTAGGATTGATGCCGGTGCTGGACCGGCGCAGGTTCAACGCCCACCCGTGTGCTCACCGATCATGCTCGAGGGGGAGGTTCCGATGGCTGACGACATTTCGACGACCAGCACCACGCGCGGCCGCTACGTCTGGCACGAGCTCATGACGCCGAATACGGATGCGGCGAAGGATTTCTACGGAAAGGTCGTGGGCTGGACCACGACGAAGTACGACACGAGCGCGATCGACTACTCGATGTTCATGGCCGACGAGCGCCCGGTCGGTGGTCTCATGGAGCTGACGAAGGAAGCGGCCGACATGGGCGCCCCGCCGAACTGGCTCGCCTACATCGAAGTCCCGAACGTCGACGACACGATCGCGAAGGCCCAGGAGCTCGGCGCATCGATCGTCGTCCCGGCGAACACGGTGGAGAGCGTCGGCCGCTTCGGCATCCTGCGCGACCCGCAGGGCGTCGCGTTCGCCGTCATCACGAGCGCGACCCCGATCGCCGACGAAACGGACCCGCAGCCGCGCGAGTTCTCGTGGCACGAGCTCGTGACGACGAACGCCGACGCGGCGCTCGACTTCTACAAGAACCTGTTCGGCTGGGAAGTGAAGGGGAATTTCGACATGGGCGCCGCCGGCCAGTATCAGATGTTCGGCCGCGATCGGTTCACGTACGGCGGCGTGATGAACAAGGCGGGCGATACGCCGGCCAACCCGTACTGGCTGCACTACGTCGCCGTGGCGGACAGCGCGGATGCGGCCGCCGAGCGCGCGAAGGAGGCGGGTGCCACGCTGCTCTCCGGTCCGATGGAAGTCCCCGGCGGCGATCGCATCGCCGTTCTCACCGATCCGCAGGGCGCGGTCTTCGCCGTGCACTCGAAGCCGGCGAGATAGACGTCGCGCTGCAACGAGAAAGCCCCGGCGCCCGCGAATCCGCGGGCGCCGGGGCTTCTTCGTTCGCATCGGAGACTCGCCCGCCGGTGTTGTCTCGCGTTCGGGCGGCGTAACTTCGCCGCATGATTCGAGTCGCCATCGCACAAGCCGAGGTTCAGCCGACGCTCGACGCCGGCCTAGCGGCAACCGTTCGGCTGATCGGCGATGCGCGCGCGGCCGGCGCGGGACTCGTCGTGTTCCCCGAGACCTGGTTGCCGGGCTACCCCGCGTGGCTCGACGTCTGCCGAGACGTCGCGCTCTGGGATCACGAGCCGGTCAAGCGCGTCTTCCGGCAAATGGCGGAGGAGAGCGTCGTCGTGCCCGGACCCGTCACCGAAACGCTCGGCGCGGCAGCGAGAGACGCCGGCGTCGTGCTCGTCATCGGCGTCACGGAGCGCATCGACGCCGGTCCGTCGCACGGTACTCTCTATAACGCGGTGCTGACGTTCGACGCCGACGGCAAGTTGGTGAACCACCACCGCAAGCTCGTGCCCACCTACACCGAGCGAATGGTGTGGGGGCTCGGCGACGCCGATGGTCTCACGGCTGTCGAGACCAAGGTCGGACGCGTGGGAGCGCTCGTGTGCTGGGAGCATTGGATGCCGCTCGCGCGCCAGGCGATGCACGATTCCGGCGAGGACATTCACGTCGCGCTCTGGCCGACCGCGCACGAGATGCTGCAGGTCGCCAGCCGCCACTACGCGTTCGAGGGGCGCTGCTTCGTGCTGGCGGCGGGATCGCTGATGCGCGCGTCGGCGCTGCCGCCGGAGTTGGAGCCGCACGCCGGCAAGGTTCGGTCATCGAGCGATTGGGTGCTTCGAGGTGGGAGCGCAATCGTGGGACCGGACGGGCGGTACGTCGTCGAGCCGTGTTTCGATCGTCCTGAGCTCATCGTGAGCGACATCGACCTGGGTCGCGTTCGCGAAGAGCGCATGACGCTCGACGTGAGTGGGCACTATCATCGTCCCGAGCTGCTGCGCCTCGAGATCGACCGGTCGACGCGACGCTGATGCTCGACGCGTTCCGCTACCGACCGCGCCAGACAATTCGTAGCTTGCACCCGCCTACCGATTCGACTCTCGCGCTGGAGAATCGCTGAGACCATGCCGCGCATGATGAATCAGAGTCGCCGATGCGTGTCGCTCATCGCGGTCGCGTCGCTCGCCGCGTGCGCGCCCGCGGTCCGTCGTCCGATCAATCCGCGAGCCCAAGCACGGCGCGCGCTCGAGATGCCGCCCGCTCCGCCGGCGGCGCCGCCACAGTGGCGCGGATTGATCGGAGAGTACGACACGCCTGTCGGGATGCGCCTCGTTCTCGAGGACGGAGGTCAGCTTTGGCTCGCGGACACGAACCGCCACACGCTCCGTCTGACCGAGCGCGGCGCGACGGAGTTCGAGGTCGCCTCGGGCGGGGGGAACGAAGAGCGAGTGCTCGGGCGGCGCGCGCCGACGATTTCGTTCGTCGTGGATCGCGGCGACCGCGCCAGAGCGTTCATCGCCGGCGGCGAACGGTTCCCGCGACGCGAGATCGAGCCGGCGGCCGGCACGAACCAGCTTCGCGTCACACCGGTGCGGCCCGTCGAGCAACTCCGGGGCGAAGCGCTCGCCGCCTCACCGCCGCGCGAGTCGGGAAATTTCAAGAAGGCCGATCTCGTCGAGCTCACGGCGCTCGAGCCGGGCATCAAGCTCGAGATTCGCTACGCGACGACGAACAATTTTCTCGGCACGCGGTTCTACGACCAGCCGCGCGCGTTCATGCAGCGCCCCGCGGCCGAGGCGGTCGTCCGCGCGCATCGCGCGCTCGAGCCGCTCGGCTTCGGCCTGCTGATCCACGATGCGTATCGCCCGTGGTTCGTGACGAAGATGTTCTGGGACGCGACGCCGGCCGACAAGCGCTGGTTGGTCGCCAATCCCGCGGAGGGTTCGAAACACAACCGCGGCGCCGCCGTCGACCTCACGCTCTATCGGCTGTCGACAGGCCGGCCCGTCGACATGCCAAGCACGTACGACGAGAGCACCGACCGGGCGTACGCCGACTATCCGGGCGGAACGTCACTCGAGCGGTGGCACCGTGCGCTGCTTCGTCGGGCGATGGAAGAGCAGGGGTTCACCGTGAATCCCACCGAATGGTGGCACTTCGATTTCAACGGCTGGAACGAGTACGCGATCGGGAACGCGCCGTTCGATCGAATCCGGTAGACCGGTGGCCCGGTGGACCGGCACGGCTGACGGCGACTAGTCGCGCCAGGTCGTGAGCTCAGCCGCCGGCGTGCGGTTTTTCGGCGGTGGGACGTCGGCGGGTGTCCCGACGTTCACGATCGCGACGATCTTCTCGCTGTCGCGGACGCCCGCGGCGGATCGGGCGGCGGCGTCGTCCATCACTCCGCCCGTCTTGATGTGCGTGCCGAGTCCCAAGTCGAGCGCGGCGAGCGACAGGTTGAGCAGCGCCATCATCGCGGCCGCGTAGTCCTCCTTGGCGATTTCCGGGTCGTCGCTCTGGGTCACGGCGACGGCGATCATCGCGGGCAGCTCGAGGTGCTCTCGGGCCACGGTCTCCTTGAGCGCGCGGGCACTCTCCGGATCCGGTTGCTTACGCGCCTTGCGCTCGCCGAGGGCCATTCCGTAGGCGTGCCGCGCCGCCGGGCCGAGCACGTAGAACCGCCAGGGCTGCGTCAGCCGATGGTTGGGCGCGAGCGTCGCGACGGCGAGCAGCGTTTCGATCTGCTCGCGGGTCACCGGCTGCGGTGCGAATCGTTTGATCGAGCGTCGGGCCCGAAGGGCTTCGATGACGTCCATGGCTCGCAAGGTAACGAGGGTTGATTCCGCGGAACGGTCCGCGTAGCTCTGAGCATCATGAGCGATCAAGCGCTGTCTCCGCCCGAAGAATCCGTCGTCGACCGCTTCCTCCGCTACGTCCGCGTGGACACGCAATCGAGCGAGGACGCGACGACCACGCCCAGCACGCCGACGCAGTGGACGCTCGCCAAGCTGCTCGCCGAAGAGCTTTCGGCGCTCGGTGCCCGCGACGTATCGGTGAGCGACCATTGCATGGTATACGCGACGATCCCGGCGTCCGTCCCCGACGCGCGAGCGAGGTCGACGCCCGTGCTCGGGCTGCTCGCGCACGTCGACACGTCACCGGCGGTGAGCGGCACGGGCGTCAAACCGATCATCCACAGGAACTACCAGGGCGGCGACATCACGCTGCCGGGCGACCCGTCGCAGGTGCTCACCGTAGCGCAGAACCCGGCGCTCGCCGACATGATCGGCGACGACATCATCACCACGGACGGCACGACGCTGCTCGGCTCCGATGACAAGGCCGGCGTCGCGACGATCATGACGCTGGTCGATACGCTACTGCGGAATCCACAGATCCCGCACGGCACGGTCAAAGTCGGCTTCACCGCCGACGAGGAGATCGGCAGCGGCATCGAGAAGTTCGATGTGGAGCGCTTCGGCGCGCAGGTCGGCTACACGGTCGACGGCGGCGAGCTGGGCGAGATCAGCGACGAGACGTGGAGTGCCCGGATGGCGACAGTCACGTTCAAGGGAAAGAACACGCATCCCGGCACGGCCAAGGGCGTGATGGTCAACTCGATCTACGCGCTCGGCGACTTTGTCGGCCGAATGCCCAAGGACATGCTTCCCGAGACGACCGAGGATCGCGTGGGCTTCGTGCATCCGTATGCCGGCGTCGCCGACGTCGAACAATCGAGCGTCAAAGTCCTGCTGCGCGACTTCGAGCTCGCGGGCCTCGACGAGAAGGAGCGCGTGCTGCGCGAGATCGCGATGGAGACCGAGCGTCACTGCGCCGGCGTCGCGGTGTCGGTCGACGTGAAGGAGAACTACAAGAACATGAAAGAAGTGTTGAAGACCCGCCCGGAGCTGACCGCCAACGCGCTCGAGGCGGCGCGTCGCGCGGGGCTGTCACCGTTCACCAAACCGGTCCGCGGCGGCACCGACGGGTCCAAGCTCACGTTTCGCGGCCTGCCGTGTCCGAACATCTTCACGGGCGGCTTCAACTTTCACAGCAAGCTGGAATTCAATTCGCGGCGCGGACTCGAGAAGACCACGGAGACGCTGGTCCACCTCGTCCAATTGTTCGTCGCGGACGGCAAGGCCTAGGAATGCGAAAACGGCGGCCGGCTATGTTGCCCGCCGCCGGTTTCGTCCAGGCGACTACTTGTCGTACTGCTGGGCGAGCTTCAGCTGACGAATCGCCCCGTCGATCGCCTTCATTGCTGCGACGCGGTGACCGCCGAAGTCGTGGGCCGCCGTTCTCAATTCCTCGCGCGCCGCCTGCAACTCGACGACGGCGCTGCGAATGTGCGGATGCGGTTCGAGCGTCGCGGGGGTGAACGCCATCGTGCCGGTCAGGCCGGCCGCCAACAGAAGCATCTTCATTTCTTGCTCTCCGGACAGTGAAGCGAGTGGGTTGTGCGCCATGTCACGGGCCGATCGCTCGCACCCGTGCCCCCGGCTGGTGGGACGATTCAAGGGCGGCGGCGTTAACAGGTCGGCCGGTGGACCGGTGAACGAAGGGAGGCGCGTTGTTGCCGCCGGATGCAGGCGTCCGCAGACTTCAGCACATGGCCAACGACGTGGTTCTGGTTGTCGATGACGAGCCGCAGATCCGGCGAGTCGTGCGAAACGCTCTCGCGTCGGACACCACGCGCGTGATCGAAGCGTCGAACGCGCGCGACGCAATCGACCTCGCGGCGGCCGAACGACCGTCGCTCATCGTACTCGACCTCGGCCTCCCCGACGCCGGCGGCGTCGAGGTGTGCCGCGAGATCCGCGCGTGGTCGCAGGCGCCCATCATCGTCCTCTCGGCGCGGCACTCGGACCAGGAGAAGGTGGCGCTCCTCGACGCCGGCGCCGACGACTACGTGACAAAGCCGTTCAGTCCCGGGGAGCTGCAAGCACGCGTCCGCGCGCAGTTGCGGCGGTCCCGCCTCGCACCGGCCGCCGGAGAAGGTCAGGTGATCACGATCGGCGATCTCGTGATCGATCCCGTGAAGCCGTCGGTCAAGAAATCGGACGTGCCCGTCCACCTCACCAAGATCGAGTGGGAGTTGTTGCGCACGCTGCTCAAGCACGCGGGCCGCACGCTCACGCACCAACAGCTCTTTCGCGCCGTATGGGGGAATTCGTCGGGCGACATGCAGCAGTACCTGCGCGTCCACGTGCGGAGCCTGCGGCGGAAGCTCGAGACGGATCCGGTTCGGCCGCGATTGATCGTCACCGAGCCCGGGGTCGGCTACCGGTTCGAAAACGAACCGTGAGTGCGCGCGCGGGCGGCGTCGCCGAACAGTCGCGCGACGGCCGCCTCACCGACCGGCCCTGGCGCGAGTGGGTCGCATGGTTCGGCCTTCTCGCGATCGTCACGGCTGTTCTCGTCTCCGTTCGCCCGCATCTGAACGCGACCTACATCACGCTCGGCTACCTGCTCGTGGTGCAGGGGGGAAGCGCCCGGCGCGGACGCCCGCTCGGCCTCGCGCTCGCGGCGGCGGCCTTCGTCAGCTTCGACTATTTCTTTCTCCCGCCGTTCGGAACGCTCACGATCCAGGATCCGCTCAACTGGTTCGTCCTGCTCGCGTTCCTGGCGACGGCGGTGTTGTCGGCGCAGTTGCTCTATCGCGCGCAAGCCGAAGCCGCCGATGCGCGCCAGCGCGCCGACGAGATCGACCGCCTCGCGGCGCTCGGCGCCGAGACGTTGAGCACGGCGCGCGCCGAGGACGCCCTCGTCGCGATCGCGTCGGTGATTCGTACGTCGCTCGCGCTCGACGTCTGCGGCGTGTACGCCGCGGATCCGGACTCGCACGAGGTGCGTCTGACCGCGCAGTCGAGCGCGTCCGCCAGCCCGCAACAGATCGACGAAAAGCTCGTCGAATGGGCGGCCCGCGAAGGACGCGGCGCGGCGGAATTCGTCGACGGCACCTCGACGGGCGATGCGTCGGTCGACCTCATCGTGCACCACGATGGAGTGCACCCCCCTGTGCGCGCGTTCATTCGACCGCTGCAGGCGCGCGGGCGAACCGTCGGCGTGGTGCGCATCGCGCGCAACGAGGGATTGTCGGCGAGCGGCGCGGAGATTCGCGTGCTCGACGCGCTGTCGTACTACGCGGCGCTCGGTCTCGAGCGCGTGCGGCTCGTCGCCGACGCCGAGCGGGCGCAGCTGCTCCAGGAAGCGCATCGCGCCAAGGACGCCGTGCTCGCGTCGGTGTCGCACGACCTGCGCACCCCGCTGACGACGATCAAAGGGCTGGCGCACGAGATCGCCGCGGGCGGCGATGACCGCGCGGACGTCATCGAAGAGGAAGCGGACCGGTTGACACGGTTCGTCGCGCAGATGCTCGATCTGTCGCGCATCGCGACCGGCGTCGCCGCGCCCAACATCCAACCGAACGAAGCGGAAGACTTGCTCGGCGCGGCGGCGCAGCAGGTGTCGGGACGGTTGAATGGTCGAGAGCTTCGGGTCACGACGGACACGAGCGAAGCGCTGCTGTTCGGCTCATTCGACTTTTCGGAAACGCTGCGGGCGATCGTCAACCTGATCGACAACGCGGCGAAGTACTCCCCGCCCGGAACGCCGATCGACCTCTCGGCGACGCTCGAGGATCCCTGGCTCGTTTTCGCCGTCGCCGACCGCGGACCGGGAGTTCCACGTGCGGAGCGCGAGCGGATCTTCGAAGCGTTCTACCGGCGGCCGGGGCCGCGGTTGGGCGCTCCCGACGTGGGCGGCGCCGGACTCGGCCTGTCGATCGCCCGCGGGATCGCCGCGGCGCAGGCGGGCGGCCTGGATTTCGAGGAACGGCCGGGAGGCGGCAGCATTTTCCGCTTTCGGGTGCCGGCGATCCCGACGTCGGCCCTCGACCACTTCTCGAAATCTTAACGGAAAGCGGGGCGTTCTTCACGCGGTCTTTATGTGCGCTGTCGTCAATTGATAGTGCTGTGGTATCGCCCGCCCAATCCATGCCTACGCCGCTTGGCCGTCTCAAGCGAGTGCTCTTTGGCAGACCTCTCGCCTCGGACCGTCTCGAGCACGAACGGCTGAACAAGCGCACCGCGCTCGCCGTCCTCTCGTCCGACGCGATCTCCTCGGTCGCCTACGCGACCGAACAGACGCTCATCGTCCTCGCCATCCTCGGTGCGGCGGCGCTGAACTATGTCGTGCCGATTTCGGCGGTGATCGTCGGGCTGCTGGTGCTCGTCGCGCTGTCCTATCGGCAGACCGTGTTCGCGTATCCCGGTGGCGGCGGGTCGTACACGGTCGCCAAGGACAACCTCGGCACGATGCCCGGCCTCATCGCCGCCGCGGCGCTGCTGACCGACTACATCCTGACCGTTTCGGTGTCGATCTCGAGCGGCATCGCGGCGATCACCTCGGCGTATCCGCGCCTGGCCCCGCACGCCGTGGCGCTGTGCATCGCCGCCGTCATCGTGCTGGCGTTGGTGAATCTGCGCGGCGTGCGCGAGTCGGGAATCGCGTTCAGCGTGCCGACGTACGTTTTCATCGCGGCAATGCTGGCGCTGATCGGCGTCGGGCTGTATCGGGTGCTGACCGGAGACGTCGTTCACGCGGCCCACCTCCCGGCGCCCAGGGCCGGAACGTCGCCGCTCGTCGGTTTCGGGCTGACCTTTCTGATCTTGCGCGGCTTCGCCGAAGGCTGCGTGGCGATGACCGGGACGGAGGCGATCTCGAACGGCGTCGGCGCGTTCAAGTCGCCGAGCTCGCGGAACGCGGCGACAACGCTCGCCTGGATGGCGGCGATCCTGGCCGCGTTCTTCCTCGGCACCAGCGTCCTCGCCCGCCACTATGCCGTGATGCCGTCACCGAGCGAGACGCTGCTCTCGCAGCTGGGGCGCGACATCTTCGGCGGGGGCACGCTCTACTTCGTGCTGCAGTACTCGACGTTCGCCATCCTCGTGCTCGCGGCGAACACCGCTTTCGCCGATTTCCCGCGGCTGGCGAGCATCCTGGCGCGCGACAGCTACATGCCCAGGCAGTTCGCGGCGCGCGGCGACCGATTGGCGTTCTCCAACGGAATCATCGCGCTCGCGGTTGCCGCCGCGCTGCTCATCTGGGCGTTCCACGGCGACACGAGCGCGCTCATTCCGCTGTACGCGATCGGCGTCTTCGTGTGCTTCACGCTGTCGCAAGCGGGGATGGTGATGCATTGGTGGCGCAACCGCGACGTCGGCTGGAAACGGCGCGCGGCGCTCAACGGCGTCGGCGCGGCGGCGACGGCGATCGTCTCCGTCGTGCAGATCGTGACGAAGTTCACGCACGGCGCCTGGATCGTCGTGCTCGTGATTCCGCTCATCATCGTCGTGCTCCGCCGCATCCATCAGCACTACGAGCGGTTCAGCCGCGAGGTCGCCTACAATGGACAGGCGCCGCTGATGTTCCTGCACCATACCGTGTTGGTGCCCGTGAACGGCATCACGAAGCCGGCGGCCGGCGCGCTCGTCTACGCGACGACGATCTCGGAGGACGTCCGCGCGATCTACGTCGAGGTGGACCCGGACACGTCGGCCGAGCTGCGGCGGCGGTGGGACGAGTGGGACATCGGCGTCGAGCTGGTGGTGCTGCCGTCGCCGTATCGGTCGGTGCTGCGGCCGCTCGTCGACTTTGTCAACGGATTGATCGAGCGCGGGGAAGGCGACCTGGTCACGCTGGTCGTGCCGGAGATCGTGCCGCGCAGCTGGCTCGGGCACCTGCTGCACAACAAGACGGCGCTCTTCATTCGCACGGCCTTTCTCTTCAGGCCCAACGTGGTCGTCACCGCCGTGCCGTACCTGATCGGACGAGCCGTCAGGCTGCGCGACCGGATCAGCCACGACGAGCGGCTCGACGACGAGGACGAGGCGCTGACCGCGACACCGGCGCCTTCGGCGCCCCCGGTGAGGCGCGCGGCGAGCTAGCCGCCCGACAATCCTGATCTGACAACTGATCTCTACGAACACTTACGTCATCGTAAGTGCGGGGAAACGTACGTCCTACGTCATGCGACGTATCGTGCGTCTGGCCCGTCGCCATCGCCACCGGCGTCGCGCTCGCCCAGAACCAGGCAGGCCCCTACACCTTCCACTGCACGGCGGGCGGTCCGTTTGACCAGGACTTCGTGTTGACGCCGGCGGAGGTGGCGATCGTGAACGGCGAGATGCACGCGATGACCGCGCACATCCAGGCCGAGGCCGTGCGACGAGGCTTTGCCTACTTCGCCCTCGGTACGCTCTACGATCGCAACGACATCAAGGCACCGTTCAGCGTATCCGCCATCATGTTCTCGCCCAAGCCGTACGGCGACTACTTCTCGCTCGACGGGCTCCACCCGAGCGCGCTCGGACAGACGATTATCGCCCGCGCCGCGGCGCAGGCGCTGAATGACAGGTACTCGCTGGGAATCACGCTGCCGTAGTTCGCGGGGAAATCCCGCCGCTGCCGGTTCGACGGACTTGTTCGGAGTGCACTGGACGAACCGGCATTGGCGCGGAAGATTCGTCATCCCCCCTTCGGAGCAAGGGATGATGCCAGGCACCTCGTTGAACCGTTCGGCTCTCGCGCTCGCGTCGTTCTTCGCCATCGGCTTGTCGGCTTGCACGTCGGACCGGCTCGTCGGTCCGCCGGAATCGACAAGTCAGGCATCGGCGGGCGCCTCGGCCAACTTTTTCAGCGCGCGCAACGCGTTTCAGCGCTACATCGCGATCGGCACGAGCATCAGCGCCGGGGTGCAGAGCGATGGGCTCATCTTCGCGTCGCAGGCGACCTCGTGGCCCGCGCAGCTCGACGCGGCGGTCGGAAGGATCCTGAAGCAGCCCTACATCGGCGGCACCGGATGCGCCTCGCCAGTTGTGACGCCTTTGATCCTCGCGACCCGCTTGAGTGGCGAGAGCGCATTGGCTCCGGCGGCGAGTCTAGGCTGCTCGCCGCTACTGCCGGGCGTGACGCTTCCCGTCGACAACGTCTCGCTCAACGGCGCGCTCACCCTGGACGCGCTGTCTGCGACGCCGGAGGCCATCAATAATCCGGGAAACCCGAACATCTATGATCCGGGAAACGCGAAGATCTATGCGCGCGTGCTACAGCCCGGTATGACTCAGGTCTCCACGATGCTGGCGGCCAATCCAACGATCGTTTCCGTTGAGCTTGGATCGAACGAAGTGCTCGGTGCGCTCAGCGGCATCACGCCGGCCGCAGTGCTCTTTCCCTTCGCGCTCTGGGCTCCACTCTACGATCAAGTTCTGCAAGGCGTGCAATCGAAGACCAACACCGCCGTCGTCGTCGGCCTGATCGGCGACCTCAGACACGTCCCGGCGTTCCGCACCGGGAATGAGTTGTGGGCCGACCGCGCCGAGTTTGCGCTGTTCCACGTGAGCGTCTCGAGCGATTGCCAGGGCAGCACGAACCTGCTTTTCGTCCCGTTTACGGCCGGAGTCGCCGCTGCCGCCGGCCTCTCGGCGGCGCAACACGGGGCGGGATTTGTTCCGTTCAGCTGCGCGGCCTCTCCGAATCCGCTCGCACAGGATTTCATTCTCACGTCAGCGGAGGCGGATGCCGTGAACGCGCAGATGAGCCAGATGTCCGCTCAGATCCAGGCCGAGGCGGCACAGCGAGGCTTCGCCTACTTCGCGCTGGGCGCGCTCTACGACAGGAGCGACGTCAAAGGTCCGTTCAGCCTGACGAAACTCATGACGTCGTTCGCCCCGTTCGGTGCGTATTTCTCCGCCGACGGGATACATCCGAGTGCGGCCGGACAGACGGTTCTCGCCCGCGCGGCGGCGCAGGCGCTCAACAACACGTACGGATTGGGGATACCGCTCCTGTAATTGCGCGCCGCTAGCGACACGCCGGATACGACGGATCCGGTCCGGAAATCACGGGCCGATCCTTCCTGTTCGCGATCGCGAACATCACGTCGTGCATGAACCGGGCGAGTCGCGCCATGTGGTCGTAGTCGATGTAGCTGCGGCTCGTCGGTCGGCTCGTGATAGTCCATCGAGTAGCCGAGTGGAGAAATACGTGACCGGGACGTTGTGAGTGGACGTAGTTCACCTGGTCGCTGCGGCAGAACCGGTTGATCGGGTTGGACGGCACGTCCCAGGTCTGTGGTCGATCGTCATCGGCTCCGGGCGGATGGCGTTCACCGAATCGATGATGTCACCGAACTGCTTCGAGAGCCGGCGCGAGCCGAGCGTCTGCACCGACGTCGGCCCGCCGAACTTCACGTCGCTCGCGCGCCCCTTGCCGACCATGTCCATGTTGTGCGCGGCGACGATCGAGTCGAGCGGAATCGTCGGATGATCCACGAACCACTTCGAGCCGAGCAGGCCGGCCTCCTCGCCCTGGTGCGAGACGAAGATGATCGAGCGCGCCGGATGTTCGCTCGCGAACTTCTCCGCGATCTCGAGCAGCACCACCGTGCCGGAGCCGTCGTCGTCCGCGCCGTTGATGATCGAGTCGCGGCGCGGCGGACGAATGCGAGCGCGCGTAGCGCGATCAGCGAGTCGATCTGATGTTGTTGCGCGGCGTTCGGTCGGCACCCGGGCGATCGTTCGCGCCCTGCGGACGCATGACGCGGTTGAACGCGCGCAGCGAGTCGTGATCCACCGGGCGCGGCAGCACGCCGACGTGGTCGTTGTGCGCGCTCAACAGCACGTACTCGCCGGCGCGCGCGGGATCCGAGCCCGGAAGAATGGCGATGACGTTTCGAGAAGCGTATTTCGAGAGTGTGAACTGGTTGGTCCAACTCGCGCTCACCGGGGCGCCCGTCGCTCCGGGAGCGAGTTGGCTGAGCGGCCGCCCAAAAATCTTCTCGGCGAGCGACGCGCTGATGGCGGCGGCCGGTGAACCGTTCGGCTGGCCAGGGCGCATCCCCGGCCGAATGGCGAACGCCGACGACACGATCGCGCGAGGAGTCGAGTCCGTGCTCGCGACGAGGATCAGCGCGGCGCCCGCGTTCGACGCTCGTTGATCGCGCACCGCTCCCAACCCGCCGCGTCCACCGCCACCGCCGCCGCGCGGCGGGTTGTAGGTGAAGACGGCGACCTTTCCGCGAATCGCGCTCGCGTCGAGCGCGGTTGTTCGTGTCGCCCCATCGTCCGGCGAAGACCGCGTTCGCGTCCGTGACGTTGGCGTCGTTGGCGATGCGAGGTCCGGCCGCGCCGGCCGCGGGGAGCCATTCGCTGCCGGCGATCGCCGGTGCACCGGCGGCGATGAGACGCGCGACGGTGCTGTCGACCTTGAGCGTTCCGTAGGGAAGATTCTGGAAATAGGTGCCGCTGTCGCCGGCGGGCTTGAGACCGAGCCGCCTGAACTCGGACGCGATGTAGGTCGTCGTCTTGAAATTCCCCAACTCGCCGATGCGGCGACCCTGCATCGAGTCGTCCGAGATCTGGTAGAGTCGACTGCGCAGGTCGTTCGCGGTGATGTCGGTGACCGTCGGCCGCGGCGTCCACGTCGCGGGGCCTTCATCGGGCCAGACCGCGTTGGCGGGCCGAATCGCCGAAGGCGCCGGAGCCGCAACGGGCGCCGCCGGCGAAGGGGCCGAGGATCCGCGACCGCATGACGCGGCGGCGATCGCGAAGAGGGCGAGGGGTATCGTGGTACGGAATTGCACGCGTAGCTCCGAGTCGACCGGCAACGGGACAAAGGGACCAACACGAAGTATGCCCGATATCGCTCAAACGTTGCGAGGAAAGAACTTGCCGCCTAGCCAAGCCGGGTCGGCGGCCCGCGGCCGAGGGCTGGAACGCGTGCTCGGCACTTGCCTCCGTTCGTCTCCCAATGCATCCTCCTAAGACCATCCCCGTCTTGGAGATGCACCACGAATGCAGTACAGCAAGAACTCCCCCCGGACACCCTCCGGCGCTTACGCCCGCTTGACCCAACCCCTCGTCCGCGACGCCGGCGTCCTTCGCCCCGCGTCGTGGGACGAGGCCCTCGACAGAGCCGCTGAAGGCTTCCGTCGAAACCTCTCGAAAAACGGGCGCACGGCCACCGGCATCTTCAGCTGCTCGAAGTCGACCAACGAGGTCAACTTCCTCGCCTCGAAGATGGCGCGGCAGGTGTTCGGGAATAACAACATCGACAGCTGTAATCGGACCTGACACGCTCCCTCGGTCGTCGGTCTGACGACCATCCTGGGAGCGGGCGGCTCGACCAGCTCATACGAGGAAGCGGAACATTGCGATTTCGCCTTCCTCTGGGGATCGAACGCCCGTGAGGCGCACCCGATCTGGTTCCACCATTTATTGAAGGGAATCCAGAACGGCGCGCGTCTCTACGTCGTCGATCCGCGCCGCACCACGTCCGCCGAATGGGCCGACGTCTGGCTCGGCCTCAACGTCGGCGCCGACGTCGCGCTCGCCAACACGATGGCGCGCGAGATCATCCACGCCGGGCTCGCCCACACCGAGTTCATCAAGCGCGGAACGACCGACTATCAGGCCTACAAAGAGGCCGTAGAACCCTACACGCTGAGCTTCGGCGAGCGTGTCACGGGAATCCCGGCCGAGGTCATCCGCGATGCGGCGCACGCCTACGCCACGGCCGACCGCGCCATGGTTTGCTGGACGCTCGGCATCACCGAGCACCACAATGCCGTCGACAACGTGCTCGCGCTGATCAACCTCTCGCTCCTCACCGGACACGTCGGGCGCTACGGGTGCGGGTGCAACCCGCTCCGCGGACAGAACAACGTCCAGGGCGGCGGCGACATGGGCGCGCTGCCCAACAAGCTTCCCGGTTTCCAGGACGTCACCACCGAGTCGCATCGCACGAAGTTCGAGCGCGCGTGGGGGCGCGACATCATTCCCAAGGACGGGTGGCATCTCACCGAGATGATCAACGCGATGGAGACGAAGGAGCTCACCGCGCTCTACGTCATCGGCGAGAACCCGGCGCAGTCGGACGCCGACGCGACGCACGTGACGCACCTCCTCGAGAATCTCGACCACCTCGTCGTGCAGGAGATCTTCCTCACGAAGACCGCGCAACTCGCCGACGTCGTGTTGCCGGCGACGGCCACGTGGGCCGAAGGCGAGGGCACGGTCACGAACAGCGAGCGGCGCGTTCAGCGTTGTCGAAAGGCCGTCGAGCCGCCGGGCGAGGCGCGCGACGAGATCTGGATCATGTCGCAGCTCGCCAAACACCTCGGCTACGACTGGGGCTCGCCGACGGCGGAAGAGGTCTGGAACGAAGTCCGCGCGCTCTCGCCACAGCTCGCGGGCATGACCTACAAGCGTCTCGAGGAGCTCGGCGGACTTCAATGGCCGTGCCCCGACGAGAACCACCCGGGCACGAAGTTCCTTCACTCGCGACTCTGGGACGACGATCCCGCCAAACGCGGCCGGCTCGCGCCGTTTTCCGTCGTCCATCACGACGGTCCGGTCGAGCAGCCGGACGACGAATACCCGTTCATTCTGTCCACGGGCCGCCGGTTGGAGTCCTACAACACTGGCGTGCAGACGGGCGGATATACGTCGCCGCTGCACCGCGGCGAGACGCTGGACATGTCCCCCGAAGACGCCGCGCTCCTCGGCGTCGACGCCGGGGACACCGTCCGCGTGACGTCTCGACGCGGAACGCTCGAGGTGCCCGTCTACATCGACCGCGGTCTGCGCGCGGGCGTAGTTTTCATGACGCTGCATTTCCCCGATGACGTCATGACGAACCTCCTCACGATCAACGCGACCGACATCAAATCCGGCACCGCCGAGTTCAAGGCGTGCGCGGTACGCGTGGAACCGGTGCGCATGAAATCGCCGCGCTCCTCGCGCCGCGCGGAGCCGTTCGCCGCCACCGGGGACGACTGATGGATTTGCGGCTGCGGCACTCCGTCCCGACCGACGACGAGCGTGCCGCGGTCGACGCGCTGCTCGGACCGCCTACGTCCGCGTGGGACGGCGGAGCGCGCGGCGACCTCTACGACGCGCACGTCTCGCACGGTGGACGCGAAGCTCGCGAGCAAAGGCATCTGCTGCTCCCCGCGTTGGAGGCGTTGCAGTCGCGCGTCGGATGGATCAGCGAGACGGGGCTCGAGTACGTCTGCGTCCGGCTCAACGTGCCGCCGGCCGAGGCGTGGAGCGTGGCGACGTTCTACGCGCTGCTTTCCACGACGCCGAGGCCGCGCCGCGTGCTGCACGTGTGCGACGACATCGCGTGCCGCTGCCTGGGCGCGGCCGAGCTGATCGACCAGATCGAGGCGTCGGTCGGTCCGGCGCACGCGCACGGACCGAACGGCGATCACGTTCACGTCGACGACGCGGCCACGGTCTGGATGCGGTCTCCCTGTCTCGGACAGTGCGACTTCGCGACAGCGGCGCTGTTGCAGGAAGCCGGTCCGCTGCCGCGCGAGGAAGTCATCCGGGACCTGTCGCTCGACGAAGCGCGAACGATACTCCGCGGCGGTGCCCCGTCGCGCGAGCCGAAGCCGCGCCGTTCGCGCGCGATGCGCCTCGAGTCGCAATGGACAGAGCCGATGACGGAGACGCAGACACTGCGGCTTCCGCAAGATTCCAACACGACGACGCCGTCCACGTCGCTCGGACACGTCAGTCGTCTGCTCCGCCGCGTCGGGACGATCGATCCGACCGACATCGCGGCGTACACGACGTCCGGCGGCTTCGAGGCGCTTCGCCGCGCGCTCGAGATCGGGCCCGACGCGGTCATCCGCGAGATGCTCGACTCGAAGCTCATGGGCCGCGGCGGCGCGGCGTTCCCGACTGGACGCAAATGGGAAGCGGTCGCGAAGCAGTCGGCGCGTCCGCACTATCTCATCTGCAACGCCGACGAATCCGAGCCGGGGACGTTCAAGGATCGCGTGCTGCTCGACGGCGATCCATTCGCGATCGTCGAGTCGATGACGATCGCCGGGTTCGCGACGGGGTGCGAGCGCGGCTTCCTCTACATTCGCGGCGAGTACCCGGTCGGCGCCGTACGCTTCGCGCGCGCGATCGCCGAGTCGCACGCGCACGGCTTCCTCGGCAACGACATCCTCGGCCGAGGCGTTCGGTTCGACATCGAGATTCGCCGCGGCGCGGGCGCGTACATCTGCGGTGAAGAGACGGCGATCTTCAACTCGATCGAAGGCTATCGCGGCGAGCCGCGCAACAAGCCGCCGTTCCCCGCACAAGCGGGGTTGTTCGGCTTGCCGACGGTGGTCAACAACGTCGAGACGCTCGCCAACGTGCCGTCGATCGTCTTGAACGGCGGTGCCGCATTCGCGCGCATCGGCACCGAGCAGTCGACCGGCACGAAGCTCTTCTGCATCAGCGGAAACGTCGAGGCGCCGGGCGTCTACGAGGTGGAATTCGGCGCGACGCTGCGGGATCTGCTGTCGCTCGCGGGCGGCGTCGCGGGCGGTCGGCCGTTGCAGGCGATCCTGCTCGGCGGCGCGGCCGGCGTGTTCGTGCGGCCCGACGAGTTGGACATCCCCCTCACGTTCGAAGGCGTGCGCGCGGCCAAGGCGACGCTGGGCTCCGGCGTCATCGTCGCGTTCGACGACACGGTGGACATGAAGCAGATCCTCCTGCGGATCGCCTCGTTCTTCCGCGACGAGTCGTGCGGTCAATGTGTCCCGTGCCGCGTGGGAACCGTGCGCCAGGAAGAGGCGCTTTATCGAATCGCCAGCGGACGGACGCTGGGCGGCGTACCACAGGAAGTGTCGCTCCTCGACGAGGTCGGTTTGGCGATGAAGGACGCATCCATCTGTGGACTCGGACAGACCGCGTACGCCGCGATCGAGTCCGCCATCCACAGAGTCGGCGTATTGAACGGCGCGAGGCCGGCGTGACGCACGTCGCTCCGCCGCTCGTTCAGCTGCAGCGCCCGACGATCGCGACCGACCAGAGCCGTCGCACGTCGACGCACACCGTCACCGTCACCGTCGACGGCAAGAAGGTGACGATTCCCGAAGGCGCGACGCTCCTCGCGGCGTGCCGCCAGGCCGGCATCGAAGTGCCGACGCTCTGTTTCCTCGAGACGCTGCACCCGGTGAACGCGTGCCGCGTGTGCGTCGTCGAGGTCGAAGGCGCGCGCGTGCTCGTTCCGTCGTGCTCTCGTGCCGCCGAAGAGGGCATGGTCGTGCACACTGACTCGGCGCGCGTGAAGCACAGCCGCAAGTTGGTGCTCGAGCTGCTCGCGTCGTCGGTGGATCTCTCGACAACGCCTGACGTGGACCGCTGGATCGACGACTACGATGCCAAGCCCGAGCGCTTCGGCCCGAAAGCCCCGCCGGCGCCGGCGGGAACTCGCGACGCGTCGGCTCCGGGACACCACGCGCCGCCGGATCCCGCGTTCGCCGCGACTGTCGCCGAGCCGGCGAAGGTCGACAACGATCTCTACGTCCGCGACTACGCGCAAGTGCATTCTCTGCTACAAGTGCGTCGAGGCGTGCGGGCCGGACCATCAGAACACTTTTGCGATCGCCGTGGCGGGGCGCGGGTTCGACGCGCACATCTCGACCGAGTTCGCCGTTCCGCTGCCGGAGTCGGCGTGCGTCTACTGCGGGAATTGCATCGCCGTGTGTCCGACCGGCGCGCTCATGGCGAAAACGCGAGTTCGACCGGCGCGCCGAGGGCACGTGGGACGAGTCGCGCATGACGGCGACGGACACGATCTGTCCGTATTGCGGCGTCGGTTGCACGCTGCGTCTCCACGTCGACGACGGCGAGATTCTCAAGGCGACGTCGCCGCTCGAGAACTCCATCACGCAGGGCAATCTCTGCATCAAGGGTCGGTTCGGGTGGCGCTTCGTGCAGCCGCGCGACGGCGCATCCGAGAAAGGCAATGGCCGTCACTGACCACCCGTTGGCCGGGCTCGGCTACACGCGGGTCTCCGCGGCGCGCTCGTTCGTTCGGCTGACGGGAGACTCGTCGTCCGAGTCGTCGGCCGAAGTCGCCGAGGAAGTTCCTGTCGCGCTGGTCTACAACGGCCGGCCGTACGTCGTCGTGATGGGGACGCCGAACGACCTGGAGGATCTGGCGGTCGGCTTCAGCATCACCGAAGGCATCGTCGACGACGCGGGCCACGTCGAACATGTCGACGTCGTGCGGGCGAATCACGGCATAGAGCTTCAGATTCGGATTTCACCGGCCGACGCCGAGCGCCTCGGCGACCGCGTGCGAGGGCTCGTGTCTCGCACGGGGTGCGGACTGTGCGGCGTCGAGACGATCGACGACGCGCTGCGCGTTCCGTCGGAGGTCGGCCGCACGCTGCGTGTCGACCGCGGCGCGCTCTGGCGTGCGGGCGCCGAGCTGTCGCGGCAGCAGTCGGTGAACAACGCGACGAGCACCGTGCACGGCGCGGCGCTGGGTCGACCGCCGACGGCGAGCTTCGCGTCGCGCGCGAGGACGTCGGCCGGCACAACGCGCTCGACAAAGTGCTCGGAGCGCTCGCCCGCGCCGGAACGCCGGCGTCGAGCGGATTCGTCGTCGTCACAAGCCGCGCGAGCTATGAGATGATCCAGAAGGCGGCCTTGCGCGGCGTCGAGCTCGTCGCCGCCGATCTCGCGGCCGACCGGTCTTGCCATTCGATTCGCCGAGGCGGCGGGCGTGACGCTCGTCGGTCTGCTGCGCGGCGAATCGGCGAACGTGTACACCCATCCCGAACGCATCCACCCGCTGTCACTCGAGGTCTAGCGCCGTGAGCACCCTAGTCGTCCCGTCGGACATCGAAATCGCCCAACGCGTCAAGATGCGTCCCATCGAGGACGTCGCCGCCGAGCTCGGACTCGAGCGCGACGAGCTCGATCTGCACGGCAAGTACATCGCGAAGATTCCGCTCGACATCGCGCAGCGTCCGATCCGCGGACGACTCGTCGTCGTCACGGCGACAAACCCGACGCCCGCCGGCGAAGGAAAGAGCACCGTGTCCGTCGGCCTCGCCCAGGCGCTCGGCGAATGGGGAAGAAGGTCGCGCTGTGCATTCGCGAGCCGAGCCTCGGCCCGGTGTTCGGAGTGAAGGGCGGCGCCGCCGGCGGCGGCTACGCGCAGGTCGTGCCGATGGACGACATCAACCTCCACTTCACCGGCGACTTCCACGCGATCTCGAGCGCGCACGCGCTGCTCGCCGCGATGCTCGACAACCATCTCCAGCAAGGCAACGCGCTCGGCATCGATCCGCGCCGCATCACTTGGCCGCGCACGATCGACATGAACGACCGCGCGCTGCGCAACGTGATCGTCGGTCTCGGCGGCGCGGCCGACGGCGTGCCGCGCGAAGAGCATTTCGTCATCATGCCGGCGAGCGAGATCATGGCCATCGTCGCGCTGGCGACGAGCGTGCAGGATCTCGAGGAGCGCCTGGCGCGCATCATTCGTTGGCTCGACCTACGGCGCGGCGAAGCGTCCCGTCACAGCGGGCGAGCTCCGCGCGGCCGGCGCGATGGCGCTGCTGCTCAAGGACGCGATCCGGCCGAACCTCGTGCAAACGCTCGAGGGCGGCCCCGCGTTCGTGCACGCCGGTCCGTTCGGCAACATCGCGCACGGGTGCAACAGCATTCTTGCCACGCGCTCGGCGCTCGCGCTCGCCGATCTCGTCGTGACCGAAGCGGGATTCGGATCGGATCTCGGCGCCGAAAAGTTCTTCGACATCAAGTGCCGCATGGGCGGCTTGAATCCCGAAGCAGCGGTCATCGTCGCGACGGTGCGGTCGCTCAAGATGCACGGCGGCGCGGACAAGAAGAATCTCGGCGTCGAGGATCTGCGCGCGCTCGAGCGCGGCTTGCCGAATCTCGAAAAACACGTCGAGAACGTGCGGCACTTCGGCGTGCCGGGCGTGATCGCGCTGAATCGGTCGGTCGGCGGACAGCGACGCGGAGTTGGAGCTGGTGGCCGAGTTCGCGAAGTCCATCGGCGTTCCGCTCGCGCTGACCGAAGTCTGGGAGAAGGGCGGCGCGGGCGGCGAAGCGCTCGGCGTCCGAACTGCTGGGCCTTCTCGACAAGAAGGGGGCCGAGTATCGCCCGCTGTACGCGACCGACCGCCCGATCAAGGAGAAGATCGACACGATCGTCCGGCAGATCTATGGCGGCGAGGGCGCCGACTATTCGCCGGAAGCGGATCGGGCGATCACGTACCTCGAGTCGATCGGCATGGGGAACACGCCGGTGTGCATGGCCAAGACGCAGTATTCGCTCACCGACGACGCCACGAAGCTCGGCCGCCCGCGCGGATTCCGTATCACGGTCAATGAGGTACGCCCGTCGGCCGGGGCCGGGTTCGTAGTGGCCCAATGCGGGGACATCATGACGATGCCGGGACTGCCGAAAGAGCCCGCTGCGGAGCGGATGGCGCGGCTGCCGAGCGGGGAGATCGTGGGGCTGTTCTAGACGGGACCGGAACTGCCTACAGTCGATCAGGGGTCTAGGCCGCCAGCTCGTCCGCGCGGAACCGGCCCCAGCCGGCCCCCAAATAAACAAACGCTTCGACCGCTCGCAGTGTCGAAGTGCGTGGCGTCGATGGAACCGGGCCCGCCGAGCGGGTACGCCCGGGGGTTCATCGAACGCTAATGAAGCGTTCATCCCCGGGTCCTGCCATCCCGGCTAGTACTGCGGGCGCGGCCTGGTTCGCGTGTCGCTGGCTGAAGCTCGACTCGATCAGTTGTACGACCACCCGACTCGAGGACCCTCGAGATGCGTCAACTGCGTGCGCGCTGGCTGCCGATCCTGATCGCCATTCTGGTGATCGGCGGGCCCGTCGCTTGGTACAAATGGCCGTCGACCGCCTCCGCGGCCGAGGCCGTGCTCACCGCGCCGGTCAAGAAGGGCGACTTCAAGGTCATCGTCACGACGACCGGCGAACTGCGCGCCCGCAAGTTCGTGCAGATCCAGGGACCGAACTCGCAGTGCCGCGCAGATCTATCAGTCGAAGATCACGTGGATCGTCCCCGAAGGCACGCTCGTGAAAGAAGGCGAGAAGATCGCCGAACTCGATCGCGCGCCGGCGGCGACGCGCCAGCAGAGCGTGACGCTGGATCTGCAAAAGGCCCAGGCGCAGTTCACGGACGTCTCGCTCGACTCCGCGCTCAACCTTTCGACGGCACGCGAGGCCGTGAAGACCGCCGAGTACGGGCTCGAGGAAAAGAAGATCGCCAAGGATCAGGCCCAGTTCGAGGCGCCGTCGATCAAGCGGCAGGCCGAGATCGACTACGAAAAAGCGCAACGCGCGCTGGATCAGTCCAAGAAGGACCTCGAGACGAAGACCAAGCAGGCCGAGGCCAAGATGTCGGTCGCGTCGGCCGACCTCGGGCGGCAACAGAACAACCTGAAGATGGTGCAGGACGCGTTGACCGGCTTCACGATCAACGCGCCGTCGCCGGGCATGGTGATCTACGTTCGCGAATGGAACGGAAAGAAAAAGGGAGTCGGGTCGCAGTGGAACACGTGGGATCCGACCGTGGCGACCCTGCCTGACCTGACCCAGATGGAGTCGCAGACGTACGTGAACGAAGTCGACGTGCGCAAGCTGGCGGTGGGACAGCCGGTGTCGATCGCGCTCGACGCCGATCCGACGAAGAAGCTCACCGGCAAGGTGACGTCGATCGCGAACGTGGGTGAGCAGCGGCCGAACCAGGATTCGAAGGTGTTCGAGGTGAAGATCGAAGTCGCGAAGGCCGACACCACCCTACGGCCGGGCATGACGACGTCGAACGCCATCGAGGTCGCGTCGATTCCGAACGTGCTGTCAATTCCGCTCGAGGCGGTCACGTCGGAGGGCGGCTACTCGTACGTGTTCAAGAAGAGCGGCCGCGGCGTCGTGAAGCAGATGATCGAGACCGGCGTCACGAACGACAACGAGATCGTCGTGAAGAAGGGGCTCACGATGGACGATCGCGTCTTCCTCGCACCGCCGGCGGACAAGGCGAACGTCAAGACGGAGATCATTCCGGGCCTGCAGCCGACCGTGCCGGCGAGCGAGGGCGGCGACACGGCGAAGTGCGTGACGCTGCCGGTCAAGCCTGACAGCGCCAAGGCCGGCGCCGAGAAGCCGGCGCCATGAAGCCCGCGCCGAAACTCGTCGTCCCGGCTTCCAAGGCGACCGGCGCCGCGCCGGCTGCTACTCCCGCGACGAAACCGAAGGGCTGAGTCGTGGCGACGCTCGCCGCGCCATCGGCCGCGCCGCCACCTCCGGCGTCGCGACTGCAGGCGGTCATCGCCCAATTGGGGTTCAGCGCAGGCACCGCCGCTGAAGCGGTCGCGCACAACAAGCTGCGCGCCGGGCTCACGTCGCTCGGCATCCTCTTCGGCGTCGCGTCGGTCATCGCGATGCTCGCCATCGGCAACGGCGCCGAGCAGGAGATCCTCGAGCAGATGAAGCTGCTCGGCGCGAACAACATCGTCATCACGCCGATCGTCGAGCAGAAGGAAGGCAAGGTCGACAACGACCCGACGGCCAAGAAGGACGCGAAGCGGTTCACGCCCGGCCTGTCGTACCTCGACGCCGAGGCGATTCGCCGCACCGTCCCGGACGTCGATGCGGCACGAGCAGCGAAGTCGTCGTCAACAGCGTGATCACGCGCGAAGGGCGCCACCGCTCGGGCAAGATCGTCGGCGTCGACTCGAGCTACTTCCGCGTCATGAACCTCAAGCTCGACGAAGGCGCCGACGTTCGCGTTGCGCACTCTCGGCGGCGGCGCCCGTGACGATCATCGGGCAGGGCGTGAAGTCGCGCTTCTTCACCACGGAGAACCCGATCGGCAAGGCGATCAAAGTCGGCAACGAGTGGCTGACCGTCGTCGGCGTGCTCGAGGACCGCAAGGTCTCCGCCGGACATCGCGTCGCAAGCTCGGCATTCGCGACGCGAACATGGACGTCTACGTCCCGCTGCCGACGATGCTGCTGCGCTACCGCAATCGCGCCGAGGTGACGCAGCAGGAGATGGAGCTCGCCGCGAAGGATGCCAACAACGGCGGTTCCAACACGCGACTCGACCGAGACCGACGACGAGCGCGCCGAGAAGCGGAACTACCACCAGCTCGACAAGGTGATCGTGCAGGTCGACAAGTCGACGCGCCGTGCACGGCCGTCGCCGATCGTCATGCGCCGCATGCTGCAGCGCCGGCACAACGACGTCACCGATTTCGAGATCACCGTGCCGGAACTCCTGCTGCAACAGGAGCAGCGCACAAAGACGATCTTCAACGTCGTGCTCGGCGCGATCGCGTCGATCTCGCTGATCGTCGGCGGGATCGGGATCATGAACATCATGCTCGCGTCGATCCTCGAGCGCATCAAGGAGATCGGCGTGCGCCGCGCCGTCGGCGCGACGCAGAAGGAGATCGGTGCGCAGTTCCTGAGCGAAGCCGTGATGATCAGCCTCGCGGGCGGCATCGCCGGCATCATGATCGGCGGTCGGACTCGCGACCGTCATCGAACGCATCGCGAAGATCCATACGATCGTCTCGCCGATGTCGGTCGTCGTGGCGTTCGGCGTGTCGGTCGCGGTCGGCGTGGTGTTCGGCATCGTGCCGGCGTCTCGCGCCGCCAAGCAGGATCCGATCGCGTGTCTCCGCTACGAGTGATACGAGCCGTCGTTCGGCTCCCAGCTGCTCGCCACGCCATGCGACTCTCGACACTCGTTCTGCTCGCCGCGCTGGCGCCCTTTTCGGGGCGCAGCCGCCCAAGACGCGACGCACGCCGCCGCCAAACCGATCACGCTCACCGACGCGATCGCGATGGCGCAGCAGCGCGGCGACCAAGCCGAGGGCGCGCGCAGCCTCGCGCGACGTCGCGCGCTTCCGCAACGACGCGTTCAACTCGCGGCTGCGGCCGCAGCTCTTCCTGAGCGGCGACGCGGCGAATCTCAACCACGGCATCAATCCGATCACCGCGCCCGACGGTTCGACGGCGTTCGTCGGGCAGTCGCAGAACCAGTCGACGATGCAGCTCGGATTCAGCCAGACGATTCCGCTCACCGGCGGCACGATCACCGTCGGCTCGGCGATCAGCCGCATCGACGAGTTCGGCACGAGCTACAACAAGCTCTGGCAGACCTCGCCCGTCGTCGTTTCGCTGCAGCAGGATCTGTTCAAGCCGCGCGACATCGTGTGGAACGAGCGCATCCAGTCGCTCAGCGCGAGCGTCGCCGAGCGGTCGTATCTGGAGGCGCGCGAAGACGTCGCCGGCAGCATCGCCGACGCGTTCTTCGACCTCTACACGCAGCAGATGACGCTCGCCAACGCGACTGGCCAACGTCGCGGTGAACGACACGCTGTACACGCTCAACAAGGGGCGGTACGAGGTCGGCAAGATCGGCGAGAACGACCTGCTCAAGAGCGAGCTCGCGCTGCTGCGCGCCCGCGCTTCCGTCGACGACGCCAACCTCGCGCGCGACCGCGCCGAGGCCGCGCTTCGCCGGATGCTCGACTACCCCGCCGACCAGACGCTCGCCATCGTGACGCCCGACTCGATCCCGACCATCGAGGCCGACCCGGACCTCGCCGTCAAGGAGGCGCTCAAGAACGCGAGCCTGATGGAACAGTCGCAGCTCGACGAAGTGAACGTGCGGCGGGAGATCACGGCCGCCAAGCTCAACAACGGCTTCAATGCGAGCGTGACGGCGACGGTGGGCTTCAATCAGACCGCGTCGGCGTTCGGCGCGGCGTATCAGAGCCCGCTCGGACGCGAGTCGCTGGCTCTCGGCGTGACCCTCCCGATGGTGCAATGGGGCGCCGGACATTCGGATGTCGAAGCCGCCAAAGCCGACGACCGTCGCGTCGCGACGAACAACAAGACGCGGCGCGATCAGATCGCCGAAGACGCGCGCTTCTCCGTGCTTCAGCTGTCGCAGGCGCAGCGCAACGTCGTCCTCGCCGCGAAGGCCGACACCGTCTCGATCAAACAGTTCGAGGTCGCGCGAAACCGCTACACCATCGGCAAGATCAGCAACACGGATCTCTACAACGCGCAGATCGGACAAGGACAACTCGCTCATCGCCTACGTCCAGGCGCTGCGAAACTACTGGATCGCCTACTACCACCTGCGCCGCGTGACGCTGTACGACTTCGCGACGAAGCAGGAGTTGGCAGATGAGAGAAGCCGGTAAAGGGCTGAACTGCGCAGCTGACTGACTCGCAACTAACAAACGGCGCAGCTAAATAACGTCGCGCACTCACATACATCGCGAAGTGCGCGGCCGCCAAACGGCGCAACAACTCACGCCTAACGTCGCATGGCAGCTGCGCCGTTCGCGCCTTTCGGCTGTAGCGACCTCATTTAGTCGCGCCGTTTGGCAGTTGCGAGTTAATCAGCTGCGCAGTCGCCCTTCTTGACACCCGGCATCCCGACCCGTAGCGTTCGGCCCATGATCCGCTCCGCGGCGTACGTCTACTCTTACTACTACGGCACCCAACCGGGCCGTGGGTGGAGTCGTACGCGCTAGCAGATCAGTAGCACCGCGCACCAACCCCAGCGACCCGTGAACGACACGGGTCGCTTTTTTGTTTATCGACCTCAAACGCTCCATGTGAATCGCTCATGATCATCGTTACAAAGCCCAACGTCACCGACGCCGAAATCGACCACATCCGCGAGCGCATCGAAGCGGTCGGCATGCGCACGCACCTGTCGCGCGGCGAGCAGCGCACGATCATCGGATGCATCGGCGACGAGTCGCTGCTCGCCGAGGTGCCGCTTCGCTCGCTCCCCGGCGTCGAATCCGTCACGCCGGTGCTCAAGCCATACAAGCTCGCGTCGCGCGAATTCGCCGTCGAGCGAACCGTCGTGCGCGTCGGCGGGCGCGAGGCGCAGGCCAGCTTCGGCGGAAACATGCTCACCATCATCGCCGGTCCGTGCTCCGTCGAAAATCGCGAGATGCTCGTCGACACGGCGCGTACGGTCGCCAAGGCCGGCGCGACGATGCTGCGCGGCGGCGCCTACAAGCCGCGCACGTCGCCCTACGCGTTCCAGGGGCTCGGCGTCGAGGCGCTCGCGCCTCCTCGCCGAGGTGCGCGCCGAGACCGGCCTGCCGGTGGTGACCGAAGTGATGGACACGCGCCAGGTGGACCTCGTCGCCGAGCACGCCGACATGCTGCAGGTCGGCGCGCGCAACATGCAGAACTTCGCGCTGCTCGCCGAGCTTGGCCGCGTGCGCCGCCCGGTGCTCCTCAAGCGCGGTCTCTCGGCGACGATCAAAGAGCTGCTCATGGCCGCCGAGTACATCATGGCGCAACGGCAACCACGACGTCGTGCTGTGCGAACGCGGCATCCGCACGTACGAGACGGCGACGCGCAACACGCTCGACATCGCCGCGATTCCGGTGCTCAAGCGCGAGTCGCATCTGCCGGTCATCGTCGATCCGAGTCACGCCGGCGGCGATGCGTCGCTCGTCGCGCCGCTCGCGTTCGCGGCGATTGCCGCCGGCGCCGACGGGCTCATCGTCGAAGTTCACCCCGACCCCGAGCACGCGCTGTCGGACGGCGATCAATCCCTCGCGCCGCCCGCTTTCACCCAGATGATGCAGTCGCTCGCCGCGTTCGCCGTCAGCGGCCGGCCGCCGCCTCGAACCAATGACGCCAGGACGGGCCGTCGCATGACGGAACCATCGAAAGCGCTCGCGCTCCAGGAGCTCTCGCAGTGCCGGCAAGAAATCGAGTCGATCGACAACGACCTTGTCGAGCTGCTCGCGCGACGCTTGCGCCTCGGGCAGCGCATCGCCGAGTTGAAACGGATCGCCGAGCTGCCGATTCTCGATCCGACGCGCGAGGCCGCCGTCATCAGGCGCGTCACCACCGTCGCGCGTGAAGCGGGTCTGCCCACGGAGCCGGTGCGCGAGGTCTTCTGGCAGATCGTGGGCATGTCGCGGCGCGCGCAGGAAGAGAGCGACGTCCGGGCACGCGCCGCGAAGCCGGAGCGAACGTGAGCGACGCGATCGAACGCGTCGCCGTCGTCGGACTCGGCCTGATCGGCGGCTCGATCGCCAAGGATCTCGCCGCGCGAGGTGTGGAGGTCGAAGCGTACGACCCGGACGACGCGGCGCTCGACGACGCGCTCGCCAGCGGTGTCGTGGCGTGCAAGCTCGACGCGTCCTTCACGGCGATGCGCGCGGACGTGGTCGTGATCGCGACTCCGGTCGATGCGTCCGTCGATGTGCTGCGTGTCCTCGCGCGCTCGGAGAGTCGCGCGACGCTGATCACGGACGTCGGCAGCACGAAGGGACGCATCGTCGCCGAGGCGGACGCGCTCGGCCTTTCGGATCGCTTCGTCGGCTCGCACCCGATGGCCGGCGACCATCGGTCCGGTTGGTCCGCGGCGCGTCAGGGACTCTTCGCCGGGGCGCGTGTCTATCTCTGCGCGCCCGATCGCACGCCGGCCGAGCTCGTCGCGCGAGCCGACTGCGTTCTGGCGCGCGCTCGAGGCGCACCCGATGAGAATCGACGCCTCGGCCCACGATCGAACGCTGGCGTGGACCAGTCATCTGCCGCACGTCGTGTCGGCCGCGCTTGCCCTCGCCCTGGGCGAGGCCGGCGTCGGACGCGACGAGCTTGGTCCCGGCGGCCGCGACATCACGCGATTGGCCGGCAGCTCGCCCGAGATGTGGTCGGCAATCGCCGCCGAGAACGCGCCGGCCATCGACGCGGCGCTTGCGGCTGCGGAACGGGAGGTGGCAAGCTTCAGGCGTCTGCTGTCGCGCGCCGACGCCGGCGAGTTGCACAGCAAGTTTGCCGCGGCTCGCGCCTGGTTCGACGCCTAGCGCGAAGCCGCCCACCTGGAAAGACGATGCCCAATCCCCAAGGCTGGTTCGTCTGGCACGAACTGTCGACGACAGATCCCGCCGCCGCCGAATCGTTCTACACCCAGGTCGCTCCGTGGTCGGTCCGTGCATCAGAGTTGTCGAATACCTACCGGATGATCGAAGCCGGTGGCGCGGCGCTGGGCGGCATCGTCGCGGTCGACCCCGCGCAGGCCGACCGAGCGGGCAGCCCGCACTGGACGCCGTACGTCTACGTCTACGACGTGGACGCGACCGCTCGGCAGGCGGTCAGCCTCGGCGGCCAGGTACGCGCCGGTCCGGGCGAGGTGCCGGGCGTGGGCGGTTGGGCGCTTCTCGCCGATCCGCAAGGCGCGACGATCGGCATCTACGAGCCCGATCGTCCGTCCCATTCGCCGAACGGTGGTCCGCGTCGTGGAGATTTCTCCTGGCACGAGCTGGCGACGACGGACTACAAAGCGGCGTTCGCGTTCTATCGCCAACTGTTCAACTGGGAAAAGACGAGCGAATCCGATATGGGTCCGATGGGCGTCTATTTCATGTTCGGGCAGAAGGGCCAGTCCTACGGCGGCATGTTCAACCGTCAGGGCGACGGCACGCCGTCTCGATGGCTTTCGTACATCGGCGTGGCCGACGTGAACCCCGCGTCGGCCGCGGTGACTCGCCTCGGCGGTGCTATCGTGAATGGTCCGATGGAAGTGCCGAACGGCGACTGGATCGCGATGGCTCGCGATCCGCAGGGCGGCGCGTTCGCGCTGCAATCGCCGAAGCCCGGCGCGAGCACCGCATAAACATTCTCTGAATAAAACCGGCCAGTACGGCCAACCCCGGCTACCGCTATGCCCAACGCCGAGCTGCTTGTACCTCCTGCAGGGCGACCCCGCCGAGTTGGCCGAGACACTGGCCGGAATGCGTCCAGCCGACATCGCCGAGGCGCTCGGCGAGCTGCCGCCCGCGGGCGCGGCGCAAGGTCGTCGCCGTGATGCCGTTCGACCTCGCCGTCCAGGTGTTCGACGAGCCTGAGCTGGAAGGGCGATTCGGAATCATCCAATCGATGGAGCCCGGAGCGGCGGCGGCGCTCATCGAGGGGATGTCGTCGGACCAGCAGGCGGACCTCGTGCGCGGACTCCTTCCGTCAGCGCGAGGCCCGCTCCTCGACAAGCTCGATCCCGACACGCGCCAGACGCTGAAGCTGTTGCTGAAATACCGCGCCGGATACCGCGGGCGGCATCATGACCACCGAGGTCATGACCGTGCCCGCGGATTGGAGCGTGGCGCAGACGCTCGACTACATCAAGACGGTCGCGCTGCAAAAGGAGACGGTGTACGTCGCGTATCTCCTCGACCACGAGGAACGCCTCGTCGGCGTCGTGTCGCTGCGCCAATTGATCGTCGCCGACCGCTCGGCGACCGTGCTCCACGCCGGCTCGCGCCGCGCGCCCGTGACGGTAACGCCGAGCACCGACCGCGAGGAGGTGGCGCGCGTCATCGCCAAGTACAACCTGCTCGCCGTGCCCGGTCGTCGACGAGGGCGAGCACGTACTCGGCATCGTCACCGTGGACGACGTGATCGACGCGATCGTCCGCGAGCAGACGGAGGACGTGCAGAAGTTCGGCGGTATGGAGGCCCTCGACGCGCCGTACATGGACATCGGTCTCGGGCACATGATTCGGAAGCGCGCGCCGCTGGCTCTGCGCGCTGTTTCTCTCCGAGATGCTCACGGCGACGGCGATGCAGCGATTTCAGGGCGAGATCGAGCGCGCCGCGTTGCTCGCGATGTTCATTCCGCTCGTCATGAGCTCGGGCGGCAACTCCGGCTCGCAGGCGACGTCGCTCATCATTCGCGCGATGGCGCTCGGCGAGATCCGCTTGCGCGACTGGTGGCGGATCGCCGTGCGCGAGCTGCCGACGGGCCTCACGCTCGGCACCATCCTCGGCGTGATCGGTTTCGCACGCGATCTCGCTCTGGCAGGCGCTCGGCATCTTCAACTACGGCCCGCACCACGTGCTTATCGCGCTGACCGTGGCGCTGGCGCTCGTCGGTATCGTCGAGCTTCGGATCGCTCGCCGGGTCGATGCTTCCGTTCATCCTTCGGCGGCTCGGGTTCGACCCCGCGAGCGCGTCGGCGCCATTCGTCGCCACGCTGGTCGACGTCACGGGGCTGGTGATCTACTTCAGCGTCGCGTTGCTCGTCCTGCGGGGAACGCTGTTGTAGCCGAGGTGCTTCCTGTATCATCCGTGGAGTCGTTTCCGAGGTCCTACGTGAAGTTGTTGCGCACATCGCGAGTCGTCGCCGGCGGAGTGTTGGTCTTGTCCGCAGCCTGCCACGATTCCACCGGTCCGGCGGTCAAACCGGCCGGAATCCGTCTCGTCGCCGGGGACGGCCAAACCGCTCCCGCGGGAACCACGCTCGCCATCGCGCCCCAGTTCGTGGCCTTCGACGCGTCGGGCGCCGCGATTGGAGACGTAAAGTTCACGGTGAGCATCTCGTCCGGCGGCGGGAAGATCGTTGGCGCGCCCGGGCGCACGTCGACCTCGCCGACGTCGATCGGCGCGTGGACGCTCGGGCCGCGCGCCGGCGCGAACACGATCACCGTGTCGGTATCAGGCGTCACGCCGCTCGTCGTCACGGCCGCCGGCATCGCCGGACCCGCGACCCGCTTCGTGCCGCTCACACCCGTCGCGCTCAACGGCCGCGCGGGGGAAACCGTCACGGGCACCATGAGTGCTCGCGTGACCGACGCGTTCGACAATCCTGTTGGCGGAGCGGTGGTCGAGTTGAGCGCGAGCGCCGGAAAGGCTCCCGCGCCCGTGACAGCGGACGCCGACGGCGTCGCGACGATCACCGGTTGGATGCTCGGCACGATCGCGGGACAGAATGCGCTCACGTTGCGTTCGGGCGCGGCGACGCTGTCGTTCATCGCCACGGTGCTCCCCGGCGATCCGGCCCAGCTCACGGCCGTCGACACGACGCCGCCGTCGGCGCTCGCCGGCGCGCTCCTCGCTCCGGTGCGGCTGCGACTCGCCGACAAGTTCGGCAATTCCGTTCCGGCGCAGCAGCTCACGTTCGCCGTCACGGGAGGCGGTGGGTCGCTCGGGTCGACGAATATCACGAGCGACGCCGACGGGACGGTGGTTCTGTCAGACTGGACGCTCGGACGAACGGCGTTGCCGCAAGTCGTGCACGCGACGTCGGCGACGTCCGCCACGCTGGGCGCGGACGTCACGGCTGTCGTGCAGTCCGACTTTCACATAGACGTCCGGTTCTTCGGTCCTGGCATGACCGACGATCAAAAAGCGCTCTTCACGAACGCGGCCGCGCGAATCAGCGCGGTCATCGTCGGATCGATCCCCGACGTCACGTACAGCAACCTGTCCGTGTCGAGTGCCTGCGGTTTTCCGGGCCTTCCCACTGTCGACGAGACGATTCACAGCATCGTCATCTTCGCATCCGTCATGCCGATCGACGGACACGGCGGCATTCTCGCCGGATCGGGCCCGTGCCTGCTCCGCAATCCTCCGGTATTCTTGCCGTCGATCGGCGCGATGCTATTCGACTCGGACGACCTCGCCCAGATGTCCTCGGAGGGAATTCTTCAAGACGTGATCACGCACGAGATGCTGCACGCCGTCGGCTTCGGCACGATCTGGGACGCGAAGGACCTGCTGCTCGCGGGTGGAACGGTGAACTCGGCGTTCGCGGGCACCAAGGCGCGCCAGGGCTGCCTCGGTGACGGGGGCGCGGCGATCTGCGCCAACTCCGTTCCGGTGGAGAACGACATGATCCCCGGCACGGCCGACGCGCACTGGCGCGAATCGATCTTCGGTCCCGAGCTGATGACGGGTTTCGTGAACCACGGCCCGATGCCGCTCAGCGCGATCACCGTCGGCAGCCTCGCGGACCTCGGCTACACGGTGAATCCGCTCGCGGCCGATCCGTTCGTCGTGCCGACGCCGGCGCAGCACAACGTCGTTCCGTCGACCGCGACGCCGTGGGAGATCCGGATCAAGCCGAAAGTCTCGCCGCCGTGATTCGCCGCGTCTAGCGGCGGGGCAGGGCGCGCGGCAGGTCGATCAGCTCGACCGTGTGGCTCGCGAAGTTCGTGAGGACGAGGGTTTTTCCGTCGGCGGTCACGCGCATCTCTCGCGGAAAATCTCCTGACGGAATCGAGCCGATCACCGCGCTCGCGCCGTCGCCGACTTTCGCCGCGTCGATAACGCTCAGCGACGGTTTGTCCGCCGCGCCCTTGCCGCCGAATCGATTCGAGTTGGTGACGACGATCGCGCGCCCGCTGTCGACGACAGCGACGCCCACGGGCGCCGTTCCGACGGGCACCGTCGCGACGAGCGAATGTCCCGGATCGCTGAGCAGCTTTGCGCGGTCGAAGACGAGGAGCGCGTTGCTGTTTCGCGCACTCACGTAGGCGCGATCTCCCGTCGGAGAAAGCACGAGACGAACGGAGCTGCAACCCGCGCCGACAGCCGCGATCACGGAGCGCGAGGGATCTTTGAGCGCCCGCTCGACGTCGACGACCAGAATCGCGCCCTGCGGGTTCACCGGAGAGGCGTCGTTGGCCGCGGCGCCCTCTCGCGCACACTCGGCCTTCCAACCGAGGCTCGTCGGCGCCATCTCGCTCGTGACGTACAGGAGCTTGCCGTCCGGGGAAAAGACGACGGAGATGGGAAGCGGGCCGGTCGGGATCTTTCCAACGATCGCCGACGCGCGAAACCGGTCGCGCTGGGCAGCGGTGAGATCGACGATCGTGATCGTGTTCGCCCGCTCGTCGGCGACGAACGCGTACTTGTCGTCCGCGGTGACGTTGACGTAGATCCGTCCAAGCGTGCCCGGCTCGTCGAGGTAGCCGAGCACCGCGTTGCCGCGACCGGACGTCGCGCGACCGGCGTCGACGAACGCGAGGCGGTTTCCGTCGGCGACGACCAACAAGCGGCCGTCGTGCGTGAGCTGCATTCCTGTTGGATTACCGGACAGGCCGATGACGCGCTCGACGGATGCCTTTCCGCCGTCGCGATGAACCACCGCGATGCCGGCGTGCGAACCGGCGACGTTCGCGAGCGAGACGAAAATCCAGCAGCCGTCGGCGCTCGGCAGCGCCTGGAACGGATTGCCCGGCACATCGAGCATCGTGATCGAGTCACGAGCCGGTGCGTTGCAGTCCGCGACGGCCGGCGTTCGTTCTTGGCCGAGCACGAGCACGAGCGGGGCGGCGACCAACAGCGTGGCGATGCGCATGGTGTGATGGCCTCGCCGACGAATCTATCAGCTTGTTCTTCCCGCCTTCAGTAGTCCCGGTCTACCGGTCTACCGGTCTACCGGTCCACCGGCCCACCGTTCGTCAGTACGCCACTCGCAGACCGACGTTGATCACGCGCCCCTCGAGCGGCGCCCAGGCGTTGTCAGCCCACTGGCCCGCGGCGCCCGACGAGGCGCGCAGCACTGGACCGAGTTGCAGTTGGTGCACCCCCGTCAGGTCCTTGCCGTACGCAAAGACGGTCGCTCCCCAACGGATCTGCTTCTCGACACGCGCGTCGATCGTGACGTACGGACCGCCGACGCCGAACGTCGAGTCGGCGAGCACCTGGCTTCCCGTGAAGTGCACGGCGACGCCGATGGTCTTGTCGTGCTCGCGTTCGTACGCCCAGTCGAGATTGACCGCATGCCGCGGGTTGTACGGCACCGTGCGTATCAGCGTCGTGTCGACCTCGAAGTCTTCGCCGAACAACCCGGCGATCTCCGGGCGCGTCGCGTCGATGTACGAGTAGCTGGCCGTGAACAGAATCGGCTGCGCGCGGTAACGTGCATAGACGTCGATACCCTGCGTGCGCAACGGTTCGTCGCCGTTCACGAGCTGGAAGCCGTTCGCGGCGCCGGGCGTCACCCGCACGATCTGCGGATCCGTGACGACAGTCCGATACGCCGATCCGCCAAGCTCGAACGCGCCGCGCGTGCGGGCGACGTCGAGCGACCATCCGAGCGCGTGCTCCGGCTGGAGGCCCCCAGCGCGCTCGACGTGCGACAGGCCGAAGCCCTCCGTCTCGTCGGTCATCGGCGTCGGGGCGTAGAAGCCGTTCGCCCTCGAGAGACGAAGCTGCCATTCCTCGGTCGGACGCACGACGATCGACACGCGCGGACTGACGAAGTCACCGAACTCGCTCTGGAGGTCGAGACGCGCGCTCGACGTGATCGCGAATCGCGGATCGGGCGTCCAGGTGTGCTCGGCGTACAGCGCCGGCGTCGTGTAGCGGTAGGACTCGCCACGCACGTCGAGCGCTGAGTACTGGTCCCGGTCGAGGGCGACACCGCCGGTCAGGACGTTCTCGTCGAATGTCTTCGTGACGGCAACGTCGCCGAAGATCTCGTTGCGGCGATCGCGTTCGCGGTCGTCGCCGTACCAGCGCGTCCGCCACTCCCGCGTCATCGAGGCGCGAACGGTGAGGAGCGTGTTCGTGTCGAGTTGAACCTTTCCGATCGTTCCCGCGTACCCGCGGCGCGTATCCGCATCGTCGCTGTATCGGTTGAAGTCGGGCAGCCGCTCGTTGGCGAACGTTCCGCTCCGGCGATTCTCGCTCATCCACCCGCCGGTCATGAACCAGGTGCTCGTCGGCGACCGCGACCAGTAGACGTGCGGTTGAACGATGACCCGCTTGTAGCCCGGCACCTCGGCCCAGCCGTCGCCGTCGGGATCGCCGGGGTTCTGATAGTGGCGACCGGCGAGGAGCGTGGCGGCCCACTCCGGCGAAAACGTGTACGTCTGGAAGGCGGCGACGTCCGACGCCTCGTGCGTCGTGCCGTTCACGACGACTTGAGATGGCGACGTGGCCGGCGCGGACACCACGTTGACGCTGCCGCTCAAGGCCGTCGGTCCGTACAGCGCCGACGTGACACCGGGAATGACTTCGACCCGGTCTACGCCGAGGACGGGCATCTGGAGCGGATCCTGACCCTCGGGCGTCGCGCCCAACAGCGGCAAGCCGTCCGTGAGAATTTTCGTATAACGGCTCGGCATGCCGCGGATCCGAATCCCTACGCCACCTGATCCGGCCGACAACGGCTGGACGCGCACCCCGCTGAAGCCTCCGAGCAGATCGGCGATGTTGCCGGGAGAGCGATCCAACTGCTCGTCCACCGCTTCCCGACCAGCGACCTCCATGTAGGTCGGAGCATCGGCCGTCCGCCGGTCGTTTCGTCTGGCGGCGACCGGGATGGGATCGGGCGTCTGCGGCAGCACCGGCGCCGCGGGGACCGCGCGCGCCGCCGGGGGTACCGGCGTGCGATGCACCGGAATCGTCACCTTCGTGGTTCCGACGCCGACGAAGACAGCGAGGCTCTCGGGACGAAAGCCCGCCGACGCCACGCGGAACGTGTGGCGGCCCGTCGCCACCTTGAACGCCGCGAGGCCGGATTGATCCGTCATGCTCGTGACGGTCCCAATTGCGACGGCGGCGCCGGGGATCGGAAGGCTGTCCGCCGTGACGCGCACGATGATCGTGCCCGTAGGCGTCTGCGCATGCGCGCCCCGCGCGGTGAGGCTGGCTAGCGCCGCCAGCGCCGCCGAACAAAGTCGACTTGCGATCCGGAGAGAATTCGTCATTTGGTGGGTGAGTTGGTCCCACGTTAGGACTGCTGGGACCGACGCCGTGCAACGTCCGCGTTCCGGGGAAAACGCGCCGCACCCTGGATCACATTGGCGCGCCGCGCGCGTGCGATTTGTCACACCGCTCAGGTACGAGTGCGGCCGAGATGGGCGACCATCGCTTTTCGCGCCGCGTCGAGCGCGGCCTGCGGCGTCATGCCGTGCGCCTGGCACACGCGATGGATGCCGACACGATACGTGGCGGGCGATTGCGTCGGCTTTAGTTGCGTGCTGAACTCGCAGGCGAGCATGCGGCAGCTCTCATCCACCTTCACGACCCACGCGCCGCGCAGGAATTCCAGGTTCTCGTCGAGCGATCCTTCGGCGACAGTCGGTCCGAGGCCGAGGCGCCACGCATCGGCTGAATCGGCGAGCCGGCGCCCCATCAATGAAA
Organism: uncultured Gemmatimonadaceae bacterium; assembly: GCA_963789315.1. Classification (GTDB taxonomy): domain Bacteria; phylum Gemmatimonadota; class Gemmatimonadetes; order Gemmatimonadales; family Gemmatimonadaceae; genus JAQBQB01. The sequence continues at coordinate 91,269 of CAWBKI010000028.1, read as the reverse complement.
GACTTTCGCCGAGCGCGTATCGCTCGACGAGCGTGTCGCAATACCGCTTCGCTGCCTCCCGAGTCGAGAAGATCGCGAGAACCGAGTCGTGGGGCCTTCCGTCTGTGGCAATCCAAACCTTCTTCACTTCCGCACCCGAATATAGACCGAAAGTCCCTAGGATATGACGCGGCCGTGAATCCCACAAGAGACGCGCCGCCGAGCCCGGCGAATCCGGGCTCGGCGGCGCGCGAGAAAGACGACGCTTCGTCGCGTCGTGCCGATTACGGGGTCTGCTTGTTGAGAAGGTTCTGCGCCATGTCCTGATGCGCCTTGAAGGCCGGCGCGACCTTCGTCACGAGGTCCTTCACTTCCTGGTTTTGCAGGGCAGGCATCAGGGTGGTGTTCACCGCCTCGATGACCGCCTTGTGGTAGTCCACCTCGTGCTGCAGGAACGCCTTGTCGAAGGCCTTTCCGGAGAGCCCCTCGAGGTTCTTCATCGCGGCGTTGTGGTCCTTCGTCATCTGAAAGTCTTTCGGGAGGGCAGGGACTTTCACGCCGAGCTTCTTGGCGAGATCGCGTCCCTGCTGACGGACGCCTGTATGGTCACGCTCGAGCTGCGCGCCGAAATCGCGAACTTCCTTCGTCGTCCCTTTCTTCGCGCCGAGTCCCCCGGTCTCGATGTCCCAGGTGTTCGCGTTGTCGAAGATCGCCACGATGTGGGCGTCGTCGAGCTTGGGAGCGGGAGCCTGCGCGGTCACGCGGACGGCGGAAGTCGAGGCAATAGCCACGGCTGCGAAGAGAGCGGTCGTCTGGTCGAGCGATCTGCATTGGTGGTTCTCCTGTTTTGGGCGAGGTCCGTGATGGTAAGCGGTCACTGGATAATTTGTCAAGGGATTCCTTGACGAATTATTCCGGCTAGTTTGCTCCGGAGACCAGGGCGGAGTGGACGGCATGCGGTGGTGGGAGAGGTCCATCGGAGGGGCGATGCGGGGTCGGATCATCGCCCTCCTGCGGCGCGGCGAGCGAACCGTCGACGAGCTGGCGGCCCAGCTAGGTGTCACGGACAACGCCGTTCGCCCGCATCTCGACCTGCTCGAGCGCGAAGGCATCGTCTCGCAGGCGCGCGTCAGGCGAGACGGCGCCGTCGGCAAGCCCGCCACCCTCTACGCGATTGCGCCGCGCGCGAGCGCCGCGTTGTCGGCGGCATACGCGCCGGTGCTGACAGCGCTCGTGGCGTCGCTCCGCGAGCGGATGCCGCGGCGCGATCTCGAGGCGCTCTACCGGGACGCCGGGCGCCGGCTCGCCGAAAGCCAGAACGAGAGCGGAGCCCGGAACTTCGAGAAGCGTGTGCGCGGCGCCGCCGAGGTGCTCTCGACGCTCGGCGCCGAGTTGGACGTGGCGCGAGTCGACGACGGGTTCGTCCTCCAGGGACACGCGTGTCCGTTGGCCGACGCCGTCCGCGCGGATCCGTCGGTCTGCCAGGCAATCCGAGAACTTGTGTCGGGCGTCACAGGCGAATCCGTTCGCGAGTGCTGTATTCGCGACGGCGAATCGCCGAAGTGTCGGCTGGAGATTCGCCGGTCGGCGTAGACCTCGAATCCAATCCGGATGAACGCCGCGCTGCCACGCAACGAGGCAGTGGGAAGGAAATTTTTGTTTACGCCGGACTCGGCCGTGCGAGTGGAACGTGCGCCTCTGACAATCGTCCTGTACTTGGAATGATTGGAAGGCGCGTGTGCTCTTAACGAAGCGCGCCGATGCACGTCTCTCTCTGAACCACCGTCGCGCGCCACTGCGGGATGAAGACCGATCACCATCCGCGCGACGTTTGCTGTAGCGGTGCCTGTACTCGTCGTACCCGGTTTTTGTTGGATCTCGCTGACGAGGGTCTCCGCATGCGAACGACGATCCCCGATGAATCCGTGGCTACCGAGCCCGGAGCTCCCGACCCGACCCTGACCGACGCTGGGCACGACGAGGCCGAACCAATCGACGCGCAGCGGTCGCGCCGATCGTTCGTGTTCTTCGGCGCCCTGGCCGCGGCCGCGCTGTTTCCGAAGCGCGCGCGCGCGCAGGCGCGTCAGGCAGGCAAGCGCCCCGTCGACACCGAGCCGAAAGACGGATTCGCCGAGGTGATTCCGAATCGATCCGTGGCCGCGTTCTCGGAGTGGGATGCCGGGACGTCGCGCCTCGTACGGCGCGTGACGCTCGGCATGACCCCGGGCGAGGTGTCTCGCGCTGCCGCGATGGGTTGGCAGGGATACCTCAACTATCAGCTCAACTACCAGCGCATCGACGACAGCGCGCTCGAAGCCGCCGTCGCCACGCGCTATCCGCTGACGAACCAGACCTCGGACGTGCTGTTCAGCGCCGATGCAGGAACGGTACAGAACCAGCTCATCGAATCGACGATTTATCGCGCCGCCTTCTCGCAGCGGCAGCTGTATCAGCGGATGGTCGAGTTCTGGACCGACCATTTCAATCAGGCCATCGACAAGGTCGGCTACCTGCTCGTCGCCGACCAGCGCGACGTGATTCGTGCGCACGCGCTGGGCAAGTTTTCCGACCTCCTTCAGGCGAGCGCGCACAGCGCGTCGATGTGCGTGTACCTGGATCAGACCTCGAGCAACAACCGCGCGCCGAACCAGAACTACGCGCGCGAAGTGATGGAGCTTCACACGCTGAGCGTGAACGGACCGTACACGCAGACCGACGTTGCCGAGTTGTCTCGTGTGCTCACCGGCTGGACCACGACGGGGAAGGGAAATTTCATTTTCAACCCGGCGATCCACGATTGGGGCGCGAAGACGGTGCTCGGCGTGACGATTCCCGCCGGCTCGCCGGCGCTCGGCCAGGCCGGTATCAAGGAAGGCGAGCAGATCCTGAACTTCCTCGCCGCGCACCCCAGCACGGCGACGTTCATCGCGACGAAGCTGCTCAAGTGGTTCATCAGCGAGACGCCCACGGACGCGCAGATCGCGGCGATTGCGTCGGTGTTCCGGGCGACCGGCGGCGACATCAAGGCGGTGGTCCGTGCGGTCCTGAACGACGTGTGGCTGCCGACCGCCCCGATGAAGTACAAGCGGCCCTTTCATTATCTCGTTTCGTCGATTCGTTCGGCCAATCCGACGGTGACCACGACGAGCTTCTTCAACGGCCAGCTGAATAACCTCGGTCAACAGCTCTTCGCGTGGGAAACGCCGGACGGGTACCCGGACAAGATCGAGTATTGGGCGGGCAACATCGTGCCGCGCTGGACATATGGTGTGTCGCTCTCGGCTCAGAACAACGCGTCGGCCGTCAAGTTCGACACGGCTCCGTATCTGGCCGGCTCGGCCGCCGCCGCGATCGACATGATCAACAACAATTTCTTTGGCGGCGAAATCCCGTCGACGACGAAGACGGCGCTCACGAACTACCTCAGCGCCGGCACGTTCAACGACGCACGAATGCGCGAGACGATCGAGCTCGCGCTCAGCGCCAACGCCTTCCAGTGGTACTGACCCGGAGCTCACGATGACCGAACACGACCTCGACTGCGGCTGCCAGGAATACAACGAACTGTCGCGCCGCCAGTTCCTGGCGACGAGCGCCGGTGTATCCGCGGCCGCGCTGTTCCCGGCGTGGCTGCCAAAGATCGTCATGTCGAAGAACTACTCGTCCAGCCGCGACATCATCATCTCGATCTTCCAGCGCGGCGGCGCGGACGGCCTGAGCATCGCCGTGCCGTTCGCCGATCCGAACTACTACACCGCGCGCCCGACCATCGCCATTCCGCGCCCGGACGCCACCGCCGCCACGCGTGGCGTGAACCTCGACGGCTTTTTCGCGTTCCCGCAGGCGATGGCCGGCGGAACCGTGGCGGGAACCGGCGGTCTCATGCCAGCGTTCCAGGGTCAGGACCTTTTGATCGTGCACGCGACCGGGCAGCTCAACAACTCTCGCTCGCATTTCGACGCGCAGCGGTACATGGAAGTCGGCAAGCCGGTCGACCCGACGATCATCACGGGTTGGCTGGGGCGCCATCTGGCCAGCATTCCGCCGCTCAATCCTACGGCGCCGCTGCGCGCGCATCGGAGTTTCAAACGGTTTGCAGCAAACGCTCGTCGGTGGTCCGCTGACGCTGCCGATCGCCGATCCGACCAACTATTCCATCGGCGGATCGAGCGCGACGCAGGCGGCGCGCGTCGCGTTCCTGCAGGGCGACTATACCGGCGTTGCGGATCCGGTCGGCCCCTCGGCCCTCAACGCCACGAACACGATCGGCCTGCTCAAGTCGGTGAACTTCACCGGCTACGTGCCGGCCAACGGCGCGGTCTATCCGAACGGCAGTTCATTCGCGAGAGCGTTGCGCTCGGCGGCCGTGCTGATCAAGGCAAATGTCGGCATCGAGGCGGCGCAGATCGATATCGGCGGCTGGGACACCCACTCCTCGCAGGACCCGATCGCCGGCTCGATGTCCAAGACGATGGCCGACTTCTCGAACTCGCTCGGCGCCTTCTACGCCGACGTGATTGCGACCGGATTCCCGGTCACGCGTCGTCGTCGTCTCGGAGTTCGGCCGCAACGTGCGCGAGAACGGCAGCAACGGAACGGACCACGGCCGAGGCACGACGATGTTCGCGATGGGCAAGGGCATCACCGGTGGCCGTGTGTTGACGAAGAACTGGCCAACCCTCGCGACGACAAAGCTGGCCGACGGCCAGGACCTGCAGGTGACGGTGGACTACCGGGACATTCTCTCCGAGATCGTCCAAAATCGCCTGGGCAATTCGAACCTGGGTTTTGTCTTCCCGTCGTGGACGCCGAGTTTCCTCGGCGTCACGCGCTAGGGTTCTCCGGCCGGAGCGGTTCGGTTCACTGCACGGTGACGCTGCCGTTCATGCCGGGATGCACGTCGCACACGTAGTTGAAGGTGCCGCGGGTCGAGAAGACGCGGGTCGCGGTGCCGGTCTTGAGAACGTTGATGTCCGCTGGAGCGCCGCCGCCGGCCGGAGTGAAGCGAACGTTGTGGCCCTGCCCGTCGGAGCCGCCGGTGAAGTTCCATCGCACGGTGTCGCCGGCGTTGACGGTTGCGAAGACGGGGCTGAACGCGTCGCCAACGGTGAAGATGTCGACGGTCTGGTTGGTGGACGCCTTGGAGTCGGGAGAAGTCGAGCAGGCGACGATCGACGCGACCACGACGAGGAAACGGAGGGGGAGGGATCGATGAGTCATATGCCAATGAGACGCTTCGCTCATGATGCAAGAAACGCATCGTCCCGTCGAGGGCGCGCGCTGCTCACGGTGTGCGCGGCGACGGCCGCCGTCTTTCTCGTGGCGTGCGGCAGCGACTCCTCGCCAACGGGTCCGGGCGGATCGACACAGAAGACGCCGAACGGCTCGTACTCGATCTCCACGATCAACTCGGCAGCGCTACCGGTCGCGATCTTCTCCGACACAGGCGGCTTCAAGCTCGAGGTGATGTCCGGAACGATCACGCTCTCGACGGGCGGTACGTATTCGATCATCACGAACTATCGCGAGACGCTTGCCGGGTGTGTCGGATACGTACACCGACAGCGCCGGTGGAACGTGGGTCGATGACGGCCGGTTCGACGATCTATTCACGAGCACGGCCGACACCACGCAGGACCAGGCCACGTGGACGAGCGGTTCAGCTCACGTTCGTCGAACCCGGCGTCTCGCCGCCGCAGATCACCTTCGTCTACAAGCTCAAGCCGTAGGCGCGCGCGCGTCGTTCAGACGCCGCCGTACCACTCGTAGCCCTGATCCGCTCCAGTATCCCGCCGTGCCCGCCGGCATGAACATGATGCGTCGTCAGGTACTTCGTGTTCTTGTAGCCGAGCTTCACCGGCGAGTGCATCGCGGGCCGGGGCGCCGTACGCGGCGGGATTCAGGTAGTGCGCCGTCCTGCGCGTACACGACGAGCGTCTGCGGGTGCATCGCGCTGTCGATGTCCCAGCTCTCGTGATAGTCGTCGTCGAACGACTCGAAGTCGACGTACTGCGCGCCTTCGGTTGCACGCCGGGCGAGTCGCGCCAGATCCGCGAGGGCGACGCCAGTCCGCGTCGCGACAGCGGTCCAGCCTTCCACGCAGAAGTGGTTCGAGGCGATAGCCGGTGCGCTGGAAGCGACGCGAGATCGGTCGAGCGAGAGGCTGAGCGGCTGCTTGACCATGCCGCCGACCTGCAATCGCCACACACCGCGCGTCGCCTCGTCCCAGCACCGGCACCTGCTTCGAGATGAAATACGACGGGAAGTGCGAGCCCGCCGCTTTCGCGCTCGAGGAGGGCACGGTCCATCGACGTGTGGCGGAACAGCGCGCGCTCGACGGATTCGTTCTTTCGCTCGGCGAACTTGAGCAGCCGCGTCGCCGACTTCGGCCCCATCGAGTCGCACGCGGCCAGCACAGCGGCGCCGAGGGCACCGCCGCTCGCCATGAGAAAGCGGCGCCTGTCGATGGCGAATCGCTCGGCGATGTGCGACGGCCGACGCGGCGGTCGCGGGATGGATTCGCTCATGCGGCGGGAGGCGTTGGCGGGGCAGGCGGTGCCGCGGTCGTGCCGCTCGCGTGCTCGTGCGCCGGCAACAGGTGAACGAACGGTCGCGCGTTTCGCTCCTCGGGGGACCACTGCTCTTTGTAGCCGCCCGTTATCATCGCCACCATCGAATACGGATCGACCGCGAACACCATGAAAATGTGTCCGAACGCCAGCACGACGAGCAGCAGCATGGCGAGGAAGTGCCAATAGCGCGCCCAGACGTATCCGCCGAGCAGGTGGGTGAGCGGCGCGAGCTGCACCGGTTTCCAGATCGCGATTCCGGTCGACGACGGCGAGCGCGCCGACGATCGGGAACGAGAAGTAGGCGAGCCTCTGCAGCGCGTTGTGCTTGCCTTGGCGCGGATGATCCTTTCGAACGGTGAGATAGAACCGGATCATCTCCCAGGTGTCGCGCGCCATTCCGCGCCGCGGCACGAGGTCGCGCCACTCGCCGTGCAGTATAGACGAAGCCGAGGTAGACGAGCCCGTTCACGACGAGCACCCACATCATCGCGAAGTGCCAGTTGCGCGCGCCCGGCGAGCCAGCCCCCGAACGTCAGATTGCCCGGAATCTGCTTGTCCTCGAACGGATAACAACAGAACGTCTCGCCCCGGCGCGCGAACGCCGGGTACGCGTCGAAGATCCGCAGCCCGCTCCCGACCATGATCGTGAGCGCGACGACGTTGACCCAATGCGTGATGCGGACGATGGCGTGATGACGCTTCTTCATGCCTTCCCGAATACCAGGGCGTACACTCGCAAGGCCAGAACGATCGAGGGGATCAAGACGTTCCCGTCCCCGTCAGGGTTTATCAGATCTTGACCTTCCAGGGCGCCGAGAGCTCGACGGTTCCCCACTTGATGCGCGGAACGCCGCTCGGTTCCGCTTGCCGGCCCGGATCGGCTGACGTCGGCGTGAGGTAGATGCTCAGCGCGTCCTCGGAATCGGTGAGCGTTCGCGCGGTGAGACGGACACGCCCGACGTCTTTCGCCGGATTCCGGTCCGTGCCCCAGACGGCCGTCTGGCTGTTCACGATCAGGTCCCAGTTGTTGCCGGAGTGCACGAGATAGAGCGTGTAGTCGCCGCGCGGCACGGCGAGCGAACCGATCGTGAGGTCGAGGTCGGAGTGGAGGGCCGTGGCGTCGTTCGCCATACGGTGTCGTTCGGGATCAGCCCGCCGACGATTTTTCGACCGCGCGCGTGGGGCTGCCAATACGTGATGGCGATGCGCGCCGGACCGGCGAAGCCGGCGTCCTCGGCCATCCACTCGCCGCCGATCGACCGTGAATTGAGGTGTACTTCGACGGTCGCGAAGCTGCTCGCCGCCATGCGCGGCGCCGGTGCGGGCGGCTGTTGGGCATGCACGACGGATCCGAGCACCGCGAGCGCCGCGGCGCGTCCGACGAGACGAAACATGGGTTCTCCGGGAGTGGGGGGGCGCTTGGAGGATGATTGGGCCCCGCCGGCCGCCGCAAGTCGTATCATAGACGTCGCGAGGGTTCTCACGAGACCAAACCCCGCGTACAATCTCGTCGATCCCGACATCAAAGGAATCGGTGCACCATGAATGCTCGGCCACTGGTCGCGGGCGCTCTTTCGATTTTCTCGTGCGCATTTCCCGTCACGGCGACGGCGCAGCGCGCGTTTCGCGTCGACGAGACGACGATCGCCGACGTTCACGCGGCGATGCGCGGCGGCGGCCTGACGTGCCGCGCGCTCGTGCAGGCCTACCTCGATCGAATCGCGGCGTACGACAAGCAGGGGCCGGCGATCAACGCGATCACCGTCGTCAACCCCGACGCGCTGGCCACGGCGGATTCGCTCGATCGCCGCTTCGCGGCGAATCGTCAGCTCGTCGGACCGCTGCACTGCGTCCCGATGATAGTGAAAGACAATTTCCAGACGATCGGACTCCAGACCGCCGCCGGCAATCTCGCGCTCAAGGGGTATGCGCCGTCGAAGGACGCGTTCGAGGTGCGCCGCATCAAGGAAGCGGGCGCCATCGTGTTAGCAAAGTCTAACATGGCCGAATTCGCCTTCAGCCCGATCGAGACGGTGAACTCCGTGCTGCCCGGATACACGAAGAACCCCTACGCGCTCGACCGCGTGACGGCAGGGTCGTCCGGCGGCACGGCGGCGGCCGTCGCCTCGGATCTTGGCGAGGTCGGGCTGGGAACCGACACCGGCAATTCGATCCGCGGGCCGAGCTCGCACCAGGCGCTCGTCGGCATTCGCTCGACGATGGGACTCACGAGCCGAGCGGGCATCGCGCCGCTCAGTTTGTTCGCCGACATCGCCGGACCGATGGCGAGGAGCGTGGCCGACGCGGTTGCTGTCTTCCAGGTCGTGGCCGGCTACGACCCTGATGATCCCGCGACGGAGGCGGTGAAGGGAAAACCGGTGCCGAACTACTCCGCCGCGCTCGTGCGAGGCGGCCTCCGGGTGCGCGGATCGGCATTCTGCGACAGGCCTTCGAGGGACCGACCGTCGATCCCGAGGTGCGAGCGGTTTTCGAGCGAGCCGTGCGACGATCTTCGCAGCGCAGGCGCGACGGTGCTCGACACGGTGACGATCGTCGAGCTGGACTCGATTCGCCGTTCGAACCGCGGCGGCTGCAACCCGTTCAAGTTCGAGTTCAACGCCTGGCTCGCCGAGCAAGGCGACCGAGCGTCCCGTGCACGACCTCGCACGCGATCGTCACGAGCCGGCGATACCATCCGTCGATCGAGACGAGGCTGCTCGCGGCGGCACTCGATCAAGCTGCCGCCCGGATTCGGTTCCTGGATGTCAGGCCCGGCAACGCGTGCGCGACGGGCTTCGCGATGCGGTGGCGCGCACGATGGACCGGCTGCAGCTCGATGCGCTCATCTATCCGACGTGGAGCAACCCGCCGCGGTTGATCGGCGATCTCAACACGCCCGCCGGCGACAACAGCCAGGTCTTCTCGCCGACGACGGGGAATCCCGCGATAACGGTTCCGATGGGCTACACGCGCAACAACGCTCTGCCCGCGGGCATGACGTTCTTCGGCCGCGCGTTCGACGAGGAACGACTGATCAAGCTGGTGTACGACTACGAGCAAGCGACGAAGTGGCGGCGCGAACCCGCATCGACGCCGCCGCTCGGATCTCCCACGGGGGGGGGCGGCGACGGAAACCGGTAGGGTAAAAAACAGGCGCGGGGAGCGGCCCAAACAGCCGGCTCCCCGCGCATCCTGCTCTCCCCTACCGTGGCGATCCGCGCCCCACCTTCAGCCGCTCGCGCGGTCTCCCTCTCGCGGTATCGCCGGCTCTTTACAGAGCACCGTTCGTGCCAAGGATCCGCGATCGCGGCGATCCTTGCTTATGTTGCACGCGATGCACACTCGGTTGCTCGTCGTCGTTCATGCGGTTGTGTCCGCATCGTTCGTTGCCGCACAGGTCGCTCCCGCCGGTGCGCCACCCGCCGCCGCGCCATCGACGGCGCCGCTCGCGCCGCCGCCGGTCGTGCCGCGCGAGTTTCGCGCCGCGTGGGTCACGCCGATCTACGACCGTGGGTTTCGCGACTGGCCGTCAAAGCCCGGCCTCTCGCCCGACGCGCAGCGCGCGGAGCTGATCGCGCTTCTCGACGACGCCGCCGCGATCGGTCTCAATGCCGTGATCCTGCACGTCCGCCTCGCGAGCGACGCGTTCTATCCGACGAAGTACGCCCCGTGGTCGCCGCTGCTCTCCGGACAATCGGGTCTCGGCCCGTCGCCGTCGTACGATCCGCTCGCGTTCGCGGTCGCGGCGGCGCACGCGCGCGGGCTGCAATTGCACGCGTGGTTCAATCCGTTCCGCGCCGTGCTTCCAGGAGTGCCGGGTAGACCGGCGCCTACGCACGTCACGCGACAACATCCGGACTGGGTGGTGAAGTACGGAACGCAGACGTGGATCGATCCCGGCAATCCGGCGGCGCGCAAGTACGTCCTCGAAACGATCCTCGACGTCGCGCGGCGGTACGACGTCGACGGCATCCACCTCGACGACTACTTCTATCCGTACCGAGAGACGCGACGGTACACGCGTCGCGTGAAGAAGAAGCGCGTTCGCGTCACCGAAGAGATCGCGTTCGCCGACGGCCGCTCGTGGAAGCGCTACGGACACGGCTTCACCGACCGCGACGCGTGGCGGCGCGCCAACATCGACGACTTCGTGCAATCGCTCTACACGGGCGTGAAGGCGATCAAGCCGACGATGATCGTCGGCATCAGTCCGTTCGGCATCTGGCGTCCGGGATCGCCGAGCGGGATCACGGGGCTCGACTCTTTCGCCGAGATCTACGCCGACTCGCGACGCTGGCTCGCGCAGGGTTGGGTCGACTACCTCGCGCCGCAGCTCTACTGGCAGGTGGACGGCGTGCAGGACCGTTTTCGGGCGCTCGACTCGTGGTGGCGCACCGAGAATCCGATGCGACGCTTCGTGTGGCCGGGGCTGTACACGTCGAAAGTCTTCGGCGGATTCGACAGCTGGCCGACGGACGAGATTCAGACGCAGATCGCGACGATTCGCGACGCGCGCGCCGGCTCGGCGGATCCGCCAGGCCATGTCCATTTTCGATTGAGCGCGCTCCTGGCCGACAACGAGCGCATCGCGCACAGCCTCGCGCGAGAATATGCGCAGCGCGCGCTCGTGCCCGCGTTCACCTGGCTCGGCTCGGCCGCGCCGCCGGCTCCGTCGCTGGCGACCGCGCCGTCGGTGGCGACGGTGACGATGATCTCCGGCGACGGCGTCGCGCCGCGCTGGTGGCTCATTCAGGTTCGCGGCTCCGGCGGCGTGTGGACGACGAAGCTCCAGCCTGGCGCGGCGACGCAGATCGCCGTCGACTCGGTGGCCAGCGCGAACCCCGACGAGATCGCCGTGAGCGCGATCAGCGCGACGGGCGTCGAGAGCGAGCCGGCCGTCGTCGCGTGGCCTCCCACCGCGAACGGACCCTCCGCCCCGGCACGGCGAGGAAGACGTCGATAGAATCTGTCCATCCACAACTGAACCGTCCAACCATGGCCCGCCGATTCGCTCACGCCGAAGTCGCAGGACTCTCCCTCGTGCTTCTCGCCGCGTCGGCGTCGGTCCCGCGTGCGATCGTTCTGGCGCAACGCGCATCGCGCGACGCGTCGCTCGGCCTGCTCGACTCGTCGCGATATGCGGCGACGGCGCGCGAGCTGCGCGGTCTGCGGTGGCGGCTCGTCGGGCCGTTCCGCGGCGGGCGTGCGGTTGCCGTGGTCGGCGACCCGACGAAGCGCGACGTGTTCTACTTCGGCGCCGTGGACGGCGGCGTGTGGAAGACGACCGATCGCGGTGTCACCTGGAAGAACGTGACGGACGGCGGGTCGTCGATCGCGTCGGTCGGCGCGATCACCGTGGCGCCATCGGACCCGAACGTCGTCTACGTCGGCGGCGGCGAGGCCGATCTTCGCGAGGACTGGACGTACGGCGACGGCATGTACCGTTCGACCGACGCCGGCAAATCGTGGACGCACATCGGGCTCGATGACGCGCGCCACATCGCGCGCATCGTTGTGGACCCGCGCGACCCCGACCGCGTCTTCGTCGCGGCACTGGGCCACGCGAGCGGAAAGAACGCGACGCGCGGCGTGTATCGCTCGAGCGACGGCGGCAAGACGTGGCAGCGCGTTCTGTTCACGAACGATTCCACCGGCGCCGCCGACGTCCAGATGGACCCGTCGAACCCGCGAATTCTCTTCGCGTCGATGTGGCACATGCAGCGGTACGCCCTGGGGATTCACCGCGGGCAACGGCAGCCTCTGGCGGAGCACCGACGGCGGCGACACGTGGCGCGACATCAGCGGCGCGCCGGGCATTCCCAAGAATCCGCTCGGACGAATCGGCGTGTCGGTGTCGCGCGCCAACTCGCAGCGCGTGTACGCGACGATCGAGTGTCCGCCCGAAGACTCCACAGGCGGGATCTTCCGTTCCGACGACGACGGCGTGACTTGGCAGCGGACGAACGGCGACCAGAAATGGATGGTACGACCGTGGTACTACGGCGAGATCACCGCCGACCCGCGCGACACGAATACGGTGTACGTGATGAATCTGTCGACGTGGAAGTCGACCGACGGCGGGCATACGTTTCGCGCGGCTGCGATTGCCGCACGGCGACACGCACGCGCTGTGGATCGATCCGGCCGACCCGCGCCGCATGATCAACGGCAACGACGGCGGTGCGACGATCAGCTTCGACGGCGGCTCCAACTGGTCGTCGATCATGAATCAACCGACGGCGCAGTTCTACCACGTCGCGACCGACGACCAGTGGCCGTACCGCATCTACGGCGCGCAGCAGGACAACACGACGGTCTCGATCGTGAGCAGGTCGGACGACGGCGCGATCGATGAATCGGACTGGTTCCCCGTTGGCGGGGGCGAGTCGGGCTACATCGCGCCGAAGCCGGGCGAATCCGAACGTCGTCGTCGCCGGCGCCTACACCGGCACGATGACGCGCTACGACGTGAAGACCAAACAGACGAAGGACATTTCCGTCTGGTTGAACAACTACGACGGTTGGCCCGCCCGCGATGTGCCGAATCGCTTTCAGTGGACGTATCCACTGTTCTATTCGACGCACGACCCGCGAGTGCTGTACGCCTCGGCCAACCGAGTATTTCGTTCCACCGACGACGGCAACAGCTGGGAGGCGATCAGCCCCGACCTCACACGCCACGATCCGACGACGCTCGGAGCGGTCGGCGGCCCGATCACGTACGACATGACCGGCACCGAGTGGTACGCGTCGGTCTTCGCGCTGGCGGAGTCGCCGCGCTCGGGCGACATCCTGTGGGCGGGATCGGACGACGGGTTGATCCACCTGTCGCGCGACCGCGGCGTCGACGTGGACGAACGTCACGCCGGCGGCGATGGCGAAGTTCACGCGGGTCTCGATCATCGAGCCGTCGCACTTCGATCCGGCGACGGCGTACGTCGCCGCCAACCGGTACCAGCTCGACGACTTCAAGCCATACTTATATAAGACTTCCGACTTCGGGCGCACGTGGACCGCGATCGCCGCCGGAATTCCGGACGGCGCCTACACGCGAACCATTCGCGAAGACCCCGTGCGGCGCGGCCTGCCTGTACGCGGGCACCGAGACCGGCGTCTACTTCTCGACCGACGACGGCGCGCACTGGGAGCCGCTCCAACTCAACCTTCCGCACGCCTCGGTGCGAGACCTCAAGGTGCAGGGAAGCGATCTCATCGCGGCGACGCACGGCCGAGCGATGTGGGTGCTCGACGACGTTTCGCCGCTGCGCACGCTCGGCGACAGCGTGCGTCGCGCGGCCATCCATCTCTTCACGCCGGATACGGCGATCCGATTTTCGGGCGGACACGTCCTCACGACGTCAGCCGGTGAGAATCCGCCGTCGGGCGTCGTCGTCGACTACTGGCTCGCGGCCGCGATCGACCCGCGCGACAGCCTTCGCCTCGAGTTCGTCGACGCGACCGGCAAGGTGATTCGGCATTTCTCGAGCGCATCGCCGCCCGACTCGGTCAAGTCCGCCGCGTTCGCGCGCATGTTCCCCGACTCGGCGCGCGCGCAGGGCACGAGTCCGGGAAAGCAGCCCGGCGACACGATGTCGCTCAAGTCCCGCGGTTCGCGCGAATTGCCCGACACGCTCGCATTCGCTCCAAGCGATTCAATCGTGACGGCGCGGGCCGGGTTGAACAGGTTCGTTTGGGATTGGCGGTACCCGGCGACGCGCGAGCCGAAGGACGTCATCAACGACGAAGGAGCGACGCTCGGTCCGGTCGTGGCGCCGGGGCGCTACTCGGTACGGCTCATCGGAAAGGGTCGAACCCTGACCAGAGAGTTCGTCGTGCGCGGCGATCCGCGTCTCACCACGACGCAAGCCGAGTACGACGCGCAACTGGCGCTCGCGCTCGCGGTCCAGGCGAAGACGAACGAGGTCTCCGACGCCGCCAAGCGCATCCTCGATCTCGAGCACGCGCTCGACGACCGCGTCGCGGCGGCAAAGGGCCAGTCGTACGAGAAGCGCATCGGCGACGCGGCGAAGCCGATCCATGCGACGCTCGAGGCGATTCGCGATTCGTTGGTGGAGATTCACTCCCACGCCGACGAGATCACGCTCCACTACCCGATTCGTTATTACAACATGCTGCTGTCGCTCGCCGGCATGGTCCAGAGCGCCGACGCGGGGCCCACGAAGCAGGAAGGCGCGATCCTCCAGGAGCTCCGGCCGAAAATCGACGCCCATCTCGCGCGGCTCCGTTCCGTCGAGGCCACCGACATCGGGACGTTCAACGCGCTCTTGAAAGAGCTCAACGTGCCGGCCATACCCGGCCCGCCGCCGGTGATCGTCCCGTGAGCGTCTCTCCCGTGCCGACGACAATGCGCGCGGTGGTCATCACACGCCCCGGCGGGCCGGAAGTGCTCGAGGTGCAGCAGCGGCCGACGCCCAAGCCGGAGCGCGGCCAGTTGCTTGTGCGAGTTCGCGCATCGGCGCTCAACCGCGCGGATCTCCTGCAGCGCGAAGGTCGGTATCCGGCGCCGCCGGGCGCGCCGGCGGACATTCCGGGTCTCGAGTTCGCCGGAGAGGTTGTTGCGCTCGGCGAAAATACAGGAGAAAACACAGGCGCCGAATGGACGGTCGGCGCGCGAGTCTTCGGAATCACCGCGGGCGGCGGACACGCCGAATTTCTCGCCGTCGACGCCGGCTGCGCGGCGCGCGTGCCCGAACGATTCTCGTGGACGGACGCAGGCGCGATTCCCGAGGCGTTCATCACGGCGCACGACGCGCTGGTGACGCAAGCGCAAGTCGCCGACGGCGAGCGCGTGTTGATTCACGCCGTCGGGAGCGGCGTCGGTCTCGCGGCGACGCAGGTCGCGCGCGCCTGGAAGGCGATTCCTTTCGGCTCGGCGCGCACGGCCGACAAGGTCGAGCGTGCGCGAGAGCTTGGCCTCGAGGATGGCGTGGTCGTGTCGGGCGATCCTGAGGCGATCGTCGCGCAGATCGAGCAATGGACGGAAGGAAAGGGCGTGCCCGTCGTGCTCGACCTCGTGGGCGGCGACTATGTCGGCGCGAACATCCGCGCGGCCTCGCTCAGGGGGCGCATCATGATCATCGGCACCGTCGCCGGCCGCACGGCGTCCATCCCGGTCGGCATGGTCCTCGGCAAGCGACTCACGTTGATCGGCACCATGCTGCGCTCGCGTTCCGTCGAAGAGAAGCGCGTCGTGACGTCCACCTTCGCGCGCGACGTCGTCCCGCTCCTCGCCTCGGGCACATTGAATCCGACGATCGACAGCGTGTTCGACCTCGCCGACGTCGCCAAGGCCCACGAGCGCTTGGCGGGCAACGCGACGTTCGGCAAAGTCGTGTTGCGCGTTTCGTGAACTACGATGTCGCGGAGGGGGCGGACTCACGCGGAGACTTCAAAACAATCAAAACAGCGCTTTCCAACAAACACAGGCGAACGAGGGGTTGTTAGAGATTTGTCTAAGTCAAAAGGCTTTTTGCCGCGAAATCCGCCCCTTCCGCGAAATTGTAGTTCCCGAGTCGTAGATGCCGACCGGCCAACCCGCGCGTCGTTCGGCGCACGGAGCCAATTCCAGCTCTGCTAGAAGTCGAGCTTGAGCGTGACGAAGAAGTTGCGCGGCGGGAGGACGTAGTAGTCCGGCACGCCGTCGCCCGCGTAGCCGCTCCCGTACTTCTTGGCGTCGAGCAGGTTGTTGATCCGGCCGACGAGCTCGTAGCCCTTGACGTGCCACGACGCGCTCGCGTCCACGTTGAGCGACGCCGGGAGCACGTAGCGCGGATCGTCGGTGTTCTGGAGGAACGAGCGAGCCGTGTAGCGCGTCTCGAGCGCCAGCCACATCCGCGTCCCGGGCGCGAACGCCGCGCGCTCGTAGGTCATGAATCGCGGCGTGAGCAGCGGTTGCACGTCGTGGTACGTCGCCGGCGTGTCCCCAGTCGAGTCGGTGTAGTCGCTGATCCGGTTCGTGCTCGCCGCGACGTTCGCCGTCAGCATCCAGTGCGCGATCCCGCGATACGTGATGTCGCCTTCGACGCCGCGCCGATAGCTCCGCGCGACGTTCTCGCGAAGCGGATTGCCGATGTAGCTGAGCTGGCCGATCGGCGCGATCTCGTTGCGGAAATCCATCGAGTAAAGGTTGGCCTGCGCCTCGATCGTTCGCGTGCGGTACGTCGTGCCGAGCTCGAGGTCGTGCACGGTCTCCGGTTTCACGCGATGCAGGTCGCCGACGAACGCGACGTTCGACGTGTCGAGGTTGTCGAAACCGGCGAGCATGTCGCTGCGCGCGGGCTCACGCGTGTTCGCGCCGTAGGAGACGTACACCGACGTCGATCGGCTCATGACGTGCGTGACGCCCACCTTCGGATTCACGAACGTCCACGCGATCGACCTGGGGACCGATGTCGGCGTTCGCGTCGGGCAAATAGCGCCACTCGGCGTGCCGCGCCTGCAGGTCGCCGAACCACGTGGTGGCCCCCGACGTGTACGCGAGCTTGGTGAATCCGCTCACGTCGCCTTTGTGCCCGGTGTTGAAGTACAACGGGTGCTCGAGATCCGGATGCTGAAACGCGAAATGGTCGCGCGAGTAGTCGTTCGCGTTGACGCCGACGTCGAGGCTCAAGCCCTTGCGTCGCAGACTCCAGTCGCTCGTCACGCCGTACCAGACGAAGTCGAGGTTGAAGTGCGTGAGCGACGTCGAGCGCACGTCGTAGTCGCCGCTGGCCGAGATGCGGTACGCGGTCGTCGAGAGCGACGACGAGGGACCGAACAAGCGCGTGTACGACAGCGCGGCGATGCGCTCGCCGAATCCGTCGCGCTCCTGCGGCGTGAGCGGATTGATCCGCCGGTTCGTGTCGAGGTCCGTGACCGGAACCGCGAGATACGCCATCGTGTCCTTCATCGTGCCGGTCGTCGCCGTGAGCTTCACGATGTCGCGGTCGCCGAAGTAGCCCGCGCTCACGAACGCCGATTTTCCCTCGACGCCCGAGTGGTAGCGATATCCGTCCGTCTTCAGATCCGAGACGCGCGCGTAGATCGCGAGGCGGTCCGACAGCAGCCCGCTGCGATACTCCGCGCTGCCGCGACGCGACCCGAACGATCCGCCCTCGATCTGAAAATCCCCCGACGCGTTGCCCGCCGAGATGGGAAGCGTCTCCATGTTGATCGAGCCGGCGTACGCCGCGGTGCCGTTGCTGCTCGTGCCGACGCCGCGCTGCACCTGCACCGATGCGAGGCTGTTCGCGAGATCGGGAAAGTCCGCGAAGTACAGGACCTGATCCTCGGGATCGTTCAGCGGAATGCCGTCGAGCGTGAGGTTGATCCGCGACTGGTCGATGCCGCGCAGCCTGATGTAGCTGTAGCCCCAGTAGTTCCCCGTCTCGGCGTACGACGTGAGCGACGGGGCGGCGCCCTGCAGCAGGAGCGGCACGTCCTGCCCGAAATAGCGCGGAGCGAGGTCTGTCGGACGTGAGCGTCTTCTGCGAGATGGTCGCCGCGCCCGACCCGCGCACGGCCGAGATCATGACGCGCTCGAGTCGTTGCGCGCGGCTCGAATCGCGCCGAGCGGTGTCGCCGGCGGCGAGCTCCGCTGCGCCGCGAGCAGGCTCGGGATGAGGAGAACGGCGAGCGGCGCGATGGCCGCCCGGGAGCGACGCGTGACGCGTCGCACGAGCATGGTAGATCATGTGTTGACTCCCTACGCCGGTACGAACCGGATCAGGTTCTACGGGACTCTCTCAGCCTGCGCCCTTCGTGGGCAGGCACCCCGGTCAACGGCAAAACCTAATCGGCGCGCGCAAAAGCGCGATCGGTGACCCCCATCACCCCGCGGACGTGCTCAGATCGCTCAGCTGGCACATCCTCTGCCCTCTAGGTAGACGCAAGCGCAAACCGACCAGGGGGGATCGAATGAAACGCATGACTCCGATGGTGATCATGTCGGCGTTGGTGCTGCTGATAGCGGGGCTCGGTTGCAAACAGAGCCAGAACGCGGCGGCCGACTCGACGCTCAACCGCGACCTGACACTCGCCGCCCACCAGCGCGATTCGCTCGACAGCGTTTCGGCGTTCGAGAGCCAACGCATGGCTCCCTCCGCGAACGGATACCGATCGACGCACATACGCTCGAGCGTGCACGCACACGTCGAGCGCGGCGGGCGAAGTTCAGACCGGTAGCAGCGCGGGCACGTCGTCGGGCGCCACGGTCAAGCACACTCAGCGTGACGCGGCGATCGGCGCGGCCGCAGGCGCGGTGATCGGCGCGACGACGAGCAGGAACAAAGTGAAGGGTGGATTGATCGGCGCGGCCGTCGGCGGAATCGTCGGCGGCGTGATCGGCAACAACGTCGACAAGACGAAGAAAAAGCCGTGACGGGCTCGTCTTACCCGGGTACTCGGACCCTCCTATTATTGAGGCCGTCCGAGGGCCCGAAACTCGAGGTTTCATGGCGAAGGAAGAACCGATACAACTGGAAGGGCAGGTCACCGAAGTACTCCCGAACGCAACGTTTCGTGTGCAGTTGACCAACGGTCACAACGTGCTGGCGACGCTTGGCGGCAACATGCGCCGCTTTCGCATTCGGGTGTTGCAGGGCGATCGAGTCACGATCGAAGTGTCGCCGTACGATCTGACGCGCGGTCGAATCATCTTTCGCCACAAGACGTGATGCATCGTCGCGCCGCGCGGCGCGACTCCGAAATCGATTCGTCTACCGAGCGCCGCCGAGCTTGAGCTCGCGAGCCGAAACGCGATCGGGTGCCCGGGTAGGGCACATCCGGGCCCTTGAGCGTCCGCCACAAAATGCGATTGAACAGCTCCTCGTCCGCGGCGTCCTCGATGTCGAGGTCGAGCTGCGCTGACTCGCGCGCGTCGCGTGTGCCGCGAAGGATTCGACCTCGTCGAGCGACTGGCGCGGGCGTGAGCGGCCGTGTACGGACGCGAGGTCCGGCGAGGTCGATCCAGATGTCGCGCAGCGGCCGGCCGAAGTGATCGAACTGCGACATCGACTCGAGGCCGAGCGATCTCCTCGATCGTGCGCAGCACGTCCGTCGTGTTGGCGAAGCGGTGGATCGCGCCCGCTCCGGTTGTAGGCCGAGATCACGAGCAGCGGCGACCGGTGGACGTCGACGTGGTCCGGGCCGTTCTGCGCGTCGTCCTCGAGCACGAACACGACCGTGTTCTTCCAGAAGGGTGACTTCGACAGCGCCTCGATCATGCGCCCGAGCGCGAGATCGTTGTCGGCGACGGCGGCGCGCGGCGTGGGCGCCCCGCCGTCGCGCCGGACGTGTGGTCGTTCGGCAGGCGCACGATCTCGAGCGTCGGCATCGATCCGCGTCGCCGAGAACTCGCTTCAACTCCTCGAGCCAGACGTCGGCGCGATGCTGGTCGCGAATCGCGAGGTCGAACCCGGGATACGAGCGGATTCGTGTGCGCGCGCAGGAACGGCTTGTTGCCGCGGTAGCCCGGCTGCGGAGGGTCGTCCGGGTCGACGCGTCCGCGAGCGAACCACGTACTCGCCGTAGTTGCGGAACGTGATGCCCTTCTGTCTCCGCGAGGTTCCAGAGGTAGCCGCTCGCCGGCTCGGCGACGTCGTCGTCCGGAATCTTGCCGCGGTTCACGCCCTCGTAGTCGTACGAGCGGCCGCGCGCCGAGTAGTTGGACGGCACCGTCTTCTCGAGGTAGTCGGTGGCGTACGCGGCCGTCGACCAATTGTGGCCGTCGGGGCTCACCTCGGCGTTCACGAAGAAGCGGTCGAACAGCCCGAACCGCTCGGCGAGCGCGTGATGGTTCGGCGACAAGGCGCGGGGGAAGAACACGAGACTCGTATCGCCGTCCCCCTGCGCGTCGTCGCCGAGCACCTGGTCGTAGGTGCGGTTTTCCTTGATGATGTAGATCACGTGCTCGAACGGCGGATAGCTCGACCGCGCGCTGCCCGGGGTCCATCCGTTGGCCGACGCCACGCGGGCCGTGAACCGCGCGAGCGCGTCGCCGCTCGTCTCCGACAAGCGGCACGCGCATCACGGCACCGGCGATCGTGTTGAGCGAATACTCATCGGTCCGGCCGATTTGCGGATTCGGTCCGCCCGGGTTGGGGACCGACCCCCGGCCTTTGCCGCTCGCGACTTCGAGCTGCGTCGCCGACGACGAGCAGCGACGACGGATACCATCCGGCCGGGATTCGTCCGGCGAGCTTGTCGTCGCCGGACGCGGCGGCCACGCCCGACGCCGCCGGCGACAAGTTGAACACGGCGATCGAGTTCGCGTCGGCTTCGGCGACGAAGAGGCGCGTGCCGTCGCTCGACAGGGCGAGCGCGTTGGGCGTAGAACCCTCGCCGGGGCCGGCCGGCGGCGGATCGAGGAGACGCGTCACTACGCGTCGCGCCTTTGTGTCGACGACTGCCACGTGGTCCGTGCTCCCCGAGGCGACGAACAGACGACTGCCATCGCCGCTCAACAACAGCGCGGACGGATGGCGCGCCACGGGAATTCGCCCCGCGTCGCGCAGCAGTCCGCCGGGCGCTGTCGTGAATGTCGACACCGTGTTGCCGCCCCACGCCGACACGTAGACCGTTCCATGCGCGTCGACGACGACATCGTACGGATATCGCTCCGTCGCCAACCGCTGAACGACCGTTCCCGCCTGCACGTCCACGACCGCCAACGAGTCGGTGAGATTCTCGGCGACGAACAGTAGCGGCCGTCGGGCGACGTGCCGATCCCCGCGGGATACGGGTTGGCTTCGCGCGGGCGTCGAACGCCCGAGGCGGATGCTGTCGCGCTGTCCCGCGCGGCCGTCGCGCCACTCGTACCGGTAGATCACGTCGCCGTTGCCCCCGGAGGAGTACAGCGCGCTGCCATCGGGCGAGAACACAAGGCCGACGAATGCCGACGCCTGCTCCAACTCTTGAACCACTTTCCCCGTCGCGACGTCGATGATCTGCACGCCCTGCTTGGCGTAACCGCCCAGTGAGACGGCGACGTGATTGCGGTCGGGCGTGAGGCGCATCGTGAGCGCCATCGGGCCGATCGGCGCCAGACTCGCCGCGGGATCGAGGCGGACACCCGTCGGCAGGCGCGAGCCGAGTCTCGTGAACGACGAGTCGCCGGCACGCAGCGACTCAGGGCCGTGTTGCTTGCACGACACGGCGAGCGTCGAAGACACGGCAATGGCGATGATCGAACGGCGCATGACGGGGGTGTGCGGGGGAGAGGGGGACTCGGTTCTTTCAACCGGCGACGCGCGTTCGTCGCGCCGCCCAAAATGTCTTCGGACGCATTAACATACTGCGCGATCGGCGGGTCGCGTCACGCCGGGGCCGGCTCCCACCACGGCCCCTTTTTCTCGACAGTCACTCGATGCTCAACGTCAGCGCACGCGCCGGCTGGGCGCATGCCGCAGGTTTCCTCACGGCCCTCCTCCTCGCGGGCTCGCGCCCGTCGCGCGCCCAGGACTCGGTCGTCGCACGCGTATTCGCGCCGACAGAGATCCACGGCTTCATCCAGACGTACTACCGCTCCGGCGATCCCACGACAACGGACGGGTTTCGACTGCGTAAAGCCGATCTGAAGTTCAATGGCCAGATGTCGCCCCACGTGCGCTGGCGGATCGGCTTCGACGCGGCGAAAGCGCTGGCGGTCGTGCTCACCGCCGGCGATTCGGTCGATGCCAAAGCGGTGACCGCCGTGACCCCGGACGAGCGCTCGCGCATGCTCCAGGATGCGGCCATCACATGGGTGCAGAGCAATTCGTTCAGCGCAGACGTCGGACAACAGATCATTCCGCTCTCGCTCGAGGGGACGATCCCCACGTCGGCGGTGGAAACGATCGAGCGGACGATGTTCATCGTCGAGCGCTCTCGCGGCACCGGGCTTGGCGACGTCCGCGACGTCGGTGCGTCGGCCAACGGACTCACGCCGATCGGCATCGAGTATCATGTCGGTGCGTTCAACGGAACGGGCGACGATCTCGGTATCGTCGACGGGAATCCACAAAAGGCCGTCGTGGGACGTCTGGCGTATCACCTCCCCTTCGTTCCGAACCTCCAGGTCGGCGGGTCGGGCGCGTTCGAGAGCGGCCCGTTCGTGCAGCGTCGCGAGCGCGCCGGCTCCGAGCTCCAGTATCGCGACGTTCGGTTCACTCTTCGCGCCGAGACGATGTCGGCCCGCGACGGCCCGCTCCACCGATTCGGGTGGTACACGCTCGGCGCGTTTCGGCCGAACAACGAAGTTCAGCTCGTGGCGCGCTTCGATTCGTGGGACCGCGATCTCGAGCACGAGACCGGGCTCACCGACGGGCTGGAACGGCAGCTCACGTGGGGCGCGAGCTATCTACTCGATGGGAGCGTCGCGAAGTTGGCGATCAACTTCGTGCACCAGACGTTCCCCAACGTCATCTCGCCGCCCGCCGCGACGTTCGTACTGATCGCGTTTCAGAGCGTGTTCTAGGGCGATTCGCGCTCGCGCCGATCGTCAGCGGTGCGCGCCGCGCGCGAGACGGTCGAGCACGGCCTGCCACTCGGGTCGGTCGGGCGGCCGCTCGACGACGATGACGTCGACGCCGGCGTCATCGAGGTCATGCAGCGCGGCGTAAAGCCCGGCCGCGTAGCGCGACGGGTCGTCGCCGAGCTCGATGGTTCGACGAGCGGTGCTAGGAGCCGTTTCCGGCGTGATGAGAATCGCGCCGACGTTCTTTCCGGCGCGCGTCTTCTCGTCGATCAACCGACTCACCCTCGCGGGATCGACAAGGACGAGCGACGCCCGCGGAGCGTAGTGTCGGTGGAGCATTCCGGGAGAGCGTCGGGCGCGTCGCCAACTTCTACCGACGTCGGCGCCTCCTCTGCGGATTGCCGAGGCAAGATTCCCACCAGGAGCTTCGCCTGGCCGATCTCGCCGATGACAAGCGCCAGATCCTCGCGCGTGATGATTCCGGGACGAAGGATGGCCGGCGGGTCGAAAGTCAGATCCACCACCGTGGACTCGATGCCGACGAGCGTCGGCCCGGCGTCGAGAATGAGGTCGACCGCGTCGCCGAGTGATTTCTCGACGTGCGCTCCGGTAGTGGGCGATACCTCGCTCGAACGATTGGCGCTCGGCGCCGCTATAGGAATGCCCGCGGCGACGAGCAGCGCGCGCGCGACGGGATGTGACGGCACGCGAACGGCTACCGTGTCGAGACCCGCCGTCACACTTGAAGGAACTTCGGGTCGCTTCGGAAGGACGAGTGTGAGCGGCCCCGGCCAGAAGGCGCGAGCCAAGCGCTCCGCATTGTCCGGCCATGCGGCCGCGACGTCGAGCACATGGTCCGCGTCCGCCACGTGCACGATGAGCGGATTGAACGACGGGCGTCCCTTCGCGGCGTAGATGCGATCGACGGCGGCGGGGTCGAGCGCGTTCGCGCCGAGCCCGTAGACCGTCTCGGTGGGGAAGGCGACAAGGCCTCCCCCGCGAAGAATCTCCGCCGCGCGGGCGATGGTCGCCTCGTCGGGTCGCTGCGGGTCGACGCGTTGCAACATTGCGAACAGAAACTTAGCCGCGCCCTTCCACGACCCGCCGTCGCGAGCGCTAAGTTGGAGGCACTCTCACCCTCCACCGAGCGAGTACGATGGCCGCTTCCGTGTCGTCTCCGGTCAATCTCCTGTTTGGCGCTGGACTCTTGCTCGCGGCGCTGCCACACGTGCCCGTGGAACGACCCGCGCCGGTCACGCCTCAGGCGGCGATGTCGGAGCCCTCGCTGTCGCCCGACCGGCGAGAGATCGCGTTCGTCTCCGGCGGTGACATCTGGACCGTGCCGGCGACGGGCGGCGAGGCGCGCCTGCTCGTGTCGCACCCGGCGACGGATTCGCGGCCGCTCTACTCGCCGGACGGGACGAGGCTCGCGTTCATGTCGACGCGCACCGGCAACGGCGACATCTACGTGCTGACGCTCGCGACCGGCCAACTTGAGCGCGTCACGTACGACGACGTCTCCGACCAGCTCGACGCATGGTCGCGCGACGGCAAGTGGCATCTACTTCTCGTCCGGCAGCCACGACGTCGAACGGGCATGAACGACGTCTTCCGCGTGAGCGCCGACGGGCGGCACGCCGATGGCGGTGAGCGCCGATCGCTTCACGCAGGAGTACTGGTCCGCGCCGTCGCCGGACGGACCCAACACGATCGCATTCACGGCGACGGGGCGTCACGTCCAGCGACTGGTGGCGGAACGGCCACAGCCACTCGACGAGAGCGAGATCTGGCTGGTGCACCTCGAGCGGCGCAGTCGCCGCGCTACGAGGCGGTGACGAAGGACGACGCCCGCGACGCGTGGCCGATGTGGAGCGGCGACGGCAAGGCGCTCGTACTACGTGTCGGACAAGAGCGGGCAGCGAGAACGTCTGGTCGCATCCCGCGCGCTGGCGGCGAAGGCGCAGCCGTGACGTCGTTCACCGACGGGCCGCGTGCTCTGGCCGACGATCGTCGCTACGACGGCAAGACGATCGTGTTCGAGCGCGACTTCGGCGTGTGGACGCTCGACGTCGCGATCGGGCAAGGCGGCACGAGGTGCCGATCACGCTTCGCGGCGCGAGCCGACGGCGCCGGCGGTCGGAGCATCAGACGCTGACGCACGGGTTTCCAGTGGCTCGCGCTGTCGCCGGACGGGAAGAAGGTGGCGTTCGTCGCGCACGGCGACGTGTTCGCCGCGTCGGCGAAGGACGGCGGCGAGGCGACGCGCGTGACGACCACGCCGGAGCTCGAAGTCGCAGCTCGCGTGGGCGCCCGACAGCCGGCGGCTGGCGTACGTCTCGAGCGCGCGACGGCCGGCCACATCTTCCTCTACGACTTCGGCGCGCGCACGGAGACGCAAGCTCACCGACGGCCCGCGAACGACGTCGCGCCGCGCGTGGTCGCCGGACGGCAAATCGATCGCGTTCGACCGCGGCGCGCAAAGAGCTGCGCGTGATCGACGTGGCGACGAAGCAGGACCGCCTGCTCGCCACGGGTCAGCTCGACCGGCCGCCGTTCCTCGTCGAGACCGGCCGATTGCCTGGTCGCCCGACGGCCAGTGGATCGCCTACCTCAACGTCGGCGAGGGCCAGTTTCAGAATCCATATATCGCTTCCGTGAACGGCGGCGGCAGGACAGCCCGTCGAGCTTCCTCTCGAACGCGAACGGCGACACGATCGCGTGGAGCCCGGACGGCACGTATCTGCTGTTCGACATCGTCGCAGCGCACGGAGACAGGCAGGTCTTGGCGCGCGTCGATCTGGTGCCGCGCACGCCGCAGTTCCGCGAAGATCAGTTCCGCGATCTCTTCGCAGCCCGTCGCGCCCCGGCACGCCGTCCAGCCGGCGCCGCAGCCCGCGGCGCCGCAGCGCGACACGCGCGACGCTCGCGCGCTGATTCGGCGCCGCGGCGCGGCGACAAAGTCGACGCAGATCGTCTTCGAGGACATTCGCCGCCGCGATCAGTTTCTTGCCGGTCGGTGTCGACGTGCGGAGCGTCGTCATCAGCCCGGACGGCAAGACGGCGCTGCTCAACGCCGCGGCCGCGGGCCAGGCGAACCTCTACACCTATCTCGCTCGACGAGCTCGCGAACGGCACCGCGGTGGCTCGGCAGCTCACCTCCACGCCGGGGTTCAAGCAGGGCGCGCAGTTCAGCCCCGACGCGAAAGAGGTGTACTACCTCGAGAACGGCCGCATCGAGCGCGATCAACGTCGACTCGCGCGCCGTACGGTCCATCGCCGTCTCGGCCGAGCTCGACGTCGACTTCGCGCCGAGAGAAGCTCGCCGTGTTCCACGAGGCGTGGAGCATTCTTGCCGACAACTTCTTCGACGCCGCAGATGAACGGCGTCGACTGGCGCGCGCTCGAGGAACGGCGCTACGAGCCGTATGCCGCCGGCGCGCAGAGCACCGAAGATCTGCGCCGCATCATGCGCCTCATGATCGGCGAGCTCAATGCGTCGCACTCCGGCGTCGAACGGCCCGACCTTCTCGCCGCAGCCCAACGTCGGCCGGCTCGGCGTGCGCTTCGATCGCGGCGAGTACGAGCAGCGCGGCAAGCTTGCGCGTGACCGAGGTGCTGACCCTGAGCCCCGCCGCGCTCGCCGACATCAAGCCCGGTGACTTCATCCAGTCGGTCGACGGCGTGCGCGTCGACGCGCACGCGAATCTCGACTCGCTGCTGATGTACAAGACGAATCGGCGCGTCGAGCTCTCCGTGAGCCGCGGCGAGGACGGCGAGCGGCGCGCGAACGATCGCGATCCGTCCGGTGAACCTCGCCACGGAGCGTGGGCTCGTGTATCGCGATTGGGTCGAAAGCCGCCGCGCGTACGTCGCCAAGGTGAGCGACGGACGGCTCGGCTACGTCCACATGCAGGACATGGGCGCCGGCTCGCTCCAGCAGCTCTACGTCGACCTCGACACCGAGAATCGCGGGAAGGACGGCGTCGTCATCGACATCCGCAACAACAACGGCGGCTTCGTGAATCCGTACGCGATCGACGTCTTCGCTCGCCGCGGATACCTGCAGTTCACGCCGCGCGACTTCGGCACCGGCGGCGGACGGTCGGTGCTCGGGCAGCGCTCGCTCGAGCGGCCGACGGTGCTCGTCACGAACATGCACTCGTTGTCCGACGCCGAGGACTTCACCGAGGGCTATCGCGCGCTCAAGCTCGGACCGGTCGTCGGCGAGCCGACGGCGGGCTGGATCATCTTCACGTCGGACTTCGGGCTGCTCGACGGAGCGTCGTCGGTGCGCGTGCCGTTCGACGCGGATCACCGACGCCGCACGGCAAGGACATGGAGATGCATCCGCGCGCGGTCGACGTGCTCGTGCAGCGGCCCGTCGGCGAGAGCTACAGCGGGCGCGACTCGCAGCTCGACGCCGCGGTGAAGGCGCTCCTCGAACGCGGCGTCAAGCCGTGAACCGGCGCGGGCAGGCGTTCCTCGCCGCGATTCTGGGCGTCGCCGGTCCATCGGCGCCGCTCGCCGCGCAGCGGGCCGAGACGCCGCCGGCCGTCAAGCGCTACTTCGAGCTCGTGCGGCCCGTGTTCTCGGGCAAGAACGCGTACGATCAGGTCGCGTTCATGGACCAGTACTTCCGATGGCCCGGCAATACCGGGTTCAACGCGAGCCTCCGCCGTGTTGAGGAAATTCTAAAGAACGCCGGTTACGTCGAGGAAAAGTCCGCGCCGTCCGGTGCGCCGCTCACGTATCGCATCGAGCATCGCCCCATGCGCACGCCGGCATGGGAGCCGGTCGACGCGAGCGTGACGATCGTCGGCGAAGCGGCGCCGGTGCTTCGCGCTCGCGACGAACCGCAACATGCTGGCGATCAACTCGTTCTCGACGCCCGACACCGGCGTCGTCGCGCCGCTCGTCGACGTGGGGGCGGGGACGCCGAACGACTTCGACCAAGCCAGTCCGTCGCCGGGAAAATCGTGCTGGCCGACGGATCGGTCGGCGGCATGTTCACCGAAGCGGTCGTCAAAGCGTGGCGCGCTCGGCGTGCTCGCCTACAACATGCCGGCGTACACGCAGCCCGAGATCCACCGCACGTCGATTCAGTTCGGCTCGATCGCCTACGACACGACCACCGCGCTGGGGGATCGCGCTCTCGCGCGACGCTGTCGATCGATTGCGGGCCGCGGCGAAGGCGGGCGCGATGGTGCGTGTTCGCACCGCCGTCAAAGATGCTATCCGTCCGACGAGCTCACGATCGTCGCCGAGGTGCACGGGAGCGCGGCGCCGACGGAGCGATACGTCCTCAGCGCGCACGTGCAGGAGCCGGGCGCCAACGACAACGCCTCCGGCGTCGGCGATTTGAGCGAGATGGCGCGCGTGCTCGGCGAGCTCGCGCACAACGCGCTGCGCAGCCGAAGCGCACGATCACGATGCTCTTCGGCCTCGAGATCGCGCAGACGCGGAATTTCCTCGCCGACGATTCCGTGCGCACGCGCGGCGTGAACTGGGGCTTGAGCCTCGACATGACCGGCGAGGACACGAAGAAGACGGGCGGCACGTTCCTCATCGAGAAGATGCCCGATCCGTCGGCGATCTGGACGCGCGGCGACGATCACCACACCGAGTGGGGCGGCCGTCCGCTCACGAAGGCCGACCTCGTGCCGCACTACTACAACGACTATCTTCTCGCGCGGTGCCTCGACCAGGCGGCGACCACGGGTTGGGTCGTGCGCACGAATCCGTTCGAGGGCGGCAGCGACCACACGCCGTTCCTCCAGTTCAAGAAGCCCGGTGCGCTCTTCTGGCATTTCACCGACGTGTACTACCACACCGACGGCGATCGGCTCGACAAAGTCTCGAAGCAGGAGCTGGTGAACGTCGGCATCGCCGCGCTCGTCTCGGTGCTGACGCTGACGTCGGCCGACGGCGCGACGGCGCGCGCGCTCGTCGCGCGAGCTGGAGCGTGCCGCGATCGCGCGGCTCGACACCGAGCTGAAGCTGAGCAAAGCGGCGGTCAGCGCGGGCGGCGATCGCGCGACGGAAGAAGACATCCTCCGCACGTGGACCGACTACTACGTCGCGTCGCTCCACACGATGACCGACATCGAAGTCGGCGGCTCGTCCGCGGAAACGATCGCGGCGATCGACGCGGCGGCCGAACGCGTCGCGAAGGCCGGCGCCGAGCGCCTCGCCGCGCTGAGTCGCTGACATGGGCGGATCTGTGCGCATGGCTCGCTTGCACACGGCTCGAGCTGCCTCGAGCTGGTCGCCGTCGTATTCGGCGTCGTGAGCGTGCTGCTCAGCGTCAAGGAACACATCTGGAGCTGGCCGACGGCGCTCGTGAATGTCGCGCTGTACTTCGCGTTGTTCCGCGTCTCCGGACTCTATTCGGACATGGGGCTCCAGGTCGTGTACTTCGTCTTGTCGCTCTACGGCTGGTACGAATGGCTGTACGGCGGCAAGGGTCGCACGGCGCTCACCGTGTCGCGTACGCCAGTCAGGCAATGGGCGATTCTCTCCGGCATCGCCGTGGTGTTCTGGGCGATCCTCGGCAAGCTGACGTCACACATGCCGGGCGTCGCGCTGCCGTACGTGGACGCGGCCACGGCGACGACGAGTCTCGTCGCGCAGTACATGATGACGCGCAAGTACATCGAGAACTGGACGCTCTGGATCATCGTCGACGTCGTATACGTCGGCATGTTCATCTTCAAGGGGCTGTATCTCACGGCCGGCAACTACGCCATCTACCTCGTCCTCGCCGTGATGGGCCACATCGCCTGGAAGAAATCCCTCATGAGCGCCACCGGCGCCGCTACGATTCCGAGCTCGGAAACTGCAACAGCATGAACGCGGATGGGCGCGGATGTGACCCGCGATGGACGCGGAGGAAGAGAATTGGAGTTACCCATTTTCCATCCGCGCCAAATCCGCGTGCATCCGCGATAGTGCTGTTCCCCCGAGCCGCCCGGTCTGGTGGCCGCGGAAGCCAAGAGGCTGCCCCGTGAAGGCTTCGCGCCGGGCCTCGTTTCGAGTCGTCGCCACCGGCTCGGAGTCAACCGGCAAAACCACCCTCGCCGAGCAGCTCGCCCGCCGCTACCGCGCTGAGCTGGTGCCAGAGTTCGTGCGCGCGTACGCGGCCGCGCGGCACGGCGTCATCGAGTTCACGGATCACGGACCGATTGCGCGCGGTCAGATGGCGCTCGAGGACGCCGCCATCGCGCGAGGCAATCCGCTCGTCGTGCAGGACACCGACCTGCTCAGCACCGTCGTCTACTGCGAGCACTACTTCGGCAAATGCCCGACGTGGATCGCCGAAGCGGCGCGCGAGCGCGTGCCCGACCTCTATCTCCTCTGCGAGATCGACGTGCCCTGGGTGGCCGACGGCGTGCGCGACCGGGGACACATGCGCGAGCAGATGCAGCAACTGTTTCGAGCCGCCGTGTACGAGTCGGGAGCGCCCGTCGCGGCGATCACCGGCGATCGAAGCGAGAGGTTCGCTCGCGCCACGGAGGCGATCGACGCGCTACTCCTCGCGGACGCGCCCGACACTCTGCGCGAAGACCACGCGGATTCGTAGGAACAGAAAGATCGCCACCCCGGCGAGTGAAACGACGAAACCCCACCATAGCCCCTTGGCGCGCAGCGACGTGCGGAATCCGAGGTACGCGCTGACCGGCACGCCGACCAGCCAGTAACTGGCGAGCATCGTGACGAGCGGCGCCTTCGTGTCGCCGGCGCCGCGCAGCACACCCGCGCCCACGGCCTGGCCGCCGTCGAACAACTGGAACGCTCCGGCGATCGGGATCAGCGTCGACGCGAGCGCGATGACGCGAACGTCGGGCGTGAACGCCGCGGCCAACACGTGTGGCACCCAGATGAACGCGATCGCGGTGATCGCCATGAACCCGACGCCGCACAGATACGCCGCGCGGATCGCCGCGCGCGCGCGCGGCATGTCGGAGGCGCCGATCGCGCGCCCCACGCGCACCGCCGTCGCCGAGCCGACGCCGAGCGGCACCATGAACGTGAACGCGGCCAGCGTGATCGCGACCTGATGCGCCGCCATCTCGATCGTGCCGAGCACGCCCATGAGCAGGCCGATCGCGCCGAACGCCGCCGCCTCGAGTCCCTGCTGCGCGCCGATGGGGAGACCGATGCGGAGCATCTGCGACAACGCGGGCCACGAGCCGACGCCGGCGCGGACCGGAAGCATCAACGGCCGCAGATCCCGCCACGCCCAGGCGAGCAACAGCAGCAGCATCAGCCACCGGCTGATGGCCGTGGCGATCGCGCTCCCGGCCGCCCCCATCGCCGGGCTGCCGAGGTGCCCGAACACGAAGATCCAGTTGAACGCGGCGTTCGTCAGATTCGCCACGATCACCGTCCACACGATCGGCGCGACGCGATGCATCGCTTGCAGGCTCTGTCGCAGCACGACGAACACGAGGTACGGCGCCACCCCGGCGAGCGAGATCCGCAGGTACGTCGACGCGTCGCCGACGATCTCCGGCGGCTGCCGTAGTGTGGTCAACACGGTCGGCGCCGGGGCGATGCAGAGCACGCAGAACAGGCAGAAACGCCGCCGCGATGATCAGCCCGCGCTGCATCGCCCGCGCGACCGACTCCGTCTCGCCGGCGCCCACCGCCTGCGCGACGATCGGGTCGAGCGCCATGAGGCTGCCCGTCGCCAGAATCGTCACGTTGAAGTAGTAAAGATTTCCCAGCGCGACGGCGGCGAGCACGCGCGCCGAGACTCGGCCGACCATGAGCGTGTCGACCACGCCCATCGCCATGAAACCGAGCTGCACCAGCACGACGGGAACCGCCAGGGCGATCGTCGCCCGCAGTTCATCGGCGCCAACACTACTTTTCGCCGAATGCGGATTCTCCATCTCGTCACGCTAGCGACGCTGTTCGCGGGGCGCGACTCCTCCGCGCAGTCCATCGAGGCGGGCGCCCAACTGGTGCCCGTCGCCACGCGTGCCGACCCGACGGCCACGCGCACGGATCTCACCGAGGGTTACCTCGCGCAGCCGATCGCGATGGTGCACGCCAAGCATGGCTCGTTGCGCGGAATCGCGACGCTGAATCTGGAAGGGCTCACGATGCCGCGCGGCGAGTTGGCGACGGGTGCGTTCGGTGAGGGCTTCGTCGACCGGCGGCATCCGCACGCATACATCCACGAGCTCCTCGCGGGCGTGGAGTCTCCGCGCGACGGGACGCCCCAACGCCCGCCCTTCGACGCGTCACTCTACTTTGGACGCGGCTTCGCGCCGTTCGGCAGCGACGACCCGATGACGCGGCCGTTCGAGAAATACCCGGTGAACCACCACCTCGGGCAGATACTCGAACGAGTCGTCGCCGTCGCGGCCGTGCGATACGGCCCGATCATCGGCGAGGTCGGCGTCTTCAACGGCGACGAGCCGACGGGTCCGGGCGCCGCGCCGAACTGGGGACGCTTCGGCGACTCCTGGTCATCCCGTATTACGCTGCTCCCGGCGCCCCACACCGAATTGAGTGGAAGCGTCGCGCACGTGACGTCGCCCGAGATCCGCGCCGGCCACGGCCTCGACCAACAGAAATACAGCCTCGTCGCGCGGTACGACTTCGATCACGGCAACGGCTCGCGACAATACGCGCTCGTCGAGTGGGCGCACACGAACGACACCGACGGGGGCACGACGATCAACGCGCTCTACTCCGTGCTCGGCGAGGCGGCCGTGTGCCGCGCCGATGCCATTCTGGCCGCTCGGCTCGAGCGCACCGACCGCCCCGAGGAGGAACCGACGTCGGATCCATTTCGCACGCCTCGCCCGCCGTCCGATCTCTCGAATCTCGGCACGTCGACGTGGACGACGCTCACCGTCGCCGTGGCGAGTCCCGTGGTCAAAGCGAAGTTCCTTCGAGCGCGGCCGTTCATCGAGGTCGCGCGAATCGGCGTCGCGCCGGGAAATCCGCCGGGACTCTTCGATCCCAAGCTCCGCTACGGCACCGATCGCCTCTGGATGTTCTCAGCGGGTCTGCGGCTCACGGCCGGCATGATGCACGAGCGGATGGGGCGCTACGGCGCCGCATTGCCCGACGCCGTTTCGACGCTGCCCTCGCCGCCGAAGGCGGATCAGATGCCGGACATGCCGGGTATGCCCGGCATGCCAACCGCGAACTCGGCGATGCCGTCGGCCATGCACATGAACACGCGTTGTCACCTGTGATGCGCGGCGCCGTTTTCGCCGCGACGATCGCTGCTGTGGCGGCTGCCGCCTGCGGCGGCGACACCGCGGCGCCGACGGGCCCTCACGCGCCGGCGTCGTGCCCGGGGATCGACGTAGGCGCTCGGCCGGCCGCGCTGTCGTTGCCCGTCACGAATCCTTTCGCGATTCC
Source organism: uncultured Gemmatimonadaceae bacterium (assembly GCA_963789315.1). Classification (GTDB taxonomy): domain Bacteria; phylum Gemmatimonadota; class Gemmatimonadetes; order Gemmatimonadales; family Gemmatimonadaceae; genus JAQBQB01. The sequence continues at coordinate 57,882 of CAWBKI010000028.1, read as the reverse complement.
GGTGCTCGGCGCCGGGGTCGACTCGCTTCGCTACACGGCGGAAGTCGCCGCGCGCGGCACGGTCGCGTACACGACGACCTGGAGTTTCCGCGGCGTCAATCCGGGTAACCGGATCAACGTGTGGGATGTGACAGGCAACGTCCCGGTGCTGATCGATACGATCACCGTGACCAACGCCACGACGCTCGGCGACGTTGCGGTCTCGGACGACGGGTCACTTCTCGTCGTTGCGACCGAGCGCACCGGCGGGTCGATCGTGATCTTCGATCTCGCCGATCCGAAGCACCCCAAGCAGCTCTCGCGCTTCTCGAACGCCGACACCGATCCCGGCGTGCACACGGCGGAAATCGGCCGCGTGAACGGCGTGCTGTACGGCTTTCTCTCGATCGATCCGATCAATTCGACGCCGGCGCGTCTCGTCATCGTCGACCTGAGCAACCCGAGCGCGCCGCAGGAGATCTTCACCAAGGTCACCGGCAATCCCTTCGTTCACGACACGTTCGTCCGGGATGGGCTGCTCTTCGTGGCGCTCTGGGACGACGGGCTCGAGGTCTGGGACATCGGCGGGTGCGGAACGGGTGCGTCTCCGAGTCATCCGGTCGTCCTCGGCGGCGTGAAGACGGTCGGCGGAGAGGTTCACAACGCGTGGTGGTACCACGACGCCAACGGTGGAAAGCGCTTCGTGTTCGTCGGCCAGGAGGGGCCGGGCACGATCGGGTCGAGCTCGAAGGGGGACATTCACGTCGTCGACGTGAGCGACCCGTCCCAGCCGCTGGAGGTCGCGTACTACCACGTCGACGGCGCCGGCACGCACAACTTTTCTGTCGACGAGGCCAAGGGGATTCTCTACGCCGCCTACTACAACGGGGGCGTGCGCGCGATCGACATTCGCGGCGACCTCGCGACCTGCCCGGCTAGCCAACAGACAACGACCGTCAATCCGCTGCTGACGCGCTGCGACCTCAAGCTCATGGGACGAGAGCTCGGTGTCGGGCTGCTCGACCAGAATCGAGCGGTCTACGTCTGGGGCGTGCAGCTCTTAGGGGGGCGCGTCTTCGCCTCCGACATGCTGAACGGCATCTGGACGCTGGCCGCGATCGCCCGCTAGCCGAGTTCGCCGGGGTGTCGGACTGGAGTTGTTCGCGATTCGTAAGGGAAGCGGGACAATCGCTTACGCGGTGTCCGAAAGGTCGTCAAGCGCGGTTGAATTCGTTGACAATCTGGTCGACGAATCTGACTCTCAATAGGGCAGGACTCTCTCGCGGAGCGTGGTTGATGATGTGGTCGATCGAGCGGCTCAGACGGCGATCTTCGTCGCGTCAGTGATGCCCTTGGCGCTGCTCATCGGCAGCGTGCATCCACCGATCCGATGCGCAAGAGCGCGGGCGGTGGTGGAACCGGAACGCCGACCAACGGTATGCAGGCGTACTCCCGGTGCCCAGCTCGTCGATCGATTCGAAAGCTCCGAGTCGCCTCGACTCGCTGCTCGATCAGCATCACGACGCGCGGGCCGACCGAGGTCGAGTGCTCTACGCGGCGGGCCACGCTCCCAAGCCGACCGCGCCGGCCAAGAATCACCATCGCCAGTGCTCGGACCACGTCGCTTCGGCGCGCGGGAATAGCAACACGCCGAACTCCTAGTTCTCTCCTCTCGAAGTTCCTTCCCTCCGATTTTTTAAATGCCACGTTTTCGCACCGCGGCGGCGGCCACGCTGCTCGTCATCCCGATCGTCGCCGGCGGTTTTCTGCTGCAGGAGTCGCCGACGCGGGCGAACGCCCTATTGTTCGACCAGGTCATGAACCTGGTTCGCAACCAGTACGTGGACTCGATCCCGCCGGGCGTCACCTACGAAAAGGCGGCCCGCGGCCTCGTGAAGGAGCTGAACGACCCGTATAGCGAACTCCTTTCGCCCAAGGAATCGGAAACTTCGAGCGGTCGACGGCGGGCGATACGGCGGCACAGGGATGCTGCTCAGTGAGCAGGCGCCAGGACTGATCGTCGTCGAGCGCGTCTTCCCGAATACTCCGGCGGAAGACGCCGGCGTGCGCGAGGGCGATCGCGTCGTCGCGGTGGACACGACGAAGACGACGAGTGTGCCCATCGCCAAGGTCTCGGATCTACTCCGCGGCGAGCCTGGGTCGCAGGTGAGCGTGACGTACACGCGTCCGGCCGTGACGGAGCCGATCAAGCTTCGCTTCACCCGCCGCGTCATTCACGTTCCGGCCGTCGCGTACAGCGGGATCTTCGGCGACCACATCGGCTACATCCCGCTCCAGACGTTCAACGAGAACGCCGCCGAGGAAGTCGCGACGGCGATCACACAGCTCGTCGAGCAGGGTGCCAAAGGCATCGTGCTCGACATGCGCGGCAACGGCGGCGGCATCGTCGATCAGGCGCTCAAGACGTCCAGCCTCTTTCTGCGCGACGGCCAGGAGATCGTGAGCGTCCGGTCGCGGAATCAGCCGTCGGAGGTTCTGAAGTCGGGCGGCCACCATCTGGCGCTGACGCTTCCGCTCGTCGTGCTGGTCGACGAGGGCTCGGCGTCCGCCACCGAGATCGTCGCCGGCGCGCTCCAGGACCACGACCGTGCGCTGGTCGTCGGCGAAACTTCGTTCGGCAAGGGGCTCGTGCAGTCCGTGTATCAGCTGAGCGGCGGCTACCATCTCAAGATCACGACCGGCAAGTGGTATACGCCGAGCGGACGCACGATCCATCGGGATCGCCAGCTGACGTTGAGCGGCGCGCTCGTCGAGGTGCATCCTGATTCGATGAACGATTCGACAAAGAAGCCGGCCTACAAGTCGGACGGCGGGCGGGTCGTGTACGGCGGCGGCGGGATCCACCCCGACGTGATCGTCACCGACGACACGCTCACCACCGAGGAGCGCGACTTCATTCGCGCCGCGGCCCCGCAGCGCGGGCCGATCAACATCGTGTTGCAGGACTACGCGCTCCAGCTCAAGGGAACCGTGCAACGCGACTTCAAGGCGCCGGCGACGTGGAGCACGGAGTTGATGACGCGGATGAACACGGCCGGCGTGAAGCTCGACCCGAAGTTTCAGACCGCGGAGCGGACGTTCCTCACGCGCGACCTCGAGAACCGCGTGACGCGACTGACGTTCGGGGACGCCGCGGCGAAAGCGCGCAACCTGGCCGAGGATCACCAACTGCTCAGGGCAATCGATTTGCTCGAGCACAGCACGACGCAAGCGCAATTGCTGGCCGCGGGCGGCTCGGGCGCAACGGGCAAATAATCGGATCGCCCCCCGAGCCCCGCGCCCACCACATCCGCGTCCAGCGGACCGCGCGGTATTTCACTGTCGGCGGGCGCGCCGATGTCGCCCCGACATCCTGGTGGTTCGTGCTGCACGGATACGGCCAGCTCGCCGGGGACTTCATCCGCTTTTTCTCCGACCTGGCCGCGGACGATTCGTGCGTCGTCGCGCCGGAGGCGTTGAATCGGTACTACGTCGTGAATCCGGACATCGCGCACGCCCGCGACCGGCCGGTCGGCGCGACGTGGATGACGCGCGAGGACCGGGAGTCGGAGGTAGCCGACTACGTCGAGTATCTCGACGCGGTGTTCGATGAAGTGACGGGCGGAGGTCTTGCCGACGGCAACCGCGTGAACGTCGTCGGCTTCTCGCAGGGCGCGGCGACGGCCGCCAGATGGGTCGCCCACGGCCGGGTCCCCGCGACGAGACTCGTCCTATGGGGCGGGCTCGTGCCCCCCGACGCCGAGCTCTCTCGAGGGCCGCAGGCGCTCCGAGGCGTTCCGCTCACGTTCGTGCTCGGCTCGCGCGACCACTACGTCTCGGAAGCCGCGCTCGAGGAAGACGTCGCGCGTCTGGGCCGCGCCGGGATCACCGCCTCGGTGGTTCGATTCGACGGCGGCCATGCGGTGAGCCGCGCGGCGCTTCGTCAGCTTGTCGGCGGGTGATCGCCGCGTCAGCGGCGCTTGCGGTCGACGAACTTCGTCAGTTCTCGGCGGTCTTTCTTGGTCGGCCGCCCTCGATCCTCGAACACGAACGCGGCGGGCGACATGCGCAGCTGCTCGGCGAGGCGACGCCGCTCGGCGGCGCTGGCCTCCGTCTCCTCGTACAGTCCCTGGGCGACCGAGGCCGGACCGCGCCGCTCGGCGAGGGCGCGAACGATGAGAATATGCTCATAGGGCGGCAGGCGAAGGCGGACCTCGTCGCCCGCCTTGACCGATTTCGCCGGCTTGGCGCGCTCGCCGTTCACCTCGACCTTGCCGCCGGCGACCGCTTCCGTCGCCAACGAGCGGGTCTTGAAGAAGCGCGCCGCCCATAGCCACTTGTCCACGCGAACGGAGTTGGATTCGTCGGCCATGATCGTCTTGGCTACATTCCCAGTTGATGAATACTAGCGCTCAGGCCTTCGGGTACGTGCACCGCTACTTGCCGCCGAGCGGCGAGGATCCGCGCACGTTGTTGTTACTGCACGGCACAGGCGGCGACGAGAACGACCTCATCCCGCTCGGGCAGATGCTCGCCCCCGACGCCGGTTTGCTCAGCCCGCGCGGCACCGTCAACGAGAACGGCGCCGCGCGGTTCTTCAAGCGGCTGGCGGAAGGCGTGTTCGACATCGACGACCTGCACGCGCGGACCAAGGATCTTGTCGCGTTCGTCGAAGGCGCGGCGGGACAGTACAAGTTCGACCCGAAGCAGGTCGTCGCCGTCGGGTTCTCGAACGGCGCCAACATCGCGGGCAGCGTCTTGCTTTCGTCGCCCGCGACGCTGAACAGCGCCGTGCTCTTCCGGCCCATGGTGCCGTTCGTGCCGCAGTCGCCGTCATCGCTCGACGGGCATCGCGTGTTCATCGGCGCGGGGGAGACGGACACGATCGTCTCACGGCTGCATCCCGAACGACTGGCAGAAATGCTCCGCGTCCTCGGCGCCGACGTGACGCTGAATTGGCAACCGACCGGGCACGCGCTGACCCGACCGGATGTGTCGGCCGCGTACGACTGGCTCAATCCCGCGAAAGACGCCGAGTAGTCTCTGCGCGTCCAGCGCTTGAAACCGGTGCCGGATCGAATATATTACTGACGGGTCAGTAAGATACTCGATACCGTAATCGGCTCAACGACAAGCGCTTAGGCTGGTAGGGCAAACACCGACGTGGAAGCCTCTCGTTCGATTCACCCGCAGGAACCTCGCTGGCGCCGCCTTCCCGGCGAGCGCCCGCGACAGATTCTCGAGGCGGCGCTCGAAGTCTTCGGTGAGCGCGGCCTCGCGGTCTCGCGTCTCGACGACATCGCCAAGCGTGCCGGCCTCTCCAAGGGCACGATCTACCTCTATTTCCCCAACAAGGAAGAGCTGTTTCGCGAAGTCGTGCGAAACACCGTGGTCAGCAACATCGAGTCGAGTGAGCAGGAGATCAGCGCCATGGCCGGCTCGGCCACAGAGGTGCTCACCCGCTCGCTCCGCGCGTACTGGATTTTCATCCGGTCCGCGAAGTTCGCCCCGCTCTTCCGGTTGATCCACGCCGAGATCCAGAACTTTCCCGACCTCGCGCGCTTCTATGCGGAGGAAGTTGTGTCGCGCCGGCTTCGTTTGATCGCTTCGATCATCGAACGCGGCGTCGAATCCGGCGAATTCCGCCGCGTGGACCCGCTCCCTGCGGCGCGCATGCTCGCCGCCCCCTTCGTCATCCATGGCCTGTGGTGCACGCATCGCGACTGCTTCTCGTCCGTGGCGACAAAATCCGACGACGAAGTGCTCGACGAGTTGACGGCCTTCTATCTCCACGCGCTTCGCCCGCTGCCGGGCGAATCCGTGTCCGCATCAACGTGATTCTGCCGATTTCATGAACGTGAATCCCCGCCTCCCAAAAGCCATCCGCATCGGCGCGCTGTTGTCGGTGATCGCCGCGCTCGTAGCCTTTGGCGTTCGCGTCTCCGAAGCACAGTCCCCGACTCCTCCTCCGACTCCTCGGAAGCTTTCGCTCGGCGAGGCGGCGCGGTTGGCCGCGTCGCAGGTCGCGACTGTGATGTCGGCGCGTCTGCGCGTCGACGAGGCCAAGGCGCGCGTCACACAGGCGCGAGCGGCCTTGCTGCCGCAGATCAGCGCGTTCCCCAACTGGTCGTCGGTCACGATCAACAGCGCGAGCTTCGGAATCAAATTCCCGACGCAGCCCGGTCAGGCGCCCCTGTTCGACCCGAATGGATCGATCATCGGCCCGATCAATCTGTTCGACTTCCGGGGTGGATTGACCCAAACGTTTTACGACCCCGAAACGCACGCCAAGGTGGCCGCGGCGCAATCGAACGTGACCGCCGCGGGCGGCGACGTGGCGTCGGCCCAAGAGCAGGCCGCGTCGATCGCCGCGGTGACGTACGTCCGTGCTCTGCGCAGCCAGGCGGTCGTCGGCGCGCGGGCCGCGGACTCGGCGCTGGCGTCGGAGCTAGTGTCGATCGCCCGCGACCAGCTCTCGGCCGGAGTCGGCGTCGCACTCGACGTCACACGTGCGCAGTCGCAGTTGGCGTCGTCGCGCGCGCAGCTCATCGTCGCGCGGAACGATCGAGATCGGGCGCTCCTCGACCTTCGACGGGCGCTCAACATCGATCTGGACACGCCGCTCCAGCTCACCGACTCGCTCGAGGTTCCGGAGTCCGAGGTCGTCGAGAATCAGACATCCGAGACCGACGTGGCAATGAAAATGCGGCCGGACGTGCGCGCCCTCGACCTCCAGTATCTCGCCGCGCAGCAACAGTACCAGGCGATTTACGCCGGGCATCTCCCGACGGTCGGGTTTTTCGGCAAGGACGGCGCCAACGGACTCACGTTGAACCACTTGCTGAACACCTATTCGTATGGTGTCCAGCTCTCGTGGCCAGCCTTCGAGGGCCATCGGCGCGAGGCACAGCAAGCGGAGCAGTCGGCCGTGATCAACGAGATCGACGTGCACCGCCGTGACCTTCGCAAGCAAGTCGAGGTCGACGTGCGCGGGGCGTTGCTCGACCTGGGTTCCGCGCAACAACAGATCGACGCGTCCCGCGAGAACCAGCGTCTCGCCGAGCAGGAAGTCGCGCAGGCGCGCGAGCGGTTTCGCGCCGGCGTGGCGGGAAACGCCGACGTCGTAACGGCGTCGTTCACGTTGAACCAGGCGCGCACGGGGCTGATCGACGCGCTGACGGCATACCAAAACGCGCGCGTCTCGCTCGCCCACGCCCAAGGCGTCGTCTCGCAGATTCGCTGAACACACTCTCGGAACCGATCATGGCAACAGCAGTGAAGCAGGACACCGCGCAACAACAAACGAACGGGAACTTGGCGCCCGAGCCGGATATCGAGGAATCGGGTGGCAGCCGCCGCTGGATCCTTCTGACGGTGGTCGCCGTGCTCGTCGCCCTCGGGCTCATCTGGGGATATCGGCAGTGGAGCTACGGACGCGCCCACGAGTCCACGGACGACGCCTCCATCGACGGCCACCTCGTACCGGTCCTCGCCAAGGTCAGCGGCTACGTCGAGTTCGTGCACGCCAGCGACAACGAGCACGTGAAGGAGGACTCGCTCCTCGTTCAGATCGATCCGGAGGAGTATCGCGTGAAGCTGTCGCAGGCCGATGCCGATCTCGCGGCGGCGCGCGCCGCCTCGGGGACCAGGAACACGGGCGGGCAGGCGCAGGCCGCGGTAAGCCAGGCGACCGGCCAGCGCGCGTCGCTCGACGCGCAGATCCAGGCCGCGCGCGCCCACGAGACGCAAGCGAAGCAAGACCTCGCGCGCATGGAGGATCTCGCCGCGAAGCAGGTCATATCGAAGATGCAGCTCGACGGTGCGCGCGCCGCGGCGTCGGCCGCAACGGCCAACGTCGTCGCGCTGCAAGAGCAGACCGCCGCCGCCGGAAGCACGATCCAAGGCGCCGAAGCGGGCGTCCGCCTCGCCGACGCGCGCCTCAAGGCCGCCCAGGCGGCGCGCGACAACGCCGCGCTCCAACTGTCCTACACGGGCGTCCACGCGCCCGAGTCGGGGATCGTGTCGCGAAAGCAGGTCGAGCCGGGCCAGCTCGTCGAAGCCGGTCAGCCGCTGCTTACCCTCGTCTCCGACACGGGGATTTTCGTCATCGCGAATCTCAAGGAGACGCAGCTAGCCGACATAAAGGTCGGCCTGCCGGCCGAGATTCAGGTCGATGCGTACGGCGGCGCGACGGCGAAGGGATGCGTCGCGAGCGTCAGCGCAGCAACCGGTTCCAAATTCGCATTGCTGCCGCCGGACAACGCCACCGGAAACTTCACGAAGGTCGTTCAGCGAATTCCGGTCAAGCTGCGCATCCTCGAAGGGCTCGGCGCGGACCGTCCGCTGCGCCCCGGCATGTCGGTGGACGTGCACGTCCAAACGAAGGAACAGCCGATAAAGTGCTGAGCCGCGCGGCGCGTCAGACCGCGATCGAGTAGCCGCGGCCTCGCGCCGCCACCGGCCAGGTAGTCTCGACGGCGTCGCCGCGCGCGCCGACGACGACGTCGTTCAGATGCACGACGACGCAGACGTGATTCGGCACGACGCGCACGCGCTCTCCCACCGACGGGCGCCACGCGGTCTTCGACAAATCGAGAATGCCGTGCTCCTCGGACATCGACGCGACGACCACCTCGGGCCGGTCGAGCAGCGCGCCGAAGCCGCCGGCGGCGTCCGTTCCGCGCATCGGCTCTCGGCCGAGCGCCTTGCTCCCCGCGTCGATGACGGCCTGGTTGGGCACGGCCGTGCTCACGACGGTCGCCAACACCGTGAACGCGCAATCATCCCAACCGCACGCGCCGATCTCCGCGGTGGTGCGGTCATTGTAGACGTAGGTGCCCGGGCGGAATTCGGTCACGCCTCGAATCTCGTGCGTGTTCCATAGGGTGGGCGTCGACCCCCCGCTGACGACGGTCGGATGGAGCCCGGCGCGATCGAACGCATCGACGACTTCGCCCAGCGATTTCGAGAGCGTCTCCAGCTTCGCCGACTGCGGTGAGCCGACCGCTTCGCGGATGTGGCCCGGGTAAAACGCGATTCCCGTGAACTCGAGCGGCGGCCTGGAACGAACCGCGCGCGCGATCGCGATCGCGTCGTCCACCACCGGCACGCCGACGCGATGCATCCCGAGATCCAGCTCCACGTATACGCCGACTCGGCGATCGGCCGCGCGCGCCGCGCCGGCGATCATCTCCACGGATTCGATCGAATCCAGCGCGACAGTGACATTGACGTCGTCGGGCAGCGCGGCGATGCGGCCGGCGCGTGCCGATCCGACCGGCGGAAACGCCACGAGCAAGTCGTGACACACGCCGCTCATGACCTCCGCCTCGAACGGCGTGGCGCACGTCAGCCCGACGGCTCCGCGCGACAGTTGCTCCCGCGCGATGCGCGGCGCCTTGTGCGTCTTGATGTGCGGCCGCAGCGCCAAGCCGTGCTGGGTTGCGTACGTTGCCGCGCGGTCGAGATTACGGCCCAGCCGGTCGAGGTCGACCACCGGCACTGGCGTCTCGAGTTCGGAAAGAGGATGCATCGAATGTCGAGCGAGTCGGTTGCGTCGGACAATTAAACGGAGAACGATGAATGATACAGCGCGAGCGACAGTGGCAGCCCGTCAGGTTGGGTGACGACGTCCCGACCCCTGCTGGTGCGTATTCGCCGGCGGCCCGCGCCGGCGGTTTCGTCTTCGTGTCGGGGCAGGTGCCGCGCGATCCGGCCACGGGCAAGCTCGTCGGGGACGACGTCGAAGGGCAGACGAAGCAGGTCGTAGCGAACGTGGAGCGAGCCCTGCGCGCGGCGGGCGCCGAGTTGAGCGACGTCGTCTCCGTCATCGTGTACCTCGCGGACATCGACGACTGGGGCCGCTTCAACGAAGCGTATAAGACCTTGATGCCACAGCCGTACCCGACCCGTACGGCGTTGGGCGCGAGCCTGCGAGGCATCCTTGTCGAAATGAGCGCCGTCGCGTTCGTCGGCTCCGGGGGTTAACACCCGAATCCGGGGCGCGTCTACCGGAAGAAGGGCGCGTCCCCGCGCCCTTCCGTTCCCGTTTCCGGTGGAGGGCCACCGTGCAGTCCGTCCGCTCCTTGATCGTCGCTGGTTCGCTTCTCCTGAGCGCGGTGGCGGTCGTCCCCGCGCAGCAACCGACTCCCGTTCCCGCACCCGCGTCGCGCGCGCGTGCCCACGGGAAGGGGCGTCCGCAGCGCGGACAGCAGTTCGACAAAGCACTGCTCCGCGGCGTGACGCTCAGCGACGCCGAAAAGACCAACCTTCAGGCGGTGCGCGCGAAGTACACGGCGCAGCGTCAGACGCTCCGTACGCAACTGCGCACGCAGGCGCAGACGGCCCAAGCGGCTCGCCAGCGCGGCGACACGGCCGCTCTGCGCTCGATTCGCGCGAATCTCCAAACGGAACGCCAAACGCTCGCGCAGGCCGAGCGCAACGACGTTCGCGGTGCGCTCACGCCGGCCAATCAGGTCAAGTTCGACGCGAACCTCAAGCGAGTCGAAGCGCGCGCCGCGCGAAAACCATTCAAGACTCGGCGGCTGTCTAACCGATAGACACGCAAGGACGTCGTTCGACGTCGTAGCTGGGCGCTGGCGCGCGGTGGCCGCGCCGCCTCCTCCGCGACGGCGCGCTGAACGCGCCCGGAGGCCGTTCCTCCGGGCGCTGTCGTTTCCGCCTGACGTTCTCTCCGCTCGCTCGCGCTTCCTCTGGACCGCCTGCGCACCGGCGGTCAACTTGATGGTCTCCGCCCCCCAGCCACCCCCGTCTTCTCACCGGAGTCACTCCGATGGACGCGAAGGCCTTCGTGACGCGAACAGCGTCGCTTCTCTCGTTGACCTGCGGCCTCTGCGCCGTGTCCGTGGCGCAAGCGCCGGCCGCCAGGCACGCGTTCACTCCCGCGGACTGGTACAAGGTCACCACGGTCAGCACGCCCGTCCTGTCGCCCGACGGAGGCAAGGTGGCGTTCACCGTCACGACAGTTCGCGAAGCCGAGAATCGCCGGCACTCCGAAGTCTGGGTCGCGGCGACGACCGGCGGCGACGCCGGCAGCGGTACACGTCGCCGGCGTTCGAGAGCACCAACCCGAGCTTCTCCGACGACGGCAAGATTCTCTACTTCACGTCGCAGCGCCCGGGGGGCGGTCGCGGCACGACGTGGGCGCTTCGCATGGACCAGCCGGCGGGCGAGGCGTACCAGCCCGCGGGCCAACCGCAGATCCGCGCCGGATCGTCGCCGGCCGACATGAGCTTCACCGATCACGACAACCGGCCGGCGGCGGTCGCGGCGGTGGACGCGGCGGTCGTGGTGGCGGGCGCGGAGGCGCGGCGACTGATTCGGCCGCCACCGACTCCGCGTCCGCCAACGATCCATATGGACGGATGCAGCCGATCTCGCGGCCGCCGTACAACGCCATCACGCATCCGGAAAATCCGGCGCGCTACGACGGCCGGCACATCGTCGACATGCTGTACAAGGCGAACGGACAGCCGCAATTCATCGCCGGTCGCCGCACCGCGCCGCCCCGAACACGCGCGCGCGCCGCGCAGATCTACCTCGAGCGCTCCGGCTCGCCGCGTGTCCAGCGTCACCAAGACCAACTACTCGCATCGCGACGCTACAGTCTCGCCGGACGGCAAGTGGATCGCGTTCCTCGCCGACGCGAGCCTGCGGTCCGATTCCGCCGTGCGCGCCGAGACGCGATTCGATCGCCAAGCTGCCGCCGGACCGCAAGCGCGACGAAGCGGCGCGCAACGACACGGAGATCTTCATCCTTCCCGTCGCGGCGTGCGAGCATCAGACCGCCGAGTGCACGCCGCGCAAGCTCGAGTACGCGGGCAACGAGACGCAGATTCGAGTGGTCGCCGGACAGCAAGCGCATCGCGTTCGTCGGCCAGCCGAGCCGCTACAAGAATCAGCGGCTGTTCGTCGTGAACGCCGACGGCGGCAAGGCGCAGGACATTCTCGGCTCCTGGGACTACGAGCCGGGCAGATCCAATGGCTCAAGGACGGACAGATCGCGATGCTGACGTCGACCGGCGGCAGCACCGGCCTGTACACGATCGATCCGGCCTCACACAAGATCACCACAGTGCTCGGCGGGCGCCGCCAGGTGAGCGCGCTGTCGTACGACAAGCCGCAGCAGCACGTCGTCTACGTGGCGACCGACCTGACGCACCCGACGGAGCTGTACGTCGCGAACGCCGACGGAACGAACGAGCGCCGCATCACCTCGTTCAACGACAAGGTCAACTCCGAAGTCGCCTGGTCCGACGCCGAGCGAATGCTCGTGAAGTCCGTCGGCGGTCTGGAGATCGAGTCGTGGCTGATGAAGCCGTTCGGCTACGACCCGTCGAAGAAGTATCCGCTCGTGCTCTACATCCACGGCGGTCCGCACTCGGCGTACGGCGAGAACTGGTTCGACGAGTTTCAGAGCTTGGCCGGTGGCGGATTCTTCGTGCTGTTCACGAATCCGCGCGGATCGAGCGGCACGAACAGCGAGTTCACGAACGCGAGCCGCGGCGACTGGGGCGGCAAGGACTACGAGGATCTCATGAAGGCGGTCGACGCCGTCGCCAAGCGTCCCGATGTCGACTCGACGCGCATGGGTGTGACCGGCGGCTCGTACGGCGGCTTCATGACCGCGTGGGTGACGACGAAGACAAATCGCTTCAAGGCGGCCGAGACCGACCGCATGATCAGCGAGTGGACGTTCTGGTACGGCGCGTCGGACGCGCAGGGCCTCACGGAGAACGAGTTCTTCGGGCATCCGTGGGACAACCAGATCATGTACGACACACTGTCGCCGATCCGCCACGTGAAGAACGTCAAGACGCCGACGCTTCTCGTGCAGAGCGAGGAGGACTACCGCACGCCGATCGGGAACGCCGAGCTCTGGTTCATGGCGCTCAAGAAACAGGGCATACCGGCGGAGTTCGTCCGGTATCCGCGCTCGAACCACGACCTGTCGCGCACCGGCGAGCCGTGGCTGCTCGTGGATCGGCTGAGCCGCCTTCGCCAGTGGTTCACGTACTGGCTCGTGGAGAAGCCGGGTAACGCCGTTCAGGCGGGGTCGAAGAAATGAGAAGCACGGGGGCAGGGACTCAGTAGACGATCGGCCCTCGACAGAGGGCCGATCCATTTCTACCCCCCTCCCCCAACAGACCACGATTCTCGATGACGCGCCCCCCTACTTAGGTCTTAGCAGTGACCCGTGAATCGGGTACCTCGACACCCTTCGGAAAACACCCGAAAGTGTCAAGCGAGCGTCATTCGTGACGCTCGAATGACGCGGCGTTTCGATAAACGTTCTGGATTGAGCGTTTAGAAAAGCGTATCAAAATGCCACGGTACCCGATTTCGCTGTCGGTGATAAGACATAAGTAGGAGGACTCGCTTCCCCAAACTCCGCCGTTGGCCGGGCTGAGGGAGGGAGCGAGTCGAGAAGACGCGAGGCTGATGATTCCTGCCGATCGCCCCCGCGACCCATACAAATCGGACCGCAACTTCTCGTCGCGAGTTTTCAGCACGTTTTTCGGTCACCCGACATTTCCGGCCGGCCACCGCACTTTTCGATCGCGTGCGCCGACCCGAGTCGCGCGTTCAAGCTTCTTTTCCGTCCGGCGATGCGACCGATCCGACTGGCCAGTTCAGTTTGCCGATCGCGTCACGCGAATTTGTTCGGATGGGCGGCTGGCTCTACCGATCGGTCAGCGAACCAGTCACAACTGATGGCGGGAGCAACACGTCGACCAGTTCATCGTGAGCGCGGGGCAGGCGACTCGTCGCTCGAGGTAACGGACGAGCTGCTACGTCCGACGCACCGGTCGCACCGCCCAGTTTGTCGGATCGATCCGCTAGCTGACTCGCCTGCGCGGCGAGCGAATCGCTAAGTATCGCGAATTCTTATTTTTCTTTCGCTCCACCGGATCGGTCGTTCCGGCGAGCGCTGCACACCGCTCGGGCGGTTCGCTTTGCTAAGCGGCGAGTTGACCGCGCCGACAGACAATTTCATCCGACGGCTCGGCGAGACGACACCCCACCACGGTTGGTTCACCGCCGCCATTGGACGGGCGACCGATCCGCAGATCGGCTATCCGAGAATGGCGAACGGCTCGGCGGTTAGCCGAGCCGTTCGCTATAGCCGTCCAGCTGTCCACGCGCTTCTCACCATCCAGGTACCAACTGGAATCCCCACACCCAGTTCTTCCCCGGTCGCTGGAACGGGTGGGCGTAGTAGGCTTCCATGATCGCGTAGCCCATCAGGTTGAAGCGGAACGACAGGCCGGTGCTGAACACGGGAATACGATCCGCGCAGGGATAGAGCGATCCCGACGACGTCGGCGCGAGCGTGCTCGTGGTCGTCTGGCAACTGGGAACGTTGTTGGCTGACGACGCGAGGCGCCAATCCGGTCCCTGTGCGTTCGTGTAGGCGACGCCGGCGTCGAAGAACGGCGACACTTCGGTCGGCAGGAACGGGAAGTTCAGAAGACCGAATCCTTCTACGCCAAACAGCGGGATACGGAACTCGGCGTTCCCGACGAGGACCTTGCTTCCCAACAGCCGGTCGAACACCGGACAGCCGGCCGCGCCGGCTTGCGGCGAGGCGTTGTTGACGACGCACTCGGTGCTCGAGAACGAGTTGTATCCGTATCCGCGAACGAGATTCTCGTCGCCCAGGTAGAGCGGCCACGTCGTTGTCGGATCCTCGGCGCCGCTTCCGTACCGTCCGAGCGACAATCCCCTGACGGCGAACGTGAACGGCCGCGCGAAGAAGTACCGCCGCAGATCGACCAACCCCGATTGATATGTGACCGAGCCGGTCGTGAGCGTGTACTGGATGCGCGACCTCGACCCCTCGACCGGCGAGGTGAACGCCGAGAACGAATTGTCCGTCACGAGCGCCACCGACGGCTCGAAGAACAGCTTGGGCGTATACCCGCTGTTGAACGAGGACTGCGTCTCGTCGACCACGTTGCCGACGGCGTCGAAGATCGTGCGGAATATCTGGCTGTCGTACGCCAGGTGCGTGACGTTCCCCGATATCTCGAGGCGCTTTGTCGACGTGAACGGATACTGAGCGAAGACATTCGCCTGATCGATGTAGATCCGTTGGATCAGCTGGTCGACGCTGAATCCGCCCGGACCTCCTTCAGCCGCGGTGTCGACGAACGCTGCCGTGATGGGATAGGGCACGTGTTCGATTCCCGCTCCCCAGTTCCACCGGTTCTTGAGGCTGTAGTACTGAAGCGCCCCGCCGATGTCCTTCACCGTTCCGTTGGCCTGGATCGCCGTGAAGATCTGGCGGTCGCTCAGCTGGTCGCCGAACAGCATCGACACGCCGCCGACGATGCCCGGACCGAACGGACCGCCCGCCACGGCGCCGACACTCGGCTGGCCGATGGCGTCGAGCGAGAACGACGAGTGGTACGGTATGACCTGGAAATCGTTGCCTGTCGGCAAGCCCGACGTGGCGTCCGCGAGGTAGCTCATCACGAGACTGCGCGTGATTTGCGGCGGCGGAAGCTGCGCGCCTTCGGCGACGGTAGCCGGCGTCAGCGGCGTCCCCTGCGCCTCTTCCAGCGACATCGAGCGGATCTCGTGTCCCTGATCGTAGAACGTATTGAACAGGAGACGCCCGGTCTTTCGCGACATCGAGATCGCCGGCGACATCGTCGTGATCCCGCTGACTCCGGTAGAGACGTGCGTCACGCGGAAGACCTGCGCCGTCGCGAGGTTCAGCCGGTAGATGTCGGCGAAACCGTCCTGATCGGAAACGAAGAAGAGATCCTTGCCGTCCGGCGAGAACTGCGGGTTGATGTGCTTTCCGTGCGCGAACGGCGAGAAGACGCTGATGCGGCCCGTCGCGATGTCGTACGTCGCGAGCTGCAGCGGCGAGAACTTGAGCTCGTTGAAATCAGTCTGCGGCCCGCGGTCCGTCGCGAACGCGATCGTCTTGCCGTCGGGAGACCACGTCGGCTGGATGTCCGCGTAGCGGTCGTTTGTGAGCTGCTTGATGGTTCCTTTTTCCAGATCGAGCAGGTAGAGATCGCTGATGCCGCCGGCCTGGCCGGAGAACGCCAGCGTCCTGCCGTCGGGCGACCACGACACGGAGCTCACGGCGCCGATGCCCGGCAGCTTGATGCGCCGCTCGACGTTGGTCGACTTCGTGTCGAGAATGGCGATCTGCTGGTCGCCGTCGGCGTAGACGATGAACGCGAACTTGCTGTCGTCCGGCGACCAGTCGCCCGCCGAGTTCACGAAACTGATCGCGTCGAAGTGCGGGTCGCTCTCCTGTCCGCCGAGTTTCTTGATGATCTTGCCGGTGTTCGCGTCGCCCATGTAGAGGTCGATCGTGAACAGATTCCGGCTCGAGAAGAAGGCGAACAGCTTGCCGTCGGGACTGATCGTCGGCGCGAGGTTGTAGTCGCTGCTCCGCTGAAGCCCCACGAGCTTTTGGGCCACGCTGTCCGGGTGCGTGCGTCCGGCGATCTGCGGCAGGAACATCGCGCGGTTGGCGGCGGCCCAGTCCTTCGACAGCGAGTCCTGGTTCTCCCCGAATATGCGCACGAGCGCGGCGTCCCAACCGAGGCGGAGCGCGGTGCGGTACACCTCGACGATCGCGCGGTCGCCCCAGCGTCCGCCGACGTACGCCCACAGCGCCTGGCCGTAGCGGTACGGGAAGAAGCGCGGATCCGTGGTCAGCTGTTTGATCGTCGGGAACTTGTTCCGCTGCACCGCGTCGCGCATCCACATCGCGGTGAGCGGATCCTCACGGCCGAGCGAGAAGTACTCGGCCATTCCCTCGATGAGCCAGAGGGGCAGGGCGTCGAGCCGCATCAATCCGCCGCCCGGCGTTCCCTCGGCGATGTTGTACTGGAAGACGTGCACGAGCTCGTGGCCGAGCACGTGGTCGTTGTCGGCGTAGATGCCGTCGAACGGCATGATGACGCGCGTCCGATTCGACTCGGTGACGCCGCCCGTGCCCTCTTCGATCTGCTCGCTGACGACGTTCGTCTGCTCGAAGTCCGGCTGGTCGGCGTAGAAGATCAGCGATTTGCGGTCGAACGCGTGGCGGAAGGTGTCCGAGTGCCGCGAGTACCACCGCTCGGCCATGCGCGCCGCGTCGCGGACGATCGTCGACTCCGGCGGATAGAAAAAGTTGTCGAAGTGATCGGACTTGACGATGTGCCAGTCGAAGGATTCGTACTGAACCTTGTTTCGGCCAAAGTAGTCCTGGGCCCCCGCCTGGGCCGCCGCGGCGGCGAGCAACAACGTCGGCGCGACGACAGCCGACAACCCCAACCTCGCCACCGCCAAACGCAGTCGAACCATTGTGAGTCCCGCGGGCTGAGCCGCAGAAGGAGGTCGTCCCCAGCGAAGGGCGACCTGTTGTCCCGAGGATACGCCTCGGGCCCTGCCACGGAGAAAGGACTACGCTACCCTATCCGTGAGTCAAGATGCCGATGGGTTCGCTCGGCGCGGTGCTGGCCCGAGTTGTCCGAACAAAACCTATCAGCGGCCACGACGTTCCCCTGAGCCAAATGACACCTCAATAGAGCATTCCCCCTGCCACAATTCCCCTTTGGCTGAGGCTCGGGCGGCGGGTTGTGACGAGGCGGACGTTGATGAAGGCGGATAGAGAAAGGGGGCGGCAAGCGCCGCCCCCTCGTTCAGTCGAACCGCACGCGCGATCAAGCGTTTCGATCGATGCAGCTCGTGAAATTCGGATTACCCGTTTGCTCGTCCGTGGTGACGGGCAGGTTGCAGGTCTTTGCCGAACACCCCGCCCTTGTAGTGGGGTCCGATCGGGTAGCCACCGGTATCCGATCCGTCAGCCTTACGACCGTAGTCGCGGATCAACCGACGCAGGTCGCCGAGCCGATAACCTCGTCCGAACTCCCAGAACGCCTTCTCACGGAAAAGCAGGTTGACCTGCGCAGTCGCGGCACCGGGATCGGTGAGCGGCGGCCATGATGGGCGTCGTCCAGCCGGGGTGCGTGCCCGTCGCCGTCGGGCTGGGATTGGTCAGCAATTGCGGCGCCGCTCGCAGCGCGTTGAGGATCGTGAACATCCCCGCGGCGTTCCCGGCCTGCAGTGCCGCCTCGGCCTCGATCAGACGCGCGTCGAGACCGGTGACAAGGGCCACCGCGGACGTCTGTCCCCAGAGGCTGTCGACCTGAATGACGTAGGTATTGCCGTCCTGCGACTTCACGCTGTCCTTGCCGTTGCTACCGATCTTGTAGTGTGCAGGCACGCGCGGATCGTGCGCCGACAAGAACGGAATGGCGTTCAGAACGGTGATCGACCGGTTCGTTGCCCTGCACGCTGTCGCTGATGGTGTAGCGGTTCTGGCTCGCCGGTTGATCCCACAACGTCGTAGGTCCGTCGGTGAGCGAGGACGTGACGTCGTAGCGATAGGTCGTCGGCGATTCCGTTGACGAGCGTCGCGGCGGCGGGTGCGTTGCTCAGCCCCAACCCGAGGAGCGCCCGCGCCTTGGCGATCCTTGCCGCGCGGTTCACTTGCAGGCTGGCGTTGTCGGTGCCGGAGCTCAGGGTCATCGCCGTGTCGAACGACGCCGACGCGGCGGCGAACACGTCCTTCACCGGCAGCGGCTTGCCCAGGACGACCGGGTTGTCCGCGCCATCGCTGAGCGGAATGCCGTTGCAGAAGTCCGACGCCAGTTGGAGCTCGGCGAAACCGCGGGCGAAGTACATCTCGCCGACGTCCGAGCTCGGGGTGGGCCGGTACTTGTTGAGCAACGCGATCGCCTGGTTGGCGTCGGTGCGAACCCGATAGAGCGCCCGCAGCGTCGTGTTGACGGTCGCGTTGTTCAGCTGGATCGATCGCTGATCGGTCTCGTCGTTCTGGACGAACGTCGAGCTCGACGCCCATTCGTCGACGAGGAGCCCGCCGAACAGCCAGGTGCTTTCGCCGTCGGCCGTCGCGGTGCGCAGCCGCGCCAGCGCGCCGTTGCGCACCGCGACCGCACCCGCTGCCGACTGAACCGAGCTTGGATTGATGACGGTTGGGTTCGTGGCCTCGAGGAGGTTGGTCTTGACCGTATCGCATGCCGCAAACGGCGGCAGCGGCAGCGATGGTCGCGAAGACCGCCGGGCCACGCTTCGATAGGATTCTCATATCAGTGTGGTCTCGTGGTCAGAAGATGAGGTTGAGACGGAACTGGAAGATCGTCGGCTGCCGCGAACGTCTGGAACTCGCTCGGCGCGTCGCCGCCGCTCGTCGCGGTGAAGTCGCTCTCCGGATCGCGTGCCGCGATACTTCGTCCACAGATGGAGGTTGCGGCCCGAGAACACGAGGTTCGCGTCGCGTGCCCGCATCTGATGCGCGAGCGCCTGCGGGAGCGTCAACGTGGCCGTCGCCTCGCGCCACTTCACGAACGCGCCCGGCTGGTAGTAGCCGTCGAGCGATTTGAGCGGACTATAGATCGCGGCGATCACCATCGCCTGGTCCTGGAACGAGGCGTTGGGATTGAACAGCCCGCTGCAGTTGGGGCGCGTGCAGCGGATGCGCTCCGTCTGGTTGTAGTACGTGTTGCCGCCGCGCCAGTCGAACAGGTTCGAGATGCGGAGCTTGCGGTTGAAGAGGTCGATCCCCGACGTGAGCGTCGTCAGGTACCGGGGCTCGGCGTACCCGCGGAAGCTGCCCGGGCCGATGAACGGCCGCTTGCCGGTCACGGGATCGGGTGGGCCGAAGAGCGAATCTGCGGCGATCGTGACTTCGTCGACCGTCAGGATGCCATCGTGGTTCTTGTCATTCCACCCGGTGATCGGCTGCGACCAGATGCCGCGGATCGGGTAGCCCGCGACGATCCAGTTGGTGACGCCGATCTGCGGCGGCGTGCTGCCCAGGCTGACGACTTTGTTCGCGTTGAGCGACGTGCCGATGTGGAAGTCCAGACCGAGATTGCGTCGGTCGATCAGTTGTCCTCCCAGCGTCGCCTCCCACCCGGCGTTCTTGACCGATCCGAGGTTCATGCGCTGGCTCGTCGCGCCGGAGCCGAGCGAAGGCGCGATGATCGCGCTGATCAACGCGTCCTTGCGTGAGCTTCGAGTAGTAAGTGACGTCGAACTGGACGCGGTTGCCGAACAGGCGCGAGTCGAAACCCGTCTCCCACTCGGTTGACCGTTCAGGTCGGAGGCTGTCGTTGCCGATTTGATTGTACGTCTCCGTTGGAGCGTCCGTCAGCTTGATGCTGGACGATCCGGCGTTGAAGGTCTGCAGCGCGTCAGTCGGACCGGGTTGGACGCCCGATGCGCCGCGCGCGAGACGCAGGTGCAGGCTGTTGACGTGGCTGAAGATGGCGCCGTGCGGGAAGAAGTCTTCGTCGGAGATCTGCCACGACACGCTCGCCTTCGGATAGAACACGCGCTGGAAATTGGTGCCGAACGCGCTGTTCTGGTCAGAGCGCAGCGCGCCGGTGAGGAACAGCCGGTCGCGAATGGCGCCCGATTCTTCGACGAACATGCCCCACGTCTTCTGAATCGTGAACGCTTCGTTGGAGCCGGGCGTGGAGCCCTGTCCCGCCGTTGTGGCGCCCGGCGGCAGGGTGGTGCCGTCGGCCTCGTTCTGGTCAAGACGCGAATTCACGTACTGCGTTCCAACCGTCGTCTTGAGCGCCAACCAATGGAACCGGGAGGGATTGTAGTTCGCCGTCGCGCCGATGTCGGCCGTGAGGTTGGTGATGTTCGTGCGTCCGTTGCCGGCGAACCCGTCGCGGTAGGTCGCGGTGAGTGGCCAGCCCTCGCCGTTCATGTGCAAACGCGTGTCGTTACGGTCGGTAAGGTCGGAGCCGAAGTTCGCGCGCGTTTGCAGCCAGCTCGTCGGGCGCCAGTTGAGGTTGGCGGCTCCGATCATCCGGTTCACGTTCTGCTGAAGCAACTCCTGCCAGATGAGTCCCGGTGTGCCGGCGCGATACCCGACCAGCGAGTCGCTCAGGCCGCTCACCAATCCGTTGTTTCGATAACCGGGACCGCCGAAGGACTGCGAGCCGATGCCGACCGTGTTGTTGGATTCATTGCTCGTGAGCGCGGCGACCGTGTTGTATCCGAAGCTGACGTCGGCGTCGAACTGCGGTGTGACCGCCGCGCTGATGTTGGCGCGGAAGCTGTTCAGGAGCCGCGAATTGGGCCGCATCTGCCAGGAGTGCAGGGCGACGCCGAGCGAGTCGAAGCGGTGCTTCTCGTACGGGTCGAGTTGGAACACACCGGTTTCGTCGTCGCGGCCGCCCGACAGGAAATACCGAACCGCGTCGCTGCCGCCGGAGACCTGCACGCCCTCGGCATTCCGATACCCGTAGCCGAGCGGCGTGACCGTCGGATCCTTGATCGGGGTGTACGACGCGGAGGCTGTCGTAGCCGTGCGTGCCGTCGCTCTTCACGCAGGTCCCCAGTGAGACCATCACGAGCGTGCACTGCCCGGACAGGACGAGCTTCGCCTTCGTGGTCGGATTCATTCCGGCCAACGTGTAGTTGTTGTCGTACCAGTTGCGGTCGTCGAGCATGCCGCCTTCGCCGTACGCGGTCCATTTCGGGGCGCCGCTGCGGCCCTTCTTGGTCGTGATCACGACGACGCCGTTCGCCGCGTCGGTGCCGTACAGCGTTGCGGCGGAGGGTCCCTTCACGATCTCGATGTTCTCGATGTCCTCGGGGTTGATGTCGCCCAGGCGGCTGAAGTCGTTCCCGCCGTTGCCAAAGGTCGTCGAACCGTTGTTGCTGCTCATCCGGATGCCGTCGACGATGAAGATCGGCTCATTCGAGAGACTCACGCTGCTGATTCCGCGCACGCGAATGCGCTGGCCGGAACCCGTCTGCGTCCCCTCCTGCACGAACACGCCGGGGGAGCGCGCGTTCAGCACGTCGGCGATCGTCCGCACGGGCGCCGTCTCCGTGAGCTTGGAGATCGAGATGTTGTCGACCGCATTGCCGACCTCCGCACGGCGTTGCTCGCCTGTCGCCGTAGTGACCACCTCGTCGAGCTGCACGACGGTATTGGCCATCGAGAAGTCGAGCGTCGCGGTTTGGCCCTCGAGCACGCGAACGGACTTCTTCTGCTCTTGGTAGCCGACGTGCAACACGCGCAGATCGGCGGTGCCCGCCGGTACTTTCGAGATCTTGTATTTGCCGTCGGGGCCTGTGGATGCGAACAGACTCGTGCCGACCACGATCACGCGCGATTCGGGTAGGGGAATTCCCGATCCCGCGGCCGTCACCGTGCCGCTGAGACTGCCCTGCGCGCCCGCAACCGCGGCCGTCGCCGAGAGCAAGAGGGGAACCGCGGTGGACAACGCGACGCGTCGTGACCTCGTCAATCTCATTGGAAGAGCCTCCCTGAACGGTGCCCAACGGTGGGGACTACGACATGCGCGACGCGCAGGGGCGTCGCGCAAGACGCGAGCAGCGGCGCCGATGGCGGGGCCGCACAAAAAACACTGGTTGTGGGAGACTGGTGCGCGAGCGCATGGCCGCGCTTCGACGCGACGACGCGTCGGACCGTACCGTGCAATACGTCGGTGGCAGGGAGTGGCCTGCGTCGCATCACGCCTCCCGGATGGTGGCCGGGTGTGGACGGTTGCTTCACCAATTTGCTAATGGTGCTTTTCGCGACCGGCCGCACTTGCGCTCGCGTCGCGATGCCTGACTAACCGTCAGACATTATCCGGCGGTCACGTCGAATTCGTAAGGGTCTCAGTCGGCGTCGGACCGGCGCTCGCGCTTCACCTCTGCGCGCCGCTTCTTCTGGGAGAGTCGCCGCTCGTTGGCGGCCTTGGGTCGTTTCGTTGGGCGCCGACGCTTTGGAACGTGCAACGCGTGGCGCACGAGCGCGGCAAGCCGTTCGTCTGCCGCTTGCTTGTTCTGCTGCTGACTCCGTCGCGTGCTCGCGACGACGCGAATGCTGCCCGTCGAATCCAACCGCGACGCCAGTCGAGTGCGTAGCCGAGCTCGCTGCTCGTCCGACAGAACGCGCGATTCTTCGAGATTCCACAGGAGTTCGATTCGCGTCGACGCAGTGTTCACATGTTGACCACCCGGCCCACTCGATCGGGACGCGCGGTACTCCAACTCGGACCGCGGCACCACAACATCGGGGGCGATGTTTAAGAACCTCGAATCAGCCATAAGTCAGATGGCCTCCAAAGTCGTCAGTTCGACGCTGCGGGACAGGTTCGAGCAAGGTGGCAGCCGGGGGAGTCGTGAGCTCGGATCCGGCGCAGACAAGGTCCGAGCAAGGAGTCGCCTGAAACGTGCCGCCCGGGGAATCGTCTCCATGCCGGTAGGGCGTATGGCGGATTGCAATGGTTCGAGCGGCCGCCTCTCTCTGGCAGTTTGCGACCCCCCAAATCCTTGCGACTCACTCCCCGCTCGACCGATCCCGCGCTCAAGGCGATTCTCGACCCGCGCCGCCTCCTCCGCTGGGTCCTCATCGGTCGGCTGTGTCTCGCGAGCGCGATCTTCATCGCGGCGGTCACCAACTGGACCTCAGTCGACCGGAGCAAGACGCTCGTCGCGTCGCTGGCCTTCGCCATTTCGGCCATCGTCACCGTGGGCTCTGCCGGCTACGCGGAAATATACCGGAAACGGTTCGGGCAAGCGTTCCTATATATGCAGGCGGTGTTCGACCTGCTCCTGGTGACCGCGGTCGTCCACCTCACCAACGGCACCTCGTCCCCGTTCGCCGCCCTCTACATCCTCGTCATCGCCACCGCGTCGCTGCTCGTACCGGTGAGCGGCGGGCTGGTCATCGCGGCGCTCGGGATCGCGTTCTATTTCATCGACGTCGTCCTGATCCTGCACTCGCCGCTGAGCGACCCAGGCGTTTGGCTGCAGCTCGCCGTGATCGCGCTGGTGACGCTCGGCATCCGCTATCTGAGCGCGCGGCTCCGCGAGAGCGGTGAAGGCAAGGCGATCCTCGTCGCGGCGCTCGAGCAGACGCGCCTCCAGGCCGACGACATCCTCCGCAACATCCGCAGCGGCGTCATCACGGTGAACGCCGAAGGGCGACTGCTCTTCGCGAATCCGACCGCCGAGCAGCTCCTCGACATCCCGCTCATCGTCGAAACTCGGCGAGCCGGTGGTCGACTCGATCGACGCGGTGTCGCCCGACCTGGCCACCGCCATCCAGCTCGCCGCGCAGACGAAAACGCGCACGACGCGCGGCGAAGGCGTCGTCACGACGAGCTCCCGGCGTTTCCCGATCGGCGTGACGACGACGTACACCGAGCACGACCCCGAGGGCGGCCGGCGCACCGCGACCGCGATCTTCCAGGACCTCTCGGACCAGAAGCGAATGGACGCGCTCCGCCTGCGCGCCGAGCGCCTCGAGGGCATCGCCGAGCTGAGCGCGTCGCTGGCCCACGAGATCAAGAACCCGCTCGCGTCGATCCGCAGCGCCGTCGAGCAGATCGGAAAGATGCCGGCGATGTCGGAGGATCAGAAAACGCTCAGCGTCCTTGTGATGAAGGAGTCGGACCGTCTGTCGCGGCTCCTGTCCGAGTTCCTCGACTTCGCGCGCGTGCGCGTCGCCAAGACGAAGCCGATCGACCTCGCCGACGTCGCGCGCGGCGCGGCACGCCTCGCCGACACGCATCCCGATCGCGACAAGAGCGTCCGCGTCACGTTCGAGGAGCCGGCGGCCGGCCGCATTTCACTCGACGGCGACGAGGATCTGCTCCACCGCGCGGTGTTCAACCTGGCGCTCAACGCGGTGCAGGCGGCGCCGGCCAACAGCGAGGTGCGGATCGAGGTGGCGCGCGGTCCGCTCGACCCGATTCCGTCGGGCATTCGCTTCGATTCCGAACCTGTTTCGTTGCGCGTCACCGACGCGGGGCCAGGAATCCCACCCGATGTCCGAGACCGAATGTTCGACCCGTTCTTCACCACCAAATCGAACGGCACGGGCCTCGGCCTCGCCGTCGTGCACCGCGCCATCGAAGCGCACCGCGGACTGGTCCTCGTCGACAGCACCCCACGAGGCACGCGGTTCACCGTGATCCTCCCCAGCACCCAGAACGGCCGCGGCACGCACGACACGCCGCTCAACACAAGGAGTGTTTCGTGATCGACACGCCCAATCGGCCCACGGTCCTCGTCGTCGACGACGAGACGGGCATTCTCGACTCCCTCAACATCCTGCTGCGCAACGAGGGATTCGCCCCGTACATGGCGCACGGCGGCAAGGCGGGCCTCGACCGCATCGGCGAGCTCGGGCCGGACATCGTGCTGACGGACATCCGGATGCCCAACGTCGGCGGCGTCGAGATCCTGGCGGCGGCGCGCGAGTCGGATCCGGACATGCCGGTCATCCTCATGACGGCGCAAGCCACATTGCAGTCCGCCATGCAAGCCGTGAACGAGGGTGCGTTCTACTACATCCAGAAGCCGTTCCGCAACGACGAGCTGGTGGCGATCCTGCGGCGGGCCGCCGAGCATCGCAAGCTTCGCGTCGAGAACAAGTCGCTCAAGCAGGCGATCCGCCGCGCCGAGCGGCACGGCGATTCGCGTCCCGTCGGCGTCAGCAAGCCGTGGCTCGACGTGCTGCACCTCGTCGAGACCGTCGCGCCGACCGATTCGACCGTGCTCATTCAAGGCGAGTCGGGAACCGGCAAGGAAGTGATCGCCCGCTACATCCACGATCTCTCCGTGCGCTCGGAAGGGCCCTTCCTGTCGATCAACTGCGGCGCGCTCCCCGAAGGCCTGCTCGAGAGCGAATTGTTCGGTCACGCGAAGGGGTCGTTCACCGGCGCCATTCGCGACAAGATCGGCCTCTTCGGCGCGGCGACGAAGGGCACGTTCTTCCTCGACGAAATCGGCGAGACGACGCCGGCGACGCAGGTCAAGCTCCTGCGGGCGCTGCAGCACCGCGAAGTCATCCCCGTCGGCACGACGGAAGCCATTCCGGTGGACACGCGCGTCGTCGCCGCGACGAACCGCGATCTCGACGAGCAGATCCGCGTCGGCCATTTCCGCAGCGACCTCTACTACCGGTTGAACGTCATCGCGCTGCACCTGCCGCCGCTCCGCCAGCGCGCCGACGACATCCCGGTGCTGGTCGAGCACTTCCTCCACCGCATCGCCGCGGCGCGGAACTCCGAGCCGAAACGCCTGAGCGACGCGGCTCGCGACGCGATGATGGTCTACAACTGGCCGGGAAACGTGCGCGAGCTCGAGAACGCGCTCGAGCGCGCCGTGATTCTGACCGAGGCACCCGAGATTCCCCTCAGCGCGCTCCCGGAGCGAGTCACGCAGCGACGCGCCGAGCCGCTCGTGTCGGCGAGAACGCCCCGAGAACCCGACGCTCGAGGCGGTCGAGCGCGCGTACATCATGTGGGTCCTGCAAAGCGAGAGCGGCAACAAATCGCGCGCCGCCGAGGTGCTCGGCATCGACCCGTCGACGCTGTATCGCAAGCTCTCGCGCTACGAGAGTCGAAGCGTGACCGATTTGCCCGCGCCCAAATCTCGATTGCGCCAGCGGACGCCGCTCGACCCGGACGCGTTCACGCTCTCGGTCCTCGTGCCGGTGTACAACGAGCGCGACACGATCGATCTCATCGTCGATCAGGTCAACGCGACGCCGATGCGGAAGGAAATCATCTGCGTCAACGACCAGTCGACCGACGGCACGCCCGAGATCCTCGAGCGGCTCCTCGCCCAGGGTCGCATCGACCGTTTGATCCACCATCAGGAGAACCGCGGGAAGGGCGCCGCGATCCGCGAAGCGCTCGCCGCCAGCACCGGCGACGTCGTGATCGTGCAGGACGCCGACCTCGAGTACGATCCCGACGACTGGCCCGGCGCTGCTCGAGCCGATCGTCGACGGGCGCGCCGACGCGTGTTTCGGCTCCCGGTTTCTCGGCGGCCCGCACCGCGTGCTTGTACTACTGGCACTCGGTGGGCAACCGCTGGCTGACGACCTACAGCAACATGCTGACGAACCTGAACCTCACCGACATGGAGACGTGCTACAAGGCGATGCGCGGCGACTTCGCGCGCTCGCTGGCGCCGTTCCTGACGCGCGAACCGGTTCGGCTTCGAGCCGGAGATCACGGCGCGGCTGGCGCGCGCCGATGCGCGCATCTTCGAGGTGCCGATCAGCTATTCGGGCCGCACCTACGCCGAGGGCAAGAAGATCGGATGGAAGGACGGCGTCGCGGCGTTCTGGCACATCACCAGGTTCAATCTCTTCTCATGAGCGGTCTGCTGCGCCGCGCGGCGGCGCCTTCGGTCGTGCTCCTCGCGCTGGTGTCGTCGGCGGTCGGCATCGTCAACGGATTTACCTACGACGACGCGCTACGTCGTCGAGCAAAATCCGCTGATGAAGTACCTTCACGGCTGGTGGCACGTGTTCCGCCTGTCGTACTGGCCGCAAGTCCGCCGGCGGCGACGGTTATCGTCCGCTCACCATTCTCGCCTTTCGCGTCGAGGCGGTGCTCGGCCGATCTGAATCCGATGGTCTTCCACGCCGTGAACATCGGCCTCTACGCGTTGGCGGCGTGTGCTCGTGTTCCTCGTCGCTCGCCGTTTGCTGCCGCTTTGGGCCGCGTGGGTCGCCGCCGCGCTGTTCGCGGTACACCCCGTGCACGTCGAAGCGGTCGCCAACGTCGTCGGCCAATCGGAGCTGTGGGTCGCTGTCGCGGTGCTGGCCGCCACGGCCCTCTATCTTCGCGACCGGATGCAGGGAACGCTGCGTCCGTCGACGGCGGTTTGGATTCTGCTGCTCTATGCCGTGGCGTGTTTCGCCAAGGAGCACGGGATCGTGCTCCCGGCGATTCTCGTCGCCGCCGAGCTCACCGTCATCTCCGACGCGGCGCTCCCGCGCGACCGCGCGCGGACGCTGCGGCCGTTCTATCTCGGGATGCTCGCCGTCGCCCTCGGATTCCTCGCCGCGCGCGGCATCGTCCTCGCCGACCACTCGCTCGGCGGATTCGCCCCGTTCACGCCGTTCGCCGTCCTCCGCATCACACCGGTGGATCGCGTGCTGACGGCGGTGGGCGTCGTACCCGAATGGCTGCGGCTGTTCTTCTGGCCCGCGCGACTCGCGGCGGACTACGGTCCGCCCGACGTCGACATCGCGCAGGGTCCGAGCTTCGTCCAGCTGCCGGGCTTTCTGCTCCTGATCGCGATCGTGGCGGCGGCATTTCTGCTGCGGCGACGCCAACCGGTGATGTCGTTCGGCATCGCCTTCGCGTGCGTCGCGCTTCTGCCGTCGAGCAATTTCCTGCTCCCGGCGGGCATCGTCGCTCGCCGAGCGCACGATGTTTCTCGCCAGCGTCGGCGCGATGTTCTTCGTCGGGGCCCTCGCCGTCGCGATCAGGGAGGGACTGAACGCCACGCCCGCGCGGATCCGCGCCTGGACGTTCGCCGCCCCAGTGACGTGCGCGGCGCTACTGGGACTCGGCGGGATCCGCAGCTGGAACCGGACCCGCGTGTGGCGCGACAACGAAACGCTGTTTCGCCAGTCGGTCGCCGACTCGCCCCGGTCCTATCGCGCGTACTTCCTGCTCGGCACGTGGGACGTGCATCACCAACGCGAACGCCTTGGCGAATCGGAGCTCAGGGAAGGCATGCGCCTTTTCCCGTACGATCCCTACATGGCCTTCAATCTGGCGGAGGCATACCGCGAAAGCGGCATGTGCGCCGCGGCGTTGCCGCTCTATCGCTGGTCGCGCGAGATCGAGCCGGCAGTGAATGGTCGCACCGAAAACGCCTGGTGCTTGATGAACCAGGGGCGATTCGGCGAATCGAAGGAAATGGCGCTGGAGGCGGTTCGAGCCGGCGGCCTGTTTTCGTTGCTGCACCAGATCATCGCCTACGACGTTGCGGCGATGGCGAGCACGCGTGATCGAGATTCCACCGGGAATAAGCCGATGACGGAAGTCGGGCCTCCGCCTAGCAAACTGCCAGATACCGTGCAAAAGGCAGCAGGCAAGGCGGGGGGCCAAACGCCGTAGGATCTTGGCAAGTCGTTGTCGCACAGCGATTTGCCACCGATGGAGGGGTTGGGTCCGCACGTTGCCATAATGCCCGCCGGGCAGTAGCAGGACGCTTCCCCTCACCTCCTTCTGGGAACCATCGACATGCTCAAAATGCGCAAGGGCTTTACCCTCATCGAACTTCTGATCGTCGTCGTCATCATCGGCATTCTTGCCGCGATCGCGATTCCGAAGTTCGCGAACACGAAGCAGAAGGCGTACGTCACGGCGATGAAGTCGGACCTGCGCAACCTCGTGACGGCTGAAGAGGCGTATTTCGCCGACAGCTCGCAGTACACCGGGACGGTGTCCCTCCTGAAGTTCCAGAGCACGAACCAGGTTTCGTCGCCGGCGATCACGGCGGGCACGGGCAACTGGTTCGCGTCGGTGACCCACTCGCAGATCGCGAGCCCGTTCAAGTGCGGCGTCGGCATCAACACGACGAACCCGGTTGTGACGGGCGCGTCCGAAGGCGAGCCGGCCTGCCAGTAAAGTTCCCGCTTAAAAACGCTCTCGGATGAGCGTGGGGAGGCAACCCGGTGGCGCGAAAGCGCCACCGGGTTGTTTTTTAGGGTATGCGTAAACTCCTTCTCCTCGCGGGTCTCGCCGCCGTTGTGTCGTGCAGTGATTCGCCGCTGGCACCCGTACAGACCGTCGACGGATCCTGGTCGGGACTGGACAACGGCTACTCGCTGTCGCTGGTGATGGCACAGTCGGACTCCATCGTCACCGGAAGCGCGCTCATCGCCAACGTCGGCGGCGCGAATCAGGGAACCATCGCGGGCACGTTCGTCTACCCGAACCTCCACGTGACGCTGATCTTTCCGGGCTTCGACGCCGTCAAGTACGACGGGACGATGTCGCAAGCGGAAGCGAAGATCTTCGGACGGCTGAACGGTTCCGGAATCGTCAACGTCGAGGTCGACGTCAACAAGAAGTAGTCCGCGCGGCCAACGCTGCCCGGACGCGCTCGAGTCCAGGCGGCGCGTTCGTTAGGTGCACGTGGCGCTGCGACGATGGTGGTCGGCGCCGCGCAGGAGCGTACGGTGTGCGCCATGCGCTCCGCACCCGCCGATCCACGTCCGCCGCGCCGATCGCGTCACGAGCCCGGGTTTTCTCTCCTCGAGCTGCTCGTCGCGATCCTTCTCGTCGACATCGCGCTTCTCGGAATCGTGCGGACGCACGCGATCGTCGTGCGGAACCGAAATGAGATGCGCGCTCGCTCCGCGGCGGCGATCGGAGCAGCGGCGAGAATCGAGCAAATCCTCGCGTCGCCGTGCACCGCCGGTTCCGGCTCCGCGGTCCTCCCGGCTTCCGCCGAGTTCTGGTCGTCGCGGCTCGACGGAGAGACGCGTGAGATCAGCGACAGCATCGTGTTCGGCGCCTCGCGGACGCACGTCGTGGTTCTCCGGACGCGCTTCCCATGCTGACCGGGAAAAGATGCGTCGCGGGACGGCGGGGTGGATTGACGCTCGTCGAGATGATGGCCACGGTCGCCGTCGCGGGTGTCGTGCTGGCGATCATCGCCGGCGTCGCGCTGCGTCAGCAGCGCACCTTCGCGGCATTGTCGGCGGACGCCGCGCTCGCCGGACAGCTGCGAGACGCCGCTTCGGTGCTGCCGTCCGATCTGCGAGGCGCCGCCGTCGGGGCGGGAGATCTTCGCGAAGCGACCGACACCTCGATCGAGATCCGAGAGACGCTGGCGAGCGCGGTCGTCTGCGACACGCTGGGCCATGCGGTCGTTCTCGCTCCGTTCGCGCGTACCGCCGCGACGTTCGCCGGCGCGATGGCACCGATCCAGGGCGGTGACACCGCGTGGATCTTCTCGACCGACGACTCCTCTCACGCATGGCGCGGGCACGCGGTTCTCGGCGCCGGCTCGGCGCGCGCGGGTCAGTGCATCGCCGGCGGACCGCGGCTCGACGCGCCGGCGCTCGCCACGCCGCGCACGACGTTGACGCTCGACTCTGTTCCGGCGCCCCAGATGCTCGTCGGGCGGCCCGTGCGGGTCACGCGCCCGATCCGGTACAGCCTCTACCGCGCATCAGACGGCAACTGGTACCTCGGCGCGCGTGATTGGAACGACGCGAACGCGAGGTTCAACACCATTCAGCCGCTCGCCGGTCCCTTTCGATCGCCAGGGACCGGGCCGGTCTTCCGTTGGTTCGACTCCACCGGTGCGGCGCTCGCGTCGCCGGTTTCGAGGCGGGACCACGTCGCCCTCGTGCGAATCGACCTCCGCGGTCAAACTCGTAGCGCGGATCGCGTGCTCGGCTCGGCTTCGAACGGCGGACCGCGCGCGGACTCGGTGTCGATCTCCGTCGCGGTGCGGAATCGGCCATGATCTGCCGACGCGGGCGCCGTGGCGTCGCGCTCGTGGGAGCGCTCGCGCTATTGACCGTCTCGGGAATCGTCGTCGCCGCGCTTGTCGCTTCGTCGATCACGGCGCAGCGTTCCACGCGCCTGGTCGGGAGCGACGCGGCCGCGCTGGCGAGCGCCGAATACGCCGCGGCGTCGATCCTCGCCGGCGCGTCGGCCTACCAGCTCGCGCGGCTGCCGCTCGGTGTGACGCGGCGGTTCGACGTCGCGGTCGAGCAGACGTCGGAACTCCGCGTCGACGTGGGTGTTACGCGCCTTCCCCACGGCGTTCTCTGGTTCGTCGCCGACGCGGTTCTGGGCGGGGTCGACTCGACCGAGCGTCGAATCAACCTGGTCGCGCAATTCCCCGATCTCGGGCCGCCGCCCGCGGCGGCGATCGAATCGCGCGGTGACGTGTCGCTCGCCGACGACGTGACGGTCACCACGGACACCACGGGGGACGCGGAGTGCGCCGCCCTCCCCGGCGCCCCGAACGTCGCCGCCGTGGAGGGCGCGACGGTCGCCGCCTCGCCGGCCGTCCGGGTGGAAACGCGAAGCGTCGCGGCCGATTCGGATTCGTATTTACTAAATCCGCGGCAGCGGTCGATACTCGCCTCGGGCCCGAATGTCGCCCACGTAGTCGGCGACACGACGATTGGCGGTGGGACGTTCGACGGAATTCTGCTCGTCGACGGCGCGCTGACGATCACGGGCTCGCTCGTCGTGACCGGAGTCGTGGTGGCGACGGGTCCAATTCGAACATCAGGCGGACGTTTGAGCGTCACCGGGGCCTTGTTGTCGGCCTACCGCGGTCCCGGGCGCGCGATCGATCTCGCCGGGTCGTCGTTGCGCTTCGCACCGTGCGTCGCGGCGACGGTTCTGCGCGCTGCCGCGACGCCGCGGCGCGTGCGAGATCGTGCATGGGTGGAACTCTATTAGAACGTGCCATAAATCGTGTGACTGTCATCACTTCCGCCACCGACTGTTACCTCAAAACAGGTGGGTCGTGTTCGGTGGGACGGTACTGCTGGGGCCGATAAATGGCCGCGTTCCGGATAACCGTGGACGACCGGGCGCACGTCTGAATTCAGTCCACTGATTCACGCCTCCTCATGGCTCTCCTGGGTCGAAAGAAAACAACCGTGGGTCTCGACATCGGATCGGGACTCGTCAAGGTCGCCGTCGATCGATCACTCGAAGCGCGAGCCGGAGCTCGTGCGGGTGACGGTGACGCCGCTCCTCGCGGACGCGATCGTCGAGGGAGAGGTCATGGACCCCGGCATCGTCGCCGAGGCCGATGCGTTCGGCCCTGGCCGGTGCGGGCGTCAAGACGAACTCGGTCGTGACCGCCGTCGGCGGGCGCGACGTGATCATCAAGAAAATCCAGATCGAGCGCGTCAAAGAGAAGCAGGCGCGCGAGCTGATGCGTTGGGAAGCCGAGCAGCACGTGCCGTTCGACATGGAGTCGGTGGAGCTGGACTTCCAGATCCTCGATCCGGACGCCGAAGGCGTGGAGATGAGCGTGCTCCTCGTGGCGGCGAAGCGCGAGCTGATCGAGTCGAAGACGCGCATTCTCGCCGACGCCGGCCTCGAGCCCGCGATGATGGACGTCGAGGCGTTCGCGCTCCACAACGCGTTCGAGCTGAGCCATCCCGACGCGATGACCGGTGTTGTCGGGCTCGTCAACATCGGCCACGACGTCACGAACATCAACATTCTCGACGAGGGCGTGCCGCTGCTCACGCGCGATCTCGCGGTCGGCACGCGCCGCATCCGCGAGGATCTACAGCGCGAGCGCGGGCTCGGCGTCGACGAAGCGCAGGCGCTTCTTCAGGGCTATGACCGGTCGCCGCATCTGGACGCGGTGCTCGACGGCCGCGGCGAAGAGATCGCCGTCGGCATCGAGCGGGCGGCGGCGTTCCTCGCGCAGAACTCTCGCGCGGGCACCATGCGCGCGATCTACACGTGCGGCGGTGGCTCGCGCATTCCCGGCCTCAACGAGGCGCTCGCCAACCGGCTGCACATCACCGTACGGCAGGCCAACCCGCTCGCCAACCTGAAGGTTCGCGACGGTGCGCTCGAGGATCGCTGGTCACCGACGAGATCGCGCCGTTGCTCATGATGCCGATCGGGCTGGCGCTTCGGAAGGTCGCATGATCCACATCAATCTTCTCCCCGGCGCGAACAAGAAGACGGCGAGTCGGCAAGGCGTCGACCTGTCGGCGTTCCGCGCCGGCTTCTCCGGAATGTTCAGAGACCGGTTCCTCATCGGAGCCGCGTCGGCCGTGGTGCTCAGCCTGGGCGCCGTCGGCTATCTGTACGTCACGCAGGGCAAGAAAACCGCCGAGCTCGAAGCGCGCCGCGACCTGTCGGTGCGCGACTCGACGCGCTATGCCAACTTCCTCAAGGATCGCTGGCACGCCGAGGCGATGCGCGACACGCTGCTGCGCCAGGTCAATCTCATCAGCAACCTCGACGAGGATCGCTTCGTCTGGTCGCACGTGATGGACGAGGTCAGCCGCGCGCTGCCGCAGTACACGTGGCTCACGATGATCTCGTTCACCGGCACGCCGCAGGGATCGGCCAACGTCGTGGCGTCGCCGGCCGTGAAGGTCGACACATCCGCGGCCGCCAAGAAGAGGGCGGCGGGCAAGTCGCCGAAGCGGCTCGACACGGACGTTCCGAGGATCCGATCGGCGTTCGCGTCGCCGGGCGCACGGTCGACATCCAGGCGCTGACGCGCTTCATGAAGGATCTCGAAGCGTCGCCGTTCCTCACGAACGTGCAGCTCGACAAGTCCGAGCTGGCGGTCGAGATGAACAAGGAAGTCACGCAGTTCCAGCTGACGATCGGCTACAACCGGCCCGATTCGACGGCTATTCGCCGTGCGCCGCTCACCCTTTCGGTGAGGTAGCCAATGGCTCTCCTTCCCGAAAATCCGCGCAACCGCAACCTGCTGATCGTCGCCATTCTGGTCGTCGGTCTCGGCGCCGTCTATCAGCAGCTCGTGTGGGCGCCGCAGAACGCCGAAAACACAGTGCTCACCGCGCGGCTCGACACGCTCGATTCGCTGAACCGCGTCGCGAAGCTCGAAGTCGCGAAGGGCACGGCCGCCAAGATGCGCCGCGAAGCCGACGAATACGGCCGGCAGCTCAACGTGCTGCGCCGGCTCGTGCCGACGGAGAACGAAGTGCCGGCGCTGCTCGAGTCGATCTCCTCGGCGGCGCGCCGCGCCGGTCTCGAGTTCTCGGACGTGCAGCCCGACGGTGTAGTGAACGGCGATCAGTTCGATACTTACAAATACAAGCTCGCGGTGACCGGTCCGTATCATCAGGTCGCCGAGTTCATCGCCAACATCGGATCGCTGCCCCGCATCGTGGCGCCCATCAACGTGGATTTGAAGCCGTCCAACCGCAACACGCCGGACCGGCGGCCGAAGAAGAACGAACAATTTCTGGACGTGCATTTCGGAATTCAAACGTACGTCGCGCGCCCGAACCAAGCGGCGCCGGCCGGCAAGGCAGGCATGCCATGACACGTCTCTCATCCCTACTCGTCGCGTGCGCGATCGTAGCCGGCTTCGCGCCGGCGTCGAACGCGCAGTCGATGCCCGGCACCGCCGCGAAAGCGGCGGCGCACAAGGCGGCTGACGCGACGACCGCGCACATCGAGGCGGAGCAGCGGCCGGACGGGCCTTCGCGCCCGACGGCCGTGGTCTCCACCGTGTCCAACGGCGATGTGCGCCGCGATACCGTGAAATCGCCCGGCAAGAAGCCCGGGCTGGTCGTCGGCACCAAGTCCGACACGACCGCCGTGCCGACGACGATCATGCGCGAGGAATACGCGTACAGCCGCGACGGCCGCCGCGATCCGTTCTACTCGCTGCTCACCACGAACGAGCTGCGCCCGACGATCGGAGACCTGCGCCTCACCGGCATCCTCTTCGACCGATCGGGCAACCGTTCGGTGGCGACGCTCCGCGACGTCTCGGCCAACAACGTCCAGTACCGGGTGTTCGTCGGTTCCACCCTCGGCCGCATGCGCGTCAACGCGATTCGCATGAAGGCCGTGATTTTCACGATCGATGAATTCGGAACGACTCGCCAGGACTCTCTATTCCTCGCGCGATTCCACCAGAATGAGGGCAAAATGATTTCGCACCGGACTCTGGCTTCGGCGATGTTCGTCGCGGTCGGCGTGGTGGGCGGCAACGCCGTCGCCTCGTCGCACCGCACGGGCTCGTCGCTCCCACCCAACGATGCGAAGGTGACCGCGCTGAGCGTGGTCCCCGACGCGGCAGCTCCCGCCGGGGGCTCGCGTGCCGACGTCGTCATTCGCGTCGACGGTGCGATCTCTCTCAAGCATTTCACGATGGCGAAGCCGGACAAGATCGTCATCGACCTGGCGGGCGCCTCGCTCGGCGTCCCGGCGGTGATTCCTACGACGGCGTCGCGCGCGGCGGCATCACGCGCATGCGCTACTCGCAATTCACGAAGTCGACGGTCCGCGTCGTGCTCACGCTCGACGCGCCGCACGCGTACAACGTCGCCCAGAAAAACGGCGAAGTGCGAATCAGCGTCGACGGCACGAGAGACAAGTTCGATCCGTGGTCGATCGGCTCGGGCGCCGCGAAGGCGCGCCGCGAGGCGGTCGTCACCGACATCGCTCCAGTAACGCCCGCGCCGGTCGTCATGGCGCCGGTCGCGATGGCACCGGCCGCGAAACCGCAGGCCGCGATCGCGCCGGCAGCGAAGCCGCCGGTCGTCGCCGCGGCGCCCGTCACTCTGCCGGCGCGCCCCGAGTCGCTCCTCGCCGCCGAACACGACGTCTCGCCCTCGCGGCCGGAGATTCCGGCGTATCGCCTGGCGTTCCGTCAGGCCGAGAACGCGGCCGGCACGCAGGCGAAGTCCCAGCAGTCGCAGGAGCCGCGCATCACGTCAATTGGGAGAACGCTTCGATCAGCGACGTCATCGGCGTGTTCGCCTCGTTCACCGGCCGCACGATTCTCCCAGCCAAGAACGTCATCGGCTTCGTCACGGCGAACATCACGAACTTGCCGTGGGACGTGGCGCTCAAGGAGGTCATGAACGCCAACGGCTACGACGTCTCGATCAATCCGGACGGCGTCATCGTCATCGACACGTTCGAGAACATCGCCGCGCGTCAGGCGACGATTCCGCTCCGCAACCGCACGATCCGGCTCGAACTACGCGCGCGCCGGCGGTCGCGCCGATGGTGGCCGAGCGTCTCACCCGTGCGTGCCCGATCGCGCCGGACGGCTCGCAGTCGGCCCGACGATCTCCCGGCCGGGCACGAGCGCCGACGGCGCGCCGCAGCCGCAGGTCGGCGTCGTCAGAGCTTCACCTGCCCGGTGCGCGGTACCGTCACCGGCCGACACGATCACCAACAGCGTCACCATCACCGACGTGCCGAGCGCGCTGCCCGAGCTCGAGGAGTACGCCCACAGCCTCGACCTGCGCCAGCCGCAGGTGAACATCAAGGCGAAGATCATTCTCGTCGACCGCACGACGCTCGAGGGCCTTGGTCTTCGCTACGACCTCGGCTCGCAGCAGCAGTTCTTCAACGACATCGTCCCGCGCCTCGACTCGATCGGCACGCCGATCGCACGACGCCGGTCAGATCCTGCTCGGCGGCAACACCGTCTCGGCGATCGCCAACGCGACGGCGCGCATTCCGAGCGCCGCGCTGCAGCTCGTCTACTCGACGGCGATGGGCAACTACGACTTCACGACGTTCCTCGAGGCGCTGCAGATCGAACACGCTCCTCGACGTGCAGGCCGAGCCGAGCGCGACGGTGTTGAACAACCGCACGGCGAACCTCACGGCCGGCACGCAGGTGCCGATCCGCGTCATCGACGCCGGTCGGCGGGCGGCAATCAGACCGGCAACTTCCCGCGCGCCACGGTCCAGATGCAGCAGACCGGCGTCATCCTCACCGTGACGCCGCAGATCACCGCGAACCGCCAGATCCAGATGCGCGTCCACGTCGAGAACTCGGACGTGCAGTTCCAGTCGAACGACGTCGGCGCCGTGTTCCCGACGCAGAAGGTCGACAACGAAGTGCTCGTCGCCGACGGCGAGACGACGGTCGATCGGCGGACTGACGCAGACGACGGTGAGCGTGCAGCAAGACCGGTCTTCCCGCTTCTCGTCGATCTGCCGATCATCGGCCGCCTGTTCGGGGTGACCAACCGGTCGGAGACGAAGCGCGATCTCCTCATCCTGATCACGCCGCACATCATCGACGACGGGCAGCAGCCCGACCCGAGCCGTCCGTAATCGAGCCCTGGGACTCCTGCCATGAATAGAGCAACTTTGGTCCGGCTGGCCGGGCTGGCCGCCGGTGTCGTCATCGTCGCGAGCTGCGACACGACCGCGCCCGGGGCATCGGGGATCAGCGTGGCGTCGAACGGCAACACGGGTCGACGTCCTCCGGCTCGAACACCAGCGGCAACGGCCCCGCGATCTCGATCGACTCGCCGATCGTCGGCACCTTGATCAACGTCGGTGACTCGGTGTATCGTGCGGGTCCACCTGCACAGCGACAAGGGTCTGAAGTCCGCCACGATGCAGGGCCTGACGGCGAAGGGCAGCGTCGATCTCGGCACGTTCTCGCTGACGCCGCGCTACGGTTTGCTCAACGTCCCCACGCCGGCGCGTTCCGCACGGGCCTGCAGGACACCACGGTCCGCCGCTACCTGCAGCAGATCAACCCGGCGGACACGACGGTCGACAGCCTCGTCGTCGTCGTCGGTGCCACCGACGGCGCCGCCGCGGCCGACACGGCCAAGCGCACGGTGTTCATCGTCGCCGGGCCGAAGGTGTCGGTCGTCGCGCCGAACAACGGCGACAGCATTCCGGCCGGCGTCGGTATCAACGTCTCCGCCCGCGCCCAGAGCGGCAACGGCGTCGGACGCATCGACATTCGCGTGCAGGGCGAAGCGAACTGGCCGACCAAGCTCGACACGACGATCTCCCAGATCTACTCCAACAATCCGCGCGACGTCACGTTCTCGACGACCGCGCGCATTCCGTTCAACGCGCCACTGCGCGGCAAGATCACGGTTTCCGCGACGTCAATCGACGTGAACGGCAGCCGGGAGGCGGACCGCCGGTGCTTGCGTTCGTTCGCGCGGCGAACAGCTCGCAGCCGCGCGTCACCCAGGTGGTGTCGCCGAAGACTGAGTCCACGGATTCCGTGACCGTGAACGCCACCGGCGACGCGATCACGCTGATCGGCGTCATCGTCCGCGACTCGGCCGGCAATACGCTGCAAACGGATTCTGCTGCCGCTCCGCGCCGTTCAACGCGAACGCCAAGGGGAACGTGGCGCTCAACCTGCCGCGCACGCAGCAGGGCCAACGCCTCGGCATCACCGCGTTCGCCGTCGACCAGGCGGGGCGCGTCGGATACGCCGTCCCGGTCAGCCGCGCCTCGGCCGAGGGCAACCTCGCCACCGCGCTGATCGACACGACGCTGCTCGTCTACGGCCGCACGTACGCGCTGCCGCAGCAGGGCACGATCGGCGACATCGCCGTCGACGCGGCGCGCGGCAACGTCTTCCTGTCGAACATCAACTTCAACCTGCTCGACGTCTGGCAGAGCTCGGCGACCGGCAAGGGCTTCTCGACCACGCCAATCGCCGTCGGCTCGCTGCCGTGGGGCATGGTGATCTCGAACAATCCGGATACGCTGCTCGTCGCGAACTCCGGCGGAACGAACATCAGCCGCGTCTTCATCGGTTCGACGTCCGTGCCGAGCATGCACGAGGATCTCCCGCACCGCATCCTCACGCGCAACACCTACCTGTTCTCGATCACCGTCACGCGCGACGCGATCACCGGCAAAATCCGGCTGACCGCGCTCGGCCCGATCAGCTACTCGGATCGTCCGCAGTACATCGCGCAGGCGAAGGGCGGCCGCATCTTCTACTCGACGCGTCCGACGGATGCCAACCCAGCCGGAACGCTTCGCTGGCTCGATCCGTCGCTCCCGGTTCCGGATCCGCGTCAGATCTGGCAGTACGGCGTCATCCAGGAAACCACGGTCGAGACGTATGCGCTGTTCAACGTCGACTCGATCGCATTCTTCAGGCGCTGCCGAACGACACGACTTCCGACAAGCTGTTGATCTGGGACCATCCGTACGGCCAGTGCACGGGTACGATCGCGGTCCGAACGCCGACCCGGTCCTCGCCGTGGCGGCGGCCGTCGCCGGCGGCAGCGACGCGGAGCTCGTGCCCGCACTCGACATCAACTCGCTCGCGCTGGCAGACACGACCTTCGTTGCGGCCTGGGGCAACCGGCAGTGGATCGCGTTCGGTGAAGGCCACACGCCGGGCGCCGGTCGCGTCATCATGGTGGCCGACTGCGTCGGAGCGCTTCCGAACTTCTTCTCGCCGCTCGTCACGATCCAGGACCTCACGGACAACGCGTCGGAGAAGATCTTCGGCCTCGCGCTCGACAAGACCGGCCTGACGGTCGCGTCGCACGGTTCGCAGTCGTACTTCGCGATGGTCAGCGATCCGTTCCACCTCCGGCTGCAGGGCAAGTACGACTCGTTCGACGACGGCGCCGGCATCGCGTTCCATCCGAGCGCGAACGGCGTGCTGACGCCGCAGGATCAGCGGTTGGCGTTCGTCGGTTCGGCGAGCGGCATCATCGAAGTCGTCGACATCGCCTACTACATCAATCGCGCACGCCTGCAGCTCAAGAACCCGATCTACGGACCGTTGCGCGTGTCGTTGCCGATGCCCGGCGATCCGGGCGATGTGATCCTGAAGCTCTTCGCGATCAGCCAGCAAGGCCTTGTCGTGATCGACCTGACGGCGAGCGACATCAAGCCTGGACCGTAAGCAAGAATGAGCGGGCCGCGCGAGGCGCGGCCACGTGGACGGAGGGTAGGGCGCTAAGATTCACGGCATGATCCTCCGTTTCACGACCGCCGGTGAATCGCATGGCCCGGCCCTCGTGAGCATTCTCGAAGGAATGCCGGCGGGCCTGCCGCTGCTTTCGGCGGACGTCGACGGCGAGCTCGCGCGGCGCCAGCAAGGCTACGGCCGCGGGCGCCGCATGCAGATCGAGAAGGACGCCGT
The DNA here is from genome assembly GCA_963789315.1 of uncultured Gemmatimonadaceae bacterium. GTDB lineage: Bacteria > Gemmatimonadota > Gemmatimonadetes > Gemmatimonadales > Gemmatimonadaceae > JAQBQB01. Next base: position 17,439 of record CAWBKI010000028.1, on the reverse strand, counting down.
CGAATTCCTGTCCGGCGTCCGCGCCGGCGAGACGATCGGCTCGCCGATCGCGATGCTGATCCGCAATCGCGACTGGAAGAACTGGGAGGAGATCATGGACCCCGCGCCCGACGCCGACCCCGGCGTTCCGCGCAAGCGCGCGGTCACGCGCGTGCGCCCCGGCCACGCCGACCTCACCGGCCTCCTCAAGTACGATCGCGACGACGCGCGCGACATTCTCGAGCGCGCCTCGGCTCGCGAGACCACGGCGCGCGTCGCGGCGGCGGCGATCTGCAAGCGGTTCCTGCGCGAGTTCGGCATCTGCATCGGAAGTCACGTCGTGCACCTCGGCGGCATCGACGCACGCCGTCCGGAGGAAATGCCGGAAGACATCAACGCCGCCGCCGACGAATCGCAGCTGCGCACGCTCGACGCCGACGCCGAAGCGGATGATCGAGAAGATCGACGAGATCAAGCGAGCCGGAAACACGCTCGGCGGCATCTGCGAAGTCGTCGTCGACGGACTGCCGGTGGGCCTCGGCTCGCACGTCTCGTGGGACCGCAAGCTCGACGGGCGCATCGGCGCGGCGATCATGTCCATCCCGGCGGTGAAGGGCGTGGAAATCGGAATGGGTTTTCAAGCGTCGCGCGTCACGGGCGCCGAGGTGCACGACGAGATCGAGCTGGCGCCCGGCAGGACGCGCACCGGCAACGTCCGCCGCCGCACCAATCGCGCGGGCGGTCTCGAGGGCGGCATGACGACGGGGGAACCGCTGGTGGTCCGCGTCGCGATGAAGCCGATCAGCACCCTGATGCGCCCGCTGGCGACGGTCGACGTCGCGACCGGCGCAGTCGGCGTCGGCCGTCGCCGAACGGAGCGATGTGACCGCCGTTCCAGCGATGGGAGTGATCGCCGAAGCAATGTTGGCATTCGTGCTTGCTGATGCGTTCCTGGAGAAATTCGGCGGCGATTCGCTCGGAGAGACGCGGCGCAACCATGACGCCTACCTTTCGCACGTCGCGGCCAGGATCGGAGGCTGATCCGTCGAAGCCGCACGTGATCCTCGTCGGTCTCCCCGGCGCCGGAAAGTCCACGATCGGTGCCGCCGTCGCCGAACGCCTGGGGCGATCCTTTCTCGACCTCGACGTGGAGATCGAGCGCCGTGAAGGGCGGTCCATCGGCCAGATCTTCGCGGAAGCGGGTGAGGGATACTTCCGTCAGAAGGAGCGGGAGCTCACCGAGGAACTGAAGCTCGTCGGAAACATGATTGTGGCGCCCGGCGGGGGCTGGATTGGTGACCCCGGGGTTGTTTCGCTGCTGCACCCCCCTGGACGGCTTATATACCTTAGAGTGCGTCCGGTGACGGCACTTGCGCGTTTGGGGCCGGATCGGGCGCTCCGCCCGCTTCTTTCGCGTCCGGATCCTCTTGTCGAACTGGAGCGTCTATACCGGGAGCGGCGGGGGGCGTATGAGGCCGCCGATGAGACTGTAGATACGGAACTCTTTGGTCTGCAAAGGGTTATAGAACTGGTGGCGGAACTTGCCTCGTTTTCGGGGTGATCCTACGTTACCGCGGCAGCGGGGCTGATCGTCGGTCCTGAGGCCGGAGAAAGGGAAGATTGCCGGATTTCATGGGGCGAGGAACGATGCTCTGGCATCGCATATCCTCCCCTTCGTGCTTTCGGGGCTGGATGCCGCAGACGATCGGCTGACGGACTCGGCAGGTGAGATGGCGGGGCAAAGATTGCGATGATTTTTCGCGTGCTAGGACCCCACGAACGGGGCCGTTTCGCTCCCGAAGCGTGGGGACATTTGCTGGCGCTGAGCGGCTCGGGCGCGCTGAACGCGGCCGAGCTGGAGCACATCATAGAACGGGCACTCGTGCAGATCGACGGACGGATCGCGCTCGACGATCTCCGCTCCCTCATGGAGGGCGCGGGATTCGTACAGCGCGGCGACGGCGATCAAAATCAGACGGTCCACTGAACACATCGAGATGGCAACCAGAAAGCGTGCGCCGGGAGTGAAATCGAAATCGGGTACGGCGGGGGGGGCGACGAGCCGTCCCTCGGCGAAGCGCGCGGCCAAGGGTAAGGCGACGAAGAAGGCCGCCGCGCGGCGAGGGAAGGCCGTCGTCGAGTACTTCGAGGGCCCCGCGACCGCCGGCGGCAGCACGCTCGTCATCGTCGAGTCGCCGGCCAAGGCGAAGACGATCGGCAAGTATCTCGGCCGCGGCTACCGCGTGCGCGCGACGGTCGGCCACATCATGGATTTGCCCGAGAAGAAGCTCGGCATCGACGTCGAGAAGGGCTTCACGCCGGAGCTCGTGCCGATCCCGGGCAAGGAAAAGACGATCGCCGATCTCAAGAGCGCGGCGAAGGAAAGCCGCGAGGTCCTGATCGCGACCGACCCTGATCGCGAAGGCGAGGCGATCGCGCAGCACGTGGCGACGCAGATCAAGCCGAAGCGCGGCGACGCCGTCATACCGATCAAGCGCGTGCTCTTTCACGAGATCACGAAGGACGCCGTCCGCGCCGCGATCGAGAACGCGGGCAAGATCGACGCGAAAAAGGTCGAGGCGCAGCAGGCGCGCCGCGTGCTCGACCGGCTCGTCGGCTACAAGGCCAGCCCGGTCCTCTGGAAGACCGTGAAGAAGGGACTCTCGGCGGGGCGCGTGCAGACCGTCGCGCTGCGGCTGATCGTCGAGCGCGAGCGCGAGATTCGCGCGTTCAAGCCGGTCGAGTACTGGACGATCGAGGCGCTGCTCGAGAAGGACGGGCAGCAGTTCACCGCCAAGCTGCACCACATCGACGGCAAGAAGGCCGAGATCTCGAACGAGGCCGACGCCCAACGCATCATCGCCGACGTGCGCGACCGCAAGACGTTCGACGTCACCGAAGTCAAGCGCCGCGAGCGTCGCAAGAATCCGGCGGCGCCGTTCACGACCTCGACGCTGCAGCAGGAAGCGCGCGAAGAAGCTGTCGATCGGCTCGAAGCGCACGATGCGCGTCGCGCAGGATCTGTACGAGGGCATCGAGATCGGCGACGAGGGCGGCGTCGGTCTCATCACGTACATGCGAACCGACTCGACGCGCGTCGCGGAGAGCGCGGCGACTCAGGCGCGCGACTACATGCGCACCATGTTCGGCGAGGAGTACGTTCCGGCCGCGGTGCAGCTCTACGGCGACGCGAAAGGAAAGAACACGCAGGACGCGCACGAGGCGATTCGTCCGACCGATCCGACGCGGCGGCCGGACGCGGTGAAGCAATATCTGACCCCCGACCAGTTCAAGCTCTACAAGCTGATCTGGCAGCGCTTCATGGCGTCGCAGATGACGCCCGCCGTGTTCGACACGACCACCGTCGACTTCGACATCCCGTCGTCGAACCAGCCGGACATCGGCCGCGCAGCTATCTGTTCCGCGCCACCGGCTCGATCGTGAAGTTCAAGGGCTTCCTGCGTTCTGTATCGCGAAGGCACGCGAAGAAGGCGAGCACCGGACGCTCGAGGACGAGCAGGCGCTCCCGGTCGTCGAGGTCGGCGAGAAGGTGCCGTGCAAGTGCGATCACGCCGAGCCAGCACTTCACCGAGCCGCCGCCGCGCTTCTCCGAGGCGAGCCTCGTCAAGGAGCTCGAGCGGCTCGGCATCGGCCGTCCGTCGACGTACGCGTCGATCATCTCCGTGCTCGCCGACCGGCGCTACGTCGAGCTCGACCCAGCGCCGCTTCTTCCCGACGGAGCTCGGCGAGAGCGTCGAGAAGGTGATGGTGAAGCAGTTCCCCGACGTCTTCAACGTGGACTTCACGTCGGAGATGGAACAGGAGCTCGACAAGGTCGAAGAGGGCGACCTCGGCTGGCAGAAGGTCCTCAAGGACTTCTACTCGCCGTTCGCGGCGCGGCTCAACAAGGTGGACGCGCCGTCGCTGATCGCCGAAGCGTACGACCTGTCGAAGGTCCACGAGCTGCGTTGCCCCGAGTGCGGCGGCAAGCTCGAGCCGCGCGGCGGATTCTTCGGGCCGTTCCTCGCCTGCGAGAATCATCCGAAGAACGTGCAAGTACACGCGTCCGATCAAGGGCGAGAAAGCCAAGCCCGTGATGACGGAGCACAAGTGCCACGTCTGCGGCGCGCCGATGGTCATTCGCACGGGTCGCAGCGGGCAGTTCCTCGGCTGCAGCACGTTCCCGAAGTGCCGCGGCACGCGCTCGCTGCCGACGGGGGTGTTCTGTCCGAAGGACGGCGGCGAGCTGGTGGAGCGTCGCTCGAGGAAGCGCGGCACGGCGTTCTACGCGTGCGCGAACGAGGACTGCGACTTCGTCGCCTGGAACAAGCCGGTCACCGAGAAGTGTCCGGAATGCGGCTTCGTCGGCGCCGAGATGAAGTTCAACAAGACGCGCGGCGATTTCCGCAAATGCCTCAAGTGCGGCAACGAGTGGGACGGGCCGAAAGTGGATGAACCGTTGGATGCGGAGCCGGCGCTCGCCGGCTGACCCTCCATCGGATCAGTGCGGCAGGGGCAGCCCGCCCTTGACGAGGACCGGCGTCGCTTCGGCGACGCCGTTTCCGTCTCCGAGCTCGCCGTGCGCGCCGTCGCCCCAGCAGAACACCTTCGCCGTCGTGTTGATCGCGCAAACGTGCTCGAGTCCCACGTCCAACGCGACGACGTTCGAGATGCCGGTGATCTTTTGAGGCGTGTAGGAACAAACGAACGTGACGGGACTCGGGTTCGCCACGCCCGGCGGAGAGAAGGGCGTACACGCCGAGCTCGCGGGCGCGCCGGCGAGCTGTCCCTTTGATCCGTAGCCCCAGCAATAGACGTCGCCCAGCGAGGTGACACCGCACGTCGTCGAGAAGATCGAGTTCACGCGTGAGCTGCGGATGCTGCCGAACGGAACCCCGCCGACGATCTGCGTGGCCGCGTGCCGCTCGATGCTCGTGCCGTCTCCGAGCTGCCCCGACGAGTTGTTGCCCCAGCAGAACGCCGCGCCCGCGTCGTTCAGCCCGCACTGGTGAATCGGTCCGCTCGACAGGTCTCGCAGCTTGAGCGTTCCGGCCGCGGCGCGCGGCACTGACGACGAGGTCACATCGCCCGTGCCTAGCTCTCCGTACGTGTTGTCGCCCCAGCACCACGCGGCGCCGTCGGACGTGAGTCCGCACGCGCTGAAGAAATCGGCGACGACCGACGCGAATCGAACGCTCGTCTGCACCGGGGTCGCGCCGGTTCGGCGCACGGTGTCGCCGACGCCGAGCTGTCCCTGGCTGTTGATCCCCCAGCAGTACGCGGCACCGCCCGCGTCGAGACCGCAGCCGAACTTGGCGCCGACCGTGATCGACTTGAAGGGATGCGGCGACGCGACGGCGACCGGCACGGTGCGATAGCTGAGCGGCACGCCGGGCTGCGTCGGATCGTCGCCCCAGCACCACGCGGCCCCGTGGCGGTCCAACGCGCACACCGACGCATATCCCGCGGCGATCGCGGCGAATTGATGCCCGCCGGCCGTCGGCGTCGGCATGAGCTCGGGTATGAAGGACGAGTCGCCGAGTTGTCCGCGGAGGTTGTCGCCCCAGCAGTAGGACTTGCCGTCGGTCGTGAGGACGCACGAGAACTGCTGCCCCGTCGCCAGCGCGGTGGTGACGACCGGCGTGCTGGGAAACGAAGGCGCGACCGAGTCGCTGCGGCACGCAAGCGCACCGCCGAGAATGGCGGCGACGATCGACGCCATCACTCGCCGGATGGTCTTCGCCGGGGCAGCGGAACGAGAACGCATTCGAGGTCTCCGATCGGATGACAACGCGCCATCAATCGTACGGGCGCCGTCTCCGGGCGGCAAGGTGACCGTGTTCACCGTTTCCTAAATGATTCGCGGCCCGGATCAGCCGGCGATCGATTTCTCCGCGTCGCCGCGAGTGAACAACATCGTCCGCGTCTTCACGCCGTCCGTCACGCGCACGACGTTGACCTGGTCGGCGAACAGTTCGCACAGCATCCGGTCGCGAAGCGAGAGCCGGCTCGCCGTCGCCGCGGGTACGGCTGCTTCGGCGCAGAGCCAGAGGAGGTCTCCCTGACGCCGGGTGCCGCAGTCGCGCATTCCGAGCGGGCGCCGCGCTTCGTCGACGATCGAGACCGCGCGCCAGAGATATGTCGCGGCGCGCTCGTCCCACGACCCAGCCTTCCCCGCCGCGTCGAGCGCGGTACCGAAGTCATCCGCGAAGACGCGCACTACGACGCGGAGGGTGCCGCGATTCCGGTCGATCGTGACTTCCGCCATCGTCGTGTGCAATGGGTGCATCGCGAGCCCGTCGCGCGGCTCCGCCGACAGCGCCATCGCGAGCAGCAACGCCGCTACCACGGACTTCGCTCCACCGCCCAGCGCGACGCGACCGCGACGACGAGCAGCGAAACCCCGACGACCCGCACGCGAAGCGCCGGCCATCGCGCGCTCGGTTCCTTCGCGAAGGCGATGCCGGCGGCTATGCCGCGATCCAGCAGCGCGAGCGCCAGCGCCGCGGCCCCGAGAATTACGATCTGACCGAGCTCGATCCCTACGTTGAACCCGAACAATGGCAGCGCGATGTGCGTGACGAACATCGCACTGAGGTAGTTGGCGAACCCGGCGCCATGCACCAGTCCGAACACGCCTGCGAACACCGGACGATACCGGCTCTGAATTCCCGCTCGGCGGCGCGCGCTGGCGATGAGATTCTCGACGCCGGTGGCGACGATCGTCACCGGGATCAGGAATTCGATGAGCGCGGAAGGGAAGTGCACGACTCCGGTGACCGCCAACCCCAACGTCACCGAATGGCCAACCGTGAACGCGGTGACGACCCAGAGCGCCTGGCGCACGTCGCGCGGCCGGTAAATCGCCGCGAGCGCCACCAGAAACAGGATGTGGTCCATCGCCTCGACGTCGACGATGTGGCGAAAGCCGAGTTGGATGTACGTCGCCAGTTCGCTCATTGGGCCTCCGACGCCGCCGTCGACGCGGCTGGCTGCAGCGCACGGGCGCGCGCGAACAGCTCGCTCGCCGCACTCTCGTCGCCCAGCGAGCGCTCGATCACGGCGGCGTGGTAGAAGAGCTGCGCGTCGCGTGTGCCCTGGGCGAGCGCGTGCGTCATCGCCGCCTTCGCCTCGACGTCTCGACCCTGCGCGTGGAGCGCCCACGCCAACAGATCGTACCCGTAGATGTCGCGACGCGTGCGCAGCTCGACGAGCACCTTGCGATACACGCCGGCGACGTGACGACGATGGTCGAGCAGGAAGAGACTCCAGGCGCGGTGGTACGCGCCCGGCTGCTTGAGCACGGCGACGTCCAGCGCCCGCGCGTACTCGCCGGACTTCGCGCTGTCGCCGATCGCGGCGTACGCGTCGCTCAACACGCCGAGCGTCGCCGGGTCGAGTGAAGTGGCGATCGCCTGTTCGCCGGCGGCGATCGCATCCCGCCATTCGTGGCGCGCGGCGGCGAGCCTCGCCGTCGCGGCGAGAAGCCGATAGTCGTCGGGATGTGCGGCGAGCCCCGCGCGGTACTCGGAATCCGCCTCCGCGTACTTGCCGCTCCGCAGATCCAGGTCGCCGTTGCGAAGCCAGAACCAGGCGACCTGCTCGCGCGGAAGGTGCGGCGTCGCGAGCGCGGTCTTGAGCGCGGTGCGCATGCGCCAGCGCGCTTCACCGGTACGACCTTCGATCTCGGCCCAGCGCGCCAGACGTGGAGCTACCGAGAGGTCGTGCGCAAAGGCACCGAGGCTGTCGAACGTCACGCGCGCCGAGTCGTACTGCCCCAGCTCCATCTCGATCTCACCGACGGCGGCGCGGAGCGAGGGAACGTCGGGGTTGCGGTCGCGCAGCGTTCGCGCGATCGCCAGCGCTTCATCGAACCGATGCTGCGCGAGGAGGCTCGCCGAGAGCACCTGCGCGGCGGCGTCGTTGCGCGAGTCGCGGTTGCGAACGGATCGGCGCGCGGCGGCTTCGGCGCGGAGGGCGTCGCTCGGGTCGCCCGTTTCGCGCGACCGTTGCAGGTAGAGACCGGCCAGGCGTGCCAGGTCCGTTGCGCCGCGTGGGATCGCGGTCGGCGCGCTGTTTGTAGAACTCTATATCCAGGTCGAGAACTTCGCTCTCGCTGAGGCGGGGCGCGGCCGGGGCAGTCGTGACCGCTCTCGGAGTCCCCGTGCCCCGCGAGCACCCGACCGCCGCCGCGCCGGCCACCGCCAGCGCGCCAAACGCGGCGCGGGCGATGACCAGCGGGCGAAACGAACGACCGAGGCGCGACGGAGGTCGTGTCATGGCTCTACTTCGGGTTCGCGAGGTAGGGGAACGTCGTCTGGAAGGTGCTGTGCGACCCGACGTTGTCCGTGCACAACGGAAGCGTGAACGGCTTGCAGACGAACTGCGTCGGGTCGAGCAGGTCGCTGAAGATTCCGGAGAGACCGACGTCGACGACGTCGTCGGTGAGCTTGCGGCCGCCCCACCCGTTCGACAGCGCCCAACTCAGCCAGCCCGCCGTCGACGTCGCCTTGTCTGTCTGCACGATCAGCATGTCGGGAAGGAGCACCGATGCGAGCGTGTTCTGGAGCGTCGTCGCCTGCGGCCTGAATGCGGCGACGAATCCCTTTACGGTTCCACCGAACGCGGCGGCGTCGCCGTCAGGCCCGATCGAGCCGTGAAATGGATGGTCCTTCTTCATGAGGAACACCTCGCTCACCAGCGGGTTGCCGAGCCGCTGGACCTGGTTGAAGGTGCGGGTCGAGCTTGTGCTCGGAGTGGTGGTGCCGTTGTCGTCGGAGCACGCGGCCGTCAGCGCGAGCGCCGCCAGCGCGCCGGCCAGCGCCAACGCGCGGCGCTCCGCTCGCGGAGTGAATGCATGGACATTGTGATTCGCCTCTATGCGCGGTGAGTTGTTGTCGTGTGTTGTCGGCGGTGGCCGCGATCAGCGGCTGATCGTGCCCCAGATGCCCAGCTTCGCGGATCCGCCCGCCGTGAGCATCGCGGTAGGCAGCTCGACACGATCGACAGCACGTTGAAGCCCTTGGTGAAGTCCACCGCCGCTGCGGCGCTGCGGAACGAACCCGCGGTCGCCGTGTCGGGAAGCGCGGACAGCGTTCCCGTCGAAGGCTTGCGGTCGGGGAGGATCCGGAAGAACTGCTCGAGGTCGATGAAGAACGGATCCTCGCGCGCGCCGGCGAACACCTGGATGCCGCTCGGCGATCCGAGAACCTGATTCACCGCGCCCGTGACCGTGGGGGTCGCCGTGGCGACCTGGTTGTTCATCGCTCCGATCACCGGCGGCGCGACCGGGCCGCGGACTTCCACCGTCTGACTCGCGCCGGTGCCCTTGAAGACGATCTGGATGACTTTGTCTTCCCTGGCGTCGCCGGTGTTGTCGACCTTGAACTGGTACAGGAGGTTCGGGTCGAACGAGGTGGACGGAGTTTGCGCCGGCGTGAGGAACGCCCAGCTGTTGAGCACGAGCGCGATCCGATCGGGCGAGGAGCCCGGGAACGCATAGACGTCGGTCATGTCCATCGCAGGGTTCAGCTCGACGAGCGGATTGTCCTGGTGGTCCGACGCGCGCGCGATGCCGATGCCGGTGCCGGCAAGGACCGCGACCGTTGCCACGGCCGCCGCCAAGCGCGCCGCTGGCGTGTGCAAGCGAAACCGCATGAAACCCTCCTATCGGGGGGGAGTTGAGCCGGGGCGCGCGGCCGAGGTGCGACGGCCCCAAGTAGTCCACTCAGCCTTTGGGGCCAAGTGCGGAGGGTACGCCGGTCGCGCGAAATCGGATCTCGGGCGGCGATGTGTCGGGTCGGTGCCCAGCCAACGTGCGCCGGAGGTGACGTGTAGAGCGCGGCGGTGCATCTTGCAGGGGCCGGGGCACACGGCGCCCTCCGCATCGAGCCATCACGGACACGAGACCGATATGAACCGACAGAGATTGAGTACCCTCGCGGCGGTCGCGCTCATCTTCGCGCCGACGGTCGGGACCGCTCAGAGCACGATTCCCTCGCGGTTGAGCGACAAGGAGATCTGGCAGCTCAACGCCGATTTCTCGGAGCCCGGCGGGTATTTCCGTTCGGACAACCTGCTGTCGAACGAGACCGGCTTTCAGGCCGTGATTCCGTATCTCCGCGGCCTCGTCAAGCCCGGCGGCGTCTACCTCGGCGTCGGGCCCGAGCAGAATTTCACGTACATCGTGTCGCTTCAGCCGAAGATGGCGATCATCTTCGACATCCGGCGCGGCAACATGATCGAGCACCTGATGTACAAGGCGCTGCTCGAGACGTCGGCGGACCGTGCCGATTTTCTGTCGAAGCTGTTCAGCCGGCCGCGCCCGTCCGGACTCGACACGAGCTCGTCGCCGCAGCGGTTGTTCGAGGCGTACGTCGCGGCAACGCCGGACACCATGCTCTACAAGAGGAACCTGGCGGCGATCAAGTCCCACCTGGCGTCACACGGTTTCACGATGGGCGACAGCGACGCCAAGTCGATGGAATACATCTATTCGCAGTTCTACGAGGCCGGGCCGCAGATCAACTACAACTTCTCGAATGGCGGCGGCGGTGGGGCGGATTCGGACGCGGCAACATGCCGACGTATGCGACGCTCCAGGTTGCGACCGATACAGCGGGAAAGAACTGGGCCTACCTCGCCACCGAAGCGAATTACCGGTGGCTCAAGGATTTCGAGACGAAGAACCTGCTCGTGCCGGTCGTCGGCAACTTTGCCGGTCCGAAGGCGATCCGCGCGGTCGCGCAGTATCTCAAAGAACATCACGCGGTCGTCGGGGCCTTCTATACGTCGAACGTCGAACAGTATCTCTTTCAGCAGGACGACGAGTGGTCGCGCTTCTATAAGAACGTCGCCACGCTTCCCCTCGACTCGACGAGCACGTTCATCCGTTCGATCGGCGGCGGCTTCCGCGGCGGCTACAACACCGCCTCGCCGCAGATGCGCTATGGCGGCCGCCTCGCGTCGGTCACCTCCGGAATTCAGGATCTGCTCAAGGCGTTCAACGAGGGCAAGATCCAGTGGTACGGCGACGTCATATCGATGTCCAGGTAACTGCCGAGAAGTCTGACGTCGGAAATCCGACATCTGACGTCAGATTTCTCGCGGAATCGTCTCTTGCCGCTCTGAGCGAAATGACCCATCCAATTCACATCGTCGGCGGCGGACTCGCGGGAAGCGAGGCGGCGTGGCAGTTGGCCGAGCGCGGGCACGACGTCGTCGTGCACGAGATGCGCGGTGTGCGCGGAACTCCCGCGCACAAGACCGACCGGCTCGCCGAGCTCGTGTGCTCGAACACGTTCAAGAGCACCGAGACGTCCAACGCGCACGGACTGCTCAAGGCGGAGATGCGGCTGCTCGGCTCCGTCGTGCTGTGGGCCGCGGACCAGGCGCGCGTGCCCGGCGGGACCGCGCTGGCGGTCGACCGCGACGTGTTCTCGGCCGCCGTCCACGAGCGCGTGACGTCGCATCCGCGAATCACCGTCGTGCGCGAAGAGGTTTCGGACGTTGCCGAGCCCGGGGATCGTCGCCACCGGTCCGCTCACGTCCGACGCCTTGGCCGAGGCGATCCGCGTCGCGGCTTGGCGTCGAGTCGCTCGCGTTCTACGACTGCGATCGCGCCGATCGTCGCGCACGAGTCGATCGACGAGTCGGTCGTGTTCCGCGCATCGCGCTACGGCAAGGAGACGATGGACGCGGCCGAGGCCGAGGGCGGGCGTATCTCAACTGTCCGTTCACGCGAGAGCAGTACGAGGCGTTCATCGACGCGCTCGTCGCGGCCGACCAGCATCACGGGCACGAGTTCGACGAGGTGCCGTACTTCGAGGGGTGCATGCCCGTCGAAGAGATGGCGCGGCGCGGCCGAGAGACGCTCCGCTTCGGCCCGATGAAGCCCGTCGGGCTTGCGCGATCCGCGCACAGGCCGGGAGCCGCACGCCGTCGTGCAGCTCCGCATGGAAGATCGCGCGGGACGCATGTGGAACATCGTCGGATTCCAGACGCGGCTGCGCATTCCGGAGCAGCAGCGCGTGTTCCGGCTGCTCCCCGGCCTCGAGAACGCCGAGTTCCTGCGCTTCGGATCGATCCATCGAAACTCGTACGTCAACTCGCCGGCGTCGCTCAGCCCGCACCTGTCGTTGCGCGACGATCCGATGACGCTCTTCGCGGGACAGCTGACGGGCGTGGAGGGATACACGGAGAGCACAGCGACCGGGATCCTGGCGGCCATCAACCTCTCGCGCATGCTGTCCGGCGACGCGCCGGTCCTGCCGCCGCCCACGACGATGCTCGGCGCGCTGTATCGGTATCTCCGCGAGGCCGACCCGGCGCACTTCCAGCCGATGAACGCGAACTTCGGCCTGCTCGACGATCTGGCCGAGCGCGTGAAGGACAAGCGCGTGAAACGCGAGCGGTTCGCCGAACGCGCGTTGGCGGCGATGGCCGACTGGCGCGAATCGGTGACGCTCACCGCACTGGCGGCGCCGGAGCGGGCATCGGCGTGACCGGCGACGCCGCGAGCCACGATCCCCGTCAGCTAGACGTCCGCGACTATCTCGATCATCTGTCGAAAGAGCGCGACGTCTCGCCGAACACGGTCCGCGCGTACGAGCGAGACCTCGGCGAGTTCGTGCGCTTCCTCGGCCGCTACTACTCGGGCGGAGAATGGACGTGGCAAGGTGTCGATCGCCTGGCGATGCGCGGTTTCCTCGGCCACCTCGCGCGGCGAAATCTCTCGAAGCGTTCGATGGCGCGGACGCTGTCGGCGAGTGCGCAGCTTCTACCGGTACCTGCATCGCAGCGAGGTGGTCGACACGAACCCGGCGCGAGCGGTCGGAGCGCCGCGCCTCGAGAAACACCTGCCGGCGTATCTCGACCGCGCGCAGATCGATCTCCTGTTTCAGATGGCCGAAGTGCGCGCGTGGGAGGGCCGCTTCGTCGACGTGCGCAACCTCGCGATTCTCGAGCTGTTCTACTCGACGGGCATGCGTCTGTCGGAGCTTCAGGGCCTGAACCGCGGCGACCTCGACATGGTGACGCAGCAGGCGAAGGTGCGCGGCAAGGGACGGAAGGAGCGCATCATCCCGGTTGGCGATCACGCGATACTCGCGCTGCGAAACTACGAGGCGAAGCGCGACGAGCTGTTGCGCTCGGTGGGGCGCGAAGGCGATCGCAGCGCGGTCTTTCTCGCGCGAACCGGGCGGCGCATCGGCGTGCGGGCGGTGCAGAAGGTCGTGACCGGCTTTCTGAAGCGGATCGACGAGGACGCCGGGCTGAGCGTTCACTCGCTGCGCCACACGTTCGCCACGCATCTGCTGGACGCCGGCGCCGACCTGCGGGCCGTGCAGGAACTCCTCGGCCACGCATCGATCTCGACGACGCAGATCTACACGCACACGAGCGTCGAACGGCTGAAGCAGGTCTACCAGAAGGCCCACCCTCGCGCGTGAGGCCGCACAGGCGGGGGGAAAGAGCCCTCGCCGCCCGCGCTAGGTTACTTGAAATGTCGAACGAGAAAGGCGGAGCGCTCCCCCAGTATTCGCGCCACCACCATTCTGGCCGTGCGGCGGGAAGGGAAAGTCGCGATCGGCGGCGACGGTCAGGTGACGGTCGGCGAGACGGTGATGAAGTCGCACGCGCAGAAGGTGCGCGTCATGCGCGGCGGAAAGATCGTCGCCGGATTCGCCGGCGCCGCCGCCGACGCGATGACGCTGTTCGAGAAGTTCGAGGAGAAGCTCGAGCGCTATCCCGGGAATCTGCCGCGCGCGGCGGTGGAGCTGGCCAAGGATTGGCGCAGCGATCGCGTGCTCCGCCGCCTCGAGGCGCTGCTCATCGTCGCCGACAAGGAGCATGGCTTCATCGTCTCCGGCACCGGCGAGCTGATCGAGCCGGACGACGGCATCCTCGCCATCGGCTCCGGCGGCTCGTACGCGCTCGCCGCCGCGCGCGCGCTGGTCGACAACACGCAGCTCGACGCCGAGATCGTGAAGCGTGCGATGCAGACGCGGCGATATCGGCATCGCCGAGCCGACGATCTGCATCTAGCACGAACACGGAACATCACGGTTCGAGCTTGAGCGTCGCGAACCGCCTGAATCCCGCTTCATGCCGTCCCAGTGCGTCACCCCAACAGGCGCTCGCGCGGCTCGCCGACCTGACGCCGCGTCAGATCGCCGCCGAGCTCGATCGCTACATCGTCGGACAGGCCGAGGCCAAGAAGGCCGTCGCCATCGCGCTGCGCAACCGCTGGCGCCGCCAGCGCGCGCCCGAATCGATCCGCGAGGAGATCTCGCCGAACAACATCATCCTCATCGGCCCGACCGGGCGTCGGGAAGACGGAGATCGCGCGGCGCCTCGCCAAGCTCGCCGGCGCGCCGTTCATCAAGGTCGAAGCGTCCAAGTTCACCGAGGTCGGCTACGTCGGCCGCGACGTCGAGTCGATGGTGCGCGATCTCGTCGAGAGCGCGATCGACATGGTGCGCAGCGAGCGCGAGTCCGAAGTCGAGGACCTCGCGCACGAGCGCGTCGACGAACGCCTGCTCGATCTCCTGCTCCCGCCGCCGAGCGCGCAGCGACGCCGGCCAGCCGGCGAGAGCCGCGGCCGCGGCGACGGCGCAGAACCCGAGCCGCCGCCGCGGCCGCCCGCGTCCGACCCGCGGACGACGCGCTCGGCGTGTTTCTCGTCTCGGGAGCCGGCACCGTCACCAAGGAGACCGTCGATGCCGCGCAGGAGCGCTACCAGCGCACGCGCGACAAGCTGCGGCAGCTGCTGCTCGACGGACAGCTCGAGGAGCGCGAGGTCGAGGTCGAGGTCACGCCGCAGTCAGTCGCCGATGTTCGACGTGCTCGCGTCGCAGGGCGCGCCGGAGGGAATGGACAACTTCGCCGACATGCTCAAGGAGATGATGCCCAAGCGCAAGAAGAAGCGCACGGTCAAGGTGTCCGAGGCGCGGCGCATTCTGTTCGAGCAGGAGCTCGAAAAGCTGATCGACCTGGAGGACGTCACCGCCGACGCGCTCGAGCGCGTCGAGAAGCTCGGCATCATCTTCCTCGACGAGATCGACAAGATCGCCGGCGAGCGCTCGCAGGCGGGCGGCCCCGACGTGTCGCGCGAAGGCGTGCAGCGCGATCTGCTGCCGATCGTCGAAGGATCCAACGTGCAGACGAAGTACGGCATGGTGAAGACCGATCACGTCCTCTTCATCGCCGCCGGCGCGTTCCACGTCTCGAAGCCGAGCGATCTGATTCCGGAGCTGCAGGGCCGCTTCCCGATTCGCGTCGAGCTCAAGCCGCTCACCGAGCAGGACTTCGTGCGCATCATGACGGAGCCGGAGAACGCGCTCACGAAGCAGTACGCCGCGCTCGTCGAAGCCGAGGGCGCGAAGCTGGACTTCACGCGAGACGGCATCGCCGAGATCGCGCGCATCGCCGCGCATGGTGAACGAGCGCATGGAGAACATCGGCGCGCGCCGGCTGCACACCGTGATGACGACGCTGCTCGAGGATGTGCTCTTCGAACTTCCCGATCGCGGCAAGGAGGCGATCTCGGTGGACGGCAACGTCGTGCGCGACCGGCTCAAGGCGATCGTGGAGAGACGAGGACCTGCGGAAGTACATCCTCGTAACCGATTGATCTCGGTGATCGCAATGCGCCGCCGCCGCATCCTCCGTTCACCATGTCCCGATTTCCTCGCCATCCCCGACTTCAGTCGCGAGCGAGCTCGAGGGCCTGTTCGACGCTCGCCGAGTCGATGCGCGCCGGCGAGTACACGAAGACGCCGCTCGACGGAAAGACGCTCGCCATGATCTTCATGAAGTCGAGCACGCGCACGCGCGTGTCGTTCGAGGTCGGCACGTTCCAGCTCGGCGGCCACGCGCTCTTTCTCTCGCCGCGCGACGTGCAGCTCGGCCGCGGCGAGCCGATCGCCGACACGGCGCGCGTCCTGTCGCGCTACGTCGACGGCATCATGATCCGCACCTTCGCGCACCAGGACGTCGAGGAGCTCGCGCGCTACGCGGACGTGCCCGTCATCAACGGGCTGACCGACCTGCTGCATCCGTGCCAGATGCTCGCCGACCTGCTCACCGTGCGTCAGCACTTCGGCGAGATCGCCGACAAGAAGTACGCGTGGATCGGCGACGGCAACAACATGGCGAACTCGTGGATCAACGCCGCGTACCGGTTCGGCTTCGACCTCGACCTCGCGTGTCCCGAGGGCTACGAGCCCGCCGACCATCTGCTCGCGCGCGCGCAGACAGGCGGCGAAGGTACGTGTCGTGCGCGATCCGATGGAAGCGGCGCGGGGCGCGCACGTCATGAACACCGACGTGTGGGCGTCGATGGGGCAGGAGCAAGAGCAGAAGGACCGCGAGCGCGCGTTCGCGGGCTTCACGGTGAGCCCGGCACTCATGAAAGCGGCCGACAAGAACGCGATCTTCCTGCACTGCCTCCCCGCGCACCGCGGCGAGGAAGTGGCCGCCGACGTGATCGACGGTCCGCAGAGCCGCGTCTGGGACGAAGCCGAGAATCGCCTCCACGTGCAGAAGGCGATCATGGCGGTGCTGATGGGCGGCGAAGCGCCGGGAGCCGCGTGAGCGCGGCCGGCGATCTCGAGGGCGGCCGGGCCCCGGATTTCTCGGGGACCACCGACAGCGGGGAGACGCTCAAGCTCGCGTCCTTTCATGGAAAGACCGTCGTCCTGTTCTTCTATCCGAAGGACGATACCCCTGGCTGAACGGTCGAGGCGTGTTCCTTTCGGGACACCCTCCCTCGGTTCGAGGGACTCGACGCGGTCGTGATCGGAGTGAGCCCTGACTCACCCAAGTCACATCAGAAATTCAAAAAGAAATACGATCTTCCGTACACGCTGCTCGCCGACGTGGATCACGCGATCGCCGTGAAGTACGGCGCGTGGGGCGAGAAATCGATGTTCGGGCGCAAGTACATGGGAATTCTGCGCACGACGTTCGTCATCGATCCTTCCGGCAAGGTCTCGAAGGTGTTCGAGAAGGTGCAGCCCGAAGGGCACGGAGAAGAAGTCGCCAAATTCCTGTCGGTGGAGAAGGCGAGAACCTGAGTCTTACGGCGCCCGCGCTCCCCGGGCGTTTCGCTCCAGCCGAAGCAAGAGATGCCGCCGAACATCGCTCCACTCGGGCGCGATGATGCTGTACTGATGCGTATCTCTCGCCGTCCCGTCTCGGCGGGCCATGTGATGGCGCAGCACTCCGTCCTTCTTCGCGCCGAGGCGCTCGATCGCGCGCTGGGACGCAAAGTTGAAGTTGTCGGTGCGCAGGCCGACGACCGCGCAGTTGAGCGACTCGAACGCGTGCGTGAGCAGGACCAGCTTGCACGCCGTGTTCACGTGTGTGCGCTGACATCGCGCCGCGTACCACGTCCAACCAATCTCCACGCGATCGATCGGCGCCACGATGTCGTGGTAGCGCGTGCTGCCGATGATCTCG
>CAWBKI010000027.1:0-35544 GCA_963789315.1 uncultured Gemmatimonadaceae bacterium | reverse complement strand
TACTCTCCCCGAGCCCCGCGTGCCGGCTTCAAGGCGGAAGACCCTCCTCAAGCCTTATGCGCGAACCTCAAGACGGTGCACAACAAGTCCTACTACTACTACCTCGACACCATACCGACAGGAAACCATCATGTTCGCGGCGGCGCGGATCGGTAAGAGCTACGTCAGCTACCATTTCATGCCCGTGTACTTCGGCATGGGCGCGGCGATGTCGCCGGCGTTGAAAAAGCGCATGCAGGGGAAAGCGTGCTTCAACCCCTCCACACGGCTGTTCGACGAGTTGGCCGACAAGGGTTACGACGAGTGGCGCGCCAAGGGATGGGTCGACAGCGACGCCCGAGCCCATCGGGCTCCGACGATCCGTGCGACGATGATCCCGACTATTGCCGCGATCGCCGAGCGCGCGCAGGTGGTGCCGGACGGCAAGCTGGACGTGGTCGGCGTCTACAATTGTCGCTACGCGTGCCGGGGAAGATCGACGTGGGGGTCGCCGTGGGTCCCACGTGAGAGCCGCTCGACTACGGCGCGAAACAGCGCATCTCCGTGCACATCGTCGATGAGGACGGCAACGAAATGGTGAATCTCACCGCCCCTCCGATTCACCGTCGGTGGCGGGGCCGCCCCTCGCCTACATCAGGAGCTTCCGCTGACCGTCGGCTTCCCTCGCGCCGGCACGTGGGGTTCGGACGCGATCGCGCGGTGGCGAGGCTCCCTCTGCGAGTCGAGCGACGGGACGGGTCGGGGAAGCCTGTGTCTGACTCAACGGGCGTCGTGACTGCGGCTGCTGCCTGCGTGCTCGAGAAGACGACTCCCTTCGATCTGCGTCGCACGCACTCGTACATCAGCCGAATCTCGACTTCGCCCTCCCCAACTCGGCCAGTGAATTCGGTGCAGCTCCATGAACTTGCGGGCTTCCTCGAGCGCTTCCTGCTTCGACGCGAGGTTGATGATCGTGAAGCTGCGCATGACTTCCTTCGCCTCGGTGGTGCGGTCGTCACGAAAAGCCCTCGCCGCTGCGAATTCGCGCGCCATCGGACGTCGGCTGAGACCGCCGAACGACACCCAACTTGCCGCTCTTCGTGTTCTGTCGGATGGCTTCGCCGCAAGCTGAAGCCGGCGGCGGTCCGGACGCCGCCAAGTTCTCGGGTCCACTCACAATCATCATGTAGCTGATTTCTCGGATTCTCCAATCGGTTGAACATGGCAAAGGTCGACGGGGGGGCCTTCGTGTCTCCGCTACCGTCACGTCGAACCACAGTGGCTGAAATCGACAACCGGGGAGTGGGAAGCTTCAATGACCGAAAAAGCTCTCGTCGGCGTGATCCGGGGCTGAACAGGACCTCGAGCGCGAGGCGCCAGATAGGGCGCCGTCGGCGCGGCCAATCTCACCGTCGGGCTGCTGTTGATGTTCGGCGGTGTTCTCCTCCGCCGCGGTGTATTGGCGCGCCGAGGAGGGACACCTGTCGCGGCTCCGCGTCTACTATTTTGTACACGGCCTGGGCGTTCGGCACGCTTCAGATCCTCGCCGGGAATGGCTGATGCGCGGCCGGTGGCCGACGCGGTGGATCCTCGAGCTGCTGCCGCTGGCCGTCCCGGTACTCTCCTCCCAATACTTCCTGCTCCATTCATCCGACAATTGTGAAGCCCGGTTCGGTCTTCAAGTCATCCTGGGCGTCGTCCTCGTCGGCCTCGGGACTTTCGTTGCCGTGCTGGCCGCTCCGGGCTCCGCGTCGACCGTGGCACCGTCGCGATTCCTCGACGTGACATTCGCCGCGGTCTTCATCCTGCGCGGCCTCGCTGCAGAGTTCGGTCCGCGATGCGCGCATCAAGATATTGATGGCATTCTTCAAACGAAAAGAAAAAGTGCTGGCCCAAGTCCCGCCACTCGAGGTGAAAGTCGATGGAGCGCGGAGCCGTCGCGCTGTACCACAAGACGTCGATCTGTTCGGCCGAGTCGGCTGGTTCCGGCAGGAGCGATACGTCTATCCGCGAGTCGAAGCGGCGGGTGGAGCACAGCGCAGGCGTTTCACGACGACGCGAAGCGCGTGCTCGGGTTTCCCGCGCACTACGCGCCGAATCTCATGGCCTGGGTCGACTGCCTTGGTGAGCTGTCCGTGCCGGGGGACGACGGCGGCCTCGTGATCGTGTTTCGGGGCTACGACGCCTTCGCCAAGTCGCAGCCGCATCTGGCGCAGACGATTCTCGACAGCATCGAGTCCACGTCGCGGCGGTTCCTGCTCACGGGGCGGCGCGTGCAGTTGAGCGATCCGCCATTCGGCTCTCTCTCTCTCTCTCTCTCTCTCTCTCTCTCTCTCTCTCTCTCTCTCTCTCTCTCTCTCTCTCTCTCATGGCCGCGTCGGCCGCCCACCGCGTCCAGGCCACTCCCGGGGGTTCCAGGTCACGGGCATCGCGCCGACTCTCTCGAACCGAATGCGCGGATCGTTCGACTGCACGAGCGCCAGCAGGCGCCGCCCCGTGAGCAGGAACCGCCGCGACGTGGACTCGATGCTGTCGAGAATCGTCTGCGCCAGATGCGGCTGCGACTTGGCGAAGGCGTCGTAGCCCCGAAACACGATCACGAGGCCGCCTTCATCCGGCACGGACAGCTCACCAAGGCAGTCGACCCAGGCCATGAGATTCGGCGCGTAGTGCGCGGGAAACCCGAGCACGCGCTTCGCGTCGTCGTGAAACGCCTGCGCTGTGCTCCACCCCGCCGCTTCGAGCTCGCGGATGACGTATCGCTCCTGCCGGAACCAGCCGACGTCGGCCGACAGAATCGACGTCTTGTGGTACAGCGCGACGGCTCCGCGCTCCATCAACTTCCAGTCGAGTCGCGCGGATTCGGCCGGCGCCTTTTCTTTTCGTTTGAAGAAAGCCATCAAGATCTTGATGCGCGCATCGCGGACCGAACGTTGACGAGGCCGCGCAGGATGAAGACCGCGGCGAATGTCACGTCGAGGAATCGCGACGGTGTCACGGTCGAGCGCGGAGCCCAGAGCGGCCGCACGGCGACGAAGGTCCCGAGGCCGACGAGCACGACGCCCAGGATGAACTTGAAGACCGAACCGGGCTTCACAATTGTCGGATGAAGTGGAGCAGGAAGTATTGGGAGGAGACTACCGGGACGGCCAGCGGCAGCAGCTCGAGGATCCACCGCGTCGGCCACCGGCCGCGCATCGCCGTTCCGGCGAGGATCTGAAGCGTGCCGAACGCCCAGGCCGTGTACAAATAGTAGACGCGGAGCCGCGACAGGTGTCCCTCCTCGGCGCGCCAATACACCGCGAGGAGAACCCCGCCGAACGTCAACAGCAGCCCGACGGTGAGATTGGCCGCGCCGACGGCGCGCTCTATCTGGCGCTTCGCCGGCTCGAGGTCCTGTTCAGCCCGGATCACGCCGACGACGTCATCGAAGCTTCCACTCCCCGGTTGTCGATTTCAGCCGCTGTCGTTCGACGTAACGGTAAGAAGGCGACACGAAGGCCCCCCCGTCGACCTTTGCCATGTTCAACCGATTGGAGAATCCGAGATGCGCTACATGATGATTGTGAGTGGACCCGAGAACTTGGCGGCGTCCGGACCGCCGCCGGCTTCGCTCGGCGAAGCCATCGACAAGCTGATCGAGGAAGACACGAAGAGCGGCAAGTTGGTGTCGTTCGGCGGTCTCAAGCCAACGTCCGATGGCGCGCGAATTCGCAGCAGCAAGGGGAAGCTCGTGACGACCGACGGGCCGTTCACCGAGGCGAAGGAAGTCATCGGCGGCTTCACGATCATCAACCTCGCGTCGAAGCAGGAAGCGCTCGAGGAAGCCCGCAAGTTCATGGAGCTGCACCGAATTCACTGGCCGAGTTGGGAGGGCGAAGTCGAGATTCGGCTGATGTACGAGCAGGAGGACGACGTGCGTGCGACGCAGATCGAAGGGAGTCGTCTTCTCGAGCACGCAGGCGGCACCCGCGGTCACGACGCCCGTTGAGTCAGACGGCTTCCCCGACCCCGTCCCGTCGCTCGACTCGCAGAGGGACCCTCGCCACCGCGCGATCGTTGACGCGCACGTCGAACGTCCACGTGCCGGCGCGAGGGAAGCCGACGGTCAGCGGAAGCACGAGATCGTAGGCGAGGGGCAGCCCCGCCACCGACGGTGAATCGAAGGTCACCGGCGTGGCGGTGAGATTCACCATTTCGTTGCCGTCCTCATCGACGATGTGCACGGAGATGCGCTGTTTCGCGCCGTAGTCGAGCGGCTCTACGTCGAACCGCACGGCGAGCGTCACGTCGATCTTCCCCGGCAGCTCCGACGCGTAGCGACAATTGTAGACGCCGACCACGTCCAGCTTGCCGTCCGGCCGCACCTGCGCGCGCTCGGCGATCACGGCGATCGTCGGGATCATCGTCGCACGATCGTCGGAGCCGCGATAGGCTTCGCGGGCGTCGGCTATTCGACCCATCCCTTGGCGCGCCACTGGTCGTAACCCTTGCGCGTTATGTCGGCCAACTCGTCGAACAGCGCGGGATCGACGGCCGTGAAGTTGAAGCACGCTTTCCCCTGCATGCGCTTTTTCAACGCCGGCGACATCGCCGCGCCCATGCCGAAGTACACGGGCATGAAATGGTAGCTGACGTAGCTCTTACCGATCCGCGCCGCCGCGAACATGATCGGCTTCCTGTTCGCGCCGAGGGTGTGCGTGTCGAGGTAGTAGTAGTCGGACTTGTTGTGCACCGTCTTGAGGTTCGGCGCATAAGGCTTGAGGAGGGTCTTCAGCGCCTTGAAGACCGGAACGAATTCGGCGCGCGGGGGCATGGCTCGGTGGCTCGGGGAGGGTCAAAATATCCGTTGGCTGGACAGGTGGACAGGTGGAGGTGGA
Source organism: uncultured Gemmatimonadaceae bacterium (assembly GCA_963789315.1). Lineage (GTDB taxonomy): Bacteria > Gemmatimonadota > Gemmatimonadetes > Gemmatimonadales > Gemmatimonadaceae > JAQBQB01. The sequence goes on along the minus strand of CAWBKI010000027.1, from coordinate 30,685 downwards.
CGCAACAGCCGGTCGCTTCACCCGGCAATTGTTCCCCCAGCGACCACAAAGAACTATTTGCCCCTTTTTGGCTGCGGTATTACGTTCGGGCGCAGCGACTCAGCAGTTTTTTGGGCGAACACGTTCCGGAACGCTTTGGGGCCTTCGCACTTCGCGACGGCCCTTTTTCGTTCGAGTCGCCGACGGTCGAACTTGACCGCTCGAACGTACCCTTCGTGAGGGAGTTCACGAACCTGTGGGTCGGTTTGTACGGCATGCCCGCTACTCCGACGACACAACAACACCTTTTTTGGAGTTTGCAATGGCACGTACGACCGGCACCGTGAAGTGGTTCAACGACGCGAAGGGCTATGGCTTCATCACGCCCGAGGACGGGCAGAAGGACTGCTTCGTCCATCATTCCGCGATTCAGGGCGGTGGCTTCCGCACGCTGGCCGAAGGCGAGCGCGTGGAGTTCGACATCGTCCAGGGTGCCAAAGGCCCCGCTGCCGAAAACGTTACGAAGGCCGGCCGCTAAGGCCTCCTCGAAACGCGACAGCGCCGGATCGACTCAGTCGGTCCGGCGCTGTTGTTTTCGGCTCAGAGTCGCGGCGAGACGGATCACGACTGCCGCACCCTCGCCCGCCGGACCTTTCTCATGATCGTCGTGACAACGAGCAGCGTCAGCACGACCCAGACGCCGACGAACATCTGCTGCGTCTTCGCCGGCCGCTCGGCGATGTGCATCCCGTAGTAGACGCCGAGTACCGCCGCGTCGAGCGCCACAACGGCGACGACCAGCATGAGGAGATACTTCCGGACTTCCTGGACGTTGACGCTGGGCATTCCGGGTTCCTGTCCTCGAAGTAAACTACGTCCGTGCCCCGCCCCGCCATCCTCTTCGACCTCGACGGAACACTGCTCGACTCGATCGAGCTGATCCTCTCATCGGCTCGATACGCCTTCGGCAAACTTGGGCGCGAGTGTCCGTCCGACCAAGAGTGGCTGCACGGCGTTGGGATTCCGCTTTTCACCATGTTCGGCCGCTACGCACGAGACGACGCCGATCGCGCCGCCCTCATCGCGGCCTACCGCGAGCACCAGTTCGCCCACCACGACCGCCTCATAAGACCGTACGACGGCGTCCACGAATTGCTCGCCGCTCTTCAGGCGCGCGGGCACGAGCTGGCCGTCGTCACGAGCAAGTCCGAGTACCTCGCGATGCGCGGGCTCGCGCATGTGCGGCTCGCCCGATTCTTCGACACGATCGTCGGCTGCGACTCGACCGCGCGACACAAGCCGGATCCGGAACCCGTACGGTTGGCACTGCACCGGCTCGGCTGTGATCCCCGTGACGCGGTGTTCGTGGGCGACTCGGTGCACGACGTGATCGCGGGCAACGCGGCCGGCGTCGCCACCATCGCGGCACTATGGGGCGCGTTCGAACGACACGACCTCGAGCCTGGCGGCCCAACCGCTTGGGCCGAAAGAGTTTCGGAAGTCATCGGCTTGCTCGACAGCAGTCAGCGCGGCGGCGTCCTCCTGCGGTGACAAAACCGCCCTCCGCGTTCAAACCTTCCTCGACGTGGCACCATCCAAGTGACTGCACGGATGGAGCGTCCACGCAAATGGCTGCAGTGGCCATCATCGAAGCACAGTCGGGCCCGATCGGCGGCAACGATACGGACGTCGCGCGAGCGGCGGCCGGGGACCGACGTGCTTTCGAGCGGGTCTATCACATCCATGTCAACCGGGTCTTCTCGCTGTGCGCCCGGATGACGGGGGACCGGACGCGCGCTGAGGAACTGACTCAGGACGTCTTCGTCCGGGCGTGGGAAAAGCTGAACCTGTTTCGCGGTGAGAGCTCCTTCTCCACGTGGCTGCACCGGCTGACGGTGAACGTCGTGCTCAACGCGCGAAAAACCGACAGCCGTCAGCGGTCACGGGTCGAAGAGACCGACGACGACGAGGGCGGAATCGACGCGCTACCTGGCGTCGTGGGTTCGCCGCTCCCTCCCGGCGACCTCCTCGACCTCGAGGAAGCGATCACCAAACTGCCGCCGGGAGCGCGCCGCGTGTTCGTGTTGCACGACGTGGAAGGCTACAAGCACGAAGAGATCGCCGAGATGCTCGGCGTGACATCGGGAGCCACCAAAGCGCAGTTGCATCGCGCGCGGCGCCTGTTGCGGGAGGCACTGAATCGATGACGCATACGACAATCACCTGTGAGCGGTTCAACGAGCACCTCGCCGATTTCCTCGAGCGAGCGGTGTCGGAGCCGACGCGCGCCGCGATGGAATCGCACGCCGTCGCCTGCGAGGACTGCGGACCGCTGCTCGGCGATCTGCGCCGCCTGCGCATCGACGCCGCGAATCTGCCCGAGCTCGTTCCGAGCCGCGATCTCTGGTCGGGCATCGCCGGCCGCATCGAGGCACCGGTGCTCTCGCTCCCGGGCTCGAGTGCCGTTCGCAGTCGACGCTGGACGAATCCACTCGTCCTGGGCCTCGCCGCCGCGGGGCTCGTCGCGATGACGGCGACGGTGACGCATTGGGTAGAGGGTGGACGGGTGGACAGGTCGACGGGCGGACAGCCAACGCAAACCGCGCAACGCCCGGCGCCCACGCCGACCGTGTCTTCGCCTGCTGTTGCCGCCGTTCCCGACTCCGTTGTCCCGGCTTCCGGTCAACCGGTCAACCGGTCAACCGGTCAGCCTGCGACCCTGGTCAACCGGTCCACCGGTCAACCCGTCCACCTCGCCTCCAACAAGCCTTCCGCCGAGCAGACCTACGACCGCGAGATCGCGCGTCTGCTCGTGGTCTACAACCAGCGGCGGCCGGCCCTCGACTCGACGACCGTCGCCGTCGTGAAGAAGAACCTCAAGATCATCGATGACGCGATCGCGCAGACGAAGATCGCGCTGCGGCGCGATCCCGCGAGCCAGTACCTGATGGAATCCCTGAACGACGCCTTCGACACAAAAGTCCAGCTGCTCCGCAAAGTGGCGATGCTGCCATCGGGAACGTGAGCATTCTCAGATGACCCTGCACGACATCCTGCGGCGACGACGCCGCACCGCGCCAATTCTCGTCGCGTTTTGCGCGCTCGCCGCGTTCGCCGGCGAGGCCGGAGCCCAGCGGCGCACCCGGCGCCCCGAGAGCGAGCGCATCGACACCACCTTCGCGTTCGACAAGAGCGGCTCCGTGACGCTCACCGCGACGAGCGGCGACATCGTCGTCACCGGCAGCGCCGACGCGCGAATCCACGTCGTCGCCACGAGCGAGAGCGGCAACCTCAGCCTCGATGCGTCTCCCAACCGCGTCATTCTGCAGAATCGCTCGGGCGAGTCGCACTTCGAGGTCGCGGTGCCCTATGGCGTCCAGGTCATCGCGCGCAGCCAATCGGGCGACATGAGGATCCGCGACACGCGCGGCACCGTCGAGGTCCACGCGAGCTCCGGCGACCTCGAGGTCGAGGGCGTCAACGGCCACCTCGACGTCAACACGCTCTCCGGCAGCATCACCGCGCGCGACGTGACCGGCGACGCGGACGTCGCGACAACCAGCGGCGACGTCAAGATCTTCAACCTGCTCGGCAACGCCGACGTCAGCACCGTGAGCGGCGACGTCGAGCTGCGCGGCGTGACCGGCAAGACGATGCGCGCCAAGACCACCTCCGGCGACGTGCGGTTCGACGGGCTCATCGACGCGGCGGGACGCTACGATTTCGCCGCGCACTCGGGCGACGTCGAGATGCACGTCCAACGCGACGCGAGCGCGCAACTGACCATCTCTACCTGGAATGGCGGCGTCAACAGCGATTTTCCCATCACCCTCAGGCCCGGTGATCACGCCATCGGGTCGGGAATGGGTAAGCAGTACAACTTCCAGATCGGCGGCGGCGGCGCGCGCATCATAGCCGAGACGTTCAGCGGCGACGTCACGGTCGCCGCCAACGGTCACGGCGCGACTCCCCGGCGGTGATCAGCTCGTCAGCTCGTCGGCAAGACGGCCGGACGGCAGGACGACTGGAGATCGAGGTCGAGGCACGTCGAAGCAAGGTTGCAAACCTGTCTGGCCGTCTAGCTGTCTAGCTGTCAGGCTGTCTAGCACCGTCCACCCATCAACCCGTCCACCCGCCATGCGCCGACTATTCCCCGCCCTCTTGATCGCCGCGGCGCCTGTCGCGTCGCTCTCCGCACAGAACCCGGACTTTCACTGGGACAAGACGCTCACCGCCGGCAACGACGTCCACGTCAGCAACATCAACGGCAACGTCAAGATCACGCCGTCGACGAGCGGGCACGTCGTGGTGAACGGGTTCAAGCACGGCGGCCGCGATGCCGATCGCATCAAGACCGTGGTCGAGGAGTCGTCGCACGGCATCGCCGTTTGCGTCGTCTATGACGATCCGGATGCCCGTTGCAGCGACGAGGGCGGCTACCACTCGCGCGGTCGCGACCACGATTGGAACCATGCCAGCATCGACCTCGAGGTTTCCGTGCCCGCCAATCTCACGGTTTCCGCCGGCTCGGTGAGCGGCGACGTCTCGATCGATGGGGCGCACGGCGACGTTACCGCGTCGGCCGTGAGCGGCGACGTACATCTCGAGCACCTCCACGCCACGTCCGTTCGCGCCAATACGGTGAGCGGCGAGATCGACGTGCACGTCGACGAGCTCGCGGGGCGCGGCGATTTCACGTTCCACAGCGTGAGCGGCGACATTCGCCTCGAAGTGCCCAAGGGATTTGGCGCCGACCTCTCGTTGACCACGGTCAGCGGAGACATCGACAGCGACTTTCCGATCACGCTCGGCGGTTCGAACCGCTGGAGCCGCCGCCGCGTCGACGCTCGCATCGGCGACGGGGGCCGCCGCCTCGACGTCAGCACGGTGAGCGGCGACCTTAGACTCCGCATGGCGAAGTCGTAGTCATCTGTTCCGGTCCGCCCGTCCGCCTGTAAACCCGTCCACCTGTCCACCTGGTCTCAATGCGCTTTGCACTCGGATCGCTCGCGCTGGTCGCGAGCATCGCGTTGCCCGCCGCCGGGCAGCAGCAGACTGACAACAGCTTCAAGTGGAGCGGGCCGATCGCGGCCGGAAACTGGGTCAACGTCCACGATCTCAACGGCAGCGTCACGGTCGGCGCGGCCAGCGGATCCGAAGTGCAGGTCACGGCGACCAAGCGTTGGCGCCGCGGCGATCCGGCAACAGTGCGAATCGAAGCGAAGAAGATCGGTGAGACCGTCGTCATCTGCGCACTCTGGGGCGAACGGGCCACCTGCGACGAACACGGCTACCACGACAACGGCAATCGCGGCAATCGCAACGACCGGAACGACGTGAGCGTCGACATAAACGTCCTCGTTCCCAAGGGCGTGAAGATCGGCGCCGGCTCGGTGAACGGATCAGTGACGGTGGACGGCGCCACATCGCAGGTCGAGGCCGAGACGGTGAACGGCGAAGTCGACGTGTCGACGACCGGCGGCCCGGTCAACGCCGGAACGACAAACGGAAGCGTGCGCGCGCGAATGGGCCACGTCGAAACCGACGACCGCATGGCCTTCACCACGGTGAACGGCAACGTTGTCGTCGAGTTCACGGGAGATTTCGGCGGCGACGTCGATCTCTCGACCGTCAACGGCTCGCTCAACACGAACTTCGAGATGACGGTCAGCGGCCGCCTAGACCCGAAGCACCTTCGCGCGCACTTTGGCAAGCCCGGCGGCCCGCGGATGAAGCTCGAGACCGTCAACGGAAGCGTCGAGCTCCGTAAGCGTTAGGCATCCCAGCTCGGCGGCGTAACTTTCACGCCCCCGGAGCCGTATCTTCTCCAGTCGTGCGAGCACCATTTCGACAGGGGAGCGGGCTCATGAATCGAATCGGATTGTCGGTCCTGGCCCTGGCGGCTTTCGCCGCCGGGTGTTCGCACGCCGGTTCGGACGAGCACGCGTGGGAGTGGACGAGCCAGATCCCCTCCGGCTCCACCGTTCACTTTCGTGACGGCGTAGGCGACATCACCGTGCGGCAGGCTCCGGCCGGTCGCCTCGCGACAGTGACCGCCGGCCGGACGTGGAAGCGAAGCCGTGAGCGCGACGTCGATTTCGTCGTGACGCAACAGGGTAACGAGTTCTACGTCTGTGCGATGTGGAAGGGGAGCGGCCGCTGCGGCGAAAACGGCTATCGCGGCCGGCGGACGGGTGGGATTCTCGAGGCGTTCGCCCTGTTCCGTCGCTCGAGCGACGCCACGGCGAACTTCGTCGCGCAACTCCCGGCGGACGTCTTCGTCGACGCTCGTACGATCAGCGGATCGGTGGACGTCGAGGGTCTGTCATCGGGCGTGACCGCCAAGAGCACGAACGGCACCGTCACCGCCGCCCACGTTTCGGGACCGATGACGCTATCCACGGTGAACGGGAACGTGCGCCTGTCCGTGGACAACGTGTCCGCGAACGACTCGATCCACCTCAACACGACGAACGGCATGATCACCGCCGAGCTGCCGCCGAACATCGACGGCATGTTCGATCTCGCCGTGACCAACGGCGTCGTGAGGACGGACCTGCCGATCAACGGCGACAAAGTACAGCGCGCCGGACGCAGGTTGCGCGGCCAGATTGGCACGTCGAACCGCGTGGTTCGCATGCGCACGACAAACGGCACTCTGTCCGTGACGACAAAGGCCGTTTCGACGTCGCATTAAGAGGCGATTCCGCCCAATGGCGGCCGCCGAGCTCCCGCGGAGCTCGGCTGGCACCGTCCGCCGAGGCAGGGGTATTATTCGAGCGTAGTTCCTGCCAGTTCTCCAACGGAGTTTTCGAGACCTATGGGTTTCTCATACGCCCCCGCCCCCGCGACCACTCAGGTCCGGACCGGCGTCGAGCGCGCGACGCTGGCGCGCCGCACTTACGGCCTTGTGTTCCTCAGCGTGCTCGTCACGATGGGCGGCGTCGCGTTCGCCGGGACGCAGCCAGCCCTCCGGGACGCTGTCGCGCTCCATCCGTTCCTGTCGTTCATCGCCGTGCTGGCGCCCCTGCTTCTGGCGCAGATGAACGCGCGCAGCTTTCCGCGCAACGTGATTCTCACGCTGCTCTTCACGTTCGTCGAAGGCATATTCATCTCGCCGGTTCTGTACTCCATGCAGCAAACCGCGCCGGGCGCGGTGGGTCAGGCCGGGATTCTCACGTTCAGCGCGTTCGGAGCGCTTTCGCTGTACGCCCTGACGAGCCGCCGCGATTTCAGTGCCTTGGGAAGCTTCGTCACGGTCGGCTTCTTCGTGCTCCTCGTCGCGCTCATCATCAATTCGTTCGTCGCGAGCGTCGGAGCGTACTTGTGGCTGTCCGCCGTCGGCGTGCTGATCTTCAGCGGCCTGCTCGTGTTCGACACGTGGCGCTTCATGCGGAGCGGCCGATTCGGGCAGGACGACTACGTCTTCGCCGCCGTGCAGATCTATCTCGATCTGCTCAACATGTTCATGTTCATCCTGAGCCTCCTGGGCGGCGGCCGACGGCGATAGTTGTCCCCCGCCGAGAGACTCAGCATCGGATGCATCTTCGCGCACCCTGACGACGAGACGTTCTGCGTCGGCGGCATCGTCGCGAAGTACGCGGCGGCCGGACACGAAGTTCATCTGTGGTGCGCGACCGACGGGGACGCCGGCAAGAGTGCCGGCGTCCCCGTTTCGTCTCGCGAGGAGCTGGCCGCGGTTCGCCGGCGCGAGCTGTCCGACGCCGCGCGCATCCTCGGCATTTCATCGGTCGAGCTCGGCCGGTATCGAGACGGCGAGCTTGCGCGCGCCGACGCCGCCGCCCTCGTGGCCGACATCATTGGATTCATTCGGCGCCGGCGCCCGGCCGTGATTCTCACGTTCGGCCCGGAGGGGGCGCCGACGGGGCACGCCGATCACGCCGCGACGTCGCGCGTTGCCACAGCGGCATTTTTCCTCTCGGGGTTGGCCACGTCGTACCCCGACCAGAACCTCCCGCCGCACAGCGCCGCGAGGCTCTACTTCCACGCGTGGGATTTTCCGCTCGCCGAAAAGCGATTGAAGCTCGAGAGCGTTCCGGGGACCGCGCGCATCGACGTGCGGGCGTTCAAGGAGCGAAAGTCGGCTGCGTTCGCCGCTCACGCGACGCAACAGGGCTCCTCTGGCGTTTTCTTTTCGAGCGCGTTTCCGGACGTCGAGGTCCTCGCCTTCGCGGCCGGCGTGCCGCAACCGGCGCCGATCGTCGACGATGTGTTCGCGGGGCTATGAGGGGCTGGACAGCTGAACGGCTAGACAGCTGGACGGCCCATGCTGTCCGCTGATTGGCTGTCTAGCCGTCTTGCCGTCTAGCCGTCTTGCCGTGTTCCAGCTGTCAGGCGGTCGTCCCATTGACCGTTTCGATCTTCTCGGCCAGCCGCAGATCCGCCTCGGTGATCCCGCCCGCATCGTGCGTCGACAACATGATCGTGATCTTGGTGTATCGAACGTCGATGTCGGGATGGTGATTCATGTCGTCGGCGACGCGCGCCAAGCGATCGACGAAGCGGATGCCATCGGCGAATCGGTCGAAAGAGAACGTCTTCGTGAGCGCGCCGCCCCTGCGCGCCCAACCGGGAAGTCCCCCGAGCGCACGCTGAACCTCGAGATCGGAGAGTTTTTGTCGCATATCGCCTCGCGGTTACGGGTCGACCGACGCTGGAGAGTCTACACCGGGCCGGCGCTTCGAGCCATCGCGCTGTCGTCCGCGCTGCTCGCGATCGGCGCGCCCTGCCGAGCGCAGGACTCGACCGTCATGAAGACGACGACCCGCGCGGCATACTGGACACGATTCGCCGCCGGGGCGGTCTCGAGCATTCTGTTGCACGAGGCGGCGCACGTCGCGACCTCGTACGCGGTAGGCGGCCACCCGTCGTTCGCCTTCGACGACGAGGGGCGGCCAACGATCTACTCCGGAATCGACTCGCACATCGATCCGCACCGGCAGTTTCTCTTCTCGGCGGCCGGGCTCACGGTGCAGTCGCTGCTCGACGAAGCCATCCTCGACGTCCCGCACTCTCGCGGCGGCGTGTTCGAGCGCGGCCTGCTCGGGGGTGGGATCGGAACGACGGTCTTTTATCTCACGATCGGCCGCAGGGGTGCGGTGAGCGACGTGGACTTCATGGCGCGCACGCACGCGCTCACGATGACCCAGATCACGCTCATCTTCGGCGGTATCGCGCTCGAGCATTCGATTCGAGTCGCGCGAGACCCGAGCTACGCGAACTTCTTTGCGCGCCCGTCGGCGGACGGGAGAGTTCGGCTTGGAGTCGAGCTGAAGCGGTAGACCGTGGACCGGTGGGCCGCGGAGGATTGCTACTTCGGCGTTTGTTCGGTAGTCTGAAGTCGGAGGTCAGACGTCCGATTTCTACACACCGAAACTTGCCCGTCCGACGCGCCGACGCCGTTCAACCCGCGCTCTTCGATGAGAAGACGCTCGGGCGTGTGCTGCCAATCGTCGGCGAGCAAAAGGACATCCGCTACATCGGCCTCGTGTCGAAGTCGGTGCTCAACGACCCCGACACGACGGGCATGGGGTTCTGGTCAGTCAACCCGTACGTCGGCTGCGCGTTCGGCTGCGCCTACTGCTATGCGCGCTACACGCACCGCTGGGTGCTCGACCGGCACGCCAACGCGAATCCCGATCACGAGGAGCTGCGCATGGCGCATCGGACGATGGCGCCTTGGCTCGCGTTCGAGCGTCGCATCTTCGTCAAGCAGAACGCCGCCGACGTGCTGCGGCGCGCGCTGCGCCACGGGTCCGAAAAGCATCTCGCTCTCATCGCCGGCGAGACGATCGTGATCGGCACCGCGACCGATCCGTTCCAGCCGGCCGAGCGGCGCTATCGCGTCACGCGATCGATCCTCGAGGTGTTGGCGGAGCATCCCGGGCTCTCCATCTGCATCATCACCAAGAGTCCTCTCATCACGCGCGACGTCGACGTGCTGACGAGGATCGCGCGCATCTCGAGGCTGTCGGTCCACCTCTCGCTGATTTCGCTCGACCGCGACCTGGCGCGCCGTCTCGAGCCGCGCGCTCCCACGCCCGACGCGCGCCTGCGCGCGCTCGCCCGCCTTCGCGCGGCGGACATCGAAACGGGCATCAACGTGATGCCGGTGCTGCCCGCGATCACCGACGCGCCCGACGCGCTGGAGCGGCTGGTGCAGGCTGTCGCCGAGCGCGGCGCGTCGTATCTCAACGCGTGCCCGCTGCGTTTACGATCCTCGGCGCGGATGCGGTATCTGCCGTTCATCGAGAAGGAGTTTCCCCATCTCGCCGGCCGATATCGCGCGACGTACGCGAACGATCACAAGGTGAGCGCGGAGTACACCGAGGGCCTTCGGCAGACGATGCGCGGGCTGTGCGAGAAGTACGGAGTGACGTACGGGTCGTATGGTCGCGTTTCGCGGGCGGCGGCGGAAGCGAGATATTCGGGCGACGAACAGCTGATGTTCGACGTCGGATAGCGCCTTCAGTCGGTAGATCGCGCGCCCTCAGGAAAGAAACGGGCCGATCGTCTCGAGACGAAGCCCCGGAATCCGCTCGAAGTCTCGTCGATTCAGCGTGGCGAGCCCGTAGCCGCGGGCCAGGGCCGTCGCTCCGATCAGGAGATCGTGCGGCCCGATCATCGTTCCCTGCCGCATGAGCTCCGCCCACAACTCGGCGTGTCGTCGTGCGTCGGCGAGGGCGAAGGGCAGCACCGGGGCGGCTTCGAGAATCGCTTCGACGAACGCGGAGCGGCGCGCTCTCACTCCGGCGTCGGTCGCGCGGTGACAACCGTGGAGCAGCTCTGATGCGGTGATCGCGCTGATGGCGACCGGCTCGTCGCCGAGCGAATCGAGATAGCGGTCGAGTCGTGCCGTTCGGCGTTCGGCGGCGATGAGTAGTGAGGTGTCGAGGATTACTCCCACGGCGAGCGGATTGGCGGCAACGCGTTCCGACTTGCTTCGATGTCGGCGGCGAAGTCCTTCGCGTCAGTCGGGTCGAGGCGAGGCATGGCTCGCCAACGAGCGGCGAACGCACGAGCGGACACGTCGCGCGTCGTCGTTTCCTCACCGGTCGCGGGAATCAGATAACGGGCGACCGCCTCTCTGGCCATTTGCGATTTCGGGATGCCGAGCGCTTTGGCCCGCCGCGCCAGTGCGCGGGCCAATTCGGCCGGAATCCGCAGGGTGAGATGCGAGTCCTTCATGTGTTACAAATGTAGTGCATGAGTAACACGCCAAGCAAGGAGCCGCACAAAAACGCCCAGCGCCGAGGCCGCATCACATTCCTGCTCAACAACGCTCGGGGATGTGGACTCCTTCTTGCTTTCGGTTTCTGTTCGGTATAGTTTCTTCCCCCCCGATCAGAACCGAATGTCCGCCTCCGTCGCCGCCCTCCGAGCCCTCATCCAGCAGCGTTTCCCAGACGCTGCCCCCCTCACGGGCGGAGCACAGACCAGCGACGGCGTCGCGACCGGCATTGCCGCGCTCGACCGGCTCCTTCCCAACCACGGTCTGCCTCGCGGCCGTCTTTCAGTCTGGACTCCGCTCGGCGCCGCCACCGCGATTCTGCGGTCGGCTTGTCATGCAGTGGTGCTGTCTGGTGAACGGGCGGCCTGGATCGACACCGACAACACCGTCGCCGGCACGTTCTGGTCACATAGCTCGAGCAGCCTCTACCTCGTCCGCCCCAAGTCGCGGCTCGACGCGTTTCGCGCCGCCGACGAGCTCCTCCGGTCCGGCGGGTTTTCACTTCTCGTATTAGCCGGCGCTGAACCGCAGGGCACCGAGACCGTTCGGTTGACGCGTGCCGCGCGCGAAGGGGGCGCCGCCCTCGTCGCCATCGGCACGTCGGCGACGATGGCCAGCCTTCGCCTTTCGTCGCGACTGCTCCACTACCACTGGCGTCTCACGCCGTTCGGCGACCCCGCGGCCGCCGAACGCGCCGACGTCCGCATCGACGCGCGCTCCGCCGGGTGGAACGCGCACACGACCCTTTCTCTCGCAGTGACGAACCATGAGCTACGTCTGTCTCTGGAGTCCGAGCTGGCCGACCGGCGCGGACTTCCCCGCTGATCTCGTCGCCGGCTTTCTCGCCGTCGCTCCTCGCATCGCCGTCGGCGAGCGTGGCCTCGTGTGGGGCGACGCGCGCGGCCTCATCGGCAGCCTGCTCGCCGACCAGATGCTTCGCGTCGCCGCCGATTACGGATTCGACGACGCGCACGCCGGCGTCGCCGTCTCCCCCGTCGCCGCCGAGGTCGCGGCGACCGAGAGCACCACGCCGGTCGTCGTCGTGCGGCCGGGGCAGGAGCGCGCGTTCATCGCGCCGTACGCGCTGCGCGTGTTGTCGCCCGACGAACGCCTCGAGCCATTGCTCAGAGGACTCGGCATCGAGACGTGCGGCGCCTTCGCCGCGCTCGACGCCGAAGCGATCGAGGTCCGACTCGGCGCCGACGGGATGAAGCTCTGGCACCGCGCCCGCACCGACGACGAACGCTGGCTGTTTCGAGTTCCCTTACGCGCGTTCCCGAATGCGTCGCTCGAGTGGGTCGAGTACGGGCTCAAGGATCCCGAGCGGCTGCTCTTCGTCATCAACTCGCTCGCCGGCACGGTCTGCACGGAGCTCGCCGCGCGCGGCGAGCGCGCCCGCGAGATGTCGCTCGTCTTCGCGCTCGGCAATCGCACGCATCGCACGCATCTGATTCGTTCGTCGCGGCCGAGCGCGGAGCAAAAGCGGTGGATGCGCCTGGTGCGCGAAGCGCTCGACACCATCACGCTGCCGGATGCCGTGATGGGCGTGACGCTGCGCGTCGAGTCGGTCACCGGCAACAACGGCGCACAGGGAGATTTGTTCGACCGCGGATTCGCCAGCGCGCCCGCCGTCGAGGGCGCGATCATCCAGCTCACCGACGACCAGGGCGACGTCGTCGTGACGCCGGACAACTCGGAGCATCCGTTGCTCGAGCTGCGCACGACGTGGCGCACGCGCGCGCCGTCCGACGACGACCGCGGCACGATGTACCTCCCGACGAACGCTCCCGCGCCCGCGCGACAGAAGGCCGACGCGCCGGCCCTCACGCTCCAACTCCTGCCGACGCCGAAGACGGTCACCGTCGACACGACGCCGCGGCGCGATCACGTCGTTCCCGCCCGCTACCTCGACGACAACGAGTGGCATGACATCGTCGAAGTCGCCGGCCCGGATCGCGTGTCCGGCGGCCAATGGAGCGACGCGTATTCGAGAGAGTATTTCCGCTGCGTGCGTGAGGACGGAATGATGGTCTGGTTGTTTCGCGGAGCGCAGCAACAATCGGCCGACTGGTTCCTGCAGGGATGGTGGGACTAACAACTCGGCTTCGGCTGACGGCGAAACGGTTTCGACAAACGCGAGGATGAGGGAGGGAGCAATGGAGCGGCTGACGGGTTCGTTCAAGGTCATGAATTGGGAGGAGCGTCCGTACGACGACGCGTCGGGCATGCCGATGCTCGCGCACGCGACGGTGACGCACGAGTTGACCGGCGACATCGACGGAGAGGCGTCGATCACGTATCTGCTGGCGTACGATTCCAACCCTGGGACCGGCGCCTCGTACGTCGGACTCGCTCGCATCACGGGGCGGATCGGCGAACGCCACGGGACATTCGTCGCCCGCGACGTCGGTACGTTCGCCAACGGAATCGCCGAGAGCTGCTGGACGATTCTCCCCGGCCTCGCCACGGGCTCCCTCTGCGGCCTCCGCGGTGAAGGCCACTTCGCCGCCACCGACTCCGGCGCTTCGTACTCCTTCGACTACGAGCTCGACGAGTAGAGTTGGCGCCCTTGTTTGTAGAGCTCAGATCTCATACTTGCTTCTCGTTCTCCGACGGCGCGATCTCGGCCGAGGCGCTCGCCCGTCACGCGCGTGCCCTCGGCTACTCCCATCTCGGCATCACCGACACCGCCGACCTCGGCGGCCTCGCCCGCTTCGCCACCGAGGCGATGTCGCCACTCAAGGATCCGACGTGTCCTAATGCGGACGACCACGACGACACGCCCTGCCGCATCTGTCAGTATCCCGTTCGCCCGATCGTCGGCGCGGAGTTGAACGTCGACGGTCATCCCGCCGCGTTCCTCGCCCGGGATCAAGCCGGCTACTGCAACCTCGCCGCTCTCGTCACGCTCGCCCGCGTCGGCCAATGGTCATCGTGGGAGAAGCCGATGCAGGCGAAGCGGCGCGGGCGCCCCAAGATCACCTGGCAGCAGCTCGCCGATCATTCACTTGGGTTGCACGCGCTCACCGGTCCCGCCACCGGCGAGATCGCGTCTCTCGTTCGAGCGGGAAAGAGCCACGCGGCCGAACGGGCGCTCGATCGTTGGCGCGACGTTTTCGGCAAGCGGCTATCTATAGAAGTCCAGCTCCACCACACGGGCGGCCACGAAGCGGCTCTCGCGACTGAGCTCATCGAGCTCGCCGAGCGGGCCGGCCTTCCCTGGTTCGCCACGCAGGATCCGCGCTACGTGGACGAGCCGGGTCGTCTCGTCCACGACATGCTCACCGCGCTGCGCTACGATCTCTCGATCGACGACGCCGCCGCGCGCGGGTTGCTCCATCCGAACGGCGAGTGGCGCCTTCTTTCGCCGGAGCAAATGGCCGAGCGATGGCAAGGACGCGAGGAAGGTCTCCGCGAGACCGTCCGCATCGCCGAGGAGTGCACCGGGTTCAAGCTCGACTGGATGCGCCCTCCCCTTCCCGACTTTCGCAAAGCCAAGCTCGCCGCTCGTCTCTCCGACGTCGACGACAACGTCGCGCTTCGGCGTTGGACCGAAGAAGGGATGCGCGAGCGCTGGACCGAACCGACGTCGCAGCAACGCGGCCAGATCGATCACGAGCTGACGCTCATCGCGAGCCTCGGCTTCGCGGGATTCTTTCTCGTGATGGCCGACGCCGTCCGCTTCGCGCGGCACAAAGGGATTCTCTGCCAGGGGCGCGGCAGCGCCGCCAACTCCGCGGTGGCGTTCTGCCTCGGCATCACCGCCGTCGATCCGGTGCAGCACGGCCTCCTCTTCGAGCGCTTTCTCTCCGAGGCCCGCGTCGACGGTAAAGCCGAGCCGCCGGACATCGACGTCGACTTCGAGCACAACCGTCGCGAGGAAGTGCTCAACTACATGTACGACAACTACGACCGCGCGCACGCCGCGATCACCGCGGTCACCCAATGCTTCCACGCGCCGACCGCCGTGCAGGACGCGATGCGCGCGCTCGGCTATCCGGCCGACCATTGCATTCGAGATCTCGAAGCGCGTCCATGGCGACGAGCCGGCGACGTGCATCGACGCCGTGCGCGAAGTGGCCACGCGCCGAGGGGTCGACCTGGAGAACCAGCGCGGCCGCGCGTTGCTCCTGGCGCTCGCGGCCTTTGATGGGTTGGCGCGACTGCGGTCGACGCACGTGGGCGGCTTCGTCCTCTCGGCGGCGCCGCTCGGGAACTATCTGCCCGTCGAGCAGACGACGATGGGGCGCACGATCGTCCAGTTCGACAAGGACGACCTCGACATGATCGGCGTGCCGAAGTTCGACTTTCTCGGACTCGGCGCGCTGTCGATGGTACGCATCGCGTTCGACACGATCGAGCAGCACGCCGGCGCGCGCCCGCAGATGTACGAGATCCCGATGGAAGACGCGAAGACGTACGAGCTCATCCAGACCGGTGAGACGATCGGCACGTTTCAGATCGAGAGTCGCGCGCAGATCAACTCGATCCTGCACACCGCGCCCGATCATTTGTACGACATCGTCGTGCAGGTCGCGCTGATCCGGCCCGGACCGATCCAGGCGAACTTCGTTCATCCGTACACCGCGCGCCGGCTCGGCAAAGAGGCGGTGACGTTTCTCCATCCCGACCTCGAGGAGATTCTCGACCGCACGCAGGGGATTCCGATTTTCCAGGAACAGGCGATGGCGATCGCCATGAAGCTCGGCGGCTACACCGGCGCGCAGGCCGACGCGCTGCGCCGCACGATGGGCAACATCCGCAAGAAGGGCCGGCTCGAAGCGGCGCTCGTCGACATGAAGAAGGCGATGCTCGCCCGCGCGGCGTCGGGCGCGATCGCTCCATTGAGCGAGGAAACGGCGGCGCGTATCTGCGACGACTTGGTGAGCTTCGCCAATTACGGATTTCCTGAATCGCACGCGTGGAGCTTCGCGCTCATCGCGTACGTGACGGCGTATCTCAAGGCGCATTATCCGACCGAGTTCTTCATCGGCGTGCTCAACGCGCAGCCGATGGGGTTCTATCCCGTCTCGACGCTGGTCCACGACGCCAAGCGGTTCGGCGTCGAGGTGCGTCCGCCGTGCCTTCTCCTTGGCAGTAGACAATGCACCTATGAGAATGGCGCGATGCGCATTGGGTGGCGGTTCGTGCGCGGCATCGGGGACACGGTGCTCGACGCATTGGAGGCGGCTCGCAAGGACGGTCCATTCACCTCGATCCGCGACGTCGTGCGGCGGGCGACGCTGGACCGCGACGAGGTGCTGGCGTTCGCGCAGGCGGATGCGTTCGCGGCGTGGGCACACGATCGGCGTCACGCCGCATGGGAGGGATTGCACGCGAGCGGCGACGTCCTGCCGCTCGCCCCGGCCGCCGTGACGCAACACGACCCGGTTCCGATCACGCACGACGAGCTGGTATTCCTCGACTATCACGCCGTGGGAATGAGCATCGCCGGCCATCCGATGGCGTCGGTGCGCGACAAGCTCGTGCGCGGCGGCGCGATCGACTCGCGCGATCTCATGAAGATGCCGAACGGCCGCAAAGTGACGATCGGCGGCCTGGTGACCGTCCGCCAGCGCCCGGCCACGGCGGGCGGGACGATCTTCCTTCTATTGGAGGACGAGTGGGGCTACGCGAACATCGTCGTGCCCAAGCCGCTCGTCGCGCCCAACGAAGAAGTCGTGAAGCGAGAGCCCTTCGTGTTGGTGCAAGGACGCGTCGAGAACGACGGGTCGGCGATTTCGATCGTGGGGCAGAAGTTCAAGACGCTCGACGTCGAAGGGGGATCGCTGACGCATCAGGCGCACGAGTTTCGGTGAGATCGCGACCGCCCCCACAACCTTTCAGGGGTCGGGAGTGTCTAGCAGAGGTAGATTCCAAAACCTCGAGCCTCCGATGACCACCCCGTCTCTTCGCTCGCTCCTCCTGCTCGTCGCGATTCCGGCCGTCCTTCTCGGCCAGGGACGCGTCCACACGATCACGGGCCGTGTCACCACCGACAGCGGCACGGCGATCCCCGCCGCCGACGTCATCGTCACGATCGCGCCGACGACCGAATCGATCGCCGACAAGACCGATGCGTCGGGCGCATACAAGCTCGTGATCCCCGCCGAGAAAGCGACCGGCGAATACCTGCTCTACATCGGCGCGCTCGGACGACGTCCGTTTCGCCAGCGGGTGACGATCAAGAGCCCCGATTCGACCGCCGCCGTCGACGCCAAGCTCGCCGCCGTCGTCACGAACCTCGCGGCCGTCCAAGTCCGCGCGACGCATCCGCGCCCGCCGCGATCGCTCGGCGGCGACAACGGACCGGTGACTCCAGTGGACGGACTCAACCGTCGAGTCGACGGCGTCACCAACTCGTTGCCGCCGGAGCTTCAGGGCAACTTCGACGCGATGGCCACGCTGATCCCGGGCCTCGCCGTCACGAGCAACGGCATCTCGGCGTTCGGTATGGGCGGCGACGCGAACATGACGACGCTCAACGGCATGTCGGTCGGCGCGGCCTCGGTCCCGCGCGACGTGCCGGTGACGACGACGTTTCTCACGTCGCCCTGGGATCCGACGCGCGGCGGATTCGCCGGCGCGCTGACGTCGGCCACCGTCGCGTCGGGAGACAACGTCTCGACACGGCGGGTGCGGGCCACGGTCGATGCGCCGGCGCTGCAGGCGGACGATCCGATCGCCGCCCGCTTCGGCCAGAAGTACACGAACCTTCAACTCGGCGACGCGGGAACAGGCGCGTTTTCGCTCGACAAGTATTTCTACGACTACGGATTCCAGGCGTCGCGCCAGACGGCCGACGTACAGTCGTTGCTCGCGCTCGACGCCGACGCCCTGCTCCACGCCGGCATCTCCCCCGATTCGGCGTTCCGCCTGACACAGATCCTCGGCGCGCAACACATTCCGGTCACGCGCGGCGGCATCCCGTCGCAGCGCACGACGACGAGCGCGAATTTCATCGAACGCTTCGACCGTCGCCTTCCGGCACCGCCGGCCGGCGCGACGCCGGCGCCGGCGTGGAACGTGCTGGTCGGCGCCGACTACACCGAGACGAGCGCCGGCTCGCTTTCGCCCACGGTTCTCCCCGCGACGACAGGCAAGAACGTGAACGGCGGCGGGTTCCTCCAGGGACTCTACTCGCGGTACTTCGGGACGTACGGCAGCTACATCAACGAGACGGCCACCGCGTTCGCCTATCGCGACACGCGCGGCACGCCGTATCTCGCGCTGCCGAGCGGGAACGTGCTGATCGCGTCGAGCGTTGCCGGATCGGATCCGACGATCGGATCGCTCAGCTTCGGCGGCAACAGCGCGCTGGCGCGCGACACGCGAACGTGGTCGTGGGAGGTCAACAACCAGACGAACTTCCTGGTGCACGACAACCTGTCGTTCCCGGGAAAGCTCTACTTCCAGTCGCGCTACGAGCACTACGACCAGTCGCTCGCCGCGAACCGGCTCGGGTCGTTCAGCTTCAACTCGCTGGCCGACGTCGCCGACAACACGCCGAGCGCGTTTTCGAGAACGCTCAACATGCCGGACCGGTCGGGCGGCGAGTGGATCGGCGCCGCGGCGGCCGGCGGGAGCTGGTCGGCGACGCACTGGATTCTGGCCGGCGGCGCGAGAGTCGACGCCAATGCGTTCACGGGATTGCCGGTGGAAAATCCGGCGCTCGAGCAGACGTTCGGCGTTCGCAACGACCGCGCGCCGAATTCCATCGCGGTGAGCCCGCGCTTCGGGTTCAACTGGTATCCCACGGCGCAGAAGGGGTTGTCCTCGTTCGGTTCGAACCTGTCGACGACGTATCGCGGGGGATACCAGATTCGCGGTGGGGTCGGCGAGTTCCGTGGATTCCTCCCATCCTCGCTGCTCTCCGACGCGATCGGCACGACGGGGCTGCCCGGAAGCAGCGAGCGATTGGTGTGCACGGGACCGGCGGCGCCGATCCCGGACTGGCAGTCGTACATGACCGATCCGTCGAGCGTGCCGACGACCTGTGCCGGCGGAGCATCCGTGTTCGCCGATACAGCGCCGAACGTCTCGGCGATCGACCGTCAGTTCCGCCCCAACACCGCATGGCGCGCGACGCTCGGCTGGACGAACACAGTGAAGAACAACTACATCGCGATCGACGGCGTGTATTCGCTCAACCTCGACCAACCGGGCACGGTCGATCTCAATTTCGGAGGCGCGCAGCGATTCACGCTGCCCACGGAGGGCGACCGGCCGGTCTTCGTCTCGCCGACGAGCATCGTGCCGTCGACGGGAAGCGCGTCGGCGGTCGAGTCGCGCGCGTCGGCGGCGTTTGGTCGGGTGGCGGACCGTGTGTCGGATCTGCGCGGCGACGCGCGGCAGATCACGGTGTACGGCATCCCGAACATCCCGTTCCGATTCGGGATCGTGACCATCGGCTATACGTACACGGACGCACGCAGCCAGTCGCGCGGCTTCGACGGCAGCGACGCGCGGGATCCACGCGCGATCGAGTGGTCGTCGCAGGCGTTCACGCCGCGCCATCAGGTGTTCCTGCAGACCGCGCGCGTCTTTTTCGGCGGCAAGGTCGGATTGACCGCGGCGGGCCGGGTGCAATCGGGTCTTCGCTATACGCCGTTCGTCGCGGGCGACATCAACGGCGACGGCTCGTCGAACGACCGCGCGTTCATCTTCGACCCGACGCGCGTCGCCGATACGGCGGTTTCGCGCGGGCTGCGCGATCTCCTGAACGGCGGTTCGGCGTCGGCGCGCGACTGCCTCAGCCGCCAGATCAATACAATCGCCGGCCGCAACAGCTGCGTCGGCCCGTGGAGCGCGACGTTCAACGCCGCGCTCGTGATTCCGCGTCTTCCAAAGACGAACGGCCGGATGCAGGCGACTCTCAACCTCGCGAATCCGCTCGGCGGTCTGGATCAACTGCTCCACGGCAGCGACAAGCTCCATGGTTGGGGAAGCACGCCGCTCGTCGACGGAACCTTGTATCAGGTCCGCGGCTTCGACCCGGCGACGCGGCAATTCGTCTACCAGGTGAATCCGCGGTTCGGAAGCACGAATCCGTCAGTGAGCACGCTCCGGTCGCCGTTCCGCATCACGCTCGACATTCGTTACGACTACGGGCGCAATGGAGAAGAGCAACGCCTCGATCTCAACCTGCGGATCAAGCCGCCGCTGGCCGGGACGCGTGCGTCGGCCGACACGATCAAGACGCGCTACCTCAAGTCAGGCTTCACCGACCTCTACGCCGTGATGCTGCGGTTCGCGGACTCGCTCGCGCTGACGCGGGCGCAAACCGAGCAGCATTCAGGGCGAGCAGAAGATCTCTGCTGGCGAAAGCGGACACGATCTACGCCGGGCTCGCCGCTTATCTGGTCGGGCTGCCGCCGAGCTACGACCCGACCGAAGCCGTCAAACACGTAACCGCGGCCAACGACACGGCGTGGAAGACGATCTACGCCGAGTCGCCGTTCATCAGCGAGCTGCGACGGCAGGGCAGTTGCCGCGGCTACCGCCCCGATCTTCGCGATGATGATGTCGGAACATCCACAGATGTAGATTCTTCTTCGGATTCTAGCGGCGGTGTAGCGTGAGACTTGTCGGCAGCATTGCGGGCGTGTTGCTCGCGCTCATCGGGTGCGTGTGGTTCCTTCAGGGAATCAACGTGTTGCCCGGAAGCTTCATGACCGGGCAAACGAAGTGGGCGGTCTACGGCGTGATCACGCTGGTCATCGGTCTAGCGGTGCTCTGGTTGAGTCGGCGATGACGGCGCTCGCCGCCGCTAGGCGGGCGGCTTCGGCATTTCGGTCAGCCGGCGGACGAACGTGTCGAATTCGTCGTGCATGATCTTCATCGACGGATTCTCCATCATGCGCCGAAACGACTTTTCCTGCGCGATCTGCCACATCCGGCTGTTCCACGACGCGAAGTAGTCGGGCGGCAGCTGTCCGTGCTTGTGCGCGTACCAGGCGATTTCGAACAGCGACAGCTGCATGAGGTTCAGGAAGTAGTCCTGAACGTCGCGGTCGGTCTGGAGGTGGTCGACGTCGCGCTCGTGCACGGACGCGAGCGCCGGATTCTGCACGCGGATATATCGTAGCTGATACTGGAGCTCGACGAGCTTGGAGAAGTTCGCGACGAGCTGCGCCTTGCGCGCCTGGCGAAACTGGATCGCCGTGAAGATCAAACCGCCGGCGATGGCGAACGACGAGAGCGCCTGGAGGGTGACCTGGATGACCTGGAGCTTGAACGGCATCAGCGAACGCTCCGATGGCGATCCACCCACCACGGCCAGGCCGTCAACGGCCAGCCGATGAGCGCCGTCCACGCCAGAGCCTTTACGCTCGGCGGAGGCGGCCCGAAGCTCGCGGCGTAGAGCGCGAGCAAGACGACAACGAGCGCCCACAACCCGAATCGGCCGATGCGATCCATCGCCCGCGTCGTTCGCGCGTAGACCAACACGCCGGCGGAGTACACGATCAGCTCGACGATCACGGTCGAGACGGGGTTGCGCCACAGCCCGAGCCCAAAGCGCGCGGCGCCGCCGGGATAGAGCGGCAGATCCGGTACGTGAACGACGAGGTCGAGCAACCAGTGGCTTGGCACCAGCAGGCCGACGACGATCGCTCCGGTCCCGTAGCGCGTGAGCGCGAAGTACAGCGCACCGAACGCCGCGCCGGCCACCAACTGCGTGACCAGGCTGTGCGACCACGGATAGCTGACGAAATCGAGCGTGAGAAGCGGATTGTGGCTCGCGGGCGAGATGCGAACCTGCTCCGCGCCGGCGAGCAGAAGGATCGGCCAGAACAGGTCCGCGAGCTGCGCGGCGACGAACGTCGTGCCGAGCGACGTCCGCGGAGCGGCGCGCTTCGCCGCGAACGCGAGACCAAAGTGGCCAATGAACATTCTATGACGAGCGCGAAGAGAGGGTGGATGGCACCGAATGGACGAGGCGGCAGGTGGGCTGAGCCGACGGCTCCGGATGACGCCGTAATAATAGTGGGGCCGACTGGTGCGCCCGGTCGAGCGGCCGAGGGCCCGCGGGCATGGGCCCTGAATGCTCGATGAGAATGTTAGTGCGAACAAGTTGACACAAAACGAACGAGATCGTCACAACCGCCGCGCCAACGAACGCGTAGTGTGAGCCATCGAATGTTCAGCGGTCGCGATGACGCGAGCGCTGACCGCTTTCGGCGCTCGAACGCGTTTCACCGGTAGCGCCGGAGCGCCCGGCTCTCCTATCACACGACCCGTTTCGGGCCCGCCACCATGAGCCTGTCCACCGCACTCGTTCGCCGCACCGCCGTCGCGCTCTCGCTCGTGTCGCTTTGGGCAGGCGCTGGAGCCGCGCAGAACTCCCAGGTCTCGCTCGCCGACGCGAGTCACAAGTTCCTCTCGCCCGGAATGCAGGGCTTCGAGGCTCGCCGAAAAGCGGGAATCGGCCAGTTCATCACCGATAGCGCTCTTCGCGCGGCGTCGGGAAGCCGCCTCTCCCAGCTGCTCGTTCAGCACATGCCAGGAATCGTCATCGGCAACGGCGGTTCCTACGGCGACTATCCGATTTCGTCTCGCGTGTGCAGCGGCATCTCGTGCAGCACACCGCGCTGCTACGTGCGCATGTACATCGACGGCTCGCTCGTGTTCGACGGATCGCCTCAACAGCGAAACGCACAAGGCGTCGAACTGTCGACCTTCAAGCCGAATGACCTGAGCGGGATCGAGTACTACGCCGGCCCGGCCGGGCTGCCGGCCCGGTTCGCCGGAATGAACTCGGACTGCGGGACTCTCTTGTTCTGGTCGCGGGACTCCTGACCTCGCATTCACCCGGCCCGCGACTCGTCGCGGAGCCGGGTGAGGCCGCGTAGACTTGGAGTCCGGCGAGAGGCGGCCATGACGAAGTCAGTCGACCTGTACGACAACGTCTATAGCGATTTTGGAAGCAGCGCCGAAACGGCCGTGCGGCAGGCGGCGTTCGGCGAGGACATCGGCCAGAGCAGCTGGCTGACCGCCGAGGATTGGCTGCGCTTCGCCGATCTCGCCGGCGTGGGCGAGAATTCGCGCGTGCTCGAGGTCGGGAGCGGGTCCGGCGGACCGGCGATCTATCTCGCCGCGCAGCGAGGCTGCCACGTCACCGGCGTCGACATCAACGAGCACGGCGTCGAGAACGGCCGGCGGCTCGCCGCGGACCGTGGCCTCGCCGACCTCGTGCGCTTTGAGGTCGTCGACGCGAGCAAGCCACTCCCCTTCGCCGCCGCGACGTTCGACGCCGTTCTCTCGAACGACGCCATGTGCCACATCGCGAATCGGCTCGACGTACTCCGCGATTGGCATCGCGTGGTGCGCGCCGGCGGGCGGATCCTGTTCACGGACGCCTTGATCGTCACGGGTCCGATCAGCGCGGACGAGGTCGCGACCCGCAGCTCGATCGGCCTGTACATCTTCGTGCCGCCCGGCGAAAACGAACGTCTAATCGCGAACGCGGGGTTCGAGTTGCTATCCGCGGACGATGTCACAGCCGAGGCGGAGATGATCGCCGGACGATGGCATGACGCGCGCGAGGCGCATCGCGCCGAACTGACGGCGCGCGAGGGCGAAGCGAATTTCGCCGGTCTGCAGCGATTCCTGGCGTGCGTGCGAACGGTGTCGGCAGAGCGACGGCTCTCTCGGTTCTGCTATCTGGCCGAGAAGCCGTAGCGAATCATCCGACGCGCGCGAGGCAGCGTTCCGAATCACGCTGCCGGCCGACGGCCGTGTAGCGCGCGGCCGCTTCTCGAAACAACGCCGCCGCCTGTTCTTCATTCCCCTGCGCGCGTCGGTGGACGCCGCGGGCCTCCCAGACGGCGGCGACCCAGGGACCGCCGTTCCACATGCCGGCCACGCGCTCCGCTTCGTCGAGTCGCCGGCGGGCGGCGTCGAGCTCTCCCGCCTCGGCCAGCGCGATGGACGACGTGACGCGAAAGCCCATCGAGCACGGCTGGCACATGCTCCGTTCAGCGATCCACCGGTCGCCCTGCGCGATCGCGTCCGACGTCCGCTCCGGCGTGTTGGCTGTCTCCACGGCGAGCGATTGAAGCCGCAGCAACAGATGTGGCTCGAGCCAGTTCGACTCGGCGACGCGAAATCCCTTCTGGACGAGTCGGCCCGCGCGCCACAACTGGCCGCGGACGATCGCCGCCTCGGCCAGACGCTGGAGAGACATCACGTGGCCGGCGACCGCGTGAATGCCTTCGTAGAGCTGGCCGGCTTCGGTCAACAGGCGCTCGGCAACGTCGAGATCGCCCGAGAACAACTCGGCCTCGCCGAGTATGAGCTTGGCGAGCGCCTGGCCGGCGACCGATCCCGTTTTCTCGGCTTCTGCAAGAAGGTCGCGCGCGGCGTCGGCGACCTCGCCGTGCCCCGCCGGACCATACAGACAGAACTCCGCGAGGCAGAGATGGCCGTCGAAGATGTGCGACGCGACCGACGTGACGGCGGGCGCGCCGCGAACCCATTCGATGAACTCCGAGCGAAAGAGTTGCGGGAACCGTCCCTGCATGTGCGCGACGAGGCCCAGGAGCGCGCTCGCTTCACCCATCTCGCGCGGCAATCCGCCCTCGAGCGCGAGCGCGCGCGCTTCCTTGGCGATCTGCTCGGCCTTGGGGAAGTCGCCGCTGTGCAGATGGATGATTCCCCACGCCAGCGACGCGCGGACGCGATCGAGTAGACTCGCCGGCTGCGTTTCGCCGGCGAGCGCCCGCTCGTAGATGGCGACGGTCGCCTTGGACGGGCCGACGCCGAGATCGATGCGAAGCCGTTCGCGCAGTTGCTGAAAGCGTCGAATGACCTCGCCGCGATTTCCGGCGTCGAGCGCCGTCTGCATCACCGAGCGCTGGGCCTCTTCGTCGGTCGCGTCGATGTCGAGCAAGCGCTCCCAGAGCGCGCCGGCCCGCAGCACACGAACGTAGAGCTGCCGCAAGTGTTCGCGCGTCGCCTCGGCCCACGCGGCGTAGCGGTCGTCGGGAAGCAGCTCTCCGCCGTACTGATCGGCGGCGCGAGCGCACGCGGCCGGGTCCGGACGCGACAGGCGAAGCGCCAGCTTCGCCTCCGCTTCAAAAAACTCTGAATCGACGACGATGCCACCGGCCGGCGCGAGCGAGACGATGTCGTTGTCGAACCCGATGGCGTCGTGGTCGCCGAGCGTTCGACGCGCGAAGTGGACCGCCTTGCGGAGACTTGCCGACGACGATTCCGGCGGCGTCTCCGGCCAGAGCGCTTCCATGGCCTGCTCGCGATGCAGACGATGTCCCGCGGCGAGGGCAAGCAGCTTCACCAGCGCGGCGCTCGCGCCGCGGCGCCACTCGGCGGCGAGGACCTCCCGGTCGTCGATGACGACGCGGAACTCGCCCAGCAGAAAGATCTGAATTTTCAGGGAAGTCATTGTGCGGAGACGACTTGGCCGCCGTCACACGGGGGGCGGCGGCGCGGAACGCCCGGGGAACATGGCGCGCGCACATTGCGTCCACAACCTCAACGCAATCGGAGACCGACCATGTCACTTCGCCTTGGCGACACCGCCCCCGACTTCACCGCCGACACGACCCACGGCTCAATCTCGTTCCACGAGTGGCTCGGAAATTCGTGGGGGATTCTCTTCTCGCACCCCAAGGACTTCACACCGGTTTGCACGACAGAGCTCGGCTACATGGCCAAGCTGAAGCCCGAGTTCGACAAGAGAAACGTGAAGGTCATCGGCCTGTCGGTCGACACCGTCGAGAAGCACCGCCTGTGGTCGAAGGACATCGAGGAGACGCAAGGCGCGGCGCCGAACTACCCGATGATCGGCGACTCGAATCTCGCCGTCGCGAAGCTGTACCAGATGCTTCCGGAAACGGCGGGCGACTCGTCGGAGGGGCGCACGGCCGCCGACAACCAGACCGTCCGCAGCGTGTACGTCGTCGGTCCCGACAAGAAGATCAAACTCAACATCTCGTATCCGATGACGACCGGGCGCAACTTCGACGAAGTCCTGCGCGTTGTCGATTCGCTTCAGCTCACCGCCGCCGAGCGCGTGTCGACGCCGGTGAACTGGAAGCCCGGCGAAGACGTGATCATCGCCGGATCGGTGAGCAACGACGAGGCGAAGACGATCTACCCGAACGGCTGGAAGGAGCCGAAGCCGTACATCCGCATCGTGCCACAACCCGGCCGCGGCGAAGTCAGCGACGGTGCGCTACAAAAAGGACGCTATCGCCACGTTTCCCGCCCCGGCCGAGCGGGTGTTCCGCTACATGCGCGCCGGCAATCACCACCATGCGGCGTTCAAGAGCCATCGTCTCGTCGGTGTGCAGTCCGACGTCGTCACGATCGACGCCGAGGTCTACAATCCCGACGGGTCGACGTTTCAGACGACGATCGAGCACCGACTCAATCCGCCGACGGGAATCGAGTCGCGCATGATCGGCGGCGCGTTCGACGGCGCGCGCTTCACGCACTCGTACACGCCGGCCGGAGGCGCGACGAAGGTGGACCTCGAGGGCGAATTCCCCGTCATCCCCGGCGTCTCGGCGGCCGATGCGCTCAAGATGATCGACGGATTCTTCACGGCCGCTTTCACCGAAGACACGGCCACGCTACGGACCTGGGGCCAGTCCTGATTCGCGCCAGTTTTTTTTCGCTTCACACGCCCGCTCGGTTGGTAGCGATTCCCGAGCGGGCGCGTTCTATTTGACGGGCGGCGCGTCAGTTTCCGCCCGCGCTCCCCCCATTCGTCATCCGACGCAGGATGCACTGTTGAGCGACGTTCGGGCTCGACTCCAATCAGCTCTCGGTTCCGCGTACTCCATCGAGCGAGAGCTCGGGGGCGGCGGCATGTCGCGCGTGTTCGTCGCGACGGAGACAGCGCTCAACCGCAGCGTCGTCATCAAGGTCATCGCGCCGGACCTGCTCGAGGGAATGAGCGCCGAGCGCTTCGCGCGCGAGGTGCAACTCGCGGCGCGGCTGCAGCAGGCGAACATCGTTCCGGTGCTGGCGGCCGGCGACGCGAACGGGCTTCCCTTCTATACAATGCCGTTCGTGCGCGGCGAGTCGCTCCGCACGCGAATGGCGAGCAGCGCGCCGATCTCGGTCGCGGACGCGATTCACATTCTGCGCGACGTGGCGCGCGCATTGGCCTACGCGCACGGCGAAGGGATCGTCCACCGCGACATCAAGCCGGAGAACGTTCTGCTTTCCGGCGGCGCGGCGGTCGTCACCGATTTCGGCATCGCGAAGGCGATCGACATCTCGCGCACGCAGGACGGCGACCATCCGGGCGGCGGAAACGTCACGCTGACGAGAGCGGGCAGCTCGCTCGGCACGCCGGCGTACATGTCGCCGGAGCAGGCAGCGGGAGATCCCAGCGTCGACCATCGCGCGGACATCTACGCGTGGGGCTTGATCGCGTGGGAGCTGCTCGCCGGGCGTCACCCGTTCGCGGGGAGGTCTTCGTTGCAGGCGCTCGTCGCGGCGCAAATGAGCGAAACACCGGCGCCGTTGTCGTCGGTCCGTCAGGACGTTTCCCCGGCGCTGAGTGATCTCGTTCAACGATGTCTCGAGAAGGAGCCCAGTCGCCGGCCGGCTTCAGCGACGGAGTTGCTTGCGCAGCTCGACCAGGCGACCAGCACCGGGTCGCGAGCCGCGGCACAGACTCCGGCGCCCGTGCCGGCTAGTCGCCGTCGTGGCGTGCTCGCTAGTGGGGCGGTGCTGGCGGCGGCTGTCGCGGTGGCCGTACTCATGAAGTGGCGCACGGGCCACGGCGCCGGCGACACGACCGCCGACAAGTCGCTTGCCATCATTCCGTTCACTGCGTCGTCCAGCGACACGGGCAGCGCCTACGTCGGCGAGGGGATCGCCGATGAAGTGACGAACGAGCTGTCGCAGATCCCGGGTTTGCGTCTCGCGGGCCGGAGCTCCGCTGCGCGCTACTCGGGCAAGCGCGCGAGCGCACAAGAAATAGGTAAGGGACTCGGCGTGGCCACGGTGCTCGACGGAACCGTGCGCCGCGCCGGTGATCGGATTCGTGTGACCGCGGAATTGTCGAACGCGAGCGACGGTCTCGTTGTGTGGCGCGAGAATTATGATCGGGCGGCCACGGACATCTTCGCGGTTCAAGACGAGATCGCGCGCGCGATCGCGGGTCGGCTGCAGGTAGCGCTCAACGACGCGGGCCGATCTGCCGCGCGAGGGACCGCCGACGCCGCGGCCTACGATCTGTACCTGAAAGGCATGTACCTGTACCGGCG
This sequence comes from uncultured Gemmatimonadaceae bacterium, assembly GCA_963789315.1. Classification (GTDB taxonomy): domain Bacteria; phylum Gemmatimonadota; class Gemmatimonadetes; order Gemmatimonadales; family Gemmatimonadaceae; genus JAQBQB01. Next base: position 2,209 of record CAWBKI010000027.1, on the reverse strand, counting down.
CCGCGGACCGGGCATCACTGACGCGATTGCCGCTTTGGAACAAGCGACCGGCCGAGACTCGACGTTCGCGCGGGCGTGGGCGGCACTCGCTCAGGCGTTGACCGTCTCGCCGTCGTATGTCGACATGCGCGCGGGAGACGTGCTCCCCAGGGCGCGGGCGGCGGCGGAGCGCGCCGTTCGCCTCGATCCGAATTCTTCCGATGCACACAACGCACTCGGATACGTGCACGCCGAGGCATTCGAGTGGCCCGAGGCCGAGGCCGAGCTGAATCGCGCCATTACGCTCGACCCGAACGCCGCGGAGCCTCGCTATCGGCTCGGCTACACCTTGATGGATCAGAATCGTCCTGCAGACGCGATTCCGGTCCTTCAAGCGGCTGTCGCGCGCGACCGCCTTTACTACATCGCCGCGTGCTATCTCGGGTGGGCGGAGGTCGAGGCCGGACGCGTCGCCGAGGGACTCGAGGAGGAACGGCGTGGGCTCGCCTTGGAGCCGAACGCGGTCAGCGCGCTGTCCATTCTCGCGAACGGGTACGCCGCCGCAGGGATGCCCGATTCCGCTCGCTTCTACGCGCGCCGCATTCTCCAGACGGGGTCCGTCGCGGCGCGATTCGGGATCGCTGCGTACGCGCTCGCGCGAGTGGGATCGACGGACGAGGCGAAGGCCGTCGTGGCCCGTCTCGAGGCGATGCCGCCAAACACGTGGACGCGATGGACCGCCCTTTCGCTCGCATACGGCGGCCTTCGCGATTCGACAAGGATGATCGACGCGATGGAGCACGCAGCGGCGGGCGATGGAGACCAGTTGCCGCTATTCCTCCAGCGACTCACGGGCGACTTGCCGAATGACCCGCGAGTCGACGCCGTTCTGCGCCGATTCAGACTCGACCCGGCGCGGTACCGGAAGCCGGATCGCTGAAGCTGGCCGCGTCTGTTGTATGGGGATAGGTTAGGCGACCCTCCACTCCGCGATGCCGCGGCGTCTCCCCTGAGCACCGATCTCGCCCAACAGCTTCAGTCGTCGTTAGGCAGCGCCTAGGTACAGACCGGGTACATAGGTAACACTGTAGTCCGGGAACATAGGTAACACTCGACTAACCTGCACGACGACTCGAGTCAGCGAGACCGTCGATGCCCTGGAAGGAGAGTGTGGCTATGGAAGAGCGCTTACGATTTGTGCACGATGCGCTGAGCGACCGATTCGACATGAGCGAGCTCTGCGCGCGCTACGGGGTGAGTCGGCGAGTCGGGTACAAGTGGTTGGCCCGCTATGAGACCGACGGCCGACGGGGGCTCGTCGATCAGAGCCGTGCCCCGAAGCACTGCCCGCATCGCACGGCGGACCGCATCACCGCGTTGCTCGTCGAGTTTCGACAGCTCCATCCGCAGTGGGGCGCCCGGAAGTTGATCCGCGTGCTGCGTGGGCGGCATCGGGAGATTCGCGTGTGGCCCGCACCGAGCACGGTCGCTGATCTGCTCGCGCGGCGCGGGTTGGTGCACAAGCGTCGTCGACGGCGGCCGTCGATCCACCCCGGCGTGGTGCGGCCCACGACCGCCGCCCCGAACGATCTCTGGACCGTGGACTTCAAAGGCCAGTTCCGCACGGGCGATCACCGCTACTGCTATCCGCTCACCATGGCCGATCAGCACACGCGGTTCTTGCTCACGTGTCGTGGCCTCCTCTCGACGCAGACCGTGACCGCACGCCCCGTCTTCGAGCGCGTGTTTCGCGACTACGGCCTGCCGATCGCGATCCGCAGCGACAACGGGGTCCCGTTCGCGACCCAGGCGATTCACGGGCTGTCGTATCTCAACGTGTGGTGGATGCGGCTCGGAATTGTCCACCAGCGCATTCGGCCCGGGTGCCCGCAAGAGAACGGCGCGCACGAACGCATGCACCGCACGCTCAAGCGCGAAGCGATCAAACCGGTGCGTGGGAGCTGCACCGCGCAGCAGCGGAACTTCGACGCCTTCCGGCGCGAGTACAACACCGAGCGGCCGCACGAACATCTCGGGCAGGAGACGCCGGCCTCGCAGTACGTCGCCTCACCGCGGCCCTATCCCGATCGCCTTCCGCCGCTCGAGTATCCGCGGCACTTCCTCGTGAAGAAGATCACCACCGCGGGACGTTCCGCTTCCGCACCCGGCTCTTGTATCTCGCCAATGCGATGGTCAATCAACACATCGGATTCGAAGAAACTGAGGATGG
>CAWBKI010000026.1:0-21926 GCA_963789315.1 uncultured Gemmatimonadaceae bacterium | reverse complement strand
GAGGACACCGAGTCGTCGTGCCGGTCGAAGTTCGGGAGCGCCAGAAGCCGGAGAAGCGCGCATCACATTAGTTCGTACCGAATCCCGCCGCCGGGCTTGTCGAGGATCATGACGGTCTTCTTCTCGCCGCTGGCGAGGGGGATCTGGATCTTGATCGGGGCGTTCGCCCAGCCCGACGAATCCGCCGGCGTCTGCCAGACGCGAATCTCCCACGTGCCGGGCGTGCTCTGAACGAACGGCGCGCTGATGGGCGTCGGATCGGACTGGTAGGTGAACGGGAACTGCCAATCGACGGGTGTCGGGAAATCGGGCTGCGTGCGGAAGACCTGAATCGTTCCGCGTTCGGCGCGAGGTGAAGCACGCGGACCTTGGTCGCGCCGGCCGGGACGACGCTGTTCGTGTCGTCGAGCACCGCGCCCTGCACGCTGCCGGTCGACGAGAGCACGACCGCGACGGTGGCGAGAGAGCCATCGGTCGTCGTGATCGTGCGCGACGCGGACGACGCGAGTTGCGTCGGACGCAGCACGAGCGCGTGGCTGCCCGACGGCGCGGCGGCGGTTCCGATGGTGCCGGGAGCGAGCGACGCGATGGCGACGTTGCCGTCGATCAACACGTCGACCGGGCTCGTGATGGCGTTGACGACGCGCAGCGACGGTGCGCCGGTCGTGCAACACGTGGGAAGGGTCGTATCGCTGCTGCAGGCTGCGGCTGCGGCGAGCACGGCTATTGAGGCGAAGGCGGGGATGCGCATGAACGGAAAATACCCCGCCGCCGCGGCTCGGTGCCCCGACTGCTCGGTTCTCGTACTCTCAGCCACAGTTCTGGCCCCCCTCCCCCAAGGACCACAATTCCCGATGACGCGCCCCTCTACTTAGGTCTTAGCACTCAACCGTGAATCGGGTACCTCGACACCTTTCGGTAAACACCCGAAAACGTCACGCCGAGCGTCATTCGTGACGCTCGAATGACGGGACGTTTCGATAAACGTTCTGGATTGAGCGTTTAGAAAAGTGTATCAAAATGCCACGGTACCCGATTTCGCTTTGGCTGCTAAGACCTAAGTAGGAGGGCTCGATTCCAAAAGAAAAAACTCCCCCGGTTCGTCGGCGGGCCGAGCGGGTCGGCGGCGCGATTCGAGGAGTGGCGAGCCCCTCTACTTGGGTAATAGCGCCGACCCCCGAAATGGCGTCAGTCGAGACCTTCGGAAAACACCCGAAAGTGTCACGCGATCGTCATTCGGCTACTTCGGACTTGGAGAAACGTGGCGGATTCGATGTTTAGCAGAACGTCGCCGGACCGGCGCATTGTCTGGTCTAGCTCGTCGGGCCGATGACGGGGAGAGCGCAGTCTCGTATTTCGCGGCCGAGCACGTTGGAAAATTGACGGTTATTTAAAGAGCGAATCCAGGGGGTTGGCAATCCACCAAGCGTGATTCGTGACGCTCGCTTGACGTTTTCGGGTGTTTTCCGAAGGGTGCGAGTGACGCCATTTCGGGGGTCGGCGCTATTACCCAAGTAGAGAGGCTGATGATTCCTCGCGTGGCGCCGCTGGCCCCTGCGACCCCGATCAGCGACTCGCGTCCCGAGGTTTTTCAGTGCGTTTCGGTCACCCGACGTTTCCGTTCGGCCAGCGCACTTTTCCATCGTGCACGCGACCCGAGTCGCGCGGTCAAGAGACTTTTCCGGCCGGCGACGCGACCGATCTGACCGGCCAGTTCAACTTACCGATCGTGTCACGCGATTTTGTTCGGATAGTCAGCTGGCTTTACCGGTCGGCCAGCGCGTTGGTCGTAACGGACGGAGAACAGGAAGCGCCGATCACTGTCATCGTGAGCCTGCGTCAGTCGACTCGTCCCTCCGCCAGCCGACTAGACGCAACGCTCGGGTCATCGGTCGCATCGCACTGCTCATCGGCCGCGGGGCCCAGATGGCCGGATCGATCGGCCAGTTCGCTCGCCTGCGTGACAAGCCAAACGCCGAGGTGACACGAATTTGATTTTTCTCTCGCTCCACCGGATGCGTCCTTCCGGCGAGCGCAGCGTACCGCTCGGCCAACTCGCTTTGCCCCGCGAGCAGTTGACTCGCCCCTGCGACTATTTCATCCAACGGCTCGGCAACGTTACTCGGCCACGAAGACTGCTTGTCCGCCCCCGGCCGACAGCGCGAGTCGAGCCTTCTCAGGGTTCGTCCCCGCTAGGCCCATAGATCTGAGGGACCGTTGAACCCATCGGCCGCAAATACGTGGTGATCTGGCCGCGATGGTGGACGATGTCGAACAAGAAGCTCCACGCCATCGCCGACGCCGAGCGGTCTCGGCCGAAGAAGCTGAACGGTTCCGGTCCAGCGTTCGTCGGGAATCGCCTTCCAGCGGGCGGGCATGTCGGCGTTCAGGCGATCGTAAGCGTCGACGATCTCATTGACGGTCGGCGGCATCGGAGGCGGGGCCCACGCGGCGGTTCCGGTCTCCAGCGCTTCGATGATCATCTTCTCCTCGCACACGACCTGCCAGGCGATCTGCTGTGCAGTGCGCGACCGAGGGTCGGGCTTGTAGTCCGACCCTTCCGGAATGCGCGCGATCACCTTGCTGGTCGTCTTCGATTCCTTGGTCCAGAAATCGGTGAAGAGTGCTTTCTCGTCCACCTTTGATCCCTCGCGAGTCAGTTGCGGTTCATCCGCCGCTCACCGCGGTGCCGTATCCCGGACACCAAAGTCCGCGGGTTCCATGCCGTACCCTTTGATCACAGCCGCGAAACGCGCGCTGTGCCGGAGCGGGTCGTACGCGGGCATGCTGAACGGGACCGAGAAGGGCAGCGGCTCGCGGGCGCGCTCCGCGCGCTCCAGGGCATCGAGTGCCAGCGTCGTGTCGCCGCTGCCGAGGTAGGTCCACGCCTCTGTGAGGTTGGTGAAGCTGTCGTGTCCACGCTGCGATTCGCGTTGACGAACGAACGCGGCCGCGCCGGTTCGGTCGCCGGTGACCGCGGTCAGATAGCCCAGCCACGGCATTATTTGCGGGGAGTGGAAAGACGACGCGCGCAGAAGTACACGCGCACCGCTGTCGTTGCCCGTCGCGTGCAGGATCAGAGCTTGGACCAGTCGAGCAGGATTGCCGACGCTCGAGTCGAGCTCGACCGAGCGCTTGGCCATGGCGATGCCTTCGTCATATCTCTTCGCGACAAGCATCACTTGCCCGCCGACCCACGCGGACGTGGCATCCAACGGATCGAAACGCGCCGTCCGCCGGGCCGCATCGACGGCCGCATCGGGGCGCCCGGCTGACACGAGAGCCGACCAGTGCGCGCGATTCGCCAGCACGTTGCCCGAATCGAGGCTCAGCGCGCGCTCGTATGCCGCCTCCGCCTCCCGCGGCTGGATCGCCAGCATATCGCAGAACCCCTCGGCGGCGTACGCGTTGGCATCCAACGGATCGAGCGCGTGCGCCTTTGCGATCGCGGCACGGCCAAAGGGGAGCGCCGAGTCGACCGGCACTTGCGCGTACAACGGCAGAACGCAATACGCTTCACCAAGCTCCGACCATGCGCGCGCATAGGTGGAATCGCGCGCCAGCGCTTGGCGAAAATACCCGATCGAGCCTAGGACGCCGGTTCCACGCTGTCTCAAGAAATGCAGGCCGCGCAGGTAGATGTCGTAGGTCTCGAAGTCGGTTGTATCGTGCGTCGGCGCAGGCGCGCCCGATACAACGTTGCCGGCGAGCCGCACACGCAACGCGCCGACAATGTCACGCGTCAACTCGTCCTGGACGGCGAACACGTCCTTCACTTCGCGCTCGTAGCTGTTGGTCCAGACTACCAGTCCATCGGCGGCGTCGGACAGCTGTGCCGACACGCGAATGCGCCCGCCCTCTCGACGCACCGAGCCTTGCAGCACCGCGGCGACACTGAGCGATTTGCCCACCTCGCGCACGTCTGCCGTCTTGTTGCGGTACGCGGCCGCGGAGCTGGTGGCGGCGAGGCGGAGTCCGGCCACTTTCGCGAGCTCGGTCGTCAGCTCGTCGGCCATGCCTTCGGCGAAGTACGCGTTCGCCGTGTCGCCGCCGAGTGATGTAAACGGAAGCACTGCGAGCGACTTGTAGCCCGTCGAACTCGCGGGTCCAGCCGATTTGCGTGCCGTCAACCATGCGCCGGTCGCGACGACGACGACGATCGCGGCTGCGATCGCGAGTGCGCGTCCAGAGAATCGCTTGGGCGTCGCCATGGCCGGCGTGGAACCGCTTGTCGATCCGATCTGATCGAGCGCCGTGAGGATCTCGTTCGCCGACTGCGGCCGCTTCGCGGGATCCTTCTCGAGACAGCGTGAGACCAACGCCGAGAGCGCCGGAGGAATCTCCGAGCGGATCGACGTGAGCGTGGCGGCCGTTTCGCTCAAGTGTGCAGCGAGCATTCCCTGCGCCGTCGTCTTCCCTGCGAACGGATGCTTGCCGCCGAGCAGCTCCCACGCCACGACGCCCCAAGAGTAGATGTCGGCGCGATGGTCGACGTTCGGATCGCCGGCGACTTGCTCGGGCGCCATGTAAGCCGGCGTGCCGATCGACGCGCCCATCTGCGTGATCGTCGGCGAGGCGGCGCCGCCGTCTTGGGTACGCGCCGTCGTCAACGCCTTCGCGATGCCGAAGTCGGTCACGACGGCCGCGCCGCCCGAAATCAGAATGTTCTCGGGCTTGATGTCGCGATGCGCGACGCCCTCGCTGTGCGCGAAAGCGAGCGCTCGCGCGACGTCGCGCAGAATGTGCACCGCGTCGGTGACCGGCACGGGTGTGCCCGACGACAGCTTCGCGCGCAGCGATTCGCCGCGCACGAAGGGCATCGAGTACCACGGCAGCCCGTTCGCGTTGCCGGCGTTCAACAGCGGGACGATGTTCGCCTGTTGAAGCCTCGCGGCGAGCTTCACCTCGCGCGCGAAGCGCTCGGCGCTCACCTCGGCCGCCAGTTCGGGCGTGAGAATCTTCACGACGACCGAGCGCGTGAGTCCCGTCTCGGTCGCGAGAAACACGCGCGACATCCCGCCACCGCCTAACTCCCGCTCGATGGCGTACGCGCCGCCCAAGGCAGCTTGCAGTTGCGCGCGCAGGTCGGCACCACCAGGCATCGTCGTCTGGGTTCGGAGGGAAGCGACGGGTGGGCCGATCGCCGGGCGGAACATACGTCCGCGCCCGGCGCTCAGCCACTCATCGCCAACCCAGACGCTTGATCTACTGCCCGGCCTTGAGGTACCTCGTCGTGAGGGTGCGGGCCCAATACCGAGGCACTCCGTGCTGTGACTGCAGGTGCTCGACGACGGCGGTCGACGGTTTCGTGGCCGCATCGAATGCGGCCAGCACGCGCATCCAGTGGCCGAGCGGGTGGCCAGTCTTCTCGACGACCTGCGCGTCGGTTACGTCCCAGTACTCTTTCTTCACGGCAGCTCCCGGTGGTGGGTGGGAAGGGAAATCCCGGGGCACGTGCCCGTTCAGCGAAACGAAAAGCCGTGTCGCAAACCGGACATGGTTGTGCGCGTAGGACTCGCGACGTCAGGGACGCGGCTTTTCGACGGGCGTCAATCGCGCGAGTCGTTTGCGAGCGTCGGCGACGCGGGGCTGGAGGTCCGGGTCGGCGTTCTTCCACAGCTCGATGAACGCGCGGTAGTTCTCGATCGCTTTGTCGGTATTGCCCATCGATTCGTAGAGCTGGCCCAGTCGTTCGCGGATCGCCGGGACGCGAACCGGATCGAGCTCGAAGGCGGTCCGTCCCCAGAACGGCGTCGCGAGATACCGCTCGAAGTAGGCGGCCGCCGAGTCCGGCCTTCGAGCGGCGTCATAGGCGCGGGCCACGTCGAACGCGAGGCATCCCGCGCATTCGCTTGCCGGCGCGCCGTCGGAGGCGACGTCGCCGCGACGATACTCGGCGACGGCGTCGAGCGGCTTGCCTTCGGCGAGCGCGATCTCCCCTAGCGCGTTGTGCAGCGCGGACTCCTGCACTCGTCGGAGCGACGTGTCGGTCATCTCGGTGCGGTAGCGCGCGATCATGGCGCGAGCCTTTTCGGGGCCGCCCATCCGTGCGAGCAGCCACGCCAGATCGAGATACGGGCGGTCCACCATGGGCATGTCGCGGAACGGCACGGCCGCGATGGCCGTGTCGAGCCGCGCCGCGATTGCGGGCGACGGTCCCTTGACCGCGAGCTCGAAGAAAATCTGGCGAATCGCGAATTCGGGGCCGGTCAGGTTGTTGGCGTACCGCTCCCTGGCGATCGTGGAGACATCGCGCAACCGTCCATCCTGGAGCGCGATGGCCTCCTCGGCAGGCAGCCCGACTAATCGACGCGCGTCGCCGCCGGCCCGAGCCATGCTGTCGGCTGTCGAGCGTATCGTCTTGTCGTCGCGTTCGGCGAACGCGATGACCAGTCGGTGGCGGCTTCGCAGCTCGGGCGGCCACGTCCGCAAGCCGCGCGTTCGTTGCCGACGCCTCCTTGAGCTTTCCCTGATCGATCTCCAGCTCGACCGCGTTGCCGAGCGGCGTCGCCGTCGTGGGATCGATTCGGGCCGCCGCGACGATTCAGCGACTCGGCGCGCGCAAACTCGCGGCGGCTGCGGAGCTGCTCGCCGAGATTGATCAACACGGTTGGTAGCGTGTCGCCGCGCTGGAGAATCGCCTCGTAGGCGGCGATCGCCCTTCGCGCGGTCGCGACCCGGGCCGAGCGAGAAGTAGCGGGCCATCACCATGTCGCGCTCGAGCGCCGGCAATCGATCCCGAAACCGATACGCCTGCGTCGTGCGCCGAGTCGATAGCTGACTGCATACCTCCATAGTTCGAAAGCGTGGCGGCGAGCAGGCTCCAAGCGGTGGCAGAACGTCGAATCGAACGCGACGGCCTCGCGGGCGACGCCGAGCGAACGGTGGCTCGCCGAGTGCGTTCGAGTCTCACCGCCTCGCTGTACTTTCGCAGCGCGTCGAGGGAGCTCGTCGTCGCTTGCGCCAACGACGGCGTCGCGTTCACCGCGCGCAGCGATTCGCCGGCCTTGCTTCGCAGCTCACGCGCGAGCTTGTCGGCCGCGTCGATCAGACCGCGCGGGCCCTCGCCCGTTTCGCGGAACGACGCGAACTCTCCGCCCGAGTCGGTGCGGACGAGACGGATCGACACGATGTAGCCGCCGGGCACGCCAGTGACGTCGCCGTCGACGATCGCCTTGATGCCGCCGCGCTCGGCGATCTCTCGCGCCACCGACGAGTCGACGCGAGTGTCCGGCGGACGCTTCATGAGCCGGAGCGTGGATACGATCTGCGCCGGCTGCACGAGCGTGAACGCCGACGATCCGGCGAGACCGGCGCGCACCGCGTCGCTCACCACGCGGCCGAGCGTCGAGTCGACGTTCGTCGTACGGAAGTCGGTGAGCAGAATCGGTTCGTGCGGCTTCAGACGTCCGGAAGCGAGCAGCGATCCGAACGGCCCGATGCCGAACGCACGCAACCCCATGAACACGGCGACGACCGCGACGAAAAGGCCGAACGCGTATATCCCGCCTCGCGCCGTTCGGTACCAGCTCATACGTGGCGCCGCCCTGAGCGCGATGGTGGCGATCGTGCCGTGCGTGGCGGACGGCGTGCCGCCTGGCGTGTACGTCGGCGTGGCCGTCATCGCGCGACGCGTGACGCGCTGCACGTAGCCCGGTCCACAACACCACTGGCAGGCCGAGCGCCATCAGAATGAGCGAGCCGGGGAAGACCCAGTCGGGCAGCCCGATACCGACGATCGCCGCCTTGGCGACGATCGCGACGACGACGAATGCGGCGGCATAGATGGCGAGCGCCTTTCGGAACATGCCCGGGCCGCCGAGCAGCACCGGCGGCATCGCCGGCTCCGCTGCCGCTGACTATCGTGTCGAGCACTCGCACGACGTCGCCGGCGCTCTGCGGTCGATCGCTCGGATCCTTGGCCAGGCAACGCATCACCAACTCGGCGAGCGGCGCGGGCGACGTCGGCGCGGAGTTCGGCGATCGGGCGCGGGTCTTCGCTCATGTGCGCGGCGAGCATTCGCTGCGCGGTGCGATCCGGGAAGACCGGACTGACCCGTGAGCAGCTCGTACGTCATCGCGCCGAGCGCGTAGATGTCGGCGCGATGGTCGATCTTCGCGTCGCCGGCCGCCTGTTCGGGCGCCATGTACGCCGGGGTTCCGATCGAGGTGCCGACCTGCGTGAGCGTCGCGCCGCCGACGCCGGTTCGCGCCGCGCTGATGGCTTTCGCGATGCCGAAGTCGGTGACGACCGCGGTGCCGCCGGAGAGCAGCACGTTGTCCGGCTTGATGTCGCGATGGACGACGCCGCGCTGGTGCGCGTAGGCGAGCGCCTTCGAGACGTCCTTGAGGATGCTCGACGACTTCGGTGACGGCGAGCGGCCCGCGGGCGAGACGCGCGCGCAGCGACTCGCCTTCGACGAACGGCATCGTGTAGAACGGCAGGCCGTCCGTCTCGCCGGCCGTGAGCACCGGGACGATGTTGGCCTGCTGCAGCGCCGGCGACCGTCCGGATCTCTCGCTCGAAGCGCTCGGCGCTGAGCCCCTGCGCGAGGTCGGGCGAGAGCACTTTCACGACGACCTTCCGGTCGAGCCGCAGCTCGTCGGCGACGAAGACGCGGCTCATGCCGCCGCCGCCGAGCTCTCGCTCGAGGTGATAGGCGTCGCCCAGCGTCTTTTGAAGCTGCGTCAACAACGAACCGCTCACAGAGGAGTGGCTTGGGGGGGGAGGGGATTGAACGGCGGGCAGAACATAGCGCGGCGCGCGCGCGTCAGCCACCAATCTATTGAAGGGGCGTCGAGGTCTTAACCGCGAAACTTCCGCGCCGAGTTCACCCAGGTGCGACGGCCGCGGGCGAGCCGATGCGGCGCAGCACGTCGTCCCATCCGGGCGCTTCGCGCCAATCGACCGCGGGCCAGTTGGCCGACACGACGACCAACGGGTCGCCGAGATCGATCGCCGCGTGGTAGAACCGAATCGCTTCGTCGACGCGGCCGGAGAGGCCCGCGACCCAGCCAAGTACCGTCGGCTGTACGTACTCGAGCTTCGAGCGTGCCGATAGCTCGTCGTAGACGGCTCCTGCGGCGTCGGGCCGACCGGCGCGGGAGAACGCGATCGCGAGGCCCATCAGAAACCAAGGGTGCCGCCCGACCTGCGCGCATGCGTCGGCGAAGGCGGCCGAGGTGCCGTCGACGTCGCCGCACAACCCCAGCGAGTGGAGCAACGACCAATGGGCGTACGTCGACAGAGGATCCAGCTCGAGTGCCTTGCGAGCTTCGGCGATCGCTTCGTCGAGGCTCCGGTTCCACGCGAGGGCCAGCGCGGCGTTCGCGTGCGCATAGGCGCTCAACGGATCGGCCTCGGCGACGGCGCGGGCTTCTTCCATCGCTTCATCGAGCCTGCCAAGGCCGTACGTCATCCAGAACGTGGCCCAGGCCCCACGCGCTTCCGTCGAAGCCGAATCGAGCTCGCGAACCCGATCCCATTCGAGCGCCGCGCGTTCCCAGTCGAGCTGGAAACACATCGCCACCATCGCCGCCGCCAGGTGCGATTCGGAGAGCATCGGATCCAGCTCGAGCGCGCGTCGCGCGGACACGACCGCTCGTTCGCGAACCACGTCGGGCCGCGCCATGCCCCAAAAGCTCTGGAGCAAGAGCGTGTACGCGAGACCGGCGTGCGGCGCGGCGTACTCGGGATCGAGCGCGATCGCGCGTTCGTACCACGCGGTGGCTTCGAACAACGAGCGACCGCGGGCGCGGGCGAGCGATCGCGCCTTGAGAAAGGCCTCGTACGCCTCGACGTTGGCCGTCGGCGGACGGACGAGCTGTCCGTCGTCGCGGCGCCCAGCGTGACCTTCAGCTTTTCCGCGATCGCCGTCGCGATTTCGTCCTGGATCGCGAAGACGTCGGTCAGCTCGCGGTCGTATCGCTCCGACCACAGATGGTAGCCGTCGGCCACATTGATCAGCTGCGCCGTTACCCGCACGCGATTGCCAGCCTTGCGCACGCTCCCCTCGAGCACGGTCTCAACGTTGAGGGCATCGCCGATCGCGCGCAGATCTTCGTTTCTTTCCCTTGAACGAAAACGCCGACGTCCGCGCCGCGACGCGCAACTCGGGCAGCTGCGCCAACGCGTTGATGATCTCCTCGGCGATGCCGTCGCTGAAATATTCGTTGTCCCGGTCGGCGCTCATGTTGGCGAACGGCAAGACCGCGATCGACTTTGGCGCGTCGGTGGCGGCCTCGTTGGCTCGCGTCGTCAACGCATCTCGGAAACGGGCCATCGACGCCGGACGCTGGACGGGCTCGCGAGCCATCGCCGCGAACACGGCCGCGTCGACCTGTCGGTGCACGCCGCTGCGTTTGATGCTCACCCGTGGCGGCTGCTGCGTGAATCGCTTGACCAGAATCGATTCGAAAGTCGGCCCCGCGAAAGGCGGTTCACCGGTGAGCATTTCATAGAGCACGCAGGCGAGGCTGTACACGTCGCTCCGCGCGTCGATGTCGCGGTCGCCCGTCGACTGTTCGGGGCTCATGTACGCCGGTGTGCCGAGCGACATCCCGGATTGCGTCAGCCGCTCCGCCCCGGGCGCGGCGGCCGCGAGCGCGATGCCAAAGTCGGCGACCAGCGCGTGTCCACCCTCGAGCAGGATGTTCTCCGGCTTGACGTCGCGATGAATGACTCCGTGATCGTGGGCGTACCCGAGAGCATCGGACACTTCCGCCGCGATGCGCAACGATTCCTCGACCGGGAGCTTCCCATCCCGATTCAGCCGGGCTCGAAGCGACACGCCTTCGATGAACGGCATCACGTAGTACAGGAGTGAGTCATCGCCGTTCTGGGCGACGCCGGAGTCGAAGAGCGGCAGGATGTTCGGATGCCTGAGCCGCGCCGTCGTCTTGATCTCCGATAGGAAGCGCTCGGCTCCGAGTTCCTGCGCGAGATCCGCGTGCAGCACTTTGACGGCGACGGCCCGGTCGTGTCTTATGTCGCGTGCCAGATAGACCGTGGCCATGCCGCCGGCGCCGAGCTCTCTCTCGATGCGGTACCGATCAGCCAGCGCGTTCATGCGAGGGCTTCGTCTGCCGGCTTCCGGGCTATGGTGGGCTCCTGCATTGGGTCGGAGGAAAAAGACGTCGGGTGAGTATGCGCCGTCGCCGCGCCGTCCGGCAAGGCGTTCGGATGATGACGTGTTCTGGCACGCGCGCGCGCCCGGAACTACCATATGCTGCGCGCTCCCACCGACAACCAGGAAAGGAATCAGATGCGTCGACTCGCGATGGTGCTCGTCGTACTCCTGGTGCCCCGCGGCGATGCACGCACGCAACAGCCGCAATACGACGTCGTGATCGCCAACGGGCGCGTGATCGATCCCGAATCGCGCCTCGACGCGACGCGGTTCGTCGGGATTCGAAACGGGAAGATCGCCGCGATCTCGGCGACGCCGATCGCCGGCAAGACGACCCTCGATGCAAAGGGGCTCGTCGTCGCGCCCGGCTTCATCGACCTCCACGCGCACGGACAGGATGACGAGAACTATCGCGTGTTCGCGCTCGACGGCGTGACGACCGCGCTCGAGCTGGAGGTCGGCACGGAGGACGTTCCCGCCTTCTATAGAACTCGGGAGGGGAATGCGCTCATCAACTTCGGCGCATCATCCAGTCACGTTCGCGCGCGGATGGTGGTGATGAAGGACCCCTCGACCGGACTCCTCCCGACCGGACCGGGCGGTCACCAAGTCGCGAGCGACGCGCAGATCGCCGACATGAAGCAGCGGGTCACGGCCGGCCTCGCCGCCGGCGCGCTGGGTGTTGGAATGGGGCTGCAATACACGCCCGCCGCTACTCGCTACGAGGTGCTGGAGATGTTCCGCGCGGCCGCCAAGTATCACGCGCCGGTGTTCGTCCACGTGCGGTCGTTCGGGACGCGAGAGCCGGGGAGCTCGGTCGAATCATTCCTCGAAGTGATCGGCGCGAGCGCAGTCACCGGCGCGCCCGTGCACATCGTGCACCTGAACAGCATGAGCCTCGAATCGACGCCGAAGACGCTCGCGCTCGTCCAGGACGCGCGCGATCGCGGCATCGACGTCACGACCGAAGCATATCCCTACATCGCCGGAATGACTGAGATCGGCTCGGCGTTGCTCGACCAGTACGTCGGCTCGCCCGACAGCGTGATGCAGCGGATCATGCTCGTGAGCACCGGCGCGCGTCTAACAAGGAGCACATTCGACGCCGAACGAAAGAAAGGCGGCAGCGTGATCCTCTTTCTCAACACGCCGGAGATGGAAGCGATGGCGATCACGAGCCCGCTCACGGCCATCGCGAGCGACGGTCTGATCGAGCACGGGAAGGGCCATCCGCGCACCGCCGGCACCGAGGCGCGCGTGCTCGCGCACTACGTGCGCGAGACCAAGCAGCTCACGCTTACGGAAGCGATTCGCAAGATGTCGCTCATGCCGGCGCAGCGGTTGGAGAAGCTCGCGCCGGTGTTCAAGAACAAGGGGCGGATCAAGGTCGGAGCCGACGCCGACATCACCGTGTTCGATCCGGCCACGGTGGCCGACCGGTCGACGTATCAGCAGCCCGCGCTGACGTCGGTCGGGTTCAAGTACGTGCTCGTGAACGGCGTGCCCGTCGTGATGGACGGCGCGGTGCGCGACAAGACCTTCCCCGGACGTGGCCTGCGCGCGGGACGCTGAGGGGCAGCCCTACTCGCTCACGTCCGGGCGAACGTGCTCTCTGCCTTCGCCGAAATCGACTCGTTCTCGACCTCGATCAGCGACGCGACGAACGCGCCGGCGGTGCGGGGTCGATCGGCCGGCGAACGCGCGAGCGCCGATTGAAGCGCCGACGCGACGGCGCGGGGGATTCCGTCGCGCACGGCGGTCGCACTGGGCGGCGTCTGCATGAAGCGCTTCGCGATCACGACCTGCGTCGCCGGACCGGGGAACGGCGGCTCGCCGACGAGCATCTCATAGAGCACGCTGGCGAGCGAATACACGTCGCTGCGCCCGTCCACCACCTCGCCCGCCACCTGTTCGGGACTCATGTACGCCGGCGTGCCGATGCCGATGGCGGCCTTCGCGATGGCGCCGCCTTCGATCGTCGCGAGCGCGTTACCCATGCCGAAATCGGCGACGAGCAGTCGTCCGTCTTCCAGGACCAGGTTCTGCGGTTTCACGTCGCGGTGCAGGACACCGTTGCGATGCGCGTAGTCGAGAGCGGCGCCGATCTCGCCGGCGATGCGTAGGGCGTCCTCGATCGACAGCTGGCCGACGGCGTCGATCTCGTCGCGCAGAGTGTGGCCGCGAATGTTGGGCATCATGTAGAACAGCATGCCCTCCGAATCGCCCCAATCGAGGATCGGCAGAATGTTGGGATGGCTGAGCGTCGACGCCAGCTCCATCTCTCGGCGGAATCGCTCGGCCCCGATCGCGGCGCCGATCTCTGATTTGAGAACCTTGATGGCGACGTCGCGTCCGTGCTTCAGGTCGCGGGCGAGATAGACCGTCGCCAGTTCGCCCTCGCCGAGTGTTCGCTCGATGTGGTAGCGGTCGCCGAGCGCGGCGTGAAATCGGGTGCGCATCTCGAGAGTGTTCATGCGCGTGCCCTCGCGTACAACGAGTTCGGTCGGACAGGACCGCAGGACCGAGGGCGGCGTCGCCCGACGGAGGTCTCAGTCATTTTCTCGTAGCGGAAGAGGTCGCTGCAGCCGCGGAGAACATACCGCGAGCCGGGCCGCCAAGCTACGGCTGCGGCCCGCTCGTCGCTTGCCCTCGGGTACCTGCAAAGTCCTGACGCACGTTTACCGTTTTGTCAGTTTTCTCGATCCGACCGACGGTTCATCGCTGCTGAGTCGCCTGAACCTTCGGACCCGCCTTGAGCATCTTCATCGCTTCGTCGATCGCGACTTTGAGCTCGCGGTCGATGCCCTTGGCGTCGTCGTCCGGCGAGTTCTTGACCCACACGTCGGGCGGAACGCCATAGTTCTCGAGATCGACGCCGTAGTTGTTCGGCTTCGACGGGTCCCACGTCACGACGAGCGAGCCCGGCGTGCGAATCGTGCCGCCGTTGATGAGCGCGTAGCTGCCCGTCGCGATCACCTGCGCCGACGTCGGATTGCCGACCAGCTTCCCGAGTCCGAGCGTGCGGAACCCCAGCGGCGTCACCTCGGCGTCGGACACCGAGCGGTAGTTGATCATCATCACCTTCGGCCCGACGATCGCCTGGCGCGGCCGGCGTCCCCACGTGCGCGACCCGTTGCGGTTGTTCCAGAACTCGTACGGCTGCCGCTCGAGAATGTCGAGCAGCTCCTGGTCGATGTTGCCGCCGCCGTTGTTCCGGATGTCGACGATGATGCCCTTCTTCTGCCAGAAGCGATCGATCTCGTTCTGGAAGCGCTCGAGCGACGGCTGGTCCATCGCGCGGATGTGGACGTAGGCGATCTGCGCCGTTCGTCGCCTTGTCGACCGAGTCGCGATTGTTCGCGACCCACTCCTCGTACTTGATGTTCGTCATGTTGGTGACGCGTCGCGATGCGGTACGTCTTCGCGCGCCGTCGCCCGTCGGCGGTCTTCGACGACCTTCACCGGGACGTACTCGTTCTCGGTCTGTGCTCAGGATCTTCCAGTAGTCGTCGCCCGCCTTGACGTCCTGTGCCGTCGATCGACAGCACGTAGTCGCCGACGTTGATGTCGATCCACTCCTTGTCGGCCGGGCCGTCGCGATAGACGTGCGTCACGCGATACTTGCCGTTCGGCCGGCTCCATCTCGAAGCCGAGGATATCGCGTCGTGTAGACGCGCGGCATCGTCGACGCTCGACGGACCGGTCACGCCGGTGTGCGACGTGCTCAGCTCGCCGATCATCGCGTTGGCGATGTCGTAGACGTCCTCGTTCGTGCCGGCGTACTTCGAGCAGCGGCGAGTACTTCGCGTAGATCGCCGCCCAGTCCTTGCCGTGCATCTTCGGATCGTAGTAGCGGTACTTCATCACGCGGTACGACTCGTCGAGGATCTGCTTCCACTCGTCGCGACGATCGACGCGCACGTTGAAGCTGAAGTTGACCTGTTCGCCCGCCGCGCCACTCGCCGGCCGGCAGCGTGGTCCCCGCGCACCGCCATTGCTCGCCGCACCCGTCCGCACCTGCGCCGAGCGTCAGTCGCTCGATCGGGAAGCCGACCGGCGCGCCGCCGCGTCCCTGAGGCGGCGCGTCATCGGCCGCCGGCGCGCGCACGGCGCCGCGGAAGTAGATCGCGCGACGATCGGCCGTCGGCTGCATGCCGGCGAACGTTCCCGCGGCGATGCGGCGACGATCGCGTCCGTCGATGCCGACCGAGTAGAGACCGCGTCATCCGACTCGTCGCCGCCGCGCGCCGCCGCGCCGCGTCCGCCGGCCGCCGCCACGTCCGCCGACCGCCGCCGACCGCGAAGTAGACCGTGCGGCCGTCGCGCGACAGGAAGAACGAGCCGACGGCGTGCCGCCGCGCGTGAGCTGGATCGCGCGCCGGTCGATGCCCGTCGAGATCGATGCTGACGCGCGCGGCACCGCATCGACAGCAGCGTCCGCGTTGCCGCCGCCTCGTCCGCCGCGACCCGCGCCCGCCGCCGCGTCGCGCGACGAATGCGCTCGCGCACCAGCGGGTCGTTCGGATCTTCCGTGAGTGCGCGACAGCGAGACGGCGAACAGCTGGTTCGCGCCGCCGTCGCGATTCGACGTGAAGACCACCGTCTTGCCGTCGGGCGTCAGCTGCGCGTTCGTCTCGTTCCACGGGCTCTGCGAGATGTTGTATTCCTTCTTCGTCTTGATGTCGTAGAGATAGACGTCGGCGTTCTGCTCGTCGTCGCGGCGGCTGTAGACGAGCCAGTTGCCGTCCGCCGAGTACTGCGAGACGGTGTAGCCGCCGGCGGCGTTGTGCGCGAGCTCGCGCGGCGCGCCGCCGGCGACGTCGACCTCGAAGACCTTGTTGTCCGCGCCGTACGCGAGCTTCTGCGAGCTCGGCGCCCAGACGAGGTTGTCCTTCTCGGCCGGCTGCGTCGTGAGCTTCTTGCGCGTGGCGGTCGCGACGTCGTAGACCCAGACCTGCTGCTCGCCGCCCTCGTCGGAGACGTAGGCGATCTTGCGGCCGTCGGGCGAATACTCCTCGTCTCGCTCGCGCCACGGCGAGCTCGTCACCTGCGTCTTCTCGCCGACGCCCTGCTTCCGTCGGCACGATCACGATCTCGCCGTGATAGTCGACCGCCATGTAGTCGCCGGTCGGCGAGATGCTGAATCCCTCGGCGCGATTGGTCGCCGTCAGCACCTCGACGTCGATGTCCTTCGGATCGAACGACAGCGCGAGCGTGAGCTTCTTCGGCTTGCCGTTCGGCAGATCGACCGTGTAGAGATCGAAGTCGTTCTGGAAGACGATGTGCTTGCCGTCGGGAGAGATCGACGGGAAGAAGACGCCGCCGGGCCTTTGAAGTTCGTCACCTGCTGCGCGTTGCCGCCCTTCGTCGACATGCGCCAGAGGTTGAACGTGCCGTCGCGCTCCGACGCGAAGTAGAGCATCCCGTCGGCGCCCCACATCGGGAACACGTTGTTCGCGAACGTCTTGTACTGTTGGAGATCCGTGTTCGTGATCTCCTGAATCGCGCCGTTGCTCACGTTCATCACGGCGATGTTCGCCGCCGCGTTGCCGCGATACTCCTTGCGCCACGTGGACGGCAGGTTGCGGTTGAACGCGATCATCGCGCCGTCCTGGCTGATCATCCCCGCGCGCGCGATGCCCATGCCGAGCGGCTTGGCGAGTCCGCCGTCGATCGGCTGGACGTAGAGCGGCGAGCCCCACGCGTTCGATCCGCGCGCGCTCGAGATGACGATCCCTTTGCCGTCGGGCGTCCAGTAGAGCGCCTGATCGTCGCCCGAGAACCAGGTGAGCTGCCTCGGCTCGCCGCCGGTGGACGGCATCACGAACACGTCGTTGTTGCCGGTGCGGTTGCTGGTGAACGCGATCCATTTGCCGTCGGGCGAGAAGCGCGGCGAGAAGTCGCGCGCGACGTTCACCGTGAGCCGGCGCGGGTTCGAGCCGTCCGCGTCGACGACCCAGATGTCGTCCTGATAGGTGAATGCGACGCGGCCGTCGTTGGCGATGCCGGCGTTGCGGGCGAAGTGAATCGGCTTGAGCTGCTGCGCGTTGGCTGAAGCAACGACAGCGAAGGCGATCGCGAGCGTGGCGGCGACGCGCGCCGCGCGATTCAGCAAGATGGACAGCTGGAACATTGGGGCTCCATCGGAAGGGTCGGACGGCACGTCTAACGTACGGCGCCCCAGGCGAGCCGGGCCAGATGCCGGGCGGGCCCGCCGCCACCGGTCGTGGGCAGCCTTGCGCGCCCGGCGGTCGAGCGGATTCCTTTCCTGTCAGCCGTTGCCGCCTCTCCTTCGATGAGGTCCCCCCGCCATGCCGTCACGACGACTGATTCGCGTCGCGCAGCCCGCCGTTGTCGCACTAGCCGCGCTCGTTGCCGTCGCGTTCGCGCGCCAATCCGGCCCGACACCTCGCCACGCCGCGCCGACGTTCAGCAAAGACGTCGCGCCGGTCATCTATAAGAACTGCGCGAGCTGCCATCACCCGGGCGGTCTCGGTCCGTTCTCGCTCGTCGACTACGACAGCGCCAAGGCCCAGACGGACAAGATCGAGGACGCCGTCTCGTCGAATACAATGCCGCCGTGGCACGCCGAGGGTCCGCACGGCGTTTTTCGCAATGACCGTCGGCTCTCGGACGCCGACAAGCAAATCATCCTCGATTGGATCGCCGGCGGCGCGCAGCGTGGCGACGCGAAGGATCTGCCGCCCAAGCCCGACTTTCCGTCGACGTGGTCGATCGGCACGCCCGACTTCGTCGTGAGCATGCCGGAGGACTTCATCGGTCCCGGCGACCGGCATGATCGAATACCAGTACTTCACCGTGCCGACGAATCTCACCGAAGACAAATGGGTCCAGGCGATCGAGATCCAGCCGGGCGCGCGCGAGGTCGTGCACCACGTGCTGGTCTACGCAATCGTGCCGCCCACTCCGGGCGTTGCGCTCGCCGCTCCCGTGCCTCGCCCCGCCGGATCGCCGGCACCCCAGCCCGTCTTCATTCGCAACAGGCAGCAGTCCGTGCTCCGCGAGGCTCCGCGCACCGACACGCTTCACGCGCCGCCGCGCATGGGGCTCGGCGCGCTCATCGGCACGACAGCTCCGGGCACCAACGTCGTCGAGTTCGCGCCGGGAACCGCGCTGCGCCTTCGCGCCGGCACCGTGCTGACCTTCCAGATGCACTACACCGCGCACGGCCACGAGATGAAGGATCGCTCGCGCGTCGGCTTCCGTTTCGCCGCCGAGAAGCCGCAGGAAGAGATCTTTGCTTCACAGTTCGTGAACGGATCGTTCACGATCCCCGCCGGCCAGAAGGACGTCGCGGTCCCGGCCGAGATCACGACCGGCCAGCCGGTGCGCATCTGGGGGATCTTCCCGCACACGCATCTGCGTGGCACGCGCTGGCGCTACACGCTGGTGAAGCCGGACAGCACGTCGGAAGTGATCCTCGACATGCCGCACTACGACTTCAACTGGCAGACGTACTACCTGTTCGACAAGCCGCTCGACATTCCCGCCGGCGCCAAGATCATGTCCACCGCGTGGTACGACAACTCGGCGACGAACAAGCACAATCCGGATCCGACGAAGGACGTGCAGTGGGGCGATCAGACGTGGGAGGAGATGCAGTACACGGGGTTCCTGTACAGCATCCCGGGGCGCAAGCCGTAGCTAGCCCTTCTTCACCATCTGCGCGCGGATCCGATCAATGCGCGCGCGTACGTCTTTGACGCGCGGCTGCAGTTCCGGATCGGCGTTCTTCCACTGCGCGACGAATTCCTGGTAGTGGGGCAGCGCCTTCTCGGGCATTCCCTTCGCTTCGTACAGCTCGCCCAGGCGCTGAAGGATGCCGGGACGAAAGAGGGCGTCGTCGAAAAAATTCAGCGGGACGCGGTTGCCCACGTACGCTTCACCGGCCGCGATCGCTGAATCGGCCTTTCCGAGGCGATCGTAGGCGAGGAATTTGCCGGCTGTGATGCACTCGGTGCATCGAAGCAGACGGCGATCCGCCTCGTCGAATTTGCCAATAGCCTGCTGCATGTGTCCACTGGCTAATTCAACCAGCGCGTCCGCGTCTGACTCAAACGCAGGGCGAGCGATCGTCTTGCCACCGGCCACGAGACGACGCTGATAGTCGGCCCGCGTCCGGCGAACGAGCGCCGTGTCGCCGATGTACGCCGCGACCTCGAGCAGTTTTCCATACGGTCGCTCGACGAGCGGCAAGGAGTCTGGTGGCATCCGCTGCAACGACCGTTGGAGCACCTGCCGCGCGAGCGTCACGTTCTCCTCTACGAGTCCGACCAATTCGGCGGAATCCAAGCCCGCCGAGAGAATTGCGATGCGCCTCCCTTGCTCGACGAGCCGCGCCGTTCGTTCGGCGGCGAGCTGGAAGCCCTCGTGCAGCTGGCCACGAGTGGCCAGGACAGTGGCCAGATCGCGCATCGTGTTGTCGGTCAACGTCCGACTCGAGGCGATTTTCGGCCGGATCGCGTTGTACATCCGCCCCGCGCCATCGTAGTCATGATGTCCGTAGTACGCGACGAGCGCTTGCATGTAGAGGAGATTGGGTTGATTCGGCGCGCGCTCGGCCCAGACGTGCATGATGCTGTCGGACGTCGGCATATTGCCAGCCCGCGTGGCGTATGCGACCGCGTTCGCCCACGTGATGGGGTTCGGAATCCGCTTGTCCTGCGATGCGGCCTTGATGGTGTACGCCGAGGCCCGATCATAGTCTCGTCGCTGGCCGAGGAGGAGGGCGGCGTTGTTGAGCGCGATGAGGTTGGTGGAATCGATCGCGATCGCCGCCTCGTACGCCGCGAGCGCGCGCTCCTCGTCGACTTCGGGTCCGGACGCGAAGTACTGGCCCTCGGTCAGATGTCGTTCGACTTCGCTCAGGCGATCGCGATATCGGTAGGCCTGGGCCGCGGACCTCGAGGCGCGCTCAAATTCACCCATCGTCACCAGGTGTGAAGAGAGCCGCCGCCAGGCCATCGCGAACGTCGAATCGATCGCCACGGCCTGCTCGAGCAGCGGGACGACGCGCGTGAGGTCGCCGGTCTGCTCCATCGTGTTGAGCGCCGCGGTGTACTTCGAGAGCGCGTCCATCGAGTTCGTGGTCACACGCTCGAGCGCCGTCGTTTCGCGGATCGTCTTGAGCGACTCACCGACCTTGGCGCGCAGTTGTTTGGAGAGGCGCCCGACCGCCGGAATCAGATCGTTCTGGCTCGTCGCCTGCTCGGTGAACGCGGCGAGTTGTTCGCCCGACTGTGCCGACAACAGTCGCGCCGAGACCACGTAGCGTCCGCCGAGCGAAACGATGTCGCCGTCGAGCACGGCTTTGACTCCATCGCGCGTCGCGATCTCCCGCGCCACGCCGAAGTCGACGTTCGCGTTGACCGGGCGTTGCATCAATTGCAGCGTCTGATTCATCGACAAGCGCGGCACCACGCGCAACGCCGACGACTGGGCAAGATCCGCCCGCAACGCCTCCGTGATCGTCGTGCCGAGCAGCGAGTCGGTCGCGGGACTCTTGAAGTCCGTGATGATGAGCTGCTCCTGCTTCGCGAGCTTGCCGGCGCTGATCAGCGACGCGGCCGGTCCGATGCCGAAGGCGCGCATCACCATGAAGCCGACCACCAGCACCGCAAACGCGCCCACCGCGACGGCCCCGACCATCCACGTGCGACGCCACGACACGTGCGGGCTCGCCTTGAGCGCGATCGTCGCGAGGGTCCCCTGGCGTGACGACGAACCGCCCGTCGTGAAGACCGGTGTCGCCGTGTAAGCGCGACGCGCCGTGCGTTGCACGTACCACGTCACGAGGATCGCGGGCAGCCCGGCGATCATCACTCCGAGCGAGCCGGGGAGCACCCAGTCAGGCAGGCCAATCACATTCGTCGCCGCCCAGGCCGTGAGGCCGACCACGAAACTCGCCACCGCCCAGCCGATCAGCGCGCGTCCCAGTTTCATCTGACCCTGGAGCAGCATCGGCGCCGCCTCGGCCGCGCCGCTCGACGTCACCGTTTCGAGCACGCGTACCACATCGCCCGCCGACTGTGGCCGGTCGTCCGGATTCTTTTCCAGGCAGCGCGTCACCAGCTCGGCGAGCGCGGGCGGCGTGTCGGGCCGGGCCTCACGAATGTCGCGCGGCCGTTCGTTGAAATGCGCCTGCATCAGCCTCACGGGCGACGAGCCGTCGAACGGCGGACGCCCCGCGAGCACCTCATACGCGACGATGCCGAATGAATAGATGTCCGAGCGCTGATCGACCGTCGGATCGCCCGCCGC
Source organism: uncultured Gemmatimonadaceae bacterium (assembly GCA_963789315.1). Taxonomy (GTDB): domain Bacteria; phylum Gemmatimonadota; class Gemmatimonadetes; order Gemmatimonadales; family Gemmatimonadaceae; genus JAQBQB01. The sequence goes on along the minus strand of CAWBKI010000026.1, from coordinate 516 downwards.
CTGCTCGGGCGCCATGTACATCGGTGTGCCGATCGACGTACCGGTCATCGTCAGGGCGCCGCCAGACGAACCGCTGCGAGCCGCGCTGAGCGCCTTGGCGATGCCGAAGTCGGTGACGGTCGCGCTGCTTCCCGCGAGAAGAATGTTGTCCGGCTTGATGTCGCGGTGCACGACGCCATGCGCGTGCGCGAACTCGAGCGCGCGCGCGACGTCGTTGAGAATCGCCGTCGCCTCCACGATGCGGAGCGGGCCCTTGCCGAGTCGCACGCGCAGCGACTCCCCCTCGACATACGGCATCGTGAACCAGGGCAGCCCGTTCGCGTCGCCGGTCGCCAGGACCGGAACGACGTGCGGGTGCTGCAGCGTGGCCGCGACCTGGATCTCGCGCTTGAAGCGCTCGACACTGACGCCGGCAGCCAGCTCCGGTGAGAGCATCTTCACGACGACTTTTCGCCCGAACGCCACCTCGTTCGCGACGTACGTGCGAGACATCCCGCCGCCGCCGAGCTCACGCTC
>CAWBKI010000025.1:0-140922 GCA_963789315.1 uncultured Gemmatimonadaceae bacterium | reverse complement strand
AATGCGGCCAGGACGGCCGCGACCCGTGAGGCCGCCGGAACGGCCGCCTTGGCGGGCCAGGCCTCCGGGGGCTACCCGGATCTCCGGGGAGTTCCATGTTCGACCTGTCGGCCTCTGCCTTCGTGGTCGATGTACCGGGACCGGCCCCGGTGCTGATATTCGCGCCCGCGCTGCTTGGCCTCGTGGCGCTGCGATGGCGGATGGCACACCGCGTCGGAAACGTCATTGAACTGCCCCCGGCCCGATCTTTTTCGGCAAAATGCAGCGCGCGGCGCTCTTCAGCTTCGCCTGGGACCACGTCTCGTCGGCGCTCGATGGCCGTAGAGTCTACCTTCGAGCTGCACGCCAGCGGCGGCATGCCCAATTGGCGCCATTGGCTGCGCCGCAGCTTCCGCAGCTACAATGAGCTGGCCAATGCCGTCCTGGGCTTCCTCGATCTGCCGATGTCGGAGATCAATGTGAGCAGCATTCCGGCGGCCCCGAATAGCCCCGCGCCGCGTCACAACCCCGCCGGCCGCAGGCAGCGAGAAGGCGTAGCGGGGAATATCTGGTCTGGGCCCGAGCGAACACACCCCGCTCCTGCCGTGTCGGCGGCGCAATATAGATGGGGTCACGGGCCGGCAACCGACCGTGGTTGCGGCAGTGGCCGTCCCTCAGAGTGATGGTGTTGGAAACGGAGTCAGGCTGGGCCTGCTCCAAGCATCATCGAGGGACGACCATGGAGCACTATGCCGGTATCGACGTGTCATTGGAAAGCGCGAGCCTGTGCGTTGTCGACGCGACCGGGCGGATCGTGCGCGAGGCCAAGGTGGCCAGCGAGCCCGAGGTCCTGATCGGGTGGTTTCGCGGTCTGGGGTTTGCGGTGGCGCGGATCGGACTGGAAGCCGGACCGCTGTCGCAATGGCTGTATGCGGGCATGCGGGATGCGGGGTTGCCGGTCGAATTGCTCGAAACCCGGCACGTCCGGGACGCATTCAAGGCGATGCCGGTCAAGACCGACCGCAAGGATGCGCGCGGCATCGCCCAGCTGATGCGGCTCGGCTGGTTCCGCCCGGTGCACTGCAAATCGCTTCCGGCGCAGGAAGTGCGAGCATTGCTGACCGCGCGCAAGCTGCTGCAGAGCAAGAACCATGACGTCGAGATGAGCCTGCGCGGGGTGCTGCGCGGTTTTGGGCTGAAGGTCGGCCGGACGACACCGCGAACCTTCGCCGGCCGGATCCGTGAACTGGTCGCCGGCCACGCCACGCTGTCGACGATTGCCGAGGCGCTGCTCGCGGCGCGCGACACGCTGTTCGAACAATGGCAGAAGCTGGAGAAACGCCTGCGATCACTGGCCGCGCGAAGATCGGCGCGTCCGGCTGTTGATGACCGCGCCCGGCGTCGGCCCGATCGTCGGGTTGACCTATGCCTCGGCCATCGACGATCCCGGCCGCTTCAGATCCTCCAAGGCAGTGGGAGCGCATTTCGGATTGACCCCCAAGAAGTACCAGTCGGGCGAGACCGACGTCACCGGGCGCATTTCGAAGATCGGCGACGGCGGCGTGCGTACCGCCCTCTATGAGGCGGCCAATGTCATTCTGACCCGGCCGGTGAAGGGCTCGACCCTGAAGAGCTGGGGGATGCGGCTGGCCGCTCGTGCCGGCATGCGCAAGGCCAAGGTCGCGCTCGCCCGCAAGCTCGCTGTGGTGCTGCACCGCATGCTGGCCGACGGCACCACTTTCCTCGCCGACAAAGCGGCTGCGGCCGCGGCCCGCTAACAAAAGGAGATTTCAGGTTCGGGCGGTTCGGACACCGGCCGCCCGGAGCAAGGTCCCGTCGCCGGGACGATGGATCAGGTCAGGCCGATGTCATCTCAGCAGGGCTTCGCTACTGCGCGTTTTTAGATTGGCCGACCTGCTCCTCATCCGACCCCATCAGGTGGCGGCCCAGCGCCGACCCCGGACAGAAGAGAGACCCCGGCGACAGGATCAAGGCTCAGAGGGATTGACCATCCAACGGCCCGTGACAGAAGAGATGTCACCCTCTGCAAAGTTGACGTGACACTGCCCGGGGTGACGGGCGCGAGGAGGGTGACCTGGCGGCGGCCTACTAGAAAGTTGTTTCTTTGCGGGGGACCGATGGGTTCGAAATCCGTCGCCCTCCAGCGGGCGAGTCAGGAACGAACCGTCGATTTGAACCTCCGAGCCATAGGCGAGGCCGTTGATCATCCCGATCGTTGGCTTTGCGCAAGCCGCGATTTCGCTGCAGTGCGGTGGGCTACGATCATCAGGTGTCGAGTAAATAATCCGCCCAGCGCAGGGGGGCGCCTAGAGCCGGTAACATCCAGGGCGCAGCGGCACGACAAGTAGTGAAGGTCGCGATCGCTACCAGAGCTGACGCGGCCGCTTGCTCGGCGCCAGCACCATCTCGATGCAGACCGCAAAAAACATCTTCCTGTGGCCCGGCCGAGACTGGTTGCGCAAAGCCCTGGAAGCTTATTTCACGGTGCTGATCGAGTGTGCATGGGGCAAGCGGCGGATCATGCAGATTTATCTCAACGTTGTCGAATGGGGGCGAGGCCTTTACGGCGCCGAAGCTGCCGCCCAGTACTATTTTCACAAGCCGGCAGCCGCGCTGACCGCCGACGAGGCAGTCCGTCTCGCGGCGGTGCTGCCAGACCCGCTCGACTGGTCACCGCGCCACCCCCGGCCGGCGACTCCTCGCCCGCGAGAGGCTGCTAGGCCGGCGGAAGCGACGGGTGAGTTGAGACGGCGGCCCAGATGCTCAGTTGGCGCTGGGCCTTTGCGGCATCGGGACACCGCTCTGAAAGCCTAGCAGCGTCCACTCATAGACGTCGGTCCCGGGGTGCACGACACCGACCCGAGCGGCTCCCATGTCGAGAATGTCGACGATTAGGACGGCCCATACCAGGGTCAGAAGCACGACCAGCCCTCGGAGCGGGTTGTTTCTTAGGCCCAGTTGATAGCCCAGCGCTGCCATACCCAGCACCGCCATGCCGACCAGCAACCAGAAGACCTGCGGCGGTAGACGGAATTGAACGCGAGGCGCTGGGCCATTGTCATGTCGAAGGTGTCGCTCACGGCCGCCATTAGGGCGGCGACGATAGGATCCTGTCGCTCGCGCGCGATGGCAGAAACCTGTCCCCAGATCTTCGTCTGCAACGCATTGGTCTGTCGGTTCAGATCGTCGATCATCGCCCTGTCTTCCGGGGCGGTGGCGAAGGCGATGCGGAGGTGCGTATACTGCTCGAGCAGCCGTGCGATCTCGGTCCCGCGCGGATCGCCGATCGATTCCGCGCGCAGCCACGCCGTGCCAATGGCATTTGCCTCGGCTAGAGCCCCGTCCCGCCGATCGTTAAATCGGGCGCTGGAGAAAGACAGCGTGAGCGCCAGCACGAAGGCCAGCAAGCCGAGCACGCCCCCGACCACCACGCCGACGCCCTCCAGCGGCACGCTGCCCTGCGCCGCGTGTCGGCGTCCCAACAGACAGCCGACCTCGTTCGCAACCGTTAGCGACGCGAAAAGCACGAGGCCAAACGCAAGCTCGCTCCACGCAGCGAGAGCAATAAAAAGGTCCATACGAGCCTCCTCCGTGATGACGACCCAGCGCCATCATGAAGGCAGGCCGGGTAATCTGGAAAATGAGAGGGGGCCTGCGCGCTGCTTGCGCGACCGTCCTCGCCGCACCGTTGCCGCGCACGGCGTTCCCGATGCTCTCGCTGTTCAACGGTCGAGGTTGCCGGGGCTCGCCCATCGGAGATTTAAGCGCCTTACGATCCCAACCGCCGAGGTCCGCTGCGGCCCATACGTGCTCTCAAGAAATGCCATAAGCGTCGTCCAGCGGGTCTCGAAGCCGCTCTCGCCGCCGCCGAACGGCTCGAAGCCGATCGCGACGATGCGCTCGCCCAGTGCCGGCTCGCCGCTGAACGGGCCCGGTACGAGGCACAACGTGCCGAACGCCGCTATCGCGCTGTCGATGCCGAGAACCGTCTCGTCGCCCGCGGCCTCGAGAGCGAGTGGGAGCAGCGCTTGCGCGAGCTCGAGCAGACCAAAGCCGAGCTCGCCCGGGCGCAAACGTGAGCGACCGAGAGCACTCAGCGCAGAAGACCGGTGCCGCCTGCTCGCGCTCGGCGCCGATCTGCAGAGCGTATGGGAAGCGTCGACCACCACGGCGCGCGATCGCAACGAGCTGCTGCGAACGCTGCTCGAAGAGGTCATCGTCGCCGTGTTTAAGGCCCAGCACCGCGCCCGCCTCACCCTGCGGTGGCGAGGTGGAAGCCTCACCGATATCGATGTCGATCTGCCACGCCAGAAACCGGCAATCGTGCGCACCGACGAGGACACAATCGCCCTCGTTCGCCGTCTGGCCGCTTATTACCCAGACGCCGTCATCGCCGGTATCCTCAACCGTCAAGATCGTCATACCGCTTACGGTCACCGCTTTACCGCCAACCATGTCAGCAGTTTGCGGCGGCAGTGGAACATCCCGCGCTTCGAGCCGCCCGCTACCCTCCCCGAGGGCGAGTTGCTGACTGTCGAACAAGCGGCCGCGGTCCTTGGAACCGCCACCTCGACCATCCACCGCTGGCTCAATGACGGCTTCATCGGCGGTGAGCAGTTGACCCCGGGAGCTCCCTGGCGCATTCGCTTGACGGAGGATCTGCGCGACGGCTTTGTCAATGAAGCGCCAAAGGGTTTCCTCACGATGTACCCAGGCAATGCGCCTTCTCGGGGTCTCCCGCCAAACCGTATTGCAGCGTTGAATTCCGGCGGCACTCGGTACGCAGGTGGTCGGTTCGATCCTGCGACCGGCCAGCTTTTGCGGCTGCGTCGGCTTCAAGCCGAGCGTCGGCGGGATCAATCGGGGGGCAGCTACGACTACTTCAGCCAGAGCTGCACCGGCGTGCTCGCCTCTTCGCTCGAAGACGCGTGGCTTGCGGCGATCAATATCGTCGAGCGTGCAGGCGGCGATCCGGGCTATCCCGGGCTACAAGGGCCACCCGAACCGCCGCCGGCGCAGCGCCCTCGTGCATTCGCCTTGTTGCGGACCGTCGGCTGGGATGACCGCTACGGAGTGAGGTCGTTGAAGAGGCGTTTGGATCGGCGAGGTATGACGAGCGGGGCCGCCCGCAACGGCCTGCGGCTTCAGCTTGTTCTACTCCGTAAGCCATTCCATGCGTCCGACGGCCCATTCTGGGCGACCGCGTTGCGGCGGGCCGTGCGCTAAAGTAGACGTTTATCAAAGGCGATGATTGTTGCGGGCGAGCGTGCCCAACCGCACTTGGAGAGGGAGGGTGAACGATGTCGGACATGCTGTACGTCGGATTGCAGGATGACGACAAAGTTGTGGTCTTCGCTTTAGACGGCGACGGCGGCAAGTTGACGAAGCGGGCGGATGTAGCGGCGGCTGGCGGGCCGTCGGTCATGACAATCAGTCCAGACCGCAACACGCTCTACGTCGGTTGTCGCACGCGGCCATCGATCGCGAGCTACCGAATCGATCCCGCGACCGGCGGCCTGTCGCTATTGCGGACCGCAGCGCAAACGGATGCGCCGACCTTTCTGGCGCTCGACCGCACCGGCCTGGCGGCGGCCCGAGCTCGCTCTCCGGGGTGTACCAGCACGGCTCGTGCTTGCAGTGGTAATGGCCGCGGCCGATCGCGAAGTTGTTTTTGGCCCAGATGATTTGCGAGCGGGTCTCGAAGCCGCAGGCGGCTAAGCTGTCCTGCACGATGCCGGCCTTGGTCCCGGCGTGCCAAATATAGGCCACCGCGCCGGGAAACAGCGCCCAGGCCTCGCGCCAATCAGCACGGTCGTCATTGACTACTTTGCCGACCGCCCTCGCCCCGATCGGCTTGATGACCGTGCCGGCCGCAATCCGCTGGGGGAAGGGCGGCAACTCGACCACGGCGATCGGCACTGCAGACGACGTTCAGGAAGCTGATGGCTCGGAGGTGCTGGACTTCTGGCAGGCACAAAACCGGGCGCGGACGCTGTCGCACGGAGACGGCCCGACCGCAGCGATCACCGTTGGCGGCGCGCTCGATCGCTATGAGGCCGATTTGAAGCGGCGCGGCGGCGATGACTGGAATGTCCGCCGGGTGCGCCACCACATGACGAGTGCACTAACAATGGTGCGGTTCAGCGCCGCCTGCGGTTGAATCAGCCGGCCCGCACCAGTGCACCGCCATCGACCGGCAGCGCCACGCCGGTGATGAATTTCGCTTCGTCGGAAGCGAGAAACAGCGCTGCATTAGCGACGTCCCATGCCGTTCCCATCCGGCCGCGCAGCGGAACCTTGGCATCGCGCTCCGCAGCGACCTCGGCCAGCTGTTCAGTGAAGGCTTTATCAAATGTCATGACCCCTGGGAAACTCGCAGTGAATTACGCGACCGCGCTTCCAATCTCTGGTCTTCCCTAAACGCACAGGTTTTTTGCGAGGAATTTGCTCTGGGCGCCTGTTTGCCGCTGGCACCGGAAGTGTATCAACGGCCATTGACACTGCTTTCGTGCCCATGGGACGCTGCGGCGCCGCCTGAGGTTGCAAGCGCCCGCGGCCTCCGCGCGAATTCCGATGGGGAAATTCGACGATGCAGCGGCCACCCGGCGGAGGAATTCTTTGCGGAATCATCATTGTCGGCGCAGCGCTTTGCGGCTGCGGACGGTCCTCGACCGCCGCTCCGGCGACCTCCCCCGCGGTGACCGTGGCCGCCGCGGCCTTGAAGAGCGTCACGCCCGCCGGAACCTTCGTCGGACGCGTTCAGGCGGTTGACACGGTCAATCTGGTGTCGCGTGTCGAGGGCTTCCTGCAAAAGCGGGCCTTCACCGAGGGCCAGCAGGTCAAGGTCGGCGACCTCCTGTTCGTCATCGAGCAGGACACCTATCGGGCGGCGGCGGACCAGGCTCAAGCCTCGCTGGCCAGCGCGCAGGCGACCGAGCGGAACGCGGCGCTCGCGTTGCAAAGATCCCAGGAGCTGGTCAAGACCAACGCGGTTCCGCAAGCAACGGTCGATCAGAACCTGGCGAATGAGGGCGCGGCGGCAGCCGCCGTGCGCTCCGCCGAAGCCGTCCTCGAGCAGGCCAACATCAATCTCGCCTTCACTGAGATCAAGGCGCCGATCGACGGACGCATCGGCCTGGCCAATGTGTCGGTCGGCAATTTCGTCAACCAGTCGACGGGCACGCTCGCGACCATCGTCAGCCAGGATCCGATCTACGTCCTGTTTCCGGCGACCATGCAGCAGGTGCTCGACTATCGGCAGCGGATCGCGAAGACGCCCGGCGCGGGCGCCAACGTCGTCGTCCGCGCGACCCTGCCCAACGGGCAGGAATACCCTCACGCCGGCCCGGTCAATTTTCTCGACATCCAGGCCAATCAGGGCGCCGACACCCTGACCGTGCGCGCCAAATTCCCCAATCCCGACAGTTGGCTCGTCTCAGGCCAGATCGTCAACGTAACGGTCGAAGCCGGCGAGCCGAGGCAGACGCTGGTGATCCCTCAGGCGGCGTTGCAGGTCGATCAGTCCGGGTCTTATGTGCTCGTCGTCGCGCCGGACGATAAGGTTGAGCAGCGGCGGGTGAAGCTCGGGGCCGTCCAGGGCGCCGAGATCGCCGTCGAGCAAGGGCTCGAACCCGGCGAACGGGTCATCGTGCAAGGCATCCAGAAGGTGCGGCCAGGCCAGGCGGTGACGCCGACGCCGTCCGTCGAATCGACGCCGTGATCTCCGATATTTTCATCGCCAGGCCCCGCCTCGCGTTCGTCGTCTCGGTCGTGATGGTGCTCGCCGGCCTCATCGCGCTCACCCGAATTCCGGTCGCGCAATATCCGGATATTGTCCCCCCTCAGGTCACGGCCACGACGACCTTTCCCGGCGCGAGCGCGACCACGGTCGAAGCGAGCGTCGCCGAGCCGATCGAGGCGCAGGTCAATGGCGTCGACCAAGCGATCTACATGTCTTCCACCAGCGGCAATGACGGCAGCTACACGCTGACCGTCAGCTTCACGGTCGGCAGCGATCCGAACATCAACGCGGTCAATGTCCAGAACCGGGTCAATCTCGCGCAGGCCCAACTGCCGGCAGAAGTCAATCAGCAGGGATTGACCATCCGCCAGCGCTCCTCGGCGTTGCTTCAGGTGGTCGAATTCTACTCGCCGAACCGATCCCGGGACTCGCTCTTCCTCAACAACTACGTGACGATCAACGTTCTCGACACGATCGCGCGCGTGCCCGGCGTCGGCCAGGCGCAGCTGTTCGCCAACCTGAGCTACAGCATGCGGATCTGGCTCGACACCGACCGGTTGACCGGCTTCTCGCTGGTGCCGGGCGACGTGATCAAAGCCGTGCAACAGCAGAACACCCAGGCCGCGCTGGGACGGATCGGAGCCCAGCCGTCCGGACCGGACCAGCAGCTGCAATTGCCGCTCGATACGCTTGGGCGCCTCGCCACCGCGAGAGAGTTCGAGAACATCGTGGTGCGCGCCAATCCCGACGGATCGCTGGTGCGGGTCCGAGACGTGGCGCGGGTCGAGCTTGGAGCGCAATCGTCCGATACCTTCAGCCGCTTCAATGGCGCGCCCGCGGCCTCGCTCGCGATCTTTCTCGCTCCCGGCGCCAATGCCGTGGCGACCGCGAACGCGGTCAGCGCGGCGCTGGACCGGCTGGCGCTGCGCTTTCCGGACGATATGCGGCGCCAGATCGTTCTCGACAGCACGACCTTCGTCAAGGCGACCATCTCCGAAGTGCTGCGGACGTTGGCCGAAGCCTTCGTGCTGGTTGTGCTCGTCGTGTTTCTGTTCCTTGGCAGCTGGCGCGCGACCCTGGTGCCGCTCATCGCCGTGCCGGTCTCGCTCGTCGGCGCCTTCGCGGTTCTGTTCGCGGTCGGCTATTCCGCCAACACCATCACGCTGCTCGCTCTTGTGCTCGCGATCGGCATCGTCGTCGACGACGCCGTCGTGGTGGTGGAGAACGTGCAGCGCATCATGGAGGAAGAGGGGCTGAGCGCGGCGGAGGCGGCGCGCAAGGCGATGCGCGAGATCACCGGGCCGATCATCGCCATCAGCCTGGTCCTGCTGTCGGTGTTCGTTCCGATCGGCTTCATTCCCGGCATCACCGGCGCCGTTTATCGCCAGTTCGCGGTGGCGGTGTCCGCCGCGGTGATCATTTCGGCGATCAACGCGCTGACCTTAAGTCCCGCGCTGTGCGCGCTGCTGCTGCTTCCGGGAGGCCGCCGCGGTCTCATCGGCTGGGCGCGCGGCGTCATCGATCGCGTGCAGAGCGGCTATGCGAGCGTCGTAACTTTGTTGACCCCGACGGCAATGACGCGACCGCGTATATCGCCCCCGGGTTCGCCGAGGAGGTGAGCACTCTGCTCGGGCGGACAGGCGGGTTGAAGGTCGCGGCACAGTCGTCAGCCGGACAGCTACAGCGCCAAGGGCTCTCGCATCGCGACATCGCCAAGCGACTCGGCGTCGACCATGTGGTGGATGCCACGGCGCGCATCGCGTCCGACACCTTCTATCTCACTGCACGACTCACCCACGCGCCCGACAGCATTGTGGTTTGGAGCGGCGATTTCAAGACGCCGCTCGCACGGCTTGTGACGCTGGAGCGGCAAGTCGCTGACAGCTTGCTTCGCGCGCTGGAGTCTGGCGGTCGTGTCGCGTCGGCGGCGTCGGCGCCGACGACCGACCCGGCGACGTACCTCCTGTACCTGAGGGGCCGCTCTGCCTGGAGACAGCGAACAGCGAAGACGCTCGACGGTGCGCTCGCGTACTACCAGGAGGTCGTGACGCGCGACCCGCGGTTTGCGCCGGCGTATTCCGGCATCGCCGAAGTGTACGTGAACATGTCGAATTTCGGCTGGGGGACCGTGTCGATCCACGAGGCGCTGACGCGTGCGGACGTGGCGGCGAATCGAGCGATCGCGCTGGATTCATCGCTCGCCGAGGCGTATGCGTCGCTCGGCATGGTCCAGATGTCACACCGCCGCTATGCGGACGCCGAGGCTTCGCTGCAGCGCTCGATCCGCCTGAATTCGAACTGGCCGTGGGCACATCTCTATCGGGCGCTCTTGCTCGAGATGCTGGGTCGCTCCGCAGACTCGAGGGCCGAAACCCGTCTCGCCTTGGCGCTCGATCCGTTCTCGACTCCGGCGATATCTCATCTGGGCGTGACCTTCTTGTCGGAAGAGAAGCTGGATTCGGCAAGCGAGCAACTCCGGCAAGCGCTCGAGTTCGCACCGGATTTTCCAGTGACCCTCCAATACCTCGGCACCATCGACGCGTCTTTGGGCAGCTATCCGGAGGCGGAGAAGCTGCTGGGAAAGGCGCTCGCCAAATCATCCGCGTTTCCGGGTGTGAGCGGTGCGCTGGCGTTCACCTACGGAAAGACCGGTCGCGACGACAAATTCCGCAGCACGATGGCTGACGCGCGCGCCGCCGTGACGGACGAGCGGTCGCGCGTGAATTACGCACTCTCCTTGGCGATCGTGGGACAATTGGACAGCGCATTCACGATGCTGCACTCGGCCGAATGGGATATACCGACCCTCATCGAGCTCCGGGCCGATCCCCTCCTCCGAGCCTTCCGATCGGACCCGCGGTACCCGAAGCTGCTGACGGACGCCGGGCTCAAGCCCTGATCGTCGGGTACTGAGCCGTTTCCCGCCAAGAATCCGATAGATAGACGACCGGTCATGGAAGGCCGGGACATCGCCCACATCGTTTCGCGGGAGCGTTCCCACCGTGAAGGCCTCGAGAGTTGCATTTCCCTGTTTCGCGCTTCTCGCCGCGGGTGCGTGCCAGAACCCGCCGCGACCGAATGCAGCAGTCGCAGGAACGGACGGCGTCGCGTCCGCTCAGCCATCGATCGAGGTTTCCACGGCGACCCAGCTGACCGTCGCCCTAGCACGCGCCGCGGCGGGAACAACAGTGCTTCTGCAATCGGGTGAGTATGAGGTTTCGAGAACCGTTGTAATTCCGGATGGCGTGACATTGCTCGGATCCGGCGTGATGAAGCTCGACACGACGGGGCGGTTGCCGGCCGGCTTCGATCCGCGCACGCGAACGATTCTGAAGAGCGTCGCGGACTTGAAGGGCAACGTTCTCGTCTTGGGCAACCGCTCGGCGGCGCGAGGCCTGACTATCGAAGATGTCGCCGGCCGATCAGAGGGAAACGTCGTCGTCGTGCGCGCGCGTGGCGACCGTGAAGTAGTGAGCACCACGCTCGAGGATTGCGAGGTGATCAACCCGAACCACCCCGGCGACACGAAGGACGGACCGAGCGGGAGGGCGGTGGTCGCCATGACAGTTCCTCCGAGCACCAAAGACAGCGCGAACGCTGGGTCGAGTGTCGAGCTGCGAATGTCGCGTTGCATCGTGCGATCTCCTCTGGGTTCGGGCGTCTTCGCGACGAGCTTTGCACCGCGCTCTCGCATAAGCCTCGTACTGACGGACAACATCATCGTCGGCGGATTGACGGCCAGCGCAGGCACGAGCCGACCCTTTGCGGTGAGTGGCGCGACTGCCACGCTGGAATCGCGCGGCAACGTCTTTCGCGCCGACTCGGCCACGCCACCTGATGTCGCGGGGTGGCTCGTCTCCGCGGTTGTGACGGCGCACGACGGATTGGCGCCGCAGGCAACGAGCAAGAACACGCTTCACTTGCGTTCCACGGGCGATCGTATCGAGGGATTTCAAGTCGCGATCGTAGCGAGCGGCGCGTTGCGCCTCATCCCGCAGGCGGGGCCGCTCTCCGAGAACGTCGCGGGGCTCGAGCTCCGGCAAACAGAGATCAGAAGCCTCGGAGCGGATCTGATTCTCTCTGGTGCGCGGAGTGAATCCGCCGGCGTGTTGTCGGACGTCGGAAACGTTTTGCAGGTGGATGCGGCCGGGGTCACCGGTAGCGGCGCGCGTAAGAACTTGTTCCTCATGACGGCCGGCCCTCCCGGGACGACCTGGCAGTCCGGCAACCGCCTCGAGCTCATCGGCAGCGCGGTCACATTCGCACGAATGAACTCACGAATCACTCCGGCGCCGACGCCGCAGGTCTTCCATGTCGCACGCTGACGGATCCTACATCTCTGGAGACGATACGATGAACCGGCGTTCCTGGACGGCAAGATGTCTGGCAACCGGAGTTGCCCTCGTATGCCTTGCCGCCGGAGTGACCGGCGCGCAACAACCAATCGGCACGTATCATTCGCGAACCCTCACCCTCGAGTTGACAGCGGCCGGCCAGGCGCGGTTCTCCAATTCGTTCGGTCCTCTGATCGTCGCCTCATACGTCCTGGCGGGCGACACGATCACGCTGCGTGATCAGAGCGGCCCCGCGGCCTGTCCGGGCTCCACTGGCCGCTACCTCTGGCGAGCCGACGCCGAGGCATTGCGGTTCCAGCTCATCGGCGATCAATGCGGCCCGCGCCATGCCGCTCTCGCGATGCCGTGGATGCGAGGAGCCGCCGCCACAACGACGGTAGCCGAACTGGCGCCCGTCGTGGTGACGGCGCAAAAGCAGGCGCAGGACGTCCAGCGCGCCGCCATATCGATCAACGTGCTGTCTCCACAGCTGATTGGCGACGCCGGCGTCACGCGGCCGCAAGACCTCGTGTATCTCACGCCCGGACTCCAAGTCGGTTCGCTCGAGGGCGGTGCCGCCATCGGTTACATACGCGGCGTGGGCGATTTTGCCGGCAATTCGCTCCAGGATGCCGCCGTCACGTTCAACTTCGACGGCGTGTATATCGCACGGCCCACGGCGACGAGTGGACTATTCTACGATCTTGAAAGAGTAGAGGTGCTGAAGGGGCCGCAGGGGACGCTGTACGGCCGCAATGCCACGGGCGGAGCGATCAACATTCTGCCGCGGCGTCCCGTGCTCGGCGTGTACTCCGGCGAAGCGTCCGCCGAATACGGCGAGAACAGCACCGTGCGCATGAGTGGTGCGCTGAATGCGCCGCTCGGCGACCGCGCCGCGATTCGCATCGCCGGACAGCGCGCGGGTCACGACGCGTACATGAAGGACGGCACGGACGATCAGAGCGATTGGGCCGGACGTGCGTCGCTCCGCTACGATGTGACGGACGCTCTCGCGCTTCGCCTGGTCGCGGACTACTACGATCAAGCCGGCCACGGCGTCGGATCGACCCCGATTGGCACTGGAGCCGAGAACCGTTACGGCGACAGCTCACCCGAGGGTGGAGCCTTCTACGCGTCACAAAAGGTGACGATCTCGGGACGAAACTGGACGGCTCTCCCGTCCGGCGTCACCTACGCGAACAGCCACCATTGGGGCGTCGGCACGACGATGGATTGGCGGACCGCGCTGGGTGCTCTCACGCTGGTCACCGCGTCCCGTGGAAGCCACAAGGATGGAATCGGTGAGCCGTCGGGCAATCTCGTCACGGTTCAAGAACACAGTCGGCAGAACACCCTCGAGGCGCGGTTGGCGTCCACTCCGGATATCGGCTGGCTCGGGGCGCCCGGGCACAGTCCACGCCTGGAAACGATCGTCGGCGCCTTCATTTTGGATGAGGCGATCCGCACCCCTGCCGGCGAATTCTTTCGTCCGTACAACATTTACAATTTTTCACTGCAAACGCCGAATTCCGGCGTCGCGAGCAACTCGGCGTTCGGGCAAGCCACCTATCACCTGACGGATCGCTTCCGTGCCACGTTGGGCGCGCGCTACACGGACGAACGCAAATACCTCCGCGGAACCTTCGAGAGCTTCTCGAGGGCCTGTCCGAGCGGATCCTGCCCGAACGCGCCGGGGTTTCCGGTCGGGATCGATAGCGAGCCGCTGCTTTTTCCACCGGGTTCAGGGACCGCGACACCTTTTGTCAATCCGGCCGACGGCACCACCACCAAAGGATTTCGGATTGTCGCAAACGATTCGAGGACGACCGCGAAGACGACATGGCGGAGCGCGTTGGAATACGACGTCGCCGAGCGAAGCTTGCTGTACGCCAGCTACCAGACCGGGTTCAAATCGGGCGGTTTCTTTTTCTCCAACGATGCGGACACCTACAACCCGGAGTACGTCAAAGCGTCGACGCTGGGACTGAAGAGCCGCCTGTTCGGGGACCGCGTGCAAGCGAATGTCGAGTTGTACGATTGGCGCTACCAGGACCAGCAAATCAGCACGATCGGCCTCGACTCGAAGGGCGCGATGAATCTCCGAACGGCGAACGTCGGACAGGCGACGACCCGGGGCGCCGAGGTGACCCTCGAGTACATGCCGCTCGCCAACACGCACCTATCGACGGACGTCGAGCTGCTCCACGCGCGCTACGATTCCTACGTCTACCAGACGCCGCAGCAGTCCGGAAAGCCGTCGTCCGGCTGCATCGTGACCCCGCCCGCAACCGGCGGGACAAGTTTCCTTGTTGATTGCTCGGGGCAGCGGGCACCGTACGCCCCGGTATGGACGCAGTCGTTCCAGGCCCAGCAGCTGTTCCCGCTGCAGCATCGCGCAAGCATTATCGCCGAGGCGCGCGCCCACTATCAGTCGAAGACGCTCGTCGGGCTGGATTTCCTGCCTGACGAGCAGCAGCCGGCCTACTGGATCCTCGACGCGTCAGTGACGCTGGCGAACATCGACAAGCGTCATTCGATCGGCGTGTTCGGGCGAAACCTCACCGACCGAACGGTGGTTTCGAACACGATCATTGCGCCACTGAGCACGTTCGTGGTTGGGGAGCTGCGACCGCCGCGGACCGTTGGGATTCGCGTAACGAGCAGTTTCTAAGAGGGGGAGAAGGTCGAGCGCCCGGAACCTGGTTCCGGGCGCTCTTTTATTGGCCCTTGCCCCGACTCGACTGACGCCTTATATAACCAATCAGTTATGTACAACGCGACCCTTTCCTCCCCACAGCTCGACGCGATCTTTGCCGCCCTCGCCGACCCGACCCGGCGCGCGATCCTGTCGCGCCTGGCATCCGGCGACGCCTCGGTCAACGAGCTCGCCGAGCCCTTCGACATGAGCCAGCCGGCGATCTCCAAGCACCTCAAGGTGCTCGAGGGTGCCGGGCTCGTTTCGCGGGGGCAGGATGCGCAACGGCGCCCTCGGCGCCTCGAGGCGAAGCCACTGGCCGTCGCGAACAAGTGGCTGGAGCGCTACCGGAAATACTGGGAAGCGAACTACGAGCGGCTCGATGCGCTGCTCGAGGAACTCAAGGCGGCGGACACGCCGAAACGCAGGCGAACCCGAGGCAAGTAAAGACATGAATCCGACGAAAACCGCTGGCACCCTCGAGATCTCGACACCGTCCGATCGCGAGATCCGCATGACCCGGGTCTTCAATGCCCCGCGCAAGCTGGTGTTCGATGCCTACACGAAACCGGAGCTCCTCACCCGATGGATGGGGGTCATGCCCGGCTGGACCTGGGCCGTTTGCGAGATCGACCTCCGCGTCGGCGGAATGTTCCGTTACCTGTGGCGTGGCCCTGACGGCTTCGAGATGGGGATGCGCGGCACCTACCTCGAGATCACCCCGCCCCACCGCATCGTCGCGACGGAGTCGTTCGACCAGAAATGGTATGAGGGCGAGTGTGTCGAGGCCGTCACGCTCGAGGAGAACGACGGCCGCACAACGCTCACCATGCTCCTCCGATACGACAACCAGGCGGTGCGCGACGCCGTCTTGCAGTCACCGGCGGCAAGCGGCATGGAAGCCGGCTTCTCCAACCTTGCCGCGCTTCTCCCGACACTCGAAGGATGACCGTTCAAGCTGTAGGTCGTCGTGGATGGCCAGTATGCGACCATGTCGAGGTCGAACTAACGAGAACGCCGTCGGAATTGAGCATTCGCGCCAAGGAGTACGACGAACGCGCATGGGATTGCCGCCGCAGCGCGGGATGGGGAGCAACGGACGTCCGATGGTCTGGCGCGGATACGCTGCGTTACACGCGCGCGGATTTCCCCGCAGCCCCGGCCAACTACATGATGGCGCCCGAGAGCACGTGGACGAGGCGTGTCGTGACCATGGTCCGATCGCCCGGCGGCTGGCACGTCATCTGATGATGCTCCGCGGCGGACGAACTAGATTTCGCGAGTGCCGCAAGAACCTTCGTCCGCTCGTCCGCGCGTGTTTACGCGTTACGTCGCGATCGGTGATAGCTCGACCGAAGGGCTCGACGATCCCGATGGACACGGCGGGTACCACGGTTGGGCAAACCGACTCGCGGCGCACGTCGCATCGACGCAATCATCTCCTCTGCTCTACGCGAATCTCGCGATTCGCGGCCGCAACACGCGCCAAATCCGCGACGAGCAACTCGGGCCCGCCCGCGCGCTACGCCCCGACCTCGTGACGCTCTTCACCGGCGTGAACGATGTGACGTCGCGCCGCTTCGACGCCGACGCCGTGGGACGCGATGCCGAGCACATGCAACGCACGCTCATCGAGAACGGCGCGACTGTCATCGGGTTCACGCTACCCGATCTCTCGCTCGTCATGCCGATCACTCGCCTGTTCTCCGGACGAGTGCGCACGTTGAATGATGCGCTCCGTCGTGCATCGGCATCGAGTGGAGCGGTTCTGGTCGACGTCGCAAGACATTCCGTCGGATCAGATCCGCGGCTATGGAGCCTCGATCGTCTCCACGCCAACTCGGCGGGACATGAGCGGATTGCCGCTGCGCTCGCGTGGGGGCTTGGTCTCTCGGGCACGGATGATTCCTGGTCGCGGCCGCTGCCGACGCCTTGGTCGCGATCGTGGGCAGCGAGCACGCTCGCCGAGTTCCGGTGGCAACGTGACTACTTCCTGCCGTGGCTTTGGCGACACGCGCGCGGGCGTTCGTCGGGCGACAATCGCGGACCGAAGCTGCCCGTCCTTACGAAAGTCGAGGTCTGACGTGAAGCGCCTCAAGTGGAAAGGCCGATATCGCCTTCGAGCACTTGCTGGACGAGCCTCGGCTTCTCGCCGGCTCGCCAAAGCGGCGCGCTATGCACGACCCGATAGCGAAGTGGTCCGCCGTCACCGCGTTCACTGCGCGTGATCGGCCGCGGAATGCAGACGAACTCCGTCCGCATTTCATCCGCGCTGAGCCGAACCGTCGCATAGCCGTGGCCGCCAAGGTCAACGAACTCGAGGTGTGGGGCAAGTTCCGCGTTCGAAACGGCATGGGCGCGCTTCAGGTCAAAGCTCTTCGCATACTCGAGGCACGAGCGAACGCCGTGCTTCAGCAACATGTTGTAGGTCCAATCGGGTTTGCCTCCGCCGGGGCGATCGGCAAGGAATAGCGGACGAAGCGGATCGGCTTTTGGAAGACTGTGCTCGTACGCTTCCATGGTGCCGGCGCTCGACAGCGACGCGCCGACGAAGCTCAGGCCTACAGGATCGAACTTGCCCGGCGGCAACTCCGACGTCGCGTAGCCCGCCCAGAAGCTGTGTCGGTCGCCGGAGACAATCGCGAAGCCCGTAATCCTCTCGTCGCGTACCAGGTCGTATATCTCGGCACGCTCCCGATACGCCGTTGCATAGTCGCCGGTGACCATCGACGCATAAGTGGTCTTCGGCCACGTCTCCTTTGTCAGTCCAGGCGGAAGGTTCTGCGGGTCGCTACGCCAGTCCGGCGCGCCTTCGGAATTGCCCCAGATCTTCCAGGTCGCAGTCGCTTTGCGCAGCTGCTCCTTGAACCAGGCCTTCTGGGTGGCGCCGAGGATCGTTTGCGGCGGCGCGTTCCTTCGCGGGTTCGCAACGTGCGCGTCGTTGAATGAGATTTCAGCCGGCGGATTGCCGCCGTTGAAGGCACGGCCGCCATCCAGGATTTGCGCCGCATCCTCCGGGAACATCCCGGTGAACTCCGGACCGAATGCCGCGACAGACTTGTCGTCGAACGCATCGGCGCTGCGGTAGCTGTGCTGATCGGTGATGATCAGGTCGAGGTGTCGCCCGTAACGGAATGCGCGGTAGCCGATCAGGCTGTTGATCGCGGCGACATTGTTCGGCTCGATCCCCAGCCCGTTCTCATCCCATTGCTCGATCGGCACATCCTTGACCGTTGGCGGTCCGAACGCCTCGAGCGATCCGCTCGGCGGAGCGACGCGCGCGGGCAGATATTCGAACCAGGCCTGGTTGGCGGCGACCTTGATGCTCTGTCCCGGGCGTTCGGGTCCTCCTGCCTTCTGGATGCTCTGCCATCCCTGCCAGGAGAATTCGTGATTGTCCCACATGGCCACGAACGGCCAGCGAGCCCTCGCATCCTGCAAGTCTGGATCGGCGAGATAGCCGCGATAGATGGCGCGGTAGCCGTCGACCGTCAGCGGATAGTGGAACTTGCCGACCTTGCCGCCATCGGGGATCCGCGCGACCTCGTAAATCGTGCGGTCGTACCGCGTCTTCACTTCTTCGGGATATTCGACGACCTCGTAGATGAAGTCGCCGAGGTGCAGGACAAAACCGAGCTGGTTCTCCGGCGCCGCCCGCTCGTCCTCGAAGATCATCCGGCGGTAGGCGTTGAGCTTGCCTTCGTTGACGTCCTGGCAGCTGACGAATGCGAAGTTGATCGGGCGCGGATCGTTGGTTGTCGGCGCAGTGATCGTTCGCCCGACGCGGCTCCCGTTGCCGTCAGCATCGCTGAAGCGGTACCAGTAGACGCGGGACGGCTTGAGCCCGCCGACCAGGACTCGCGCCGTCCAGTCGGCGGCTGCGGAAACGGGCACACGTGCGTGGGCGACGACGCGACCGAAACGCTCGTCCTCCGCCACCTCGACTGCGAGAATATGGCGTTCGCCATCGCCGAACGGCCTGCGCGTCCACAGGATCACGCTGTTCGGGTCGGGATCTCCCGAGGCTACGCCTTCAGGATAGAGCTCGCGCCGTTCCTGCCATTTCACGCGCGAGGCCCGGGCGTTCCCGCCCCACGCGAGCGATGCGCCGAGCGCGGCAGCTACTTGGACGAACTCGCGGCGGCTCAGCGTCATGGCCTATCCCCTCTTCAGTGCCTCCGCGTGCCAGCGCAGGCGGTCGGCCATCAATTTTCAACCGCGTAGTGCGAAGCACAACACCCCTTTCGATATCCGTACACGGGCGCTTCGTGCACCTGAGAAGACAACTTATGAGATCTCTAACACACCGTGTTTCATTCGCTTACGACGTCGCCGCGTTGTAGTGACCGTCGATCGCTGATCACTCGAAAAAGTACTGATCACCGTTGGGGTCACCGTTATGCACCTCTGAAAGACACGAAAAACGGCCTGCCGTGTCCGGCAGACCGTCTGTTAAATCTGAATCATGAGTTAAGAGCGGGCGACCGGACTCGAACCGGCGACGTCCAGCTTGGGAAGCTGGCATTCTACCAACTGAATTACGCCCGCGTCAGTTTAAGATACCGCGCTCGCGGAGTCCGTTCAACCAACGGCGACGCTACTCGCCGACGCCAGGACCCATTGGCTTGCCGATCTCCCAGTCGTGTCCGAACGGATCGACGACTCGGCCGATCAACCAACCGTTCTGCTTGCGCACGGGCGAGATCTGACGTGCCCCCGCAGCCACCGCCTGCGCCTGCATCGATTCTGGATCGGCCACGACAAGCACGAGCCGCGTGGTACCGCCGCCGAGTGTCTCGGGACTGAAGTTCCGATGGGCCGGCGACTCGTCGGCGACCCAGAACTTGGCCCCGTCGACCACCAGCTCGGCGACCACCGCCCCGTCGGGCGCTTCGATCTTGAATAGTTCGCGCGCGCCGAAAGCGCTCTTATAGAAGGCGACCGCCTCGGAGCCGCGGCGCACGGACAACATCGGAGCGATCGTCGTGGTCATGGCCGACAATCTACTCCCCCATTTGCACGCGGCGATTCTTGCTTCGACCGCCTTCGCCGGATAGACTGCCCGCCGTCCGGCCTCCTGCAGCGTCGCCTCCCGCCGAGTGACCGTGAACAAGACCGTCAACGGCGCGCCGCCGCTCGCCGCGAAGCTCACCGAGTGCGCTTACCTCGATGCCTCGGCTACGCTGGCATTGCTCGAGAGCGATCGCAACGGCCTCACCGACGTAGAGGTCCAGGCGCGGCGTGCGCGCTACGGCCGCAACGAGGTCGCACACGAGAAGCCCCCGACGTGGTACGCGGAGCTCGGCCGCGCGTTCGCCAATCCCTTCAATTTCCTGCTAACGACCCTGGCGGTCGTATCCGGAGTGACCGGCGACAACGAAGCCATGACGGTGATCGGCTTCATGGTCGTGTTCAGCACCGGGTTGCGCTTCGTTCAGGAATCCCGGTCGAACAAGTCCGCGCTCGCGCTCCGCGCCCTCGTGCGCACGAGCACCGCGGTCGAACGCGCCGGCGACGAGTTCGAGCCGGGCAGCGCGCCGGCGACGCGCCGCCGAGAGATCCCGATGGACGACTTGGTGCCGGGCGACATCGTGTACCTGTCGGCCGGCGACATGATCCCGGCCGACGTGCGTGTCATCGGCGCGAAGGATCTCTTCGTCGCCCAGTCGTCGCTCACCGGTGAAGCCATCCCCGTCGAGAAGGTCGACCGCACGCAACGGCCGGAGGCGCCCGTCTCGATCACCGAGCTGCCCACGATCTGTTTCATGGGCACGAGCGTCGTGAGCGGGACGGCGACCGCGGTCGTCGTGGCAACGGGGAGCAGCACCGCGTTCGGCCGCATGGCCAAAGGCCTCGTCGGACGCCGCGCTGAAACCGCGTTCGACATCGGCGTGCAGAAGGTGAGCTGGCTGTTCATCAGGTTCATCGCCGTGATGGTGCCGATCGTCTTCCTGCTCAATGGCCTGAGCAAGGGCAGCTGGATCGAGGCGTTGCTGTTCGGTCTGGCCGTCGCGGTCGGGCTCACGCCCGAGATGCTGCCGATGATCGTCACGACGAATCTCGCCAAGGGCGCTGTGACGATGGCGCGGCGCAAGACGATCGTGAAGCGCCTGAATTCCATTCAGAATTTCGGCGCCATGGACGTGCTGTGCACCGACAAGACCGGCACGCTGACGCAGGACAAGGTCGTGCTGGAGCGCCACGTCAACGTGGTCGGCGAGGAGTCGGACATGGTGCTGAGCCTCGCCTACTTGAACAGCTTCTATCAAACCGGGCTCAAGAACCTGCTCGACGTCGCGGTCCTCGACCACGCAGAGCTCGAGCGCGAGCTGGCGATCGACAGCGCGTACGGCAAGGTCGACGAGATCCCCTTCGACTTCAACCGGCGCCGGATGTCCGTCGTGGTGGACCACGAGCACCGGGACCATCAGCTGATCTGCAAGGGGGCCGCGGAGGAGGTCCTGGCAGTCTGCAAGTACGTCCGCGACGAAGACACGGAGATGGACCGCCGCGGCGACGTCGTCGAGTTGGAGGACGCGCGGCGCGAAGACGCCAAGGAGCTCGTGGCCGAACTGAACCAGGACGGGTTTCGCGTCGTGGCCGTTGCTTACCGCGAATATCCCACGACGCACGGTCCGTACGCGGTGGCCGACGAGTCGGACTTGATCCTCGCCGGGTTCATCGGCTTCCTCGATCCGCCGAAGGAGAGCGCGGGGCCGGCGCTCAAGGCGCTCGCCGGCCACGGGATAACGGTCAAGATCCTCACCGGCGACAACGACCTCGTCACGCGCAAGGTCTGTCGCGACGTCGGGCTCGACGTCGGCCACATCGTCCTCGGCAGCGAGCTCCAGGGCTTGGACGATGCGGCGCTCGGAGCGATCGCGTCGGACCACACGGTCTTCGCCAAGCTGACGCCCGATGACAAGACGCGGATCGTGCGCTCGCTGCGGGCGCGCGGCCACGCCGTCGGTTTCCTCGGCGACGGGATCAACGACGCCGGCGCGCTGCGCGAGGCGGACGTCGGCGTCTCCGTCGACTCGGCCGTCGACATCGCCAAGGAATCGGCCGACATCATCCTGCTCGAGAAGAGTCTGATGGTGCTCGAGGAGGGCGTGGTCGAAGGGCGACGCACGTTCGGCAACACGATCAAGTACATCAAGATGACGGCGAGCTCGAACTTCGGGAACGTGTTCAGCGTCCTGATCGCCAGCGCGTTTCTGCCCTTCTTGCCGATGCTGCCGGTGCAGCTGCTGACGGTGAACCTGCTGTACGACTTCTCGCAGGCGGCGATCCCGTGGGACGACATGGACCCGGAGTACATCCGCGTCCCTCGCCAATGGCGCGCCGACGACATCGGCCGGTTCATGGTCTTCATCGGACCGATCAGCTCGATCTTCGACGTCGCCACGTTCCTCGTCATGTGGTACGTCTTCGGCGCGAACTCGCCGGCGCGGCAGTCGCTGTTTCAGTCGGGATGGTTCATCGAGTCGCTGGCGACGCAGACGCTCATCGTGCACATGATTCGCACGGCAAAGTTGCCGTTCGTCCAGAGCCGAGCGGCGATGCCGGTGCTGATGACGACCGGTGCGATCATCGCTGTCGGAATGCTGCTGCCGTTCGTCTCGCTGGGCGGCAAGCTCGGACTGGTGCCGCTGCCGGGGATCTACTTCGCGTGGCTCGCGGTGATCCTGGCGTCATACTCCGTGCTCACGCAGATCGTGAAGGGCTGGTACATTCGGCGTTTCGGTTCCTGGCTCTAATCTCGAGCACGCCGGCGATGGTAGTCCGACCCTTCAGCTACACACCATGCTCCGCCTGACGCTCGCCGCGCTGCACCTTCTCGCCCTCGGCATCGGGCTCGGCGGCATCTGGGGCCGTGCACGCGGGCTGGGTCAGCGGCCGCTCGACCTCGCCTCCGTCCGTCGCGCCTTCGCCGCCGACTCGTGGTGGGGGATCGCGGCGATGCTGTGGATCGCCACGGGCCTCTGGCGCCTACTCGCCGGCACCGAGAAGACGACGACCTACTACACGCACGACGCGCTCTTCCTCGACAAGATGCGGATCTTCGGCGTGATCTTTCTGCTCGAGATCTGGCCGATGATCACGCTGATCCGCTGGCGCGGCGCGCTCCGACAACGGCGCGAAGCGTGGCGCCCCGACGAGACGGCCGCGCGACGCATCAGCGTCATCAGCTACATCCAGGTCGCGCTGTTGTTACTGATGATCGTCGCCGCGGTGTCGATGGCGCGGGGCTACGGATACCAGCCCGGCCGATAGAGACGGCCCGGCGAGTTTGAACGGGGACTCCTTTACGCCGTCGCTGGGCTGACTAGGCCGGAGAACGGGCCGCAAAGCGCCGCGACATCCTCGGCGCTGCAGATACGCCTGGGACAGGATCGACAGCGCCGCGTCTTCCGCCGCCGCATGGGCCGCGGCAAATGCGCGACGCTCCTTCGACGTCCATTTCACGATGGAATGGCTTGCGTAGTACGCCGACGTCTCGATCGCGTCGCGCACGTACCAGGCGGCCACGGCCAAGCCCCGATCGTTGATCGTCGCTTCGAGTATCGCGTACGACGTGACGCGCGGCGTAGATCGAGGAGATCGTCGACCAGCGCCCGGCCGACCTTGAGCCAGGCGACCGGCAGCCGGCGAGGCATCGGCGAGCGTGTTCACCGCGGCGAGCGCGGGCTCTCGTCGGGCGTCAGGTCGGCGACCTGTCGCGGCAATGGGAGGCGGCCGGTGCGCATGCGCCGCAGCAGCGCGGAGCTCAGCGGCGCGATGTCCGTCCCCCGCGACGTCGTCAAAGACTTCATATGACGCGGCGACGCCGGCTTGCGCGCAAATCGGCCGAACATGGCGCCGACGAAGCCCGACGACAAAAAGCCGGCGAGCGGGCCTGGCGATGGACGATATCGAGTCGGGGAACGCGATCATGCGGGGAATGAAAGGCGACGCTTCGAACGTACGAGTTCGCTCGTAAACGCCGCACAAACTCATACCCGCCGCACCATAAAAAACCCGTAAAGGCGGTCGCGCGCTCCGCATCGCAGGTGCATCATTCATTCGTGATCTCGGATACGCTCACCGTTTTGATCGTCGACGACGAACCGCAGATTCGGCGGCTCGTGCGCCATGCGCTCCAGGCAGATCCCGCGTTGCGGCGCGGGGGGCTCGACGACGCGCAGGCGTCGCCCGAGTTGCGCGTGCTCGAAGCCGAGACCGGACGAGAAGGGATCGACCTCGCCGCCGCCGAGGAACCCGCGCTCGTCGTGCTCGACCTGGGACTGCCGGACATGGAAGGCATCGCGGTCTGCCGCGAGATTCGCGGCTGGTCGTCGGCGCCCATCCTCGTGCTCTCGGCGCGGCACGCAGACACGGAGAAGGTGGCGCTCCTCGACGCGGGCGCCGACGACTACATGACGAAGCCGTTCAGCAGCAGCGAGCTGATGGCACGCGTGCGGGCGCAGTCGCCGCGCGCGCGGGACCGCGGCGCGCAGCACTGGCGACCGAAAGACCGGCGACTCGAACGCCGTGCTGTCGTTCGGCGACATCCGCGTCGATCAGCAGCGCCGGCGCGTCGAGCGGTCGGGCCACGCTGTGCATCTCACGCCGACCGAGTGGTCGCTGCTTCGCACGTTCATCGCGCGCCCGCGGCAGACCCTTACCCATCGCCAACTGTTCGGCGCCGTGTGGGGAACGCCTCGGGCGACGCACAGCAGTACCTTCGCGTGTACGTCGGTCATCTCCGCCGCAAGATCGAGGAGGACGCGATGCGGCCGAAGTACATCCACACCGAGCCCGGAGTCGGGTATCGCTTCGAGCCGGACGGCGAAACGGCGTGACCAGTTCGCCGAACGACACGGGCGCGCCTCGCAAGCTTTCGCGTAGCGCGACCGTCATGCGGTGGGCGATCACACTGCTCGGTGCTCGCCGCGGCGACGGCCGGGATGTACTTCGTGCGCGGCTCGCTCGACAAGGCCCACGTCGCCCTCGTGTACCTGTTCTTGATCGTCCTCGCCGCGAGCGCCGCGGGCGGACGCGCGCTCGGACTCGTCGTGGCGGGGCTCGCGTTCCTCTGCTTCGACTTCTTCTTTCTCGTTCCTTACCTCACGTTCGTCATCCAGAATCCGCTCGATTGGCTGGTGCTGTTCGCGTTTCTGGTGACGAGCGTCGTCGCGGCACAACTTCTCTTTGCGCGACCACGACCGCCGAAGAAGCCACGGCCCGCGCCATCGAGGTGGATCGTCTCGCCGCGCTCGGCGCCGAGACGCTCAACGCGGCGGATGCGGACGAAGCGCTGCGCGCGATCGCCGACGTGATTCGCCATTCGATCCACGCCGACGAGTGCGAGATCTACTTGAGCGGCGCGCGCGGCGTGAATGCGAGCACCGCTCCGCCCCCTTCGCGCGGCGTCGAGCCGGGCAGCCTCGTGCAGTGGATTCTCGACCATGGCGCGAGCGCCGTCGAGCTGACGGATGGAACGGTTCGCGTCGCCCACGAGTTGCCGGCGAGTCAGCCATCTGCCGGGCAGCGATGGGAGTCGCAGCCGGAGACGGTCGCCGCCGTCCGAGCCGTCACACGCGTTGAGGAGCGTGGTGCATTCCCCTCGCTTCGAGCAGGTGGGTCCGTCCGCAGTGACGGATCGCCCGGCGCGGGCGCACCAGCCGGACGCCCCGCGGTCCGCGCGCTGGCACTTCCTCTTCAGGTGCGAGAGCGCACCGTCGGCGTGCTGCGGGTCGCGTCGTGGGCCGAGCTGGTGTTGACACCCGAACAGGGTCGGCTGCTTGTTGCGCTCGCCTACTACGCCGCCCTCGGCGCCGAACGTTCGCGGCTTGTCGCGGCGGCCGAGCGCGCGGAGGCGGAACGACGCGTCGAGAGCTTGCGTAGCGCGCTGCTGACCGCGGTCTCGCACGACTTCAGGACGCCCCTCACGACGATCAAAGGCGTCGCTGCCGAGATTCGCCAGGGCGCCGACGCCGAGCGCGCGGCGTTGATCGAGGGCGAGGCGGATCGGTTGAACGGACTGGTGAATGATCTGCTCGACCTCTCGCGCATTCATGCCGGCGCCGTGCGCCCGTCGCTCGCCGTGAACACCGTCGACGACCTGCTCGGCGTGTCGCTCCGGGCGGCGAGCGGCGTTCTTCACGGGCGGAGCGTGGCGATCGACGCCCCGGATGATTCGTTGCTCGCTGGAACGTTCGACCTCACGCAAACGCTTCGCGTCGTCGTGAATCTGCTCGACAACGCCGTGAAATACTCGGCGCCCGACACGCCGATCGATCTGCGGGCTCGGCGGCACGGCGATCGACTGGCAGTCGACGTGATGGACCGGGGGCCTGGCGTGCCCGACGATGAGCGAGGTCGCATCTTCGAGCCGTTTTACAGGCCGCTCGGCGTGCCGCCCGACATTCGAGGACACGGACTGGGTCTGTCGATCGCGCGCGGACTCGCCGAGGCGCAAGGGGGATCCGTCAGCTTTGCGCCACGCCCCGGCGGCGGATCGATTTTCAGCCTCGAGCTCCCGGCGGCCGACACGCACGCCATGGATCACCTCGATGTTGGGGCCGATGATGATGATTTGCAGTTTTTTTACGGCCGCGGTCGGCGGTTTTTATGCGGCCTTTGTGGCGCGACCCGGTAGCGTTGGGGCTGTAAATAGCGGGAGCCCCCGAGTGCTCACAATTCCTGGGAGCGGCCTTCGTGGCGGCCCACCTACAACAGATCGGAGACGGGCATCATGATCGACGTCCTCTACGTCGCCGGAACGATTCTCTTCTTCGCGCTGATGATCCTGTACGTCGAGGGTGCGAGCGGCTCGGCCGCGCCGCCGACGTCGAGCGCGCATCGACGGAGAATCCGCGATGACGCTCGAGAGCTGGATCGCCGGCGTGCTCGCGGTCGCCATGCTCGTCTACCTCGTCTACACGCTGCTTCGCCCGGAGAAGTTCTGAGAGCCCGTTCATGACGCTCAACGGCTGGCTTCAGATTCTCTTCTTCAGTCTTTGCGTGCTGCTCGTCGCAAAGCCGGTCGGCGTGTACCTCGTCAAGGTGTTCGACGGTTCGCTCGGCTGGCTGCGATGGGTCGAGCGGCCCATCTACCGCCTGTGCGGCGTCGATGCGCACGAGGATCAGCACTGGACGCGCTACGCGGCGGGCGTGCTGCTGTTCAGCGTCGCCTCGATGCTGCTGACGTACGTCGTGCTGCGCCTGCAGCACGTGCTGCCGCTCAATCCGCAGCACCTGGCGGCCGTCGTCGACCGCCAGGCGTTCGAGACGGCGGCCTCGTTCACGACGAACACCAACTGGCAGTCGTACGGCGGCGAGACGACGATGTCGTACTTCTCGCAGATGACGCAGCTCGCGTTCCACAACTTCGTGTCGGCGGCCGTCGGGCATCGCGGCGGCGGTGGCGCTCGTGCGCGGCATCGCGCGCAAGTCGGCCGGCCGGCTCGGCAACTTCTGGGTCGACCTCGTGCGCGGCACGCTCTACGTGCTGCTCCCGCTCTCGCTCATCGTCGCGCTTGCTGTTCGTGCAGCAGGGCGTGATCCAGAACTTCCAGCCGTACCTCGACGTCACCACGCTCGAGGGCGCGAAGCAGACGATCGCGCATGGGTCCGGTCGCGAGCCAGGAGGCGATCAAGCAGCTCGGCACGAACGGCGGCGGCTTCTTCAACGCGAACTCCGCGCATCCGTTCGAGAATCCGACGCCGTGGTCGAACTTCTGGTCAGATGTTCGCGATCTTCCCGATCCCGGCGGGCCTCGTCTACATGTTCGGCCGGATGGTGAAGAACGCAGCGGCACGGCTGGGCCGTGTGGGCGGCGATGTTCGTGCTGTTCTTCGCGCGGCGTGACCACGGCGTACTGGGCCGAGGCGCGCGGCAACCCGATCCACGCGGCGCGCGGCATCGACGTCGCCGCGACGCGCGACGAATCCCGGCGGCAACATGGAGGGGAAGGAGGTGCGGTTCGGCATCGCCAACTCCGCGCTCTACGCCACGGTCACGACCGACGCGTCGTGCGGCGCGGTCAACGCGATGCACGACTCGTTCACGCCGATCGGCGGCCTCGTGCCGCTCGTCAACATCCAGCTCGGCGAAGTCGTGTTCGGCGGCGTCGGCGCGGGCCTCTACGGCATGCTCGTCGATGGTCGTGCTCGCGGTCTTCATCGCCGGTCTCATGGTCGGACGCACGCCGGAGTATCTCGGCAAGAAGATCCAGGCGCGCGAAATCCAGATGGCGATGCTGTACGTGCTCGTCTTCGCCGCTCGTCGTTCTCACGATCGACGGCCGTGTCGCGTCGCTCGACGGCCGCGGGCTCGCCGGGCTCAACAACGCCGGGCCGCACGGACTCTCAGAGATCCTCTACGCCTTCACGTCGACCGCCGGCAACAACGGCAGCGCGTTCGCCGGGCTCACGGGGACGACCTACTACTACAACACGCTGCTCGGCGCTCACGATGCTCATCGGGCGGTTCGCGATGATGGTGCCGATGCTCGCGCTCGCCGGATTCCTCGCCGAGAAGAAGATCGCGCCGGAGACGGCGGGCACCTTCCCGGTGACGACGCCGCTGTTCGTCGCGCTCCTCGTCGGCGTCATCCTGATCGTCGGCGCGCTCACGTTCTTCCCGGCGCTCTCGCTCGGTCCGATCGTCGAGCACCTGCTCGATGAGCGCCGGGAAGCTCTTCTGACCATGACGACCATCCTCGATCCCAGCCGCCGGCACCGTCGCGCATCGCAGCCGCGTCGCGGGCCAGCGTCGTCGCTGACGCAAGCGCCCGCTCTTCGACCCGCCGATCGTCCGGCGCGCGATCCGCGACTCGTTCGTCAAGCTCGAGCCGCGCCACATGGTGCGGAACCCGGTCATGTTCGTCGTGCTCGTCGGCAGCGTGCTCACGACGCTCGTGTCCTGGTCCGCGACGTCGTCGACGGGCAGCGCGGCACCGGGCTTCACGCTCCAGATCGCGCTCTGGCTCTGGTTCACCGTGCTCTTCGCGAACTTCGCCGAGGCGATGGCCGAGGGCCGCGGCAAGGCGCAGGCCGACACGCTGCGCGAAGTCGCGCACGCAGACGCATGGCCAAGCGGCTGCTCGACGCGCACGGCGCAGATCGACCGCGACGCGCTACGATGGTCCAGCGCGACGTCGCTGCGCGGGCGACCTCGTCGCTCTGCATGCCGGGCGACGTGATTCCCGGCGACGGCGAAGTCATCGAAGGCGTCGCGTCGGTCGACGAATCGGCGATCACCGGCGAGTCGGCGCCGGTGATCCGCGAGTCGCGGCGGCGACCGCTCGGCGGTCACCGGCGGCACGAAGGTGCTGTCCGACTACCTCGTCATTCGCATCACCGCGAATCCCGGGCGAGACCTTCCTCGATCGCATGATCGCGCTGGTCGAGGGCGCGACGCGGCAGAAGACGCCGAACGAGATCGCGCTCACGATCCTGCTCGTCGGGCCTGACGATCGATCTTCCTGCTCGCCGTCGTGACGCTGCAGCCGTTCGCGATCTACAGCGGCGGCGCGACCGGCGATCCCGGTGCTGCATCGCGCTGCTCGTCTGCCTCATCCCGACGACGATCGGCGGCCTGCTCTCGGCCATCGGCATCGCGGGCATGGACCGGATGATTCAGCAGAACGTGATCGCGATGAGCGGCCGCGCCGGTCGAGGCGGCGGGCGACGTGAACACGCTGCTGCTCGACAAGACCGGCACGATCACGCTCGGCAACCGGCAGGCGGTCGGAGTTCCTGCCCGTGCCGGGCGTGCCGTCGCAGCAGCTCGCCGATCGCGCGCAGCTCGCGTCGCTCGCCGACGAGACGCCCGAAGGCCGCAGCATCGTCGTGCTGGCGAAGGAGCAAGTTCGGCATTCGCGCGGCCGCGAGGTCGGCGGTGAGCACGACGGCGCACCGCGACGTCACGTTCGTCCCGTTCTCGCGCGACCACGCGCATGAGCGGCGTCGACATCGGGGGCGTGCAGCTGCGCAAGGGCGCGGGCGACGCGGTCGCTGCGCTGGGTGCGCGAGCAGGGCGGCGCGATCGCCGACGGAGCTCGACGGCGATCGTCGAGCGCGATCGCGCGCGAGGGCGGCACGCCGCTCGTCGTCGCCGAGAGCGGAGCGGCCGGGGCAGCGCGCGCGTGCTCGGCGTGATCTACCTCAAGGACATCGTCAAGGGCGGCATGCGCGAGCGCTTCGATCGCCTGCGCGCGATGGGCATTCGCACGGTGATGATCACCGGCGACAATCCGCTCACCGCGGCGGCGATCGCGCAGGAAGCGGGCGTCGACGATTTCCTCGCCGAGGCGAAGCCCGAAGACAAGATGGCGCTGATCCGGCGCGAGCAGGCGGGCGGCCGGCTCGTCGCGATGACCGGCGACGGCACCAACGACGCGCCGGCGCTCGCGCAGGCCGACGTCGGCGTCGCGATGAACACCGGCACGCAGGCGGCGCAAGGAAGCGGGCAACATGATCGACCTCGACTCCAATCCGACCAAGCTGATCGAGATCGTCGAGATCGGAAAGCAGCTGCTCATGACGCGCGGCTCGCTGACGACGTTCTCGATCGCCAACGACGTGGCGAAGTACTTCGCGATCATCCCGGCGATGTTCGTGGTGACGTATCCCGGCGCTGCAGGCGCTCAACATCATGCGCCTGCATTCGCCGCAGTCGGCGATCCTCGCGAGCGTGATCTTCAACGCGCTGATCATCATCGCGCTGATTCCGCTCGCGCTGCGCGGCGTGCGGTACCGCCCGGCTGGGCGCGGCGGCGATCCTGCGCCGCAACCTGCTCATCTACGGCGTCGGCGGCGTGGTCGTGCCGTTCGTCGGCATCAAGCTGATCGACGTGCTGCTCGTCGCTGTCGCACCTCGGCCTGACGCTGCATCATGTCCATGCTCCGCAAGCAGCTTCGTCCCGCGATCGTGATGACGCTGCTGCTCTGCGTCATCACCGGCGTCGTCTATCCCGGGCGTCGTGACCGGTCTCGCGCAGCTGCTCTTTCCGCGCCAGGCGAACGGCTCGCTCGTCGACCGTCAACGGCGGGGTCGTGGGCAGCGCGCTGATCGGCCAGTCGTTCACGACGCCCGAGTACTTCCACCCGCGGCCGTCGGCCGCCGGCAACGGCTACGACGCGACCGCGTCGGCGGGCACCAACAAGGGTCCGACCGACCGCAAGCTCGCCGACACGCTGATCGCGCAGGCCGTCGACAGCGCGGTCAAGAACGACGGCGCGGTCAAGGGCAGCATCCCGTCCGACATGGTGACGTCGTCGGCGTCGGGGCTCGACCCGGACATCTCGCCGGCCAACGCCGTATCTGCAGGTCGCGCGCGTGGCTCGCGCGCGCGGCGCCGACTCGACCCGTGTGCGCGCGCTCGTCGACGCGCACGTCGCAGGGGCGCCAGTTCGGCTTCTTCGGCGAGCCGCGCGTCAACGTGCTGCTCCTCAACCTCGCGCTCGACAGCGCGTTCAAGAAATGAAACCGACCCCTGACCTCGCTGGGCTCGCGCTCGTAGCAGGGCTGCAATCTCATTGGCTCGGCTGGCCGGCGCACAGGCCGCGATGCAGCGCCGACACGACGGGCAAGAAGCCCGACCCATTCGCCTTCGCCGACTTCACCTGGCTCAACGGCAACCCGCGAACGAAGGACTCGCCGATCAGCACCACCTACTTCACCGGCGAGTTTCGCGCCGACGTGAGCTTCATCAGGGACTTCAACAATCCGACGGACCACACGCTCGTCGGCACGTCGGAGTCCGGACGCACGAGTGAGCTGCAGGTGCAGCAGCTCGGCATCGGCGGCGACTTTCACTGCGGATACGTGCGCGGTCGTCTGATGACGCAGTTCGGCATGTACTCCACGATGACGCCGCGCAACGACGCCAGCCCGGGGCGCGGCCAATGGCAACTCGACAACGCCTATCGATACCTGTCGGAGGCCTACGGCGGACGGCACTGGAACGCGATGAACGGCATCAACCTCGACGCCGGCATCTTCATGTCGTACGTCGGCCTGTTCAGCTACTACAACTTCGACAACTGGGCATATCAGCCGTCGTACGTGTCGTCGAACACGCCGTGGTTCTTCAACGGCATCCGCGCGCAGTTCTTTCCGACCGAGCATCTCAAGATCGAGCCGTGGTTGATCAACGGCTGGCAGTCGTACGGCATGTTCAACTCGAGCCCGGGTGTCGGCGCGCAAATCCTGTATCGGCCGAACGGCGCGGTCTCGATGCTCACGAACGACTACTACGGGCACGACTTGCTCGGCGTTCCGCAGCGCCGGCGCATTCACACGGACAACAGTCTCGAGATCAAGTATTACGACGATAGCACGAAGGCCTTCGACAAAGCCGCGTTCTCGCTCACGGTCGACGCCGGGTGCGAGAGCGGCGCCGGTGTCAGCTGCGGCGGGGCGCTGAACAATCCGAGACAGAATTTTCTCGGATACATGCTCTACGACCGCGCGTGGTTCGCGCACGATCACTTTGGTCTCACGCTCGGCGGCGGCGCCATGGACAACCCGGGCCGATATCTCGTGCTGCTGCCGCCGATCAACGGCGCCACCGCGTTCTCGGGAACGCCGTACTTCACCGAGAATCCGGGCGACCCGTTCAAGGCGTGGGACCTATCGCTCACATTCGACTACATGCCGGATCAGTTCACCACGTTCCGCTTCGAGCTCGATCACCGCGAGTCGAACGTGCCGTACTTCTCGGGACCGGGCGGTGTGACGCCGGTCGGTGGTAATCAGGGACTGGCGGGCTCGTTCGTGCCGGGCTTTTTCCCCGACCTGCGGCGGGCCGAGACGCGGCTCAACTTTGCGTTGCTGGTGAAGCTATAGCGGCGGACCCTAGTCTTCGTCCACGAGGCGAGTGTGGCGCACTCCGTAGCCGGGTCGAGCTTGCTCTCGGACACACGGACGCGAGAGCGCCCGTGGCGGGGCCCGCGCTCGGGCTCGCCACGGTCGCGGCCCTCGGCGTCGTTTTCGGCGACCTCGGCACGAGCCCGCTGTACGCGATGCAGGAGGCGTTTCACGGCCGGCGAGGCGTCGCGCCGACTCCGGAAAACGTGCTCGGCATCGCGTCGTTGTTCTTGTGGTCGTTGGTGCTGATGGTGAGCCTCAAGTACGTCGCCGTGCTCATGCGCGCGGGGAATCGCGGCGAGGGCGGCGTGCTCGCCCTCCTCGCGCTGTTCCTCGGCGACCGAATTCACGTGCACCGGGCGAAGTTCGTCATCACGCTCGGTTTGTTCGGATCGGCGATGCTCTACGGCGACGGCGTGATCACGCCCGCCATCTCGGTACTCAGCGCGGTCGAAGGAATTCAAATCGCGACGCCGGCATTCCAGCGGTTCGTCGTGCCGCTCACCATCGTGATCCTCGTCGGACTCTTCGCCCTGCAACGGCGCGGCACCGGGCGAGTCGGCCGCATCTTCGGTCCGATCCTCGGCACGTGGTTCGTGGTGATCGCCATTCTCGGCGTCCACTCGCTCGCACAGAATCCCGTGGCGCTCGAGGCCGTCAATCCGTGGTACGCCGTGCGTTTCTTTTCGCACGCCGGACCGCGCGGCTTCTTGGCGCTCGGCGCCGTCGTGTTGTGCCTTACCGGCGGCGAAGCGCTGTACGCAGACATGGGACACTTCGGTCCGCGCCCGATTCGGATCGCGTGGTTCGCGCTCGCCCTCCCCGCGCTGACGCTCAACTATCTCGGCCAGGCGGCCCTTCTGCTTCAGAATCCGGGCGCCGCATCCCGTCCGTTCTACTCGATGGTTCCGGAAGGCGTTCTCTATCCGATGGTCGCGCTCGCGACGGCGGCGACCATCATCGCGTCGCAGGCGCTCATCGCGGCCGTCTTCTCGCTCACACGGCAAGCGGCGCAACTCGGCTTCGCGCCGCGCGTGAACGTCGTGCACACGTCCGGGTCGGCGATTGGGCAGATTTACCTGCCGAGTCTGAATTGGCTGTTGTTCGCGGCGACAGTCGGCGTTGTCCTCGCGTTCCGATCGTCCGACCGGCTGGCCGCCGCGTTCGGACTCGCGGTCTCGACGACGATGGCGGTCACCACGGTTCTCTTCGGGATCGTGGCGCGATCGCGGTTCCACTGGCCGCGGTGGCGCGATCGCCGTTGTCGCGGGCGGATTCCTCATCGCGGATCTCGCGTTCGTCGTGGCGAACGCCTTCAAGTTCCTCGACGGCGGATGGTTGCCGGTCGTCATCGGCGCGATCGTGTTCACGGCGATGTCGACCTGGTACGTCGGCCAGCGGCTGCTGATTCGAGTGACGCGCGATCAGGGCATGCCCGTCGACGACTTTCTCACGAGCTTGTCCCGCGATCCGCCGCACCGCGTGCACGGCGTCGCCGTGTTTCTCGCGCCCGACGTCGATGTCGTGCCTCTCGCACTGCTCCACCACCTGCAACACGACCAGGTGCTGCACGAGACTGTGGTGCTGCTCAAGGTTTCCACGGAGGACGTGCCGCGCGTGCGCCGCACCGATCGACTCGAGCTGGCCGAGCTGCGGCTCGGTTTCAACACGGTCGTCGCCCACTACGGGTTCATGGAGGAACCGAACGTGCCGAGCATCATCAAGCGAGCCGCCCTGTTGTCGGCCGCCAACGGCGCGCCCTTCATTCCCGACGACCCGCCGATGACGACGTACTATCTCGGGCGGGTGACCGTCGTACCGCCGGCGACGGCGGAAGTCGGCCGCATGTTCCGCTGGCGCGTGATGCTCTTTCGCTGGCTCAAGCGCAACGAGCGGAGCGCGACGCTCTACTTCGGCATTCCGGCGGGCCGGGTTGTCGAGCTCGGAACACGCGTCGAGCTGTGACGGACGCGATTTCGGTCGAGATCCTCATTTGCTTCGATCGTGAGCGTGCCCTATTTCGGTCGCGCCTCACCGGCGACATCGTCCTGTTTCCCGTCTCCGTCGACTTCCCACCATCGCCTGCGCAGCTCCTCCAGCCAGCGATCCCGTTGCGCCTCGTCGATCGCTCCGGACTTGAATGCCTCGGCGACCCGCTCCCGTTCCGTCGTCGCAAGGAGCCGGCGGGCCGCCCGCGCGGTCTCCTCTCCCCCTCCGAGCTGCGTACCCAGCCACCTGAGCGCGTGCTCCGCGCGCCGCAGCCGCTCGTCGTACTCTTCGGCGAGCGCGCGGCGCATCGGCTCGTTCGCCGCGACCATCGCGCCGGTCCGCTCGACATCCTCGAGCGACGAATGGGCGCTGAGCAGCGCCAGCTGGGTGCCGAGGTAGCCGGGGTGATCTCCTTTGTGACCATGGAGTCCGAGCCATCGCAGCGTGGGGCCGACCGTGACTCCCTGGATGAGGATCGAGAGGATCACGACGCCGAACGTCATGGTGATCAACAGGTCTCGCTGCGGGAAACGACTCCGGGATGCTGAGCGCGAGGACCATCGACAGCGCGCCTCGCAGCCCTCCCCAGGAAAGGATCGCCGTCCAGCGCCGCGGCAGTCTGAGCTTCGGCGGCAGGACGACGGCGACACCCCAGGTCATGACCACTCTCGCCACCGTGACAATCACGAACGCCCCGACGATGAGGCGCCAACTCGCGAGCAGCGTCGGCAGCTTCACCATCAATCCGATCGACAGGAAGACAAAGGAGTTGAGCGTGAACGCGGCGTAGTCCCAGAAGGTCGACGTCGCGATGCGCGCCGCGGCGCTCATGCCACGCCGTCCGCTGCGACTTCCGCAGAGCAGTCCCGCCACGACCGTAGCGATGACGCCGGACGCTCCCACCGCCTGGGCGGCGACGAAAGAACCGTACGCGGCGAAAGTCGTGAGCAGGACCTCGAGCCTCGGCTCGGAGACGCGCCGGATCGTTTCCGCCGACGCCGCGCCGATGACTCCGCCAACGATGAGGCTCGCGCCGATGATGTAGAGGAAATCCGTGACGATCGAAGCGGAGATGGCGACGCCGCTTGTGGCGAGCGCCAGGGTGAAGAAGATGATCGCCGTGCCGTCGTTGAACAGGCTCTCCGCCTCGATGATCACCTGGAGGCGCCGCGGTGCTTCGAGTTGTCGAAAGAGCGCCACGACCGCGACGGGGTCGGTCGTGGACATGAGCGCGGCGAACACGACCGCACCGGCGCGGCTCGGAATCGACCAGGGCGGCACGTCGAACGCTTCCAGCATCGGCGACAGCGCGAATGCCGTGATGACGATCGCCGCCACGACACCGGGCACCGCGAGCGATGCCAGCGTCACGCCGTCGTGGCGAACCTCGTCCATTTCGAGGTCGAACGCCGCTTCGAAGACCAAGCGCGGGCAGAACGAGGCCGAACATCAGCTCGCGCGTCAACGTCGGCGCCGTGAACAAGTGCGTGGCGCCAAGGCCCAATCCGGCCACGACCAACGCGACCGTGTAGGGCACGCGAAGCCGTTCCGCGACGAGCGAGACGACCGTCGCGACGAGGAGCAGGAGAACGAACGACGCGGGCCAGTTCATAGGCTCGAAAGGAAAACGCGCCGGACGTCGCCGCGCCACCATGGACGCGAGCTCATCGGAGGCCCGATCGTGACGACCGTGGCGGGCACTTCCGACTTCCTCGCTCTCGTTCGCCAGCGCGAGCGCGGCAAGCTCAAGGTCTACATCGGCTCGGCCGCCGGCACGGGCAAGACGTATCGCATGCTCCAGGAGGCGCACGATCTCAAGCGCCGCGACGTCGACGTCGTCGTCGGGTTCGCCGAGACCCACGGGCGCACGGAGACGGCCGCGCAACTCGGCGACCTCGAGGTCGTGGCGCGCAGACGCATCGAGTATCGCGGCGTCACGCTCGAGGAGATGGACGTCGACGCCGTCATCGCCCGGCGGCCACAGGTCGCGCTCGTCGACGAGCTCGCGCACACGAACGTGCCCGGGGCGCGGAACGGCAAGCGATGGCAGGACGTGCTGCTGTTGCTCGACGAAGGGATCAACGTGATCACCGCCGTCAACGTGCAGCACATCGAGTCGCTCAACGACGTACTCGAGCGCGAGCTCGGAGTGACGATCCGCGAGACCGTGCCCGACTGGGTCGTCGGCCAGGCCGATCAGGTCGTGAACCTCGACATCTCGGCGGAGGATCTCCGGCAGCGCCTGCGCGAAGGCAAGATCTATCACGCCGACAAGATTCAGACGGCGCTCGCGAACTTCTTCACGGACGAAAACCTGACCACGCTGCGCGAGCTGGCGCTGCGCGAGACGGCGAGCTCCGTGGACCGTTCTCGCGAGGAGATCGTGCGCCGCCAGGAGAGCGGCGGCGTGGCGACAGCACGCCGCACGGTCGATCGCGTCATGGTCTGCCTGTCGAGCGACCCGCCGCTCTCGCGCGCGCTGCTGCGCAAGGGCAGCCGCATCGCGGGTCGCCTCAACTCGGACTGGTTCTGCGTATACGTGCAGACCCCCGACGAACGCCCCGATCGGATCGACAGCACGCTTCAGCGGCATCTCGTCGACAACATTCAGCTCGCGCAGTCGCTCGGCGCCGAGGTGGTGAAGCTCGACGGACACGACGTCGCACCGGCACTCGTGCGATTCGCCGCCGAGCGCGGCGTGACGATGGCGGTCGTCGGCGCGACGCGACGCTCGCGATGGTATCGGCTTCGGCGCGGGTCCATCGTCGAACGCCTGATGGCTCCGCACACCGGACTCGACGTCCTCGTCGTATCGGCGGACGAGGTGGAGATGAGGACCACGCGCGAACGGCGCCTCGATCTGGGGAGCGACGAATGACGAAGCCGCTCATCGGCCGTCGCGTGTCGCGATCGGTCGCCTGGCGCTTGGCGGCGGGAGTTCTGCCGTCCGTCCTCGCCGTCGGCCTCGTGGTGGAGCTCTTCTACTACGGGCAAAAGGGGCGCGGCGCGCCGGAGATGCTTCTCGTCCTCGCCACCACGCTCACGCTGGTCTCGGTGGTCGTGGCCTGGCTGAACGCGCGCTACTTTGCCGAACGCCTGGCCCGTATCGCCGCGGCAACCGACGCCCCGCCGGGAGCACGCGGGCCAAGCGACGAGTTGGATCGGATCGAACGAGCCGTCGGTTCGCTCGGGTCCGCGCTCAGCGCGTCAGAGGCCGAGCGGGCGCGTACGAACGCCGAAGCCGCGGCGCGGCTACACGACCAGGCGACGATGCTCGCCGGCGTGGCGAGCGACGCGATCGCCCAGCTCGACGGCGTGCGGCTTCCCCTTCAGATCCTGCTCGAGAGCCCATTCGGAGAGTTGAACGAGAATCAGGAAGAGCTGTTGCGCGACGCGCGCGCCGCGTCCGACGCCATCGACGTCGGGCTCAGGCGACTCGCGCAGGTCGCCGATGTCGATCGCGACGCCCTCCCCGTGCAGCGCGAGCTCGTTCAGGTCAACGACGTCGTGCGATCGGTGTTGCCGCTCGCCCGCGCCGCCGCCGAGCGCCGCGGTGCGCGAACGGAGGCCACGCTCGAGCCGGGGTTGCCGCGCGTGCTGGGCGACCGAACCCGGCTCGCCCAGGCGCTCACTCTGTTCGTGACCGACGCGGCCGAGGCGGCGGGGCCGGAGTCGCCGTTGACGATCGCGACCATTCGCGACGGCTCGCACGCGCTGATTCGCATATCGCCGCCGCACCAACACGCATCCGAGAGCGACGGAGGGACGGCGCTCATCCTCGCCTCGCGACTCATCGGTGCACAGGGCGGGAGCGCTACGGTCGGTGCATCAGAGATACTGCTTCGCGTGGGAGGTTGAGCGGTCCGGCCGTCAACGACTCCATTCCACCTCGCCGTAGAGTCCGCGTCGCGGCGCCGGCTTGCCCGAAGCGTCGAGCCAGTCGGCGTTGGCGATGTTGAGCGCGTCGAGCGAGATTCGATACGCGCCGCGATTCCAGGTCACGCGCGCGTTGCCAGTCACGTACCCTGTTTCGAATGCGCGGCGGGCCAGCTCCATGTCGACGCGCGCCGTGATCGCGCGCTGTCGCGGCGTCGACACTCGCGCGCCAGCCTGACGCGTGATCGGTCGCAGCGCGTACTTGCCGACGTGCGACGTTCCCTGCGAAGACGTCAACAAGAGTCCGTCCGCGAAGAGCGACGTGCGGAATCCATCCATCGCCGGCAGGTCGAGCGCCGACTCGATGCCGCGATACGTGGCCTCGCCGACGTTCATCGTCTGCCAGACCGCAGTCGGCGCGGCCCCGGCCGGCTTCACCCAGTCGATCAGGTTCGTCGCGCGCCGTACGAAGCCCGTGACATCGAGCGACCAGGCACCAGCGTCGGCGCGCGCGCCGAGATCTCCCGTCCAAAATCGCTCGGGCTTGAGGTCTGGGTCGCCCTGGTTCGACGGGTCGGTGTAGAATCGCTCGGTCCACGTCGGCGCGCGAAACCCTGCCCCGGCGCTCGCGTGAGCGCCAACGTTCGCCATGATCGGCGCACTCGCGCTCAGCGACGGCGAAAAGAAATCGCCGTATACCGAGGAGTGGTCGCCGCGAAGGCCGAGGTCCGCCATCGCCCATGACGGATTGCCCGCCGTCGCCTCGCCGAAGAGCGCCGTGCGCCAGTCCCGATGTGCCCCCAGCCTCGCGCTCGAGAGCTGATCGTGCACCCCTTCTGTGCCGACGGCGATCGCGACCGGTCCCGCCGCTCGCGTCGCCACCACGTCACCCGTCGTCTGCCAACTCTCGTGCCGATTCTCGTAGATGGACGGATCGCCGCGCACGAGCACGTAGTGATCCTGATGCCGCCGCGTCGACCCGGACACCGCGAGGCTCCACGCGCCGACGGCTTGATCCAGGCGTGAGTCGAGGGTCGTGGTCGTCGTGCGCTCGATCGAGTTGTACGGCGCGTAGAAGTCCGCGGCACCGAAGTCTCGCACGCCGAGCGCGAGGTTGGTGCGTACGAGTCCACCGGAGGTCGGCGCGGACAGCGACACGCGCCCCTGCCCGATCCGATAGTCCGTGCCGTCGCGGTGACCGTCGGACTTGTCGAAATCCGCCGCCGCCGAGAGGGAGAGCGCGTCGCGCGCCAGGCCACCGGCCGCGCCGCCGCCGACGCTTCCGAAGCTGCCCGATCTGGCGCGCAGCTCGCCGGGCTGATTGCGACGCGTGACGATGTTGATCACGCCACCCACGGCGTCCGGTCCGTAGAGCGCCGATCCGATGCCGCGCAGAACCTCGATTCGCTCGATCGATTCGAGCGGCACCCCGACGTCCAACGTGTAATGGGCCGACTGCACGTCGGCCATCCGCACCCCGTCCACGAGCACGACGATCTGCTCCGGCGAGCTGCCGCGAATCGAAACGTCGGCTTGAGCCGCGGAACGCCCGTACACGTCGATACCCATCGCGGTTGACAGGATGTCGGCGACGTTTCGCGCAGCCGACCGGTCGATCTGCTCGCGTGTGATGACCTCGACGCTGCGCACGACGCCCGAGAGATGCGTTCGCGATCCAACGACCGTGACGGTGTCGAGCGCCGGCGGCTGCTGACCCACGAGACGCGGCGAGTGACAGAGAGCAATCGACAGCAGAAGACCGCCCGCTCGGCAAAACCGGGCCAGATAACGCATTTAATGAGTGGTGTTAGAGGTTGATCAAGGATGTGGGCGCGCGAATCTCGATGCAGCCGGCCATTCGCGCAAACCCGCCGGGACGAGCGGGTGCTCTCGCGTGATGGGCTCGTCGGCGTCCTACTGCCCACCCCGCTATTTTCCCCGCACCATGCCGTTCAAGGTCCTGCTCGCAGCCGCCAGTCTGATTGCCGGCGGTGTCGCCTCGGTCGTCGGGTTCGGGATCGGCAGCCTTCTCACGCCGACGCTCGCGCTCGAGACCGGGACCAAGCTCGCCGTCGCCGCGGTCGCGATTCCGCACTTCGTGGGATCGCTGCAGCGTTTCTGGCTGCTGCGCTCTCACGTCGATCGCCGCGTGCTGCTCGGCTTTGGCATCGCGAGTGCCGCCGGCGGATTGGCCGGCGCGCTCCTGCACGCGCGCGTTTCGAATCGAGGGCTCGCCGTCGTCTTCGGCGCGCTACTCATCCTTGCCGGCGTCTCGGAACTGTCCGGCTGGATTCAACGCGTTCATTGGGGCCGCCGAGCGGCGTGGGTCGCCGGCGCGCTATCCGGCGGCTTCGGCGGCCTCGTTGGAAATCAGGGCGGAATTCGCGCGGCCGCGATGCTCGGCTTCAACGTGCCGCGCACGTCGTTCGTCGCGACCGCCACGGCGATCGCCCTCTTCGTCGACGCCGCGCGTCTGCCCGTCTACCTCGCCACCCAATGGCACGAGATACTCTCGCTGTGGCCGAGTCTCATCCTCACCACTGCGGGCGTCGTGATCGGTACGGCATTCGGCACGCGCGTCCTGGGCCGCATCCCCGAGCGCATCTTCCGCCGGATCATCGCCGTGTTTCTGCTCGCGCTCGGATTCTATATGGTACTGACCGGCGGCTCTCGTTAGTCGACCGCCTGCACCGTCAACTGCAACTCCCCACCGCAGAGACGCAGAGGACGCAGAGGACAGCAGCAAAGTTGAAGTCGGTCGCCCAACGAGCCGGGATGTTCTTGTGAAAGCCACTCTGGATGCCTCGATGTGGCTACGCAGGCCTCCCTGCAGCGAGCGGCCTCCCGAGCGGCAGTCCCCAAAAATCCGGCTCGTCGCGCAACAGCGTTTGCCTTTGCGGCTGTTCTCTGCGTCCTCTGCGTCTCTGCGGTGAGCGGTTGCAGTCACGTCGGGTGCCAACAGCAACGGAACGACCGAATCCACTATCGTGGCGCGGGCGATTTCGATGAAGCAGGCGCTGGGCCGGAACCGAACACGTCGTCCCCGAACGACGTCACGCTCTTCGGTCGTGCGTAACCGAGGTGGTCGACGCCGAAGATGTCCTCGATGCTCTTGAGCAGCGAGTAGTGGTTGTAGGGCACGTCGGAAACGGTGCCCGGCTTGATGAACCGTGAGAGCAGCACGGCGCCGATCCGCCCGCCGCCGAACATGCCGTCAAGCGCGACCCGCGCGTTCGGTCCCGGTACCTGTCCGCAGCACGAGGAGCGATCGAGCGACAGCGCTTCGTCGAACGTGATGATGAGCAGGCCGTCGTCGCGAAACGCCTGTGACTGCATGATGATCGGCACCCAGTGCTTGAGGAACAGGTTCGCCGATTCCAATCCGCCCGGTTCGCCGTTGACGCACGGGTGGTCGTGCCCGTCGTGGCAGAGATTCGGCGTGATGAACGAGAAGTTGGGCGTCGTCTCCGCGGACTCGAGATCCTTCGAGAGCACGGGAAGCGGCACGACGCGCCGCTTGCACGACGGCGAATCGATCACCGAGTGGAAGTACATGAAAGGGTTGTGCTTCGTCGCGTACTGGTCCCCCGGCGTCGCCCACTCGGTCGAGTCGGGCCGGCCGATCGTGGGATGCCCGCACGCCGACGATTCTCGTGTCTCGTCGGCTCCCATGTCCTCCATGTAGCCGCGCCATGAGTACGTGCGCGCCTCGAGCTGATTGGCGATTGTCTTGACCGACGCCGGATAGACGCATCCCGCGCCGATGGGCTGGCCGTCGCTGGTGGTGCCCGTCTGCACGAAGTCGACGAACTGCGGGCAATCGATCTGCGTCTGGGCCGTGGCCGCCATGCCGCTGATCATCGCGATGTAGTTGTCGAGACTGAAGTGGCCGATGCCGTAATACTCTTTGAGCAGAGCGCCCTGCTTCCTCAGCGTGTCGGCGAGATACGTCGCGCGCGTGGCCGGCGCGAACGTCGTGTCGAACCCTTCGTTCTCGAGCACGATCACGAACACGTGCTTGATCGGCGGCATCGCCACCGCGGCGCTCACCGCGGATTCGTTCGACTCGGTGCACGGCGCGACGAACGCGGCCGCCGAAAGCACGGAGGCGGCCGCGAAGGCCCGGTGACTCCGGAAAAGGTTCATCTAATGATTGCCTCGTGTGTCGGTGAGTCCGCTCACTTTGTGCGTGTAACCTAGTCGCGCGCAGAGGTTTCGCGGGCTGGGCCCGCCGCGGTGGTACCGATCGTGCGATATGGCAAACGCGACCGCCCCACCAACCGTCGGGAACGCTCGCAACCCATCGTCTATGAGCTTCTTCACTCGCTTAATCAACTTCATTACCCTGGGCTCCGAAGCCCCGTTTCGACGGCTGTTCGCGTACTACCTGGCCGTCGCGCTCGCGTTCGTCCTGCTCTATCGGTTCTTCCCGGCGATCGACTCCGTCATGTCGGGCGACCGGCTCGTGCAGCTCGCCAAGACCCCGTCGTTTCTGCAGGACGGTCTGTCGAGCGGTCAGGTCCAGGCGCCCGTCGCCAGCATTCAATCTCGCTTCGAGTTCGCCGCGAGCACGCTCTTCGTCTTCGTCAGCACGTTCCTGCTCATGCTGCCGGTGACCTGGGTGTACATGTCGGCCCGATGGGGCCGCGGGTACAACCAGTCGGTGGTTCAGGCGCTCATCGTGCTGCCGATGATCGTCGCCGGCGTCGTCCTCATCGTTCGCAACAGCCTCGCGCTCGCGTTCAGCCTCGGCGGCATCGTCGCGGCCGTGCGGTTCCGCGCGAACATGAGCGACACGCGCGACATCGTCTACATCTTCCTCGCGATCGTCGTCGGGTTCGCGGCGGGAGTGCAAGTGATCATGGTCGCGCTCCTGCTGACGATCCTGTTCAACTTCGTGCTCGTGGCGCTCTGGCGCTACGACTTCGGCCGCCCCGTCCTCGAGCCGACTGCGGCCGCGACGTGGGCCGAGCCGCTGCACGATCTCGCGGGCACGGATCACGGCGGCGTGCCGGTTCCCGACCGCGACCTCGTGCTGGCGCTGACTCCGAAAAAGGCCGAGGCGCTGGCCCAGCGGTTCGATCGCGTGAAGAGCATCCTCGGCCCGAAGGGAAAGAAGCCGAAGTACGACGCGGTCATCGCCGTCACGACGAATGAGGTCACCGAAGCGCAGAAACACATCGAGCCCGCGCTCGAGAACGTCACGAAGCGGTGGCGGCTCGACGAGGTCGTGAACAACAAGGGCAAGCCGTCGGAGATCTACTATCTCGTACACACGCGGAAATCGGTGCCGCCCGACGCGATGGTGACGGCGATTCGCTCGACCGCCAACGGCGCCATCTCCGACGTAGACGTCGAAGTCGGTGACGCGATCGACAAGGAGCGCGGCGAGGAGCGGCAGGCCCGCAAGGAACGCGAGAGGGGGACCGACGGATGACGTCGGCGCGACGCACTGCGTCGCTGGCGATGTGCTTGCTCGTGGCCGGGGGGGCGGCGTGCCAGCGGGGCCCCGACGACCTGGCGACCGTTGACACCAGCGTGGTCGCGGTCGCCCGCGCCACTCGCTTGCAGCACGAGCTGGCCAGCAACGATCCGACCTGGCAAACGACGCCGCTCGCGCGATGGGTCCTGCCGCGCGAGCTCCGTGAAATCTCCGGGTTGACGCTGTCGAAAGACGGACGACTCCTCGCGCAGACCGACGAGATCGGAA
Source organism: uncultured Gemmatimonadaceae bacterium (assembly GCA_963789315.1). Classification (GTDB taxonomy): domain Bacteria; phylum Gemmatimonadota; class Gemmatimonadetes; order Gemmatimonadales; family Gemmatimonadaceae; genus JAQBQB01. The sequence continues at coordinate 96,714 of CAWBKI010000025.1, read as the reverse complement.
AGATCTGGGAGCTGGACTATCGCCGCGGGATCCTCGTGAAGCGATTCGCGCTCGGCGACGGCGGCGTTCACGGCGACTTCGAGGGAATCACGACGGTCGACAGCGTGATGTACCTCCTCACGAGCAAAGGGAAGCTCTACGAGTTCCACGAGGGCGCGAACCACGCGGACGTCGGCTTCGACGTCCACGACACCAAGCTCGAGAGCGCGTGCGAGTTCGAAGGGATCGCGTTCGATCCGACGCTCAACTCGCTCCTGCTCGCCTGCAAGCACGTCCTCGATTCGACGGCCAACAACGCCATCGTCATTTACCGCTGGCGTCTGTCCGGCGACAAGAAGGACCGCTTGTCACGACTCGTCGTGCCGATCGCCTCGGTCATCGGCACGAACGACTGGAAGTCGTTTCATCCGTCGGACATCACCATCGACCCGTTCTCAGGCAACTACGTCCTGATCGCGTCCAAGGAGCGCGGGCTGATCGAGATCACGCCCACGGGCGCGCCGGTGTTGGCGCGTGCCCTTCCCCCCGACCACATCCAGCCGGAGGGGGTCGCGATCACGAGGGACAGCATTCTCATAATCAGTGACGAAGGCGGCACTGACCTCGGCATGATCACTCTTTATAGGTGGCCGTAGCATGCGCCTCTATTCCGCACGAACGATGAGCAGCGTGATCGGGGTCGCGTCGATTGTCGGCGCGTTTTGGACTCCGGCGCTCGCCCTGCAGCAACCGCATCCGACACAAGCCAACGGATCCGTCGCCGTTCCGGTACCCGGGACCGACAGTGTCACCGTAACAGCTGGCGCGCGTTATCGAGCCGGCGAACTGAAGCGGTGGTTCTCGGGCGATCTCTACCGCGATCTCTGGACGACGCCGATTCGCGTACCGGTCCTCGATCTGGAGAAGTATGCCGGCGGGCTTGAAGCCGACTAAGACCGGCGGCGGCATGCAGACAGAAGACACTCCATTTCGACGCGAAGGACGGTCGCGAGTTCGTGTTCCGGGAAGTCGACAAAGTGCGCCACGACCGCGCCGACCGAGATCCGAAAGTCCCCGCTCAACGGGCTTCTTCAGGATCAGGTCAGCGCGATGCATCCCGGCGCGGCGGAAGTTGCCGCACCGATCGTCGAAGCCGCCGGCGTCCTGCACCCTGTGGCGACGATCGTCGTGATGCCCGACGATCCGACGTTAGGCGAATACCGAAAAGAATTCGCCGGCAAGCTCGGCATGATCGAAGAGTTGCCAAAATCGTCCAAAGAGAGCACGGGCTTCGGCGGCGCCACGAAAGTCATCGAGAGCCCCGAGTTGCTGAAGCAGCTCGAGACCGACCCGAAAGATCACGTCGACAGCCGAGCATTTCTGGCGGCGCGTCTCACCGACTTTCTGATCAACGACAACGATCGCAACTGGCATCAATGGAAGTGGGCGCGCATCGAAGGGCGAGTCGAAGCACGAGTGGGAACCGATCGCCCGCGACCGCGACCATGCGTTCGTGTCATACGACGGCTTGATGGACTCGTTCGGTCGTCTCGCCGCGCCACCGTCGTCGAATTCGACGGCGTCATCAGACACGCCCGGGTTGACGGCCGTGAACGATCTCGACGGCGATTGCTGTCCGAGCTGCCGAAACCGGTCTGGGACTCCGTGGCGAACGCGATCCAGCGACGAGTCACCGACTCGGTCATCCACGCCGCCGTGCGCGCGATGCCGCCCGAGTATTGGGAGTCGGGGCCCAAGATGGAGGACATCCTGAAGCGTCGTCGCGCGGGCATAGCGAACGCGGCCGACGACTACTATCGGACGACTCGCCGCGCGTGTCCAGGTTCGACGGGACCGATTCCGCGGACGTCGCCACGATTCGCCGGGTGAGCGACAAGTACGTCGAAGTTCGCCTCGAGTCCGGTGGAACGACCTTCTACTCGCGTCGCTTCGACGTCGACGAGACGCACGAGATTCTGGTCTACCTGCACGGCGGCGACGACACAGCCATCGTGAGCGGTAACGTGAGCCAGAGCATTCTCGTGCGGGTCATCGGCGGCAACGGCACGAACACGTTCGTCGATTCGTCCACCGTCGGCGGCTCGCGACATCCGACGCGATTCTACGACACCGGCAAAACCGAAGGCGTGTCGTACGGCCCGGACACGATTTTCGAACGACGCCCCTGGGAGCATCGATACGGAACGATGCTTCCGCCGCTCAACGACGACGGCGACCGCCCTTCGCCCGTCGGTGGGCCTGAGCTCGACCGACCGCCTCGGACTGACGCCCAAGTTCGGCCTGACGCGATACACATATGGATTCCTCGACCGGCCGTACGAGTCGATGCTCTCGGTGCAAGGCGCCTGCGCGACCGGTTTCAATGGTGGAAGCGTCGCCGTCCTGATGGACCGTCGCTTCGAGTCGTCGCCGCTCCACGTCACCGCGCTCGGCCGCGTGTCCGACATTCAGGTCGTCGGCTTCAACGGGTTCGGCAACGCGACGAGTGACAGCGGACACGCACAGTCATTCTTCGACGTTCATCAACGTCAGTGGTTGCTCAATCCCGCCGTCGGCCTGTCGCTCGGATCGTGGACCGACATTACCGTCGGCCCCGTCGTCCAGCGCGCGGTCGTGGACAGCGCGAGAAGCCCATTCCTGGCGGAGACGCACCCGTATGGGTCCGGCACGTTCGATCAGGCGGGTCTGATGTTGAACGCGAAGTACGAGCGCGTCCCGGCGCCAGGCGAAGACGAGACGTTCCTCCGCGACCGGTACCTGGTCCAGGCCACGGGCGCCTACTACCCGGCGATGTGGAGACGTTCGCTCCCCGTTCGAGGTGGCGTCGCTCGCGCTCGGTGCGTCGTTCGAGATTCCCGTTCCGACGCGGCCGCTGTTCGTGGCGCGCGCCGGCGGCAAGAAGCTCTTCGGCGACTTCCCGTTCTACGAAGCCGCCATGCTCGGCGGGCACGAGACGACGCAGTACATCAACTCGCAGCGGTACGCCGGTGACGGCTCGCTCTACGGCACGTCGGAGCTGTACGTGCCGCTCACTCGGTTCACGTTCCTGATCCCGGTGCGCGCGGGTGTCACGGGCGTGGCCGAGTCCGGCCGGGTCTACTACAAGGGGAGCTCTCCCGACGGCTGGCATTCGACGACCGGCGGCGGGATCTGGATTGGACGAGTGCTACGGGTCCGAGATGCTCAGCATCGTTCAAACGACTGGCGAGCAGCAGCGGGCTTCAGTTCCGGCTGGGACTCAGCTTCTGAGATCGACGCAACAAGGACGGCGGTCGATCGAGATCACGCCGACGACGGCGGCACCGACATCGGCATGATCACTTTTGATAGATGGCAGTAGCATGCATGACTTCAGACGCTCGTATGTCTGGCGGACCATCGTTCCGGCAGCCGCCGTCGCCGTTGCGCTTCCCTCGACGGCGTTCGCGCAGCAGCAGCCCAATCGTCGCCGACGGAAGTCCGCCCGTCGGTCCGACTGAAGCCGGCGAAAGGACCCGCGGCTCCCGCGGAGAGCGCGTCCGTCGTCCCCGGCCCGCGCTATGAGGCCGGTCCCGTGTTGCGCTGGTTCGACGGCGATTCCTATCGCGGCCTGTGGACGACGACCGATTCGCGTTCCCGTGTTGAATCTTCAGACGTTCGCCCCCGGCGGCCTGCGCGCGGTGAAGGAAGGCGGCGGCATGCAAACGAAGAATCTGCGCCTCGAGACGAGCAACGGCGACGAATATGTGTTTCGCCTCGTCGACAAGTCGGCGAGCGGCCTCCCGTCGGAGTTGCACGGCACTCCCGTGCAACAGATTCTCCAGGACATTGTCAGCTCGCTAAACCCCGCGGCGGCGCCGGTCGCTGCCTCGATCGTGGAAGCCGCCGGTGTGCTTCACGCGACGGCGACGCTGATGGTGATGCCCAACGACCCCGCGCTCGGCGAGTTCCGCCACGACTTCGCCGGTCGACTGGGCGAGATCGAGCCCTTCCCCACCGTGCCCAAGGACGCCAAGGAGGGTTGGGCGGGCGCGTCGAAGATCATCGACAGCCCTGAGCTGCTGAAGCTCCTGAATACCGAGGCCGAGGAGCACGTCGACGCGCGCAAGTTTCTCATGGCGCGTCTGACGGACTTCCTCATCAACGACAACGACCGCCACGCCGGCCAGTGGAAGTGGGCGCGCTTTCCGTCCGGACCAAAGACGGAGTGGGAGCCCATCGCGCGCGACCGGGACCATGCCTTCATGTCCTACGAAGGCGTCGTCGGCGGCGCCGGCAGGATGGTCAACGCGAGCGTGGTCTCGTTCACCGGCAAGCCGAGCGTTTCAGGGACTCACGTCGCCCAACGACCTCGACCACCGGTTGCTCTCGGGATTGGAGAAGCCGGTCTGGGACTCCATCGCGCGCGACCTCCAGCAACGCGTGACCGACTCGGTGATCCATGCCGCGGTCATGACCTTGCCGGTCGAGTACCGCTCGATCGCCCCGCACATGGAAGCGGTGCTCAAGCAGCGGCGCGCGGCGATTCCCGGCGGCGGCCGACCAGTACTACCGCGAGCTCGCGGCGCGCGTGCAGGTGAACGGAACGGACTCGGCCGACCGCGCGACGATCGTGCGAACGGCCGACGGCTCGGTCGACGTGCGAGTGGAGTCCGGCGGAACGACGTTCTATGCGCGGCGGTTCAAGCCGGGCGAAACGCGCGAGATTCTTGTCTATCTCCACAACGGCGACGACACCGCGATCGTCACCGGACGCGCCGATGAGAGTATTGTCGTGCGTGTGATCGGAGGCAACGGCAACAACGTGCTCGTCGACTCGTCGACCGTCGCCGGCCACGCGCACCCGACTCACTTCTACGATGCGGGACCGACGAGCGGCGTCTCTTATGGCCTCGACACGTTGTTCGTGCGTGTGCCATGGGAAGAACGGAAGGGAAAACTCGGTCCGGCGGTGCCGAACTACGGCGCCGACATCCTGCCGCACGTCGGGCTCAACGACCCGCGCACGCTGGGGCTTACGCCGTTGCTCGGCTTCACGCGCTACACGTACGGTTTTCTCGATCGCCCGTACTCGTCGATGCTCGACGTCAACGCCGAGTACGCGACGCAGTTCAACGGCGCCAGGCGTTTCGGCCCTCGTCCGACAAACGATTCGAGGCGTCTCCGCTGCACGTCGGCGTGTTCGGCCGCGTGTCGGACTTGCAGTACGTCAACTTCTTCGGATTCGGCAACGCGTCCGTGGATACGCTGCCGTCCAGCAACAACTTCTTCGAAGTGCATCAGCGGCAGTCGGTGCTTGAGCCCGGTCGTGGGGCTCGCGATCGGTCAGTGGACCGACGTGACGTTCGGTCCGAGTTTCCTGCACGCGTCCAGCGATAGCGCGAGCAGTCCATTTCTCGGCCTCACACACCCATACGGGTTCGGCACTTTCAATGAAGGAGCGCTTCAGCTCGTCGCGCGCTACGACCGCCACCCTGAGCGAGTCGACTCGGTGACGCCGACGAACCACATCCTCGCCGTCGCGAGCGGCGGCGTCTACCCGAAGATGATGGACGTCACATCGACGTTCGGCAAAGCCGCGCTCGCGTTCGACGCGGCGCTGCAACTGCCGATTCCCACGACACCGACGTTGACTTTCCGAACAGGCGGAACGAAGCTCTGGGGCAATTTCCCGTTCTTCGAGGCGGCGACGATCGGTGGCTTCAATTCGACGCAGTTCATCGACGCGCAGCGCTTCGCCGGCGACGCCTCGCTCTACGCGACGTCGGAACTGCTCGTCCCGTTGACGCGCTTCAAGTTCGTGATTCCCGTCCGCGGCGGCGTCGTCGGAGTGGCCGAGGCGGGGCGCGTGTACGACGACGGCTCGTCGCCGGGCGGATGGCACTCCACGGCGGGCGGAGGCATCTGGATTGGGCGCGTCTACGGGTCGCAGACGCTCAGCCTCATAGAAACAGGCGGCTTCAAGAGCGGGGTCCAGGTTCGTTTGGGCCTCAGCTTCTAGCGAGGAGCACGTGCAGCGGCTCAGGCGCGGATCGTACGCAGCGTTTGCGCTCTGCCTGTCGATTCAGTGCAAACCGAGCATGTACATCACGCCGCCGCCCGCCGCCGCGCCCGCGGAGCAGGTGGCGTTGAGCGGTGCGTCCGCGATGGTCGGCGTCGGCGACATCGCCAGTTGCTCGCAACGACTCGGCGTCGAGACGGCGATTCTCGTCGACAGCATCCTGCGCGCGGACAGCGTGGCGAAGGTGCAGACGGCGGTCTTCACGCTCGGCGACAACGTCTACTCGTCGGGAACGACGGAGCAGTTCGAGAAGTGCTTCACGCCGGCCTGGGGTGACCCGAAGCGGCGCATCATGAAGAGCCTTCACCCGACGCCGGGGAACCACGAGTACTACACGCCCAACGCGGACCCCTACTACAAATATTTCGGCCCGGCGGCGGGCGTCGTCGGCAAGGGCTACTACAGCTATGAAGTCGCGAAGTGGCACGTCGTCGTCGTCAACAGCGAGCTGTTCGTGAACTCGATCTTCTCCGACTCGGCGCGGAAGGAGCAGCTCGTGTGGGTCGCGCAGGATCTCAAGGAACACAAAGCGCTGTGCACGATCGCCTATTGGCATCATCCGCGATTCAGCTCGGGCTGGCACGGCAACGACGCGCGGTTCGATGCGTTGTGGCAGATTCTCTATAACGGCGGCGTGGATCTCGTGCTCAACGGCCACGATCACGACTACGAGCGATTCGCACCGGTGAACCCCGCCGGCATCCTCGACTCCGCGAAGGGGATCGCCGAGATCGTCGCCGGAACCGGCGGCGAAGATCTGCGAGGATTCAACGCGATCGTTCCAAATTCGGTGTATCGCATCGAGGGTCGCGTCGGCGTGCTGCTCCTCACGCTCGGCGACAAGGAATGGCGATCGGCATGGGTCGAGGTCGGCGGGCGAGTGTGGGATCAGGCCGGTGGAAAATGTCATTAACGACGAGCACGCCAGGGACCACCAAATCGCGTCGCGGGTAGTATGACGTGACCTCGCTCGGTCGAAATTGCACGACGGCCGGGCGTGGAAATCGGGGGATCACGGAGGGGCGCGCAATTCCTCAGCCCGCTCCGACCATCCGTGCGGAGGCAGCTTCGTCCAGCTCCGCTCCTACCTGGTCTTTGGCCTTTGAGGATTCTGCCGTGATGACACTCAAACGCGGAGCCCGCTTCCTCCCCGCGAGCCTGCTCTTTCTCGCCTGCAAGCCGCCCATGAACGTGACCCCCGTGCCCGACGCCGACATGCAAGTGCACCAGAGCGGCGGACCGCAGGCAGTCAAACCGGGCGGCCCCGTCTTGGCCGGCGTTGGCCTCGGCGTCGCCATGGGCGATCCCACGGCGGACAAGCCCGCTGGTCAAGTGATGGTCGGTGTAGGCGACATCGCGAGCTGCACCCAGAAGCTCGGGCTCGCCACCGCGATGCTCGTCGACAGCATCATCAAGTCGGACAGCGTCGCCGACGTCCCGACGACGACGTTCACGCTCGGCGACAACGTCTACTCGAGCGGGAGCGAGGCGCAATTCGCGCAGTGCTTCACGCCGTCGTGGGGCAATCCGAAGCTGGAAGTCATGAAGAACATGCACCCGACTCCCGGCAACCACGATTACGGAACGCCGCAAGCCGCTCCGTACTTCAAGTATTTCGGCAATGCCGCCGGCGTCGACGGCAAGGGCAACTACAGTTACGAAGTCGGGAAGTGGCACGTCATCGCGCTCAACAGCGAGATCGTATCCGGTTCAGAGTTCTCTGATGCCGACCGCAGCGCGCAACTGAAATGGCTCGAGAAGGATCTCGGCGACCATGAAGCCGCGTGCACGATCGCGTATTGGCACAATCCGCGTTACAGCTCGGGCTGGCACGGCAGCGACACGAAGTTCACGCCGATTTGGCAAACGTTGTACGACCACAACGTCGATCTCGTCCTCAACGGACACGACCACGACTACGAACGGTTCCGCCCGATGACCCCGGCGGGCGTGCTCGACACGACGAAGGGGATCACGGAGATCGTGGCCGGCACGGGCGGCGAGGAGCTTCGCGGATTCAACAGCCTCAACCCCAACTCCGCCTATCACATCGAAGGTCGCGCCGGCGTCTTGATGCTCACACTCGGCGACGACGGGTGGCAATCGAAGTTCGTCGAGGCAGGCGGCCGCGTTTGGGACAAGGCAAGCGGCAAGTGCCACTAAGATCGAACCGCCCTGCCCGCGATTCCTAGTCGTGGCGCAGGGCGGTGGTGGGGTCGACGTTGGACGCTCGGCGTGAGGGCAAGAACGCCGCGATCGAGCAGGCGAGCAGCACGCACGCCGACGCGCCCAGAACGGCGACCAAGTCGAACGCCGGAACGCCTGGGACATTGGCCGCGATGACTCGCGCAAGGCCGAGCGCGAGCGACAACCCGATCGCGGTCCCTACCACTGCCTGACGCACCGATTGCCGCATGACGAGCGCGAGTACGTCGCCCGTCGTTGCGCCGAGCGCGATGCGAATGCCGATCTCTCGAGTGCGCTGGCCGACCAGATACGCCACGACGCCGTACACGCCGACGACCGTCAGGGTCAGCGCGATCGAGCCGAGAATCAGCGCGACCCAGTAGGCGACCCGGAACGGGTAGATCGCTCCCGCGACGAATGTCTCGAGTCGGTCGATCCGATCGACGCCACCGGGAACCGAGCGATCGAGCGCGACGTCAAGCGCACGCTTCGATCCGTCTGCATTCCCTCGCACACGAACCAGCAGGCAGCACCCAATCGATTCGATCGGGCTCGGGAAATAGAGCGCCGAGGCATCCTTTCCGTCGGCGATGGAACCGACGACGACGTTCGGCACGACACCGACGACGCGCGCGTTCTGGTAGCGGACGAGCGGATCGGACGTGTCGCCGCGGAGACGCAGGTTCAGTACGCGACCGAGCGGACTCGCGTGCGGCCACAGGCGTCGCGCCGCCGACTCGCTGATGACGACCACAGGCGTCGCCGCATCCTCGTCCGCGCGAGTGAACGCGCGGCCGCCGATGACCCCGACGCCGAGTACGTCGAGATACGAGGCCGTCACACGATTGTAGATCACGTCGACGAGGCCCGAATCCCCCGCGACAACGGCCGACGGCCATTTCATATCGAGAGGCAGCGCCGTAGCCGCCGCGACCTTGTCCACGAGTGGACTGGCCCTGACCGCGGAGAGCACCGCGACCTTCCCCTTGGCCTCCGGCTCGATCGACACGACGTCGTGCGTCCGCAGCCCGGTCTCCACTCGGCCGAGCCTCGCCGCTTCGCGCAGCAGCAGCGCGGCCATGATGAGCAACAGCGACGACGCCGCAATCTGGCCGACGATGAGCGCACCGCGCCGGCCGCGAGGGGCGCCGGTGTCGTCGAAGCTGCCCCGCGTTGCCTGGACCACGCTGAGCCGCGTCGCGCGGAGCGACGGAGCCAGTCCACACAGGAATGCGGATGCGATCGTCGCGGCCACGGCGAACGCGACGACTCGCCAGTCCGGCGAAAGCGGAACGAAGTGCACGAAAGGAGCGAGGTCGGCCGGCAGTGTCGCGAACACCGCGCGGATTCCGACGGTGACGATCGTCCACGCGAGTCCGAATCCGAGCAGCGCGGCGGGCAGCGTCAACACGACGCTTTCCGTCACCAGCTGACGTACCAGGCGCGCGCGCGCCGCGCCGAGCGCGAGTCGGATTCCAAGCTCGCGGCGCCGTTCGATTCCGCGCGCCAGCAGCACATTCGCGACGTTGGCGCACGCAAGCAGCAGAATGAGTCCGAAAGACAGGACGAGCGGCGCGAACATGGCGTAGGATCTTGCCGATCCGGGAATGGGACTTCCCCGAGACTCGAAGAACACCCGCGCAACACGTCCGCTGTCGGGCCGCGCTGCCGTCGACGACTGGAGAACGGCCGCCACGACCGCCCTGCCCTGCGCCTCGGACGTACCGGTAGAAAGCCGCGCGATGAACTGCAGGTCCGAGCTCGACGCGCGAGTCGCTAGTGCGGTGTCGAGCGAAGCCTCGGCGCCCAGCGGGATCCACAGGTCACGCGGGCGCTTGAAGAGCCCGGAAAATCCCGGCTGAGCGATCCCAATGACTTGGAACGGCGATCCACGAAGCAGCACTCGCCGCCCGATCAGGCTCGAGTCGGCGGAAAAGCGCGTCAACCACGCCGCGTAGCTGACGACGACGACCGGCAGCGCCGCGTCGTCCGGGCGAAACATTCGTCCGAGCGCCGGGCGGACGCCGAGCATGTCGAAATAGTTGTCGCTGACGGCGTCGGCCGTCGCCGCCGACGATCCGAACCTGAGGGCGAACGTCCGAAACGCGAACACATCGGAGATCGCGGCGTTTGGCCGTCGCAGGGCGTCGAATTCCGCTCGGCCGAAGTCGTGGTAGTGGCCCGAGCGATCCATCCAATTCACCGAATAGAGCGATGATGGATCGCGCACGTCGAACGGGCGCAGAACGTACGCGTTGAACACGGTGAACGCACTCGAGCTGATGCCGACCCCGAGCCCAACGGTGACGACCAGCGAGAGGGCGAAGGCGGGCGCTCGCGCGAAGGATCGCAGCCCGTACCGCACGTCCTGAAAAACCTCTTCCAGCCAACGCCCGCCGCGCACGTCGCGCGCGTCCTCCTTGACCAGTTCTACGCCGCCGAATTCCCGCCGCGCGAGGGCCGCGGCCTGGTCCGGATCCATTCCGCGCTCGACGTGCTTTCGAGCTTGCATCGCGAGGTGGAACTCGAGCTCTTCAGAGAGCTCGCGCTCGGCCTGTCCGCGCGCGAGCACTGCCCGCAGCCGATCCCGCCACGCGCGCACCGTCACGCCAGCCGCATCACTCGGCCGACCGCTGCCGAGAACTGGGTCCACGTCTCGCGCTCCCGCTCGAGCTGCTTTCGCCCCGCGGGCGTGAGGGTGTAGTACCTGGCACGACGTCCCAGGTCGGACACATCCCACTCGGACGCGATCCATCCCTGTTGCTCGAGCCTGTGGAGAGCCGGGTACAGCGATCCCTGATTGACGCGAAGGACGTCGCGCGAGAGCTCCTGAATGCGCTCGGAAATCGCCCACCCGTGGCGCGGCTCGGCGACGAGCGTGCGGAGGATCAGGAGATCGAGGGTGCCCTGGAGGAGGTCGAGGCGTGTGGTCATGGTGTCGACGGTCTACACCAACACTATTGCACGGTTGGTGTCGGATGTCAACACCAAGAAACAGCGAAGAGCCCTGGCTTGATCATGTATCGCTGTCGGGTGCGCCTCTAGGCGACTAGAGTGCTCGTCCCGCGCACCCGCTCCCTTTAGAGCGCGCCCGAGGTCTTGACCCAGCGGCCGAACCCGTGGATCGTCAGTCATGCCCACTCGCCGAACGTTCGTCTCCTCGATGCTTGGCGCAGGCGTGTCGCTGCCCGTCATGCGCGAGTCCGCGTTCCGCCAGCTCTTCCACGCCGAGCCCATCGCCGCCGGGCGAGCGGCCGTCAGCGTCGCCGAGGACGAGACGTACTGGCGCGAGATCCAGCGCGCGTTCGACCTCGACCGCACGATGATCAACCTGAACAACGGCGGCTGCAGCCCGGCGCCGACGCACGTGCTCGAGCAGATGATTCGAGATCTCCGATTCTCGAACGAGCTGCCGGTGGAGCACATGTGGCGCGTGCTCGAGCCGCGCATCGAGTCGGTGCGGCGCGACCTCGCGACGGACTTCGGCTGCGATCCGGAGGAGATGGCGATCACGCGCAACGCGTCCGAGGCGAACGAGATCGATGATCTTCGGCCTCGACCTCCAGCGCGGCGACGAGGTGATCTTCACGACGCAGAACTATCCGCGCATGCAGAACGCGTGGCAGCAGCGCGAGCGGCGCGACGGGATCGTGCTCAAGCAGCGTGAAGATCGAGACGCCGGTCAGAGCACGAAGTCGTACGTCGATCAGATCGCCGCCGCGATCACGCCGCGCACGAAAGTGATCGAGGTCATGCACATCAGCTTCCTGACCGGGCTACATCGCGCCGGTGCGCGAGATCGTCGAGCTGGCGCGAGCCGCAAGGCATCCAGGTGTTCGTCGACGGTGCGCACGCGTTCGCGCACTTCCCGTTCACGCGCGACGAGCTCGGTGCCGACTACTACGGCACGAGCCTGCACAAGTGGCTGCACGCGCCGATCGGCACCGGCTTCCTCTACGTGCGCAAGCGACAAGATCAAGTCGCTCTGGCCGCTGATGGCCGGCGGCGGTGGAGCAGGACGAGAACATCCGGAAGTACGAGGAGATCGGCACGCATCCGGCCGCGAATCACAACGCGATCGCCGTCGCCATCGCGTTCAACCGCGGCATCGGCATCGACCGCAAGATCGCGCGGCTGCGCTATCCTGCGCGACCGCTGGGCCAAGCGGCTGCTCGCGGCGAGCGATCGCGTGACACATGATCACCGCAGATCGGTCCGAACGCAGAGCGGCGCGATCGGCGTCTTCGGCGTCGACGGCATGGACATGGGCAAGCTCGGCGGCTGGCTCGCTGTCCAAGCACAACATCGTGACCACGCCGATGGTGACCGACGAGTTCACGGGAATGCGCATCACGCCGAACGTCTACACGACGGTCGACGAGGTGGACCTGTTCGCGGATCGCGTGATCAAGGCGATTCGCCAGGGAGTGGCGTAGGAGTCGGTGGACCGGTAGACCGGTGGACCGGCGGACCTGCAGGAAGGTGGGCGTGGCACTCGCGGCTGTTCACCGCACACCGCCACCGCGCCCCGCACCCGAGGTGAACATGGATCGTCGCGCGTTCCTCGAAGCGTCCGCCATCGCCGCGAGCGGCGTGGCGCTCGGCAAGACGTCTCTGCTCGCTACTCCGATCGCCGATCAGTCGCGGCTTCCCGCCGAGATGCCGATGATCGGGATTCAGGCCGGCGCGGTGTCGTTTGTCGACGAGGGCGTGAACGCCGTCCTCGACAACTTCCAGCGTCTCGCCGATGTGAACACGATCTTCCTCGCGACGTTCACGTACGGGCGCGGCATCGGCGGACGACAGCCGCGAGGGAGCGCGCTCCCGGACCACGGCAAGCAGGAATACGACGACACCTTCCACGGCGGCAACTTCGCGACGCCGCACCCGCAGTACTACCGCAACACGCAGCATCGCTCCTGAGAAGGCGCCGGATCATCCGAACTACGACGTGATCGCCGACGTCCTGCCTGCGGCGAAGAAGCGCGGGATGCGGGTGATCTGCTGGTTCGAGGACGTCATCGGGGCCAACGTGCGGGGATTCGATCAGGCGCGCGAGGTCACGCTCACCGGCCGCGCGTCGACATTCGCGTGCTCACGCAATCCAAACACCCGCAACTTCTGGCTCGGGATGGTCGAGGACTATCTCCGCTCCTACGACGTCGACGGCCTGATGTGGGGCAGCGAGCGGCAAGGCCCGCTCGGCAACGCGATCGTCGCGAATCACGGCGGCGCCGGCGCCGGCGGCGGCATCGCGTGCTTCTGTCAGTACTGCACCGCCGAGGCGAAGAAGCGAGGGATCGACGTCGACCGCGCTCGCGAGGGATACCTGCAGCTGGCCGCGTTCGTGAACGCCGGCCGCGACGGGCGGCGCCCCGCCGACGGCTCCCTCGTCACGTTCTGGCGGCTGCTCACGCGCTACCCCGAGATCATGGAATGGGAGCGTCTCTGGAACGACGCGCTCGAGGACACGTATCGCGACATGTACCACCTCGCCAAGTCCATCGCCCCGACGAAGGGAATCGGCTGGCACGTGTGGCACAACAACTCGTTCTCGCCGTTCTACCGCGCCGAGCAGGACTACGCGGCGTTCGCGAAATATTCTGATTTTCTCAAGGTCGTGATCTACAACCTGTGCGGCGGCGAACGGCTCGCGCAGTACGTGCGCAGCGTGCAGCGCTCGTTGTTCGCCGACCTGACGCCGGAGCAAGTGCTCGACCTGACGTACGACGTGATGCAATACCACGACGTCCCGCTCGACCAGCTTGCGGCGACCGGCCTCTCACCGGAATACGTGCTTCGCGAGACGCGCCGTGCCGTCGGCCAGGCGGGACCGACCATGAAAATCTGGCCGGGCATCGACATCGACATCCCGACGGCGCCGACCAGCAAAAAGACCGCCCCCGATGACGTCTACCGCGCGGTGAAAGCCGCGTTCGAGGGGGGCGCGCATGGAGTCCTGTTGTCGCGCAAGTATTCCGAGATGAGGCTCGCCAACCTGGGCGGAGCGGGACGGGCGATTCGAGAGGCGCGCCGGGCGTGAGTCCGTCTAAGGATGAAAAAACTCGACGCAGATGCCGCAGATATTGAACTGCGATCCCGCAGATTTCACAACGAAGATGCTTCGCTTTCATCCGCGTCATCGCGGTTCAGATCTGCGTCATCGTCGTTCCCATTTTCTTCCTCGCTGAAGTGGCCGGTTGACCCAACCGGATGCAACAAAAAAGCGCCGCTCATCGCGGCGCCCCTTCAGAGCCAGCGGTCGGGATTGAACCGACGACCGCTCGATTACGAATCGAGTGCTCTACCACTGAGCTACGCTGGCGGTGCTGCGTCTAGCCTCTTGCTGTCTAGCCGTCCACCCGATACGACGACCATGGTACATGCCCTGGCACGGACTCGAACCGTGACGCCTTGCGGCACCACCCCCTCAAGATGGCGTGTCTACCAATTTCACCACCAGGGCCCTTCACTACTGCGGCTGCAACAAACGACCAGCTATCAGAGAATCGGAATTCCAATTCCAAACTTCGCCTTTAGCTGTCCAACACGGGAGCGACGGGGCTCGAACCCGCGACCTCTCGAGTGACAGTCGAGTGCTCTAACCAAACTGAGCTACGCCCCCAACTACATGGCTTGACGCAAACTGCGTGACAGCCGGACGGCAGCGCCGCCGCAGTCAGCCCATCGAACCACCTACCCTGCCTGTACTCCCCCGTCTAGCCGTCGTGCTGTCACGCCGTCTAGCCGTCCAACGCCTTCACAGTAGCCCGTAGGGGAATCGAACCCCTCTCTGCACCGTGAAAGGGTGCCGTCCTAACCGATAGACGAACGGGCCAGGTCGACCACGACGACTGCAAACCTGATCGAATCAACTGCACCGAGACACACTACCCAACGCTCAATAGCGGTAACGGGATTCGAACCCGTGTTTGGGCCTTGAGAGGGCCCCGTCCTAGTCCCCTAGACGATACCGCCGCACACTTCACATGCTAGTCCACGTGCCCTTCGCTCTTACAGGCCGGGAGGGACTTGAACCCCCAACCGCTGGTTTTGGAGACCAGTGCTCTACCACTTGAGCTACCGACCTAAACCATCAATCCCGCGCCGCCTCACTTCGGCGACCGCCGCAGGGTGACTGACGGGAATTGAACCCGCAACCCCCGGAGCCACAGTCCGGTGCTCTAACCGATTGAGCTACAGTCACCATCGAAACTGCCGCAGTCATACGACTCGACCGCAATCTCTCAGTCTAATCCGCGCTTGGGCGACGATCAATCAGCGTCGCTACTTCGCCCGCTCCTGATACTCACCCGTCGACGGATTCACCTTCACCTTGTCCCCCGTCCCCACGAACTCCGGCACGTTGATCGTCACGCCGTTCTCCAGCTTGGCCGGCTTCGTCGAGGCCGTTTTCGTCGCCGTCTTCATGACCGGCGCCGTGTCCACGACCTCGAGCACGAGCGAGTTCGGCAGCTTGATGCCCACCGGACGGCCGTCGTAATACTCGGCCTGGATCTTCATGTTCGGCTGCATCCACTGCGCGTTGTCGCCCAGCGTCTCCTCGTCCATCTCGAGCTGGTCGTAGTTCTCCGTGTTCATGAAGTGATACGTGTCGCCGCCCTGGTACAGGAACTCCAGGTCGTGCGTTTCCATCGACGCCGGGTCGATCGAATCCGCCGCGCGAAAACGATGCTCGAAGCTCGAACCGTTGCGAAGATTCTTGAGCTTGGCCTGCACCATCGCGCGAAGGTTGCCCGGGGTGTGATGGCGAAACTCGATGACGCGGCACGGGTCGCCCTCGAACACGAGGACCATCCCGCGCCGTATTTGGGTAGCCGGAATTGCCATAAACAAGTCGCTCTGGAAAACTGGGGTCTAAACGCAGACAGCCGTTAAGCTTATCGTATCACGGGCCGGCAGTCAACGACCCTGGCGACGGCGTCCTTATTTCTGACCCCGAGCCGCAAGAATCGGCTCCAATCCCCGCCAGACGTTCGCCGCGACGATCCGTTCCCCCGCGTTGTTCGGGTGGAGGCCGTCGCCCTGGTTGAGGCCGCGGTGACCAGCCACGCCGTCCAGGAGAAATGGCAGCAGCGTCACTCCCTTTTCGCGCGCCACCGTCGGATAGACGGCGTGGAACGCCGACGCGTACTGGGCGCCGAGGTTGGGAAGCGCTTCCATCTGGATGAGAACGATCTTCGCCTCAGGCCGACTGGCTTTGATCCGATCCAGCGCCGTCTCGAGGTTCGTTTTCAGCGTCGACGCCGGAATCCCGCGCAGCCCGTCGTTGGCCCCGGTCTCCACGACGAAGACGTCGAATGCGCCTCGCAGCAGCCAGTTCAGTCGGTCGAGCAAACCGGACGAGGTCTCGCCGCTGACGCCCGCGTTCACCACCTGAAACGCCAGCCCCGCCGAGTCGATTTTCCGTTGTATAAGCATCGGGTAGGCGCTGTCGGGCTCGAGTCCGAGTCCGGCCGTGATGCTCGTTCCGGCGAAGACGATCGTCGACCGCGCGGCCCGCTCCCGTTCCAGCTGACGTGTCTGACGTGCCGCGCAACTGCCTGGCTCTAGATTCCGTAGGAGCGGCTGAGTCGGATCGGCCAACTACCGAGCCGGCTTGCGATCTTCCGCTGCCGCACGCCACCAGAAGGGCAAGCACGGCCGGCCCGGCCGCGCCCAAGGACAGCCGGCGAGCTCTGCGCCAGAGCTCTTTCTCCCTCTCCCCTTTCACTCCGCCTGACCTCACGCGACATGCTCCTTGCCCGGGACCTCACCAAAGAATATCGCAGCGGCGACAACAAGTTGGCCGTGCTGCGCGACGTCTCGTTCAGCATCCCGCAGGGCTCGTTCGTCGCCATCGTCGGGCCGTCGGGAAGCGGCAAGACCACGCTGCTCGGCCTGCTCGCCGGTCTCGATACACCGACGCGTGGGCAGGTGCTCCTCGACGACGCCGATCTGACGGCGCTTGAGCGAAGACCAGCGCGCGAAGCTCCGCGGCCAAAAGGTCGGGTTCGTCTTCCAGAGCTTCCAGCTCATTCCCACGCTCACCGCGCTCGAGAACGTGCAAGTCCCGCTCGAGCTGCGCGGCGAGTCGGGCGCGGCCGACCGCGCGGGCGAGCTGCTGCGTCGCGTCGGGCTGGGCGATCGGCTGCACCATTTCCCGACGCAACTCTCCGGCGGCGAGCAGCAGCGTGTGGCGATCGCGCGCGCGTTCTCGAACGCGCCGCGCATCCTCTTCGCCGACGAGCCGACGGGAAACCTCGACAGCGACACCGGCGGCCGCATCGTCGAGCTGCTCGAGGCGCTCAACCGCGAGTCGAACGCCACGATCGTCCTCGTCACGCACGACCACGCGCTCGCGTCGCATGCGCAGCGAATCATTCGCCTGAGCGACGGCCGCGTCATTTCGGATTCACTGACGGAGCGGGCGGCCTGATGTCGGCGACGCGACAGCTCTTCGCCCTCGCCTGGCGCGAAAGCCGCACGGCGCGCCGGCGGCTGCTCCTCTACATGTCGTCGATCTCCCTCGGCGTCGCGGCGCTCGTCGCGATCGACTCGTTCTCCGAGAACACGATTCGCTCGGTGCACGAGCAGTCGCGCGCGCTGATGGGCGGCGACGTCGCGGCGCGCCGAAACTCGCCGCGCACGCCGGCGATCGATTCGCTCGTCGATTCCCTCGCGCACGCCGGCATCGCCAACGTGACGTCCACCGGATTCACCTCGATGGCGTTGGTGCCGAGGAGCGGCGGGACGAGGCTCGTGCAGGTGCACGCGGTCAGCGCCGGCTACCCGTTCTTCGGAAACATCGTCACCGATCCCGCCGCGGCGTGGGGGCAACTTCAAGATGGCGCGTCGGCCATCGTCGATCCCGCGCTGCTCGTTTCGCTGGACGCACGGCTCGGCGACACGCTGTCGCTCGGCTCAGCGAAGTTCGTCATCACGGGATCGCTGCTCAGCGTGCCTGGCGACGTCGGGATCTCGGCGGCGATCGGGCCGCGCGTCTACATCCCCGAGCGCTTCGTTCCGGCGACGGGCCTCGTCGTCTTCGGCAGCCGCGCCGACTACGAGACGTTGTTCAAGCTGCCGACCGCGCTCACGAGCGACGCGTTCGTGAAGGACTTCGGCAAGCGTCTCTCCGCGGGCAACGGCTCGGTGCAGAGCGCGGGCTACAATGAATCGCGGCTCGCCAGCGCGATCGACCAGCTGCACGACTATCTCGCCATCGTCGGGCTCATCGCGCTCCTGCTCGGCGGCATCGGCGTGGCGAGCGGCGTGCACGCGTTCGTGATGCGCAAGATCGACCCTGTAGCGATTCTCCGCTGCGTGGGCGCGACGAGTTGGCAGGTGCTCGCCATCTACACGATGCAGGCCGCGGTGATGGGTCTCGTCGGCGCGGCGGCGGGCGTCGTCGTCGGACTCGGCATCCAGTTCGCGATGCCGTACGTGCTGCATGATTTCCTTCCGGTGGACGTGGACCTCCACCTCGCGCCGCGTCCGATACTTCTCGGCTTAGCGATCGGCGTGTGGGTCGCCCTGCTCTTCGCGATGCGTCCGCTCGTCGCGCTGCGGCGCGTGTCGCCGCTGCAAGCGTTGCGGCGCGAACCCGACGCCGACGCGTTGCGCCGCGCGCGCTGGGATCCGCTGCGCATCGCGCTGTCGCTGGCGATCGCGGCGAGCGTGCTGGCGCTCGGACTCAGCCGGGCGAACACGCCGAGGCGCGGGGTGGGATTCACGCTGGCGATCGCCGGCGCTATCGGCATCTTGTGGCTGAGCGCGGCGGGACTGTCGTGGGCGGCGCGCCGATTGATTCGTCCGTCGTGGCCGTTCCCGCTCCGTCAGGGAATCGCGAGCCTCTATCGCCCGGGCAATCAGACGCGCGCCGTCGTGCTCGCGCTCGGATTCGGCGTGTTCCTCATGGGAACGCTGTACCAGGTTCAATACAACATTCTTCGGTCGCTCGACCTGCGCCTCGGCGAAGCGCGCGCCAACGTCGTGTTCTTCGACGTGCAGGAGAATCAGCAGGCCGGCATCGATTCGGTCATCCACGCGGCGCACGAGGAGCTGATCGACGAGACGCCGATCGTCGCCATGCGAGTCGCGTCGATCAACGGAAAATCGGCGACCGCCATCGCCGACGAGATCGACAAGAATCGTCGCGTTCGCGATTCGGCGCGCATCGCCGCGGGGCGTGGACGCGGTGGACGCGGCGCGCGCGGTGAAGTAGTGCGCGATCGCCGCGGGCCGTGGGTCTTTCGGCGTGAGTTCCGTTCGACCTTCCGCGATTCGCTGACCGCGTCGGAGCGGCTCGTGTCCGGCAAATGGTTCGGCTCTCCGGGCGGAAGCGCGGGCACGCTCGGCCAGGTCTCGCTCGATTCGGGCGTCGCCGTCGAGATGGGCGTCAAGCTGCAGGACACGATCACCTGGAACGTGCAGGGTGTGCTCATTCCGACGGTCGTGACGAGCATGCGCTCGATTCAGTGGCAGACGTTCGCCCCGAACTTCTTCGCGGTGTTCGACCCGAAGTCGCTCGCCGCCGCGCCGAAGCAGTTCGCGATTCTCGTCCACGCGTCCACTCCGACGGCCATCGCGCACCTACAGCGCGACGTCGTCGCACGCTACCCGAGCATCTCGAGCCTCGACCTGACGCTCGTGCAGCGCACCGTGCAGAGCGTGCTGGGCAAGGTGACGATGGCCGTTCGCTTCCTCGCGCTCATCAGCCTCGGGCTCGCGGTGCCGGTGTTGTTCAGCGCCGTCGCCGCGACGCGCCGCGACCGGCTGCGCGAAGGCGTGCTCCTCAAGACGCTCGGCGCCACGCGCCATCAGATCATGCGGATCATGCTCGCCGAGTACGCGCTGCTCGGCACGCTCGGCGCGCTGACCGGAGTGTTGTTGTCCACGCTGGCGGCATGGGGACTGCTGCACGTGATCTTCAAGATGCCGTTCTTGCCGGCGTTCGCGCCGGCGGGGATCGTGGCGGCGGCGATGATCGCGCTGGCGGTGTCGATTGGACTGTTGACGGGGAGAGATGTTTTCGCGGAGACGCCGATGGCGGCGCTGCGGGAGACATGAGATCTGAGATTGGGCCTCGGCCACTCTGAGTGTGGGCCTCGGCCACTCTGAGTTCGTACGGCTTGGGAGCCACGTGGTTCGCTCGATGTCCGAGGTCTGACGTCGGACATCGGACGTCAGACCAGCTGCTCGGCAAAACGGGACTTGTCGCTCGATCGCGGGTTGGGCAAGGCGCTGAGAGGCCGCGGTCACGCCTGGTCCGATGTCCGAAGTCAGACGTCAGACCTCAGACTTCGAGCGCAAAGCCGTACCCACCGCGCGAATCGGACTCAGAGTGGCCGGCCCGCCTCGCGCCGTTCGCGCCGTTTGTAGCGAACAACATTCTTACATTCTGCCGTCCCCGCGCGTGATATCGTAGGCTCACTCCCCTACGCGGAACCAAGAATGCGCGTCTCGATGCCGGCGATTTTCCTCGTGGCACTCTCGGCCTCTCACGTCTTGGCCCAGTCGCCGGCGAAGTTCCCGCCCGACTCGCTCGTCAACACCAGGGTCATCCCGAAATCCACGCCGGTGATCCAGGTCATCGGCACGATGCGGAACTTCACGTCGGACTTGGGCGTCCGCTGCCAGTTCTGTCACGTCGGAGAGGAGGGCCAGCCGCTCACGCAATTCAACTTCGTGAGCGACGAGAAGCGGACGAAGCTCGTGGCGCGGCAGATGATGTTGCTGGTGCAGGAAGCGAATCGCCGAGTCGACACGTTGCCCGGCCATCAGGCCGACGATCCGCAGGTCACGTGCGCGACCTGCCATCGTGGAGTCAGCAAGCCGATGCCGCTGTCCGCCGTGATCATCGCGGCCGCGACCACTGGAGGCACCGACTCCGCCGTGAAGGCCTACCGCGCACTTCGCCAGCGTTACTACGGGAGCGGGGCCTATGATTTCGGCGAAAGCCAACTGAACATCGCCGCGTTTCGACTCGGCCGAGCGAACAAGTTCGACGAGGCGCTGGCGCTGCTGCGGCTCAACGAAGAGTTCTACCCGAATTCGTCGGGGATGTACGTGTTTCGGGGGAACGTGATGTTGATGAAGGTGGATACGGCGGGGGCGGCGACGGCGTACCGGGAGGCGATACGGAGGGATTCGACAAACAATGAGGCGAAAGGAAGGCTGAGGGATATCGGGAGGCCGCCGCTCTGACGGCGGACTGCTGACGGCGGTGGGCCTCGGCCACTCTAGGTTCGAGGGGCTGGCCGGCTACGTGGTTCGCTCGACATCCGACGTCTGATTTCGGACGTCTGAAATCAGACGTTCTCGGGGTCGGACTGAGACGAGTCGCCGCCGTTCGGTTTCATCCGAGCGATGCCATAGCAGAGGCGGGAGACTTCATCCCCTTTGCGCATCAGGTCTTCGAACACGGTCCGGCCGATCATTTCTAGTCCTCGCGCTCGGATCAGGTCGTTCTCTACCTCTTTCGAAGATGCGTACGCCATATCCGCGTACCGCGGCAGCTCACGGGGAGAACGCTTGGCGCACCCCTCGGCCAGATTGTCGGCGATTGAGTTGACCGCGCGCAGGATCTGCGCGCGCAGGCCAGGCGACACGCGTGTCCTGACGTTTCGAAACGCCGCGTGCACGGCTAACGCGAACGCGTTCGCTTTCTGCCACGCGACCAGCCGCCGAAAATCACCCATTTGCTCTCTCGTGGAGAGCGGACGATAGTCCCGGAACGACGGGACTCCGTCATCGTTTCATTCCCGTCACGCCCGGTCTGACCTCAGACGTCCGAAATCAGACGTCCGACTTCGAGCGCAAAGCCGTACCCACCAGGCGCCAGGGCCCAGAGTGGCCGGCCCACCAACCGCCTTTCGCCTCGCCGTGTCTCACGCGACCTTATCGCCCTGCCACTACCTCGAGCTCCCCGTGCCCTTCGCTCGCGCCCTTCTAGCCCTCCCGCTGTTCGCCGTCCGACTCGCCGCCCAACTCCCCACCGAAACCCCCTCCAAGTTCACTCCAGCGACGTCGTCGTTCGACTACCAACGCCGCGACGTCATGATCCCCATGCGCGACGGCGTGAAGCTGCACACGGTGATCCTCGTCCCGAAGGGCGCGAAGCCGCGCCCCGATCCTGCTCACGCGGACGCCCTACGACGCCAACAAGCTCACGAGCCACGCCGAGAGCGCGCACCTCGGCGCCGGTGCTGAACGGCTACGACAACGCGACGGACGTGATCGTCGAGGGCGGCTACATCCGCGTCGTCCAGGACGTGCGCGGCAAGCACGGCTCCGAGGGCGACTACGTCGTGAACCGGCCGCTGCGCGGGCCGCTGAACCCGACGCCCGTCGATCACGCGACCGACACGTACGACACCATCGACTGGCTCGTGAAGAACGTCCCCGAGACCAACGGCAAGGTCGGCATCCTCGGGATCTCGTACGACGGATTCCTGCCGCTGATGGCGCTCGTCGATCCGCACCCGGCGCTCAAGGTCTCGGTGCCGATGAACCCGATGGTCGACGGCTGGATGGGCGACGACTGGTTCCACAACGGCGCGTTCCGCCAGCATCAACGTGCACGTGGATCTACGACCAGGTCGCGACGCGGAAGGGCGACGCGAAGTGGTGGACGAGCCACCACGACGTCTACGACATGTTCATGCAAGCGGGCTCGGCCGGCGAGCTCGGGCGGCGTCCGCGGCCTCGACCAGCTCGGCTTCTGGAGGAAGCTCACCGAGCACCCGACCTACGACGCGTTCTGGCGCGAGCAGGCGGTGGACAAGCTGCTGGCGAAGCAGCCGCTCAAGGTGCCGGTGATGCTGGTGCACAGCCTCTGGGACCAGGAGGACATCTACGGCGCGATCGGCCGTCTACAAGGCGATCGAGCCGAAGGACGCGGACAACGACAAGGTCTTCCTGGTGATGGGCCCGTGGTATCACGGCCAGATGATCGCAGACGGCAGCTCGCTCGGCGCGCTCGAAGTTCGACGCCGACACGGCGCTGGAGTTCCGCCGGAACATCCTCGCGCCGTTCCTCGCCCAGTATCTCAAGGACGGCGCCCCGAAGGCCGACGTCGCCCCGGTGACGGCGTTCGAGACCGGGACGAACGCGTGGAGGCGCCTGCCCGCCTGGCCGGCCGGGGCGCGGCGGGCTGCACGATGACGGCGCACGCCGCTCT
This sequence comes from uncultured Gemmatimonadaceae bacterium, assembly GCA_963789315.1. GTDB lineage: Bacteria > Gemmatimonadota > Gemmatimonadetes > Gemmatimonadales > Gemmatimonadaceae > JAQBQB01. The sequence continues at coordinate 73,302 of CAWBKI010000025.1, read as the reverse complement.
ATCTCCGCGCGGGCTTGAAGCTGGCTTTCGCCCGCCGGCTGCCGGCGATGCGGCGTTCGACGAGTACGTCTCCGATCCCGCCAAGCCGGTGCCGTTCCGCGCGCGGCCGATCCAGCCGATGGGCTACGACACGGCGCAGACCTGGTCGCGCTGGCTCGTCGACGACCAGCGCGAGGCCTCCGGGCGCCCGGACGTCCTGGCGTTCGTCTCCGACGTGCTCGACCGAGCCGGTGAAGATCGCCGGCGAGCCGGTCGCCAACCTCGTCGCCTCCACGAGCGGCAGCGACTCCGACTGGGTCGTCAAGCTGATCGACGTCTATCCCGACGAGGTCGCCGGCGACGCGGAGATGGGCGGCTATCAGCTCATGGTCGTCGGCGGACATCTTCCGCGGCCGGTACCGCGAGAGCCTCGAGACCCCGAAGGCCGATCGCGCCGGACAAGCCGCTCCTGTACCGGTTCGCCCTCCCGACGGCCAACCACGTCTTCCTGCCGGGGCACCGGATCATGGTGCAGGTCCAGTCGAGCTGGTTCCCGCTCTACGACCGCAATCCGCAGACCTTCGTGCCCGAACATCTTCTGGGCCAAGCCAGGCGACTACGCGAAGGCGAACCAGCGAATCTTCCACGAGCCCGGACACGTAAGTTTCATCGAGTTGCCGATCGTGTCCGGACCGCGATGAGCAACGCCAGCGCAACCTTCGCAGGGCCATTGCCATGAACTCTCGCCGCTTCGTCGGAGGCCTGATTCGCTTCGGCCTCGTCATCCTCGCCTGCTGGCTCGTGATCGCCTGGGGCAGGCGCAAGTTCTCGAGTCACAACCACGTGCGCGTCGAGGCACAGGCGCCGCCGGAAACACTGGGCCCGGGCGACATGCGCATCTACAACGCCGACAGCTCCGTCGACGTCGTGTTGATGGGCGACAAGATTCTCGCCGGTCTCTCGTCCAAGACGGTCGCGAAAATCAAAAGTGGCCTCGACGAATCCCGCTCCGGCGACACCGCGGGCTTCGGTGGCATGGTCAGCCAGATCGTGAAGTCATCCGTCGCCGGCGCGATCGGCACGCACGCGGTCTTCCCTCTCGCGGACATCAAGGACATTCACTACGCCGACGGGAAGATCCGCGTGCAGTGGACCGACGGCAGTGATCGCGAGATGTTCAGCGGGACGAGCGTCAACCACCAAAAGGTTTCGGACTCCTTCAACGAGGCCGACGCCAAGCGTTTCGTCGCGGCGGTGCGCGCGCGAAAGGGGCTCCCCCCGGCTCCGTGATAGTTCGTCGATGAAGATTCTGGCGGTCGACGTCGGCGGCACGAACGTCAAGGTGCTCGCGTCAGGTCACCACACGCCGATCAAGATCAAGTCCGGCCCCACGCTCACGCCTCGCGAGATGGTGCGCGCCGTTCGCGAGGCGACGACCGACTGGAAGTACGATCGCGTGTCGATCGGCTACCCGGGTCCCGTGCGCAGCGGCAAGCCCGTCGAGGACCCGTGGAATCTCGGCCCCGGCTGGGTCGGATTCGATTTTCGCCGAGCGTTCGGAAAACCGGTGCGGCTCGTCAACGACGCCGCGATGCAGGCCCTCGGCAGTTACGAGGGCGGCACGATGCTATTCCTCGGACTCGGCACCGGTCTGGGCACGGCGTTGATCAAGGACGGCGTGTTGATCCCGCTCGAGCTCGCGCATCTGCCGTATCACCGCGGCAAGACCTACGAGGACTGGATCGGCGAAGCCGGATATCGGCGGCTGGGCAAACACCGATGGCGACGGCACGTGCTGGAGATCGTCGAACTGCTCTCGGAGGCCTTTCTCGCCGACTACGTCGTGCTGGGAGGCGGAAACGTCCAGCACATGAAACGCCTTCCGAGGGGAGTCAAGCGCGGCAAGAACGCGAATGCGTTTCTCGGCGGCTATCGTCTCTGGAAATCGAACCGAGCGAGCTAGCGAGCGGCGGCCGGCGTTCCGGGAGAAAGGGTCGCAGCGTCGGACGCCGAGACGCGCGCCGCGCAAGCGAGAAACAGTCCAGTGGTGAACGCGAGAAGCGCGCGCTGAAGGAACCGGCGATCGAAGTTCATCGAATGGAGGGAGAGGCGTGAAGCGAGGGCGGGAACAGCGATCGCGAGCGCGGCGGTCCGATCGGACACCAGAGTCGCGACCGACAATTTAATGTCAGTATCGGCCCGCGGTGCGCGAGCGTTGAACTCGCGTGATGGGCGACACAAAAGTCTCGCCGCGCGCCTACTGACTCGACCCGGGCAGTCGACTCGGCTCGACGACCAGCGCCGGAGTCGCCACGGCGGAGGCCTCGGTACCGTCGCCTCGTTGCCCGGATTGACCCAGGCCCCAACAGTAGAGGTTGCCACGCGTCGTCACGCCGCACGTGTGGCTGCCGAAACCCGTGCTGATTTCGATGAACCGCTGTCGCCCGATGACCCCGACGGGCTTTGTCGCACAGGGCAAGACCTGTCCCCCGCACCGCTCGACGAGAAGCGACGGCAACGCTCCCAGCTCACCGAACGAGTCGTCGCCCCAGCAGTAGCCGGCCCCCGCGATGTCGACGCCGCACGTCTGGACGATCCCGGCGCTGAGCTGCACGAACGCCAAATCGCTCGCCACACGAACCGGGACGAGGCTCCCGTCCTGCGTTCCGTTGCCCATCTCGCCGCGTGGATTCGCTTCCCAGCAATAGGCGAATCCGGAGACGTCCGCGCCGCACGTGGTGAACGAACCGACGCTCAGCCAAGCTAGCGCCGGGGCGCCGGGGACGAGCTGCGGCGTCAACTGAGTTCGCGACAGCTCCAGTCCCGAGCTCCGTTCCGTCCAGACGGCGCCCCAGCAGTACACGACGCCGACCGTTGTGCGCGCGCAAGTCCGCGACTGTCCCGCGCTCGCCGCCGCGATAGGTCCAGTGATGAGCGGACGGGTCGTCCCCGGCAACAGACCCCCGTTGCCGAGTTGGCCGCGGTCGTTCGAGCCCCAGCACACAAGCAAGCCATCCGAGCGAACGGCGCACGTGTGACTGAACCCCGCCGTTATCTGCGTCCACGGAAGGCCGCTCGCAACCTTCGTGAGCGCCGCTCCACCGTTTCCGAAGTCCGAGACCTGACCGTTTTCATTCGAACCCCAGCAGTATGCCTCGCGCGTGCGGGTGATCGCGCATGTGTGCTGCTGCCCCGCGCTGATCGACGCGAATTGGAGCCCCGCCTGGACCAGCTGCGGGATCGTCGCGCACGAATAACGCGCGTTGAGGGAGCCGCAGGTCGTGTCGGTGTGGCTCACGCCCAATTGGCCGAACTGGTTGCTTCCCCAGCAGTAGGCGCTGCCGTCGGTCTTGAGAGCGCACGTGTGCTCGCCGCCCACCGACACCGATGCCCAATCGCTCGAGCCGAGGTCGTCGAGGACGGGAAAACGTCGCACCGATGTCGTAGGTTCACTGCACGCCGCCACGACAAGGGTCGCCACGAGCGCGGCGCCCGAGCCCTTCCACCGCACGCCGCCCCCGCCCCCCTCTCCCCGAAAGAACGGCATGCATCTCAGCAAAGGACTTCGAGCAGCGTTGGTATTCGGAATCATCGCGGCGACAATCGAGATGGGCGTGATCCTTTGGATGGCGCGCTGATGGCGGCGGGAAAATGCGACCTGGCGGTCAAGGAAGGTTAGCCAACGATCCGCGGGTTTGGACTGTCGAATCGACCGTCGGGTGGCTATCGTCGCAGCACGAAAATCCACCCAGGTGAAGCCATGCCGTCCGCCCCCCCCATTCGTCGACTGATCGCGTTCGCCGCCCTCTCGAATCTGGTCGCTGTACCCGTCCATTCACAGCGGGGTGGAGCGCCCGTGGGCCAGGACTACACGATTCACAACTTCCGGTTCGCGAGCGGAGAGACGCTCCAGGAGCTTCGCATCCACTACATCACGCTCGGCAAGCCGCGCCGCGACGCGCTCGGGGCTCGTGCGGAACGCCGTGATGGTGCTCCACGGCACCACCGGGTCGGGCGGCGGATTCCTGAGCCGGACGTTCGGCGGCGAGCTGTTCGGTCCGGGGCAGCTGCTCGACACCGCGCAACTACTTCGTCGTTCTCCCCGACGGTATCGGCCACGGCAAGTCGAGCAAGCCGAGCGACGGGATGCACGCGCAGTTCCCGAAGTACACGTACGACGACATGGTCGACGCCCAGCACGAGCTGCTCACCAAGGGCCTCGGCGTGAATCACCTGCGGCTCGTGATGGGGACGTCGATGGGGTGCATGCACGCGTGGGTGTGGGGCGAGCGCTATCCGGACTTCGTGGACGGGCTGGTGCCGCTCGCCTGCGCACCGACGCAGATCGCGGGACGGAATCGGATGATCCGCACGATGATCATGGACGTCATCCGCAAGGATCCGGGCTACAACGGCGGCGACTACACGACGCAGCCGCCGGGCCTCGCGACAGGCGATGGGGATGCTGTTCATCATGACGTCGGCGCCGAAGGTGCAGCACCGCCAGGCACCGACGCGCGACAAGGCCGATTCGTTGATCCGCGCGTACCTCGACCAGAACGTGAAGACGCACGACGCGAACGACGTCGTCTACCCGTTCGACGCGTCGCGCAACTACGACCCGTCGCCGAACCTCGAGAAGATCACGGCGCGCGTGCTGGCGATCAATTCGGCGGACGACTTCGTGAATCCGCCGGAGCTCGGAATCGTCGAGACGCTCATTCGCGCGCGTGAAGAACGGGAAGTTCGTCCTGCTGCCGATCACCGACCAGACGCGCGGGCACGGCACGCACTCGCTGCCCGCGGTCTGGGGATCGTACCTCGCCGACTTTCTGAAGACGTTGCCGGGCGACAATTGAAGATCATTCACCCCTCGGTGCCAACGACATGAATCTTCGTCGCGCGGTCCCTGCCCTGCACTGCTTCTGGCGCCGTGGCTCGCGATCGACGCGCAGCCACGCGCGATTCTGCCTGTCGTACTCCCCCTTCCCGCGGGTCCGCGGACGCTGGCGCTCGGCAACATCGGCGTCGCGAGCCGCGACGACGAAGTGATCTTCTTCAATCCGGCGCAGCTCGTCGATCGCGAGCGGCTTCAGCGCGTCCGGCGAGCGCTATCGTCGGAGGCTCAGACGGCGGCGCCCTCTCCGCGGTGACGCGGTTCAACGGCGGTGGTATCGCCATCGGGATGCGGACGCAAAGCGCCGAGGCCAGTTTCGTGTCCAGCCCCGGACACCGGCGGAATTCGACCGAACGCGAGTGTCCGCCTCGCTCGAGGTGAGCGTCGGGATCGCGCAGGCGTTCAAGGGCTCCGCGTCGGCGCCGCGGGGAAGTACGCGGAGACAAGAGTCCGCAGGGTCGCGATTCGAGCGCGGTCTCGTCGATCTCGGCGTCTCGAAGGAGATGTTCGGTTCGTACACCGTCGGCGTCGCGGTGCAGAACATCGGGCAGGACGCGGATCTCGGGTCCAATCGAGCCGAGCTTCCGCTGCAGACGACGCTCGGCGTCTCGCGCGGTGGGCCGGTGGGCGAGTTCGATCTCGTCGGCACCGCCGCCGTCTCCTGGGTGCGCAGCGACTTCGTCGCGCCCGCGGCGGTCGTCGAGGTCAACTACAGTTGGCTGAGCGGCTACAACATCGCGCTGCGCGCCGGCGCGCGGCGCCCGCTTCCCGGTGAAGAGGCGTTCACCGCCGGCGCCGGCTTCACGATGGATCGCCTGTCGATCGACTACGCGCTCGAAACGCTTGGGCGGCGGCCGCGTCGGCCACCGCATCGGCCTGCGGATTCGGTGATATCGCTCGACTGCCCAACCAATCGTCGCGCGTGCCGCCGCCGTCGACTGCTTCGTCGCCGTGCTCTTCGCGGCGGCTGCACCCAGGCGCTCAAGCTGACCAAGGACGACTCGCCGTCGTCCTCTCGCACCAGCTGATCACCGCGCCGAACCCGGGCGAGAAAGGGCAGCTTCGCCGTGAAGACGATGTACTACGGCAGCGGCACCGACAAGCGCCGCGCCGAGTTTCGCGACTCGGTGACGATCAAGACGAAGACGGTCGACGCGTCGCCGTTCGTCTCGATGGAGCCCGACGTCGCCAAGGCACCGCGAGAAGGACTGGGGATTCGGCTTCAGCAAGTTGCCGATCAACGGGCGCGTGTGGTATCCGGACGGGCACGGGTCCCTTCCCGCTCGTGCTGATCGTCCACGGCAACCACGACCCGCTCGACTACTCCGATCCGGGCTACGGCTACCTCGGCGAGCTGCTGGCGTCGCGCGGATTCATCCTCGTGTCGGTCGATGAGAATTTCATCAACGGCAACCTCCGCGGCGAGAGCGACGGGCGCGCGTGGATGCTGCTCAAGCACCTCGAGGACTGGAAGCGCTGGAACGACAGCACGGCCGGCCCGTTCTCGCACAAGGTGGACATGAACAACATCGGGATCATGGGCCACTCGCGCGGCGGCGAGGCGGTCGGGATCGCGGCGGCGTTCAATCGGCTAGTCACTATCCCGACGACGCGAACGTCAAGTTCAACTTCAACTTCAACATCAAGTCGGTGTTCGCGATCGCGCCGGTCGACGGGCAGTACAAGCCCGCCGGCGTGTTCACGCCGATCGAGAACGTGAACTACATGGTGATTCACGGCTCGCACGACGGCGACGTGTCGTCGTTCAACGGGCTGCGCGCGTTTCAGCGCATCCAGTTCACCGACGGCAAGCCGTGGTTCAAGACGGCGTGGTACGTCTACCGCGCCAACCACGGCCAGTGGAACACCGTGTGGGGCAACAAGGACAACGGTCCGCGCAGCGGGCGCTACCTCGATCTGCGCGGCCTGATCACGCCGGAAGAGCAGCGGCAGTTCAGCAAGGTGATGATCGGCGCATTCATGGAAGCGACGCTGCACGGCAAGTCCGAGTACCTGCCGATGTTCCGCGACCATCGCGTCACCGGCGCGTGGCTGCCGAAGACGATGTACATCACGCGCTTCGAGGAGAGCGGGCTTCAAGCCGCTCGCGACGTTCGAGGAAGACGTCGACGTCACGACCGGATCCGTGCCGGGCGTGACGCTCAGCGGCGACAGTCTCGCGACGTGGAAAGAGAACCCGCTCAATCTGCGCAGCGGGCAGAACGATCCGATCAACACCCAACGCGGTCACGCTCGGCTGGAACAACCACATCCGCGGCGACGACACGACGAAGCTCGGCAAGCCGGCGTCGTACACGATCTCGCTGACCGATTCGCTCGTCGGCAGCGCTGCACGTCGGCCGCGAATCGGCGATCTACCTGTCGCTCGCGCCGACGGACGCGAAGCCGGGTCCGCGCGCGCCGGCGCGCGATACGACGAAGAAGGCGGACAGCACGAAGAAGGACGACAAGAAGGCGCCGCCCAAGAAGCCCGACGCCGAAGACGGCCAAGGACTCGACGCCGGTCGATCTCACGGTCGAGATGGTCGATGCGGCGGGCCACGTCGCGCGGCTTGCCGCTCAGCAAGTTCGGCGTGCCGCGCCGTCCGCTCGAGATTCACATTCTGCGGCGGCGCGACCAGGAGCAGCAGCGCTACCCGACGCAGTACGAGATGGTGCTGCAGACCTACGTGATGCCGCTCGCCGACTTCGCGCAGGCGTCGCCGCAGTTCGATCCGACGCACCTGCAGTCGATGCGCCTGGTGTTCGATCGGCTCGTCGCCGGCACGGTCGTCGTGGACGACATCGGTATCTCGGCGACGGCGGGGCCGTTCCTGGCGCTCGGAGAGCCGTAGCGAGTCCAGACGGGACGAACCGGCGATGCTGATCCACGCGCTGCTCGCCGGTTCGCTCTTCGCGCACGCCGCGGCCTTCCAAGGCCCGGTGGAGCTGGCGGGGACATCGCGCGCCGACTCGTCTCGGCTTCGGCGCTCCGCGGAATCGGCGCAGCGTTCGTTCGAGTCGTTTCGCCGCAGCCGCTTCCCCATGAGCGTCGGCGACGGCGGCGGCCCCTGCGACGTGCGCATCGGCCGCTACTGCTATTGGCGCGGTGACGATGCCGACGAGGCACCGCCTCCCGAAGATCAACCCGACGTCACGAAACGTCGCGACGCGTTGATCGCGCAGCTCGACAGTACGTCGGGGCGTCTCTCCGGGAGACGCGTGGGTCGCCGGCCAACTCGTGCGGTACTTCGTCGACGCGCGTCGCACGGACGACGCGATTCGTTACGCGATGACCCGGTGCGCCGCGGGGAGAGCGTGGTGCGCGGCGCTCGCCGGATTCGCCGCTCACGCCGACAAGCGCTTCGCCTTCGCCGACTCGGCGTTCGGCGTCGCGCTCGCCGCGATGGAGCTGCCCGAGCGGTGCCGCTGGCTCGACATCACCGATCTGCTCGACGGTCCGCTCGCCGATCGATTCGAGCACACGCCGTGCGACGCACGCGATTCGTTGGCCCGTCAGATTCTGACGCTCGGCGCTCCGCTGTACTCGGTGACGACGACGGATCTGCTCACCGAGCATCTCACCAGGTACGTGCGCGCCCGAATCGCCGAGCATTCGGCGACGTCCGATGGCGAGGTGTGGGGCGACGACGCGCGACACCTCGTGATGCGCTACGGTTGGCCGCAATGGTATTCGCGCGGCCTCCCGAGGATGTCGCTCGACTCGCGCGCCGCGATCACCGGGCACGACGCGGGAATGCCGTACGACTTCCTGCCCAGCGAGCATGCCGTCGATCACGAGGCACGCATCACGAGCGACGACTGGACGCTCGACAACCGCTTCGCGCGCACCGGCTACGCGCCCGCCTACGCGCGCTCGATGCACGACCTGCCGAGCCAGATCGCGCGCTTCCGGCGCGGCGACTCGACGCTCGTCGTCGCGGCATGGGACGCGCGCCAAGACACGACGTTGATCGGCCGTCCGCTGCGCGCCTCACTGGTCGTCGCCGGCGCCGATTCGCCGGCGGTCGTGACGAAGCTGGATTCCGCGACGGCGACAGGGCGCCTCGTTTCCATCGCGCGCGCTGATTCCGGAATCGTGAGCCTGGAGCTGCTGGCGGACCACGATCGCCGTGCCGCCCGGCGGCGGGAGGGATTCACCGCGCTCGACGGGAACGTTGTCGCGCTCTCGGATCTGCTGTTGTACAAAGCGGAAGCGTCGCCCAACGCCGACTTCGTCACGGCGCGCGACAACGCCTTGGCGAGCACCGAGATTCCGTTGGCGCGCGCCGTAGGCGTGTACTGGGAGGCATACGGGCTTCGCGAGCGGGCCGAGCCGGTCCATTACACGGTGAGCGTGCAGCAGACCGGTGTGAGTTGGCTCCGGCACGCGATCGAACGCGCCCATCTCGCCGATCCGACCACCGGTCTTCGCCTGCAGTGGGACGAGGTTCCCGAGCAGCACGACGGCATCGCCGCGCGCGGCGTGCGGGTCGACCTCTCGCGCCTGCGCTCGGGGACGTACGAGCTCGCCGTCACCGCCGAGACCGATCGGGGCATCACGACCACCAAGCGAGAGATCGTCGTCCGCTAGCGCGGCCGCTGTGGGCGTGCCGGCGGCCATCGCTCAAACGCTGGCGAGCGGCGCGGCAGCTAGGCACATTGGACGACACCCGTTCACGGATGTCGATATGCGGTCTCGCCTCGGTGCTTCACTGTTTCTCGTCGCCACACTGACCGCGGCCCCTCGCGTCGAGGGGTTCGCCCAGAACGCCGGCGGTCCTACGACGCGCGGCGCACCCGCCACGGCGGTGTCGAGCGCGGCCTTCACGATGAACGACGCGCTCGACATCACGACGGCGACGGTGGCCGACCTGAGCGACGATGGCCGCTGGCTGGCCCTCACGTCGTCCGTGCGCCGCGACGCGTACGGACAGGACTATCGGCGCGACGGCGACCCGACGTACGTGCATCCCGTGCCGGCGCGGCTCCTCGTCATCGATACGAAGTCCGGAGCGGCCCACCCGGTGTTCGCCGACAAGCGGCCGGTTCGCCTCGCGCGCTGGTCTCCCGACGGCGACCGCCTGGCGACGCTGCTCTTCAACGGCGACGTCTACGAACCCGCGGTGTGGGACCGCAAGGCCGATCGCGTCGTCACAGTGCACCTTCCGGCCGGCCGCTACGTCGCGGAGAACAGCGACCTGCGCTGGACGGCCGACGGGAAGTCGCTCGTCTTCACCGTGCACACGCTCGAATGGCGCAAGAAGGCCCGTGACACGTTCACCAACATGACGACAGGGCCGGTCTTCGTGCAGTCGAGCCTCGATCCGTTCCTGGCGTGGGACGACGTCCGACGGATGGGAAATGCTCGCAGCGTCGTCGCGTTCGACCTCCAAACCAACGTGATGCGCGACCTCGTTCCCGAAACGATGGTCGGTCAATACACGCTGGCCAAGGACGGCGCCGCCCTCGCCTACGACGTCGACATACAGAAGAAAACTGACTACGACAGCTTCAACAGCGAGATGTCGCTCCGGACGCGCGCCACGACAGGCGGTGCCGAGCGCGTCGTATTCGCGACGACGAAGGGGATGCAGCTCCAGTGGGCCGACGACGGACGCCACTACGCGTACTCGAAGGACGGCCGCGTCTACGTCGGCTCGATCGACGAAAAGGACGCGAAGCAACTCGCCGGACCGGCGGACCGGAAACCGGGCGAGACGCCGACGCCTCCCGACACCACAAAGGCCGGGCGCGAGCGCGCCGCCAAAGAGCGCTTCTCCGTCGTCCGCTTCAGCCCGACGGGTGACGCGGTGCTCGTCTCGAACCGCGAAGGCCTCTGGCTCGTCGACGTCGCGACCTCGGCGCGCGACCAGGTCGTGGCGACCGACGATTCGTCGGCGACTTCGCCGCGCGTGAGCTTCGCCGCGTGGACGGGCGACGGGCAACACATCTACCTCACGTCGGCGTCGCGAACGAAGTGGGAACGCTCGGTGCTGCGCTACGACAGGCAGTCCAAGCAACTCGCGACGCTCGTGCGCGATGGACGCACGTACTCCGGCATCCGTCTCTCGAAGGACGGAAAGACCGTCGTGTTGTCGATCGCGAGCGGCAACCATCCCGCCGACGTGTACGTCGCCGACGAGTCGCTCGCGTCGCCGCGCCGTTTGGTCGAGAGCAACCCGCAGCTGCAGGCGAAGCGACTCGGCGCGACCGACCTGGTTCCCTTCCTCGACGCCGACGGCCACCAGAAGTACGCCGTGGTCTACTACCCGCCGGATTATCAGAAGGGGAAAGCGTATCCGACGATCTTCAACGTCTACGAGGATTTCTTCGACGACACGTTCAACCCGCAGCTCGCGCTGCTGGCGGGACACGGCTACGTCGTCGTCCAACCGTCGGTGGACTTCGACATCGGCTTCCCCGGCGAGGCGTGGCTCAAAGGCGTGACCGCCGCGGCCAACAAGCTGATCGAGCTGGGCATCACCGACTCGGCGAAGATGGCCGTGCAGGGAACGAGCTACGGCGGCTACGCGACGAACCTGCTCGTCACGCAGACGAATCGGTTCAAGGCAGCCGTGAACATCTCCGGCAAGGTGGACCTGATCAGCTTCTACACCGACAGCCCGCGCCTCGGCGTGCGCAACGTGAACGCCGCCGAGAAGACGCAGGACCGCATCGGTGCGACGATGTGGCAGCAGCCGCAGAAGTACGAGCAGCACTCGGCCGTTCTTTTCGCCGATCGGATCACGACGCCTCTCATGCTCGTGACGGGCGCGCAGGATTCGAACGTGCCGGCCGACAACACCCGCGAGATGTACTACGCGCTGCGACGGCTCGGCAAAGAGGTGGTGTGGGTGAACTACATGAACGGCGGCCACGGCGCTGGAACCGCGACGGCGGACGATTTCCTCGACATGTGGCGTCGCGTGTTGGGGTGGTACGACGCCAAGCTCAAGGGCGAGAAATCGAAGCTGGCGACAAATTGACCGGGAATCAGCCTCCAATGGCCCCCTTGTAGAAGCGCGGACTGGACCGCATGTTCTCCATCATGGGTGCCAATCCGACGCAAAGCGCTGCCGCGTTGAGCAACGAGCGGCCAGTCGATCGTTCGATGAACGCCGTGCGAAGCATCGTGCGCGCGTTCCGCGTCAACACGCGCGCGATCGAGCTGAAGATGGGCATCAGCCTCGCGCAGCTCTTCGTACTTCAGCAGCTGACCGAGCGGCCGGCCGACTCGCTCAATGAGTTGGCCGAGCGCACGGCGACGCACCAGAGCTCGGTGTCGGTCGTCGTGCGTCGGCTTGTCGAGCGCGGCTTCGTGTCGCGCTCGTCGTCGTCCGCCGACCGGCGTCGCATCGAGATCGCCGTAACGCCGGCCGGGCGCGCGCTGCTCGAGGACGCGCCGACCACGATCCAGACGCAGCTGATGACCGCACTACGCCGACTCAGCCGCGACGAGCAGAACACGCTGGCGACGCTGCTCGAGCGATGGCTCCGCGAAGCGAAGATCGATTTCGCGTCGCCGCCGATGCTCGGCGAGGACGAGGTCGCGGCACCAGCCCGCCACTAGCTGGTGCTGTCTTGGCCGAGCGGTCTCGGCCGAGATCTCGTGATTCTCCGAGCATCCCGGATTCGGCAGCGAGCCCTGCCTCGAGCATGAGCTAGAGCAGGAGCCTTGAGCCAGCGCTGGCACCTCCCGCCTAAGGCTCAAAGCTCCTGCTCAAGCTCCCGCTCACAGCAGGGCTCGCGCCGCTCACGGCGACGCCCAGCACCGCGAGCCGAGCCCCGAACGTCCCCTGCGCCGTTTAAGCCTACCGCCCCCACTTCCGCTGTCGCGCGATCTCTACTCCGGTCACGCACGTCACCAGCCACACCAATCCCGCGGCCAGTCCAGCGCTCGTATCGCTGATGTACTGCTGCCCCAGAAACAACCGACTGACCGTGATCGCCACGATCATCGCGACCGCGAGCACCGATATCGCCGTTCGCAGCAACGCGCCGCGCGTGTGGGACGCGAGCAGGTAGCCGACCATTCCGTAGCCGACGAGCACTCCGAGTGCCTTGCGGCTGACGAGGCCCGTGCCCCAGTCGATGAGTACGACGTCGGCAAAGGGAAGCTCGGATCGCCGCACCACGAACCGCAGCGACGCGTCGAGGATCGAGCCGCCGATGAACGCGGCGCACCAGCCGGAGAGCTCGAGTCCCTTCCGCTTGATCGCGTAATAGAGCCCGCCCCCGATCAAGAACAGCGTCATCGCGCCGCGGCCGCCAAGGCTGCTCAACACACGAAACAGTTTGAGCAATGAAGCCGCTGCCGACTGCTCCAGACGCCCGGCGACGGTCACGTCGAAGCGCGTGAGCGGTGACGTGTCGACGAGTCCTTCTGTGATCGTCGCAAAGATGCCGATCACGGTGAGGCTGACGAGGAATCCGACGATCAGATGGATCGCGAGGTACTCGCCCCGCGCGAAATTGCCGGACGTGTACCGCCAGACGAGCGGATGGCGCGCGCGCCATTGGCTCATTCGCGGTGTGGTCGTCGCGCGGGCGTACGACTCGTCCAGCGACGCGACCACCTTGCCGCGGTTTCGCTCGAACCAGCGCCACGCGTAGATGACGCCCACGACAAGCGCGACGAGAATCGCCGCGATCAGGCTCACGCGCCCGACGTAGCGCACGAGCCGCGGCAGGTTGCGGCCGAATACGTAGCCGATCGCGCTGAACGTGACGACCCAGACGACGCCGCCCGTCGCGTTGTAGATCGCGAACGTGCGCAGCGGCATGCCGACGATTCCCGCGAAGATGCCGGCGAAGCTGCGCATGAACGCGACGAATCGCCCGAGGAAGATCGTCTTGCCGCCGTGGCGCGCGAACACCTCTTCGGTGCGCGCCATCCGCTCCGGCGTGAGCATGACCCATTTGCCGTAGCGGTCGACGAGCGACCGGCCCTCTCGCGCGCCGAGCCAGTAGCCCGCGTGGCCGCCGGCGACCGTTCCGACGCACCCCGCGATGATGACGGCGAAGATCGAAAGCGTTCCCCGCCCCGCGAGCGCCGCCGCCGTCACGAGCGCCGTTTCCCCGGGAGCCGGCACGCCGGCCGTCTCCAGAAAGAGAAACACCGCGACCATCACGAAGCCGTAGTGCGCGACCCACTGGGTGACGACGTCGAGCATCGATCTGGGACGAAGTCCGGGTGGGTGGACACGCGCGCGCGAACCGTGGAAACTTAGACGGCCTCTCACGGAGAATCGATGCTGGACGTACGTCAATCTCGACGAGCTCGAGGCGAGAGCGCGCGAGCGTCTCGACCCGATGCTGTTCGACTACATCGCCGGCGGCGCGGCCGACGAATGGACGCTCGCCGAGAATCGCGCCGCGTGGTCGCGCGTTCGACTGTTGCCTCGCATGCTGCGCGGCGTCGCCGACCGCTCCATGTCGACGACGGTACTCGGTACTCCCATCTCTATGCCTGTCGTCGTGCCGCCGATGGGCTTCCAAGGCCTCTGTCACGCCGAAGCGGAGACGGCCACCGCGCGCGCGACCGCCGCCGAAAAAACGATCTTTTGCGCGAGCACCGTCTCGAACTGCAGCCTCGAGGCAATCGCCGAGGCGTCGGGCGGTCCGCGCTGGTTCCAGCTCTACGTCTACAAGGACAAAGGAATCACGCGTAGTCTCGTCGAACGCGCCGCTGCCGCGGGCTACTCCGCGCTCTGCCTCACCGTCGACACGCCGCTCGCCGGCCCGCGCGAACGCGACCGGCGCAACAACCTGCGGATGCCCGGTCATCTGAAGCTCGCGAATTTCCCCGAGTCACACACCGCGATGCATCACCAGGGCTCGGGACCCGGATCATCGCTCGCGCAGTACATCACGGCGCAGTGGGATCCCGCGCTCACGTGGAAGGACGTCGAGTGGCTGCGGTCGATCTCGCCGATGCCGGTCATGGTCAAGGGAGTTCTCGCGGCCGACGACGCGGCGCTCGCCGTCGACCACGGCGCGGCGGCGATCGTCGTCTCCAATCACGGCGGCCGACAGCTCGACGGTGTGCCCGCCGGCATAACGATGCTCCCCGCGGTCGTCGAAGCCGTCGCGCGCCGCGGATCGTGCGAAGTTCTCGTCGACGGCGGCGCGCGGCGCGGCACCGACGTCCTCCGCGCCATCGCGCTCGGCGCGCGCGCCGTGATGATCGGCCGACCGATCCTCTGGGGTCTCACGCTCGACGGCGCCGACGGCGTGCGCGCCGTGCTGCAGCGGATTCGCGCCGAGATCGACCTCTCGATGGCGCTCGCCGGATGCGCGACCCTCGCCGACGTGACGGCGGATCTGATCATGCGCGAATGAGCAAAGCCTCGACCTAAGCGAGCTAGTGCGCGAAAGACCCTCGCGCCGCTGCACTTCGCTCGCCGCGCCCGCTATAATTCAATATGGGCGCCAATGAGACGAGCTTCTCCGACAATCGATGAGCGACAACGGACATGAACCGCTCGGAACGATTGAACCGAGTTCAATCAATCCGACGAACGGACTTCCGGTCGCACCGTCGCTGAATCTGGCGCTCGCCGACGTCCAGGGACCGCCGACCTACACTCCCGTCGACCGACGCGTCATCGCGATCTGTGCGCTCGCGCTCGCAATCGGCGTGGGAGCGCGGGCGCTGCATCGCGACGATTCTCACGCACCTCATCGGGTTCATCACGAACCTCGCGTACTTCGGGCGGCTGTCCGCGGAACTTCACTCCGCCGTCCACCGAGCGTTGGGGTGTGCTGTCGGTGCTCGTTCCCGTCGTCGGCGGCGTTCATCGTCGGCGTCATGGCGCGCTACGGCGCCGCGGCGATTCGCGGCCACGGCATTCCCGAAGTGATGGAGCGAGTGCTCACCGCCGGCAGCCGCATCTCGCCGCAAGATCATGTTCCTCAAGCCGCTGTCCGCGGCGATCGCCATCGGCACCGGCGGCCCGTTTGGCGCCGAAGGACCGATCATCGCGACGGGCGGCGCGCTCGGGTCGCTGGTCGGCCAGTTGATTCACGTCACGGCCGACGAGCGCAAGACGCTGCTCGCGGCCGGCGCGGCGGCGGGCATGGCGGCGACGTTCGGCAGCCCGGTCTCCGCCGTGCTGCTCGCGGTCGAGCTGCTGCTGTTCGAGTACCGCCCGCGATCGATCGTTCCGGTCGCGCTGGCCGCCGCCGCGGCGACGGGCGTGCGCATCGCTCACGCGGGATCGGCGCCGGTGTTCGCCATTCCGACGCTGCTGCCGCCGTCGCTTCCGGCGCTGAGCGTCTACGTGTTGCTCGGCGCGATCGATCGGCCTCGCTGTCGGTGTTCACGACGCGCGTCGTGTACTGCATCGAGGATTTGTACGAGGAGCTGCCCATTCACTGGATGTGGTGGCCGGCGATCGGCGCCGTCGCCGTCGGGCTGATCGGATCTGGTCGATCAGCGCACGCTCGGCGTCGGCTACGACAACATCGATCACATCCTGAGCGGCCAGGTCATCGGGCATGTCGCTCGTCATGCTGATCGTGCTGAAGTTCGTGTCGTGGTCGATGTACCTCGGCAGCGGCACGTCGGGCGGCACGCTCGCGCCGTTGTTCACCATCGGCGGCGGAATCGGCGCGCTGTTCGGCGCCGCGTGCGGTGGCGTTGGCGCCCTCGCTGGGCGTGGACCCGCACGTCGCCGCGCTCGTCGGCATGGCGTCGATCTTCGCCGGCGCGTCGCACGCGCTGCTCGCGTCGGTCGTGTTCGCGTTCGAGACGACGCGCCAGCCGATGGGGCTCCTGCCCCTCCTCGCGGGATGCAGCACCGCGTACCTCGTTTCGCTGCTGCTGATGCGCAGCTCGATCATGACCGAGAAGCTCGCTCGTCGCGGCACGCCGGTGCGCACCGAGTACAGCGCGGACTTCCTCGATCGCGTCTCGGTGGCCGACGCCGCGACGCGCGAGGTCGTGACACTCAACGAGAACATGGCGCTCACCGACGTCATCGACTGGCTGTCGACGCGCGGACCGGGCACGGACCATCAAGGCTTCCCCGTGCTCGCCGACGACGGCACGCTCGTCGGCGTCGTCACCCGACGAGATCTGCTCGACCCCAGCGCCGACGAGACGTGGCCGGTGCGGGCGTTCTTACGGCGCGCGCCGGTGGTGGCGTTCGAGGAGAACACGCTGCGCGAGGCCGCCGATCACATGGTTCACGAGAAGGTCGGACGGCTGCCCGTCGTTTCACGCTCGGCGCCGCGCCGCCTCGTGGGGATCATCTCGCGCAGCGATCTGCTCGACGCCCACCAGCGTCGCCTCGATGCCGCGCTGGTCACCGAGGCGCCGCCGATCGGCCGGGCGTGGGTCAAGCGACAAGCGACTCGAGCACTTCGTCGAGAGCCGCGTAGCTCTCGTTGACGCCGCTCTCCATCCCCGACTCCCTCGAACGTTCGCTCGAGCACGAGGTTGGGAGTTTCGCGCAAGGGCTCTCGGTGCCTTGTGGCGTGGAGAGCGCGTAGCGCGAGGCCGGCATCAACGGGGGTACACGGACGCAAACGGATGAGACGGACACAAACGGAGAATGCTTTGGTAAACAGCGACGGGCCCGCCACGCGCACGGTGGCAGGCCCCTCGACCAACAAAGCCTTCTCCGTCTGTTTCAGTTCGATCCGGTTGTTTCCGTGTCCCAATTGTTGATGCAAACGAGGCGCACCAGTTCTCGAATGCCACCCAGATCTACGCGCTTGGCTCCGCGGTCGGCGTCGCAGCGGCAAATCGATCTCCAACTGCGGCGTACTCTCGCCCGCGAATCGCGACCAGCAAACTCGGCACGACGAACAACGTGATCGGCGTCGACAACGCCAACCCGCCAATGACCGCGAGCGCCAAGGGCCGTTGCAGGTCGCTCCCCGCCCCGATTCCAAGCGCGAGAGGCAGAAGCCCGAACAGAGTGCACAGCGTCGTCATGAGAATCGGCCGAAGACGAATCCGCGCCGCCTCGCGGAGCGCCTGTTCCAGCGGCAGACCGGCTTCCTTCATCAGATGCTTCGTGAAGTCGAGCAGGATGATCCCGTTCTTCACGATCAGCCCGACGAGCAGGATCAGTCCCATGAACGACGACACGTTGAGCGGCGTTCCGGTGACCAGGAGCAGCAGCATCGCGCCGACGAACGAGAGCGGCGCCGCGAGCAGCACGACAAGCGGCTCGATGAACGACTGGAACTGAATCACCATCACGGCGATCACGCTCGCCGCGGCAAGGGCCAGCACGAGCAGCAGTGCTCTGAACGCCGCCTGCTGACCCGCGTACTGTCCGCCCAGCTCCACTCGAATGCCCTGCGGCGGCGGATTCTCGGCGAGGATCGCGCGCACGTCGGACATCACCGCGCCGAGTGAGACCCCCTCGCCGAGGTCCGACGTGGCGATGATCAGCTGCTGCTGATTCTCGCGGAGCAGCTCGGCGCGCGTCTCAGTCGGCTGGAACGTGGCGAGCGTACCCAGCGGCACGGACGCGTGCGTTTGCCCGGAGAAGATCGGGATCGAGCCGAGCAGCCTCGAATCGAAGCGCACCGAGTCCGGCGCGCGGACTCGAATGCCCACTGACCGGTCATCGAGCCGAATCTCCCCCGCGGGCTGTCCGAGCAGCGCCCCGCCGGCTTCATCCGCGACCTGCGCCGGCGTGAGCCCAACCCGATTCGCCTCCGCCTGGTTGATCGTCATCTCGAGCTCCGCGCCCGGCTCGCTCACGCCACTGAAGAAGTCCTCGAGCCCTTCGACTTTCGACAGCTTGGGCTCCAGCGAATGGGCGTACGCCTCGAGGGCGTTGAGGTCCGCGCCGAACATCTTGATCTCGACCGGACGCGCCGCGCCCGCGAGATCGTTGATGACGTCGGAGAGGATCTGCACGAACTCGATCCGCAGACGCGGCACCGCTGCCTGAATCTTCGGGCGCACGTCGTCGATGACATCGGCTGTGGAGCGGTCCCGCTGACTCTCGGGCTTTAGGCGCACGGTCATGTCGCCCCGATTCTGTTGCGTCGCGAAGAGGCCCAATTCCGCGCCAAGGCGCCGCGAGGTGCCGGTGATCTCCGGCGTCTGGGCGAAGATCTTCTCGACGATGTGCAGCTGTCGGTCCGTCTCGGAAAGGGCCGTGCCCCCCGGGGCGTAGTAGTCGAAGACGAATGCCCCCTCGTCGATCTCCGGCAGGAATCCCGTCGGCACGTAGGCGTGGACGAGAACCCCGGCGCCGACCAACACCAGCGCGATGACGATCATCCAGCGGGCGTGGCGGAGCGACGCGCCGAGCGCGCGCCTCGTAGCGATCCGACAGCGCGTCGACCCAGCCGCCCGTTCGGGCCGCGACGCCCACTCTCTCGGCCGACGGCTGGCCCTCGGCCGCGGCCTCGATGTCCTCGGCGCGGAGGAACTGTTCGCTGAGCAGCGGGATGATCGTCAGCGCGACGACTAGCGAGACAAGGACGGCGATGGTGAGCGTGATCGACAGCGCATGGAAGAACTGACCTTCGACGCCCGTGAGGAGCCCGAGCGGCAGAAAGACGACGACAGTCGTGATCGTCGACGACGTCACGGGCCAGATCAGCTCCTGCACCGCGTCGCGAATCGCGATCGGGCGGTCCTTTGTCAGATGCGAGTGCCGGACGATGTTCTCCGTGATCACGACCGCGTCGTCGATCACCAGACCGATGGCGATCGCCATGGCGCCGAGCGTCATCAAGTTGAACGTCTGTCCGATCAGCGACATGACGAAGACGGTCATCGCCATCGTGATCGGAATCGACGACGCGCTGATCGCCGTGATGCGCGCGTGACGCAGGAAGAGCAGCAGGATGATCACCGCCAATATCGCGCCGATGATCATCGCGTCCCGCACCGACGTCACCGCCTCGCGCACGAGCGAAGCCTGGTCGTACACTGGCTTGAGGATCGACCCCGCCGGCAGCGTCTTGCGCAGCGCCGTCGCGATACGCGCCACGCTGTCGGCGATCTCGAGCGTGTTGCCGCCGATCTGGCGAGTGATGTTGATCAATGCCGCCGGGCGGCCGTCGCCGGCGATGACGCGCGTGTGATCTTCGGTCCCCGAACGCACCGTCGCCAGGTCGCCGACGCGCAGCCCGCGGCTCACGACGATGTTCGCCACGTCGTCCGCGGAATGCGCCTCGGTCGTCGTGACGATGAGGTACTGGCGGTAGTCGCGCGGCATGCGCCCGACAGCCTCGACAGTCGTCGACGCCTGGATCGCCGACGCCAGATCCTGGTAGGTCAGCTGTTGCGCGGCGAGGCGCCCCGGGTCGGCGATGACCTCGATCTCGCTGACGTCGCTGCCCATTACGTCAACGCGTCCCACGCCCGGCACGCGCGAGATGAGCGGCTTGATCTGGTAGCGCGCGACGTCGTACAGTCGCGCCGGATCGCCGCCTTCCAGATTGTAGGAGAGGATCGGGAAGAGCGAGGGCGTGAGCCGTTCGATCTCGATGTCGAGCCCGGCGGGGAGGTCGCCGCGAATCTGATTCACGCGCGCCTGCACCTGCTGCAGCGCGTAGATCATGTCCGTCGTCGCGCTGAACGTGACGTTGGTCTCGCTCGCCCGACCGGATCGATCGTGACTGCACGCGCGTCACGCCCGGCACGATGCTCACCGCTTCTTCGATCGGCCGGGTGACGCTGAATAGGACCTGCCGCGCGCCGAGCGACGTCCCCTGGGCGACGACCGTGATGCGCGAGAAGACCAGCTCGGGATAGATCGCCGAGGGCAGGCGCGTCGCGAACCAGATGCCCGCCACGCTCAGCACGACGATCGACATGTAGATGAATCGGCGTTGCTGTTCGAGCACGCCGAACAGCGAGCGTTTCTCGTCCCTCACGGCTTTTCCGCCGAATCCGGCTTGGCCGGCTTCTTACCCGCGTCCAACGGCACGACCTTGGCGCTGTCTTCCATTCCGTACGCGCCGAACGTCACGATCCGGTCTCCAGCCGACACGCCCTCGAGGATCTCCACTCCATTCGCGCTCCGCGAGCCGATCTTCACTTCCTGCTCGTGCGCGATGCCGGCGCTGTCCACGACGAAGACTTTGAACGTATCGCCCTCCGGCACGACGGCGTCCGACGGAACGACGATGGCGTGAGCGCGCGTGACCACTGCGATCGACCCGAACACCGTCTCGCCAATCCGCAGCGCGCGTCGCGTCGACGGCGCGCGGACTCTGATTTCAACGCTGCGAGTCGTCGTGTCGACGGTGCCCGCCACCTCGGCGACCGAACCGATGCCGAGTGGCTCACCCCCGGCGCCCGACCCCGCGCTGAGCGTCACGCGCATCCCCGACCGAACGCGCGCTGCATCGGTGGGCGTGACACCGAGCACCACGTCGACCGCGAGTGGGTCCGAGATCTCGACGAGTGATTGTGATGGGTCGACGGAGGCACCAAGCGTGGTCGACAGCCGCGTGACGACGCCGGTGATCGGAGAGCGGATCGTCGCGAGTTGCTCCGCGCGGCGCGCGGCCATGGCGTCGGCGCGCGCCTTTGCCGCCTCGGCCTTCGCCGCTTCGAC
This sequence comes from uncultured Gemmatimonadaceae bacterium, assembly GCA_963789315.1. Taxonomy (GTDB): domain Bacteria; phylum Gemmatimonadota; class Gemmatimonadetes; order Gemmatimonadales; family Gemmatimonadaceae; genus JAQBQB01. Next base: position 51,879 of record CAWBKI010000025.1, on the reverse strand, counting down.
GTCTTTGCGTGGTGCGATCCCGGAGTCCGAAAGCCGCTGCTGTCGCGCCAGCGCCTCTTCGGCTGTTGCCAACGCGGCGTCGGCGCTCTGTCGCGCGGCCTCAAACGACTGCTGCTCCAACTCAATCAGCGGTTCGCCCGCCTGGACCGCCTGGCCGACGGAGACATTGACCTTGGCCACGCGCCCCGACGCCGGCGCGCTCGGCGCGGCGACATGTCCGGGGCGTGGACTGACGGTACCGATCGCGCCAAGCGTCTCGGTGAACGGTTGAGGAGTCACGACGATCGTCTGCGCGGCGACGACCGGTTTCACTTCGGCGTCCGATCCGCCGCTGCCCTTAGACTTGCAACCGCTCGCCAGCACGATTGCCAGCGCCAACGCGGTGCGACCGACGGCGGCCGCTTCGCGAGATCGACGTTTCATGGGAGCTGCGTGGTGGGTGTGAGGGACAGCACACGGAGTTCCGCCGTCGCGATCCACGCGGCGGCGAGATCGTCGATGTACTGCCCGCGAACGTCGCGCGCCGAGCGCTGCGCCTCGAGCACGTTGGGCAGCGAGGCCGCCCCTTCCCGATATGCCACGAGCGAATACGACGCGACGCGATCCGCGCTGACGATCAGCTGTCGATCGCGGGCGACTTTCGCGAGCGCGTTCTCTCGCTCGCGAATGGCGTGGGCGATCTCATTGCGCGCCTCGACCTGCGCCAGCACCAACTCCGCCTGCGCTTTGATCTTCTCCGCCTCGGCAACGCGAATCTCGCCGCGCTGTCGGTTGAAAATCGGGAGCGAGAGACCCAGACCGAAAGTCGGCAAGATTCCGGGTTGGTCCGCGTCGCCGTGCTCGAATCCGAACGATATGGTAGGCGCGGAGAAGACCGAATGGTGGCGGGCCTGTGCGTTGAGCGTCGCAGCCGTCAGCGCCAGCGACGCCGCGTCCTCGCTCAGCGTCGTCTGGCCCGGAACGCGCGCCTCGGGCGGCATCTCCAGCGAGTCGATCGCATCGACCTCGAGGTTCACGCTCGTATAGCCCAGCGTCGCCTGCAGGTCGAGCAACGTGGAGATCCAGGCGAGAGAATCCGCGGCGGCCGTGTTCTCCTGCTGGCCCGCATTCACGCGCGCGAGTTCGACGTCCATGTCGCTCGCATCGCCGGCCGCGCGGCGGCGATCGACCATGTGCAGGAGGCTGTCGCTGTCGAGCGCGTTGCGCCGCGAGAGCGCGAGGTGTTCACGAGCGGCGACGGCGCGCGTGTAGGTGGTATCCGCGTCGAGTCCCACGGTGGCTCGCGCGAGATGGAATCGGACCCGGGCCGCCGCGAGCTGGAACTGCGCCGACTGACCACGGGGCCCGCGGAGCCCCGGGAATTCGAGCGGGACATCGAAGGAGAAGTGCTGCGTCGGAACGGACTTGCTATAGCTCGCCGTGAACGACGGGTCGGGAAAGACTTGCGCCGCCACGAGCTGCGCGGCCGCAACCGACGTGTCCGCGGCGGCCACGGCGACGCGCGCGCCATGGTTGAGCGCGGTCTGCACCGCCTGCGCGCGCGTGAGATTGACTTGCTGAGCGGACGCACGCGCGGCCACACCCATGGTCGCGCAGAGCGCCACTGTCGCGATCAGAAGACGCATGACCTCTGGGGGGCGTGTGGCCGGGAACGCTTGATCCTAGCGAGCCGGACCTGTCACCGGAATGACAGACGGCCGAGACAGTACAGGCAGGTTCGAGGCCAGTCTCGAGTTTGCCTCGGCGGCCATTCTGGGGCCGTCTTTGGCATTCCGGCGTCCGGCTTACGCTCGAAGTCGGACGTCTGACTTCAGACGTCTGATATCAGACCAGGCGTTTATGCGGTTGTGCGGTGAAAGAGTCGCCAGCGGTGGAGGCCTCTGCGGGTCACGCAGGGTCTGATGTCGGATGTCCGACGTCAGGCCTCAGACTTCGAGCGCTCAGCCGTAGCCTCCACTCCGAGATGAGCCGCAGAATGGCCGCGATCCGCAACGCCGTTTGCGGTCGCCGGGGGAAACTCGACCTTCACCTCCGTCCCCGACCCCGCTCGCGACGACACGAATATCTGCGCCCGATGCTCTTCCGCGATCCACTTCGCGATCGATAGCCCGAGACCAGCCCCTTCGGTCGGACCGCTGCCGTCCGACCGCGTCCTCGCCGGATCGCCTCGATAGAACCGCTCGAAGATTCTCGGCAGCTCCTCCGGCCCGATTCCTACCCCCGAGTCCGACACAACCAATGTGGGCAACCCGCTCGGCCCGATCCGCACGGCGATTCGAACGACGCCACCGGGAGGCGTGAACTTGACCGCGTTGTCGAGCAGAATGAGTCCGAGTTGCCGCAGCAGCTCGGCATCGCCGACCACCGGCGCTTCCTCGAACTCCGGCACCTCGAGGCGTACTCCCTTTCGCTCGGCGATCACGCGGGCCGCGTCAGCGGCATCGAGGGCGACGTCGTCGAGGAACACGCGGTCCCGTTGGATGGGGCGTTGTCCTGCGTCGGCACGAGCCAGCGTGAGCAGGTCCTCGACGATGCGACCGAGACGAATCGACTCGCGCTCGATGCCATGCAGCGCGTCGACGTATTCGTCCGCCGAGCGCGAACGCTGGAGCGCGACCTCGGCGCGGCTTCGGACTACGGTCAGCGGCGTGCGGAGCTCGTGGGCGGCATCGGCCATGAAGCGTCGCATCTGCTCCATCGATCGCTCGACGGGCGCCGCGGATTGGCGGGCGACGATCCAGCCGCCGATGGCGACCAGAATCGCGGCGATGACGCTGGCCGCGGCAAACTCGGCGATGAGCGTGGTGTAACGATCCTCAACCTCGACCTCGTCGGCAACCGCGACAGCGACGAGAGTGCGACCGTCGGCGGATTGAAACGGCGCGGCCTGGGCGCGAAGGATGCGTTCGCCCTCGCCGTGGCTTCCGCCGCGCGCGCCCTTGTGCGCCGCCGCCTGTGCCACACCTCGAAGCCACGGGTCGATCGCCCCGCCGGCGATCGGCAGCCCGGCGGTGTCGGTGATCCCCAGTCGCCTATCCGGAATTCGCAACTGGTCGACGGCCGCGGCCGCACCACGTTCGCGCGCGAGCAACGACAGTTGATTCGTCGCGTCAACGAGCGACAGATCCAAGTCGCGATCGAAACGCGACGTGATCGTCGCGAACAGCCCGACCCCCAGCAGCGCGAGGATGATGAGGAACGTCCCCGCGTACCAGATCGTGAGGCGAAGCCTCAGACGCCGCAGCGTCTGCGGCACGGACATGGCTCGATAAACGGCGCGGCTCACGGTCTACGGTTTGCCCCTGGCGTGTTCGTCTCTTAGATGGAGCGTCGATCGATGCCGCGCAACGATCTCATCGGGAAGCGTGTGGCCATCTTGGCGACCGACGGCGTCGAGGCGGTCGAGCTGATCGATACGCGCAACGCCCTCGACAAAGCCGGCGCAAAGACACTCGTCGTTTCTCCCGTCCACGACAAGATCCGGAGTTGGGAACACGGCGAATGGGCCGACGATATCCCCATCGACCTACCGCTCGCCAAGTGCAGCCCGGACGACTTCGAGGCCCTGTTTCTCCCGGGCGGGGTGATCAACGGCGACCGCCTGCGGCTCGACGTGCAGGCCGTGCAGTTCGTCCGCCGCTTCTTCGAGACGGGCAAGCCGGTGGCCGCCATCTGCCACGCGCCTTGGATTCTGATCGAGGCGAACGTCGTTCGAAACCGAACGCTCACGTCGTGGCCGTCGCTCCAGACGGATCTGCGCAACGCGGGCGCGGACTGGGTGGATCGCGAGGTCGTCACCGACATGGGGCTCGTTACCAGTCGCGGACCGGCGGACCTTCCGGCGTTCATCTCCAAGGTGATCGAGGAGTTCGAGGAAGGGATCCATGCCGGTCAGCGGATCAGCGCCGAAGAGAGTCAGACGCCCAACCGATACCCGGCCCCTCGCAACGTGTGAATCAGCTTGAGATCGAAGCCGTCGTCGATCTTGCGGCGAAGGCGGCGCACGAGGACCTCGAGGACGTTGGTGAATGGATCGTGGTTCTCGTCCCAGACGTGCGCCGTGATCGCGGCGCGGTCCACGACCTGGTCGTGGTGCCGCACGAGAAACTCGAGTAGCGCGAACTCCTTCGCGGTGAGCTCGATGTCTCGGCCGCCGCGGCGTACGCGGTGCGCACCGAGGTCGATGTCCAGGTCGGCGATCGACGTGCGCTCGGGAATCGGCGTGGGCGGACGCCGAGCCAGCGCCCGCAGACGCGCGACGAGCTCGCGGAACGCGAACGGCTTCGTGAGGTAGTCGTCGGCGCCGGACTCCAGTCCCTGGACGCGATCGTCGACGGTGTCCTTGGCGGTGAGCATGAGGACCGGCGTGCCGACACCTCGTTCGCGCAACGTGCGACAGAGGTCGAACCCATTGCCGCCGGGAAGCATCACGTCGAGGATGATGACGTCGAACGCGCCGAGCACGGCGCGCGAACGGCCGGCGTCGGCGGAGCTCTCACGCGCGACTTGGAATCCGTGCTCGCCCAACCCGCTCTCGAGCACGGACGCGAGCTGCGGATCGTCTTCGACCAGCAGGATCCGCATCAGTCGCCCGCGGTCACGGCTTCTTCGGCTTCGCGGCGGGAGTGGCCTTCGCCTTCGCTTCGTTCGCCTCCTCGGCCGCTTCCTTTTTCATCTGCGCCGGCGTCTCGTGCTCGACGGCGATGATCTTCCCCGTCAGCGCGTCGACGCCGACTTCGTCGATCCCGGACTTGCCGGGCGTGGCGATGTCGTACGAGTACCTGAGGTGCCCGTCCTCACGCTCGAGCTCGACGCTCTGGATTGCGCCCTTGGGGAACCGCTTCTGCGCCGTCGCCGCTGCGGCCGCCTCGGTGACCTTGGCTCTTGGCGGCGAGCGAGTCGGGAATGTCGCGCTTGTAGGTGCCCTGGGCGCGCGCGGCGCTCGCCACGACGACGATCGCGATCAACGACGCGAGGGTGGATTTCGATGTCATGAGGCCCCCTGGGAGGTTCGAGCGAATGGTACCCAGGGAACCTGTCACAGAGATGACGGCGAACGAAAGGCGCGTGGATCGCGGCCACTCTGGGGACTGTCTCGGCCTGGACGGTACGGCTGTCCGCTCGAAGTCGGGAACTGACCTCAGACCACGGTCTCCAGTTTCAGCGTTGCGCGGCGACGCTCCAGCACCTTCCAGGTCCCCACCGCGTCACGCCTGGTGTGTGGTGTGAGGTCCGTTATCAGTTCCCGACTTCGAGCGCGCAGCCGTACTCGACCGGGCGAGACAGATCTAGAGTGGCCGCGCGCCCTTTCAGCAGTTCTCAGTCCCCAGCAGCCGGCTCCGGCGCCCCCGCTCCAACGACCCCCACGCCGCTCCTCGCCTTCTTCCGCGAGAACCACTGCTGCCACTCGTCGAGGTACGTGTAGAACACCGGCGTCACGTACAGCGTCACGAGCTGCGAGAACGCCAGGCCGCCCACGACGGCCACGCCGAGCGGCCGCCGCGTCGACGCGCCGGCGCCCCAGCCGATCGCGATCGGCAGCGCGCCCATCAGCGCCGCCATCGTCGTCATCATGATCGGCCGGAACCGCACGCTCGCCGCCTCGAGGATCGCCTCGGACGGCGTGCCGCTTGCCTGTCGCGCTGCGCCTCGATCGCGAAGTCGATCATCATGATCGCGTTCTTCTCCACGATGCCGATCAGCATGATGATGCCGACGAAGCCGTAGATGTCGAGATCGAGGCCGACCAGAATCAGCGTCACGAGCGCGCCGAACGCCGCGAACGGCAGGCCGGTGAGAATCGTGATCGGGTGGATGAAGCTCTCGTACAGCACGCCGAGGATCACGTAGATCACGAACACCGCGAGCAGCATCAGCAGGACGAGCCCTTCCTGCGTCGTCACGAACGCCTCGGCGATGCCGGAGAAGCTCGCCGCCACGGTGGTCGGCAGCACCTCGGCCGCCGTCTGCTGGATCGCCTTGAGCGCGGTGCCGAGCGACGTGCCCGGCGCGAGGTTGAACGAGATCGTGACCGACGGGAGCTGGCCCGAGTGGTTCACCGTCACCGGGCCGACCGAGTAGCGGAACGACGCGACCGTGCTGAGCGGGACGAGCGGGCCGCGGCGTCGAGCGCACCCACAGCTTGCCGAGCGCGCCGACGTCCTGCTGGTACTGCGGCAGCAGCTCCATCACGACCCAGTACTCGTTCGTCGACGTGTAGATCGTCGACACCTGCCGCTGGCCGAACGCGTCGTACAGCGTGTTCTCGATCTCGCTCGCCGACACGCCGAGCTGGCCCGCCGCCTCGCGATCGATGTCGACCGTGACCTGCGGATTCTCGATCAGCAGGTCGCTCGTGACGTCGATCAGGCCCGGGCAACTGCCGCAGGCGCGTCTCCAGCTGCGCGCGCGGCGGTGTTCAGCGCGGTGATGTCGCCGCTCTGCAGCGTGTACTGGTACAGGCTCTTCGACGCCAGGCCGCCGATCGAGATCGCCGGCGGATTCTGGATGAACGTGCGTGATGCCGGGGACGCCCGCCACCGACTTCGTGAGGTCGCGCGCGATCTGGTCGGCGCTGCGATTCCGCTCGTCGATCGGCTTGAGGTCGATCGTGAGCTGGCCCTGGTTCGCCGCCGCCGTGGTGCCGACGGACGACGTCACCGACCGCACGTCCGGATCCTTCGTGATCGCCGCCGCGACTTCCTGCTGGTGCTGGCACCAGCGCGTCGAACGAGACGCCTTCGGCCGCTTCGGTCGTCGCGAGCAGCTGGCCGGTGTCGTCGGTCGGGAAGAGTCCCTTGGGCGTCGACCAGAAGAGGTAGCCCGTCGCGATGAGGATCACCGCCGAGAAGACGAGCGTCAGCGGCCGGCGCTCCATCACCCACGCGAGCCTGCGCTCGTACAGCCCGAGCCACGCGTCGTAGAAGCGCTCGCGTCGCCTTGTAGAGGCGGCCGTGCTCCTTGCCGTGATCCGACTGGAGGAACCGGCTCGACAGCATCGGCGTGAGCGTCAGCGACACGAAGCCCGACACGAGGATCGCGACGCCGATCGTCACGGCGAACTCGTGGAACAGCTTGCCGATGATCCCGCCCATGAACAGGAACGGGATGAACACCGCGGCGAGCGAGAACGTCATCGACAGAATCGTGAAGCCGACCTCCGCCGCGCCGTCGATCGCCGCCTGCATCCTCGGCTTTCCCATCTCGAGGTGGCGCACGATGTTCTCGAGCATCACGATCGCGTCGTCGACCACGAAGCCCACGGCGAGCGTGAGCGCCATCAGCGACAGGTTGTCGAGGCTGTAGTGCAGCAGGTACATCACCGAGAACGTGCCGATGATCGACATCGGCAGCGCGAGGCTCGGGATGATCGTCGCCGACAAGTTGCGCAGGAACAGGAAGATCACGAGCACGACGAGCACGAGCGTCAGCTCGAGCGTGAACGTCACGTCGTCCACCGACGCCTCGATCGTCGCCGAGCGGTCGTACAGCGTGTCGACCTGGACGGCCGGCGGGATCTCGGCCGACAGCTGCGCCGAGCGCCGCCTTGACGCGGTTCGCGACGTCGACCGTGTTCGTGCCCGGCTGCCGCTGGATCGCGAGCACGATCGACCGGCTCGCCGTTGTACCAGCTCGCCGTCTTGTTGTTCTGCACGTCGTCGGTGACGCGGCCGATCTCGTCGAGGTGCACCGGCGCGCCGTTGCGATACGCGACGATGATGTCGCCGAACTGCGCTCGCGTTGTCGAGCTGGCCGGTGGCCTGCACCGTGAGCGCCGTGCGCGGGCCCCAGAGCACGCCGGTCGGCAGGTTCACGTTCTGGCTCGTGACCGCCGTCGCGACGTCCTCGAGCGCGATGCCGCGCGACGCGAGCTGGCCGGGATCGAGCTGGATGCGCACCGCGTACTTCTGCGTGCCGTACACCAGCACCTGCGCCACGCCGCCGACCATCGACAGCCGCTGCGCGATCGTCGTCTCGCCGATACTCGTCGAGCGTCGAGAGCGGCACCTCGGTCGACGTGAGCGCCAGCGTCAGGATCGGCGCGTCGGCCGGATTCGTCTTCTGGTACGACGGCGGGATGATGCCCTGCGGCAGCTGGCGGAGCGTCTGCGCGATCGCCGCCTGCACGTCCTGCGCGGCCGCGTCGATGTTGCGGTCGAGCGCGAACTGGATGACGATCTGCGTCTGCCCCAGGCTCGACGTCGACGTCATGTTGTCGATGCCGGCGATCGTCGAGAACTGCTTCTCGAGCGGCGTCGCCACCGTCGCCGCCATCGTCTGCGGGCTCGTGCCCGGCAGCGTCGCGCTGACCGTGATCGTCGGGAAGTCGACGTTGGGCAGGTCGCTCACCGGCAGCTGCCGGTACGCGACGATGCCGAAGACGAGGATGCCGATCATGACGAGCGTCGTCATGACCGGCCGCTTGATGAACAGCGTCGTGAAATTCATTTACGACAGAGTCGAATCCGAAGGCGAGTCAAAGCTTGCACCGCAAAGCATCGCGCAAGGTCGCCGAGATGGACGGAACGGCTTCGCACCGTCTAGTCCCTTGCGGCCAGTCCGCTGCGACCTGCGGTGACGCAGTTGCATCGCCGGCACCGGCACTGGAATCGATCTCGCCGTCACCGCGCGATGAGCCCGACGACCAACCACGACTGCAGCTCGTCGAGGTACGTGTAGAACACCGGCGTCACGTACAGCGTGACGATCTGCGAGAACGCGAGGCCGCCGACCACCGCGATGCCGAGCGGCCGGCGCGACGCCGCGCTGGCGCCGACGCCGATCGCGATCGGCAGCGTGCCGACGATCGCCGAGACGGTCGTCATCATGATCGGCCGGAAGCGCACGCTCGCCGCCTCGACGATCGCCTGCGGCGGGCGGCACGTGTTCGCTCCGCTCTCGCTCGATCGCGAAGTCGATCATCATGATCGCGTTCTTCTTCACGATGCCGATCAGCATGATGATGCCGACGTAGCCGTAGACGTCGAGCTCGACGTGCGTGAGGTACAGCGCGAGCAGCGCGCCGAACGCCGCGAACGGCAGTCCGGTGAGGATCGTGATCGGGTGGATGAAGCTCTCGTACAGAATCCCGAGAATGATGTAGATGATGAAGACGGTGATCAGCAGCAGCATGCCCAGGCCCTGCTGCGAATCCTGGAACGCCTGCGCCGTGCCCGAGAAGCCGCCGGTGATCGTCGCCGGCAGCGTCTGGCGCGCGATCCGGTTCACGTCGTCAGTGGCCGCGCCCAGCGAGACGTCCGGCGCGAGGTTGAACGAGATCGTCACCGACGCCATCTGCCCCGAGTGCGCGATGCTCAGCGGGCCCGTCGTGTGCTCGAAGTGCGCGACGTCGGTGAGCGGCACCTGCGCGCCGTTCGTGCCCGGCACGAAGAACTGCTCCAGCGCCGACGCGTCGAGCTGCGCGCTCGGCACGGTCTCCATCACGACCCAGTACTCGTTGGTCGGCGTGTAGATCGTCGAGACCTGCTGCTGGTTGTACGCGTTCGCCAGCGCGTTCTCGATCGCCGACGGCGACACGCCGAGCGCGAGCGCCTTCTGCCGGTCGATCTGCACGCGCAGGATCGGGCTGCGGTTGAGCAGATCCGACGTCACGCCGGTGAGCATCGGGTCTTCCGCCAGCCGCGCCAGCAGCTTGGTGGCCTCGGAGTACAGGTTCGTGATGTCCGGGCCGCGCAGCGTGTACTGGTACGACGTCTTCGAGCCGCGGCCGCCGATGCGAATCGCCGGCGGGTTCGTGACGAAGACCTGGAGTCCCGGGATGCCCGACATCTGCCGCGTCAGCTCGTGCACCATCTCGTCGGCCGACGGGCGCTGGCCGGCCGGCTTGAGCGTGATGTTGAACTGCCCCTGGTTCGTCGACCCGCCGAAGCCGCCGACGTCGCCGTGAACGACTGCGATGTTCGTGTCCTTCGCCACGCGAGCCGATCGCGAGCTGCTGAAGCGCAGCATCTCGTCGAACGACGTGCCCTGCGCCGCCTCGGTGGTCGCGTTGAGCGAGCCGGTGTCGTCGGGCGGGAAGAGTCCCTTCGGAATGACGGTCCAGAGCAACGCCGGTCGCCGCGAGGATGAGCACCGAGAACACGAGCGTGACCGAGCCGATGCCGCATCACCCACGTCAGGCTGCGCTCGTAGGCGTGCAGCGACGCGTCGAACAGGTTCTCGGTCACGTGAACCAGCTGCCGTGCTTCTCGTCGTGGTGTCCGACTTGAGCAGCCGGCTGCAGAGCATCGGCGTCAGCGTCAGCGACACGAATCCCGACACGAGGATCGCCACGCTGATCGTGATGGCGAACTCGCGGAACAGACGCCCGATGATTCCGCCCATGAACATGAGCGGGATGAACACCGCCGAGAGCGACAGCGTCATCGAGAGGATCGTGAAGCCGACCTCCGCCGCGCCGTCGAGCGCCGCCTGCATCGGCGGTTTCCCCATCTCGATGTGGCGGACGATGTTCTCCAGCATCACGATCGCGTCGTCGACCACGAAGCCGACGGCGAGCGTGAGCGCCATCAGCGACAGGTTGTCGATGCTGAAGTCGAGCACGTACATCACCGAGAACGTGCCGATGATCGACATCGGCAGCGTCAGGCTCGGAATGATCGTCGCGACGACGCTGCGCAGGAAGAGGAAGATCACCAGCACGACGAGCACCAGCGCGACGACAAGCGAGAACTTCACGTCGGCGACGGCGTTGTTGATCGAGACCGAGCGGTCGTACTGGATGTGCACCTTGAGCGTCGGCGGGAGGCCCTTCTCGATCTCGGCCAGCGCCTCCTTCACGCGCTGCGCGACCTCGACCGTGTTGGTGCCGGGCTGGCGCTGCACCATCAGGTTGATCGACCGCTCGTTGTCGAACCACGCGACGTTCTTGTTGTTCTGGATGTCGTCGAGCACGTTCGCGACGTCGCCGAGGCGCACCGCCGCGCCGTTCTTGTAGGCGATGATCAGCTGTCGGAACTCGGCGGCGTTGGTCAGCTGGCCCGTCGCCTGCACCGTGAGCGTCTGCTCCTTGCCGTACAGCACGCCGGTGGGCAGCATCACGTTGTTGTTGCGGATCGCCGTCGCGACCTGCGACACGCCGATGTTTTTCGTCGCGAGCTCGGCTGGGTCGAGCTGCACGCGCACCGCGTACTTCGCGGTGCCGCACACGCCGACCTGCGCGACGCCCTCGACCATCGACAGCCGCTGCGCGATCGTCGTCTCGGCGTACTCGTCGACCTGCGTCAGCGGCAGCACGTTCGACGTGAGCGCGATGTTCAGGATCGGCGCCGCCGCCGGATTCTGCTTGTGATAGGTCGGCGGCAGGATTGTCGACGGCAGAAACGGCAGCGTCTTGCCGATCGCCGCGTTCACGTCCTGCGCCGCCGCTTCGATGTCGCGGTCGAGCGAGAACTGCAGCGTGATGTTCGTGCCGCCGAGGCTCGAGTTCGACGTGATCTCGTCGATGCCGGCGATGGCGGAGAACGCTTTTTCGAGCGGCGTGGCGACCGTGGCCGCCATCGTCTCCGGGCTCGCGCCCGGAAGATTCGCGTTGACGTTGAGCGTCGGGTAGTCGACCGTCGGCAGGTCGCTCACCGGCAGCTTGCGGTACGACACGATGCCGAACACGAGGATGCCGATCATGAGCAGCGTCGTCATGACCGGGCGCCGGATGAACAGGCCCGTGAGACTCACGCCGTCACCCTCCGCGTTTCGCCGCGCTGTCGGCCGCTCCGCCCGCCGCTCCGCCGCCGCGACGACCGCGTCCCCGCCGGCCGCCGCGCCGCCGCCAGGAGTGCCGCCGCCCATGTCGCTCGCGCCTCGCAGGCGCACCGGTGCGTCCGGCGTGAGGCGCGACTGTCCGTCGGTCACGACGCGGTCGCCTTCATGGATGCCGGTCGAGATCACCGACAAGCCGCTCTGCGGTGCGCTCGACGATCACGGCGCGCTGACGCGCCGTGTCGCTCTGATCGACGACGTACACGTACGTGCCGCGCTGGCCGGTCACGACCGCCTGCGACGGCACCACGAGCGCGCTCTCCTCGTCGAACAGATGCAGCGACGTCGCGGCGAACTGTCCTGCCCAGAGGCGGCCGTTCGCGTTGTCGAACGTCGCCTTGAGCTGCACCGTCCGGGTCGTCGTATCGACCGCGTTGTCGATGAACGACAGCTTGCCCATGAGTCGTTCGCCGGCTGGCGCAGCGCCCTGGAGGCCGCCGCCGGCCTGCGCGGTGCTCCCCGCCTGCTGTGCGGCGCCGCGGCCGGTGCCCGGAGGCCCGACCGTGCCGTTGGCGCCGGTCCCGCCAGACGCTCCATCAGTGGGTGGACCACCGCTTCCCGGCGGCCCGCCACCCGATGAGCCATCGCTGCTCCCACCGTGTCGGCCGCGGCCGCTGCCCCCGCCGCTACCGCCGTTTCCACCGCCTGCCGTAAACCCGCCACCGTCCTGCCCCGGAGGATCCCCAACCGGGTTCATCGCCGCCGCGGCCAGCGAATCGATCGACGGAGTGGCCGGCGCCACCCCGCTCGGCACCGCCGCGACCGGCAGTCCCCCTGCCGCGCCGTACTGCTGCACGAGCGGCAGCTGCGACGACGGAATCGAGAAGCGCACGTTGATCGGGCGAACCTGGTTGATCACGACGAGCGGCGTCGCCGCGCCTGAGTGAACGAGATTGCCGCGCTTGACGAGCACGTTGCCCGTGCGCCCCGAGATCGGCGCCCGAATCACCGCGTTCTCGAGGTTGAATCTCGCCTGCTCGACCGCCGCCCGATCGGCTTGCAGCGTCGCTTCAGAGGTCGCCGCCGAGGTGAACTGCACCTCGGCTTCTTCCGGCGTGATGACCTTGGCCGTAAGAAGATCTTTGTAGCGCTTCGCATTCACCTCGGCGGCAACCCACGTCGCGCTGTCGCGCGCCAGAACGGCGAGCGCCTGGTTGTAGGCGTTTTGGTACGGGCGCGGCTCGATGTGAAAGAGCGACTGTCCCGTCCGAACTTCCTGTCCTTCCTGGAAGTCGACCGACTGGATGATTCCATCGACCTGAGGCGTGACGGAGACGGTCTGCACCGGCGTCACGATCCCGTTCGATTCGATTACGTAGGGAACGGTCGCTCGCCGCGCGGCGACGACGGAGACCATCGCCACGGGACGTTGAGCGCGCTCTGGTTTTTTGGCACAGGCGGAAATGGCCAGCGACGACAGCGCGGCGGCATAAACCGGCAACGGTGCGCGACGAGAGAGGTGTCGCAATCCGATCATTATTTTCACAAAGATTTTCGAGGCTTCCACGAATGTATTACGTGTAAGCCCTTCAATGTGTTCGGAAACTTCGGGATGCGCTATGGAGAGCGCTTGACAGCGCGACGGCTTGTCGGCTTGACAGCCGTCCAGCTGTCAGGCCGTCCTGCCGTCTAGCGCCTTTCCTGCCCGAATGGGCCCCCGAAGGCCGCCGGACGCAGCTCGGCGTCGATGACCCTCCCGAGCCGAACGATGACGTCGATCGTGGCCTTCACGTCTGCCGACGTCGTCCGGAAGTTCACGATGCACGCCCGCAACGCGAAGTTGCCATCGATCACCGCGTTGGATAAATACGCCGTGCCGTCGGCTTGCACCCGGGCGAGCAGAACGGTGTTCAGCTCGTTGAGGTAGTCTTTTGCCCCCGACGCGTTCCGATCGAGACCGGCCGGGATGTAACGAAATGTATTGATGCTCAGCGACTGCGTGAGCGCCTCCAGCTCAGGCTCGTCGCCCGCCAGCCGGTGCATCTCGCGCGACAGGGCGATGTCGTCGGCAATCATCCGCTCATAGCCCTCGCGGCCCACTTGCTGGATCGTCGTCCAGACCTTGAGGGCGCGGAAGCCGCGGGAGTTTTGCGGCCCCCACTCGTAGAAGTTCGTCGGCGGATCCTCGGCCGGGCCGCCGAAGGTGTAGTAGGGCGGACGAAACGAGAACGCGTCGCGGAGCGCGGCGGGTCGGCGGACTAGCGCGCATCCCGCCTCGAGCGGGGCGTACAACCACTTGTGCGGATCGACGGCGACCGAGTCGGCCAATGAGAGCGCGCGAAGGTCGGCGGGGGCGTCGGGCAGCATCGCCGCCGGCGCGCCGTACGCGCCGTCCACGTGGAACCAGAGATCGTTTTCCTTGGCGATCGCCGACAGCTCGCGCAGCGGGTCGATCGCCCCCGTGCCGACCGACCCGGCCGTTCCGACGATGATGGCGGGACGAAAACCATCGCGTCGATCCTGGGCGATCTGCTCGCGGAGGGCGTCCGTGCGCATCGCCAGCGCGCCGTCAACCGGCACGGACCGCACCGCATCGAGACCCAACCCACAAATGTCGGCCGTTTTCTCGAGCCACGTGTGCACCTCGGCCGACGCGTAAACGAGCATCCGCCCCGCGCTGTTCACGCCGTGCGTTCGCAGGTCGGCCTGCGCCTTGTCACGCGTCGCCGCCATGAAGCACACGAGGTTCGCGACGTTGCCGCCGCTCACCATGATGCCGCCCGAGTCGGCCGGAAACCCGATCAGCTCCGCGACCCAACGAACCGACTGGCGTTCGATCTCCGTCGCCACGGGCGACAACCCCCACGCGCCACAATTCGCGTTGAGCGACGCCGCAAGCAGTTCGGACAACGCGCCGATTGGAGACGCGGACGAAGTGATGTAGCCGAAGAACCGCGGGTGTCCGTTGAGCGTGGACCCGGACAGAAGAACGTCGGCCGCGCGCTCGAGCACGTCGCCCGCCGGAGCACCGAGACGCGGAACAGGCGCGTCGGCACCGACCCTCGCGCGAACAGCGGCCGGAGTCGTGTCCGGCGCCACGGGTTGATCGCGGATCGTCGCCAGAAAATCGGCGATGCGGTCCACCAGCGCCTTGCCGGCGACCCGGAATTCATCGGGAGAAAGATCAGCGATAGAATCACGCATAGGGCGAAAGCCTCGTCAGCTTTTCCCGCTCTTCAGCACCGGCAACGATACCCTGAATTCTGTCCGCCCCGGGTGCGACTCCACGTCGATCGTCCCTTCGTGCGACGTCACGATCCGGCGGCTTATGTCGAGCCCGAGTCCTGTCCCCTGCCCCATCGGCTTCGTCGTAAAGAACGGATCGAAGATGCTCGGCAGGACATCGGGGGGAATTCCCGAACCGTTGTCGGCGATGCGTACAACGACGCGCGAATCTTCCGGACGCGCGCTGACGGCTATTTCTCCTCCCTGATCGGGGAGCGCGTCAAGCGCGTTCTCGATCAGGTTCGACCACACCTGGTTCAACTCGCCGCCGTACGCGCCGACAGTCGGGAGGTCGCTCGGAATGTCGATGCGAACCGACGCGGACTTCGCCTTGGCCTTGGACGCGAGCACGGCGATCGTGTCGGAGATTCCCTGCGCGATGTTGGCCGGCTCGCGCACCGTCGCCTTGTCCATGTAGGTGAAGCGCTTGATCGCCCCGACGAGATCGTGAATTCGTGTGGCCGCGCGCTCGATGTCCTCGGCCAGCAGTCGAGTCGTGACACCGGCGGCCACCGAGCGGAGCGCCGCGTCGAGCGCCTCGTCCGATACAGCGTTGGCGAGGTCGTCGAGGGCGAAGACGGGAACGCCGTTCTCGCTGAGGCTCTGGGCCGTGGCCGGATCGGCGCCGTGGGCCTCGAGCCATTCGACCACCTCTTCTTCGCGATCGGCCCGCTCGATCGCCGAAAAGATTCCCGTCGCGCGTGGGAACGCGCCGCCGGTCCGCATTGTGTCGATCAGCGCGATCTCGCGCTCGCCCAAATTCGCCGCGCCCAGCTCGCGCGCGGCGGCCTCCGCCTGCCCGAGCGTCCCGACGAGCGTGCGCGCCGCTCGCGCGATGGCCGACGCCGGGTTGTTGAGCTCGTGCGCGAGTCCCGCCGACAAGCGCCCGAGCGCCGCCAGCTTGTCGATCTGCCAGTCGGTGGCCGAGAACTGTCGTGCACGGTCCAGCATGATGTGCACGAGAATCTCCGTCACGACAGGACACTCGCGTTCCAGCTCGCGGAAACAGTCGCGGTGAAGCACGAGGCCGAGGAGCGCATGTTCCGTCTTCGAGACGCCCGGAGCGCGCTTCATCCTCGAGTACGGGAGCATCCCGGTGACGTCGCCCGCGTGCCACTCCATGAACTTCTTCTTCTCTCCTGCCCGCTCGACGAAGACCGCGCCATCGCCCTCGAAGATGATGATCATCTCCGTCGGCACAATTGTGGGCTCGACGAACACGTCGCCGACGTCGTAGTCCCGAAGCACGCCGTGGTCGGCGAGCCACTCGAGCTCCGTGCGCGGCGCCCCGCCAAGTGTGCGATGCGCCGTCAGCAGCTCGATGATCTCGTCTCGGGTGGCCGGATGCGGTTTTCGGCATCACACCGTCTCCAGATATTCGTGGACCATGCTCACCGTCGCCGAGCCTTCACCCACCGCCGCCGCGACGCGCTTGCCCGACCCGCGGCGCGCGTCGCCGGCGGCGAAAACGCCGGGCACGCTCGTCTCGAACAGGAACGGGTCGCGGGCGAGCGGCCAACCCGCCGGCGGACGTCCGTCGACCATCAAATCGCGCCCGGTGTGGATGAACCCCTGCGCGTCGCGCTCGACAAGCCCGCCACCATCTCCGTGCGCGGCGACGTGCCGATGAAGATGAAGAGCGCGTCGGCCGTGACCTCACGCGACGTGCCCGCGGCGAGATCGGAGATGGTGATCGCCTCGAGCTTGCCCGTGCCGCGCACGCTGGTGATGACCGATCGCGTGAGAACCTCGACGTTCTTCGTGTCGGCGATGCGATCGATCAAGTACTGCGACATGCTCGCCGCGAGCGACTCGCCGCGCACGAGCATCGTGACCTGGCGCGCGTAGCGCGAAAAGAACATCGCGCCCTGCCCCGCCGAGTTCGCGCCGCCCACGACAAAAACGTCGCGGTCGCGATACGTCGCCGCCTCGGTCAGCGCGGCGCCGTAGAACACGCCGGTGCCGACGAGTCCTTCGATGCCGGGCACGTCGAGCCGCCGAACCTCCATCCCCGACGCGATAAGCACGGCCTTGGCTTGCATCTCGGAGCCGTCCGACAACTTCACGACGCGATACGGATCTCGGCGCTCGATCGACGCGACGTCCTGCGCCGTCACCACCTCGGCCCCGAAGCGCTTCGCCTGCGTCGTGGCGCGCCGCGCGAGATCGGCCCCGCTCACGCCGCTCGGAAACCCGAGATAGTTCTCGATCTGCGAGCTGGTGCCCGCCTGCCCCCCGGTCGCGTAGCGCTCGATGAGAATCGTGCGCAGTCCCTCGGACGCCGAGTAAACGGCCGCGGCCAGCCCCGCCGGTCCCCCGCCGATCACGATGAAGTCATACTGTTCCGACTTGGCGTGCGTCTGCATGCCGAGTCGCTCGGCCACCTCGAGCGTCGTGGGCTGCACCATCGCGTTCCCGTCGGGAAATAGCACGACGGGAAGTTTCCGGAGCCCGTCCGGCATCGCCTCGACCATCGCGCGCGCCGTGGGATCGGCGTCCAGATCGACCCACTGATACGGCACACCGTTCCCCGACAGAAAATCCTTGAGCGCGTAGCTCGACGGCGACAGCGCCGTCCCCGCCACCCGCAGCCCGTCCTGCGGCGGCCGCACCTTCGCGCGCCAATCCGCCAGCAAATCGTCGAGCACCGGATACAGCCGCTCCGTCGGCGGCTCCCACGGCTTTAGCAAATAATGATCGAGCCCAATCCTGTTGATGGCGAGGATCGCCGTCTCGGTGTCGGCGTACGCCGTGAGCAAGACCTTCCGCGCGTCGGGATACAGCTTCTTCGCCTCGGCCAGGAACTGCGTCCCCGACATCTCCGGCATCCGCTCGTCGACGAGGAAGAGCGCGATCGGAGATCCGCGCTGCTTGAGCTGGAGCGTCGTGTCGACCGCCTGGCGGCCGGACCCGACCTTGATCACCCGGTAGTCGGCGCGAAAATGCGCCCTCAGGTCGCGGTCGACGGCGTTGAGAACCTCGGGGTCGTCGTCGACGGCGAGGATGATCGGTTTGGGCATCCTTAAACATGGGGGGAAAAGTCGGAACTGCGAGACTGCCATGGGCCGAAACTGCCTGACTCCGAAACGGCCGAACGCCGAAACAGCGGCCCCGAAACGGCCTGACTCCGAGACGGCCTAACTCCGAAACGACCGAATTCCGAAACGGCCTGGCTCCGACACGGCCAAACTCCGAAACTGCACTCGGTGCGTGGGGAATGGTGGGTCCGCAATGCGGCGGTGGCATACGACGCGTTCGCCGCGTGCATCGTGGCTCATGCCGCCACGACGAACGCTGCGCGTAATCGATGCCGCCGAGGATTTCGCGGTCGACGTTCACCGTTGCTTCAGTGGGCCCGGTCGATCGAAGTTCTTCGCCGACCAAGCACGCCGCGCGGCCGCTTCCGTGTACTCGAACCTTGTCGAAGGTTTCGGCCGGGGTCCGGGGGCGGACCGGATGCGGGTCTATCGAACCGCTCGCTCCGAGTGTGAGGAGGCGCTCGGTTGGATCCGTCTCTCGTATCGCATCGACCAACTCGCGTCGCACGACTTCCATCGCCTCACAAACCGCGGCGTCGCGATCATCTGGATGATCCGAGGCCTGCGCTACTAGCAAACCGCCGCTTTTCGCGCTCTGCCCTTTTCGGCGTTAGGCCTCTTCGGCTCTTGGCCGTTTCGGCTTTCGGTCGTCTCGGCTTTTGGCCGTTTCGGCTCTAGGCCTCTTCGCCCTTGCCGTTCAGACCAGCCACAACAAGCCATGCCGTACCACCAATCACCACAGCCGCAAACGGATCAACGCGCAACGCATGCGAAGCCAACCACAACGGCGCCACAGCATACGCAATCACAATTCCCCGAGTCCGACCCGGCTCCTCCCCATTCGCCGCCAGCCAAAACAAAGCCGGCAACGCGATGACAGCATCGTACGGCCACGCGTGCGGACTAGTCGCCACCGCGATAGCTCCGGTGAGACTCGCCGCCTGCGCTGACCCCGACTCCGCGAACTCGCAGCCACCCAAGCGCGCCGACGAGCAAAACCATCCCGATCCCAAACGCCACGCTCGACGACACGCCCGCAAGCATCAGCACCCCCGGCACACTCACCGCCTTGTACCGATTGTACGCGAAATCCGGCCCCACGTACTCGCCGAGCGCTTGCAGGTAGGGCCGAGGCCACATCCAGTCTCCCCCAGCCGCGTACGCACTCGCCACGTACCAAACCACGCCGCACGGCGGCGACCACCCCAACCGCTTTCCACTTTCTATATGCAAGAAGCAGCAACCCGAACGCCAGCGCGTACGTAGGCTTGTAAGCGAGCGCCCCCACGGCGAGTCCCGCGCGCAGTGCGTCGTCGCGCGCCAGTCCGTCGATCGCGACGAGCGACAACACGAGCGCCAACGGGCTGTTCTGCCCTGTAACGACCGCCGCCGTCACCGGCGCCCACCCGATCGTCATGTAAATCGCCTGCGCTCTTTCGAGCGAATAGATCCGAGCCGCAAGCCCCGCCGCGACGATGGCCAACGCAGAGACATCACCACCGCGTTGAGCGCAAACCCCCACGGGATCGACAGCTGCGCCGCCGGCGCCAGCAGCCACGCAAACCCCGGCATGTACGCGAACGCCGTGACAGGGATCTTGTGCGCCGCTCCCCACGCCGCGTGCGCGGCTGGATCGACAAGAGCGCGCGTCCCCGCCATCGCGCCGGCGACGTAGAAGTCGACCCAATCCCAGTAGTGGCCGACGCTGGAGACGAACCGCAGTTGCGACAGGCCGATCAGGGCGAGTCCGATTCCGTACAGGCGGACTCGGTCTCTCCCGATCCGCAGATCGGTCATTGCCCGGAGGTAATCGCCCGGAAACGCTTGTCGTTGCGGATGCTGTCGAACGCGGGGTCGCGAAGCGTGGCGAGCAGCCACGGTCCGCGCGGCATCGAGAGCTCGAGGATGTCCAGTGCGCGGTTCGACTCACCCGCCGCCAGGAGTGCGCGGGCGATCGACGTTCCGTCCAATACGCCCACCGCCCCCGCCGCCTTTACCTGCGTCCACTCGACGTTCAGCCGGTCGCGGGCGCGCGACGTGTCGCGGGCGATCAGGTCCACGATCGCGCCCGCGCTCTCGCCAAGATGACTCGCGCCGAGCTGCGTCGCGGTCTCGGCGTCGGCCCAGGCGAAGCGGAGGTCCCCGTGGCGCGCGCGCACGACGGCGCGCTGTGCCCACGCCGGGGCGAACAGCACGTCGCCGACGATCGCCGCGTTGAGCAACGTGCAGGCGCTGGCGTCGCGGTGGTCGGCGACGGCGAGGCTCGCCAGCGCGGCGATTGGTTGAGCGCGTCCCGGCTCGAGCGCGAGCGCGCGCGCGAGCATCGAGCGTCCGGCCTCAGCGTCGCCGGTGCGAATGAGCGCGATCCCGTAGTCCTCGAACGCCGCCGGGTCGCGCGGATCGGCCGCTATCGAGCGCTCGTACGCCCGCCGCCACAAGGCGGCCTGACGCCCCTGCGACGAGCCGAGACTGCGCTTCGGCGCGCCACGCCACGCTCGACGTCGAGTCGAGCGCGATCGCATGGCTCGCCGCGCTGCGCAGCTCGAAGAGGACGTCGGCGGCGAGCGTCGAGTTGACGCCGCGGTGCAGGACTTCGGCGTCGGCGAGCGCGAGCTCCGCGTACGCCGGCGAGTACGACCGTGCGAGGCGCGTCGCTTGGCGGAAGTAGTCGGCGGCTCGGCCGAAATTCCATATGTCGCGCGCGCCCTGGCCGCGTACGAACAAGTCGTACGCCTTCGCGTTGACGTCGGGCACGCGGTCGAGCGCGCGCTGTTCCGCCGGTTTCAGCTTGCCGAGAATCTGCGACGCGACCTGCGTCGCCACGTTCTGCTCGACGAGCATCACGTGCGCGGAGTCGTGGGGCAGCGTGCGATACATCAGCGCGCGGCCCGTCACGCCGTTGTACAGCGTGAACCCTACGGTGCGGCCCCGGATGCCCTCGCTCACGCGACCGGCGAGCACGTAGGTGGCGCCGAGGCTGTCCGCCATCGCGCGGGCGGTGAGCGAGTCGACGACGACGAGGCGTCGCTGGGCGCGGCGGCCGATCACAAGGATGCGCGGGATCGCGCCTCCGATGCGGGTCGCTATCGCGTCGGCGATTCCGCCGGCCAATTCGCCGTCGGCGTCGGTCGAATCGGACGCGAAGATCGAGACGGCGAGCGAACCAGGGATCCGCTGCGGAAGGTGCAGGAGCTCGGTCCCTTCGACGTGGCACGGCTTGGGGAGCGGCGCGATCCGCTGCGCCTCGGCTGCGCCGGGAACGAGCGCGCCGGCGACGAGCGCCGCGGCGAGTGTCACGCCGGCCAGCGCCCGGGACCGCATCACTCTTGGGGCGCGCGCGCGCTCGGTGCGAAGACGGCGCGCGCCGTGTCGCGTGCGGTGATCGTCACGGACATCGACCCGAACGCGAGATTCCCGGTTCCGCGCACCGACACGACGTGCTTGCCGGGCGCGGCTCTCAAGACGACCGGCGCCTTGCCGCGGAGAATTCCATCGACGAACACGGACACGTTCTCGCCGCCGTTGGCCGAGACGGCCACGAATCCCGAGCCCGGCAGGCTCGATCCGACGGCGTCTCCCGCGAGCGTGGCGCCCTTGTCGCGCGACGGCGATCCGATCGCGCCGGCGTCGATGGAGACACGCGAGGAGCCGTCACTGCGCGCGGCGCCCGGCTTGGTCGGTCCCTCCTGAACGCGCGAACTTCCCCTCGACTTTGGATCGTCGACTCGCTTCGAGTCTGGCGCGCCCTGACCGTTGGGAAGAGGACCCTTCGGGTAAGGATCGAACGTACGATCCGGTCCAGCGGCGGGACCCTGACGCTGCGTTTCCACCCCGACGCGCGTGTTTCCCGGCGCGGCCTCGCTGCCGTCCCCGCGCTTCGATTGCTTCGAATCCGGACTCGGCATCGTCGGCGGCGAGCTCGGATCCACGCTCGGCCCGGTGAAGCCGCCGCCCGGCACGAACATGGTGTTGTCCGTGAAGGCGACGTGCCACCAGTGGACCGCCGTCTTCTGCACGTCGGGGCGAATGCCCGCGGCGAGCATTATGAGCGCGGCCAGCGGCGCGAGAATCCACACCGGCGAGCGTCGCTTGACGTCGCTATGGTCCACGCGCGCGAGCTGCTCCGACGGAGTGCCCTCGAGCGCGGTGCCGGTCAGCCCGGCGATGAAATCGTTGATGTTGTCGTAGCGGTAGCTCGGGTCCTTCCACGTCGCGCGCTTGATCGCCGCGCCGGCGCTGAGCGGAACGGCCGGGGCGATGGCGCGGTGCGGCACGATCTCGATCGCGTCGATCTCGAGGACGCCGTCGGCGGGGAGCCGCCAGGTGCGGCGCCCGCAGAGCAGCTCGTAGACGACGACAGCGAGCGAGAACTGGTCGGCGCGCCCGTCGATCGTCTGCAGGTTGTGCCGCTGCTCGAACGCCGTGTACGCCGGCGATCCGATCGAGTTGGGGAGCGGCGCGTCCCGGTCTCCGCTCGGGAACTGTCCGAGCATGAAGCCGGAGATGATCGCGTTGCCGTCGCGGTCGAGGTGGATCTTTTCCGGGCGCAGCGCGCCGTGGACGATGCCATGATCGTGCGCTTCGTCCAGCGCCTTGCCGATGCCGCGCACGATCTCGACGACGCGCTGGTACGGCACGGGCGTGCCGCTGTCGATCAAGTCGCCGAGCGTGCCACCCTCGATGAGCGGCATCTCCACCGCGACGAGCGGCGGCGCGACGTCGAGACGGGTCATCGGGAGCACGTTCGGATGCACGACCTGCGCGGAGAGGTCGGCCTCGCGCACGAGGTCGCGGCGCGCGGTTGGATCGTCCCACGCGACCTTGATGGCTACGTCGCGGTTGGAACCGCTCTGGCGGCGGCCCCGAACGGTGATGCCGGCACGACCCAGACCGATGGCCGTGCCGAGGACGTAACGACCCTGGAGCGCGTCGCGGAGCTTGCGAAGTAGCTCGGTGGCCTGGTCGCTCTCGATGCCGCTCGCGAGCACGGCTCCGCAGACCCCGCACACGACGGCGCGCGGGTCGGCGGGGCTCTCACACGACGGACAAACGATTTGGTCCTGCGATTCCGAGTTCGGTCACGGCTCTGCTTCCGACCGCACGCGTCTGCTAGCGAGAGCAGGCGTAGAGCAACCGAGCGATCGACGACTCAGTGAACCAGCCGCAGCGGTGAAATAACTAGAGCGCGTCTTTGATCTTCTCGAGCGGATCCACTCGAGGTTCCTGACGTCACATCCCGCCACGCGGAGCGCGGTGAAGTACCCTGCTACCGATTTGTTATCGGAAACGTCTGTGAACGTAAACGCTCCGACATAGCCGACGTGCAGGCATGGGCACCCTGAAACCGTCCGGGCTGCCGCTCGTCGGCGAATTCCGACGCTGTCCGGAAGAGCGACCTCGTATCGTGACCGCGGGGGGAGTTGCCGCACCGCCCGCCGCGCTGGTGACGCCGTCTGACGTCTTGTTCGCCTTGACCCCGTTCACCGGCCCAGCCAATCTCCGACGCCGATATTCTGGAGTGTTGTGTCCTTGCAACGTGAACGCGCTTCTGAACCCGCTGCGATGCTCGACTGCCCGTCCGGCGTGCTGCCGTCGGCGTCTCCTATGGGCGGGAACGTTGATCTGGTAGAACTGGTCGTCGTCCAGCGAATCACGTTCGTGCCGTTCGGAACTGTCGAAAGTGACCGCCTTTCCGGCGGCGTGGCCTTGGTCAGTGAATCGATGTCGGCCTGCGGTGAGCGAGTCACCGTTGCCCTTGCCGGGCCTATCTGGTCGAGCAGCTGCCGACATCGACATCACGACGGGTGCCACGCAGCTCGACTTCGTCACGGACTTGGAGCCGAGCCACCGCGGCGACGACGTGGCCGACGAGATGTGCGAGGTAATGTGGCCGTACAGCGCCTTCGCGAACGTGTAGCTGCCGTTGTAGCGAACGTCGCTTCGGCGGCGGTCGTGTCTCCCGGCGTCCGACCCGCTGTAACGAACGACGCGGAGTTGCATCTTCCGTGCAGGCGCACTGCCCAATCTTAAAGTCCGCGTCGGCCAGGGTTAGTACTGTGTCGGCCTTGAACCGCCGGCGAAGTCTTCGCCTCAGCGAGGGCGCTGTCGGCACGGCCGGTCGCGACGTACTTCTCGATTCCGGCGAGCGCGGCCGCGTCGGACGCCGCGTGGACGTCCGCGCGGCGCACCGCTGTGGCCGACGTCGACAGCCATCACGGCCGCCCCGAGGAACACGAAGATCAGCAGCGACCGACAGAATGAGCGTGAAGCCCTTCCGATTCGACAACTTGATTTCGAGCCTTTGCATGATCGCCCCCGATCTTACTGGCCCATCGACGCGAAGACCGGGCCGATCGCGATGACCGCCGGGCCTCCAATGACCGCGAACAACGCGGGAAGAATGAACAACGCCAACGGGAACACCATCTTGGTCGCCGCCACCGCCGCCTTCTTCTCCGCCGCCTGACGGCGCTTGCGCCGCAGCGACTCCGAGTAGACGCGCAGCACCTTCGCGATCGACGTTCCCCAACGCTCGCTCTGAATCATGTTCGAGCCGAGCGACCGCAGCTCGTCGACACCGGTCCGCTCGAACAGACCGTGCAGCGCCTCTTCGCGCCGCATGCCGGCGTTCATCCGCCGGTTCATCGTCAGCAGCTCGTTCGCCAGCTCCGGGTGGAGCAGCACCATCTCTCGGCCGACGCGCAACAGCGCCGAGTCGAGACTGACGCCGGCCTCGACGCAGACCAGCAGCAGGTCCAGCGTATCCGGAATCGAGCGGATGATCCGCTCCTGGCGCAACCGGCGCATCCGTTCGAGCAACGCCGGCGGAGCGACGAGGCCGAGCGCGATGCCGATCGCGCCGCTCAACAGCACCATGAAGCTCGAGTCGTGCGGTCCCCACGCGAAGAGGGCGCCCGGAATGATCAGCGCCGACAACAGTCGCGTCATCGTGTACAGCACCGGCGCCGCCGGCGACTCGAACCCTGCCTGGATCAATTGCGACGACGCGTCGAGCGACACGGCCCCTTCCGGGAGCCAGCGCTCGGCGACCTTCCCCATCCGCATCGCGACGCTGCTTGGTGTCGTCGGGGAGCGTGATGAGCGGGATCGCGTCCGCGGAAGTCGCGCGCGACGCCGCCGGCGCGCGCCAGGGCGATCGCCCGGCGCGCGTTCGCCTGATAGGCGCCGACCGCGACAACGACGGCGCCCACCAGCAGCATCACGAGAACGAGCAACAGCAGCGTTGAGAGATTCACGGTTCACCCATTATATGTCGATGTCCGCGATCTTCATTAGAACGAAATATCCCACCGCGATCGACCCCGCCGCGTAGACCAGAACCAACCGCCCCGTCGACGTGGTCATCATCGGCACCATCATCGAGCGGTTCAGGTAACTCAGTGCAAAGAAAGCGATTACCGGCAGCATGGCCAGCACGCGTCCGGTGAACTTGGGCTCGGCGGTCAGCGTGTCGATCTGTCCGCGCAAGGCGCCGCGGTCGCGGATCAGCGTCGCCAGGCCGCCGAGGACCTCGCTCAGGTTGCCGCCCGTCTCGCGCTGGATGAGCAGCGACGTCACGAGCATCTTGGCGTCGAGCGTTCCCACCCGCTCCTGCATGCCGAGCAGCGCCTGCCGCATGTCGGAACCGAGCCGCTGTTCGTCGTAGATCCGCGTGAACTCGTCGCCGAGCGGAGCTGCGATCTCGTCGCCGCAGAACTTGAGCGCCGCCTGGAACGAGAACCCGGCGCGCATCGCGTTCACGATCATGTCGATCGCGTCGGGAAGCTGATCTTCGAACTTCTTCGCGCGGCGCTTCTGCATGTGCCGCACGACGATGAACGGGGCCACGGCGCCCAGCAGCGCGCCGAGCCAAGCGGTGAGCAAGTCCCCACTGCTCGCCGATGAGGAGAAGGAACGACGCGGCAATCGCGCTCCCGAGGACGAACTCGCCCACCGACCAGCTCGCGCCGGCGCGCCGCAGCTCGTAGTCGAGCGCCTCGGAAACGGCCATCGAATCGAGCAGCCGGTCGAGCGCCGGCAGGCTGCTCCGCCGCAGGTCGCGCAGGATGTTCGCCGTCGGCGTCGCCGTCGGCGCGTCCTCGCCCATGCGCTGGCGCAACATGGCCGACGCGTTGAGCCGGCGCCGGTTGATGAGCGCGTACGTCCCCAGCACGAGCATCGCCGTGCCGAAGAAGACGAGGAGGAGAACCAGACCCTGCATCGTTCAGCTCACCCGGCGGCGAACAGGTTGGACGGCAGATCGACGCCCGCCACGCGGAGCCGGTCGGTGAACCCGGGGCGAACGCCGGTCGCTTCGAAGCGGCCGACAACGGCGCCGTCGTTGGAGACACCCTGGCGGCGGAACCGGAAGATCTCCTGGGTCGAGATGACGTCGCCTTCCATGCTCGTCACCTCGGTCACGCTCGTCACGCGGCGCGTGCCGTCGGAGAGACGCGACACCTGGACGATGAGATCCAGCGCCGACGAGATCTGCTCGCGCATCGCCTTGCTCGGCAGGGACGTGTCGGCGAACTGGATCATCGTCTCGATACGCGCCAACGCGTCGCGCGGCGAGTTGGCGTGGATCGTCGTCAGCGAGCCTTCGTGACCCGTGTTCATGGCCTGGAGCATGTCGAGCGCTTCGGTGCCGCGCACCTCGCCGACGATGATGCGGTCGGGGCGCATACGCAGCGCGTTCTTCACCAGGTCGCGCGCCACCACCTCGCCTCGTCCTTCGGCGTTGGGCGGGCGCGTCTCCAGCCGGACGACGTGCTCCTGCTGCAGCCGCAGTTCGGCCGCGTCTTCGATCGTCACGACGCGCTCGTTGGCCGGGATGAACGAGCTGAGCGCGTTCAAGAAGCGTCGTCTTGCCCGAGCCCGTACCGCCCGAGATGAGAATGTTCAGACGGGCCTGCACGCAGCCGGCGAGCAGATAGACCATTTCGCTCGTCAGCGCGCCGTGCTCGAGGAGCTGGTCGATCGTGATCTGCGCGCCGAAGCGGCGGATCGACAGCACCGGGCCGTCGAGCGCCAGCGGCGGAATGATCGCGTTGACGCGCGAGCCGTCGGGCAGGCGCGCGTCCACCATCGGCGACGACTCGTCCACGCGGCGGCCGACGCGGCTCACGATGCGGTCGATGATCGCGAGCAGGTGCGCGTCGTTGCGGAAGTTCGTCGGCACGCGGGACAGCTTGCCCTTGCGCTCGACGTAGATGTCCTTGGGGCCGTTGACCAGGATGTCGGTGATCGACGGATCGCGGAACAGCGGCTCGATCGGTCCGAGTCCCGTGACCTCGTAGACGATCTGCTCGACGACCTCTTCGCGCTCGGCCTGGCTGAGCGGCGCCTTTTCGTTGCGGAGGAACTCGACGACGGCGTTTCGAATCTGCTGAACGAGCACGCCTTCGTCGGAAATCTTTTCCAGCGCCTCGAGGTCGAGCCGCTCGATGAGGCGGCGGTGCAGGTCGACCTTGAGCTGGTCGACAGGGCTCAAGACCGGCGTCTCGCTGCGCGAGCCGAACGTGCGGCCCGCTGTCGTGCGGCCGGTCGTCGGCGCGGTGCGCGAGGTCTGCTGCGTCGTGCGCGAGGTTGGACGCGTGGTCGAGGCCGTGAGGGCGCCGGTGATCACGCCCGTGATCGGGCCGGTCCGGATTGGACCGGTCGGCGCCGCGGCTGGACCCTGCGGTCCGCCCGGGGCCGCTGGCGTACCACCCGACGGCGTGCCCGCGGGAGCCTCGCCGGGCTTGCCGCCCGCGCCCGGCTTCGGGGGCTGAGGCTTATCGCGACCCATGAGTCGCTCACGAAGGCTTGCCATTTAGCTCTTTCTCCCCATGCGCAAGAGACGGCCGAAGCGCGATCCGCTCGCGTCGGCCCCGTTGCTTTCCGCGTCAGGTGCTTGCGACGAACCACCCAACTTCGCCGCCAGTTGGACGAACGATTTCGCGAGCGGCGTCGAGGCGTCCTTGTCGATGATCGGCTTGCCGCGCGTGAGGGCGTCGGTGAAAGCACGATAGTCGTTCGGGATCCGCCAGAAGACCTCTCGCTTGAGCACTTCCTTGGCGTCACCCACGGCGACGATGTCGCCCGAGTGGTGCCTGTTCACGACGACAAAAATCTTCGATTCCGGGTACCCCAGCCGCTCGCACAGTTCCAGCGTGCGCTTCGTGCTGCCGAGCGCCGGGATCGTCAACTGCGTCACAAGAACGATACGGTCTGCCGCGTCGAAAGCCGACAGCGTCCGCTCGCTCATGTGGTGCTCGCAGTCGATCACCACGTTGAAGTGCGCGCGCAGGTGGTTGATGATCGCCGACGAGGAAGCGGCGTCGAGCATCTCGGACACCTCGGCGCGCTCCGACGCCGGCAGCACCCACACGCCGCCTTCGGTCGCCGAGAGCACCGACATCAACAGGTCCTGGTCGATGCGATCCATCTTCGAGACCAGGTCGCCCAGGTCGTACGCCGGCTTGAGATTCAGGAACACGCGCACGTCGCCGCCGCCGACAACGAAGTCGGCCAGCGCGACGCGCTTCGTCGGATGATTGACGGCGAGCCCGTAAGCGAGATTCACCGCGACGCTCGTCGTGCCAAGTCCACCCTTCCCGCTGAACACAGCCATCACCAGACCGCGCTGCGCCTCGGTGCCGGAGCGCCGCACGAGCCGGTCGAGCGCCGCGGCGAACTCGGTCGGGTCCGGCGGCGAGACGAGGAACTCCTGCACGCCGGCGCGCATCCCGGTCAGAATCAGATCGGCGTCGGCCTTGGGGGCCGTGCCGATCAACAGCGAGCTCTCGCGCCGGATCTCGCGCTCGAGCAGCGTCATCTCGACGTTCGACAGCTTGTCGATCGGCGCTATTACGAGATCGTAGTGCTCGGCGCGCAGCTTCGGCGTTGCTTCGTTGAGCGTGGGCGAGTCGTCGATCCGGGCGAACCCGAACCGATGCAGCACGTCGGCGGCGCTCTTCGCCGGCCCGGCCGCCTCGCCGATGATGAGGACCTTGCGCTGCGTCGCCACGTCGAGTCTCGCTCCGCCTACGGCTTGATCGGGGGCGGCGGAAGCCGCTTCTCGATCGCTTCTCGAGCCGGTACCGCTGGTATCCGGGAGAATGCGCAGCACCGAGCTCGCCGGCGGATTCATCGGATTCACGATCACCGGCGTCACGACGATGAGGAGCTCAGTCTGATCCGTCTCCCAGGACGAGCTGCCGAACAGCGCGCCGAGAATTGGAATCGAAGACAGAAGGGGAACGCCCGTCCGCGTGCGCGAACGCTCGTCGTCCAAAAGGCCGGACAGAATCAGCGACTGGTCGCGGCGTACGTCCACCGTGGTGGCGATGCGGCGCGTCCGCAGCGCGGGAATCCGGAAGCCCGAGATGACCACCGCGTTCGCGAAGTCGAGGCTCGACACCTCGGGGTGCACGTTCAGCTTGATCAAGCTGTCGCTCACGATCTCGGGAATGAACGTCGAGGCGAATGCCGAACTCCCGGTACTGGATCGTAACCGTGGGCGCGCCGTTGGTGCTCGGCTGGGCGATCGGAATCGGAATCTCGCCGCCCGCCAGGAAGCTCGCGGTGTCGTGGTTCCCCGCCAACAGGTTGGGCTCGGCGAGGATCTTGGCGTGCCCGAGCGTGGCCTCGGCGTCGATGAACGACAGGAGGCTCTTGGTGCCGAAGTCGGTGAGGAGCGTGGCGAACTTGGTGCTCGCCGGATCCAGGATGACGTTGCCCGTGACCTTGTCGATCGAGTTGTCGGTGTTGAAGATGCCGGTCCCGACGCGAGCGTGGCCGCCGGGATCGCGATAGAGGAGGTTCACGCCGAGCTGCTCGAGATCGTTCCTCCGAACCTCGGCCACGCGGACCGAGAGCATCACCGCCTTGCGGTCCGCCGGCGACCGAACGGAGACGCGATAGTGCCGCCGCGGCTCGTTCGTGATCCAGAGGATGATGTCGGTCTCGCCCATCGCCTTGGCGTTGATGACGATGTTGCGCTCGTCAACGACGACAGCGTCGGCGATTTCCGGCGTCGCCACGGAGACGCGCGTGATCGGGTCCTGCGTGGTGATCGGTAGCGATCGCCCCGCGGGGAGCTCGATGCGTGTGATCGCGTCGTCGATTGCCTGCGCGCCCGCGGTGGGCGCTAGCGATACGAGTGCGCTGAGGGCGGCGGCAAGAGCGAGGAAACGAGGAGTGTGGCTCTGACGGAAAGGTTTCACGAGACGCTGGGACGAGGTTCGGATCAAAGCGGCGGTTTGTTCCGCTTTGCTGAATCGGCTTTCGCGGAATCCTTGCTGACGAACTTCCGCGTATCCTGGGCACTGCCTTTGTAAGATCGTGACGACGTTCGTGTCGGCCGCTCTCGGCTTGGGAGCGACTTCGCCGGTAGACGGTTGCGGCGCGACCACCTGCGGCGGCGCCGGCGCTTGCTGGACCGGGGCCGGGCGGCGACCGGAACCGGACGAGGTCCGATGAGCTGGCGCCGGGTCCACGTTCGCCACAGGAGCCGCACGGAGCTGCGCGAGGACGTCCTCCGAGTTGGCGCCGGTCGTGCGGATCGAATCCGGGTCGCCGTAGCCGCGCAGCGAGAGCTGAATGCGTCCCTGGTGCCTGCGCGATGAAGAGCCGCTCGGCCTCGGCCGGCGTCACCTCGAGGCTGACGGTGGTCGCGGCAATCGGGCGGTTGTCCGAGGTCGTCTGGTTGATCGTACCGACCGCAAGCACGCGCATGTTCGACATGAACGTCTTCGCCACGTCCTTCTGCGTCTTCGATTCGCGGGTGACGACGAGCACGTCCACGCGGCTGTTCGGCTGGACCATTCCGTTCAGGCCCGAGACGTCGTCGATGCGCAGCGACACGGCGCGCTTGCCGGGGTTGATCTTGACCTGAAGCCCTGGGCCGGTCCCGTCCGGCGCCAGCCGGCCGGGAACGAGGACTTCACCGCGGAACACGTCGACACGCGTCACGCGACTGACGACGGAGTCGACCGACGCGTAGGCGCCGGCGGGGATCGTGTTGATGGGCCACTCGGCCACCGTCACGCTCGCGCGGTCGATCGCCTTGCCCTCGGCGACGTCCTTGAAGGCGATGACGACGGGCCGCGTGATGACGCGGTTTTGGGCCTTGGACGCCTGCAGCACCCGATAGATGCCGAACGTCGCCAAGGCGGCCGTCACGAGCGCGGCCCCGAAAATTGTCGTGTAACGTCGCTCTGCCATAGGAGGCGTCCGAGAAGAGGATTGCGGCGCTGCGATCTTGGCCTCGAACCGCGCTGGGTCAGCGAGCCCAGCGCTACGGCGATTCCCACCGGTACTCAGCGCTGTGCGTGGAGCGTCGAGGCGTAGGTCACGGTGCTCGTCGGCGATTATGCTGGCGATTGCGGCAACTGGCGTGATCCACTTGAACGGTGTAGGTGATCGAGACCCGCACGGACGGGAGGCGACGATCCGGACGGAATCGGTGACCGTGATGTTCGCATTCGTCAGAGTATCGCCGCCGAAGGTGTACGAGTTGAATCGCGCCTCGACGATAGCCTTGACGCGTACGCGGTCGTCCACGGGACGTCGGCAGAACGGCGCCGCACCGCGCCCCCTCTCGAGCGGCCGAGATCGAGGCTGTTCGACGTGTACATGACGCGGCCGAAGTCCACCATGCCGAACGTCAGCATCGAGCAGCACCGTGATCATCAGCGCCGTCTCGAGGATCACGCTGCCGTCCTGCTTCTGAAAGAACGTCCGCCGTCGCCTGTCCATCTCGCACCTCAGCCGATCAAGTGCCCGGGCCACCAGAACGCCAGGAGGACGCCGGCCGAGATGGCCAGCGCGTACGGCATTCGACGGCCAGCCGCCGGGGGCGCGTTGCGCAGCATCGCGGGATGCTGCACGCCGTGTCCGAGGCGAATGAACGTCCATGTCCAACCCGAGTTGAGGATCATGTAAACGAGCGCCAGCGCGCCTCCGAAGAGAGCGGTGTACAGCGCTCCTTCGACTGCGCCGCGGGCGCCAAGGAAGGTCGCCGACGCCGCGAAAAGCTTCACGTCGCCGGCACCGAGCATTCGCAGCAGGTAAAACGGAAACCACACGGCAAACCCGGTCAGGAGCCCCGCGCCCGCGTGTGTGAGACCGTCTATTCCAGGATTTGTAACCATCGCGAACACGACTCCGGCCGCGATGGTGGCCAGCACGATCCGGTTCGGGATCAGCCGCGTCCGCAGGTCCGACACGCAAGCAGCTGCCAGGAGGCCCACCAACACGACACTCCCGGCGACGACCGGCGCGGGACCCGCGAACACGCGAGCTTCCAGCGGTGAACCGCCCGCTGCCTACGGGAGCGAGGCGTTCACCGAGTTGAAGCCGTTGCTGATCTTGCTGCCGACGGTCTTGATGGCCACGATGCAGAGAACGGCGATGAGCAGCACGAGCATGCCGTACTCGAGGAGGGCCGCGCCGTCTTCTTCCTTGACGAAGTTGCGGGCGATGGTGGTGAGGCGGTTCATGAGAGCTCCAGATGAGGGGTAAAGGGGACGAGCGACTGCGACTGCGCGACCTGCAACTTCGACGACGTGCGCTAAGGAAGCAACGTGTTGGCTGAATTGAACACGTTGCTGACTTTGCTACCGACCGTCTTGACGGCGACGACGCGAGCAGAGCCACCAGCATCACGAGCATCCCGTACTCGATCAACGCTGCACCTTCTTCGCTCCGAAACAGCCGTCTAGGCGGCTCGAACATCCGGCGTCCCGTTGGCGTCATTCCAAGTCTCGACTTGCGCTAAACGTGAGGGAAAGCGATTGCTTCGCGGACGGACGCATCATCTGTGACACCGACGCGACGAATCCTTCTTCGCAAGCACGCAACCGCACATCTATGGCTCCCAACGCTTTCCGAGGACGATCTGAGGTGAAAATGAGCGCGGCGAACATTGGACTAGCGTTCACGACCGCGCAAGTCCACCTGCCTTACTTACGGTCTCGTTAGAATCGAGGACGTGCCTGCCCTCTGCAACGCTGGGACCGCCAGGTCCGCCAAGCGGAAATTGCCGACCTCGCTTTGTGGCAGACTCCGCCATTTATGGCATCCAACGGTCCGTGGAAACATTATGAGGAAACTGCACTTAGGTTAGTTGCCGACGGGCCGATACGCCTCCGCATGTGGCTCGCTGTTCGGCGCAGGCCGGCGTACAGCCGGGCACGATTTAGCTCTTGACGGGACCTTAGCTAGGCGCCGCTTGTTGCGCAAACCCAACACCCGCTGACTCACGTCGTCAACAACTGACAACTATCATGCGTCCCAATGCGTTTTCTTGTCGTCTGATTGGGTCGGATTCCGACCTCGGTCGAACCTAACTGAAGTGGATCAGCAATCGAGGCAACCCAATGGGTGAGCCCCTCGCTCTCTCGGTGGTGATTCCGGCTTACAACGAGGCGGATCGCCTTCCCGCAACCCTGCGCGAGCTGCGGGCCTTCCTCGATGAGGACGGCAGGCGAGCCGAGGTCATCGTCGTCGACGACGGTTCCACCGACGGCACGAGCAAGGTGGTGCGCCGCATCGAAGCGACCGACAGTCGCTTCCGCCTCATCCGGTTCCCGCAAAACCGTGGAAAGGGATTTGCCGTTCGCACCGGCATCGTCAACTCCTCGGGTCGGCTGGTTCTCTTCGCCGACGCGGACGGCGCCACGCCGTTTACCGAGTTGTCTCGCCTCGAGTCGCGAAATCGCGCCTGGGGTGCCGCGTCGCCATCGGCTCTCGCGGCATTCGCGATCAAGTCGACGAAGGTCGAGGCGCGCCTCTATCGACGAGTAGCGGGCCGCCTCTTCCACTTGCGTTGTGCGCCTGTACGCCATCCGCGGATTCATCGACACCCAGTGCGGGTTCAAGCTGTTCGACACCGGGGCCGCTCATGATCTGTTCTCGCGAATGCGAATGAACGGGTACAGCTTCGACGTCGAGGTGTTGCTGATGGCTCAGCGCGCGGGCTACAAGATCGGCGAAGTTCCGGTCAACTGGACCCACCAGCCCGGATCCAAGGTCCACGTTCTTCGCGACGGAATCCGGATGGCGGTCGACGTCATGCGGATTCGCGCCAATGCTGCCAGCGCGGTTTGTACGATCGCCCGCACATCGCGCTCCCCGTAGAAAGCGATGGCCAACTGCCGACGCAGCTGACGCCGCTAGTCCGTTCAATCCGAGCGCGATCCGAGCACCGAGCGTGGCACACGACGCGGTGCGAGGTTCCAACGATTGCATGACGGGTAGGACGTGACGCGGGAGCGGGCCAACACCCGCGCGCGACCACCAGTCGTCAGTGACCCAAAGCCCGATCATGCGCGCCGGCCCGTCGAGCTGACTCGTCATCGCCACGCGATGCCATCCCCGAGCCGTGTCGAGAACCGCGGCCACCGGAAATCGCACGGGAAAGATCGCCAAATCCGCCGTTCGCCACGGCGGCAGCGGCACGTGGCGATCGTGGGGAAGGAAGTACGTCTCCGGCTTCGCAACGGAATCCGGAAAGATTCCGCGGCCGTCGATTGATTCCGACAAGTACGGCAAGCGCCACGGAACGTAGCCGCCGTAATTGAAGGTCGTGACGAGCCGGCCACCAACCGCATGGTGGGTATTGCAGTCAAGCCATTTCGCGAGCGGCTCGATTGATTTCGCAATCACCGACGGCAAGTATCGCCGGCTGATGTCGCCCGGTCGGAGCGACGGATCCTCCCACGATTCAAGGCCGGCGACCGCAATGAGCGCGAATACCAGGAGCACAATCGCTCGCTGCGCCGTGCGGACCGCGGGAACGTTCGGCGTCCGCAGCATGGATAACGCCAGACCGGACACCGGAATCGTCACAAGCCACCAGACGACGATAGACCGCACGGCGAGCGCGAACAACAGGAGCCCGCCGAGCCACAGCCCGCCGTAGAGGACTCGTGCCCTGGCATCGAGGCGTTGTGCAACGATCCAAGG
Source organism: uncultured Gemmatimonadaceae bacterium (assembly GCA_963789315.1). GTDB lineage: Bacteria > Gemmatimonadota > Gemmatimonadetes > Gemmatimonadales > Gemmatimonadaceae > JAQBQB01. The sequence continues at coordinate 16,885 of CAWBKI010000025.1, read as the reverse complement.
CACGAAGGTCATCGCAACGGCCAACACCGTCGTCCCGTCCATTCCATCGAGGAAACCCTGGAAACCGGGCTGATACTCGCCAAGCCCGCTTGGCGGACCAAGAATGGCATTCCGTGCAAAATTGAGAGCGAATATCTCCCGCCAATGCAGTGCGTTTGGAGATAGCAACCAGCCAACGGCGATGGCCAGAGGAACCAGCAGCAATCGCTTTCGGTCTGCGGGCGGGCGCGTCAAGAGCAGCACGCAAGGCGCCGCCAAGATCGGGAAGAGCAGGTGTGTATTGGCGACAACGGCACTCACGCCGACGAGACCCGCGAGCGTGAGCCCCAGACGAGGAGTCTCTGAAGCGCGGTAGACCAGTGCCCAGCACAGTGGAGTCGCGATGAGCAGAACGCTTTGCGGTCGCAGATACGGCGTTGCAGCGAGGGTCACGATCAGATTGCCGGCAACCATCACGAGAGTCACCCATGGGTTCCAGCTTGCCGCCTTCCCAAGAACGACCATGACCGCTGCCAGGGCTACATAGATGATTCCTTGCAGGATGCTCAGACCGATCGGCCCGACGTGAGCCATCAACTCGAAGTACAGGAGCTCCACCGCCCAAGAGTACGCCTGGAACGGCGCACCAGCCCGCGTCCACGCAAAGGGCTCAGTGAACGGCACGGCATGGTGCGTGGCGATCCACTGGCCGGTGGCAAGGTGGATCGAGAAATCAGGATCTGCGAACGGCATAGAAAAGCCCGCAACGAAGAGCAGGCACGCCATAAGCGCCAGCTGCCATCGCCAGCCGGCGCCTAGCGCATCATTCCATCCATCGGACCACGCAGGTGACGACCCGGCGACGCTCGCGTCCATTGGGGCGGATTCCGTTTGCATGTCTGACCTCGACGATTTCTCACTCAGAGTCGAAACTACCGGCATGATTCGAGACCGCGCGTGGACGCGCCATCGCCGCGGCTGTTGGCATTGGAGCGCTTGTCGCCGCGGCGTCCTGGCTTGGCTTTGCGGGCACGCATGGTGCGGACTTCGCGCAGTTTCACTATCACGCGCGCAACTGGCTCGCGGGGAAAGATCCGTACGCCGGCGGGTTTCCAGTCATGCGTCGCACGCGCGTTATCCCGGAGCCGTTCTTCTATCCGTTTCCCAGCCTCTTTCTCTTGGCGCCGTTCGCACTCGTGCCACTTCGCGAGGCAACGGCCCTGTTTGTGGGTGCCTCGGCCGCGGTTCTCGCCTGGGGAATTCTCATCACCTCACCGGCGCGCCTTCCAATGTTCTTCAGCGCCGGTTTCATCCTCGCGGCCGGCCTGGGCCAGTGGACTCCACTCGTCACCGCGACGCTCTTGCTTCCGGCACTCGGCTTTCTAGCGGTCCTGAAACCGAACGTCGGACTCGCGTCCGTCGCCGCCGATCCCTCGTGGGTCCGCATTCTCGGCGGCGCCGCGTTGCTGCTCGCGTCGCTGGCGTTCCAGCCGAACTGGCCCGCCGAATGGCTTCGCAACCTCCGCTCGATGCCGCCCCACCCGATACCGATTCTCCTCCCCGGCGGATTCCTCGCCCTCCTCGCCCTCGCGCGCTGGCGCCGACCCGAGGCGCGACTCCTGGTCGCGATGGCCTGCGTGCCACAGCTCATGTACTTCGCCGATCAGCTTCCGCTGTGCCTCGTCGCCAAGACGCGGCGCGAATCGATGGTCCTCAGCGTCGTCAGCGTCGCCGCCTGGGTGATCGCGCTCCAGGCGCTCAATCGGCCGGGCGGGCAACCCCCTTTCGAATCGAATTCGCTCGTGCTCCTCGGCGTCTACGCGCCCGCGCTGGTCATGGTCTTGCGGCGCGACAACGCCGGCCCGCTTCCACAGTTCATCGAGCGGCGCATCGCGCGGTGGCCGGCGTGGATTCGCGGAAGCGCCAACGAAACGCGAGAGCGCCTGAGCTGAGCGCGACGCGCGCGCAACGCCAAGGGCTCAAGCGTTCCGTGTATTGGAATAAACCGCGATCACCGATCGACCGGCCGAATACGCGAGCGAGACGGATCAAGCACGCGCGAAACCGGAATGATGAACCCGTCCCAGAATTTCACCTGGCCCTCGTTCGGCGCCTGTTGCCGAAGGAGGAACTTGTTGGCGAGGGACGCGAACATGCCGAGCGAGTCGAGATAGAAGACCTCGCGCCGCGAGCAGACTGGCCGGGAAAAACTGCCGAGAGCGTTCGCGCGGTATATCGGCGGTAGTGTCCCAGAGCCGTGTCCATCGCGCTGAACAGACGTCTGGAACGCCGGGCACAGCACGACCAGCGATCCGCCGTCGCGAGCGCTCGTCCGCGCGTGCCAGCTCCCCGACATCGTCCTCGATGTGTTCGAGCACGTCGATGTACAGAATGCAGTCGAACCTCTCGCCGGGGTCTCAGTGCTCTGAGATCACCCGTGATGACTCGCGTCGGGACGCGCGACGGATTGGCGGCGAGAGTCGACTCCAGTTCCTCGTGCAAGAGACGCGTCCGGCTCCAGGCACACCCATTCGTCTTGCGAGCCGGTGCGAAGGGGAACGGTCGTGCCGCCAAGTCCCGCTCCAACCTCCAGGACGCGGCCGCGAACGTACTTCGCGATGCGCGACCCGAAATACGCCTTCCAGTTCGTGGCGAGCCGCGCTTGCTCGAGTTCGTGCCCGACGTAGGAAAAGTCTGTCATGACCGAAGACGAAATCGTGAAGCTCTGAACTCGCGGCCTGCTCAGCTCGGCGTGCCGTGGACGCACGCGTCCACGTACTCCGGCGGCCCCGCCATGGCGCATTGACGCTCGGCGCTCTTGTCGTCGGCGAAGAGCGGCGCGATGCGGACTCCGATCGACTCGAAGCATTTCGTGCGCGCGCCCGCCGGAACCGCCCCGCAAAAGTCGATCGCGCCCGTGGCGCCGAGGTCTCGATCGACGAGCGCTTCGACCGCACCCGCGAAACAGTCTGTCTCAAACGCGCCGGCCCCGCAGCACGTCCCGATGACCTTCGGCCGGTTCCACGCGAAGAACGCCTGGCTCTGCTTGCCGAACCCGCGGTAACAGTTGGACGCGGAGCTCGACGGAGCGAGCGAGCAGTCCTTGAGCGTTCTCTCAACGTCGTAGTCGCGGAGCCGCGCGATCACGAGCGGCTGATACGACCAGCACGACGGCTGGTACTGCGCCGCGACGCTGTCGCAGGGAAACGCCAGGTCCGACTTGCGAAAGCGATCGGTCGACGGCGCGGCGCCCATGTTCATCGTCATGTGATCGTGCGCCGCCATCGCGCTGTCGCCGACGTTCATTCCCTTCGCGCCGACACCGTGCACGGCGTTCTCCATGAACACGCCGTCGTGGCACTCGCCGGCCAGATCCTTCGCCGCGAACGCGTCGCACGCCGCGAGCGCGCGCGAGAGATCGTAACCCATCGCCTCCGTGAACCCGTGCCCGAGCCCGTGCGCGCACTCCATCGTCAGCTGCGCGCGCGTCGCCGGGGCGCGCGAACGACGTACACAGTTTCGCCATCGCCGGCGGATCGACGTTCTTCTGCGAGGCAAGCAGCCCCTCGAGCACTCCGTGATAGCACCCCGCCTCGAACGTCGGCCGGCACTCGCGCAACACCGCGGGATCGTGATGGTTGTTGGCGATCGCGAAGCGGCCGAGCGCGTGCGCGATCATGTGGCCGTCGCCCTCGAGCGTCGAATCGTGCTTGACCAGCGCCGCCAGACTGTCCATCGCGCGGCCCACGCCCTGCGACTTCGCCGCGAGAAAGACCGACGCGATGTCGAGGTCGCGCGTCGAGACGGCGGACCAGTCGAACGGCGCCGGCGCCTGCGGACGCGACGCGGCATCGCTGGCGCGGAGCCAGGCGAAGACGAGAAGCGCGATCAATAGAACAGCGGTGATGTCGATGAGGCGGCGAATCATGAGCGAGTGCGGAGACGGAGTGCGGAGAACTGGGACGGCGTGCGGGGACGGAGTGCGGAGGTGTAGATCGAGTGCGCCGAGCCGCCTCGACATGACGCGTATCACGAAGCTCTAGTGACATCGCCGTCGTTCGCCGTCAAGCTGTCCAGCCGTCCAGCCGTCCAGCCGCAAAAAGATCTCGAATCCCGCGCTCCGAAGTGAAGTGTAGAACACGTCTTGCAATCGTGGCGCGCCTCGGTCGAAAACTCGCATCCCGGAGGAACCGATGCCCCGCTCCACGACCCTGACCGCCGCCGCGTTCACCGCTCTCGCCGCCTGTGCCATCGCAGCTCCCGCCGCCTCGCAAGTCACCACCGCCGGCGGTGAAGTAGTCTCCACCGCGCAGAAGCATCTGATCGACAACCTGATCACCATCGACTCGATCCAGGCCGCGACGGCGAAGCTCGCGGCAATGCAAGACGGAGAACCCCTCCGTCGAAAGAATTCGCCAACACGCTCGCCGCCGACCATGCCGCACACGCCGGCGGACTGCAAAAGGTCTCCGACAAGAAGGACGTCGGGCGCGAGGCCGATCCCGGCAATCCGCTCGCTCACGGAGTTTGCCAAGCGATACTCGGCGCTCGATGCGACGCCGGCGGGCCCGGAATTCGATCGCACCTTCCTGAAAACCGTCGTGGCGAATCATCAGGCCGAGATCTCGACGATCAACGATCGGAAAGGTCGCCGCGAAAGACGACGACTTGAAGAAGGATCTCAACCAAACGCTCAGCGGACTTCAGAGCCATCTCGCGAAGGCGAACGAGTTGGCGGCGACGCTCGACAAGCCCGGCGCGGCGAAGCCGCCGCTGTAAGCCCAAGGTCCACTCGCGCTCCCGGCTCTGAGCTCTCAACTTGGAGCCGGTGACGGCTCGACGGCTTGACGGCTCGACGGCTCGACGGCCGCCGGATGGCGCAGTTCGTTGTCACTCAGATGCATCGAAGAAGTCCAATGAGCATCCGCAGCATCGTTTCGCTCGCCGTTTGCGCGACGCTGGCCCGTCGTCGCCGCCTGCTCCGACCCGCATTCGACCTCGCCGGCCGATACGTCCAACGCCGACGCCACAGTCCGACTCGTGAACGCCACCGACGCGGCGCTCGACCTGCGACAAGGCAATTCCGTCGTGGACGGCGGCGACAACATCGCGTTCGGCGCCGGAACACCGTGCACGCAAGGTGAGCGCTCCCGATCCGCAGCTCACGGTCACCATCGCCGGCACCAAGAACAACCTCCCCGGCTTCGACCCCTCGTTCGACCCCGGCCGGAGCTACACGATCGTCGCGTTCCCCGGCGGCAGGCTCGGCGACGAGCTTCGCGATGCTCCTCAACGCGTTCCAGCCCACGTCGAGCACCGCCGGCTTTCGCGTGCTCAACGCCACCAGCGATCCCGCCGGCGCTCGACGCATTCGTCACGAACCCCGGCGCCACGCTCGTGACGCGCACCACCGCCAACACCGCCCCCGGCACCGCCTCGGCCTTCGTCGGCGTCGCCGCCGGCATGCGACAAATCCGCCTCACGCCCGCCGGCTCGCACACAGTGGTGCTCGACGCGGGCGCGAATAGGCTCAATGCAGGCACGAGCTACACGATCATCGTCGCCCCCGCGGCGGCCGGCAAATCCACACTGCGCGCGATCCTGGTCAGCGCCTGCTAGCCGCCGCGGTTCGGCCATTCGGGTTCGGACAGAACGCTCACCGCAGAGGCGCAGAGAACGCAGAGAATGGCCGCGGCGCGGAGGTCCAGTCGCACAACGAACGGGATGTTCTTGAAAAAAAGCTGATCTCGAGGCATCGCTCACGGCAGCGGCTACGATGGTCCTATCATGCCGATCGCAGCCGGCCAACGCTGACACGGACATCTGACGTCGACGTCTGACGTCCGACTTCGAGCGCTGGCCGCCCGTGTCCAATGCGCCCGATCTCGCGTGGGAGCATTCGGCGATGGCCGTCGTTCCGCGCGGTCGCGGCGACCGCCGATCCGCGACCCATGGCACCGACCTGAGGCACAGCGTCTGCGATCGTGCTCCGCACGCTTGCAGCGAAGCTGCATCCCGCTTCACCGCCGCGACCGGATCGTCGACCCCAGAGGTTCCTCGTATCTGGCAGCGCGAGCCGAGGCAATGCTGCCGGGCGGTGTCGGCAGCATTGCACTGGTCGCGCGGAAGACCTCGGGCGGCTCGGCGCGTGTGACACCGAGCGTCGGCGACCTCGGCGCGGCTCGGCCCGTGACTGCGCACCGCTCGAGGATCAGTTCTTCAGGATCGCCGCACCGAGCGGATGTCCGTCGATGTCTTCGCTGGGCTTCACGCCGGCGATCTGCGCGAACGTGGGCGCGATGTCGACGGTTCGCGCGAGCTCGTCGTAGCGGCCGGGCCGAATCCACGGGCCGTAGAACACGATCGGCACGTGCGTGTCGTCGTCCCACGGCGACCCGTGAACGCCGGGCGTGCGTGCCCCACACGCTTCCATGGTTGAGCGTCACGACGACCGCGACAGGCCAATCGGGCGGGATCGCGTGTCGCCAGCGGCGCGCGATCACGTCCTTGACCGTGTCGGCCGAGAGAAGATCCTTGAACAGATCCGCGCGCATGACGCCGGGTTGGTGCTTGGCGGAGTCGGCGAACGCGCGGGCGAGTGAATCGGCGTTGATGTGTGAGCGGTTCAGGCGCGAGCGGTTGAGAAGGAGCACGGCGTCTTCGAAGGCCATCGCCGAATCGGTGTTCATCTTCTTGGCGAGCGTGGCCTGAAAGTCGGCGGCGAGCGGCGACAGGTCGACACGCATGGGGCGCGGCGAGTCGCCGTGCTCGTCGGCGAGCTCCGGCATTTGCGTGACGCCGTGGTCCGCCGTGAGCGCGAAGACGATCGTCGACGAATCGCGCAGCTTGTACAGCGAGTCGATCAACACGCCGACGGCGCGATCGACGCGGAGGATCTGGTCGTGCAGCTCGCGCGACGACATCCCGAAGCGATGCCCCACGGCGTCGGTCGACGAGAGCGAAACCGCGAGGAGATCGGTTGAGCGGCCGGCGCCGAGTCGCATCGCGTTGACGCCGGCGAGGGCGAATTGGACGGTGACGTCGTCGCCCCACGGGAAGGCGAGCAGATTGCGCGCGGCTGCGTCGGAATCGGCCGGCATGACGTGCGGAAACGCCGGCTCTCGGCCGGCGTCCTCGAAGATCACCGTGTCCGGCTCCGGATACGCCGAGAGCGGGAGCAGCGGCGTCCACGCCTTGCCCGCGTAGCTCTGCGGAATCCGCAGAGCGTTGAACGCGTTCACCCAGTCGGGGAGCTCATCGCGCGTAGTAGCTGCTCGTCGAGAAGCGTCCGTCGCTCTGGTACCAGTACACCGACTGGCGCGAGCGGCCGATCGGCAGAATGGCGCCGCGGTCTTTTCTCGAGACCGAGAGAGCGCGCGACCGCGAGTCACGGTTCTTGAGCCAGTCGAAGAGCGTCGATCCGCGAAAACGAATCGGCGACGCGCCGGGACCGCCGCCGCCGATGACCGGCGAATCCGGGTCCGGGACTCCCTCCGCGTTGAAAACGATTCCCGTTCGATACGGCTCGCGGCCGGAGAGAAGCGTCGAGTGGCCGGGCGCCGTCTCGGCGTTCGCGTGGTCCTGGAATGCGTTCGTGAACACGGCGCCGTTCTTGTTGAGGCGCGCGAGGCCGCCGGTGAACTGGCTCGACCACTTGTCGAGATAGTCGGCGCGCATTTGGTCGATCGTGATCAGCACGATCAGTTTTGGCGGCGAACCCGGCTGAACCTCCGGAACGCTCGGCTGAGCGCCGCTCGGGGGCGAACACGGCGCATGCGAGGGAGAGAAAGACGAGAGCGCAGGGGATCCAACGCGGAGCGGGAAGACTTCATCGAAGGGAGGACGAGGAGGGGGTAAAGCGAAACTGCCGAACGCCGAAACGGCCGAACTCCGAGGGGACGCAGAAAGGGGCCACACGGCTCGCGCGAGTTCAAGGGCGGACTAAACTGGACGGCCCGGCGAGAGCTGGTCTGTTGTCCGTTCTCAGACGTCCGTCCTCCGACTTCGAGCCCAAGATCGGGGCCAGTCTGCCGAGACAGACCGCAGAATGGCCGCGATCCCACGCCGCTTTGCGTTCTTAGTGTTGGCCCTCCGCCCGCCCGATCTATAACTTTGCCCGTGATGCGTCGCCCCGTCTGGCTCCGCGCCTTTGCCGCAGTCTGGGCCATCTGGCTCCAAGCCGCCCTTTTGGCTCCGGCGAGCTTCGACCATTGCCCCGAGCATGGCAGCCACGCGGTCCAGCTGCACGTGGCCGATCACGCCGGGCACGCACATGGCGCACGACCACGGCGCGCCGGCGGATCAACACGGCAAGCACGCCTGCACCTGTCTGGGCGCCTGCTGCTGCGCCGTCCCGGTGGCGGTGGTGGCGACCCGCATCGACGTCCCCGCTCTCACGACGGTGGACGTTGCCCCGATTCGCGACCACGACGCACGCGTCGTCGTCGCCCTTCGGCCGCATTCCCTTCCCTTCGCGAACGGTCCTCCGATCTCCCCGGCGTAGGCGTCCCTAGCCGGACCGCCTGACGCCCGATCCCGTCGCGTCCTCGCCGATGAGCGAGGCGCGCCGTGCCGCGTATTCGCGCGGCCGCGTCGTGCGTGCTTCGACCGAGCGCGCCCCGCGGCCATCACCGATCGCTCATTGGGGAGAACGAGGACATGCCAGCAGTCTTCCGTCTACGACATCTCGCGTGCCCGCTCGTCTTCTGCGTCGCGACGCCGCTCGCCGCGCAGGACTCGACGCACGCCGCTCACCGTACCACGCGCGCCGACTCCGCCGCGCGCCTCAAGCCCGTCACCATCGTCGCCGCGCCGGCCGAGCGTTCGCAGCCGATGGCGGCGACGACGATCGACGCGGCGACGATTCGGCTGACGCCCGCCGCGACGCCGTACGAGCTGCTCCGCCAGGCGGCCGGGCTCGAGGTCCATCAGCAGGGTCAGGGTCCGGGCTTCGGCTCCGACGTCTCGCTGCGCGGCTTCAGCTCCGACCACGCGACCGACGTCGCGCTCTGGGTGGACGGCGTGCCGATGAACGAGCCGGTGAACGGCCACGCCGAGGGGTACAACGATTTCTCGGTGCTCTTCCCCGGCGGCATTCGCGACATCGACGTCATCCACGGGCCGACGAGCGCGCTGTTCGGCAACTTCGCGCTCGCGGGGACGGTGAACGTGCGGACGCTCGACCGCATGGCTGGCAGCGAGCTGACGGCGTCCGGCGGCTCGTTTGGCCGAGCCGACGTCATGGGAATGACGGGGTTCGACCACGGCGCGCGCGGCGGCGGTGTGCTGGGCGCGCGCTACGTGCAGGAGAACGGCTTCCGGCCCAACTCGCGCTACGACATCGCGCAGGGTCACGCGCGCGTCGTGCACGATCTGTCGCCCGGCGTCGCGATCGACGCGGGGGCCGAGCTTTACGGCACGAACTGGAATTCGCCGGGCTTCCTCAGCGAGGACGAGTTCGCCCGCCACGACTACGACGTGATCTCCAATCCGACGGACGGCGGCTACAAGCGCCGAGCGCAGGAGCGGGTGAGCCTGCGCGTGCTCGGCTCGAACTATCTGTGGCGCACGACTGTGTACGGGACGGAGGGGCGCTGGCAGCTCTTCCTCACGATTCCGCCGGCCGGCGGGAAGTTCGAGGGGTCGGGGAGCCAGACGGAGGAGGAGGATTCGCGCGCCGGCGCGGGCGCGACGAGCGCGATCACGTGGACGCTGCCTCGCAGCGAGGTCACGGCGGGCGTGGAGACGCGGTGGGACCGGTCGAACTACGAGAACTACTTCACGACGTCGCGCCGGCGCGACTCGACGGCCGCGGACGTCGCCGGCATGCAGGCCTCGGGTGCGCCGTTCATCCAATCGTCATTCGAGTTGACCGATCGCCTGCGCGCCGACGTCGGCGCGCGGTACGACGTGCTGAACACGCGGTCGACGCCGAAGGATTCGAGCGGCGATGAGCGCCACGCACGGCGTCGTTCTCGCCCAAGCTCGGGCTCATCGGGCGGGTGTCGTCGTCGGTGAGCGCCTACGCGAACGCGTCGCGCGGGTTCCGGTCGACGGATGGTCTCATCGTCGACCCCACGCTCGCGCCGATCACGGCGTGGGCGTACGAGGGCGGCGTGAAGTTCGATCACGGCGGCGCGAGCGCGTCGGCGGCGCTGTTCCGGATGGACGTGAGCAACGAGCAGACGTTCGATCCGGTGCGGCTTGACGACGACGAACGGCGGCGCGAGCCGGCGCCAAGGGCGTGGAGCTCGAGTGGCGCGTTCCGCTGGCGAGTCAGACGGTGGCGGTGAGCGGCAACTGGACGTTCAACGACGCGCGGTATCGGAGCACGGTCGTGGTGAACGACGACGGCGACGTCGTGCCGCTCAACGGGCTGCGCGTGTACAACACGTCGAAGTACGTCGGCACGTCGGCGCTCGACGTTGCGCCGCTCGGGCAGCCGTGGCGGCTTCGGGTCAGCGGGAACTGGGTCGGTCCGTACTCGCCATTCGACGAGCCGGGAGCGGTGCTCGGCGCGTACGGGCTGGCGCACGTGAGCGGGGCGTGGACGTTCCCGCGGCGCGAGGTCGAGGCGGGGGTTCGGAACGTGTTCGACCGGGCGTACCCGGAGGTGGTGGCGGGCGGGGTCGTGTCGCCGGGGGAGCCGAGGACGGTGTTCGTGTCGATGCGGGTGAGACCTTGAGCGCCATTCACGACGACGACGAGACGATACAAGCACTTACGATGTCCACCAGTTGAGAGCGCTCCACCCCGGGGCGCCCAAGAAGCGATATGTTATCGACGTGGCTTCCATTGCCGGAGTGGTCCTCCTCGCCGTAGTGCTCACGGTAATCGCCGGCGCGCTATACCTGCTATTGTCGGGAGCCTTCCCGCGCGGGAAGCGCTGACGCGTCCCGAACTCTCGTGCGTTACACCGTGAGCGGCCGCTCGTCGGACTGGAGCGGACAAGTGGCCGAACGGGCGACGCTCTGTCGTGGCAATTCTGTAGTTTCTACGCCTTCATGGCACCCCCACCTTGCGCCAGCGCTCTCTAACTACGACGGAAGGCCCTGTCGCCGCGAAGACGCTCCGGCAGGTGTTCGTCCACGGCACGGAGGCGAGTGGTGGCCGCGTGTACACGGTGTGACTCGCGGGATCTCTCCCTCGGCGGTGATCTGCCCGCACTGCGGCCAGCTCCGTCACCGGACAGTCCTCAGCGCGCAATGGATCGCTATTGCGACGGCACTCCTGGTATCGCTGCCATTCGTGCTGTGGCTGTCGTGCGCCTCGTAGGTGACGACGACGCGACGCGACTCCTCGGAGTGAGGCTCGAATCGGCGAACGCCGGACTGCGGATCGTTTCGAAGCCCGCGCCGTGATCTAGATTGAACCCGCACACGCGCGATCGAACGAGTCGCGTCGGAGGTGCCGACGGCGTTGACGTAGTCGGATCTGTTTGCGGTACGTCGCGTTCCGGGCCCGGACTTAAGAGAGAACCAAGTGGGGCACCATGTGACTTCAGCAATCGCGGAACACCGCGGCAGTCGCCGATCGGCCGTTGATTGTGCGACCAAGCCGCCCCGCCTCGCGATCGAGTTAGGCCTCGTGGGCCTCGCCGTTGCGATTTCCCCGTGCCGTGGGTGACCTGGACCGGAGTGCTCGTCACACTCCTCGCGTGCCTTCGCATCGGCCTGCGGCAGGCCGCACGGGCGAACCTCCTCGCGCCGCCACCCGCGGAGGCCAGGGCGTGAGCGCGCTGCTGGGTCGCGGCGTCCTCGCCATCGGCATCGCCATCACACTCGCGCTGCTGCGGATTACGCCGCAGACCTGGTGGGCCGGGTCGAGCTTCGCCGCCGCGTCCGTCATCTTCTTCTTTCGCGAGACAGCTTGGGCCCGCGCATCGTCGCCGGCATGTTGGGCCTGGGGCTGGCGTTCGTTTACGCGGCCGCCCACCCAGAGGCGCTGGGTTGGGCCACGACGCTGGCGTACGGAGTCGGCACGGCGAGTTTCTGTGTCGCTGCTGCGCGCGCGATCACCTCCGAGGCAGGTGAATTTGCCGGGCGGTTTCGTTCCGCGCTCGTGGTGTCGTTGTTCCTGATCAGTCTCTACGTGGATGGCCCGGTGCTCGTCGCCATCACGACGAGATCCCCGCTCACCTACGATTCGATCCTCACGGCGGCCGATCAATCGCTGGCCGTCGAACATGAGCTTTGCCGTCGGCCGATTCCTTCGTGCGCACTCTTTGCTGCGGACTCTGAGCCGAGTCGCGTACTATGGAATGCCGATCTGGGTGATGCTCGCCGCCGGCCTCCGTTGGCGGCGATACGGCGGCGCCGACGAGACCAGCATTCCGCTCGCCGTGGCGATCGGGGCGGTAGTGGCTCCGCTTCTCTATTCAATCGTCCCGGCCGCGGGCCCTGCTTTCCGCTGGGCGCCGCGCTTTCCCTTCGATCCGCCCGCGGGCGGCGACGTCGCGCTGACACCAGGTCCGCTGGGCATGAGCGGCGTGACCAACGCGATGCCGTCGCTCCATTTCGCCTATGCGTTGCTCGTGCTCTGGGGAAGCTGGTCGCTCGGCCTCGCGGCTCGGTCTTTCGGAATCGCCTTCACGGTCCTCACCGCGCTCGCCACCCTCGGCCTCGGCGAGCACTACGTGGTCGACCTCGTCGTCGCGTTGCCGTTTGCGATGATGCTCGCCGCGGTAGCTCGGAGGGCGGCCGGTTGGGAGCGCGCCTTTGGCGCGGATGCGACGCTCACGTTGGGGTGGTTGGCCGCGATACGGTTCTCCCCCGTCTTGTGGGCGAACTCCGTCTTCGTGTGGAGCGCAGTGCTCGTCACGTTCGGCCTTTGCGCCGCGATCTGGCGCCTACAGGGCGCAAGAGCGCGGCGCCCCGTCGTCGGCGAGGGAATCGCCGTCCCATCCATTTCGGCTGTCGAATGACGAACGACGTCACGCGGTGCCGCGGAGCCGCGCGCCGGCCCACCGCCCGGCGACCCACCAGATGGCGTGCGCCCCCAGAATTGCGGCGTAGCCGTCGATCGCGTAGTGGGAGAGGAAATACACCGATCCGACGAGGATCAGGATTGAGAACGCCGTCAGCGCGTACGCGAGGACACGTATGCCCGATGCGCGACCGACGATGGCGCAAAGTTCCGCCGTCCCCACGTGGAGGCTCGGCATGGCCGAGAGCCCCGCGCCACCGGCAGTGGTCCTGGTCGCATGCATGTTCCAGAGCCACTCCTGGACCTGGGCGCCGATGAGCGTGTGAGACGCGTTGCAGAGACGCCAGGTAGTGGCGCAGAGGCGCGAACGCATCGGATCCCGGGACCAGTTTGTCGTAGTAGATCGGCCCACCGGACGCAAATCCAATGGCTGCCACCGTCCCGAGGAGCATCCAGCACAGGGCGAATGCCAGGATGTAGCGGGTCCGCCGGTCGCTCGCCGGCCGCCAGGTTTGCCAAACGAAGACGAACCAAACCACTTGAAACCAGAATACGAAATACACCACGTCGAGAGCCCGCACGGTCCACGCGTGGTGCAGAAGGGGTCGAGCAATCGCCATGGGTCGTGGCCGGAAATGAATGAGCCGATCGATGGCCGCGAGCCGAGCGTCCCACGAGAGCGGTGTCACGAACGGAACCATCTGCTTCCAGCCCGAGAGCGTCGCCATCAAGAGCATCGTCAGCACGCCGAGCGCCGCGAGTTCAAGAGGCGATTCGAGCTGAGCGCCCCGAGACGCGCCTCGCGCCAGGCGACGGCGTACGCGCGAAACATCCCCGGCGATGGTTCTTCAGCGCCGCGGCACGTCTGTACAGAACGACTCCCGCAGGAACTAGTACCAAGGCGAGAAGGAAGGGCCAGACATAGAGGTCGAATTCCTACGCCTCAATATGGTGCACGATGATGCCGGCGACGAGCTGACGCGGCATAAAGAGCCGCGCACATCGCCAGAAATCGCACGTCGCGCGGCGGTCGCCACCAGGCCGCGGGTCAACCGGCCTCGCGCGACGGGATCTTCGATCGCAACGGCTATTTCGATCTCGGAAATCGGCTCGTCACGCTCTACTCCCGGCACCTGGGCTCACGCCGGCCCACCGCCCGGCGGCCCACCAGATGCGACGCCCAGAATGGCGGCGTAGCCGTCGATCGCGTAATGGGAGAGGAAATACACCATCCGACGAATATGAGGATTGAAAACGACGTCAGCGCGTACGCGAGGACACGTGTACCCGATGCGCGACCGACAATGGCGCACAGTTCCGCCATTGCGACGTGCAGACTTGGCATCGCTGAGAGCCCTGCGCCGCCGACAGCAGCCTTTGTGGTGTACCAGTGCCCGAGAGCGACGCCTGCACGTGGACGCCGAGGAAGCGCGCGACGTGTCGCAACGACGCCAAGTAGTGGCGCTGGGGTGCAAACGCGTCCGGTCCCGGACCAGCTTCTCGTAGACGACGGCGAATCCGAATCGCCACCACCATCCCGAGGAGTATCCAGCACATGGCGAACGCCAGGACGTAGCGGGCCCGCCCGTTCGGTCGCCGACGCTGCCAGGTTTGCCACAGGAACACGATCCAAAACACGGCAAACCAAGTCGTGAAATACACCACGTCCAGAGCCCGCACGGTCCACCCGTGGTGCAGAACCGGGTCGAGGGATCGCCATGGGTCGCGGCCGAAGTGAATGAACGATTCGATCGCCGCAAGCCGAGCGTCCCAGGAGAGCGGCGTCACGAACGGAAGCATCTGCTTCCAGCCCGAAAACGTCGTCAGCAACAGCATCGTCAGCGCGCCGAGCGTCGCGAAGTCCACGAGTCGATTCCAGCTCAGCGCCCCGAGAGGTGCCTCGCGCCAGGCACGTGTAACGCGCGAAGCATCCCCGGCGACGGGTCCTTCAGCGCCGCAGCACGTCTGTACAGAACCACTCCGGCCGGAACGTACACCAACGCGGGAACGAAAAACCAGACCGTAGAGGTCACCGTAAAGGTGGAACCCGACGAGCGGCGGTCGGCCCACGACGCACGCCGGGCGATGTAGGCCGACGCGGCATACAGAGTCGCGCCAATTGCCAGAAAGTCACATTTTCGCGCGTCGGACGCGCGAGCTGCGCGGGTAAACGCAGCCTCGGGCCGCCGGCCTCGATTGAAACTTTCAATTCGATTTCAGGAAACCGGCTCGCCACCCCCCACTCCCGTGACGGGTCGAAGCTGAACAATGCGATGGACGGAAGGTAAACAATGGAACGAAGTTGCGCTCCGCTTTTCAGCAAAGAGTTTCGCGGAAGCCTTTGTCCGCTGACCACGCACACGGCCTCGAAGCTCGTGTCGCGATGATTCCCCCAATGAGTTCCCTCGTCTCCGACGCGGCAATGAAAATGCGCAGCGACCAGCGGCGTAGGGTTCCCGCCGGGGACGCCAGCGCGCCCGGGTCCAGCCAGATCTGATCGAAATCGGAAGAATTGACGACGTCGAACGCTCGCACGGCGTAGCCGAACGCCCCGCGATCACGCCAATGCCGCTGAGGCGACAGCCCATCGCGCGGCGGGCCGGCCTTTCACGCGGCGGTTGTGAGCCGGCGCGACGTTCGTCATCGTTCTGTTCAGTCACTCAGGAGAGCAGCCAGTGGACGACATCGCGGTTTCCTACTCGCCAGGGAGTTTCCAACGCCGCGGTTCGGAAAACGGTGCGCCCGAGGTCTCGATCCTAATGCCTTGTCTCAACGAGGCGGAGACACTCGAGGGCTGCATCCGCGCGGCGGGCGGCTGGCTGAGCTCATCCGGCTGCGCCGGCGAGATCATCGTCGCCGACAACGGGTCGACGGACCGTTCTGTCGAAATCGCCGAGCGCTGCGGCGCGCGAGTCGTGCACGTGCCGATGCGCGGGTACGGCGCGGCGCTCTACTTTGGTTCTCGCGCCGCGCTCGGGCGCTACGTCATCATGGGCGACTCTGATCTGAGCTATGACTTTTCACATCTCTCGCCTTCGTCGATCGCCTTCGCACGGGAGACGATCTGGTCATGGGCAATCGGTTCCGCGGAGGAATCTCCCCGGGGCGATGCCGCTCAAGAATCGCTATTTTCGGCAATCCGCTCCTGTCCGCGCTCGGACGCCTGTTCTTTCGAGCACCCGTCGATTTCTACGGTGCCTCCGCGGGTTCATCAAGGAAGCGTTCGAACGGATGGATCTGCGCACGACCGGCATGGAGTTCGCCTCGGAAATGGTGATCAAGGCGACCGTTCTGGGCATGCGAATCTCGGAAGTTCCGACGACTCTGCAACCGGACGGCCGCTCGCGGAGGCCGCACCTACGCCCGTGGCTGGACGGGTGGCGCGGTCTCAGGTACATGCTTCTGTGCAGCCCACGGTGGCTGTTTCTATATCCGGGGCTCGTCGCCATGCTGGTCGGCGTGCCGCCGGGGCCTGGCTTTTCGTGAGCCCGCGTCGCATCGGCCACGCAACGTTGGATGTTCACACGCTGTTGTATTGCGGCGTCTTGGTGCTGCTGGGCTATCAGGCAATCCTGTTCGCGGTGTTTTCGCGGCTCTATGCGTCCCAGCATCGCCTTCTACCTCCGAGCCGGGAACTCGAGGCCGCATTCCGCGACATCACGTCTCGAGAGCGGACTGCTCGCGGGTGGGGCGCTCTTGATCGCCGGACTCGGGCTCTCGCTTGCCGAGGTTCTCAAACGGCGTGCCGCGGGTTTCGGCCCTTGAACGTCGAACAGACGATGCGCGTTGTGACCCTCGCCGGTGTCGCGCTTACCCTCGGCACTCAGACGATCTTCGCCAGCTTTTTCCTGAGCGTTCTGGGCCTGAGCGTTCGCAATACCATCCGTTGTGAGCGCGCGGATGGACCAAGACGTGGGCAGCTGTCTCGACGGAGGCCACGTACCTACGACGCGACCATTCAACAGGCGCTCGGCGCGTCGGC
>CAWBKI010000024.1:0-245862 GCA_963789315.1 uncultured Gemmatimonadaceae bacterium | reverse complement strand
TGATGTTGCGTCCGCGCGAAAGCCATGACCAGAGGCTGCTCGAATCAAAGCTCGAGATCACTCCCAAACCGACGAATTTGCGGTGGATTCAGGATGTCTTCTGCAACCATGTAGCCATCGCGCACTTTGCTGGCCGGGCCGACGCGCTTCGCTTTGCCAGCACCATTCGTCTCGATCATTCCCCAACCGACATTGTTGACATGGATATCGAGGATTTTGCCCGCGCTTTAGCCTCATCCAGGCTCGCGGCGCGCCCGCTCGTATTGATGCCCTGCTTCGGATCGACGTACACCGTGATGGACCAGAACCAGCGCAGATCTGGCGAGGTGTGGCGGTCCTCATAGACGCGCCCCACGTCGCGTCCGTCCGCAACGATCACGTAATCGAGCCAATCCCGATAAGCGGGAGATGAGAGGCCAGTAGGACGCAAGGTGAGAGGCATGCTGCAGTCCTATCATGAACACGGCATCTCGACGCCGGAATGTCTGCTAATTGAGGTGAACCGGCCGTTGCTGTTGCAGTGCGGTAATAGCAGCTTTTGACCCTGGCTGTGTGAAACTCCGCGAACGCGAAAACGAGAAGAATGATCTTTCTCAGATCGATCAAAATCGATCACGCATTAGAATCCTAGCGACGAAATTCGCAATCGGAGAGATGATCCTTCCATCGGTTTTCCGCCCATCTGCGTTTTTACACAGCCAAGACCCTAACCGGACATGCTGGCTGACTTTCGATTGCTCAAAATGTGTATCGCACGACGCGCGACGCCGACGTAGGTCTGCGTGCCGTTAATGCGCGCTGTCGCAGAGTTCTGGCATTCCATCTAATTCGGATTGATCTAGCGCGTGTACTCATGCGATGGATTATCATTGCCGCAATCTTAGAAGAGACCTTCCATGAGCATCTCCAAGCGATCGTCAACACTGCTGACCGGCATTATCGCTGGCCTTATAGGCGGCCTTGTCGAATTCGGCTGGGTGACGCTTTATGCGGATATCACTGGCGCAGACCCCCACCAGTTCGCACCGGGCATCGTCAGCGCCACCGGTGTGAGAGCGCTATTACCGGGTCGTCCCCCCTCGCTCCTATCTATCCCCGTGAACTTGTCATTCGCCGTCGTACTGGGCATTGTTCTGACATTCGCTTGGCGAGCTATTCGCGCCAGGAGGCCTGACTTGACCAACCCGCTGCCCTTTGCGCTTGCGGCGCTCGCCGTCGTCTGGGCGATAAACTTCTTTGTTGTGCTCCCAATCGTCCGTCCGGAATTCGTTCACCTAGTACCCTACGGTGTCAGCCTGACCTCATCGCTCTTGTTTGGCGCAGCGGTAGCCGCTGTCCTCTACGATAACTTAGCTTTTTCTTCTGGTACCCGCTGAACGCAGAGTAGTTTGCTTGTCTGCCTCTAGCCCGGGGACATCTCATCGGACGATGTGGGTAGGATGTGATCCTATGGCCGGAGGGCGGGGAACATGCGACGGCGCGAGTTCATCACTCTCCTTGGCGGTGCAGCCGCGTGGCCGCTCGCGGCGCGCGCGCAGCAGCGAGCCCTGATCGGGTTCCTCAGCTCGGCGGTCGGAGCTCCTGTTTCGAAGCCACCCTTATGTGCTCGAGGAAAAACGAGACACCAAAAAAGTGGCCTCGGAGACCAGGGACCTGAACACTTCTGCAGCCAAATTCCTGACGCGGAGACTTAGCCATATCGCCGAAATGCCGCGGTACCGCGCGGTTTGAGGCACCTTCGCGAGTGTACCGGTGGAGACCGGACTGGCTGGCTGGGGTGGGAGGATTCGAACCTCCACATGGCGGAATCAAAATTCGCTGCCTTACCAAGCCATGGCTCTTCTGCGCGCATCCTGCGGCGCGCGATCGGTTTGTCGGAGCGACCCGGCGGCAAGCGCGGCAAGCAGTGACGCCGGATAGTCTAGCTGGCAGGGCTGAGAGGACTCGAACTCACGTCCGGCGTGAGCGAGGCGAACTCCGGGGCGATCTCCTGGATCCGTTTCGAACTGCCCAGTCTACTTACCTATTACATTTCGCAGCGCCTCGTTGATCCCATCTTGCCAGCCCGGTCCTTGCCAGCCCGGTCCAACTTGGCGGTCCCGAGAGGACTTTATCAATTGAGCATTGTCAACGGCTTACACGAAAGTGGGACAGCCAAATGTTCTATGACGTTCCAAGGCTTTTCCGGCCGACTGTCCCACTGGTTTCTGTTTAAAATGCCGGGGATCGGCCAGCCTTCGAATCGCATCGTCTATCAAGGCAGCATTTGGTCAAGTTAGTCCCGCCTACCGCACCGGGATCATCACATGCTCGTAGGGCGTATCGGGCCACATGACATACGGCACCGACGTGTCCGGCCTGGGGCTTCTCGGGTACGCATCAAGTAGTCCCTTCGCGCCGACGATCATAACGTGGGGGCCAGTATCAACCCAATTGTTATTTGCCTCAGGCTTCTGTGCGTAAGGGTCGGTGTTACTTGCATCAGTGCCTCCGGCCAGCATGTACATAAAACCAACCTTGTTCTTCGGCGGCTCTTTTTTATTTAGCCAAGCCTCGACCCACTCCATAGCGTTTCGGTCGGCACACATTGGGTCGGGACCTGGCGTGTTGGGGTTATCGGCCATGCAGGTAAATTGGTTGGTGCCCTTGCGCACAACTCGAATCTTTCCGCCCGAGCCGACATCGACAATTGTAGCCCCTTTTCCGATTGTTTCCGGGGCAGCCGACATTGCGCTTTTGATGATCTCCTCATCCGTCATCTTTCCGGAAGGCATGTTGTGCTGTTGGGCGACTGCCAACCCAGAAACGAGGACGACTGAACACCCCAATGTCAGCGCAACGTATCGCATGAAACCATCTCCTCAAGTTTTGCAAACGGGATAATAGCACTCTCGCATGGCGTCGGCAAAGAAGCTAATTCAGGCCCTGCTTGCACGTCTGTCCGTTCCCTGGAAATATGTTTTACTCCAGTCCCATTTTGGATTGTCTGGGCGTGATTGCCCACGGGGGTGCACAGCTGGTAGCGCCCATATGCTAGGGGAGTGGACCCATGCGGCTCGGTTCAGTGTTCGCTTTATGCGTTATCTCCGCCGTTATAGGTGCTGGCATCGACCATTACTGGGATGACGCAGCTCTTTCGCTCCAACCCAAGCGGCCCGAGACGACGCAGACGATAAAACCGTCTGCTTCGGAGGAGAAGAAGGTCGAAGTTTTAGGCGATAGGGTGAAGTGTGATGTGCGGTTTACTGAACTGGGTTTACCAGTCTCCGAATACAGGTCATTTTTTGACAAGTGCGTGGGAAGTGCCGCGCCTTCTGATTAGACACAGAGCCTGTTCAATTATTCACATGATTGAACTAGGGCCTGTCCTCAATTAGGCCGAAGCTACCCTGAACAAACGGAGTCCAGCCGAAAATAGTCAAGCGTGTTCATTTCTTTGATCCGGATTTTGAGCGAGCATTCGGCACAGCGTCCAGCAAAAAGTCATGCGAATTCAGACCATTCATACGATCGCGAGTCAGGTGCGCGGCATACACGCAAAGGTCGAGATTTTCGGAATTCTTGAGCCCACTGAATCTCTTACGGCGTGCGTGCCAATTCAAAGTCACGGTAACTTCGGATGAGGCGATTCCCAAGCGGCAAGTTGCATGATTCATGGGAGGTCAGCTGATTCGGGAGCTGACCAATGCGACGCTATGCCTTGCGAGATGACCAATGGGACAGGATCAAAGATAGTCTGCCGGGCCGTGAAGGTCATGTGGGGGTTACGGCGAAGGACAATCGGCTGTTTGTAGAGGCCGTGATCTATCGTTTCCGCGCTGGCATGCCCTGGCGGGACCTGCCTGAGCGTTTCGGAGACCCAATCAAGATACACACACGATTTTCACGCTGGGCCAAGAGCGGAGTGTGGAAGAAGGTGTTCGAGATCTTGGCAGCGGACGCGGATAACGAATACGCCATGATCGACAGCACGATCGTGCGCGCGCATCAGCACAGTGCTGGCGCCCAAAAAAAGACGGCGAAAACCAGGCAATCGGGCGCAGCAAAGGCGGATTGAGCACCAAAATCCATGCGCTGGTCGACGCCCTGGGCAATCCGCTTGCCTTCCTCCTGACACCAGGTCAAGCACATGATCTGCAAGGCGCTGATGCGCTGCTGCCGCAGATGCAAGCTGATACTCTGTTGGCAGACAAAGCTTTCGATGCCGACGAACGCGTGATCGAACCCCTGCTTGCGGCAGGCAAGACCCTGGTAATCCCGCCCAAGGCCAATCGCAAAGTCCAACGCAGCTTTGACAACGAGATGTACAAGGCGCGCCATCTCATCGAGAATTTCTTCTGCAAGCTCAAGCAATTTCGGGCTATCGCTACCCGTTACGACAAAACGGCGAGAAACTTCCTCGCCGGAATTCAATTGGCCGCAGCCGTCATTTTACTTAATTGAGGACAGGCCCTAGACAGCCGGTGGGAGCAGAAGCGAGACTCACCGTTGGGTTGATATCTTTCAGCGGCGTAGGAAGCTGTAACGCTCCGTTACGATATTTCAGACGGGAAGAGGGTGCCTCATTGGTCATATTTCGTGTCCATCGCCATGCCAGACCCAAAATCCAAAGCACGAGTTGACAGGTTGCTTCGCGGCGAGTTTCGTCCCGACGATTTGACCGGGTTATTTCTCTATGCTCGCGACCATTCTGATGGCCGAGAGACCGTTGTTGATACTGGTAACTTTGTCGCCCACCATGATGAGCGAGACAGAGGCATTATAACGCGCGCAACCAGAGAGTGGTTTGCAGTTGTACGATATCATATGTCCCCTTCCGACCAGATGGAGTGCACCCATTCAACGCAAAGATGATGCCTAGCGCCACGCAGGATTACTTCAAAATAGCAGTCAACCGGCTTGACGCTAAATTAATACGAGAGGCCACAGGATTACAGCGTGCCAAAGCATATGCAATGATGCAGAAAATAGCCTCTCGCCTTCTGCGCAATTCCGATGGCACTTGGGCTCTCCCGACTGATTTGAGCAAGAGCGACTTTGATTTGGTCAATTGCGTTTGCTCGTATGTTGTGGTGAAGCCAGCTTTCACCCCTGAACGGATATGCGACGATTTCCTAGCTACCTTGAGAAGTAATGCATTGATATCGAAAGAAGATGAACGGTCCCACGCAAAATCACTTCGCACGCTCGTTCAACTTTATGCTATTGCAGCTATGCACCACTGCATTGTCCAAGTTGGTGAGGGTAGTACAGTTCAACTGAAAGCGCGCCCAGAACCCATCGTAAAACAGATTCACGTGAATGCCCGCGTTCCCCTGCCTGACGCCGAAAGGAACAATGTCGTTCTTTCTGCGTCGATTTTTACCGCAGAGTTGGACCCGGCCGTTCATTGTCAGGAAGAGCTTGCTGCTGCCCAAAACTGGGATTTTGAGATTGAACTCTCTCCCGATAAACGTTTATCCCGCCTTTAATTCCCACCTCTTGGAATTGAGTTAGCGGGTCTCTTTATTGCGTCCCGGAAGCATGGTTAGCCGCGAGACCGATGTATGGGAAAGCCCGGTCGGTTCTTACTAACATAGTGAGCGCCGTCGCTTACGTCAGGAAGTAGATGCTTCTCGCGCACAAAATGACCGACACGCCGCAACCACCGACACGGCCACAATACACCTTGGCCTGGATCGTAGTCGCTGCGCTCGCCGCAGTTTAGGGCTTGCCGTGTGGCGTGGTTGGTTCTGACGAACCGCGATATGAACGGTGTTGCAATTGATGAGGTGCTGAGCCCACCCGTTGTCGGGTCGCGATGCCTTTCAAGTGCGCCTTACAATCCAGCCGGAATTACTTAGCCTGAACCGGAGCGGGCCAGCGGAGAACGATGTGTGTAACGCGACCGGGGGTCTTTCGCGCTTTGGCGCTGCTGGTATTATGCGGGAGCGGGAACCATGAGGCTGCTCGCGCGGGGCTGGGGACAACAGGAGGAGGTTCCTTCAGCATGTGCGATTATAGCCTACAGCATGTAAAGTCACGTCCTGCGAAGGTGGGCGAGAAACTGAGAACGCAGCACTTCAATACCGGCACACGCGGGTTTGCTGCCCCTGAAGATGCCAACACGGCAGTTTGTATTCTTCCGGGGACTGAGCTTGCCTTCACCGCTCCAGTAAGGTGCAGCGTACGCGGCAAGTTATTCGGCTGGAGGCCCAAGGTGCTTAACCACACGACAGCCATCTTCCGGCAGGTCAACAAGGACAACCCATACACTCATCATGATGCGTTGGAATTTCCCGATGGCCAGACGGTGCTGCTGACTGGGTTAGTTGAAGGTCAGGAAGCAACGGTGCTCCAGCTTCCGGCTCAACCTGTGACCGCGGTTGAAATAAAATCCCAAGAACGGGTTCGACACGTCGGTTGAATGGCTGGGTCTCTTTAGGCCGCTTCATGCTGGAGGCGGCCTCTTTTTGAGGCATGGCTCTTCATCCTGGAAGTTTCGTGCGCGAGACAATGGGCCTACGGAGTGGCGGGAGTCAGCTCATGCGCGACAGCGAATTGAGAGGAGTTATCCTCGAAGCATTGTACAACCAGCGCCGCAAGGATTTGGTCAACCTCGATCAGGAACTCGGCGGACTGCCCGTACCGCATAGCGCTACCGAGAGCATCCTGAGGCAGTTGGTGAAAAAAGGCCTACTCGAACGTCCAATCCAATCGCTAAACGGACTGGGAAATGCTCGAATAACTGCCTTTGGGATTGATGTCGTGCAAGGAACAACCCGCCCACCTCTATCCATTCTTCTTCACCAACGCATTACGGTTCAAGACGTACAAGTTGGCGAAGGTAACATCCAGAACTTTAGTGAGACGAAACTGGACATCCAGAACGTCAGTGATACGACACTGGATGTTCCGATTGACCATTCGGAAGCAAGCCACGACAAGCCCAAATCGTCTTTTGAACGGATCAGCAAGTGGTGGAAACATATGATGGAAAAATTTGGGTGGGTCTAGAAACCTGAAAACACAGCTAAAGACCTAAGGAGGGTGCCTTTACGAACATGGAAACGCTTCCTGCAACCCGACAACCAACAACACGGAAATTGGCACATCATCCGGTTTTGCGAGTCTGTGTGCTACGTGATTTATAATATCCTCTGCCTGTTGAA
The DNA here is from genome assembly GCA_963789315.1 of uncultured Gemmatimonadaceae bacterium. Taxonomy (GTDB): domain Bacteria; phylum Gemmatimonadota; class Gemmatimonadetes; order Gemmatimonadales; family Gemmatimonadaceae; genus JAQBQB01. Next base: position 238,711 of record CAWBKI010000024.1, on the reverse strand, counting down.
CGGTAAGCACCAAGTCTGAAGGGAGGCAAAATACTTTCTTTGTGTTATTCTCCTGTAGCAACACGTTGTAAGATACGATTCCATCAATTATTCCATCAAGATGGCGCTCGTTCAAAAGCCGCATGGTGGGCGACTCTGGATTGTTGTAGTTTCGAAAAAGGATGGTTGCACTGCTTCCGTCCGTTGCCAAAGCGAGCAATAAAACAAAGACAGCACTGAACAACACCACAATCAACGAACCTATGCGCCTCATGGAAGTTTCTCCGTTGAACCGTTGCGCTAACCTTCATGTTACGCTCGCCACCATCTCTCCACAAATAGCAATTGATGCTCCCGCCCTGCCGGTTTTTTTCAGGAGCCGCCGATTACCAGCTTTAAGAAGCCGATTACCAAACCTGAGACAAAAGACTGTCGAATCCTCTGCCTTACAGTCGCTGGACATTAAAGTGCCGAGCTTGGATGCCAACGTTGCCGCACGGCACAGGAAACGATTATGCGAATAACCTACGCGACATTGGCTCGATTACGATTCCGTGGCTCTCACGGTGCTGATGATTGCAATCAGCATCCTTGAACTTTTCGTGTTTTGCATTTGAAACGCGCCACCGAATGTCATATCGTGGATCTTCTGCTCCGGAAGATTTTTGTTATTCTGGTGCATCTGAGAAATATCCATGCCCACGCTTCTGACGCCGAGTAAGTCTGCTTCAGCACTCGGAGCGGAGAAAAAAAGTAGCTTCAGGCCGAATCCAACCAAGATAACTGCAACAATACCAATGGCGTGATGTGCGCGCATAAGGTCCTCCGTTCTCATCTCCTCCGGTCGGAGACGTGAAGAAGGGTTACCAGCTAGTGGCGAACTATCTGTGTGAAGTAGTTCACACAGCGCCCCTTGCAGTAGGGCTAATTTGCTTGCGGTGCGTCCCGAGCTATGTCCGCAGCTGGCGGAAGCTGACATGTGCCCGTAAAGCAGCGATTCTGGTTTTGACCCAACTCGGACATTGGTCGAGCACTAACATTGTGCCGGAAGCCGCGCCGCGCCCCTTCTAGAGTGCTATAGTTTTACCGTTACGATGCCTGGGGTTGGACACGAGGCGCTGCGAATTTCTTGAGTCTCGGCGGCCCAGCGGCGTGGCCGCTCGCTGCGCGAGGACAGCAGCCAGGGATGCCGTTGGTCGGATTAGTCACCAGCGGCCCGCGAGAGCGGTGGTTACCGTGCGGCTTTCTTCCGGCAGGGACTACATGAAACGGGCCTCGTCGAGGACCGGAACGTCCTCAGGCGACAGCCCGCGCGCCGGCATGATACCCCGCGACAAACGATCGAAAAACGCACTTTGCGGAAGCGGCCGAAGGACGCTGACGCGGAACCTCATGTCTCAAGCTGGCTATTAGATCACGAATGGAGGGTGGAACGTCCGCGGGGAGCGGTGGGAGCGTCTTCGACACGATCGCCTTTTCGTCGCTGAACCCTGCGAATACGCGATGCAGAGTGGTCCCGAGCGCATAAAGATCCTGCAATTCTCCAGCTCGGCCGCTCACCACCTCTTCGTGTTCAAGGAAGTACCCCTTCGTGCCTCCGAACGTCGAGGACCTGCCACGGATACGCCCCGCAAACTCGAAGTCTATAGCGCACACCTTTTCATCGGAATAAAGAAAATTTCTCGTCTTGCAATCGCGCCAGCACCAGCCCGCTGCGTGAAGCGACGCAACGATGTCCACCATCTGCCAAGCCATAAGAATGCTCTTTTCAAGAGGAAGCTCTCCGTTTTGCAGAACCTCATTAACGTTCTTCCCATCAACGAATTCAATGACCAAATATGCGTTTCCATCTTGATAAAAAAAATCGACGGGAGTGGGGGCGGGAACGATACTCGTGAGAGATTTGAGAGCGCGAAATTCATTCCTCACTCGATGAACACCATCTCGTCCATCGATACCGACATCGCCGTGAAGTAATCCCTCTTTCATCACATACTGCCTTGGCGTCTCGTCTCCCATACGTCGCACGAGGTAGACTCCCCCTCTTCCCCGCCAACCCAACGATTTGAACGCTACATACCGCGCGTTCGCGCTTTGGCGCTTCGGCGCGCTTTCTGTGGCGGAACCGTCCGAGAATGGGTCGCCCACCCAACTCGGAACGGCCGTGGCCATAGTCCTCTTGTCCGGAACCGGCGTGCCTGATGGGTCACGATAAGCGCGCACCTTTCGTCCATCGATTTCGATCTCAAAGTTATCATAGGCTCCATAGCGGTAGTACACGTTGCTGCCAGGGCGGAACCGCCGATCGGATGGGACCAGCGGCCCGGGCAGACCGCGCGTCAGGAGATGCAATTCCTCCGCAAGTGCGCGGGCTCTCTCGGGATCGGGACAATACACGGTTATGATTTTACCAGTCTGACTTTTCCCAGCCATCCCATAATTCAGCCTCAAGATGACTCCCATGGACGCGGCCACCTTAAACTGGCACTCGGATCTCACGAGCGTTTCCGCACAGCTTTCGAACAGATCGACGGCACTTAATAGCGTGGCCGACAAATGAATCTTCCATCCCTGTTGTTGGACGAGTCGTTCCAGCTTAGGGAAGCGCCAGAAGTCGTCTGGGTCTCGGTGGGGGGCGTATGTATCGCAAAGGGCCGTCCACCGACCGCTCAAGGCGTCGGCAAAGGCCCGAGCAGATTTGAGCGAAATTCTCGCGGGTACGTGGAGAGGTGGTTCGCTCTGAGCCAACATAACAGCCTCCAACCGAGACGAGGGACGGGCCAGCGAGCACCACTGAATTGGTCAATGTAGCGAGAGACGGCGCAGAAGCGCCGCCACTTGCAGGCTAACCACGATCACGAGCCACGTCGAGCTGCAACAACTCTACCGAAAATTTCCCCGGCAAGGTGCTTGCGCTGTCGCGCCGGTAACAGCGTAAGTTTTATAGTATGCGCGTCACCCAATCAGTTAGTATCTTCGGCATAGGCAAGCTAACGGGTCTCCAGACGGGGCGAGGGTATGGTGCAATATGGACTGCCAGAGCCAGCAGATACATCCTCGAGTTCTTCATCGGAAAGTTCGAAATCAACTCTCGAATTCTTCGAGATTCGAGACCCTTTTTTCTCGGGCTTTTCAGACGATTTCGTTGGGAACTCATTCGTCGCTTTCGGCATTTGTGTACTCCTTCTGTCTCATTCTCTCTGTGTTGCACGACACCAGGGGCTTTACGGCAATCATCATATGACGTTCCTGCACACGACGGCAGCGTCAAAAGCGACCTGTCCGACAACGTATGCGCACGTTAGCCGAAATTTGCTGCGCGACTGTGTGAGCTACCTCACACTCCTTGATGACAAGGGCCGATTTTTCGCATGAGTCAGCAATTGGCAGATTTTGTTGCAAAAGTCTGAAAACGCCGGGTGACAAATTTCCCGCCAGAAGAGGAAACAAGCCACGATCGCTCATAGATGTGGCGTCAGGCTCGTTACGAAGTCGCCTGTGAGTTTATCACCGGGCGATGAGGTCCCTCACATGTTTACTCGAAAGCCGCGTCTAGAGCTTGAGAAATTTGCGATCATCGGTGCAACAAGACTTTTGCAACAAAATCTGTCAGAAGGAGACATTCCCATCCTCAAATTTCGATCACCTTCGGGGCCACTGGGAACTCACGGTCCAGGGCCGGCCCTAATGAGGTTTGAGCGCCGCCTCTCCTGATCGGGTCGGATTACCAATTACCGCTTCCTTGGAAACCTCCACAATCCTCGGCAGGCGGATGGTGAAGGTCGACCCGCGGCCGAGTATCGTCGTCCCGTGGCTCTTCAACTCACCCAAGAGTTCAGATAGCTTGCTACTGACACGCTCCAAAACGTCCGACATCGGAATCACCGCGACCTCGCGGCCTCGCCGCCCTTGATTCGCGGGCCTGAACGCGGTCGGGCGCAACGCCCGGCGGACGCGTGCTCCGCCTGGTTGTCTCGCAAATCCCTGCAATCCCAGAGGGCTTCGTTGCTCTACTATTGAAAAAAGCTAGGGCTTGCCGCGTCGATCTTCCTCGTGATACTGAACGGATTGAATGCAGCTTTGCCCGTGCCTGCGCCAGCGCTCTGTGAACCGCCGGTAACTTTGGAGAGTTCGACTTCGGTCAGCTCTTCCGTCTGATTCTCCCGTTCGCGCGCTGCAGAGGCATTGATTGCAGTGGTCATTGTAGCTGCTCCTGCGCTTGAGATTGACGAAGGCAATATAGTCGGGCGGCGGCCCGCGCCTGGTCGGTCCGGTCCTCGCTCGTGGTCTCGGTGGTCTTGCTGGTCATTTGCTCTGTACCGTGGGCGGCGGCGCTGAGGACGACAGCAAACCGATCAAAATGGCGATTATTCCTCCCGAGACGTGCGCGAGTTCGTCCGCGGTCAGTTCCCGGTCAGTAGATTCGCGCACTTGCTTGCTGGCTTTGGAATTGTGCAGCTGGTCTTGCTCATGATCTTCTCCATCACCGGCTCCGGGCGTCCGCCGCTTGGTTGCCCAATGCCGTCGCCACAGCCGCAAACCACGAGCCCTGGGCCTTGCCCTGGGCCTTGGTGCCGCCGGTCACCGCATCCAACTCGCTGTCTGCGAGCATGCCGTGACCGAGCTTCGGAGTGTCGTTGGTCTTGTGAGTGTCGTTGGTCTTGCTCATGATCTTTTCCATTCAAGCCAGCGCGGACCATTCAATCGCTGGTGCGGCCACACTAGCTCACCGCTCTCAGCGCCACTGTGAAGCGGTTCACAGACGGCACCCAATCAGACTTTTCGTGACGGCCGTCACAGCTGAGCGGGCGGAAGCAGACTGTCGCAAGTGCCGGAGCCGCCGGGCCGAGGTTAACCGTCCGCCTTCTGTCGCCAATATGTCCACTCAATTCTCCCGGAGAAAAGAGATCCACCAACTACCTGTTTCAATTCTTCTTCCCCCAGCTCGGCACCGATTGCCTTGCCTTCCTTCTTAACGGGGGAAGCAAACTTTCTGTCGTTTCTGATCGCGCTCATAAGTCACTCCTTTTCTCGTCATCGCTGTCCTGCATTGGGCTTAGCTGGCAACGCAGCGCGACGTGTAGAAAGCTACACGAACCGTGGCCAGAAAAATGTGACAGTCATCACCAAATTGGCGATTTCGCACCCCGCCGGCCTCCGCCCTTGCGATGACTTGGCACCGCGAACGCGGTCCTGGACGCCGGCGATGTCAGCCGCGAGAATGGCGCTTAACCGCCGTTCCACACGCTCTTCGGCCATATCGGTCGCACCTGCCATTATCGCGACCAGCTTATGATCGGGTGTCGAGCGTGTCTATGGGCGCGACAATCTCCGAGTAGGTCGTGCGTAACGAACGCATCGTCTGAACACCATTGAATCAATTCGCCAATGGCTGCCCTATTCGTTTGTAACATTGCTCTGAGAAAGGAATTGAAAGAAAAATGACGCAGGGGAAAAAGAATCAACGGTTTGGTGCAAGAGTAACCCTCCGCATCCGAAATGACTGAGAAGATTAATCGTCAGCCAAAGAAAGACATGCCGCATCCCACCACCGGCATCGAAGGCTGCTGTGCCCGCGCGCCGAGCGGCCATGCGGCTACCGTACCACCGCTAAGTAGAGTGATGAACTCGCGCCGTCTCATATCTCCCCTCGGGCTTTCAACTCAGGCCATCAAAACAGGAAATAGCGTCGAGCGAAATGGGGGGGCACTGCGGCAATGTGCGCTGCGAAAGGTGCCGCCCCGGAATGTGGTTGGAATTGCGCGGCAAGGCGGCGTTGAGCGTCGCCTACGGTGCCGGGCTGCGCGTCTCCGAGGTCGTCTCGCTCAAGATATCCGACGTCGACTCCAAGCGCATGATGCTGCGCGTCGAGCAAGGCAAAGGGCGCAAGGATCGCCATGCGATGTTGTCGCCGGCGCTGCTGAAGCTTCTGCGCGACTGGTATCGCATTGCGCGGCCGCAGGGCTGGCTATTCCCCGGCCAGGACCCGATCAACCCCCTGACCACGCGGCAGCTCACCCGCGCCTGCCATGCCGCGGCACATATGGCCGAGATCACCAAGTGCGTGACGCCGCATACCTTGCGCCACAGCTTCGCCACCCATCTGCTGGAACAGAAGAACGATATCAGAGTGATTCAAGTCCTGCTCGGTCACGCCAAGCTTGACACGACGGCGCTCTACACGCACGTCGCCACCAACACGATCCGCGAGATCATAAGCCCGCTGGATCGTCTCACTCCGCTGATGCCCAAGAAGGACAAGAAGGACGAGGCCAAAGAAGAGCCCAAGCACGAGCCGCCCGCCTAAAGCCCGGCGCGCGTGTCGCGCCCGGCGCTGGAGGTCGCGGATATCTTCCGCGGCCATGGAGCGGCGTGGCGTAAAGCCAATGCCGGCCATGTAAGCCTCGGCCAGCTGAAGGTGATGTCGGCCATCGAGAGCTGCCGCACGGCGGCTCTCGGCGGGCATGTCGCGCGCTGCGAGAAGTGCTCACACACGCTCATCGCCTACAATTCCTGCCGTAACCGGCATTGCCCGAAGTGCCAGGGCGCGGCGGCGAGGGAGTGGCTCGCCGAGCGAGAAGCCGAGCTCCTTCCGGTGCCCTACTATCACGTGGTGTTCACGCTGCCGGCGGCCATCGCTGACATCGCCTACCAGAACAAGGCCGTGATCTACGACTTGCTGTTCAAGGCATCATCCGAGACCATGCTCACAATCGCAACCGACCCCAAGCGCCTCGGCGCACGCATCGGCGTTCTTTCCGTGCTGCACACCTGGGGATCGGCGATGACGCACCACCCGCATGTGCATATGATCGTGCCCGGTGGCGGCATCTCGCGCGACGGTAGCAAGTGGGTCGCGTGCCGGCCGCGCTTCTTATTCCCGTTCGAAGTGCTCTCGCAATTGTTCCGCCGGCTGTTTCTGGAGAAACTTGCCGCCGCTCATCGAGCCGGAGAGCTGCAGTTCTCCGGCAATCACACCTCACTCACCCAGGGCAAAGCGTTTACTGCGTTTCTGGCGCCGCTGCGCAACATCAAATGGTATGTCTACTGCAAGCCTCCATTCGGTGGTCCCAAGCAAGTGTTACGCTATCTCGCGCGCTATACCCATCGCGTCGCGATCTCCAACAGGCGACTGATTGCGGCCGACGAGACCGGCGTCACCTTCAAATACAAGGACTACCGGATTGAAGGGCCTCCCCGCTACAAGACCATGACGCTGGCTGCGCACGAGTTCATCCGCCGCTTCCTCATCCACGTGCTGCCCGCCGGCTTCCACCGCATTCGCCACTACGGGCTGTTCGCCAATGGCTCCCGCGCCGATAACATCGCCAGAGCACGCGAGCTGCTCAATGTGCCAATGCCGAAGGCAGATCATGCAGCCGGTACCGAAACCACCGAGCCACCGACCCTCCCCCATCCCTGCCCGTGCTGCGGCGGTCGCATGATCATCATCGAGACGTTCGAGCGAGGCGCAACCCCGCGCTACCGTCCAAGTGCACCAACGCCAGCGATCAGGATCGACACGTCATGATCGTGCCTGTCCCACCGTCGCCCCGCATTGCCTTGTTAGTTTTGTCGCTGCCGCTCACCCGGACACGCTTCGGCACACGTGAAGAGCACGCTCGCCCCCCAAATCATGTCTCAATCTGTACTGCTCGCTCCGCACAGCGACCATCGCAATCCGCCGGTCACGTGCCTCGCATTCAACAATCAACTCACACCGCGTGTCGCCCTCCCTTCAGCGCCGTCCGCCCACCGCTCAAATCCCCATAGCTGAGCACCTGGCCCGACGCGGCCCGCCCAACGCGCCCAAATCGCGGTTTCGTCCCTTGGAGGTTTTCGTACGCCGGCCGCCGGCGTCTGTGGCGCGGTTCGAGGCGGCCGGCATCCGAAAACCTTCACATGAAGCGACGTGAGCAAGTGCAGCAAGCTGAGCAAGCTTACTCGATCACCTCGTCGGCGCCCTACTGGAGTGCCGCTATTTGAAGTTGATTAAATCGGTGCGGCTTAACGTTGAGGCTCTGGGCTTCAAAGGCTCGTTCCTGGCGTTCGCGCTGTTCTGATTGAGTATCTGGTACTTCCCGATGACGATTTCGTAATCCGTCGCGTCTGAAGTCGCGTCGACGGGCACAACGACGGTATAGCCGCGCAGCGTTGCTCCCACCGACGTATAGGTCACCGAGCCGCTTATCTTCCAGCCGGTCAGAACAAGCGTTGTGATCCCCTTGGCCTTTAGCGCCTCGTCGAGATTGGTGTTGTAAAATCGGTCCTGGGCATGGCTTTCAATCTTGATGTCGCCTGGCGTAGGAGCAACCTCCGGCAACCATGTCGACATGTTTGCGGCCCGCGTCCCGTAGGCGATGGCCACGCCCGCCTGCCGTGCCCGCTCCAGCAGTGACGCGACCGCCGGCACCAATTGCTCCCGGCATTTCGGCTCGCGCGCGCAAATGTGCTCGATGACGTCGAAGACGAGCAGTGCCGTCGTCGCGGCATCAATCAGCACAGGGACCGGGTCCGGTGGGGACGGCATCTGCAGTGCCACTAAAGCCTTGCTCATGAAAAACCCGCCCAATCCGCGCTGTCTTGCCGGCCTACAATTCCAATGCTGCGACTATCGCATCATCTTGGCCGCCTGAACATGGTCAGTCCCAGCTTGCCACACACAATCGCAACGCCGGTTACTGCCCCGCCGCTGCGACGCCGATGTTCGCGAGGGGTCAAACGGAGTGAGCATATCAGGTCCGGTCTCGCCCGCGTAAGCGGACGTTGCGGCGGACATGCCTGGAGGTCACGTTCGTGCCAAAACCGGTCGTGAGCATATGCAGCAAACGATGTGCGCGAATGCGCGGCTACTCGATAACCTCGTCGGCGCGGGCGATCAGCGTGGGCGGCATGTCGATGCCAAGCGCCTTGGCGGTCGCAAGGTTGAGGATCAGCTCGACTTTGGTGGACTGCTGAACCGGCAAGTCGGCTGGCTTGTCGCCCTTGAGAATCCGGCCAGTGTAGACGCCGGCGATGCGGAGCGCATCCGCACGACTGGCTCCGTAGCTCAATAACCCACCGGCGTCAGGAAAATCGCGACCTTGGAAGATGGCTGGTATCGCATGTCGCGCCGTCAGCACAACGAGTTGCTTCATCCGGGTACCGAAGAGCCCGTCACCTTCGATGAGCAGCGCTCCGGCATGCCGTTGAACCAGGGTTATGAAGGCTGAGTCGATGTCGCTCTTATTGCGGGCATTGAGGACATAGACCTGCAGCCCGAGGACGCGGGCCGCCTCCAGCACCTCTCTTGTATCCGCCTCGGCTTGCGGATTAGTTGGATTTACAAGCGCGGCAATGACAGCAGTGTTGGGAACCACGTCGTGCAGTATCTCTAACATTTTCGCCATCACGGCTGAGGAGAGAAAGCTTACACCCGTAATATTGACGCCGGGCTGGTTGAGGCTGGCAACGAGGCCCAACTTGACCGGGTCCCCGCCGATGCCGAAAACAATTGGAATTGTTGTGGTTGCCGCCTTGGCGGCTACTGCCGCAACGTTGGCCAGCGTGGCAATGACGGCTACCCTGCGGCGGACCAAATCAGCAGCCATCGCCGGCAGCCGATCGGCCTGGCCCTCTGCCCAGCGGTACTCGATCGTTACGTTTTGGCCTTCAAGGTAGCCGGCTTCGCTCAAACCCCGGCGAAATGCGGTCAGTTGATCGCGTGATGTTTCGAGCAACTCGATGCTGAGGAACCCGATCACCGGCATTGCCGGTTGCTGCGCACGCGCCGCGAGCGGCCACGCCGCCGCGCCACCGAGCAGGGTGATGAACTCGCGACGCCTAAGCCAATCGAATTGCATCTGCTTCCTCTAGGAGCCTGTCCGAGTAATCACAAACCGCCGAACCTTGGAGAATGGAATTCTCATTTATAGGCACTCCGATGGCTGTAATGGAAAGATTGACTCCGAATGGCAGACTTCGTGAAATCGAATTCTCGCCGAAATCGGTCAAAGCGAATACTCGGACACACTCCTAGCCAGAGTGGCAACATAGCGGATTGCCGAGGATCAGGTCAGGGGCTTGCTGCGCTGCGGGATTTCAATCCGGCTTATGTCAGCAGCGGGTCAAAAGCCCGCATTACCGTGCCGCAGCATTGAGCGCAATAAGCACACCCTGACAGAACGGGTTCAATGCGACGCTATGTGCCAGCTGCGGCGTCTTGCAGTGCAGCAAAAAAGCATCCTTACTCGATCACCTCGTCGGCGAGAGCGAGCAACGTCGGCGGCACGGTGAGGCCGAGCATCCTGGCCGTCTCGGCGTTGATTACCAGCTCGAACTTGCTTGCCTGCACGACAGGCAGCTCCGCAGGCTTCGCCCCCTTGAGGATGCGGCCGACATATACGCCGACCTGACGAAATGCATCCTTAATGTCGCTTCCGTAGCTCATCAGCCCGCCGATCTCAGCAAAGTCGCGGTTCGAAAATATCGCGGGGAGCGAGTAGTGCGACGCCAAGTTGACCAGTTGGGCACGCCGGTTGTTTAGAAAGATGTCGACGCCGACGAAAAGCGCGTCGGGCCGCTCGCGTACAAATGTTGCGAAGGCCGCATTGATCTCGTAGCTGGTGCTGGCGTTGACCACCTGTATTTGCAATCCCATTGCGCGGGCAGCCGACTGCACGTCTCTCAACGTGCTTTCCGTAGCCAAGGCATTAGCCGGATTGACGAGCACCGCCACACGAGTGGCCGCGGGCACCACCTCACGCAGGAGTTCCAGCCGCTTCGCCGTCAACTCACCACTGTAAAAATTGATACCCGTCACATTGCCGCCCGGCCGAGCAAGGCTAGCGACAAAACCAAGCTTGACCGGGTCTTCGGTGGCTATGAAGACGATGGGGATCGTTGTGGTCGTTGCTTTGACTGCCAACGCCACGACGTTGCTCATGGTGGCGATCACAGCGACTTGCCGGCGAACCAGTTCGGCCGCCAGCGCCGGCAGCCGATCGAATTGATTTTCGGCCCACCGGTATTCGATCGCCACGTTCTCGCCCTCGACATAACCGACGTCTTTGAGGCCCTGACGAAATCCGCGCAGGCGCTCCGAGTAGCCGTCAGGCGATAAGGGGCTGAGGAAGCCGATCACCGGCATCGCAGGCTGCTGCGCGCGCGCCGCGAGCGGCCATGCCGCTGCCGTGCCGCCGAGAAGCGTAAGGAACTCGCGCCGAATCATTCAATCGCCTCGTCGGCGCGGGCGAGCAGCATCGGCGATACTTCCAGTCCGAGCGCCTTGGCAGTCTTGAGATTGATGACCAACTCATACTTGGTCGGTGCCTGCACCGGAAGGTCGGCCGGCTTCTCGCCCTTGAGGATGCGGTCCACGTAACCGGCCGCGCGGCGGAACTGGTCGACGTAATCGTCGCCGTAAGAGATCAGGCCGCCGGCAGTAACGAAGAAGCGCTGGAAATAGACCGCAGGAAGCTTGTGACGGGCCGCGAGCTGCACGGCAGTGAGCGCACTCCCGGTCACGATCAGGCCCCTCATCGGGGAGCGTGCGAAGGCCGATATGGAACGCTCGATCTCGCCGGCCTCGCGCACCCCGATGGGACTCACTTCGACGCCGAGCGAGGGCGCGACAGCCTGGATTGCGGCAAACTGGGCAGGCCCGGAGCTTGTGGCGGCATCACGAAGCACCGCCGCTTGGGTTACGCGCGGCGCGATCTCTTTGAGCAGTTCCAGCCATTTTCCGCTGATGCCGTATTCGTAGGGCGTAAAGCCCGTGGCGTTTCCGCTCGGGCGCGACAGACTTTCGACGACACCGGCGCCGACCGGGTCTGGAAGCAACACGAAAACGACAGGGACGGTGCGAGTTGCTTGCTGCAAAGCCGCCGTGGTAGCCGCGCCAACCGCGAGGATTGCGTCCGGCGCGAGCGCGACAAGTTCGGCCGCGTATCGGCGCGTGCGCTCGGCATCGCCGCCGGTCGTTCGGTAGTCGATCTGAACGTTGTGGCCATCCTGCCAGCCCAATTTCTGTAGCGCCTGCGTGAATGATGCCACGCGCCGCCGCTCCTCGGGATCATGTTCGGTGAGATTCGTGAGTACGCCGATGCGCCGCATCGCCTTCGCTTGTTGCGCCCGCGCTGCGAGCGGCCACGCGGCTGCCGCGCTGCTGAGCAGCGTGATGAACTCGCGCCGTTGCATGTCCTCTCCCAAGCTCAGGGCCAGCATTGTATCGGCTCCGAAGAGTACTTTGATAGGGCTCAACCGGGGCATCAAAACCATTGCCGCAGTGCACAGCCAATGTCGGAGATGGGTCAAAAGCGTCGGATCGACACGCCCGACGAGTTTGCGGCATGTCCGCTGTGCCTCCGATAGCGACCGAATTGGTAACTCGCGTCGCTTGGTGCCAAAACCGGTCGTGAGCAGATGCAACAATAGCCTGCAGAAGTCAGACTTACTCGATCACCTCGTCTGCGGCGGCAACCAGCTTGTCGGGCAGCGCGAGGCCGAGCATCCTTGCCGTCTGCTGGTTGATGACCAGCTCGAACTTCGACGACTGCACCACCGGCAGGTCGGCCGGCTTCGCGCCCTTGAGTATGCGGCCGGTGTAGAGCCCGACCCCGCGATAGGCGTCGGCAATGCTGGCGCCATAGCTCATCAGCCCGCCGGCTTCGACAAAATCACGCAACGGATAGGCCGCCGGAATCCGGTGGAACGCGGCTAGCTGGACCAATTGTACACGCCGGGCCACGAAAAAGGCGGTGGCGGCGACGAACAGGGCATCGGGCCGCTCCCGCCCCATGCTTTCGAACGCGGCGTCGATCTCATCGCCCGTGTCGGCTTTGAGGACCTCAACCTGCAGCCCAAAACCGCGCGCCGCAGCCACCACATCCCGCAACGTGATCTCGGTATTCGGGGCCTCGGCCGGATTGACGAGGACGGCCACGCGCACCGCGCCGGCCACGAGCTCACGCAGGAGCTCCAGCCGTTTCGCCATCACCTCGACCGTCAGAAAGCTGACGCCGGTCAGGTTGCCGCCGGGCCGGGCGAGGCTCGCGACCAGACCGAGCCTGACCGGATCGTCCCCCGTAACAAAGACGACGGGGACCGTCGTGGTGGCGGCCTTGGCCGCGAGCGCCGACGACGGGCCGCCGGTCGCGGCGATCGCGGCGACGCCGCGGCGGGCCAGCTCGGCCGCCATCGCCGGCAACCGGTCCAGTTCACCGTGAGCCCAGCGGTACTCGATCGCGAGGTTTTCGCCCTCGACGTAGCCGGCGTCCTTGAGGCCTTGGCGGAACCCGCGCATCGGCTCGACGAAGCGCTCCGGCGACTGGGAATTGAGGAACCCGACCACCGGTATTGCCGGCTGCTGCGCGCGCGCCGCGAGCGGCCACGAGGCTGCCGTTCCGCCGAGCAGCGATAGGAACTTGCGGCGTCCAATCATTCGATCACCTCATCGGCACGCACCAGCACGGTTGCTGGCACGTCGAGACCGATCGCCTTGGCGGCTTTCAGGTTGATCACGAGTTCATACTTAGTTGGCGCCTGCACCGGAAGGTCGGCCGGCTTCTCGCCCTTTAGGATGCGATCGACGTAGCCCGCCGCTTGCCGGAACAGGCCGGGCAGATTGGGCCCATAGGAGATCAGGCCGCCGCCGGTGGCGTAGTAACTGTACGGATAGACCGCGGGCAATCGGTGCCTGACCGCAAGCTGGTAAATCAGCTCGCGATGTGCCGTCACCTGTCCGCCGGTCGCGACCAGACCGCCATTCGGAGAGCGTGCGAAGGCCGCGACGGCGCGCTCGATCTCGGCGACTTCGCGCACGTTGACCGGAACGACTTCAATGCCGAGCGGCGGCGCCAGGGCCTGGATGACGGCGAACTGGCCGATGCCGGAAGGGTTTGCGGGATCACGAAAGACGGCAGCCCGCGTCACGCCCGGCGCGATCTGCTTAAGCAGTTCCAGCCATTTACCGGCCAAACTGTATTCGAACTGCATGAACCCCGTAGTATTGCCGCCTGGCCGCGCCAGGCTTTCAACGAAGCCGCTGCCGACCGGATCGATGACCATCGCGAACACGATCGGCACGCTGCGAGTGGCCCGTTGCAACGCTGCCGTGGACGATGTGGTCGTGGCCAGGATGGCATCCGGCGCGAGCGCGACCAATTCCGCAGCGTCTCGTTGTCTCTCTATATCGGCTGTTGTGCCCCAGCGGATGTCGATCCGGATGTTGCGGCCCTCCGTCCAGCCCAATTGCTGCAACCCCTGCAGGAATGCAACGAAGCGGGCCTTGGCTTCCGAATCATCCGTGGTCATATGCACACCGATACGCCGCATGCGCTCGGCCTGTTGCGCACGCGCCACGAGCGGCCACGCGGCCGCCGCGCCACTGAGTAGCGTGATGAACTCTCGTCTCTTCAACCGGTCGAAATGCATCCGTTGCCCCTAGCCAAGCCGACAGCATAACGGATTGGCGAGCATCAAGTCAGGGCTCGCTGCGTTGCGGGATTACGACCCACCTCGTGTCGGGTTGGGGTCATTCGCGTCGAAGGCAGCCGAGGCCGTCGGTCCATGCACTTCCGCTGCTCCCCCAAAAGCTGACGTAAACTCGCCGCCTTGGCTTTCGCCGCTTAGTGCCACAACCGGACTAATGCACTGTAGCAAGAGAGCATCCTTACTCGATCACCTCGTCGGCACGCAACAAAAGCGATGTAGGAATTGATAGGCCCAGAGCATGCGCGGTTCGCATGTTGAGCACCGTTTCGAATTTCGTTGGCCGCTCGATCGGCAATTCAGCCGGATTGGCGCCACGCAGGACTTTGCCAGCTACGATACCGCTCAGCCGAAGCAGGCTGAGCAGATTTGGCCCGTAAGCCAACAATCCTCCGGCTCGCGCGAAATCCGAAAAAAGCGTAATGGCTGGGAAGCGGTGGCGCAGAGCAAGCTCGGCCAGCATTTGCACATTGTCAGCTATCAGCGGAGATGACAACATCACCATGGCACCGGAGCCGTGTTGGCTCGCCATTGAGAAGGCCGCATCAAAATCCGACGGTCGCCGTACCTCTGTAATATCCAGTTGGACGTTCAGCGTTCCTCCCGCCTTCCCGACCGCCTCCACCTGCACGGGTCCAGTGACGGGATCCCATAGTACCGCAGTGCGCGAGAGCTTTGGATTGCTCTCAACCAGCATCTCCATCCACTTCGCCGTGAAGTCTGGAAAGTCGAGAAACACGCCGGTGATGTTGCCGCCGGGACGCGCGAGAGTGGCTGCCATACCGCTCGCAACCGGATCAGTTTCCAAGTCGATAGCGATAATAGGAATAGTACGCGTGGCCGAGCGGGCCGCGTGAAGCACCGGAGGCCCAGCCGCTATGATCACGTTCACATTTTTCGCAATAACTTCTTTTACCAGAGGAGCGATCTGGTCCGGGTCGCCTTCCGCGGTTCGGGCCACAATCTCAACTTGTGTGGGAGCGGCGTAGCCGGAAGCCTGAAGGCCGGTTAGGATCGCCTCCATGCGAGGGGCCATCACCGCTTTGGGCCCCGAATAGACAAAACCGACTCTTGGGACTTTCGCCGTCTGTTGCGCACGCGCCGCGAGCGGCCACGCCGCAGCGCTACCGAGAAGGCTAATGAACTGACGTCGCCGCATTTCCGCACCCAAGCTCAGGGCCAGCATTGTATCGGCTCAGACGGGTACTGTGATAGGGCTCAAACCAGGCATCAAAACCATTGCTGCCGGAGAACGCGGTGAGTGACGCGCTGGCGTTTCTCGGCGAGCCATTCGCTGGAGCCAAGCTCCAACTCTTGATCGTCGGCAAGGACAGTGAGTTGGTGCCGATCGCCGGGGGTCTGTCGTTCGGCCAGGCGGACCCTACGCACGGCTGGCATTTCTCGTCGGCAACGACTCGATACGAAGCCCCAGCTGCGCCACGAGTTAACGCATCTGTTGTCATGGCGCCTCTGGGGTCCGACGGACCAACGCTGGATGATCGAGGGCGTCGCGACGCTCGTCTCTCGTGAGTGCGGCGGTATCCCATCGGCGCAATCGCATCCGAGTTGAATCGCGAAGGTAATGGAGTCCCGCTCGATACGTTGTGGGACGGTTTCTCAATAGGATGGGGGAGCAGGGTGTCATCGACTACGTGGAAGCGGCCAGTCTCATTGACTACGTCGACCGCGTCTACGGACCCAGCGCGTTCGCGCACTCTGGCGCGCCAAGCAACATCAACAGGTTCAACAACAGCCTCTCGGTGTCGACCGATCGGCTCTCGAGGCGGGCTGGCGCTATTCCTGGCGCGCGTCGCTCCCTCAGCCCCGTGGAGCAACGTGTTTCAGAGCACCGTTACGATTGGGTGTCGGTAGCGTGCGTCCCAGGTCTCCACGAGGCTCCAGAACTCCGGCACCATGGCGGTTTCAGACAGACAGAGGGCGTGATCCGCCAACGAAAGTCGACCTCCGAAGACAGGAAGGGGAAAGGCCTGGAGCGAAGCGGCTACTTCGCACTGATCCGATCCACGACTGCAACGTCGAGATTGACGTCCCACGAGAGAGTGTATTCGTCGTCCGGCGAAACCGAGTCCGGCACGTACCTGCCCTTGCTCTTAAGCCGCGGCGTCCGTTGGCATAGCGATATTCCGAAAACTCTTTCGCGAGGTCGTCCGGCAGATACGCGACCGTCGCCGCCATCGTGGTGCCGGGCACGATATATGGCAGATTCACTTGCGTAACTCGATTCTGCTTGTCGACGAACAGGGTCAATTAGCCGCACCGACACGACTGGCACTCCGAGGTCGTCCCTCGAGTTCGCCAGCAATCGCGCGCGCGTCGCGGCGTTCATCGGGGCCGCGTAGAGGTGAATCGAGAGCGCATTGGTCCTGCCGCCAAAGAACCTGTCCGTGTACGTGACGAACGCGCTCACGGTCTCGACGTGGCTCTTGCCCAGCGTTAGCGCCTTCGACCTCTGAACGTCCAGGTCGGAAGCGTCCAACCCGTCAATCGGCCATCCGGAATGAATGCACCGGCATCGCGAACGTCGTGACGCCGCGATGATGAAAAACACGTAGCGCGTTGTCGTCGCCGGCGAACGAGGGATCCCAGGGTACGTGCGCATCGTCGTCCCTCCCTGTTCTCTGGACTCAGGTTGCGGGTGTTGCGTTCGCGATCAACGAGCTCGCGCTCCGCGCCGATCTCGCCCGACACGAGCTCCACTCCTCGGCGAGCAAGCAGTCAGCCGTCATTCGCCTACACGGCGCAGCAATAATGCACGCGTAAGATCCAACTGCGCGTCTACGCGTCGGCCGTTTGGCGTCACGTAATCCCACGCTTCGCTATGATGGGTGCTATCCACGATCGAGAACGCCGCGCGATCCATGACGCCATTCGCGCGGTCGCCGCCGAAATCGACCATGGCAAAATCGATGCGCCGGCCATCCGGTGAGAGCGCGCCGAGCATGCGCGGACGATTCTTTCCGGTCGTCACAGTACATGACGAGCGTGAGTTTGTCGCCGTCGATGTAAATCATGGTCACGGGGTCGTCGTCGCCGTTCGCCGGATCCTCGGCGCGTCCATCCGGCACCATCTCCTGGAGAATCGCGCTTCCGCCTGACGTCACTCGAAAGGTGACGCGGACAGCGCCGTCGGGGCCGCGCCCTGTCCATGTTCCCGCCAGGTTCTTGAGCATCTTGAATTCTGTTGCGCGTCGACGGCTACATGCTCACTGTGTGCCGGCACCCGTCCGGATGCAGCCGGAAGCACACACAGTGAGAATCCAACTGCGGAATAGACGCCTTTCATGCGCAAGGTCTCCCGGCGGTCGGACGCCTGTTTTCAACATTGGCGCGAAGATATCGTGCGCTAGCCGCGATCAATTGATGTACGCCCGGCTCGGTTCCCACGTTTCTTGGCAGAGCCGCCCACCGATGCAGCGTCTGGCGCGAGCTACGCTCCCCGTAACGCCCTGACCGGATCAATGCGCGCCGCCCGCACGGCCGGGACGAGACTCGCCAGCACCGCGACAACTACCAGTCCTACCGCCGTCGCCGCGAGCGTGACTGGGTCTACTGCGGAGACCCCAAACTCTGGTCCGCGAGAAGCCGGCTCGCTCCAATCGAAACGAGAATGCCGGCGCAGGCACCGGCCGTGCCCATCGCGAGACCGTTCCGAGCGACGAGGAGCACCAGCTCGAATCGCGTCGCGCCGAGAGCAGACCGAATGCCGATCTCCGCGGTTCGCTGCGTCACGCCATACGCCACGACGCCGTAGATGCCGATGGCGGCGAGCGCCAATCCCAGCGCCGCGAACGCACCGAGCATCAGTGTCACGTATGGTCGCTCCCCCACCGCGGAGGCGACGACCTCGTCGAACGTCGCCACCTCGGCCAGCGGCATGTCGGGGTCTGAGCGCGGCAAGCGTGCGGTGCAGCGGCTCGGCGAGCGCGCGGGGATCGCCGCTCGTGCGAACGATGACATCCTTGAATTCGACGTTGAACTCGGGCAGCTGCGCGTGAAGCCCCATGAGCTGCGGATGCGGCGGCGCGCCGAGCCCATCGTTCTTCACGTCGCGCGCGACGCCGACGATCGTGATCGCGCGCGACGGTTCGCCCACCGACGCTCCGCTCGTGGTTCCGATGCGCACCTGCGCACCGATCGGATCCGTGCCGCCAGGTACGCTCGAACGAACGCCTCGTTGGCGATCGCCACCCGCGGCGCGCCGGGCGCGTCGGTCGTCGCGAAGTCTCGGCCGCGCACGATTGGAATCGAGAGCGTGCGAAAATACCACGCGTCGGCGAGCCCCAGATACGTCGTCGCGACGTCGCCCGACCGTGACGGCGGCTGGCCGTCGATCGACACCGGCCAGACCCAGCGCGCATTGGCCGGCGGATAGCTGATCGTCACCGTCGCGTTGCGCACGCCTGGCAGAGCGCGCACCGCTTCATCGAAGCGATCGGCGAATCGCGCGACGGCCGCCGCGTCAGGATAGCGCGCCGGCGGTATATAGATGTGCGCTTTGAGCAGGTGATCCGTCGGAAAGCCGAGATCCTGCCGCGTGAGATTCAGGGCGCTACGCGTGAGGAGCGCCGTCGCCGTCACGAGGACGAGGGCGAGCGCGACTTCGGCCACGACCAGCGCCGAGCGCACGCGCCTTTGTGAGCGCGTTCCCGTGCCGGAGCGTCCGCCGCCGCGCAATGCCGTCGCCAGATCCACCCGCGACGTCGTCCACGCCGGCCCGAGTCCGAAGCCCAACGCGGTGATGAGCGAGACGGTGAGTGTGAACGCCAGCACTCGGCCGTCGATCGAGAGGTCAGTCAGTTGCGGGAGCGACGGTGAGTGCCAGCGCTCCACCGCCGCCGAGCCGGCGAGGCTCAGGAGAAACCCCAGGCCCGCGCCGACGCCGGCCAGTACGAATGTCTCGACCAACAGCTGCCGGCAGAGTCGTCCGCGGCTCGCGCCGAGCGCCATCCGAAGTTGCAGCTCGCGTTGTCTCGTCGCGTTTCGCGCGAACAGCAGGTTCGCCAGGTTGGCGCAGGCGATCATCAACACCGCCGCCACGGCGGCGGCTAGCATGACGAGCATCGGTCCGAGCTTACCCACTCGCGTCTCGACGAGCGGTTGCGCGGTGAGACTGTAGAAGCGATCGGCCGGATGGGTCGCGGCGAGGCGCGCCGCCAACTGCGACAGCTCGGTGCGCGCTTCGTCGAGCGTGGCACCGGCCCGCAGCCGGCCGATCGCCGCGTAGCCCCGCTGGCCTCGCGACGACTCGTCCCATGTGGACGGCGTGGGCGCGAACGGAGTCCAGATCGACGTCGGCGTGCGCCGTGCCTCGAGCCACGCGGGAACGGCGTCGGGCATCACCGCGACGATGCGATACGATTCGTCGTTGATCTGTACCGTCTGTTCGAGAATGTCCTGTCGCGCGCCGAATCGATCGCGCCACAGACTGCGGCCGATCGCCGCCACGTAGTGATTCCCGTAGCGATTCTCGCCGTCGGCGAACAGCCGGCCCATAATTCGGCGCGACGCGAAGGGACTCGGAGTACTCGCCCGGCACGAGGCCGACCACCATCTCTTCGGGGCGATCTGACGCAGCGAGTCGGACGTTCTTTCGCCACTGGTCGAACACCACGAGATCTCGAACGGACTGCGCGACCGCCGCCACGTCGCGCACATCGAGCGCCGACGGATCGACGGTCACCGTGCCGTTCTTCGTCGCAACGAAACGGACGCAGCTGCTGCGTTCGGCGAATGGGGCGGCGCGCAGCACGACGGCATCCACGACCGTGAACATGGTCACGTTGATGCCGACGCCAAGCGCCAGCGTGAGCGCGGCCACGGCGGTGAACGTCGGGCTCCGTCGCAGCACTCGCGCGGCGTAGGCGAAGTCTCGCCCGGTTTGTTCGACCAGCGTCACGCGCCGCGCGTCCCTACACTGTTCTTTGGCGACCTCCATGTCCCGAACGGCGCGCCGAGTGACGGCCGCGATCTCGTCCGGAGTGAGACCGTGCCGCGTCTCGTCGGCAATGAACCGCTCGACATGCCCGCGCAGCTCCTCGTCCAGCTCCTCCTCGACGGCGGATCGCCGGGAAGATCGACCGCAACCGGAGCGGAATGACGGAGAGCCAGCGAAGCAACGTCATGCGTCGATCGCGCGCAACCGCATGACGCGACCAATGGCACCGGAGAGGCGATTCCACTCGCCGGTCTCCTTGGCGAGGCGGCGCTGGCCGGCCCGCGTGAGCGAGTAGTACTTGGCGCGCCGGTTGTTGGCGCTCGGCTTCCACGTGCCCTTGATCCAGCCGTCCTGCTCGAGCCGATGCAGCGCCTCGTACAGTGATGTCTCACTCACGCGCAGCTCACCCCCGGACAGAGCGCCCAAATGCTGGGCAACGGCCCAACCGTGCATCGGCTGCAGCTTGAGCAGCTTGAGCAGAAGCAAGCCGAGCGTGCCCCTGCACCAGGTCGGTCGGACGAGTCAACGTTCCCCCCGGTTACCTTGGGAAAGCTAGTCGCCGACGGCGGCAGCGCAACGCCAGCCGCAAGGCCAGCTTCTTCCGCTCCCCCTGCTGCAGCGGTCACCACGTTGTTCCCCGCTGATGACCTGGCTCGAATCGAGGCGATGGTAGCGCATATCGCCGCGCAAACTTGGCGAGCCGATGAGTCGGGAGGGCGCGTGCAAACTCTGGCGCGCGATCGCCGACGCGTCGGGCATCAAGGCAGGGGGTCGCGTCGGGACGCACAGCTTTCGCCGTGCATTCGCAAACCGACTGCGCGACGTGCCGCTCCGAGAGTTGAAGGACTTGGGCGGCTGGAAGACTGAAAAAACGGTCATCGGGACATACCTGCAGCCCGACCAAGACGCGCAGCGAGCGGCGCTCGACCGGGCTCTGATCCGAGTATGCCGCTACCGAAACGGGGTTTGCGAAGTTTTGTGGCGCGCGTCGGCTCGAGAGATTCGTGGCAGAAGAGAGGGCATCAACGAGCGGTGAACGATACGAATTAGGCCGATCGCTGAATTTTCCCCAACCCGCAGCAGGACTGCGAGCCGTGACGCGCAATCTGACGATGCAAGCTGTGGCGTCGATCGCCGCCGACGATTGGGAGCAACGCCGGCTGTAGAATCCGACGCACGGTTGGCCGCTGCTTCGCCGGACAGGCGCGACGTTCCCCTATCCGAACTCAAAGAGTTGGGCGGCTGGAAGACCGAGAAAACGGTCATCGGCACATACATCCAGCCCGATCAGGACACCCAGCGCACGGCCATTGACCGGTTGTAAGTGTGCGAATTTTGGCACGCCATTTCGCACACGAGCGACAACACGCGCCGTTTGCCTGTCGCGTAAGTCGTTGCCACTCAACGGATGGGGTGGGATTCGAACCCACGCTACGGTTTTGCCGTACACACACTTTCCAGGACTGATGAGCAAGGGCTCATTTCGGCTAAGCTAGCCGCGTTTCATGTAGTTACGAAATCGGGCAACCGTTGCCAATCGCCCGGTTAGCCGACTTTAGCCGCTCAAAAGGCACACAAAAGGCACACTGTTGGCGCGGGGCCGATGGGCCGAGCATCGCGGAATCACGCCGCGGAGATGGCAGCGGCGAAGCCACGTTAGCCGCCGACTACGGATCGCATCGCGCGCCGAGAGTGCGCTCGGCGGTTCATTTCTCTCCAACGGGCTCCCGCGCCTCCCGCGTGGAGGTGGCGCCGCAGTCACGGGCTCGACCGCGTCCTGTCGACGATGGCCGTCACGTTGCCGCGTCGTCGGGCTCGGCCAATTGCTCCCACCCGGCGCAAGCCCGAAGTCGCCCAGCGCCTGCGTCGTGTCGATCGTGTCCGCGTAACGCCGCGCGCGGGTCAGCCGGCAGAACCTATCGGTTGCTCGCCCGGCCACCTGCCCTACTCGTCCCGCAACGCCGTCATCGGATCGATACGACGTGCGCGTAACGCGGGCACGCCGCTCGCGACGACCGCAGTGGCGACGAGCACGAGCGCGACGATGCCGAGCACCGCGGGATTGCGCGCGTTCGTCTCGAAGAGCAGCGGCTGCGCGAGCCGGCTCAACACCAGCGAGAGTGCCGCGCCGAGGAGCACGCCTGCGGCGGTAGTGCCAACGGCGCCGCGCAACAACAGCGCGACGACTCCCCCGGCCTGCGCGCCGAGTGCGAGTCGGACGCCGATCTCGTGGCGACGTTGCTCGACGAGATAGGCGACGACGCTGAACAGGCCGACCGCGGCGACGACGAGCGCGAGAGCCGCGAACAGCGAGAACATCATGGCGCCGACACGCCACGTGCGAAAGTCAGGCTCGATCCGCTCCTGCAGAAGCTCGGCGTTGACGTACCGTATCGTCGGGTCGAGCGCGCGAACGGCCCGCTGGAGACTCGGTATCGCCGATGCGGCGTCGTCGCCCTTTGGCCGAACGAGCAGACGAAGTGCGGATGCGCGATCGGCATACTGCCCGAGTGGAACGTAGAAGAACATCGATGGCAGTTCTCTAACTCCGCGCCGGCGTGCGTCGGCCGCGATGCCGATGACCGTCGTACACTCGCGCGTCGTGCCAACGACAATGAGCAAACACTGTCCGACCGGGTCGCGGCCGGGCCACACTGCGTCCGCCATTGACTTGTTCACGATCGCGACGAGCACCGAGCCCGCACGATCCCCGTCCGTGAACGCGCGACCGCGCAGTAACTTCGTCCCCACCGTGGCGAAGTAGTCGGATGATACAGCCGCGAAGTCCGTCCAATGCGAGTCGCCCGCGAATCGCGGCAATGAGTCGAGACCAGGTACGGTCACGAGGAGTCCGTACGTATTGCCGCCGAGTGGGAACCCGTCGGCAATGGCGGCGTGTTCGACCATCGGAAGGGCTCGCACTCGAGCCAACGCTTCCGTCGCGAATTGCTGGCGTCTCGTGCGCTCGCGGTCCGCAGCGCCCGGCGCCAGGTCGGGCGACATGGGCCGGCGGTTCGGTGTGATCTGAACGACGCTCTCTGACTGGATGCCGAGGTCGAGTGCCTGGACCCGTTCCAGGCTCCTGACGAACAGCGACGCGCCCGACAGCAGGAGCGTCGCGAGCGCGGCCTGCGAAATGGTCAGCGCGCTCCGCGTCGCCGAGCGATGTCCGCCGCCGTCGCGAGCACCCGACTTGAGCGCGTCGACGACACTGGCGCTCCCGGCGCGCACTGCCGGTGCGATGCCGATCAGCACACCCGTCACGAGCGTCGCCACGAGCGTGAACGCCAGCACGCGTGTGTCGACGATGCCGCCGCTCCAATCCGCGCCGGGGACCAGTACACGATGGACGACCGCGCCAATCGCCGTGGCGATTCCGACGGCCGCAATGCCGCCGGCGAGCGCGAGGAGCATCGCTTCCGTCAGCAACAGGCGAACGAGCCGCGCTCGGCCGGCGCCCAGCGAGAGTCGTACCGCCAACTCCCGCCGCCGCCGCGCGGCACGTGCCAGCAGGAGATTCACGATGTTCGCGCATGCAACGAGCAGCACGATGACGGACAGGCCGACGAGCCACTTGGCGATGCGTGCCTCGTCGGATTCGGTGCCCGTCGAGACCGAAGTGCAACGGTCCGACCGAAACCCGTCCGTCGCGCCCAGTCCTTCTCGTTCCCGTTGTAGGTGTGACGGTGCGCGGTCGTCGCGTCGAAACCTGCGGCGTCGAGACTCACACTGGGCTTGAGCCGCGCGACGGTCGCCGGACCCGACGCGTGGCCGTTGTTCCAAACACGCGCCTGCGGATCGACGGCGAACGCGCAACGGGTACCAGATGTCCACACGATCGAGATTCGCGCCTGTGAATCCGCGCGGCGCCACGCCGATGACCGTGTATCTCGCCGATCCAATCGGAATCGTTCGCCCGACGATCGAGCGGTCGCCGCCGAAGTCGCTCTGCCACAGCGCGTAGCCGAGAACAACGACGCGATCGGTGTTCTGGGGGTCGCCTTCTTCTTTAGTGAAGAACCGTCCAAGCGCAGGGCGCGCGCCGAGCACGGTGAAGAAGCCGGGCGTCGCATCGGTGCGCTGGACGAACCGGAGGTTGTCCTCCGGGCCGAAGAGCATCTCACTCGGCCCGTTGAATTGGCCGATCGCAGAGAACGCGTGCGATTCGGCGACGAGGTTGGCATAGAGCGTCATGTCGAGCGTAGCGACCGTCCGCTCACCGCCCGACGCCGCGCGCATTGTCCAGAAGAGCCGAACGACACGCCCGGGATCGACGACGTGCGCCGGCCCGCGTAGGAGCAATCGGTCCACGACGCCGAACATCGCGGCGTTGGCGCCAATCCCGAGCGCGAGCGTGAGCACGACGAAGGCGAAGAATCCGGGTTCGCGGCGCGCGCCTCGGCACACATACGCGGCGTCTGCACGCCAGCCACCGAACCATTCCAGGATGCTCAGGCGCCGGTCGCGACGCCTTGCCGACCGCCGCAACGCGTCACGCGCGCCCGCCTCTGACGCGCCCAGCCTGCGCCGGGCCTCCGCACGCGCCTCGTCGGGCGAGAATCCACGCGCCTCGAGCAGTCCCGCGCGCTCAGCCAGATGCGACGCGAGTTCCTCGTCCGCGTCGAGCCGGGCGTCGGCCGGACGGCGCAAGCTGAGCGTGAAGAGACGCACGATCCCGTTGCGGATTGGTTCGAGCATCGCGCCTCCTGTAGGTCAGGCGTTGCGTGTGGCGAGGATCGCCGCGAGCGTCTCCGCATACTCCGTAACGTTTGCGGACTCGGTCTTCAGGTGCGCGCGCCCCTTGGCGGTCAAACGGTAATACCGTGCGCGGCGATTGTTGGCCGTCGTGCCCCACTCGGAGTCGATGAGCCCACGCTCTTCGAGGCGGTGGAACGCTTGAAGCAGTGCGCTGTCGTCGAGCGCCAGGCGTCCGCCGGATTGATCCTCGAGCCAGACAATGATCTCGGGACCATGCATCGGCCCCCAGGACAGCGCCTTGAGCACGAGGATGTCGAGTGTTCCGCGCACGATCGGCAATCGGTCCGCCATATCTCTCCCCCCAGGTTCTACCCCGAGATACTCAACCAGGCCGTAAAAGGCAAGTGGGGAGAGCGAGCGGACGCCCGAACGAAGCGAACGGGAGATTGGGCGGGGCCGGGTAGCGGCCGGCTTACGCGCGCGCGGCCGTGGCTGGTCCCGCGCTTTGCACGCGGTCAGCGTCGCCCGTCCGACGACTCTGTTCCGGGCTTCGGCGGATCAATGCCCGGAATGGCCGAATATTCCGACCGCAGCTATCTCTAATTTGGGCATTTACTCTGCGAAATGCCCCTCGCGGCGCGCGTTCATCCCAGGCTGGTCCGGGGGTTTCCTTCGTCTCGGGTTACTCTCACGCATCCCATGTTCGGAAAGCCCTAGTGCCGATCCAGATTATGGCTGACGACAGCGGCACGCCGGGAACAGCTCGTGATGTCGTGATGGGCGGACTGATCGGCACCGCCGACGAATGGCTTCGATTCTCGGCCAAATGGGACGCGTGTCTGCACGAGTCGCCGTCGCTCCCCTTCTTCAAAATGAGCCATGCGGCGAACAAGTCAGGGACATTTTACTACTTCACTGAGCGGCAATGGCTGGAAAAGGTACCAAAGTTTGTCCGCATCCTGAACTCGCCCGAGTTCAACTTCGATGCGATTCACGTCACAGTGGACGTCGCCGACTATTTGGCATGGATCGCGCGCTACGAGGATCAACTCACCGGCAACGCATCAATCTTCAAAAAGCCCTACTTCTACGCCTTTCAAATGTTTATCGGTGCCGCCGCAATGGCGGCACTGAATCGGAAGGCAACCGAACCTATTGAACTAATCTTCGATGAGCACAAGAGCATGGGCCAAAGGGCGCGCCTTTGGTTTCCGCTTCTTCGCGGGATGATGCGCCCCGAGAACGTGCGCTGCTTGTCGCAGAACCTCTGTTTCGAGACGACACGAAGTTCTTGCCGCTCCAAGCGGCGGACATGATCGCGGACAGTTGAACGCCAACAGCGAGAAGCCATGTGACATTGATCCTCTGTTTCCGACGACGCGAAGTCCTCGGCTCGACGCGGCAGACATCGACCGTGGATCGTGAACGCCGACGGCGGAGCCATGAGACATTGATTGGCTCGCTGCCGATTTTAGAATCTCGGATTATCGCGCTTTGGCGGGCGAATCGATCGCCACAGCTTCGCGCGAGCAGAGCGCGCTGCAGACGCCTATGGTAGCCCGCCGGGGGCCGATCCCAACTTCCGCAGCATCATTCAAAAGGTCATGGACGAGCCGAAGCCGTGATCCACGCCTGGCGATTTCGGCAAGCTGCTGAACCCATCCGTCGCTGTCTTCATCGAGATACTCGCGAGTCGGCGGCGGCGTCTGAGCGACGGATTGCGCGATTGCGGCCGCCTCCTGCTCCGGGAGTGGCCGCTCATCGTGATCCCCGACTTCGACGCGCTTCGGTCGTCGCGGGTTCACGGCGATGATAGGGTTGACCGGGGCGTCGTCCTCGGTCGACGGCGCCATCATCGGCGCGGCGAAGGCGACCGTCGTCGCAACGGCAACCGTATTCCGCGACTTGCGCCCGAACTCGATCATCCTGCCCCCGGAACGGCTCATCGAAATGTACCGCCCGCTAACCGTTGACCCGCACGGTCGACTTCCTACCGTGCGGGGTATGGAGCCGTGGCCGTATACGGACGCGTTAGGGCGGGCGTGGCACGTCTACGATGTTCGATCCGTCGAGGGTCGACGTCGGGCGGTACCGATAGGCGACTGGCGCAGCGAGGCACGGGCCTTCGTGCCGGTAAATCGCGTGGCGCCGATCCTAGTGTACTCATTCGGACCCGTTGCCTATCGCGACGACCTGCGGGCGAAATTCCTCGAGGACCAGCTTCGATGTCTACTCGTAGCGCACAAAGCGGCCGAGGAGATCCCGGAGCAATCCGACGTGAGTTAGGCACGCGTCACGAGCGTCGATCTTGGTATCGCCGATACTCACGTAATGTCGCGTAACCGAAATCGTGTCTCGCTTCAGTCGTGAAACTACGTCTTCTCCATCGACGGTTCCCTCAACCCGGTCGGCATGCTGGTTAATCCAGTCGTACATCGAGACGTCGGTGATCTCGCGCGCACTACTGCTGGCGGCGCGATGTACGACCTCGTCCCGCGTGCTGACCATGAACTCGAACAGGTCGTGATCAGACCGTGAAAGCGATGCCTTCCACGCCGTGAACTGGACCCCGAACGTAGGCTGCGTCTTCCGTAGCACCTCGATGACACTCTCGGCCGCGGCGAGAAAGGCGCTCATGTAGTAGTCAAATTCGTCGGGCCTATCGGGGTCGCTCCAATCGCTATGCCGCAGGTGTCGGACGAAGAACTCCGCCTCATGCAGCTTGTCGTGGGGCGTGCCTTTCACCTTCATCGTCGCCGCCCTCGTCTCGGTCCAAAGTGGGCACAAAATGGGCACAAACGCGCGATTTCACATCTAGAAACACGTGAGAGGCCGACGCGCTAAATCGTTGGCCTCTCAACGGATGGGGTGGGATTCGAACCCACGTTACGGTTTTGCCGTAAACACACTTTCCAGGCGTGCGCCTTAAACCACTCGGCCACCCATCCAGGAACGACGCAAGCTAGTTGAGCGCAGCGACTTGGAGAAGTTCCCTGGCCGTTTGCTCGGTCAGCGAGGGCAGAGCTATTGCCGGACCTGAAGGCGCAGGCCGAGGTGCAACGCCGTCACAGTCAGGCGATCGCCGCGATAGTTGGGCAAGGCGAACGCACGCCCACCGGCGACCACGGCGAGCCACGAGATCGGAGCCAGCGCAACATCGATTGCCGCCACCGGCGCTCCGAGACGCGTGTCGCCGGCGCTGTAAGCGGCCAGACCGGCGCTTCACACGAAGCTGAACGACGTCAGCTGCGCCCAGCGTGACGCCCACGAGTCCAATCGACCCGGAGATCTCGGGAAACGTCGGCGTACAGTTGCCGCGTGAGTCGAGCCGACAAAGGAGATCCTGGCCGTTGAAATTCCCCGACCAGTCGTAGTCGACTTCAGCGTCGAGGCCGATGCTGTGACGCAGAGGTTTGCGGACGCTCACGCCGATTTCCGCGACCGGCTGCGAGCGATACACGAACTCGCCGCCGCCGCCGCGGCTGAACCCGACGTTCGCGTCCGTCGCCCAAATGAGGCCGGTTTGAGCATTCGCGGCACGAACGACAACCAGCGCCGCGATCGCCGCGACAAATCGAACGCTGACGCTGACGCGCGAACAAAAGAGAACCACGTGACACCTCCCGTCCGAACGATGAGTCGATGTCTGTCCGGACGTCAACGCGACGATTCCTCACCAGCGCTTTGCCAATCCCGCCCCGACGAACCGTTCGCTTCCCGTCTCGCTCCCCAGTCCTCGGCCGGCCCTCACGTCGAGCTGAAAACGGTCGTTGATGAGAAACGTGAATCCTCCATCCACCTCGTTTCCCGTCGTCCCGCTGCCGCTGCCACGCACTCGGCCGATCGCCATTCCTTCGGCGAATACGGACACGCGCGGATTGATCGCCCACCACGACGCCGCGCTCACCCATCCCTTCCCGGCGCGGCCCGTCTCGTTGACGACGTCGCCGTACCCCACGTTGGTGTACAGCGAGAACGGGCTCGGCGTCGTCCAGTTCATGGCGAGCTTGGCCTCAGGCTGAGCCGAGGCGGCACCGAATCCGCCGGCGCCGGTGGGGAGGGTCGTCGCCGCCAACAGCGCGACGTTCGGCGCCCACGAGTGAATGCTGTCCGGCACCGATCGGAGGTTGAGCTTCGCCCCGAGCTTGAAGTCTTCCACACCGCCAGCCGTCGGCCCGCCCGACGCCGTGCGAAGACCATATGAGTTTCCGAATAGGCGCGCCTCGGTCCGCGCGCCGAGGCCCAAGCGCAGCAGCGTCTCGCCGGCCGAGACGTATTCCGTGCGCGAGTCGGACGGGCCGACGCGGTCGTCCGTCGCGCCGGCCTCGAGCTGCACCGCGCCCGCCGGCAGCGCGACAGGCGTGTCCGTATATCCAGGTCGATCGGCGACGACGGGACCGGGCGCGCCGAGATGGGCGCACGCGCCGAGCGCCGCCGTCATCGCGAACCGCATCGCCACGCGCGTTCTGGCGCGCGTTCTATAGATACGCGTGCTCGCCATGGAGCGACTCGTCGAGCCCGAACTCTTCGTCGGCGGCGGTGACCGTGACGGGCGTGATGAGGTGAATCACGGCGAGCATCCCGTACGTGAAGATGAACGCGTATGCCGCCGCCGCGATGACGGCCAGCGACTCTTTGGCGAAGAACGCCGTGTTGCCGCGCAACAGCCCGTCCGTTCCGGACGGGTTCATTGCCTTGTTGGCGAAGATCGCCAGAGCGAAGACGCCGAGCATCCCCCCGACGCCGTGCACGCCCCACACGTCGAGCGCGTCGTCCCATTGCATCTTGTTCTTGAGCGAGATCGCGTAATAGCACACGACGCTCGCGGCGATGCCGATCAGAATCGCCGTGGACGTGCTCACGTACCCCGCCGCCGGCGTGACGGCGGCCAATCCGGCGATCGACCCGGTGAGGAGTCCGAGGAACTTCGGCTTGCGCTCGTAGAACCACGCCAGCACCAGCCACGTGATCGCGGCGAACGACGCGGCGACGTCGGTGTTGAGAAAAGCCAGCGCCGTCACGGAATCGACTTTGAGCTCGCTGCCCGCGTTGAAGCCGTACCAGCCGAACCACAGCAGGCCCGTGCCGAGTGCGACGAGCGGAATGCTGTGCAATCCCGCGTCGGGCACGCGGCGTCGGCCGACGTAGAACACAGCGGCGAGCGCCGCAAAACCCGCCGTGGCGTGGACGACGATTCCTCCCGCGAAGTCGAGGACTCCATTGGCCTGAAGGATTCCGCCGCCCCAAACCATGTGCGCGACCGGGAAGTACACCAGCATCAACCAGGCGACGAGGAACAGCAGATACGCCTTGAACGTCACCCGATTCGCGAACGCTCCGGTGATGAGCGCGGGTGTGATCTGCGCGAACATCATCTGATACGCCACGAACACGATCAATGGAATCGTCGGCGATCCGGGGAACGGCGTGAACGGGTCGACGCCGCGAAAGAACGCCAGGTCGAAGTTGCCGATGATCCCGGCGATGTCAGGATTCGTGGCGCTCTGGTAGCTGCCGCTGAACGCCATCGAGTAGCCGCACACCACCCACAGCACCGTCGTCACGCCCATCGAGACGAAGCTCTGCAGCATGATCGTGAGGACGTTCTTGCGCCCGACTAGTCCGCCATAGAAAAAGGCGAGGCCCGGTGTCATGAGCATGACCAGGCTCGTCGAGACCAGCATGAACGCTATGTTGCCGGTATCCCAGTGCATCGTGTCCCTCCGAGGAGTGACGCGAATATGGGATGACGCGGGGCGTCTGTCACGTGGCCGACCGGTGAGCCGCTGGCCTCTCGACGGATGGGGTGGGATTCGAACCCACGGAACTAGCGAACGATGGTCACCTGGTTGCTCGATCCGACCACGGATGGAGCGCTGTCCGTCGCATCGACAGTGGCCTTCTTCGAGGAGCCGCGAAGAACGATAGACACGACGTTGCCGGTGCCGGCTGGCTGCGTTGCGGCGGTGATCGCGCCCCAGGCGGCGACGTCCGGCCCACCATTATCGCTGATTCTCGCGCTGTGCAGGTCGAGCTCGACGCGGTTGTCTGATGCCCGATTCGCGGCGGTGGCGACGGCGCCGTACGCGGCGACGCCGGCCCGGGTGGGAAATACGGCGGGGAGCGAGCCGAGGTTGTGCTCAAAGCTGCTCGTCTGCGCGGAAAAGCGCACGGTGTTGCGGCGCGCGAAGCCAGCGCCCGTGGCATTTCCCCCAAGTAGAACGCAGCCGTTCCCGTTATCATCGAAACGGTCGCCGTTCGATTCGATCTCGACGGTCGCCGCGTCGGAATTGACGTTCGCCGCAAGACAGCCGGCGATGTTCCCGTGCGCGTAATTTCCGCTCAGCGTTGCGTGGATTCGCGCGCCGTCTGCTCCCTGCAGGTTGGCGACGCGAATCCCCTGCCCCGATCCGCTGGAATTGTTCGCGAGCTCGTTGTCGGTGAGCACGACCTCGAGGACGCGGCCGGCGGCCACCGCACCGACGTTCCGAACATCGAACCCGCGCGGACTGCCACTCGCGACGACATGCGCGATCGTCACGGTCGTCGCGCCAGCTAAGAAGAGGTCTGTGGCGATCGCCGCCGCGCCATTTACAGCGTTCCGTATGGTAAGCCACTCGACAGCGTTGCTGCCTCGTCCTACGCGCACCGCGCCCGTCAGCTGTGTGCCGCTCGTGAGGGCTGCGGCGGAGAGGTTCGAGGCGTCGATGATGACCGCGTCCGGGCGTCCGGGCTGCCCCGCGAGCGTCATGCCGCTCTGCAACTCGATACGGCCGCCGTTCGGCTGGCTCCCGTCGAGCATGTACGTTCCGGGCGCCAGAACAATACGCCTGCCGGCATTGGCCGGGTCGTTGACCGCCATGTACAAGCTGGAGGCCGTCGACACATCGATCTCGGCGTTCGCCCGCGCCGTCAGCGTGGGGCGGGCCGACCAATCCCGTGGAGAAAGCGAATCACCGGAGCACGCAGTGAGCGTAACCGCGGTGACTAGCAGCGTTGAACGCATGGGCGCAAGCCGCATTGTTCTTCTCCTGATGTACACCCGACGTAGTCGCGAATGGGCAAACCGGCGCGCTCACGCGCTCACTCGGAGTGCGCCAAAGGTCCGACGCTGTTGGCCGAAGCGCCAGCCCGCGTATCGAATCGATGCTGTTCTCGCCGCTGGTCTCCCGACCGGGGGAGACCCTTGCGGCGTGACACTCGGTTCGCGTTCCTAGTGGAAGGAACGCCTCGCGGAGCGAACGCATGCCAGTGAGCCTCCCGACAGCCAAGCCTCGAACTGACGCGGAAGCCCGCCTCAAGGAATTCGTCGCCAAGTTCGACGCGAAGAACGCGGCGACCATTCGCGCCGTCCGGCGCGCCCTGCGCAAGCGCTTTCCGACGGCGACAGAGATCGTTTACGACAATTACAACTTCTTCGTGATCGGCTACTCGCCCACTGAGCGTCCGTCCGATGCGATCATCTCGATGGCTGCGGGAGCGAACGGCGTCGGGCTGTGCTTCATCCACGGCGCTCGCCTGCCCGATCCGAGTCGCGTGCTCCTCGGCTCTGGGAAACAGACACGCTTCGTGCGTCTGGAGTCTGCCGCCGTTCTCGAGCGTCCCGAAATTCGTACGCTTCTCGCGATGGCCGTCGAACGCGCCAAGACGCCGTTCTCGGCGACGGGGCGGCATCAGCTCATCATCCGGTCAGTGTCGGCAAAGCAACGACCTCGCCGTCGTGATTAGATCGGGAGCGCCGGGGGCGACGCGGCGGCCGCGAAAGCCCGCTAGCAGGGCTCAGCCAGGGGCGCACGTTGGGCGCGGAGCGCCGGAGGGAAACGGACAGGGAGAGATTCGAACTCTCGATACCGGGTTCACCGGTATGCCGGTTTTCGAGACCGGTGCCTTCAGCCACTCGGCCACCTGTCCGGAGCAGCCGAGAAAATTAGGTCGTAGATGAAGGCGAGTCAACGACTTGGCGTCGCTGCTCGAAGAATTGTGTGAGCAGCGCACCGCACTCGTCCGCGCGGACGCCCGCGAGCACTTCCGGACGGTGGTTGAGCCTCGGGTGGCGCAGCAGGTCGCCGACCGAGCCGGCCATCCCCGCCTTCGGGTCCCACGCCCCGAACACGACGCGGCCGACGCGCGCGAGCACGATCGCGCCCGCGCACATCGCGCACGGCTCGAGCGTCACGTACAGCGTGCAGCCGCCGAGCCGCCAATCGTCGAGCGACTCGGCGGCGTCGCGAATGACGAGCAGCTCGGCGTGTGCGGTCGGGTCGCGATCGCGCGCGGTGCGGTTGCCCGCGGACGCGACGACTTTGTTGTCGCGCACGAGAACGGCGCCGACAGGCACGTCGCCCGCTTCGGCGGCGCGACGCGCCTGGTCGAGCGCGAGATCCATGAAGGCGTTGTCGTCGCGAGTCGGAATCATGAGTCCCGTACGCTGGGGGCGACTACTCGATGGCGTCAAGCCGAGCCGTCAGCGGCGCGAGCGGTCGTAGGCGAGGGTGGCGCCGACCGCCGGCAGTGCGAACGCGGCGACGTACGCAAGCGGCTTCAGGGCCTCGGCGTGCGATTTTGGCAACGGGATTTTCGAGACGAGCGGCGTCACGACGAGAGTCGCGGCCCAACCCACGAGGGTGCCGGCGACGGCGTCGGCCGTGCGTCCGTGCGGCGCGCCGCCGGTTCCGACAATACGCACAGCCAACGCGGGACCAAACGTGACGCCGGTGGCGACGCCCAGCATCATCGGGATGGGGTTCGTGTCCTTCCCGTCGAGCGCGGCATAGCCGACGGCGACACCGAACATGAACCCGACCGGAATCGCCGCCGTGCCGGCGACGACCTGCGTCGTCGCGCGAGGCATCGTCACGCCCGATGGCCGCGCTTGCTGCGAGGCCGCGGCGGGGGCAATGAAAAGCGAGAGGCCGAGTGCCAGGTGAGAGGTTCGCATGAACTAAGTCTCTGACTGGCACGGCCGACCTCCGATACGTCGATTGACGTAGCTGTATCAAAATGCGCTATCGGGCCAAATGGTCGATCGGCCCGCGTGCCAAGCGATGAGCCTTCCAATTGACCAATTCTCAGGAGGAATTGAGCCGATTTTCCCGCAGGTGAGGCGAAAATGATGTCCGCGTAGCGGCCCTCCGCTCACTGTTGGCGCGCTCGGGAACACCGCCGAACGCCAACCTGTGGGAGAGCCAATGAAAGCCTCGCTGGGACTCGTCGTATTCGCGGCCGTCGCCGCGGCGGCTGCCGGATGCGCCGGCGTCAACGTGCAGGCCGGAAGCGACGGCTGGCTGCCTCTCGCCTCCGAGCACTCAACCCTCTCGGCTCAGCGGCTGAACAAGCTGGTCTCGCTGACCGCGTTCGACGCGCTCCAGACGATGTCGAGCTACATGTCGCCCATGCACCAATGGAACGCGCCGCGGTCGTCTTGATTCTCGACGGAAGCAAGTCGCACGACCTCGAGGTCTTGAAGGGAATCAAGGCCTCGGACGTGTTCGAGATCCGAGTCGCTGGCGACATGGAGGCGGGGGTCCTTCCCGGCGAACCTGGAAGTCAGAGTGACGACGCGTGGTAGGCCGCTATCGGGTCCGCTGACGGCTCAGGCTGGCCGTCGTGGTTGCGCCGAACGATAGGTTCAGGCAGCGTCCCCCCTCCCCTCCCCCCCGCGTCTGCCAATTCGACGTCGCTCATTAGACTTCGATGCCTAGTTTCCGCTTGTGGACCTTCGGCGGGCTTCGTGTCGAGGAAATCGGTTCGGCCGTTCCCGTTTCGATCACACAGCGGAAGCGACTGGCGTTTCTGACATTGTTGGCGTCGAGCGGCGAGCGAGGCATCGCGCGCGAGCGCCTGCTTCTGTTGTTGTGGCCCGAGAGCAACGCCGAGCGCGCGAGGGGCGCGCTGCAACAACTCCTCTACGTCACGCGTCGAGCGTTCGGCGAGGGGAGCGTCGTCGGGACGAGCGAGCTCCGCCTCGATCCGGACGTGATATCGAGCGACGTCGGGGATTTCCAAGCGGCCGTGGCGAGCTGCGACTTCGCCGGCATTGTGCGGCTCTATCACGGACCGTTCCTCGACGCTTTCTATCTGACGGGCGCTCCTGAGCTGGAGCGCTGGGTCGAGGAAAAGCGTCAGGAGCTGGCGCGCAGCTATCAAATCGCGCTCTCACGCCTGGCGACCCAAGCGATCGAGGGGCGCGACTTCGCCGCAGCCATTCGCTACGCCGAGCTCCTCACGGCCTCCGACCCGCTGAGCGGCCGCGCGACGATCCTGCTGATGGAGGCGCTTGCGGCGAACGGCGACGTGTCGGTCGCGGTCGACCGCGCGAAAGAGCACGCAGCGATCGTGCAGCGCGAGTTGGGTGTGGACGTCGACCCGGGCGTCAGCGCGCTCGTTGAACGCCTGCGGCTCCGGACCGTTGCCTCGAATCCGAGTTCAATTCCGTCCGATGCCGATGCGCCGGTCGAGATCGCGCCAGCGTCCGCGTCCACACCGCTGCTGCCGTTCCCGCGAGCCGGAGTACGCTCTACTCGATGGCGACGATCCATGATTGCCGTGGCCGCGCTGTCCGCCGTCGCGGCCGTTGGATTCATCCTCAATCGATCGTCGTCACCGATACAACGCGAGATCGCCATCGTTGCGGATGTTAGATCGACCGATGCCGACACGGCGATCGCCGACGCTCTGACGCAGGCGATGCGGCGAGCGCTGAGCGATTCTCGCTCGCTCGGCGCGGAAAGTGAAAGCCGCGTGCGAGAAACGCTCACACGGCTTCAGTTGCCGCCCGGCGTGCGACTCGACACGCGCGTTGCGAGACAGGTTGCGATCGCCGAGGGCGTCCGCACGGTCGTCGACGGATCGGTCGTGCGATTCAGCGGCGGCTACGCACTGTCGTTGCGACTCATCTCGGCGGAGTCCGGCGACGTATTGACCTCCGCCGAGCGAACAGTCTCCAACCCGGACGGCCTGATCGTCGCCCTCGATTCGTTGTCGCGAATCTTGCGCGAGCGCGCCGGCGATGCGTTCATGGCCGTTCGCGCGGCGCCGCCGCTCGACAAAGCTGACCTCGTCGTCGCTCGAGGCGATGATGAAGTACACCGCAGGGCGTCGCGCGTTCTTGGTCGAAGGCAAATTTGACGAGGCTTTCGCCCTGACTCGAGACTGCGGTCGACATCGATACGTCTTTCGCGGCGGCGATCGAACAACTAGTGGTGATCTCCGAGAACGTGAACCGCGCGCACCGACGACGAGCGGCGCGCCCTCATGGCGCGCGCGTACGCCCATCGCGATCGTCTCACGGAGGAGGAACGGCTTCGTATCGAGAGCAACGTATCCTGTACAGCGAGACAGGCGTCACGCCGAGTCGCGCTAAGCGGATCGAGGTGACACGTCAGATTTTGGCGAGCTATCCCAGCGCCCTGGATGCGCTGCTTCTCGGGCAACTGTACGCCAGTCGACAAGACTGGGCGACGGCTGACAGTATGTATCGACGGGCGATCGCGATAGATCCGGCGCAGTTTCCGGCGTACATGAACATCGTCGACGTGTTTCTCAACACCGGGCGCATTGCCGAAGCGAACCGGGCCTTCGACGACGCCGAGCGACGGTTTCCGGAAAATCCCCAGGTGCCACTACACGAAGCGCTCATTCGCTACGCCGAAGGGCGGCGCGGCGACGCACGTGCGGCGTGGGTCGTCGCGAGTCGATCGCTGGACGGGTCGCTCGCCGAATTCGCGGACCGTCGGCTCGCTCGACTCGACCTGCTCGAGGGACGCGTCGCGGCTTGGCGGCGAGAGCTTCACGCGTCGGCCGCGCGCGACTCTGCCGCGGGCCGCCGTCCCGTGACTCCGTTCGCCGATTTGAGCGCGAACTACTGGGTCTTGAGACGAGCGGTCGACGGCGCCCGAGTGCTCGACAGCCACAAGCCGCCGCAGTCGGTAGGCGGCGATGACCTCGCGCGCGCCATACTCTATGCGCAGTACGATCGGCCGGACCGTGCGCGGGCGCTGTTGGCCGCACACGATTCAGTGGTCAAGGACACGCTCGGCGGATGGTTCCAGGGCACCGACCGACGGGAGGTGTTGGGCTGGATTCTTCTTGCCGAGAGACGGCCGCGCGACGCCGTCGTCGAGTTTCGCGCGAGTCGCATGCTCTCCGACGGGCCAGTGACCCTGTCACCGATACTCCGCGATGTCGAAATTGGAATCGCGTTCGAGCGCGCCGGCATGCCCGACTCGGCGATCACGGCGTACGAGCACTACGTGAACACTCCGTGGGCATGGCGTATCGATGAGGACTGACTTCCGACTAGCCGTGGGCGTTGGAGCACGTCGCGTCGCTGTACGACGGCAAAGGGAAACACAAAGACGCGCCATCGCCGCCTACCAGCGGTTCGCCGATCTCTGGCGCGACGCCGACGATCCCGGACCTTCAAGCGGCGCGTGGCGAAGGCGCGCCAGCGCATCGCCGTGCTTTCAGCGCGTTAAGCTACGGCGCGTTCTGCTCGAGGCTCGCTTGCTCGGCGTCGAGTGAGCGGTCTAGCATGTTGCGATTACCCAATCGGAGAATTCGCGCATGCGCCATGTGCTCCCGATCGCAACACTCATCGCGGTCGCCCTCTGTCCCGTGACCGGCCACGCACAGAAGGCGAGCGTGGATGCGTGTTCTCTGCTCACCGCGTCCGAAGCCAGCACGGCGATCGGGGGCACCGTGACCCAAGGGCATCACCTCATGGAGCCCCACAAGGATCAATGCTGGTGGTCGGACGACAACACGGCGAGTTCCGACCATCGCCGGGTCACGCTGTTGATCGAGGATCCGTCCATGTTCGACAGAATGAAGTCGGTCCCCAACGTGAAGGCCGATCCGGTATCGGGCGTCGGCGACGAGGCGTACTACGTCGATACGAAAGGAGCCGGGATCCTGCTTGCTGTGAGAAAGGGCGGCGTAGCTTTCCAACTCAAGGTCCTCAACGGCTCCAAGGTCAAGCCCGCCATCGCCCCGGATGACGTGCAAAGCCCGAGAGCTGGTGCTCGCGAAGGCGGCGGTCGGACGGGTCTGAGACTCGAAGACCGAGAAAGGCCGTAGCTACGTATCGAGCCGAGTGAGATCTCGGCTCACACGAGCGGTCACGGAGAGCTGACCGACGTGTCGCATCGCGTGTTCGGCGCCGTGGGTGAGACAGCCGATGACTGTCGACGGAAGCTTCGCGCGGCCGACGCCGCGGAAATCGCCGAGCGTCGACGGATCGATCGTTTTGAGCTCGGACACGTGCGGCCTCGACGCGCGCATCGAGCGCCGCGAGCGCGGGCGCAATCTCGGAATCTAGGAGAGGCTCGCCCTCGCGTCGCAACGCGGCGAACTGCGCTTCGCTCAAGCCTTCGCCGCGTGCGTACGTGAACAACCGATCGATGACACCGGGAATGTGCCGCACGTGAAACGCGACGGATGCCACGCCCGCCGGCCGCGCGTTGAACTGTTCGAACGTCAGCCCGTCGGTTAGCTCGTGGACGCTCTCGCGCACCTGCAGCAGAATGTGCGCGACCGGCTGCAGCATCGCCGGGACGCCGTCGACGCGCCCTCGCTGCCACCACTCCGTCTCCGCCACGCGCGTCCTACGCTCCGACCGTCTCCTTCGCCGGCTCGCTCGAGAACTCCAATGCTCCCTTCCCGTCCGGCCGCACGACGATCGCGTCGCCGTCGACGAACTTGCCCTCGAGCACCGCCATCGCCAGCGGATTCTGAATCAGCCGCTGGATCGACGCGCTTGAGCGGACGCGCGCCGAACGCGGGATCGTAGCCCTCCTCGGCGAGCACGCGCTTCGCCTCGGGCGTCACCTCGATCGTGATCTTCCGCTCGGCGAGCAGCTTCTCGAGCCGCGTCGAGCTGGAGGTCGACGATGCTGCTCGATCTGCTCCGTGCCGAGCGGACGGAAGACGATGATGTCGTCGACGCGGTTGAGGAACTCCGGCTTGAAGTGCTGCCGCAACGCGCTCAAGCACCTGCGTCTCGACGAGCGCCCAGTCGCCGCGCGCGTGCTCGAGGATGAACGTCGAGCCGATGTTCGACGTCATGATGATGACCGTGTTCCGGAAATCGACCGTGCGCCCCTGCGAATCGGTGAGCCGGCCGTCGTCGAGGATCTGCAGCAGGATGTTGAACACATCGGGATGCGCCTTCTCGATCTCGTCGAACAGCATCACCGAATACGGCCGGCGGCGCACCGCCTCGGTGAGCTGGCCGCCCTCCTCGTAGCCGACGTAGCCCGGCGGCGCGCCGATGAGCCGCGCGACGGCGTGCTTCTCCATGTACTCCGACATGTCGATGCGCACCATCGCGTGCTCGTCGTCGAACAGGAACTCGGCGAGCGCGCGCGCCGTCTCCGTCTTTCCGACGCCCGTGGGCCCGAGGAAGATGAACGAGCCGATCGGACGGTTCGGGTCCTGCAGCCCGGCGCGCGAGCGACGCACGGCGTTGGCGACGGCGTGCACCGCCTCGTCCTGGCCGATGACGCGGCGTCGCCAGCTCCTCGTCGAGCTTCGTGAGCCGCTCACGCTCGCTCTCCAGCATCCGCGTGACCGGGAATGCCCGTCCACTGCGCGACGACTTCGGCGATGTCGTCGGCCGTCGACTTCCTCCTTCAGGAACTGCGGACGCCCGTCGGTGCGACGCGAGCTTGTGCCTCGGTCGTCGCGCATGCGCCGCTCGAGCTGCGGGATGCGTGCCGTAGGTGATCTCCGCGGCCTTGCTCGAGGTCGCCGGCGCGCGTGCGCCTGCTCCGCCTCGATGCGCGCCTGCATCGATCTCCTGCTTGATCTTGCCGACGCCGCCGAGCGTCTCCTTCTCCTGCTGCCACTGCGCCTTCATCGCCTGACGACGTTCTCGCGCAGCTCGGCGAGCTCGCGCTCGATCTCCTCGCGGCGCTCGATCGCGGCGCGGTCCTTCTCCTTGTGCAGCGCCTTGCGCTCGATCTCGAGCTGCATGATGCGCCGCTCGACCTCGTCGATCTCCTGCGGCATCGAATCGATCTCGATGCGCAGGCGCGACGCCGCCTCGTCGATCAGATCGATCGCCTTGTCCGGGCAGGAAGCGGTCGCCGATGTAGCGATGCGACAGCGTCGCCGCCGCGACGATCGCGTCGTCGGTGATGCGCACGCCGTGGTGCGCCTCGTAGCGCTCCTTGAGCCCGCGCAGAATCGCGATCGTGTTCTCGACGCTCGGCTCGCCGACGTACACCGGCTGGAAGCGCCGCTCGAGCGCGGGGTCCTTCTCGACGTGCTTGCGATACTCGTCGAGCGTCGTCGCGCCGACGACGCGCAGCTCGCCGCGCGCGAGCAGCGGCTTGAGCATGTTGCCGGCGTCCATCGAGCCTTCGGCCTTCCCCGCGCCGACGATGCGTGTGCATCTCGTCGATGAAGACGATGAACTGGCCCTCGCGCGTCGGTGATCTCCTTGAGCACGGCCTTGAGCCGCTCCTCGAACTCGCCGCGGAACTTCGCGCCGGCGATGAGCGCGCCCAGGTCGAGCGAGACGAGCCGCTTGTTCTTGAGACCCTCCGGGCACGTCGCCGTTGACGATGCGCTGCGCGAGCCCTTCGACGATCGCCGTCTTGCCGACGCCGGGCTCGCCGATGAGCACCGGATTGTTCTTGGTGCGGCGCGACAGCACCTGAATGACGCGGCGAATCTCCTCGTCGCGGCCGATGACGGGATCGAGCTTGCCCTTGCGCGCCGCGTCGGTGAGATCGCGCGTGTAGCGCTGCAGCGCCTGGTACTGGTTCTCCGGCGTCTGGTCGGTGACGCGATGCGTGCCGCGCACCGCCTCGAGCGCCTCGAGCAGCGCGTCGTGCGTGGCGCCCGCCGCGTTCGAGCAGCGCGCGAGCTCTCGGTGCCCTTGCGTGTCGCGACAGCGCGAGCAGCAGGTGCTCGGTCGAGACGTACTCGTCGCCGAGCTTCTTGGCCTCGTCCTCGGCCTTGTCGAAGACCTGGTTCAGCTCGCGCGACAGCGTCGGCTGCGCGTCGCTCTGCTTCGGGATAGCGCGTCGATCTCGCGCGCGACCTGCTCGCGCAGCGCGGCGACGCTGGCGCCGAGCTTCTGGAGGACGGGAACGACGATGCCCTCGTCCTGCTCGAGCAGCGCGGCGAGCAGGTGGAGGTCGTAGACGAGCGGATTGCCGTTCTGGCGAGCGATGCCGACGGCGTCGTTGAGGGCCTCGCCGGCTTTGACGGTGAGTCGATCGGGGTTGATCATGCGCGCGTGAAGGGCAACGTGGGTGCCTTGCCGGTCCGCCAAAGCGGCGGCGATTGGTCCGCTTTGAACCTACGCGGCACGGTCAAAGGCCGCCGAGGGGGTGCTGAACTGCGCCGAATTGTCGGCTCCGGCAGTTTCGGTCGACACGCACGTGGGCCGGCTACGATTGGCGGGGCAGAAGGGGGAACAACGATGACGCAGATTTGAACGGCAATGGACGCAGATCAAACGGCGAGGGGTTTTGTCATTCCCCTCTGCTTTTCATCCGCGGAATCGCTGTTCAAATCTGCGTCCATCTGCGTTCAATTTTCTTGGACCAGAAGAGTGGCCGGCCTAGCCGCACCGACCCCAAAACAGAAACGCGCCGAGAGCGAGTGCCCTCGGCGCGCTTCGTTGTCTTGCGGACTACTTGCGGTAGTAGACCCGGGTCGAGTTTGCCAACTTACCATCGATGATAAGCTGAACGATGTAGGTGCCGGAGGCAGCCTCGCGGCTGTGATCCGGAAGCTTACCGTCCCAGAACGATGTATAATCGCCGCACTCCAGCCGAAGGTTGGAGAGCGGTGACCC
Source organism: uncultured Gemmatimonadaceae bacterium (assembly GCA_963789315.1). GTDB lineage: Bacteria > Gemmatimonadota > Gemmatimonadetes > Gemmatimonadales > Gemmatimonadaceae > JAQBQB01. Next base: position 196,799 of record CAWBKI010000024.1, on the reverse strand, counting down.
GTTCATCGAGCTGGAGGCACTCGACGTCGAATTCGCGGACGGCCCGTAGAGAACTGGAATCACCACTGGCTGCGCCAGGATGTTCAGGATCCGCACGGTGACCGCGTGTGGCTCGCCCGCGGCACACGTTCCACTACCGACAGTGAAATTCGTGTACACGTGGGGATTGAAGGGATTCGGATAACTCCTGCCGAATCTCCCTGCACTGGGCTCTCGGGGCGACTGACCTTGCTGCCCCGCCGCGTTCTTTGGCGATCATCGCACAAAGGGCGAGCACGAGCACCAGTGCTGCCCAGCGGTGGAACATGATTTTCTCCGCGCTAACGAAACAGGACCGTTACACGAGCTCCTGAAGGGGTTGAACTACGAGGACTGCTGGTGGTACTCGGATATTTATGGCCCGAACAGCTACCTGTCAAGCAACTCATAGACGTCCAACGTCTATGTGGCACAGAGCTTTACACGTCCTCGCCACACACGGCCACTACGCGTCCCCGAACCGTGAGCCGAGCGCGGTCGCAGTACTCGAGAATCGGAATCAGAAACTTGCGGGACAGCCCGAGCGGTCGCGAAGTGTGGCCGGCGTCACATCATTTTGGTGCTCCATGACCGCGCGAATCCGATCCAGAACTGACGAGAGGTGATGTCCTCCGTATAGTACCGCATCTGCTCGACTTGCACGATGTCGCCGCGTCGCTCGAGAAAGCGCAGCACCGGAGCGAGCGGTTGCCCGATCTCCGACTCCAATTCGGTCGTGCTCGGCGGCTCAGCGCCCGCCGCGATCGAGGTGCTCGAGGATGCGCTCCGCGATTGTCGCATCGGTCGCGCCAAGCGTGACGGACCATCCGGCGGCGGGCGGCGATCCCTCCGTCCAACCGCAGCCGACCGGCGGCCATGAGCGCGTCGATCGCGGCGGCGGCGAGCGGCGGCGCGACCTTGAGCCGGCTCCGCAGCAGCTGAATCGATATCCCTGGATCGAGCGGCCGGTCAGCGTGAAACGAGTCGACGTCGGCGAGGATAGCGCCCTCGCTGCGCGAGCCGCGCCTCGCGCGACATCACCATGTCGCCAACGACGAACGCGTCAGCGCCGAGCTCGGCCAATCGACGTTTGCGACATCGCTCGGCGAGCAGCCGAGTCGGATGGGGAGCGACGCGAGGCTGACGCCGTGCCCGACGGATTCGTCCAACAGGCGACGGAACCGCTCGACGGCGATCGATGCCGGCGGGCCACGGTCGCCGCGCGCCGCGGCGCGTACGGGTCGGTGACGACGCCGCCGCCGATCGTGTTGAGCGGCGCGACGCTCGCGGAGGACGAAACGATCGCCGGCGCGCAGAACCACGGGCGCGTCGAACGCGAGGCGCGCGGAGAAGGTCGTGCCAGCCTTGGCTTCGCGCGACGACGACGCGCGCCCCGACCTCGGTCGTGCCGACGTGGAAGCGAACCCAGGTTCGCGACCGTGGCGCGGGCGCGTCGCTCGGCACCAACGTGACGTCGGCGCGGGCGAACATCGTCGGGCCGCCACTCGAGATCAGTGACGAGCGTCGAGCCCCGCGGCACCTGCGACGTCTCGACGCCGGTGAGTGCGATCGCCGTTCGGCCTCCGGTTCCGCGGACGCCCGCTGGCTGCCGTGCCCCTGGATACCGCGCACGCGGGTCGAGATCGCCGGGGCAGGATGCGCACGACGTCGTCGCGGCTCACGGTGCCCGACCAGACGGTTCCGGTGACGACCGTGCCCGTCCCCTTGATGGTGAAGGCGCGATCGACGGGCATGCGGAAGAGATCGTCGCGTCGCGCATCCGGATCGACGACGCGAGCGACGAGAGCGCGGCCTTCAGCTTCGTCGATGCCACGGCCCGTCGCGCACGGACGTCGGGATGAGGCGCGCCGGGGGAGAGCGCGCGCCGGCGGCCTGCCGCACGTCCTCCTCGACGAGCGCGAGCCAGTCGTCGTCGACGAGATCGGCCTTCGTCAGCGCGATGACGCCTGCGTTCACGCCGAGGAGCTCGAGGATCGCGAGGTGTTCGCGCGTCTGCGGCATCACGCCTTCGTCCGCGGCGACGACGAGCAGCGCGAGGTCGATCCCCGTCGCGCCGGCGACCATCGTGCGCACGAACGCCTCGTGTCCCGGAACGTCGACGACGCCGAGCGTCGCCGATGCCGTCGAGCGTGAGCGGCGCGAAGCCGAGCTCGATCGTGATGCCGCGCTTCTTCTCCTCGGGCAGGCGATCGGTGTCGACGCCGGTGAGCGCGCGTACGAGCGTGGTCTTGCCGTGGTCGATGTGCCCGGCGGTGCCGATGATCACCTACACCAGCTCCCACGCGTCGAGCGCGCGCATCGGCTTGTCGTCGGCGAGATGTTCGCGCAGAAACTCCCGCAGCAGGCGCTGGTGCGCGCGAGCCTCGAGGGCGTCGGCGATGGCGTACGAGCCTCCCGAGAGCCAGACGCGGAGCGCGTCGCGCGCCGACGCGGGCAGCGTACGCCCCGTGCGCGCGAGCGTGCGGCAGCGCGCGCACACGACGCCGCCGGCCGGGTGGCTGAACAGCGCCGCATCGTCGAGCGCGACCGACGCGTGACACTCGGCGCACTCATCGACGGTCGGGGCGACGCCGAGCTCCGCGAGGATACGCCACGCGGCGCCGAGCGTCGCGTCGCGCGCGTCCGTTCCCGGCGCGGCGCCAATCTCGTCGAGGCCGAGGGCGACGGCGTCGAACAAATCGGCGTCGGCGCCCCCGTGCGCGAATCGCAGCGTCAGCTCGGCGATGGCCGCGGCGCCGTTGAAGCGGTCGAGGTGCCCGGCGAGCTGCGGGCGCGCGCGGTTCAAGTCGAATCCGCCGAGCGTGTCGAGGTCGCGTCCCGGCTTTGTGTGCAGCTCGGCCGATCCCTGCGCGTAGAGATCGAGCGCCGCGCCGAATCGCCGTTGCGACCGGCGCGCGCCGCGCGCGAGCACCGAGCGCACGCCGCCCTCGCGCGTCAGCAGGCGAAGAATGCGCGACGACTCGAGATAGTCGAACGAGTGAAGGACGATCGCGTCGGTCACGAGCAGGGTCATGCTGAAAGCTAGCCCCGGTCGCGGGGCGAACTCGCGCGCAGCGGGACGAGCGCCGGCGCGCCGACGAGCGGGTCGTGCGTGACGGCGAGCGGCCACTCGTACACGCGCTCGAGGATGTCAGGACGCATGACCTCGACGGGCGAGCCCTCGGCGACGACCAAGCCGCGCTGGAGGAGGACCATGCGGTCGGCGAATCGCGCGACGAGGTTCAGTTGGTGGCTCACGAGCAGCACCGCCTGCCCCGCCGCGGCGAGCCGATGGAGCAGCTCGAAAACGGCCATCTCGTGCGCGACGTCGAGAAAGGCGGTCGGCTCATCGAGGACGAGCGCGGTGCCGCCTTGGGCCAGCGCGCGCGCGAGGCGCACTCGCTGCCACTCGCCGCCCGAGAGCGCGTCGATGCGTCGAGACGTGAGCGACTCGACGCCCGCCTCGCGCAGCGAGTCGGCGATCGCGCGGTGGTCCTCCGACCGCGCGGCGTGCCAAATGCCGAGGTGCGGAAAGCGGCCGAGCGTCACGTAGTCGGCGACGGTGGCGGGAAACGCGAGGTCTTCGCGCTGGCTCACGACCGCGATGCGCCGCGCGATGACGGGGCGCGAGAGCGACGCGAGCGAGTCGCCGTCCACGCTGATGCCGCCGCGGCTGATTGCGACGCGGCCGACGAGCGCGCGCACGAGCGTGCTCTTGCCGCTGCCGTTGGGACCGACGACGGCGGTGATCGCGCCGCTCGGCGCCTCGAGCGTGACTCCGGCCAGCGCGTCGATCTCCGAGCGCGGGTAGCGGACGGCGACGTCGTCGAAGCGAATCACGTGAGCTTCCGCAGCTTGAGCAGAAAGAACGGAACGCCGACAAGCGCCGTCACTGCGCCGAGCGGTAGCTCGGCCGGCGGGCGGAGGATGCGCCCGAGGAGATCCGCGACGACGACGAGCGTCGCCCCGTTCAACGCGCTGCCGATGAGAAGCGAGCGGTGGCGCCTGAGTCCCGCGGCGCGCGCTATGTGCGGCACCACGAGGCCGACGAACCCGATCAGGCCAGCGGCGGCCACCGTGGCCGCGGTGACCAGCGACGCGACGAAGAGCACGCGACGGATCGACGCGTCGACGTCGAGTCCGAGTCCGGCGGCCGCTTCCTCTCCGAGACTGAGGACGTCGATCTCGCGGCCGAGGAGCACGAGGGCGCCGCCGCCCACACCGACATAGATCGCGAGCACGACGATCTGCGCCCACGTCGCTTCGGCGGCGGAGCCCATCATCCACCAGAGCGCGTTGCGCACGATGTTCGGCTCGGCGTTCGCCAGCACGACCATGATCGCGGCGTTCGCGAACGCGCCGACGACGACGCCGGCCATCAGCAGGATGCGCGGGTCGCCGCGCGCGCCCGCCGCGCGCGCGACCATGAACGCGGCGACGACGGCGAGGATCGCCCCGGCGAAGGCGGCGAGCGGCACGAACGCCGAAGCGAGGCCGATGCTCACCGCGAGCACGGCGCCGACGGCGGCCCCTCCCGACACGCCGAGCAGATAGGGCTCGGCCAGCGGATTGCGCATCACGCCTTGCAACGCGGCGCCCGACATCCCGAGCCCCGCGCCGACGAGCGCCGCGAGGACGACGCGCGGCAGTCGCAAGCCGCGCACGATGAACGCGCTCTCGCCGATCCCGCGCAGGCCATCCCACACCTGCGATGGCGAGAGGCGAATCGTCCCGATGGCGAGACCCAGAATTCCGGCGACGATCAGCGCTGCGACGAGGACCGTCCAGCGAGATGCGCGCATCTCTTAACGAACCGCGCCGGGATGCAGCAGGTTGGCGATCGAGCGCGCGGCGGCGCCTAGCGTGACGGACGGACGCCCGACGAGAAGCGTGTCGTAGACGAGGACGTGGTTCTGGCGGACCGCCGGCAGCACGCGCCACTTGGCGTCGGTGCCAATGGTCGGCGCGGCCGCGGGACTGGTCATCACGTAATCTGGGTTTCTCTTCGCCACGTCTTCGAGGGTCACGACGGCGGATGGGGCCGCGATGTCTTCATATATGTTCCGCCCGCCGGCGATGTCGAGCAACTGGCTGAGGAAGCTTCCCCCGCCGATGGCGATGAGCGGGCGGTCCCACGTGGGGATGAAGACTGTGGGCCGCGGGAGGCTTTTCGTCGCCGCCTGGACGCGGTCGAGCGTCCCGGCGACGGAATCGACGAGCGTGTAGGCGGCGGCCGAATCGCCGGTCAGCCTGCCGAGGAGGCGCGTGTCGCGCTCGAACTGCGCGATGCTGTCGATCTTGAGGGCGAGCGTGCGAACGCCCGCCTGCTGGAATCGCTGTGCGGCCGGACGATTGTCGGCGCTCGCGTAGAGGATGACGAGATCCGGGTGGACGGCGAGCACCGCTTCGACGTTCGGGCGCAGCGGCATGCCGACGTCGGCGACGCTCTTCGCTTCGACGGGAAATACATCGTACGTCGAGCGACCGACGATGCGGTTTCCGGCGCCGACGGCGAACAGGATCTCGGTGGTGGTCGGGTTGAGCGACACGATGCGCGACGGACGATGCGACGCGTCGACGACGACGCTGTCGCCGAAGTCGTCGCGTTCGCTGCTAGAGATGCGCGTCGCCGGTTTGGATCCCCCGCAGGCGAAGATGGCGATGGAGAGCGCGCCGGTGAGCGCGTACAGCCGGCGATCCAAGCGTTGCATGTCGTGTCGTGCCTTGTCGGTGAGTACTACGTGTCGCGTCGTTCGTCCGCCAGCGCTTCGGCGAGTTGTTGCTTGAGCTGGCCGCGACGTGACTCGTAGGCCGCTCGCTCTCCATCGTCCCCCGATGCTTCTCGCTCGAATTCCTCATCCAACTCGGCGATCTGCCGAGCGAACGCGCTCGATCGCGACACGTCTTCAGCGCCTGATGCGCCGACGGGCGACAAGCGCGGCCGCGGTGAACGGCGCATCGCGAAGAGTAGCGCGACAAGCATCGCCGCGACGATCGCCGCGCCGACGCCAAAGTCCACGCGCTCCGGTTTGGGTCCGCCGACGCTCGGCACGTCGATCCGCACGACGGTGTTCGCGTCGAGATCCTGCGCGAGAAAGCGGCGGAACGTGCGTCCATCCGCGTTCACCGGAGCGACCTCGCGGAGCCGCGGCGCCGCCACACGCGCGCGCGCGTCTTCGACCATGATCTCGAGCAAACCGGTCGGACGCTCCAGTGGAATCGAAACCGGGAAGGACTTGGTCGGGAGGTCGTACGAGAACGCGACCTGGCGAAAGCCGGGGCTCAACGGTGCGTAGAGTCCCGCGACGCCACCGTGAAAGGTCATCGCGCTCGCGGCGATCGTTCCGCCCGCGTTCGTGCGCGCGCCGCGCGCGTCGGCCGGAATGTGCGTGCTCCACAACGGGGTGGTCGAGTCGCGCGCGACGAGCGTCACCGTGCTGTCGTTCTCGAGATCGTAAACCTCGCCGACCGGGCGCGTCCCGGCGGGGGTCGCCGCGGCGACGATGATGTGCCGGCCGCCGATCGCGATCCGCACTGGGCCCGAGGTCGTGTCGAACACGGTGAGGCGCGCGTCGTCGCCCGAGGCGTTCAGCGATCGCAACGGCGGCGTGAAGTACGCCACCCCGCCGTACGACGTGGACGTGAAGTAGAGCGCCGACGTGTCGCCCGTCGCGCGGTAACGCATCGCGTACGCGCCGCTCGCCGTCGTGCGCACCGAATCGAGCGGGCCCGCGTGATCGGGTCCGACGCGGTGGAGCACGACCCATTGGCCGGGGATGGGAATCTGACTCGAGCGCGTTCCGCGCACGACGACCCCCTCGACGCGGCGCACCGGCTCACCGGGGGTGGGGCCGCCGTTGCCTCCGCCTTGCATCGGTGTTCGGCCGATCACGGATTGAACTTGCCGAAATCCTCAGGGCGGAGCTGCTCGAGATATTCCTTGAGTTGTTCGGCGCTCAATTCGGTGGAGTCGCGCGCGCCCGTGTCCGGCGGAACGCTGAACTCGCTGGACTCGTCCTCTTCCTCAGCGGACACGAGCAGCGTGTCGGACGCGTAGATCGGCGCGTCGAGGCGCAACGCGATGGCGATGGCGTCGGACGGCCGCGAATCGACGCGCAGCGACTTGCCGTCGCGGTCCAGATGAAGCTCGCCGAAATACGTGTTGCTCTCGACCTTGGTGATCTGCACGCGGCGCAGCTCGGAGCCGGTAGCGAGGATGATCGACTTGCAGAGGTCGTGGGTGAGCGGCCGGCTCCGCTTCATGTTGTGCATCTGCATGACGATCGACTCGGCCTCGACCTGCCCGATCCAGATGGGCAGCAGGCGTCCCCCGCCCTTCTCCTGGAGGACGACAACGTACGACTGGTTGCTCGGGTCGACCCCGAGCTTCGAGACCACGACTTCGATCATCATGCTCGCAAGATACTAAGCGGTCACCGGACGGCGCGCGCCAGCGCGGCGGCGCGGTCGGTACGCTCCCACGTAAAGAGTGTGCGGGCCGACCGGCCTCGCCCCACGCGCTCCGGCGTGCGGCCGAAATGCCCGTACGCCGACGTGGCGCTGTAGATCGGCTTGCGCAGGTCGAGCGCGCTGATGATGCCGTGCGGTGTGAGGTCGAACACCTCGTGCACCGCGCGCATGATCGCGCTCTCGGGCACGGTCGCGGTGCCGAACGTGTCGACCACCACCGACACCGGCTTGGCGACGCCGATCGCGTAGGCGAGCTGCACTTCGCACCGCCGCGCCAGTTTCGCGGCGACGATGTTCTTGGCGACCCAGCGCGCCGCGTAGCACGCCGATCGATCGACCTTCGACGGATCCTTGCCGCTGAACGCGCCGCCGCCGTGGCGACCCATTCCGCCGTACGTGTCGACGATGATCTTGCGGCCGGTGAGTCCGGCGTCGCCCTGCGGGCCGCCGATCACGAAGCGCCCGGTCGGATTGATGTGATACGTGATCTTGCGGTCGCGCAGCTCGGCGGGAATCGCGGGCTCGATCACCTGTTCGATGATGGTGTCGCGGATCTCTTTCGTGGAGACGTCGGGCGCGTGCTGCGTCGAGACGACGACGGTGTCGACCGCGACGGGCGTTGTCCTCGTACACCACCGTGACCTGCGACTTGCCGTCGGGACGCAGCCACGCGATGTCGCCGACTTTGCGACGATCGGCGAGCGCCGCGCGTGAGCCGATGCGCGAGCATGATCGGCATCGGCATCAGCTCGTCCGTCTCATCGGTCGCGTAGCCGAACATCATCCCCTGGTCGCCGGCGCCGCCCGTGTCGACGCCCATCGCGATGTCCGGCGACTGGCGATCGATCGTGCTGATCACCGCGCAGGTTTGCGAGTCGAAGCCGTACGCCGCGTCGGTGTAGCCGATGCGCTCGATCGTCGCGCGGACGATGTCGGGGACGGTGCACGTAGGTCGTCGGTCGTGATCTCGCCGGCGACGCAGGCGAGCCCGGTCGTGACGAGCGTCTCGCAGGCGACGCGTGCGTCGGGATCGTCGGCGAGGATCGCGTCGAGGATCGCGTCGGAGATCGCGTCGGCGACCTTGTCGGGGTGTCCTTCGGTGACCGACTCGGACGTGAACAGCTGCGGCGATGCGGGCATTGGGCGAGAGGTGGCATGCAGCGCGGACCTGCGCGGCGCGCGATGGCCGATGCGATATGCGGCGCAGGAACGATCAGTCGCCGCAGTGATCGGCTTCCGAGCGTTCGGCGGCCGTCGCCGAGAGTCGGCGGCTCGGCGTTCGCCGCTTCGCTGCGGCCGCGCGCGCCGCCGCACGCCGCATGATCGCGCGGACGATCCGCTTGACCAGCGGCACCGACCGCGGCGCGACGCTGAGCTGCCGCACGCCGAGTCCGATGAGCGCGAACGCCATCAGCGGCTGCGACGCCATCTCGCCGCACACGGCGCACGTCGAGGTCGTGCTGGTCGGCCGGCCTGCAGATCGTGCGCTCGATCAGCCGCAGCACCGCGGGATGGAGCGGCGTGAAGCGCGTCGCGAGGTTCGCGTTGCCGCGATCGACGGCGAGCGTGTACTGCACCAGGTCGTTCGTGCCGATGCTGAAGAACGCGACGTCGTCGACGAACGTGTCGCCGGCGACGGCCGCCGCCGGCGTCTCGATCATCACGCCGAGCGGCACGTCGCTGCGGAATGCGCGACGCCGCGCGCCGCGAGCTCTGCCGCCGCCTCGGTCGAGCAGCTTGCGCGCCTGGCGCACTTCGTCGACCGTGACGACGAGCGGCAGCATGATGCGCACGTCGCCGTGCACCGCGGCGCGCAGCAGCGCGCGCAGCTGCACGCTGAACAGCTCCGGCTGGTCGAGGCACATGCGGATCGCGCGCCATCCGAGGAACGGATTCGGCTCGCGTCGGAAATCCGCCGACCGGCAGCTTGTCGCCGCCGACGTCGAACGTGCGAATCACGACCGGCTTGCCGCCGAACGCCTCGACGACGCGCTTGTACGCGCGATACTGCTCGTCCTCGTCGGGCATCGTCGCGCGGCCGACGACGAGGAACTCCGTGCGCATGAGCCCGACGCCTTCGGCGCCGCTCGTCGCGGCCGACGTCGGCCTCCTCGGGCAGGTCGACGTTCGCGCGCAGCGTGATGCGCACGCCGTCGGTCGTGACCGCGTCGAGCGTCGCGAGGTCGCGCAGCTCCGCTTCCTCGACCGCCTCCTGTCGCGCGCGCTCGCGGTACGCGTCGATCTCGAAGTCCGTCGGGTTGATCGCGAGCGAGACCGGTGGACCCGTCGAGGATCACCGTCTCGTGCCCGCTCAGACTGCTGCGTCGCCGTGCGGAGACCGACGACCGCCGGCAGCCCGAGCGATCGCGCGAGAATCGCGACGTGCGACGTGCGCGTGCCGGCGTCGGTCGCGATCGCGATGATCGCGTCGCGATCGAGCTGCACGGTGAGGCTCGGCGTGAGGTCGTGCGTGACGAGGATCGCGTTCGCGCCCTTGGGCAGATCCACCGGATCGTGGTCGGGCAGGTCGAGCAGCAGCGACAGCACGCGGATCTGCACGTCCGTCAGATCGCCGACCCGCTCGCGCAGCATCGCGATGCGCCGGCGCGCGCGAAGTGCTCGCGCCACTCGAGCATCACGATCTCGAACGCCTTTTCGGCGGAGAGGTTCTGCCGGATCAGCGCCTCGACCCGGCGATCAGCTCTCGGTCGTCGAGGATCGGCGCTGCACGTCGAAGATCGCCGCTTCCTGCGACCCGGCGGTGCGCTCGACGCGGTCGCGGATCGCCGCGAGCCGATCCTTCGCGCAGCGAGCGCGCCTCGTGGAATCGCGCGATCTCGCGCGGAATCGCGTCGTCGGGAATGATGCGCTGCGGCACGTCGGGCACCTCCCACCGCAGGAGGTGCACGGGGCCGACGACGATGCCCGGTGACGCGGGGATTCCGGTGAGCTTCTTGGTCCACTCAGCTCTCCCCGAACTTGTTGCCGACGAGCGTCGCGAGCGCGTCGAGCGCCTGCGTCGCGTCGGGGCCTTCGGCGCGCAGCGTGATGCTCGACCCGTGTTCGGCCGCCAGCATCATCACGCCCATGATGCTCTTGCCGTTCACATCGAGATCGTCCTTCACGATCGTGATCTCGGCCTGGAATTTCGCGGCGAGCTTCACGATCTCGGCGGCCGGCCGCGCGTGCAGGCCGTTCCTGTTGACGATCTGAACGGTGCGTTCGGGCATTAGGCGATCACCGAAACGAGGACGAAAGCAGCGAGCACGCCGAGCGACAGCCGCCAGCCTTCGATGCGGCCCTGCAGGCGAACGACGACGAACGCGCCGACCGCGACGGCGATCAGGACGCCGCCGAGAAGATTTCGCCCGGGGCCGATGATCCGGCCGAGCGACAACGGAATCGCGACACCTGTGGCGAGCGCAGCCAGGCGTCCGATTTGCTCGGGTCCGCGACGGAGCACCGGATTGCCGAGCGCCGACGCCACGCGCAGCCCGTGCTTCCAGCCCGTGCGCAGCCCCCACGCGCGCAGGCCGAGGTGTCCCGCGTTGTAGACGAGCAGAAAGAATCCAACGACCACAGGCGCGCTCGCGCCCAGTCCAAAGATGGCGAGCGACGCAAGCGAGCAGAACGGAAGCCAACCAGCCCACACAAGCCGGTCGCCGACGCTCCCGAGCGGCCCGCAGAACGCTGTGCGGAATCGCTCGATGCGTTGGGGCGGCTCGCCGTCGAGCTCAGCGCGTGCGAGCGCGCCGACGGCGACCGCCGCCAGATACGGGTGCGCGTTGAAGTAGTGACTCTCGCGCGCCAGCGCCGCCTTGAAGCGCTCCGAGTGGATGCCGTCCGGAAGGAGCCGCAGCGCCGGCTCCAAGCAAAACCCGATGCCGTTGCCGAGCAGGCTCTCGTAGTTCCACGATCCTTGAATCGCGAGCAAGCGGACAAAGATCGCGAGTCGCGTCCGAAACGGGAGCTCGGCGAGCGGCGTCGGAGCCTGCGGCTGGGCGGGCTGGGCGGTGGTCGTCATTTGGCGAAGAGGATCACGAGTCCCACGGCGAGTCCGCCGACGAAGAACCAGCGCGCGCCGGCCGTCCCATGAAATATCTTCCACGCCGCGCCCGCTGCGACGCTCGCCACCGTCGCGACGACGAGACTGCGCGAGATACGCGCGTCCGTCGTCCAGAGCCCGATCGTCGCATCGGCGAGCGGCGACAGAATCAGGAACGCGATCAGCGTGAGCAGCGCGCCGCGCACGAGATCGGCGGTGAGCCCCATCAGTTGGAGCGAGATGACCGTGCCCCGCGCACCGGCTTCGAGTCCGTCGCGCCGCGCGCGAGCCCAGCGCGCGTTCAGTTGTCGCAGCTTGACCATCGTCCAGCCGCCGACCCACGTCGTGGCGAGGGCGCCGAGCGCGGCGAGCGTCAGCGCGCCGGGCGGATGCGACGGATGTGCCGAGAAGATCGCGCCGCCGACGACGGAGGCCGACCCCCACTCCGGATAGCGAGACGCGCCGAACGGCAGCGTCTCCAGCGCGATGAGCTCGAGCGACGCGCCGATGAGCAACCGCTCGACGGCTGTCCGAGGAGCGCGCCGGCGAGCGTGGCGGCCACGAGCGGGCGCGAGATCATCGCCTGCGGAAAGCTCACGACGTCGAGCCCGAGCAGGCCGCCGAGCAAGGCGATCGGAAGGACATCGACGATGCTCACAGGTCGCTTCCATTCAGCAGATCCTCGAGCGGGACGCGTCGCGCACCGGGCACATCCTGCGCGGTCACCTTCACGCCCCGCTGCTGCAACGCGCGGAGCTCGGTCGCTTCATCGCTGGAAAGGAAGACGTACCGGAGCTTCTGGACCCGGCCGGGCCGCGAGTGGATGCCGCCGACGTTCACCGCGGCGAGAGGCGGCGTCACGTTCTCGGCGAGGCGCTGCATCGTCGTGATGTCGCCCGTGAGGAGAAGGCCGGCGCGCGGGTCGGCGCGATACACGGCGATCCGCGTCGCGGCGGTTCCGACGTCGTGAAAATAGACGTCCATCTCGGGCGGCACGCCCATGCGATAGAGCTCCTGCTCCCAGTCGCTCGTCGCGACCGCGTCGTCGACGAGCACGATGAACTCGAGGTCGAGCGGCTGGCCCCAGCCGACGACGACCTGTCCATGAATCAGCCGGTCGTCGATGCGAAAAAGCTCGAGCGTCACTTCGGTACTCCACCGATGCGCGACGATCGACGCCTTGCCCCGCTCCGCGCGCGTGACGCGCGGCGACGACCGGCGGCAGCGAGTCGGCGAAGACGAAATCGAGGAGCGTCGGCAGGTTCGCGCCGGCGACGAGGACCGCGTCCTCCATGCCGTGGAGAATCCTGCGCGACGCCATCGTGCAGCTGCCCGCCTGCAGGTCGGTGAAGATCACGCGTACGCCTGTGGCGACCATCGTCCTTGCGCAACAACGCCTCGATGTCCTCGACGCTGAGCTGTTTGATGGCGAGCGGGAGCAGCATGCGCCCGCGGCCGGTGATCTGGTCGACGGCGGAGACCAGTCCCGCCGCGAAATCCCCGTGCCCGGCGACGATCGCGCGCGGGCCCTCGACAGGGGCGTTGCTTTCGCTACTCATCGTCTTCCTGGAGATACCGCTGGACGTCGGACCGGCCGCGCAGCTGTCTTGATCGAGACGCTCGTTGAACCGCTCGGCGGGATCGATGCCGCTGTACTTGAGCAGGTGGTTCATCGCGATCACCTCGGCGACGACGGTGATGTTCTTTCCCGGGTTGAGCGGAACGCGTGATCTTCGGCAGCTCGACGTCGAGGATCGTCGTCGTCTCGCCGTCGAGCCCGGTGCGGTCCACGGCGGCGTCGCCGTGATCCCACTCCTCGAGCTGCACGACGACCTCGATGCGCTTCTGCTGGCGCACGGCGCGGATGCCGAAGATCGACGGGATGTCGATCAGCCCGACGCCGCGAATCTCCATGTAGTGCCGCTGCAGCTCGTGGCCGCGCCCGATGAGCACGTCGCGTCCGCGCCGGCGCGCGATGACGAGATCGTCGGCGACGAGGCGGTGGCCGCGCTCGACGAGATCGAGCACGCACTCCGATTTGCCGATGCCGCTCTTGCCCGACGAACAGCAGGCCGACGCCGAACACGTCGGCGAGCGATCCGTGCAGGTTGGTCGTCGGTGCGAACTCGTCCTCGAGCCAGGGCTTGATCCGCTTGTAGAACTCGTTGGTCTTGAGCGTGCGACGCGGATGATCGCGACGCCGGCGGACGCCGCGAGGTCGACCAGATCGGGCCCCGGCTCCTGCCCCTTCGTGATGAAGACGCAGGGGATCGGAAACGAGAAGAACTGCTCGAGATTCGCCCGTCGCGACGTCGGCGTCGAGCGACTGCAGGTACGTGATCTCGGTCTCGCCGAGCACCTGCAGGCGCTGCGCGGGAAACCGGGCCGACGTACCCGGCGAGCACGAGGCCGGGACTCGACGCGTTCGGATTCTCGATCGTTCGCGTCGAGACCGTCGCGTCTCCCGCGACGTGCTCGAGCTGGAGCGTGTCCTTGAGACGTTCGAGCAGGCGTCCGACGGTGAGCGGCTTGCGTCACGCGCGATTCCCGGCCGCGATCACGCGCTGAAGGTGCGCCTCGGTCTCGTCGGCGGCGCGCTCCCACGTGAAGCGTCTCCGCGAACGCGCGCGCCTCGGCGCCCAGCCGCTCGACGAGGTCGCGCGACCCGGCGACGCGGCGCATCGCCGCCGCCATCGCGGCGATGTCGCCGTGCGGCACGAGAAAGCCCGTCTCGCCGTCGCGCACCGACTCGCGAATCCCCGGCGAGTTCGACGCGACGACCGGCGTGGCGCAGGCCGCGGCCTCGAGGTTCGTGATTCCCCACCCTTCCTTTGGAGACGCGAACACCAGCGCCCACGCGCGGCGGAGCAAGCGAGAGCTTCTCCGCCTCGCGATGTCGCCCAAGAAACTCGACGCGATCGCCGAGGTCAAGCGAGTGCGCCAGCGCCTCGAGCGTCGGGCCGATAGTCGCCCGCGCCCGCGATCTCGAGCGCGGCGTTCGGGATCGTTCAGGCGCGCGAACGCGCGAATCACGAGGTGCACGCCCTTGTACCGCTTGAGGCGGCCGAGGTACGCGAAGACGGGCGTCGCGGCGCGCGCCGCGCGTCGGGCGTGTAGCCGATCGTGTCGACGCCCGGATAGATCACCTTCGATCGACGGCGCGCGGAATGCCGCGCGCCACGAGGTCGTCGGCCGTGCTCTCGCTGATCGCCTCGAACGGCACGTCGCGGTACACGCGGCCCGAGCGGCCGCTCGCGCCAGCCACACCGCCGCGGCGAGCGGCGCGCGGCAACTCCTGAAACGCCGTCGCGCCGAAGAGATGCGGCACGAGCGCGACGGCGTGCGCGTGCGCGCCCCACCGCGGCGTGTAGAGCGGGACCTTGTTGATGTCTTCGACGAGGATGTCGAACGCCAGTCGCGCGAGGTCGCGCCCGATAGTGGCGACGCGCGCGGAACGGAAAGCGTGTGGCGCGTGCCGACGCGATGGACGTCGATGCCGTCGAGCGTCGCGCGCGGCGGGCAGCCGGGCCAGCCGCCGCAGAGCAAGCGTGACCTCGTGGCCCTGCGTCGCGAGCCGTCCGAAGATCTCGTGCAGGTGAATCTCGGCGCCGCCCGCCTGCGGATTCTCGCGATCCTGCCAGTTGACGACGAGGATCCGCACTACATCCGCCCCATGCGCCGCGCGAGCGCGTCGAGCACGCCGTTCACGAACTTCGCGCTCTGCGCTGACCGATAGCGCTCGGCGAGACGCACCGCCTCCTGGATCACGACGCGGGGCGGCGTCTCGCCGCGGCAGTTCGGCGGCGGCGAGGCGAAGCACGCAGCGCTCGATCGACGCCGAGGCGCTCGAGGCGCCAGTTCGTCGTGACGTCGGCCAGCTCGGCGTCGAGCGCGGAGCCGTCGGAGCGTGAGCTCGTCGACAAGCGGCGTCGCGAACTGGCGCTCGTCGGCGGGGACGGCGAGATCGTCCCAGATGCGATGCGCTACGCGCTCGAGCGATTCGTTCCCGCGCACGTCCCAGGCGTACAGCGCCTGCAGCGCCCGAGCGCGGGCCCGGGTTTCAACCCTCGTCCGCGGCATCGAGTCGATCGAACAGGTCGACCATCTCCAGCGCGGCGAGCGCCGCGTCCCAGCCCTTGTTGCCGTGCGCGCCGCCGGCGCGCGCTCGCGCCTGCTCGTCGGTGTCGCACGTCAGCAGGCCGAAGCCGATCGGCATGTCGAACTCCGTGCTGGCGTCGGGCGAGCCCGCGCGACGCTTCGCCGGCGACGTAGTCGAAGTGCGGCGTCTCGCCGCGAATCACCGCGCCGACGGCGACGAGCGCGTCGTAGCGCTCGGTCGCCAGCAGGCGGCGCGCGGCGTGCGGCAGCTCCCACGCGCCCGGCACCCAGACGACGTCGACGTCGTCGGCCGACGCGCCGTGGCGCACCAGCGCGTCGAGCGCGCCGTCGACGAGCTTCTCGTCGATCGCACTGGTTGAACCGGCTGGCGACGACCGCGAATCGCCGGCGCGCCCGGACGCCGTCCGGCGCTCCGGCGATTATTCCGCCATTCGAGTCGAGCTGCGTCGGACGTGAGCAGGTGGCCGAGCTTGTCGCGCTTGGTGCGCAGATACTCGGCGTTCTCGTCGTGCGACGGCGCGACGATCGGCACGCGCTCGCCGAGCGCGAAGCCCGTAGCCCTCGAGGCCGACCATCTTGCGCGGGTTGTTCGTGATCGGGCGGATCGACGTAGACTCCGAGGTCGAGCAGGATCTGTGCGCCGATGCCGTAGTTGCGCAGGTCGGGCTTGAAGCCGAGCCGTTCGTTCGCTTCGACCGTGTCGGCGCCGTGGTCCTGGAGCTCGTACGCCTTGAGCTTGTTGAGCAGCCCGATGCCCCGCCCTTCCTGGTCGAGATACACGACGACGCCGCGTCCTTCCTTGGCGATCATCTCCATCGCCTTGTCGAGCTGCCAGCCGCAGTCGCAGCGCAGCGAGTGGAACACGTCGCCGGTGAGGCACTTCGAGTGCATGCGAACCAGCACGTCGTCCCCGCCCGCGACGTCGCCGTACACGAGCGCGACGTGCTCGTGCGACGTCGACGTCGTTCCGGTAGCCGATGATGTGCCACTCGCCGTGCGTCGGTCGGCAGCCGCGCTTCGGCCACGCGATGCACGAGCCGCTCGCGTCTTGCAGCCGGTGCGCGACGAGCTGCGCGACGGTGACGAACGTGAGGTCGTGCTCGGCGGCGAACTGCTCGAGCTGCGGCCGGCGCGCCGTCGAACCGTCCTCATTCAAGATCTCGCAGATCACGCCGGCCGGCGAAAGGCCGGCGAGACGCGCGAGATCCACCGCCGCTTCCGTGTGGCCCGACGCGCTGGAGCACGCCGCCCTCGCGGGCGCGGAGCGGGAAGACGTGGCCGCCGTGCCGCAGGTCGCCCGGCTCGGCGTCGGAGTCGACCGCGACGCGGATCGTCGTGGCGCGGTCGCTGCGCGCTGATGCCCGTCGTCACGCCGAAGCGCGGCGACGCATCGATGCGTCACCGTGTACGCCGTGCGGTAGCTCGTCGAGGTTCGTCTCGGCCATCGGCGGCGAGGTCGAGCTCGTCGACGCGATCGCCGGTCAGCGCGAGGCAGATCAACCCGCCCGCCTTCTTGATCATGAAGTTGACCATCTCCGGCGTGATCAGCTCCGCCGCGCAGATGAGGTCGCCCTCGTTCTCGCGATCCTCGTCGTCGGCGACGATGATGAACTTGCCCGCGCGAATCGCCGCGATCGCCTGCTCTATCGTTCCGAAGAGCCATGTCGGGTTCCTTGAGCAAACGCTGCACGTACTTCCCGAGCATGTCGGCCTCGACGTGCACGCGATCGCCGGCGCGAGCGCGCCGAGCGTCGTGTGCCGCAGCGTGTAGTCGATCAACGACAGCTGCAGCGCGTTCCGGAAGCGCGGAAGGTCGTTCACCGTGAGGCTGACGCCGTCCACCGCGACCGACCCATGCGGTACCATAAGCTCGGCGAGCCCGGCAGGGAGAGCAAGGTCGATGAGGCGGGCGTCGCCCCTCTGTCGCCACCATTTCGACCGTGGCAACCCCGTCCACGTGACCCTGGACGAAATGTCCGCCCAGCCGGTCGCCGACGCGCAGCGCGCGCTCGAGGTTCACGCGGGCGCCGGCGGTCCACGCGGCCATCGTCGTGCGATCGAGCGTCGTCGTCACGGCGGCCGCGGTGAACCACTGCGGGCCATGCTCGCGAACCGTCAGGCACGCGCCGTTCACCGCGATGCTCTCTCCCGGCGACGAGGTCCGCGTAGCGGCACTCGATGCGGAACTCGCGGCCGGCGTCCGTGGCGGTGACGTCCGCGATTCGTCCGACGTCGTCGATCAGGCCGGTGAACACGGCGACCTCGTGCAGAGCGTAGATGGTCATGGTGTCGTCGCCGAACGCGCCGCTCGTCGACCACGCGACGTTCGCGCGAGCGACGCCGCGAAATCCGGACGGCGCGAACGTCGAACGCGCCGCAGCCCATGGCCGACGATCGCCGGTGAGCGAAAGATAATGAGCCGGTCGACGAGCGAGTCGCGCGAGGAACGACCCCGCGAGCCGCGCGCCCGCCCTCGACGAAGAGCGACCGGATGCCGCGCGCGCGCAGCGCCGCGAGCGCCGCGTCGAGGTCGGGTTCGGTCGATCACCTCAACGCCCTGATCTCGACAGCGCGGCGACGGCGGATCGGTCCGCTGCCCGGCCGGGCGATCACGACGGTCGGTATCTCACGCGCCGTGCGGACGAGCGCCGACCTCCAACGGAATGCGTGCCTGCGAGTCGAACACGACGCGGCGAGGCTGGACGCGCGGAGCCGGGGCGTCGCGAACCGTGAGCGCGGGATCGTCGGCGAGCACGGTCCCGATGCCGACGGCGATCGCGTCGCTGTTCGCGCGCAGATCGGTGCACCTCGGCGCGCGCGACGCCGGCCGGTGATCCACCGATTGTCGCGGCGACGGATCGGCGACGCGATCGTCGGCGGAGAGCGCGAGCTTGAGCGTCACCCACGGGCGCTCGCTCACGCTGCGCGTGGAAGAACGGCGCGTTGAGCTCGATCGCGGCGTCTCGTTCCTCCCGCGGCGACAGTCGGCGACGACGCCCGCCGCGCGAAGCTTGTCGAAGCCGCCGCTGGCTTCGCGACTCGGGTCGCGCACGGCGGCAACGACGCGCGATACTCCCGCTCGAATGATCGCGTCCGCGCACGGCGGCGTCTTTCCGTGATGCGTGCACGGCTCGAGCGTTCACGTAGAGCGTCGCGCCCTTCGCGCGCCGCTCCCGGCCTCGTCGAGCGCGACGACCTCGGCATGCGCGTCGCCGAACCGCGCGTGAAACCCTTCGCCGACGACGCGACCGTCGGCGACGACGACGGCGCCGACCATCGGGTTCGGCGCGGTCTGTCCCCACCCACGCTCGGCCAGCGCGAGCGCGCGACGCATGAATTCCTTGTCCGCGCGCCCCGCGTCGTCGATCATCGCGCGCCGGGCGGCCTCACCGGCTCAGGCGAAGGCCGAACGATCCGTAGACCTGCGAGCGGTCGGCGCGTCCGCCGGCGAACGAGTTGAACGTCGCGACGGATCCACCCACCGCGTCGCCGGCCTCGAACACGATCTTGAGCACGGGGAGATTGATCGAGACGTCGCCGAAGAAATTCGCGCGGCCCAGCGATTGTGTCGCGGCCAACGACTGGCTCGTCGAGGCGCCGAACTGGTTGACCGTGCCGGTGAGCGTCGCCGACTGCTCGTAGCTGTCGCGACCGACGCCCGCGGCGACGGAAAACGCCATCAGGCTCTTGCTCGCCACGATGCGCCACGCTCGCGTCTTCACGTCCATGTTGTTGATGTCGATGGTGCTTCCGCTGACGCCCACATCGGCCGAGGCGTTCACGCCGATGTTGATCGTCGGCAAGTCACGTTCGATCCAGGTAAATGACAGGCCCGGGAACGCAATGGACTCCGACAACAATCCGATTCGCGCGCCGAATCCGAACCGGAAATTCGACGACGGGTCGAGCGAAAAGTCGCCCTCGTGGATCGTCGGGACGTACTCGGCGCTGATCAGCGCATCGACTCCCAGCACGTTGGTCAATGCGAGCGGAAATCCCTTGTACAAGCCGATGGCGGCGTCCGCCGTCGGCGCGCCGAACCACTGGCCCCGTGTCGCCAGCGTGCGTTGCTGCGCGCCGCTCGTGCTGACCGGATATCCTCCGTTGCTCGTGTTCGGGAACAATCCGTCGAACACGTTCACCCGCACGCCGACGGAAAAGTGACCGAGCCCGCCGAGAACGCTTCCCGTCCCGGCCGTGGCGTTACCGCCGGCGAGCGCGAGACCGAGTTGCGGCGCGATCAGTTGGTAAACGTCGTACGCCTGTTGGCAGGCGTCCTGCGCGATGAGCGTCGCGGACCCCGGCGGGCCGGCGACGCACCTGGGCGTCGGGAGATCCTGCGCATGAACACGCAACGGCGACGCCGCGACGATTCCCATGACCGCGGCGATCCATGACGCCCGACCTCGCATACGCTAATCCCCCTCGTTGAGGACTACGCGACCCGACCCGGCGCTGACGCGACCGATGGTCCATCCGCGCACACCGGCAGCGGTCACGGAGGCGATCACAGTGCCGACGGAATTCGGCGGCGCGATCACCACCATTCCGACGCCCATGTTGAACGTTCGGAACATTTCGGGCTCCTCGACGCGGCCCGCTTGCGCCAACTGCTTGAAAACATTCGGTACAGTCCAGCTGCCAACATTGACCAGCGCGTCGAGCGTCGGCGGCAACGCGCGATTGAGATTGCCGGGAAGGCCGCCGCCGGTGATGTGCGCCATCGCGTGGATGGAGCCGTCGGCGAGCACCGGTCGCAACGCCGCGAGGTACGAGCGATGGATCGCCAGCAGCACGTCCGCCGCCGAGCGATCGTCGCCCGGAAAGCGATCCGAAACGCCGAGGTTCATCCGCTCGGCGACGATGCGCCGGGCCAGCGAGAGACCATTCGTGTGGAGCCCGCTGCTCTCGAGACCGATCAGCACGTCGCCGTCCCGCACGCGACCGGGACCGAGGATCGCGTCTTCGTCCACGTAGCCGACGATGAAACCGGCCAGGTCGTAGTCCGGCGGCGTGTAGACGCCCGGCATCTCGGCCGTCTCGCCGCCGATCAGCGCGCAGCCGTTTTCGCGACAGCCGGCCGCGACGCCGGCGACGATGCCTTCGACGACCTGCGGCTCGAGCGCGCCGAACGCGACATAGTCGAGAAAGAACAGCGGCAGCGCGCCCTGCACGAGGATGTCATTGACGCAGTGGTTCACGAGGTCGTGGCCGACCGTGTCGTGGCGGCCGGCGTCGATCGCGACCTTGAGCTTCGTCCCGACGCCGTCGGCGCTGGCGACGAGCACCGGTTTGGGCACGTCGGTCGGGACGCGGAACATGCCGCCGAAGCCGCCGAACTCGCCGCGCGCGCCGGCGGTGAGCGTCGACAGCACGTGCGCCTTGATGCGATGCTTCGCGTCGTCGGCCGCGTCGATGTCGACGCCGGCGGTGCGGTAGTCGAGCGGCCCGTCGCCGGTCACGCGTCGCTGCTCGAACGAGACGAGCCGATGGAAATCGCCGACGCGACTGCGCAGGTCATCCGGCGTGATCTCGAGCAGCCGGTCGACGGAGAATTTCTCGACGGCGAACGAGCCCATCGCGGACCCGTACACGACGGCGCGCCGCAGATTCGCCTCGGAGAGGTCGCCGGTGCTGGCGAGATAGCCCATGAATCCGCCGGCGAAGGAATCGCCGGCACCGGTCGGATCGAACACCGATTCCAGCGGATACGCCGGAGCGAAGAAGACGTTCGACTTCGTGAACATGAACGCGCCGTGCTCCCCCTTCTTGATCACGACGTGCTTCGGACCGCGTTCCATGATCCAGCGCGCCGCCTTGACGAGGTTGAACTCCTCGGTGAGCTGGCGCGCCTCGGCGTCGTTCAGCGTGATCAGATCCACATGCGACAGCAGCTTGAGGATGTCGGGACGCCGGCTCTCGATCCAGAAGTTCATCGTGTCGCAGGCGACGAGCTTCGGCTTGGCGACCTGCGTCAGCACGTCGAGCTGCAGCCGCGGATCGATGTTCCCGAGAAAGACGAACGGCGCCGTCCGAAACGCCTCGGGAATCTTCGGCCGAAAGTTCGAGAACACGCCGAGCTGCGTCTCCAGCGTCTCGGCGACGTTGAGGTCGTGGCGGTACCGGCCGCGCCAGCGAAACGACGTCCCCTCCGCGTGCTCGAGCCCGGAGATGTCGACGGCCGCGCCGCGAAGGCGCGCTTCAGCTTGTCGAGCGGATAGTCGGCGCCGACTACGCCGACGAGCTGCACCGGCGCGAGGTGGCTCGCCGCCGCCGAGAAGAAGGTGCCGGACCCGCCGAGCACGTTGTCGGCGCTGCCCGAACGGCGTCTCGACGGAATCGAGCGCGACCGAGCCGACGACGAGAACGGTCATGTGAGTTGGTAGAAGGTCCGACGGATTCCGTTCACATCCGCTCCGGCGCCGAGATGCCGAGCAGCGAGAGGCCGTTGCGAATCACGATCTGCGCCGCGCGCGCGAGCGACGAGCCGGGCCCGCATGAGCGGCTCGGGCTCGTTCAGCACGTGCGCCTTGTGATACCAGAGGTGCGCCTTGCCCGCCGTGTCGTGCAGATACGTCGGCGATGCGATGCGGCTCGAGCGCCTCCGCCGCGCCGGCGACGATGGCCGGAAAGTCGAGCAGCGCCTTCATGAGCTCCTGCTCTTCGGGCAGCGACAGGAGCGCGAGGTCCACGTCGACGCCGGTGACCGACGCCGGCTCGATCTCGCCGACGCGGAAGATGCCCGACATGCGCGCGTGCGCCATCTGGATGTAGTACACGGGATTCTCGTCCGACTGCGAGCGCGCGACGTCGACGTCGAACACGAGCTGCGAGTCGCCCTTCCGCATGAGGAAGAAGTAGCGCACCGCATCGCGGCCGACCTCGTCGATCAGATCGCGCACGGTGACGTAGCTGCCGGCGCGCTTGGAGATCTTCACCTCCTCGCCGCCGCGCATCACCGTCACCATCTGGTGCAGCACGTAGTCCGGGATAGCCCTTGCGGGATCCCGATGTCGAGCGCCTGCAGGCCGACGCGCACGCGCGTCACCGTGCTGTGGTGATCGGCGCCCTGCACGTTGATGGCGCGCTTGAAGCCCGCGCTCCCACTTCGTGACGTGGTACGCGACGTCCGGCAGGAAGTACGTGAAGCGTCGCCGTCCGCTCTTGCGCATGACGCGATCCTTGTCGTCGCCGAAGTCGGTCGTGCGGAGCCAGAGCGCGCCGTCCTTCTCGTACGTGTGCCCCGCGGCGACGAGCGCCGCACGGTCTCGTCGACGCGGCCGTCCGCGTACAGCGACGACTCGAGGAAGTAGACGTCGAACTCGACGCCGAACGCCTGGAGGTCGCGGTCCTGCTCCTTGCGCAGCTCGCGCACGGCGAAGCGTTGCACCGCGTCGAGGTCGCCGGCGTTCGCATCGGCCGCGTGCTCGTCGACGTAGCGCTGGGCGATCTCGCGGATGTACTCGCCGTGATAGCCGCCCTCGGGGAGCGAGACGGCCTGTCCGGCGAGCTCGCGCACGCGCGCCTGCACGCTGAGCGCGAGGTTCTCGATCTGCGCGCCGGCGTCGTTGTAGTAGAACTCGCGCGACACCTTCCAACCCGTGGCGGCGAGCAGCGACGAGATCGCGTCGCCGAGCGCGGCCTGCCGGCCGTGGCCGACGTGCAGCGGTCCGGTGGGATTCGCCGACACGAACTCGACGTTCACCGGACACTGCTCGCCGGCGTTCGATTGGCCGTAGGCATGCCCGCCGCGATGAGCGCGCGCAGCCCCTCGGCGAAGACGTCGGTCGCGAGCCGGAAGTTGATGAACCCCGGCCCCGCGATCTCGGCCGCGCGGATGCCCGCCCGCGAATGGTCGAGGCGCTCGATGATCGCCGTCGCGAGGTCGCGCGGCTTCTTCCCGAGCGGCTTGGCGAGCACCATCGCGAGATTGGTGGCCCAGTCGCCGAACGCGGGATCGCGCGGACGCTCGATGACCGGCTCGACGTCCTCCGGCGCGCCGAGCGCCTGCGCGGCGCGAACGAGCTCGGCGCGGAGCGCCTCGGTGGTGTCCATCAGCCGTCAGACCCGCCGCTCGAGCCGGGCTTCTTGGGCGAGCTCGAGCTCGACGAATCGGGCTTGCTCGTCGAGCTCGTACCGCCCGAGGTGTCGCTCTTTGATTCGGTTCGCTTGGATTCGGTCCGCTTGGGTTCGATCCACTCGATCGAGCCGCTCGATTCGCTCGCTTCGACTCGACCGCCTTCGGACTCCGGCTTCGACTCGCTCTTCCCGCCGCCGTCGCCCGACGATTCGCTCGACGCCTTCTCGCTCGGCTTGCCCGCGCCCTCGTTTCGATGCGCGTTCTCGCCCGTAGTCGGTGAGGTAGAAGCCCGAGCCCTTGAACACGAGTCCGGCGCCGCCCGACATCTGGCGCTCCGCAAGCTTGCCGCACTCCGGACACGCGAGCTCCGTCGCCGCGTCGCTGATCTTGCGGTAGAAGCGCTCGAAGCTGTGGCCGTTGGGACAGCGGAACTCGTAAGTTGGCATTTGCCTGAGACTTAGACGACGTGGGCGAGAGCGAAAGTTAATGAGGTTTGGGAGGGGAGTTCAAGGACGCGCAGACAGGTCCACCGTCCACCTCATCACGCGGCCGATACTCGCCCCACGCTCACGCAGCGCATCCGCGATCTCGCCCACGCTCGCGCGCGCGCGCACGGCGTCGATGATCAGCGGCATGAGCGGTGCGTTCGCGGCTGCCGGCGACGATCCGGCGCGCGCCGCGTCGCGCAGCGCACCGAGAGCAGCGGTCACACGAGCAGCATCGCGCGCGCCGCGCGACTGCGAGCCGCAGCACCTGGTCCCGCTCGAGCGCCGAGTAATCGGGCGCGGGAATGATCGGCGGCGGCGCGTCGTCGGCGAACTTGTTCACGCCGACGATCACCGTCTCGCCGCGCTCGACGCGCATCTGATGCTCGTACGCGCTGCGCGCGATCTCCTCCTGGAAGAACGACGCCTCGATCGCCTGCGCCGCGCCGCCGAGCTCGTCGACCTGCGCCGAGCAGCTCGAGCGCGCGGCGTTCGAGCTCGTTCGTCAGATGCTCGACGTAGTAGCTGCCGGCGAGCGGATCGACCGTCGCCGCGACGCCGGACTCGTACGCGACGATCTGCTGCGTGCGGAGCGCGAGCGTCGCCGCCTCCGCCGTCGGCAGCGCGAGCGCCTCGTCGTAGCCGTTCGTGTGCAGCGACTGCGTGCCGCCGAGCACCGCGGCGAGCGCCTGCACCGTGACGCGCACGACGTTGTTCAGCGGCTGCTGCGCCTGGAGCGTCACGCCGCCGGTCTGCGTGTGGAAGCGCAGCCGGCAGCTCGCGTCGTTCGCGCCGAATCGCTCGCGCATGATGCGCGCGTACATGCGGCGCGCCGCGCGGAACTTCGCGACCTCCTCGAACAGATCGTTGTGCGCGGCGAAGAAGAACGAGAGCCGCGGCGCGAACGTGTCGACGTCGAGACCGCGCGTCGATGGCGCGCTGCACGTACTCGATGGCGTTCGCGAACGTGAACGCCAGCTCCTGCACCGCCGTCGCGCCCGCTTCGCGGATGTGATAGCCGGAGATCGAGATCGGATTCCAGTTCGGCACCTCCGTCGCGCAGAACCGGAACATCTCGGCGATCGAGCGCGAGGCTCGGCTCCGGCGGATAGATGTACGTGCCGCGCGCGATGTACTCCTTCAGGATGTCGTTCTGAATCGTGCCGCTCAGCTTGTCGCGCGGCGATGCCCCGCTCCTCGGCCACGACGATGTACATCGCGAGCAGCGTCGACGCCGTCGCGTTGATCGTCATCGACGTCGACACCTTGTCGAGCGGGATGCCCGTCGAGCAAGCGCGTGCATGTCGTCGACCGTGTCGATCGCGACGCCGACGCGCCCGACTTCGCCGAGCGCGCGCGGCGAATCGGAGTCGATGCCCATCTGCGTCGGCAGATCGAACGCGACGCTGAGCCCGGTCTGCCCGGCGTCGAGCAGCAGGCGGAAGCGCCGGTTCGTCTCGGCGGCCGTCCCGAAGCCCGCGTACTGGCGCATCGTCCAGAGGCGGCCGCGGTACATCGTCGCCTGCACGCCGCGCGTGAACGGGAATCCTGCCCGGGTCGCCGAGATCGCGCGCGTAGTCGAGCGGCGCGTCGGCCGGACGGTAGACGGCGTCGATCGGAATGCCGGACGGCGTCTCGCGCTGTTCGCTGCTTCCGCGTGGCTGGCTCATGCGCCCGGAAGATAATCCCGCTCGGCCACGACACGGGCTCCGTGCGGCATAAGTGCCCGGTACTGGCGCGTCAGCCTGTACGACTCGGGAACTACAATTTCGCGGAGGGGCCGGATTGCGCGGAAAAAGCAAATGCTTGAAGAAAACCAAAAACAATTTCAAGAAGTTGCCCTTCTCCGCGAAATCAGCTTCCTCCGCGAAATCGTTGCAGTATCAAATCGTACAGCTGTCCAGGCGAGACGATCGTCGGAGCCACCGGAACCCGAGCGGGATCTCAAGCGACGACGAGATCCGGCCGCGGAGCAAGGATCTGCTGCGCGAGCTCGACTTCGTTCTTGCTGCCGATGTAGAGCGGCGTGCGCTGGTGCAGCTCCGTCGGTGAGACGTCGAGGATGCGCTGGCCGCCGTCGATCGCCGCGCCGCCCGCCTGCTCGACGATGAACGCGAGCGGATTCGCCTCGTACAAGAGGCGCAGCTTGCCGCGCGGCGTCTTCGTGTTCGCCGGATACGCGAAGATGCCGCCGCCGAGCAGGTTGCGATGAAAGTCGGCGACGAGCGAGCCGACGTAGCGCGCGCTGAGCGGCTTGTGGTCGCCCTCGAGGCCGCGGTAGTGGCGCATGACCGAGCGCACGCGTTCGTCCCACATCGCCTCGTACGAATCGTTCACCGAGAGATACCGGCCGTCTTCCGGGAATGCGAATGTTCGGGTGCGAGAGCAGGAACTCGCCGATCGACGGATCGAGCGTGAAGCCGTGCACGCCCTGCCCCGTCGTGTACACCAGCATCGTGCTCGATCCGTAGATCACGTAGCCCGCCGCGACCTGCCGGCGTCCCGGCTGCAGCATGTCCTCCAGCTCGCCGTGGCGGCCGCGCGTGATCTTGCGGACGACGGAGAAGATCGTGCCGACCGGCACGTTCACGTCGATGTTCGACGAGCCGTCGAGCGGATCGAAGAGCAGGCAGTACTTGCCGCACTTGAAGTGCTCGGGGATCTGGATGATGCCCGGCTCTTCCTCCGACGCCATGGCGCACAGACGGCCGCCGTGGTCCATCGCCTTGACGATGATCTCGTTCGCGATCACGTCGAGCTTCTGCTGCACTTCGCCCTGCACGTTCTCGCGTGTCCGTCGACGCCGAGAATGTCGGCGAGGCCGGCGCTGCGCACCTTGTTGGCGATCATCTTCGCGGCGAGCGCGAGGTCGTACAGGATGCCGGACAGCTCGCCCGTCGCCTCGGGATGGAGGCGCTCCTGCTCGATGATGAAACGCTCGATCGTGACGACCGACGTTGCAGTGTGTTTGACCACGCTGCCTCACCTGTCCGAGGTTAGTCGCGCGGCCGCGTACTCGCGCGCGTCGACTTCATACCTGTTTCCGTGATATCCGCGTCGCACCGACTCCCATAGATACCGAACCGCGAACGTTCGGTCGGACTCAAACTGGGCAACGTGCCGGAGTTCATGCAAGAGCAATTCTGTCGATGCGCGGCTCGGATGCGCCAGCCAAATGGTGCGCCAGAGGGTGATCGCCGACACTGACGCCCTGGCCCAGACACCATCCGCCGACGCGCGGCGGAAGGCCGCCGCTCCGCCAGCGCGCCGTTCGCAGCTCGGGATAGCGCTCGAGCAAGGCGGACGGCAGCTCGATCGGATGTCCGACTACGGCTCGCGCGGCCCGGCGGAGCGCGGCGGCAATACCCATGTGTCTCCCGCGGCGTCGATGGTCAGCCGGTGTCCGTCCGTGCGTGCGACGATGGTCCCGAGCCGGTCCGTGCGCAAGACCTGCGCCCCGTGCGACGCGAGGCGCTCCATGATGGCCGGCGTCGGCAGATGATACGAATTCCCCGCGCCCACGGACACGAGCGCCAGCCGCGGCGCGACGGCGTCGAGGAAGCGCTCGCTGCTGCTCGTCTTGCTCCCGTGGTGACCGACCTTCAGCACGTCGGCGTGCAACTCCTCGCGCTCGTGCGCCAGAAGCCACTCTTCCTCCGGCTGTTCGGCGTCGCCCATGAGCAGCATGCGAACCTCGCCGTAGCGAACGAGCACGACGACGCTCGCCAGATTCGGATCGACGAGCGACGCCGTCCACGCCGAGTCGGGTGCGAGAAACTCGAGGGCGACGCCGTCGACGGCCATCTCGTCGCCGGGGTGGGCGCGCACCCACCGCACGTGGTCGCGCTTCGCCGCGTCGAGCGACGCACGATACGACTCGGCCGCCCCCGGAAACCCAGCGTCGACATAGGCGGCGGGGTGAAGCGCGTCGAGAACTGTCGCCGCACCGCCGACGTGATCCGTGTGCGGATGCGACAGCACGAACAAATCGAGCGGAC
This sequence comes from uncultured Gemmatimonadaceae bacterium, assembly GCA_963789315.1. GTDB lineage: Bacteria > Gemmatimonadota > Gemmatimonadetes > Gemmatimonadales > Gemmatimonadaceae > JAQBQB01. The sequence goes on along the minus strand of CAWBKI010000024.1, from coordinate 168,584 downwards.
CTCCGCGACGCCCGAGGTACGGCACAACGGTCTGGTGTCCCGCGTCGCCGCCGCGCCACGCGCGTCCGGCGTCGAACGAGAATCCAATGGCCGTGCGGCGTGCGCAGCGCAATCGCGTCGCCCTGGCCGACGTCGATCATGTGCAGCTCGAGCTCGCCGTCCGTGCTCGCCGCGACGCGCGACGACGCGACAGGCAGCCAGACCAGCATCACGGCGGCGACGGCCGAGATGGTCGCCGGCGCGCGCCAGTCGCGCGACGCGCAGGCGACGATGAACGCCGCCGACAGCACGGCGGCGATCGCGGCGCAAGCCGGCGTGGGCGCGACGAGGATCGACGCGCCCGGCGTCGCGGCGGCGACCGTCGCGACGCGATCGAGACTCCCAAGCAGCGGGTGCGCGGCGTCGGCGAGCAGCGACGCGAGCGGATGGATCGGAGCGAGCAGCATGCCGAGAAACAGCATGGGCTGGGCGAGCGCGAGGAGCGGCGTCGCGGCGAGATTGGTGAGCGGCGCGACGAGACTGATGCGGCCGAACACCCACGCCACGATCGGCGCCGACCCGATCGTGGCGACGGTCGTGCCGACGAGAATCAACGCCGGCGCGCGCGCGAGCGACGGAAGGCGGTGCAACCCGATTCGCCGCGCGACGCGCCCGGCGGCGATCATCGACGTGACGCCGACCACGCTGAGCTGGTAGCCGACGTCGAGCACGACGCGCGGATCGACGAGCGGCTGCGCGGCGCCCAGCGCGACGATCGCCCAGCGAGACGTCGGCCGCTGCGCGAGACGGCTGGCGAGAAACGCGTTGAGCATGATCGCCGCGCGGACCGCCGGGATCGGCGCGCCGATGACGGCGACGTAGACCACGACGGCGGCGATCGTGAGAATGTTGGCGCGCGAACGCGGCACGCCGGCGAGTTGCAACGCGATTTCGATCGCGAGCGCGATGATGCCGACGTGCAGTCCGGCGATGGCGAGGATGTGCGCGAGCCCGGCGGCGGCGAAGCGGTCGCGCACTTCGGGGGCGAGCTCGCTGCGGTCGGCGATGAGCAGCGCGCGCACGAGCGGCGCGTCGCCGCCGAAGGTTCGGTCGATCGCGCGACCCGCCGCCTGTCGCCACCGAACGAGCAGCGGCGGCCCGCGGAAGGCCGTGATGCTCGCGTGATCGATCAGCACGCCGCGCTGCGTGCGCGCGACGTCGCCGACAGCGACGACGCGGGCGCCGGCTGGCGCGCCGCCCGTCTCGACGGAGAGCCACACGCGTCCGCACACGCCTGCGTCGCCGGCGACGTATCCGCCCGGTCCGACACTGTCCTCGACGACAACCGTGAGCGTTGCACGTCGCGGCGTCGACGCCGCGCACGACACGGACGCCGCCGTCGTCGCGCGGGCGATGCCGAATCCGGCCGCGACGAGCAGCGCGAACGCGGTCGCGATGACGCGATCCGCGCCGCCACCCGACCGCGCCAGCGACCGCCGCGACGCCGAGCGCCGCGATCAGCGACCCGGACGCCTCCCCGGCGAATCCGGTGAGCAGGCCGGCGAGATAGCACCCGAGCGAGAGCACGACGAGCGGCACGCGCCCAATGTCGGGCGGCCGCCGCAGGAGACTCTCATCGAATCGTCGCGACTCGGCGCAAATCAGCGCAGAGCGGCGGTCAAACCGCTAGTGGCAGCGGCTTCCGCTCGGCGACGATCTGCCCCGTGAACGTCGACCCTGTCGTCCCAGTGAGCTCCACCGTCACGTACGAGCCGAGCATGCTCGCGTCGCCGGGCACCATCACCGTCTTGAAGTCGCGCGTGCGCGCCTGAACACGCCGTCGCCGCGACGCGCCTCGCTTCTCGACGAGCACCTCGTAACGACGACCGAGCTGCGTCATGTTCGACGCGCGCGCGCCGCCGCGGATCGTCTCGACGAGCCGCGCCAGCCGCTCGCTCGCGACCTCGTCGCTCACCGTGAGTTCGGCCGGCATTCGCGTCGCGGGCGTTCCGTCGCGCGGCGAGAACTTGAACGTGAATGCGTCGGCGAACCCGACCTCGCGTACGACGTCGAGCGTCTCCTCGAAGTCGTCGTCCGTCTCGCCCGGGAATCCGACGATGACGTCGGTCGTGAGCGAGAGTCCCGGAATCGGCGGCGCGCAGCTTGGCCACGCACTCGAGATAGCCCTCGCGCGTGTAGCGGCGCAGCATGCGCTTGAGCACCCGCGTCGACCCGGACTGCATCGGCAGGTGCACGTGCTCGCACACCGCGTCCGACTCGGCCATCGCCGCGATGACGCGATCGCGGAAGTCGTTCGGGTGCGGGCTCGTGAAGCGAATGCGACGCACGCCGTCGACGCGCGCCGACCGCGCGCAGCAGGTCGGCAAAGTCGTGCTCGCCGTCGTGATACGAATTCACCGTCTGGCCGAGCAAGCACGACTTCCGTCATGCCCTCGGCGACCACCGTTTCGCACTTCGCGCACCACGTCCGCCAGCTGACGGCTTCGCTCCGGCACCGCGCGTCGTCGGCACGATGCAGTACGTGCAGCGATAGTCGCAGCCGCGCTGCACGGGGATCCAGGCCTTCACCTTGTCGAAGCGGCGCGGCTGGAAATCCTCGTAGTGCTCCTCGAGATCGAACGTCGTCGCGATCGTGCGCTCGCCGCGCGCGCGCGCGGTCGATCAGATCGGGCAGCGCGCGGTAGCCGTCGGGCCCGATCACGATGCTGACGTGCTTGGCCTTGGTCGAGCAGCTGCGGACCGAGCCGCTGCGCCATGCAGCCCGTCACGCCGACGATCGTGCCCGGCTTCATGTTCCGCTTCAGCTCGCCGAGCCGCCCGATCACGCGCTGCTCGGCGTGGTCGCGAATCGCGCAGGTGTTGACGAGAATGACGTCCGCGCCGTCGGGACGATCCACCGGCTCGTAGCCGTGCGCCGCGAGCTTCCCGAGCATCAGCTCGGAATCGCTCACGTTCATCTGGCAGCCGTAGGTCTCGACGTAGACGGTGGGGCGGTCAGTCATGGCCCGATGAAGTTACTCGCTGCAATCGCCCCCCGCCCCCCGCCGGTTCCGGCGCTGCGACCGCGCACAGCGAGTCTCCGTCCGCGAGGAGGCGCGCCGCGAAACGATCGCCGCGTACGAATGAGGGATCGGCAATTCGCACGTCGAGATAGTCGCCGGTCACGCCTTCGCGTTTGGCGCCGCTCGCCGACGACGACGACGTCCGCGAGCCCGCCCGCTCGTGCCGCGGCATACGTAGCTGCCTTTCGGCGCCCGACCTCTCGCAACTCCGCCGCCCGTTCCGTGATCGCCGCCGGATGCACGCTATCGCGAAGCCGGTCGGCTGCGGTGCCCGGCCGCGCCGAATACGGAAACACGTGCAGGTACGTGAACGGCAACTCGTCGACAAGGCGCATCGTCGCCGCGTGATCTTCGTCGGTCTCGCCCGGGAACCCGGCGATGACGTCCGCGCCGAGTCCGAGGATCGGCATGCGCTCGCCAAACGCTCGATGGACGCGGCGTACGACGAGCGTCGTGTACCAGTGCCGGCCCATTCGCTTGAGCACCCGATCCGACCCTGACTGCAGCGGCGCGTGCAGGTGCGGCGCCAGGCGATCCGGCGCGCCGGCGAGCAGCGCGACAAGCCGATCATCCAGCTCGGTCGCTTCGATCGACGAGAGTCGGAAGCGCACGACCGGCACGTCCGCCACCAGCCGCTGCATCAACTCGCCGAGCGACGACCCGCGATCGGCGCCGTAGGTGCCGATGTGGATCCCGGTGATCACGATCTCCGGATGCTGCTCGGCCAGCATCGTTGCCTCGCGCACGAGCTCGTCGATCGGCCGGCTGCGATTTGCGCCGCGCGCGAGCGTCGTCGCGCAGAAGGTGCAGTGCTCGTCGCAGCCGTCCTGGACGCGCAGCAAAGCGCGCGTCCCCGCCTGCCTGCTCGTTCGCGCGACGAGCGGGCGCTCGGCGAGTCCCAACGCGCCCGCGATCGCGTCGAGGTCGGCGCCGGCCACGACGCTTTCGACCGATGGCAGCGAGGCGACGCGCAACGCCGCCGGACGCGTTTCGTCGAGCGCCGCGGCGCACCCCATCACGACGCTTCGCAGCCCCACGCGATCGCGCGCGCTCCGCCGCACGACCTTTCGGAGCTCGGCCTCCGCCTCCGACGTCACCGCGCAGCTGTTGAACACCGCGACGTCGGCGTCCGCGGCGCGGGACACGATCGCGTGCCCGTTCGCCTCGACCATCGCGCGAACCGCTTCGCTGTCGTAGTGGTTCGCGCGGCACCCGAAGGTGCGCAGGTAGACCTTCACACAGGCACCGCTCCGGCCATCGTCACGCGCACCTCGCGGTGCGCTGGCTTGGCCGGCAAGCGTGAAGTGGAACGCGCTCCCCTGCCCTTCGCCGGCGCTCTGCACCCAGATTTGTCCGCCGTGCGCGTCGACGACGAGCTTGCAGAACGCCAGGCCGAGACCCGAGCTGCGCGTGCGCGGCACGTTCAGCGTCTTCACGCGCTCGAACTTGCGGAAGATCACTTCGTGATACTCGGCCGGGATGCCGGGCCCGTTGTCGGCGACCGTGAAGAGGATTCCCTCGCCGTCGCGTCGCGCGGACAGGTGCAGCTTGATCGCGCTGGCCGAGTGCGTGAGCGCGTTCTGCACGAGATTGCCGAGCACGCGCTTGAGCAGCGCCTTGTCGGCCTCGAACACCGGCGCGTCGTCGCTCGACGTCGATCGCGGCGGTCGCGCCCTCCTGCTGGAAACGGATGTCCCACTCGTGCACGATCTCGTTGAGCAGCGCGGCCGGCGCGATGGGCTGGAGGTCGAGCGACATCGTCGCCTCCTCGATGCGCGACGACCTCGAGCAGGTCGCCGATCAACGCGAGCAGATCTTCGGCCTTCCCTTCCGCGTCGGTGAGCATCTGGCGCTGCCGATCCTGCAGCGCGCCGAAATCGCCGTCGATCATCATCTCGAGCGTGGCGAGCACCGACGTGAGCGGCGTCTTGAGGTCGTGGACGATCATCTTCATCAGATCGTCGCGCATCTTCTCGACCTCGCGCAGCTTGCGCAGCGCTGTCCTCGAGCGAGTCGGTCGTCGCCTTGAGCTTGAGCAGGCTGCGAACGCGCGCGCCGAGCACGAGGCGGTTGTGCGGCTTGGTGAGGAAGTCGTCGCCTCCCGCCTCGATCGCCTTCACGCGATCGGTCGTGTCGTTGAGCGCCGTCACGAAGATGACCGGCATGCTCTTCGTGCGCGGATCGCGCTTGATCCGCCGGCAGACCTCGAACCCGGTCGACCGGTCGTCGACGCCGAGGTCGCCCGCCGGCATCGACACGTCGAGGATGCACAGGTCCGGCCGACGCTCGAAGCACGTCGCGAGCGCCGACGGGCCGTCCGTCGCCGCGACCGCGCGAAATCCGAACACGTGGAGCTGGTCGAACAGCAACTCCACGTTCGCCGCCACGTCGTCGGCGACGAGAATCAGCGGGGCGTTCGCGGGCGGGCTGTTGTTCTCCACGTTCGAATCATGGGCGGATGCTGAGACCGATGCTGATCGTCCACGCGCTCTCCGACGCGTTCACGTCCGCGCTCCGGCTGGCATGGATCAACGCAAGATCGCTCAACACCCGTCCGTTCGCGAACAATGTGCCGAGGCCCCCGCTCACGCTCTTTTCGGTCACCGTTCTGGCATTGGCGGTGAACGGAAGCGTGCGGTCGCGGAATCCGGCGCGCAAGAAGAGCGGCCGCGACCCCAGCTTGGGCCCGGCGATGTCGGCACCGACGCTCGTGTCCCAACCGTCGACGCCCTGGAGACCGGGATTCCCGAGGCTTCCGAGCACCGACCAGTTGTCGTGCGACGTCCGCGCGGAGATGAAGGAATTGGCGATCCCGGTGTAGGTGACCGACCCGCCGAACTGATTCGGAACGCGGGAGTGCGTCAGCGTCGTGTCGCCGGCCGACATCGACAGCGTGCCGCCCTGCCGCGCCGACGCGGCAAAGGTCACGTCCTTGGCCAGGAACTGCACCCCGACGGACGCCGCCGTTCCGCTGAAGCTGAGGATGCGTTGCTGCTGCGCCGTCGCGAACGCCAGAGTGTCGTTGAACGTCTGCGTCAGCGTCACGAGATTGTGCCCGGTGATGGCGTGCAAGCCGAGCCCGAAGCGGAACCAGGTCGCGGGCGACCAGCCCGCCGCGAACCGCACGTCGTTCATCGCGCCCTGGATGGCGAGCTTCGTCGTCATGATCACCGTGTCGGTGCCGGATAGGATTTGCGGCGACGCGAACGTGGTCGTGCCGGTTCGATCGAGCAGACTCGACGAGCCGAGGCTCAACACCAGACCGCTCGTCACGGGAATCGCGCCGAAGACGTTCGGATAGCGCGGCGTCGTCGTATTGTCCGTGCCGCTGGCCGTATGGACGGTCCGAAACTCCGGCTCCGCCTGGAAATAGATCATCCGCGTGAGGAGCAGTGCGACGCTCGCCGGATTCACCGGCGTCAGCGGGTCGATCTCCGCCAACGATCCGCCCGCGCCGAGGGTGCGCGTGCTCATCTGGCCGGCCGGAAAGCCGAAGCCTTGCAAGCTCAGGCTGGCCTGAGCCGAGGCCCGCGCCGCGAGACCGGCAGTGCCGATCAGCGCGCCGATGGCCCCGCACCAGAGAGCGTTCGAGCGAGGACGGAGTCGTGTCATTTTTTACGGCAGCCCGTAGTTGATCGCCGGTACGAACGTGATGCGGAGTCGCGGTCGCAATGCGGCCGGCGCGCGGCTCGAGAAGAAATCGATTTGCGCCGGACGCTGCCCTTCGGTGCCGCTCAGCAGTGCCAGCGCCCGCTGTGCGACCGTCGGCGCCTGGTTCTTCCAAAGGCGTGTCAGCCCGACGATCTCGAACGACTTCACCCCGCTATCGCCCGGAGCGATGAAGAGCGAGTCGAGGTTGAACTCGCCGGCGTTCCCCACGAATTGCAGCAGCGACGTGACGTCGGTGACGGCCGGCGTAGACAGCACCGCGACCGGATAGACCTTGATCGAGTCTTTGGCGTCGACGAAACGATTCGGCGATTGCGTCAGAAGCAGCGACGCGCGCACGATGGTCGTCGAGTCGATGATCCGCGCCGGGATGTTGAACCGGAGGAAGGCTCGCCGAGGCGGCGGCCCCCCGACGCTCAGCAGCAACGGGTTGATCGGCGTCGCGCCCTTCGCGAGAATGCTGAAGTCCGACAGCGGCCCTGACAGGAACAGCTGATCGGTCGGCGTCGTCGAGATCGGCGTGACGAGCACGGGCGTTGCGGCCGTGTCCTTGGACGCCTTGATGCGCAGCGCGACCGAGAGACCGCCGGCAGAGGACCCGACGCGAATGTCATAGCCCGGGCGCGAGACCAAACGGAGCCCGACGCGCAGCTTCTTTCCGTTCAGGATGCGGTCGAGAACCGTGTCCGTGGAGATCGGAATGTGCAGCGTGTCGGTGAGCGATTCCGGCGCGAACGTCTTGCTGCCGAGAAACCGGTCCGGCCGGAAAAGCGACGTGAGGATCGACGCCACCGTGTCGGTCGCCGCCGTATCCACGTCGTACGCCTCGATCGTCACCGGAGCCGTCGGGCGACGGAGCGAGTCGCCCGGCGCGATCGGCATGACCAGCTCGGCGCTGTCGACCTGGGTGATCGTGCTGTCGGTCGAGCTGGCGCCCGTGAACGTCTGCGTGATCGTGTCGTAGCGGATGATCGCTCGGCTGTCGAGCGTATCGCCGTGCGACGACAGCATGAGAAAGACTTCGTTGCCGATCGACGGGATGCCGAGGACTGTCGTGTCGGCGAAAACTGCGTCGATGATCGTGTCCTGCAGGGTGATCGCCTGCTCTGGGCAGAGCAGGGGGCATGACTTGCCGGCATTGAGATTGTCGCTGCAAGCGGCAATCGCCAACGTCGACGCGACCATGCCAAGGAGGACGGCGCGCTTCTGTTTGATAAAAAACTCTCCGGTCATCGCCGGTGAAGTGAATTCGTGGTGAAAGCTCTTGGGAGAAGCTCGTCGAGCGTCCAGCGGGCCTCGCGACCCTCGCGGGTCGTGGACACGACGAGAAGGTGCGGAGAAAACTCCTCCAACACCTGACGGCACATGCCGCACGGCGGCGTCGGCTCTTCGGCTTCGGTGGCGATCACGACCGCCTCGAACCGTTGGTTGCCGCGCGCCACCGCCGCGGCGACCGCGCTCCGTTCAGCGCAGATACCCGCCGGGTACGACGCGTTTTCGACGTTGCACCCTTCGGTCACGCTTCCGTCCGAGGACGAGCAACGCCGCCCCGACCCGAAAGCCCGAATAGGGCGCGTAGGCGCGCTCCATTGCCGCGAAAGCACGCTCGCGCAGCATGGTCATGGTACGTTCGTCGCCGGTCGGCTCGACGCCGGGCCGCTGCTCGACCGCCATGTCAGCGGACGATTGCCGTGAGAAACGACGTCCCGCGGCCTCGGAACTCGATCCCGAACCACTCGGCCACCGTCGCACCCAGGTCCGAGAACGTCGAGCGCGTGCCGATGCTACCCGGCCGAACTCGAGGTCCGAGGACCAACAGCGGCACGCATTCGCGTGCGTGGTCGGTCGACGGCGTCGTCGGATCGTTTCCGTGGTCGGCGGTGATGAAAAGCAGATCGTCCTCTTGAAGCGAGGCAAGCAAAGGCTGGGAGCGCCGCGTCGAACTCGCGCAGCGCTCCATAAAACCCCGCAACGTCGTTCCGGTGCCCGAAAGCCTGGTCGAAATCTACCAAGTTCGCGAAAAGTAACCCACTGCTCGACCCTCAGAAAGCCACTTGAGAATCGCCGTGATCCCCTCGGCGTTCGCGCGGTGTGTCTAGACTCGATGGCCCGCCCGGCGAAGAGGTCGTCGACCTTGCCGACGCCTGATCGCGGTACGCCCGCGGCTGCGAGCGCGTCGAGCAGCGTCTCCGCCGGCGGAGCGATCGAGAAATCGCGACGGTTCTTGGTCCGGTTGTAAGCGCCCGGCGTTCCGACGAACGGCCGAGCGATGACTCGCGACACGTCGTTCGGCGCGACGAGCATCTCTCGCGCCACGCGCAGGCGCGGTACAGCTCGTCGAGCGGCACTACGTCCTCGTGCGCTGCAAGCTGAAAGACCGAATCGGCGGAGGTATACAGTATCCAGATCGCCCGTCTTCTGATGCTCCGGCCCGAAACGGTCGATCACCGCCGTTCCGCTCGCCGCGACGTTGCCGATCATCCGGCGGCCGACCCTCGCCTCGAATCGTCGACACGACTTCACGTGGGAAGCCATTCGGATACGTCGGAAACGGCGCGCTCGAGATGGACGCCCGCGATCTCCCAGTGTCCGGTCGTGCTGTCTTTGCCCGCGGATCGCGGGACCATCATCCCCCACGCACCGTTCGGAGTCGCCGTCCGCCCGCAGTCCGGCCAGCGACGAGATCCTTCCGAGACCGGCCTTCTCGAGATGGGGCAGCGAAAAGCCGCCGACGGCGCGCGCGAGATTGCCGAGCGTGTCGCTCCCGCGATCGCCGTACGCGTCGGCGTCCGGGGCCTCGCCGATCCCGACGCCGTCGAGGACGATGATCGCGGCGCGACGACTCATGCGGCCTCGCTCAGGTAGCGACGCGGCAATCGTCCGCGGAGCCCGGTGAGCACCTCGTACGGGCTCAGCCCGCCGAATCCGGCGAGCTCGGAGACGTGATCTCGTCGCCACCGTCCCTTCCGATCAACGTCGCGACGTCGCCGATGTCACACGGAACATCGGTCACGTCGAGCATCGTCATGTCCATCGTCACGACGCCGGCCACCGGCGCGCGCCGCCCGCCGATCAGCGCGACGGCGTGGTTTCCCAGCGCGCGGCGATATCCGTCCGCATAGCCGATTCCCAACGTCGCGATCCGGCGCTTACCGGCCGCGCGATAGGTGGCGCCATAGCTCACCGTCTCGCCGTCCTCGATGATGCGCAGTTCCACGACGCGCGCCCGAACCGCGGCGACAGCGCGGGGAGTCAGGCCGCTCGCCGCGCCGATGCTCACACCGTAGAGAAAGATCCCCGGCCGCGCGAGCGTCCACGGGGACTTCCCCCGCCGCTCGACCGCCGAGCTGTTTTCCGCGTGCAACATCGGCGGGCGCACGGGCAGCGTGGCGATCGCGCGCTCGAATCGATCCTCCTGCGTCGCGCGAGATTCGTCGGCGACGTCGGCCGAGTGAAAATGGGTGAAGGCGCCTTCCGGCGGAAAAGCGGCGACGAGATCGCGGATCGAATCGAGCTCGTTCCATTGAATGCCCGCGCGACTCATCCCTGTGTCGATGGCGAGCTGCCACGGGAGACCTGTCGCGCGCCAAGCCAGGATCGTCGCGCGCGCGCCGAGCGACGGTGTCAATCGCGCCCGCTCGGCCGCGCCGAGATCGTCGACGAGCAGCGGCGTGAACACGACGATTGGACGCGTCACGCCGGCGGCACGAAGCTCTTCACCCTCCTCGACCGTCGCGACGCCAAAACCCCACGGGTCGAGACGCTCCAACACGCGGGCGACAGGTACCGCGCCCAGCCCGTATGCGTCCGCCTTTACCATGGGCAGGAGTGGCACGCCGGCGCGCGCCGCGTACGCGGTTCCGTTTCGCAACAACGCGCCGAGGTCGACATCGACCCAGGCGCGCGCGTTCAAAGCGTGCATTGACCGGTCGTTCAGAGGGCGGGTAGTATACCGGACCCGTGGAGGCTATGCAAGTGAAACCGTCGCTTGAAGATACGCTGTCTCTGATGCGCGACCTTCGCGCCCGTTGCGACTGGGACGCCGCGCAGACGCACGAATCCCTTCGACCCTATCTGATCGAGGAGGCCTACGAGGTCGACGACGCCATTCGAGGCGGCGACGACGCCAAGCTCCGCGAGGAGCTCGGCGACCTTCTGCTCCAAGTCCTGTTTCACTCCGTTCTCGCGGAAGAACGCGGCGCGTTCGACATGCACGACGTCGCCGACACGTTCATCACCAAGATGAAAGCGCGACACCCTCATCTGTACGGCGACGGCGTGAAGCAGCCGTGGGAGCAGATGAAGGCGTCACGGCGCGCGAGCATCGTCGACGGTCTTCCGGCCGACCTCCCCGCCCTGCACCGCGCCTTTCGCCTTCAGGACCGCGCCGCCGGCGTCGGATTCGATTGGCCGAGCGTAGAGGGCCCGCTCGAGAAAGTCGATGAAGAGATCGGCGAAGTTCGCGACGAGCTCGCGTCGCCCCGCGAGGACGCGCCGAGTCGCGCGCGGCTCGAGGCCGAGCTTGGCGATCTTCTGTTCGCCGTCGTCAACCTGTGCCGCAAAGCCGACGTGCATCCGGCGCTCGCGCTCGACTCGGCGAACGTGAAGTTCGCGCGCCGCTTCGAGGCCGTCGAGCGCCTGGCCGCCGAACGCGGCCTCGTCGTCGGCACAGCATCGCTCGGCGAGCTCGACGCGATCTGGGATGAGGTGAAACGAGACGAGTAGTCCGGCGGTTACACAGCAACCGCTCCAACGCAGCCCGGGCGCGGAGACGCAGATCTACGAATTGAACCGCAGGACTTCGCAGAGGCCACGGATTCCGCGGAGCAGCAAGCAACAACGACAACGACATCGGCAACTTGAAGCTTGCTAACGACCTCGGGAAGCCACTGGGGCGTCCCGGGGTCGTCGTGGGATGTGCTGCGAATCCGCGGCCTCCGCGAAATCCGCGGCCTCCGCGAAATCCTGCTGCAGTTCAATTCGTATAGGCTAGATCTCTGCCGGAGGGTGGATCTCGCGAGGTTGGATCAACTTGTGTAGCCGGGCCGGCTTGACCTTTGTCGCCGCCGAGCGGAGTGTAGAGGGAGATGCGCCTCTCCCTCCCACCCACGTGGCGGGGCGCGACCGTCGCCGCGGCGTTGTGGATCGCGGCCGGCGTGTACGCGCCCGCGGCAAGCGCGCAGGAATTGCGCGGCGCCGTCCGTGACAGCGCGTCGCGACAGCCGATTTCGACCGTCGTCCTGATTCTCGCCGATTCGGCGGGCAAGCCGATCGTTCGCAGTCTCACGAACGAGCGCGGGGAATTTCGCGTGCAGCTGCCGGCGGACGCTCGTCGCCTGCAGTTGCTGCGCATCGGCTTTCGCCCTCGCACGGTCGTGGTGCCCGCGCCGACCGACGGCGTCGTCACGCTCGACCTCACGATGCGGATGATCCCGACCCTGCTCGATCCCGTGCAGGTCACCGACTCGCCGAACTGCCCCCGGCGCGACGATCGCGCGGCGGCGTTCGCGTTGTGGGATCAGGCGCGATCGGCGCTGCTCGCCGCCGTGGTGGCGCGCGAGACGGAGCACGCGGTGATCAAACGGCTGCACTTCGATCGTCAGATGCAGCAGGATGGGTTCACGGCATCGAGCCAGACCGTGCACGTCGACTCGAGCTCCGGAGTGCGCCCGTTCGTCGCCACGCATCCCGCCGCGGAGTTCATCGAGCGGGGATTCGTGGACGACAGCGCCAACGTGGCGGTGTTCAACGGACCGGACGCCGACGTCATGCTCGACGACGCGTTCCCGCGCGGTTACTGCTTTCAGCTCGCGAAACCGGATCGCGAGCGGCCGCAGCAAGTGGGACTCGCCTTCGAGGCGGCGACGCACAAGCGCGGGCGCGTCGACGTCGAGGGCGCCGTGTGGATCGACTCGACGACGCGGTCGCTGGCGGAGATTGTGTTTCGCTACGTCGGCATCGACCGGCGCTTCGAGAAGTACGAGCCTGGCGGCCGCGTGTCGTTCCACACGATGGCCGACGGCACGCCGATCATCGATCGCTGGTCCATCCGCCCGATCGGCCTGCCCGAGTCGTCGCGCCTCGGCGTCGTCGTGATATCGCCCGGCGACATGCACGAGAGCGGCGGCGAGGTCGCGCGGGCGCGCTGGGCCGATGGGCGAACGTGGACCGCGCCGCTCGGCACGCTGAGCGGCCTCGTGACGCGCAATCGCATTCCCGCCGGCGGCCAACTGGTGACGCTCGCCGGAACGGACTACGCCACGGTGAGTGATTCGGCGGGACGATTCACGATCACGGATCTCGTGCCCGGACCGTACGCCGTGGCCGTCGCCGATACGGTCCTCGCGCCATTGGAGATCGTGCTCCGCACGCAGGTGTCGTTCACAGCGGTGCGCGATTCGACGACCAGGGTGGCCTTCGAGGCGCCGACGGCCGAGGAGTTCGCGGCGCAAATCTGCTCCCGGCACCCCTCGGCGGTCGGCCAGGGCGTCATCGTCGGGCGCGCGCTGCTCCCGGACCGCTCGCCGGCGATCGGGGCGCAGACCGAGGTGTCGCTCGTCACCGCCGCCGGACTCGAAACGCTCTCAAAGGACAAGACCGACGGCCACGGCCTCTTTCACGTTTGCAACGTACCGATCGGCTCGAAGGTCGAAGTGCGCGTCGAGCGCGAATCGCGCACCGAGACGTTGACGTCCACCGGCGTTCACGACTTCGCCCACAGCGTCGAGGCGTTGCGCGTGACGCTCCACGCGACGCCGCGAACGCGCTGATTGCCTTCGCGGGCCGCGCTACGGCTTGAGGCGATTCATCATCCGCGGGAAAGCGATCACCTCGCGGATGTGCTGCAGCCCGCAGATCCACGCCACGGTGCGCTCGAGCCCGAGACCGAATCCCGAGTGCACGAAGGTTCCGTAGCGGCGCAGGTCGAGGTACCAGTCGTAGGCGTCGACAGGCAGTCTTTCCTCGTGAATTCGATGGAGCAGCTTGTCGTAGGTCGTCCTCGCGCTGCGATCCACCGATGATCTCGCCGTACCCTTCCGGCGCGAGACAGTCGTTGCACAACACGGTGCGCGGATCGGCGGGATTCTCCTTCATGTAGAACGCCTTCGCTTCCTTGGGATAGTTCATCACGAACACCGGCCGATCGTAGTCGGCCACGAGTAGCGCTTCGTCTTCCGCGCCGAGGTCGTCGCCCCAGGCGATCGCGCTTCCCTTGCCCTGAAGGATCGTCACCGCATCGGTGTAGTCCACGCGATGGAACGGCGCCTTGACCCGCTCGAGCTGGCGCCGTGTCGCGCTCGAGCTCCTTCAGCTCGGCCCGCGCGACGCTCCAGACGCGCTCGCACCAGGAACGAGACGAAATCCTCCTGCAGTCGCATGTTGTCGTCCGAGTCGTTCGCACGCGACCTCCGGCTCGATCATCCAGAATTCGGTCAGGTGGCGGCGCGTCTTCGACTTCTCGGCCCGGAACGTCGGGCCGAACGTATAGATCCGGCCGAACGCCGCGGCCGCCGCCTCGCCGTACAGCTGGCCGGTCTGCGCGAGGTACGCCGTGCCCTCGTCGAAGTACTTCGGTCGAGAACAGTCCGCTGCGCTCGCCGATCGCCGCGGTGAGAATCGGCGTGTCGACGCGCAGGAATCCGCGCTCGTAAAAGAAATCGTGGATCGCCTGCTCGATCTCGTTGCGGACTCGAAAAGATCGCGCGTACACGGTTGCTGCGCAGCCAGAAGTGCCGGTGGTCGAGGAGGAAATCGATCCCGTGCTCCTTCGGTTGCATCGGGATAATCGATCGGACTCGGACCGACGATGGTGAGACCGGTCACGCCGAGTTCGTACCCGCCGGGCGCGCGCGGCTCGGCGCGCACTTCGCCCGTCACATGCGACGGACGTTTCGAGTGTAAGTTCCTTGAAACGCTCCCAAACGTCCGGTGGCAATTGCGTCTTGACGAACACCGATCTGAACGATGCCGGTCCCGTCTCGGAGCACGGCGAACGCCACTTTCCCCGACGATCGGACGTGCGTTACCCAACCGCGAATCGTCACGGTCTGGCCAACGAATTGATTGAGCTCAGCGATGCGCGGAGTCGGGGGTCGGCGCGGTCGGCGCGGAATCGGCCATTGTCTGTCGGAAGTCGGGCGGAGGGAACGCCCGAGGCAAGCCGGGTCGTCCCGAGCGAGAGGCTTAAGGCTATACGTGCCTTTCGTTCGTGGGTACCCCTGGCGCACCAACCGCGGTCGGCGCGTTGTTCCACTCGTGCGCGTTCCGATCAGAGCCACAACGCCTCGCGAATGACCCTCCGCTCGAGACTCGGCGTTGGTCTGGTCCTCATCGCGCTCATCCTCGTCGGGCCTCTCGTCTGGGCGATCTGGGGCATGCGGCGGCTTCAGGACGACGCGGCGAACCTTCGCGACCGCGACTTCGCGGCGTCGCAACTGATCGGGCGCCTGCGCGACGGACTCAACGACCTCCGGCGCGAGGAATTGGCGGTGCTGTTCGCGCCGAGCGTCGCGAATGGCGAGTCGATCGACCGGGAGCTGAAGCACGTCGGCGCGCTGACCGACTCGTTGGCCACGTACCGCTTGCCGGACTACGCGCGCGGCATCGAGCCGTCGGTGGACAGCATGGTCGCGGGTGGCGTCCGGCGAGTCCAATGCGGCGATCCGGGGCGACACGGCCACCGCGGACTCGCTCTCGGGCAAGGCATTCGTGCCGGCGCTCAACCGCGTCGACTCGCTCGTCAAGATGGCCGAGCGCGCGCTGTTGAACCGCACGGTGGACGATGCGAACGGCGAAGCCACCCGGATCACACTCATCGCGTCCGGCTCGGTGATCGCGCTGTTGCTGGCGATCGTCATCGCCGGCGCGGTCGCGTTCTGGCTCACCCGGTCGATCAGCGGTCCGATTCTCGATCTCCGCGCGGGCATGCGCGCCGTCGCGGACGGCGACCTCTCGTATCGCATGGGGACTGTTGGCGACAAGGCGGACGAGTTCCGGCAGCTCGCCGCGAGCTTCGCCGAGATGACGCGGCAACTCTCCGAGCTCGACAAGCTCAAAGCGGAATTCGTCTCCGTCGCGTCGCACGAGCTCAAGACGCCGATCAATGTCATGGTCGGCTACCTCCAGTTGCTCGACGAGGGCATCTACGGCGCCGGTGGACCCGCGACAGCATGGAGGTCTTCGCGACCCTCGAGACGCAGGCCAACACGCTGGCGCGGCTCGTGAAGCAGCTGCTCGACGTCAGTCGGTTCGAGGCGGGCGGCGGCCGTCTCGAGCCGCGCAGCGTGCACGCTCGACGACATGCTCGACGGAGCTCGAGCGCGTCGTTCCACGTGCTCGCCGTGCAGCGCGAGGTCGAATTCCGCATCGACCGCGAGGACGGGCTGCCCCTCGAGGTGTACTGGGATCGCGATCGCATCAACGAAGTCCTCGGCAACCTCCTGTCCAACGCGTTCAAGTTCACGCCGCACGGCGGCACGCGTTTCGCTCACGCCTGGAACCGGACCAGGGCGTCGGTGATCATGCGCGTGCGGGACACGGGCGCCGGGCATTCCGCCGGAGCAGCTGCCGCGCATCTTCGAGAAGTTCTATCAGGCCGACAACCAGGGCGCCGCCCGCGCCGCTGGGACGGGCTTGGGACTTGCGATCGCCAAGAAGATCGTCGAAGCGCACGGAGGATCGATCTCGTGCGAAAGCACCGTTGGAGTCGGAACGACGTTCACGATCAGGCTGCCAGTGCGCGCGACGCGTCGCTCCGTGGCGCAGCGCGCGACGCCGGTCATGCCGGCGGCCGCCGTCATGTGACGCAACTCACGCGTCGTGATCTCGACGTTCGCGGCGGCATTCGGGCTCGTGCTCGCCTGCGCTCCAATGGCGAGGGTTGTCGGACCGGCGCCCGCTCGCGGGTGGCCCGGCGTTCTTTCGCGCGCCCAACACTCGGCGGCGCGCGGCGAATTCGACGCCGCGGACAGCATGCTCGCCGGCTTCGCGACGCGGTACCCGACCAGCGACGAGGCGCTCGAGGCATCGTACTGGCGTGCCCTGTTCGAGCTCGACCCGTCGAACCGCGCCGAATCGGTCTCCGGCTCGATGGCGCTGCTCGATGCCTACCTCGCCGATACTCGGCCGCGCGAGCACGTCCTCGAGGCGACGGCGCTCCGCCGCGTCGCCGGCCAGCTCGATGCGCTGAACCGTCTCGCGGCGAGCGCTATCGCGCAGGCGAAGGACGCGAACGCCGCCGCGGCCATCGCTCGCGCATTGTCCGACGCGCGCATCGAGCCGCCGCGGGCGGCGGCCGAGAGCACATCCACGGCCGACGCCGAGATCAAGCGGCTGAAGGATGAACTGGCAAAAGCAAACGCCGAGCTCGAGCGCATCCGGCGCCGGCTCGCGCAACCGCCGCCGGCGCCGCGCTGATCCCCCGGCTAGCCGACCCGGAACAGCTCCAGCGATCGCGCGTAGCGGTCGCCCAGCACACGGCGCAGCCCCGCGTGCTCGGCACGTTCCAGCGCCGGATCGCGCTCGAGAATGGCCGCCGCGGCTCGCGCGCGCGCTCGCTGAGCGCTTCGTCGCGAAACGGATCGGCGATGCGGAAGGTCGGCACCCCGCTCTGCCGCTCGCCGAACAGATCGCCCATGCCGCGAAGCCGAAGGTCCTCTCGCGCGATCTCGAATCCGTCGTCGGTCTGAACGAACACCTGCAGCCGCTCCGCCACGTCCGGACTCACGTCGCCGAGCAGGATGCAGTAGGACTCCTCCGCCCCGCGCCCGACGCGGCCGCGGAGTTGGTGGAGCTGCGAGAGCCCGAACCGCTCCGGATGCTCGATGAGCATCACCGTCGCGTTCGGCACGTCGATCCCGACCTCGATCACCGTCGTGGCGACGAGCACGTCGATCGCGCCGTCGCGAAAGCGGCGCATGACGTCGTCGCGCTCTTCGCTCGCGATGCGCCCGTGCAGCAGCGCCACGCGACGATTCGCGAACGGTCCGGCGGCGAGCATCTCGTACATCGTCGTCGCCGCCTTGAGGTCGGTCTTCTCCGATTCCTCGATCACGGGATAGACGACGTACGCCTGGCGTCCCTGCTCCAACTGTCGATCGACGAACTGCAGCACGCGCGCGCGCGCCGACTCCGTTCGCAGCGCCGTCGTGATCGGACGTCGGCCGGGCGGCCGCTCGTCGAGCACGCTCAGGTCGAGGTCGCCGTACATCGTGAGCGCGAGCGATCGCGGAATCGGCGTCGCGGTCATGAGCAGCACGTCGGGCGCTTCGCCCTTCGCGCCGAGCGCCTTGCGCTGCTCGACGCCGAACCGGTGCTGCTCGTCGATCGCCGCGAACCCGAGACTGGAGAACGTCGTGGCCTCCTGGACGAGCGCGTGCGTGCCGACGACGAGCACGGGTTCGTCGGTCGCCAGCCGCGCGGCGATCGCCTTGCGACGCTTCGCGGGAAGACTGCCCGTGAACAGCACCGGCTCGATGCCGAGCGGCGCGAGCAACCGGCCCATCGAGACGACATGCTGTTCGGCGAGCAGCTCGGTCGGCGCCATGATCGCGGCCTGATACCCGTTCTCCATGGCGAGCAGCGCGGCGAACAGCGCGACGATCGTCTTGCCGCTGCCGACGTCGCCCTGGAGCAGCCGGTGCATCCGGCGATCGCTGCACATGTCGGCGACGATCTCGCGGATCGCGCGCATCTGCGCACCGGTGAGCTGGAACGGCAGCGCTTCGCGCAGCGCCGTCGTCAGCTTCCGTTTGTTCTCGAAGCGAATGCCGGCGCGGTGCTCGCGCGCCAGATCCTTGGCCCGCTGGTGCAGCAGATGCACGAAGAGCAGCTCCTCGAACGCGAGCCGCGACCGGCCGCGCATCGCCTCGGCGAGCGACGACGGCCGGTGCACCATGCGCAGCGCGTCGCCGATGCCCGGGACCTCCGCCGCGTTCAACACGGCCGGCGGCAGATACTCGGTGACGAGCGGCAACAGCGCGTCGAGGTGCGCGTCGATGATCGACCGGATCACCTTGAACGACAGCCCTTCCGTCGCCGGATAGACCGACAGCACCCGCCCCTGCGCCGTGGCGTGCTCGTCGGCGCCGAGGTTCACGAACTCGCGCGGCTGAAGCTGGCGGCCGTGGAAGAAGCGCACGTTGCCGGTCACGAGCAGGACGTCGCCCTTGTCGATCGTCCGATCGAGAAACGGCTGGCCGGGCCATGAGACCTCGATCATGCCCGTTTCGTCGCGCAACACCGCCTGGAAGATGCGAAGTCCCTTGCGCGTGGGCAGCACGCCCTTGGAGATCACCGTGCCGATGACCGTGCCGTGCATTCCCGGCTCGAGGCTCTTGATCGGCGAGACGGTGCTGGCGTCCTCGTAGCGGTGCGGGACGTGGTACAACAGGTCGCCGGCGGCCGTGATGCCGAGCCGCCGCAGCGCGTCGGCGCGCACCGGCCCGACGCCCTTGAGATAGGTGACCGGCGTGTCGAGATAGAGACGGCGTCCGCCGTCGAGCTTGGCCGAACGCCGCTCGCTCTCGGTGGACGCGCTCACTCGCCGCTCAACAGCTCCCGGGAAAACGCCGCCGCGTCGAACGCCTCGAGATCCTCCGCCGACTCGCCGACGCCGAGAAACTTCACCGGCACGTCGATCGCTTCGTGCACCGCGATCACGACGCCTCCGCGCGCCGTCCCGTCGAGCTTCGTGACGACCAGCCCCGACACCGGCACGGCCTCGGCGAAAATCTTCGCCTGCTGCACCGCGTTCTGCCCGATCGTCCCGTCGAGCACGAGCAGCGTCTCGTGCGGCGCCCCCGGGAGCCGCTTCGCGACGACGCGCGCGACCTTGCGGAGCTCTTCCATGAGCCCGTCGCTCGTGTGCAACCGGCCCGCCGTGTCGACGATCAGCACGTCGGCGCCGCGCGCGACCGCCGAATCGATCGCGTCGAACGCGACGGCGGCGGGATCGGCGCCCGCCTTGGCGCCGACGAACATCGAACCGGTGCGGTCCGCCCACACGCGCAACTGGTCGATCGCGCCCGCGCGGAAGGTGTCGCCGGCGGCGAGCATCACCTTGTTGCCGCCGCGGCGAAGACGCTCGGCGAGCTTGCCGATGAACGTCGTCTTTCCCGCGCCGTTCACGCCGACCACGAGGATGACGCTCGGCGCGGCGAGCGCCAGGCGTAGGGCGGGGTCGCTGTTCCCGGCGCGCAACGAGCTCTCGATGCCGCTCGCCAACACCTCGAGAAACTGCTCCTGCGTCTTGACCCCGCCTCGTTTCGCGCGCTGCTCGACCTCCTCGACCAGCCGCAGGGTCACCGGGACGCCGAAATCGGACTCGAGCAGCAGCTGCTCGAGACTCTCGAGCGACGTCGTGGACACGCCGCCGCGAACGAACACGCCGGCGTCCATCAAGGCGACGTCCTTGATGCGCTGCCACAGCGAGCGCTTCGGTACGTCTCCGGACTTACGTAAGAGTCTCATGATCCAAGTATGATCAACGCATGCCGCGCCGGCGGCGGAGAATCCATTCGGCGCACACAAGCAATATCGCCAGCGCGTACGGCCAGCCGGCGCCGCGGATGCGCGGCGCCGCGTCGGCCGACAAGGTACCGCGGCTCCGATCGGCGGCCGTGACGGTCGGCGAACGCGGCAGCCACTCGCGCGACGGGTTCACCGGCAGGAGCGCCACCCCGCCCCGCGTCGTGACGTCGTACACGCCGGCCGCCAGCGGCGGCGTGTCCAGCACGGTGACCCCGGCCGGGAAGCGAAGCATCAGCGTGTCGCCGCGAGGCGCACCATGGCGTTGCACGACGACCGTCACGAGCGAATCGGCCGCGGATCCTCGACGCCAGCGCACCGGATCGCCGGCCCGCACGACTCGCTCGTCAGGAACGGCGGCGCGACGGTCGGCGCGCTCCGCGGCGAGCCAATCGAAGACACTCCCCCAAACCGCCGTGAACGCGTCGCCGGCGACGCCGCCGCGAAACTTCCAGCGCCAGAGCCCCGACGCGGCGATCACCGCGACGCGTCGCGGCTCCTCCATGCCTACCACGACGGCCTTTCGCTCGTCGCCGCGGCCGCGACGCGCTTCGACGCCGACCCAGCTCCCTTTGGCTACCGCGGGCGACAGCCCGACGGGAGGCAGGCTATCCCAGACGACGCCCGAGAGCGCCGGCGCCAGCGGCGACAGCGGCGCCGACGACGGGTACCATTCGCCCTCCGTTCCCGTCGTGACTACCAGCGCCAGCGGTCCCCCGGTCGCCGCGCGCGGCGGACCGAAGATGGCGGTGTCGCCGTGGAGGATCGCCACCGGGGCGTCGCGCAGTGCCTGGCGCACGTCCGCCTCCGACGCGGCCGCGAGCGAGCCGTCGGCTCGCCACTCTCCGGGCGCGACTCGGAAAAACCCGCGCGTCGGAATGCCGAGCGAGCCTCGCAATACCGCGAGCGCGTACCGTGCATCGAAGTCGGGAGACGTGGACACGAACACCGCGCTCGCCGCGCGCGACAAATCGACGGCGACGCTCAGCGTGTCGTCGTGCCAGTTCGAGTCGCCCGGCGACGACACCCACGCGCGCAGCAGCGCCGAGCCGCTCGTGCCCTGAAGCCGCGCCTTCATCGAGATCGTCCGCTCGGCGAACGGCGCGATGGAATCCACAGGCGTCGTCGCGATGGGACGGTCGTTCAACGCGAGCGACAACGCGCCCGCCGACGCGCCGGCGCCGCCGGCCGCCAGTGTGACCCGCACCTCGGCCGTGTCTCCACTGACGAGCGCTCGCGGCGCGTCGATCGAGACGACGCCCAGATCGCGCCGGGGCGGATGCTTGACGACGATGAGCCGGGAGCCCGCGGGAAGCGACGCGAGCGCATCGGGGTCGTCCACTTCGCCGTCAGTGATGACAAGCAGCGGATGGCCGGCTCCGAGCGCCCGTTCAACGACAGGCCGCAGTCGCGTGGTCGGGTCCGACGGCGGAGCGGCTGTGTCGCCTCGCCGGATCGAGTCGCCGAACACGAACACGCTGTCCGCGGCGCCGGTCCGCCTGGCACGTCCGAGCGAATCGCGCGCGGCCCGCCAGGTCGTGGAATCGTCTCGCACCATGCTGGACGAGACATCGAGCGCCGCCCACGCCGAGGCCGGCGCCGCGAAGCCGAGCGGCGCGTCGAGGATCAACGCGACGACGAGCGCGATCACCACGGCCCGCAGCAGCGCGGCGGCAACGGTGAACGCACCTCCGGTTCGGAGATCGCGAACGCCGTATTGAGTGAGCGCCACCACGAGGCCGGCTCCGACGGCGATCAGCCAGGCTGACATTCCGCGAAAGCTAACGGTCGGGTCGTGGGAGGCCCGCGTTCATCGCGGCGCCTGGGACGCGGCCTGCGTCGACGGCAAGTCGGTAGGGCGTTGCGTCTTTTCGAGAAGTCTGGCCGTAAAGCGAATCGCGCCGGGCAAAGGCCGGCGCGAGGAGAGAATACGAGGCGATTCGGGCGAACGCCGGCTTCAATCCATTTGCCGGCGGATGAACGTCGGGATCTCCATGTCCGTGACGTCCTGCGGCGCCCTCTCACCGAGGGAAGGCCGGGCCGAGCGGGTGGTATCGGCTGAACGGTTTGCCGCGCCTTGCCCGCCCGCGCCGGCCACGCGCGTGGGACGAGTCTGCGGAAACTGGATGACCGGCGAGCCGGTGCTCTTCGTCACCGACGCCGGCATCGCGTCGACCGACCGCGCTGTGCCCATGTTCAACGCGCGGTCGAACCCGGTGGCGATCACGGTCACGCGAATCTCGCCCTGCATGGCAGGCTCGTGGACCGCCCCGAAGATGATCTCGGCGTCGTCGCCGACGGCGTCGTGGATGATCTCGTTGATCTGGTGGACTTCGCCCAGCGTGAGGTCCGCGCCGCCGGTGATGTTCACCAGGACCCCAGTCGCGCCGGAGACGCTCACGTTGTCGAGCAGCGGCGAGCTGATGGCCTGCTGGGCCGCTTCCATCGCCCGGTTCTCGCCGCGGCCGATCCCGGTTCCCATGAGGGCAGAACCGCCCGCCTGCATCACCGTTCGTACGTCGGCAAAGTCGACGTTCACGAGGCCGGTGACGCTGATCAGCGACGAGATGCCCTGGGTCGCATGGAGGAGCACCTCGTCGGCTTTCTTGAGGGCGTCCTGGAACGGAATGCCTTTCCCGACGACCGCGAGTAACCGTTCATTCGGCACGACGATCATCGTGTCGACGTTCTTGCGCATGTCGTTGATGCCCTGTTCCGCCTGGCGCATCCGCTTGCGGCCCTCGAACAGGAAGGGCTTGGTCACGATGCCGACCGTCAGGGCTCCCGCCTCGCGAGCCAGCTCGGCGATCACGGGCGCGGCTCCGGTCCCGGTACCGCCGCCCATGCCGCAGGTGATGAAAACAAGGTCCGCGCCGGTCAGCGACCGCCCGACTTCGTCGCGATTTTCCTCGATGGCCTGGCGGCCGATTTCAGGCCGCGCCCCGGCTCCGAGGCCGCGCGTAAGCTTCTTGCCGATTTGGACTTTGACGTCCGACTTCGAGTTGAGCAGCGCCTGCGCGTCCGTGTTCACCGAGATGAACTCGACCCCCTCGAGATGCTCGTCGATCATCCGGTTGACGGCGTTGCCGCCGCCCCCGCCCACGCCAACGACCTTCATGCGGGCGTTCTGTGTCGCGCTCTCTTCGAACTCGAAGATCATGGCGAACGGTCCGTACGTCGAATGTGGATGAGTCGACTCGAGGAAGGAACGGCATGCGTCGAGCGCCACGCGCGGCTCATCGGGCTCGGAAGCGCTCGGGCAATATAATGCTTTTGGCCATTCCGACTACCCCTTTTGACGACGGCCCTACGAAATCTTCACCAAGTATACCCCGTCGACTTTTCCACAACCGTGACGCGCGTGACACAAATTTGATGCGGCCCCTCTCACGCCGACGGTCCACCTCGCCACGTTCTCGAATTCTGATTCCAGTCCTTAAAAGAAATCCTGGAGCCAGAACTTCAGCTTGGACGTGATCCCTTCCATCCCCTTCCCGATCGGCGTCCGCCGCGCGCTGGTGGTTACGGCACCGAGCGCGACCCGGTTGGCGCCGTACTGCGCGAGCCCCACCACCGTCGCGAAGCGCGGCGCTTCCACGGTATCCACCAATCCGCCGACGTTCTGGGTAGGCACTCCGACGCGCACGCCCGTGCCGAACACCTCGTTCGCCAGCTCGGCGCTCCCCGGCATCGCGGCTGCACCGCCGGTGAGGACCACCCCCGCGCTCAGCTTCCCGGCATAGCCGGCCGCCGTGATCTCGCGCTGAACGAGGTCGAACACCTCGTCCATTCGCTGGTGGATGATGTGCGCCAGCAGCTCTCGCGGAATGTGGCGCTCGCCCTGGGCGGCCGTGCTCGGCAGCTGGATGACCTCGCCCGGATCCACCATCGGCTCGTACGCCGAGCCGAACCGCTCCTTGAGACGCTCCGCGTCGGCCTGGGTGACGCCCAATCCGTGTACGATGTCCCGCGTCACGTTCTTGCCGCCGAACCGGATCGTCCCGATGTGGCGGATCTTCCCCTCGGAGAAGATCGACAGGTCCGTGGTGCTCGCGCCCATCTCTACGTGCGCGACGCCCAGCTCCTTTTCATCCTCCGTCAGCACGGCGAGCGCGGCGGCGAGCGGCTCGAGGACGAGCTCCCGCAGCTTGTAGCCGGCGCGCTCGATCGAACGGCGCAGATGGACCGGCGGCGAGTTGCCGATGGTCACGAGGTACATCTCCGTCTCGAGCCGGGTCCCGGACATTCCGATGGGGTCGCGAATCCCCGCGTTCCTGTCCACCGTGTACTCCTGCGGAATCGCGTGCAGCAGCTGGCGGTCCGGCGGAATCGCCTGCGCGCGCGCCACCTCGTTCACCCGCTCGACGTCCGATGCGGTGATCTCGTCGTGGCTGATCGCCACGATCCCCTTGCTCGTCATCGTTTCCGCGTGTTCGCCGGCGATGCCGCAGAAGAGATCCTCGACGTCCGTCCCCGCCATCCGCTCGGCGTCCTCGACCGCCTTCTTGATCGAGTTCGTGGTCTCCTCGATGTCGGAGACGACCCCTTGGTGTACGCCAGTCGTGCGCGATTGTCCGACCCCCAGCACCTTGATGGTCGGGTGCTTCGGCAGATCGCCCTGTACCTCGGCGATGATGGCGGTGGTCTTCGCCGACCCGATGTCGAGTCCCGCGACGATGCGTTCGGAGTTCATGGCAGTCTGGCGATCACTTGGTCACGATAGCGGAGATCGATCTCCGTGGCGCGCATCTGTTTTTTCGCGAGGTCTTGTTCCACCGGCTCGACGTCGGCAAGGCGTTGAAGCGTGAGGTCGTCGTTGGCGCGAACCGTTTCCGTCTGTGACGCGATGCTTCCCGCCGGCTTGAGGTCCAGAGCGATCTCGCCCTTCCCCGGGCGCCGGGCGGCACTCACGCGCGCGTACATCGCCGGCATGCCCGCCCGGATGGAACCCAGCAACTTGAGCAAAGGCACGTCGCGCTCCATGAGGACCGGCGCATCCACGGTCACGCGAGTCGGGTCGATCGGCAGCGCGGTGCCGCGGTCGTCGTAGGCGCGCAATCCTCCCGGCGCCGACACGAGCGCCACCGGCACCCTTTCGACGATCTCGACGACAAGCGTTCCCGGCAGCTTTCTGCGGACATTGGCGCGCGCCACCCCCGGGTACTTCTCGACTCTGGATACCAGCGGATCGGTCGGGTCCCAGACAGAAGCCAGCGTATCGACGTTCAGCCGCGCAATAATGTCACTCGGCGTCAAATAGCGGGCGCCGACGATCTCGACGCGCCGCACGTGAAACAACGACATGCGTCGCAGAACGAGCGGTCCCAGGAACGGCGCGGACGCGAGCACCACGAGCCCCACCACGACGGCCGCGATCTTGGTCCGCGTCATCGGCGTGCCTCGGTGCGCGGACGTCCGAGCTCCTCGAGCAGCGCCGGCCCGACCTTGGTCACGTCGCCGGCTCCGACGGTGAGCACGACGTCGCCCGGGAGGACCTGGGCCGCGAGGGCGGCCGGCAACTCCTCCCGCGTGCCGCGCCAGGCCAACCGTCCACCGGCGGCGGTGAGCGCGTCGGCGACCAGCGCCGACGTCACCCCTTCGATCGGCCGCTCACGCGCGGGATAGATCTCGGTGAGATAGACCGCGTCCGCCACGGCGAGCGCGGCTCCGAACTCGCGCGCGAAGTCGCGCGTCCGCGAGAAGAGGTGCGGCTGAAACGCGATGACGATTCGCCGCCCCGGAAACGCTCCGCGCGCCGCCGCGAGCGTCGCGGCGATCTCCGTCGGATGGTGCGCGTAGTCGTCGACGACCAACACGCCGCCACGCTCTCCCAGGCGCTGAAAGCGCCGCTCCGCGCCGGTGAACGAGCCCAGCCCACGACGCCAGCTCCGCGAACTCGGCGCCGAGCGCGAGACCAGTTCCCACCGCGGCGAGCGCGTTCAGCACGTTGTGCTGACCCGGAACGCCCAGCTGGACACGACCGAGCAGATCGTCGTCGTAGACGACGTCGAAGCTGGACGCGCCCGCGTGCGATTCGATCCGGCGCGCGACGAGCCGAGCATCGCGGGACGTGATTCCGTAGCGAATGACCTCCGTCGTGCTCGGAGTCGCGAGACGGTTCGCGCCGGCGTCGTCCGCGCAGAGCACGATCGACCGCGCGCCGCGCACGAACTGCGCGAACGCCCGTTCGATGTCGGCGAGGTCGGCGTAGATGTCGAGGTGATCGGCCTCGATGTTCGTGACGACGGCGACCGTCGGCGACGAGAGCGAGGAACGACCGGTCGTACTCGTCCGCCTCGACGACGTACAGTCGCTCGCCGCCCGCGACGGAGATTCCCTCCCCACGACGCAACGCGCCCGCCGACGAGCGCCGGTCGGCTCGCGACCCGCGGCCGCGAGCGCGTCCGTCGTCATCACCGTCGTCGTCGTCTTGCCGTGCGTGCCGGCGATGCCGACCAATTCCCGCTCGGCGGTGACCTCGCCGAGTGCCTCGGCCCGGCGAATCACAGGGATGCCCAGCTCGCGCGCGCGCATCGAGCTCGGGGTGCGTCTTGGGCATCGCGGACGTCACGACGAGCGCGCGCGCCCCTTCGACGTGCGCGGGATCGTGCGGCCGCGACGCGCACGCCGAGGCGCGCGAGATCGACCGCGCCCTCGGGATTCGCGTCGCACCCCGTGACGTTCAGCGCCTCGCCGGATGAACAGCTCGGCGAGCGCGCTCATACCGGCTCCGGCGATCCCGACGAAGTGAATCGGACGCGCATCGTGGGGATCGATGAGAGGCATGTCGTGGTGGGGCGAATATAGAAACCGGCTCGGCCGACTCAAAACGAGTCGAGCAAGGCGATGATGCGACGCGCGATATCGGCGGCGGCATCGGGACGCGCGCGAGCGCGGGCACCCGCCGCGAGCCGGTCGAGGTCCGCCGGACCGCTCGAGCAGTCGGCGGATCGTCGCGTCCAGCCGTTCCGCGGTGAGCTGTGCTTGTGGCAGATGAATCGCCGCACCCGCCCGCTCGAGCGTCACGCGCGTTGACCGTCTGATGATCCGCCGCGGCCGTCGGCAACGGAATCAGCACGGCCGGAATCCCCCACGCGAACAGCTCGGCGGTCGTCATCGCACCGGCGCGCGCGATCGCGAGATCGGCCGCGGCGTACGCGTCGGCGATCGGCGACGAGGTAGTCGCGCACGCGAACGTCGTGCCGACTCGCAATGCTTGAAATGCGCGAACGACCCGCGGCCGGTGCCCCAGATGAGCGCAGACCGACTCGGGAAGTCCGCGATCGATCCATTGCGCCACGGCGCGATTGATGGCGCAGCGATCCCTGACTGCCGCCGTAGACGAGCAGAACGTCGACCGTCCGTCGGAAGATCCCACGCCCGTCTGGCCGCAGTTGATCGGGCCGCGGCGACGGCGGCGGCTCGATCGGCGCGCCGGTGTCGACGAGCGAGCCCGCGTGGTGCGCGTTCAGCGCGCGCGCCGCTTCGGGAAAGCTCAGGTACATCTCGCGCGACCACCGGCTGAACGCGCCGCGCGGTGAGGCCGGGATGGCTGTCGCCGGTCTGCTGCACGATCGGGATGCGATGCGCCACCGCGTACGCCAGCGCGAGCGCCGCGGCGTAGCCGCCGGTGCCGACCACGAGCGCCGGCTTCTCGCGTGCGCACGAGCGCGTCCGAGCTCCCGCCACGCGCCGACGCCGCCGCGCAGCGTCTGCGCGTTCTTCCAGACCGCGCGGCGGTAGAGCGGATGCAGGTCGAGCAGCGCGTAGGGGAATTCCGTTGCGGCAGCACGTCGCGCTCGATGCCGCGCCGCGCGCCGATGAAGAATGGGCTCGCATCGACGGGCGCGCAGCGGACGAGGGCGCGCGCGATCGCGATGCCCGGGTACAGATGTCCGCCGGTGCCTCCGCCGGCGACAGAAGATCCCGTTGCCATCGCGCCGGGGACGGTCGGTGAACGTCTACGCGGCCTACGGCCAGCGGGTCCGTCGCCGCTGCTGCCCACCACGCGCTCGCGCACGTCTGCCGATGTTCACGAGAATGCCGGTGAACAGCAGCGACAGCACGAGGTTCGATCGACCGTAGGACACGAACGGCAGTGTCAGACCGGTCGTCGGGAGCAAGCCGATCACGACGCCGATGTGCAGAAACGCCGTGAGGACGGTCGTGAACGTGAGCCCGATCGCGACGAGCTGCAGGAACGGCGTCCGTGCCTGGTCGCGCGATGCGAAATCCGAGCAGCCCGTACAGCGCGAACGCGACGTGATGGCCGCGAGCCCGACGAAACCCCACTCCTCGCCGATGTTGCTCGCCACGAAGTCGCTGTACGGAAACGGGAAACCGACCTGCATTCCCTCGCCGAACCCACGCCCGAACCAGCCGCCCGAGCCCGACGGCGATGAGCGACTGCTTGAGCTGGTAGTTCACCCTCTCCGGCGCGTCGCCGGGATGCAGGAACGCCATGATGCGCGAGAGCGCGTAGTGCCAGCTTCTCGACTTTGGCGATGAAGACGGGCAGACACATCGCGCCGAGCGCGATGAAGTGGCCGATGCGCGCGCCGCCGACGAAGAGCAGAAGCGCCATCGAGCAGAGTGAGCAGCATGGCGACCGAGAGATCCGGCTCCAGCGCGGCGAACACGTCGAGCACGCCGATCACCGCGACGAACGGAATCAGTCCCTTCGCGAAACGGCGCAGGTTGTCACCCTTTTTCACGATGAGCATCGACATCCAGACGACGACGGCGAGCTTGGCGAATTCCGACGGCTGAAACGACGCACCGAAGAGAAATCGCTTCGACCCGTGGATCGTGGGCGCGATGCGTCCGGGCAGAACGAGCACGGCGGCCATCGTCACGATGGTGAGCCACATGACCGGCCACGCCCACCGGCGAAGCTTCTCGGCGTCGAGCTTCGCGGCGACGAGGAACATCAGAATCCCCGCCGCGAGCCCGTCGACCTGGCGAATGAAGAAGAACATGCTCGAGCCGTGGTCCGCGACCGCGACGAACGCGCTCGAGCTGTACAGCACGGCGAGGCCGAAAGCGCAGAGTATCGCGCTCACGAGCACCATGAGCCGCGCCTCCGGGCCCATGCGCCATCGGTATCGAACGTCAGCGCGCGCGTCGGCCGCCCCCCGACCGTCGCGCTGGGCGTCGGGGCGAGAATCCGGCTTCGCCGCGGCTGGCCGCGGCTGGAAGAGCAACTCGGTCATCTCTTGTGGGGTGTTCTACGCCGCAGTCACGAGCTGTTTGAAGACAGCGCCGCGGTGCTCGTAGTTGTCGAACATGTCGTAGCTCGAACAGGCGGGAGACAGCAGCACGGCGTCGCCGGGCTGCGCCAGATGGCGCGCGGTAGCGACGACGTCATCAAACGACGATCCGAGGCGGGTCAACGGCACCACGTCCATTGAGATCGGCCTCGATGAGCGGCGCAGCCTCGCCGTACGCGATCACGGCGCGACCGATTCGCCGCAACTCGGGGGCCAGCGCGGTATACGGCTCACCCTTGTGCTTGCCACCGAGCAAAAGAACCGTCGGCCGAGTCATCCCGCGCATGGCGACGAGCGTCGATGTCACATTTGTGGATTTGGAATCGTTTATCCACAAAACCCCATCCCGCTCCACAACCGTCTCGATGCGGTGCTCGAGCGCGTGGAATCCGCGCATCGCGTCGCGGATGCACTCCAGTGCGTGGGGCGTACGGTGCTCCCGGTCGGCCAGCATCACCGCCAGCGACGCCGCCAACGCGTTGGCGACGTTGTGGTCCCCCAGCAGCGGCAGCTCGCCCCTCGGCATCAGCGGATGGCCGAGAACCATCAGCATCTCGTTCGAGCGGTCCAAGTAGGCCTCGGCGCTTCCCTGAACCGAGAAGCGACAGTGGAGCCCGCCGAGGTCTACCGTAAGGCGCTCGGAGTCGGCATCGTCCGCGTTGGTGACCCAGCTCGACGTCGGCTTGGCGTTCCTGAACATCAGCATCTTGTCGCCGTAGTACTCGTCGACGCCGGCATACCGGTCGAGATGGTTCGCCGAGAGGTTCGTCAGCACGCCGACCGTGGGATCGATCGACGGCGTGTCGTGCAACTGGAACGAGGAGATCTCGAGCGCGACCCACGCCGGCGGCGTCTTCGAGCCCGCCAGCTCGCAGAGGGGCGTGCCGATGTTCCCCGCCGTCGACGCGCGCCGGCCGAGCGCGGTGAGCAGTTGGCCCGTGAGCGCCGTCGTCGTGGTCTTTCCGTTCGATCCGGTGATCGCCACATAGGCAAGCCGCGGCAGAAACCGCAGCCCGATCTCGACCTCGCTCACGATGTCCACACCTGCGGCGCGCGCCGCCGCGAACGGCGGCGCATCAGGTGGCACACCGGGACTGGCGACGACGAGCGACGCGCGCGCTATTCGGTCGAGGTCATGGCGGCCGACGTCCGCGCTGACCCCCTCGTCGCGCAGCGCACGCGCGGTCGCGTCGACGTCCGGCGACGCCGACACGTCCGAGGCGTACACGCCGGCGCCGGCGCGCGCAAGCAGATGCGCGGCACTTCGGCCGCTTCGTGCCAACCCGACGACCGCGATCTCTCCGCGAAGCCATCGAGTCGGAAGCGCCGCGTCGAGAACGCGCTCCATGGTCACCGCAGCTTGAGGGTGCTCAGGGCGAAGAACGCGCACAGGATCCCGATGATCCAGAACCGGACGACGACCTGACTCTCCGACCAACCCAGCTCCTCGAAATGATGGTGCAGCGGCGCGCGGCGAAAGACGCGGTGTGTCCGCGCGTATTCGAGGTCGTGCCGCCGCTTCCGGTACTTGAACGTGTAGCGCTGCACGATCACCGACATCATCTCGGCGACGAACACCGCGCCGACGAACGCCAGCACGAACTCCGACTTGAGGAGAATGGCGACGGCGCCGAGGCCGCCGCCGAGCGCGAGCGAGCCCGTGTCGCCCATGAAGACCTTCGCCGGGTACGTGTTGTACCAGAGGAATCCGATGAGCGCGCCGACCATCGAGATACAGAACACCGTCAGCTCGCCGGAATCCTGGAGGTACGGCATGAACAGAAAGCGGGTGTAGTCGACCCGCCCGATGATGTACGCGAAAATCGCGAACGTGCCGAACGCGATCGCCGAGAGCCCGGCCGCCAATCCGTCGAGACCGTCGGTGATGTTCACGGCGTTGCTCGTGCCCGTGAGGATGAACGTCGTGAACAGCGACGTACGCCCACGCGAAGCCCGGCAGGAAGATCACGATGTAGTACTTGAAGAACGGCAGGCTCGTCGACGCCGCCGGAAGGTTCGGCTGGAGCGGGTAATGCAAGCAGATACCAGCCGAGCGCGAGCCCCGCGGTCACCTGGCCGACGAGCTTGTACCCCTCGACCAGACCGTTCTTGTCTCTCCGCGGCGTTTCTGTCGCAGCTTGAGCACGTCGTCAACGAATCCGATCAGCCCCATCCAGAGCGTTGTCGCGACGGCGACGTACAAGATACGGGTGCGACAGACTGAAGCGCCCCCACAGCGCGACCGAGATCAACGCGCTGTTGAGGATGATGAGACCGCCCATGGTCGGTGTCGCGCCCTTCTTCGCGTGCGAATCCGGCGTGCCGTCGCGCACTCCCTGGCTCACCGATTCGCGCTTCAGCGCGGCGAGGATGATCGGGCCGACCACGAACGACAACAGCAACGCCGTCACCGCCCCGCCGACCGCACGGAACGAGATGTACTGGAGGACGTTCAGGACCTTCAGCTGTTTGGCGAACGGCAGGAGGAAGGCGTAGAGCAAGTCAGCGACCGGCTGAGGTTGGCGCCGTCGCGGAGTGCTGCGCGGCCCAGTCGGCAATCGGTTTTAGAAGTCTCTCGAGGCGCATCCCGCGCGAACCTTTGAGGAGGATAACCGCGTCGGCTGCGACGCGCGACGACAACCCGGCCCACAAGCCATCCGGATCCGCGGCCGTGACGACGCGAGTTTCCCGCGGTGACAACCGCTCGAACGCCGCGCCGAACTCACCAAGCGCGCCGATGAGCTCGACGCCCGAATTCAGCACCTCCCGCGCGATCTCGTCGTGCAGCCTCGGCGTGTGCGGACCGAGCTCGAGCATCGAGCCGAGGATCGCGACGCGTTGCTTCCCACGCGCGGCGTGGCTCAACAACTCGAGCGCCGCGCGCGTCGATCCCGGATTCGCGTTGTACGCGTCGTTGATCAGCGTCAGCGCGCCGAGCCGCTCGAGGTTCGACGCGCATCGGCGGCGCGGGCATTGCCGCGATGCCGCGCGCCGCGTCGGTGACCGAGACGCCGGACGCGCGCGCCGCCGCGACGGCGAGCATCGCGTTTCGAAGATTGTGCGATCCGCGCAACGGGACAACGACTTCTACGCCTTCCACCGTCGCGTGTCCCCGCCCGTCGGCGTCGACCGACGCGTCGCTCCCGGCGACGTCGCCCTGATCGATCCCGGCCGTCGTCACGTGACGCGCGCGCGCGCGCGCTGCCGCGATGACGTTCTCCTGCGATGCGGGGACGATCGCGAGCGGAACGCCGTCGGTCGCGGCCATCTCTTCGCGCATCACGCCGTCGAGATCTCCGAGGCCTTCCAGGTGCTCCTCGCCGATCGACGTGACCACCGTCACGTCCGGCTCGACGATGGCGCGCAGTCGCGGCACCTCGCCGGGCTGGTTCGTCCCCATCTCGACGACGGCGATGTCGGCCGCGTCGGGAATCGCGAGCAGAGTAAGCGGAACGCCGACGAGGTTGTTGAGGTTCGCGCTCGTCGCGTGCACCTCGAGCATGCTCCCCAACGCGGCGCGCAGCAATTCCTTCGTACTCGTCTTCCCGTTCGTCCCCACAACGCCGATCACCGGCTTGTTCCACGCGCGCCGGCGATAGGTGCCAAGCGCCCCGAGCGCGACCAGCGTGTCCGCAACGACGTACGCCGGAATGCCAAGGCCTTTCGCCGCCGTCGCATTCGAGACGACGACTCCGGCGGCGCCCTTCCCCGCCGCGTCCTTCAGAAAATCGTGCGCGTCGAACTTCTCGCCGACGAGGGCAACGAACAGGTCGCCGGGCTCGATCGTGCGCGTGTCGGTCCACACGCGGCGAAACGCCGGTGTCGTGACCGGCGCGTTGGTCGTCGTCACAGACGAAAGCGCGGCCGCCACACGGTCGGCCGTCCAAAACACCTGCGTGCCATCGGCCGGCGTCGCGCTCACGATCGCTCTCCGCTCGACGCCACCCGTCGCTCCGAGAGCTCGGCGACGATCTCGCGCTCATCGAAGTGCAGCTTGGTCGTGCCGCGAATCTGGTAGGTCTCGTGCCCCTTGCCCGCCAGCAGCACCACGTCGTCGGACGTCGCGATCTCCAGTGCGCGCGCGATCGCGGCGCGACGGTCCTCGATCCGCTCGTGATTCGTCTTGCTCATCCCTCGTGCGATGTCGTCGAGAATCGCTTCGGGATCCTCGCGGCGAGGATTGTCGCTCGTGAGGATCACCCAGTCCGCGTCGCGCTCGGCGATGGCGCCCATTTCCGGCCGTTTGCCCTTGTCGCGATCGCCGCCGCAGCCGAACACCACGATGAGCCGCCCGCCCCGCGGCGTGAACGGACGCACCGCGGCGATCGCACGCTCGAGCGCGTATGGCTTGTGCGAGTAGTCGCGCAGCACCGTCGGGTGGTTGCGGAGAATCTCGAGCCGCCCCGGCACCTGCGGCACCGTGTCGAGCCGCGACGCGATGCGCGGTACGGGCACCGACAGCGCGTGCGCCGCGGCCGCCGCACCGAGAGCATTGATCACATTGAAGTCGCCGATGAGCGGCAGCCGCACCGGCGCGCGCTGGTCGCCGACGACGAGCGTCCAGTCGCTCCCCTTTCCCGAAAAACGCACGTCTGCGGCGTGAACCTCCGCCGACGCCACCCGTTCGCTGAAACCGATGGTCGAACGATCCGTGGGCAACGCGCTCCACGCCGCGTCGTCGCGATTCACCACGATCGTCGACGTGGCAGTCAGGTGGTCGAGCAGTCGCGCCTTTGCGCGAAAGTACGCTTCCATCGTGTGATGATAGTCGAGGTGCTCACGGGTGAAGTTCGTGAACACCACGACGTTGAAGCGAAGCCCCTCGACGCGCTGCTGCTCGAGCGAATGCGACGACACCTCCATCGCGACGCGCCGCACGCCACGGTCGCGGAGCGCGCGCAGCACCCGCTGCAGGTCGATCGGTCCGGGCGTGGTGAGTCCGCCGCCGTCGTGCGCACCTAGGACGTCGCCCGCTTGGCCGATGAGGACGCCGAGCGTTCCGATCGACGCCGCGGTGTTGCCGTCGTCGAGCAGGTGGCGCAGCATGTTGACGGTGGTCGTCTTGCCGTTCGTTCCGGTGACGCCGACGAGCTGCAACTCGCGCGCGGGCCAGCCGAAGAAGGCGGATGCGGCGACGGCCGCGGCGCGCCGGCTGTCGTTGACGACGAGCGCCGGGAGTTCTGTGCGCGCCGCGTCCTGCACGATCGCCATCGACGCGCCGGACGATGCCGCGTTCGCGAGATAGTCGTGGCCGTCGCGCTCCGTCCCGCGCACCGCGGCGAAGAGCGCACCGGCGGAGACCGCGCGGCTGTCGTCGGTGATGTCGGCGACCGTCTCGGGAAGCGCGCCGCGCCGCTCGACGAGAAGCCCAGCGTCGTCGAGCGCCCGCGCGATCACGTCCGTTCGGACGATCATCTAGTGTTCGATGAGCAGGCGGACCAGCGTCCCTGTTGGCGCGAGCTCGCCGGCCGCCGGCGACGTGCTCGTCGGCGAGTTGCCGCTGCCCGAAGCTCGCGCGATTCGGACGCGGAAGCCCGCGCCGTGCAGCGACCGCACCGCATCCCGCAGCGGCAAGCCGCGCACATCGGGAACCGGACGGACGACGCGCGGCGCCGGACGCGGCGCCGGCATCGGCAGCGCGACGACGAATGTCTTGCCTTCATCGGCGTCCGGCGAAGCCTGCGTATCGGCGGCGGGTGCGGGGGCGGCGCTCGCAACCTGCGCGGTCATGGTCGGCGCGAGCGTGCCGGCCTGTTGCACCGTTTCTCTCGCCGAGTCGCGCTTCGACGGAACGACGCTCGACGCGAGCTTGCCGCGGTCGAGTGCCGCGTCGCTCGCCGCGAGTGCCGCCTGCAGAATCGCTTTCGTCACCGGTGCCGCCGTCTCGGCCGCGAAGATGGAGCTCTGCGGCGCGGTGAGCTTGACGACGATCACGTACTGCGGATTGTCGCCGGGAAAGAGTCCCACGAAGTTCGGATTGTAGCGACCCGCGATGTAGTGGCCCTTCACCGAGCCGCGCGGCGTGCCCGTCTTGCCCGCCAACAAATAGTTGTCGAGCGCCGCTTGAAGCGCGGTGCCCTCGTCGACAACGTCGAGCAACAGATGCCGGAGCTTCTCCGCGGTCGCCGGCGAAACGACCTGTCTCACGACGCGCGGTGTGTGCCGGTATCGCACCGCGCCGTCGGGCGCGATGATCTCGTCGACGAGCGCCGGTTCGACGAGCTTGCCGCCGTTGGCGAACACGGCGTACGCCGACGCAAGCTGCAACGGCGTGACCGACACCTCGTATCCCATCGCCAGCGACGCCGCCGACTGCTTCGACCACGACTTCGGCGCGCGAAGCATGCCGCCGCTCTCCGTGGGATAGGGGACGCCCGTCGTCGTGCCGAACCCGAAATCGCGCAGCGTCTCGAATTCCTCGCGCTCGCTGAGTCGCGACGAGAATTTCACGATCCCGATGTTGCTCGACCACCGAATTACGTCGGCGAGCGGCGCGCGTCCGACGTGGTGCTCGTCGTGGATCTCGCGGCCGTTGATCTCGTAGACACCGTCGCCCGTGTCCACCGAGTCCTGATCCGTAACACGCCCGCGGTCGATCAGCCCCGCCGCCATGAACGGCTTGGCGGTGGACCCGGGCTCGAACGGTTCGGTGATGACGGTCGCCGCCGTTTGTTTTGGATCGAGCCGCCGGCTCGCCATCGCGCGAATGGCGCCTGTGTGCGGATCGAGCACGACGATGTCGCCCCCCTCCGCCCCCATGCGCGCCACGGCGTCGGCGAGCGCGTGCTCGGCGATCTCCTGCAAGTCGGCGTTGATCGTGAGCACGACCGTGTTGCCCTTCACCGGCGCCGTCCCCGGTTCGATAGGCGACTCTCGGCCCTGGCCGTGCGAGTCGCGCACCATCGTCGCCGTTCCGGGTTGTCCGCGAAGGATGGAGTCCAGCGCCAACTCGAGACCGTCGACCGCCTTGTTGTCCGCGTCGACGTGCCCAACGATCCCCTCCGTTCCCGCGGATACGGCGTCCTCGCGCGCGATCGTGGCGAACGATTTGACGCCGCCCAACGCGATTGCCGGAGCGGCGTCGACAGCGAGGAACTGCTTGGGCACCGTCAGGTACTTGGACGACGTGTCGATCGCGCGGGCGATCAAGGCCGGATCGACCCGAAGCTTCGACAGCGCGGCTTTCAGCTTGCGCGGCTCCCGCACCTCGCGCGGCGCGATCTCCAGCCGCACCGTCTCGCGGCTCTGCGCGAGAATGCGATGGGTCGCGTCCATGATGTCGCCGCGCGGCGCGGGGACCACACGCTCCGCCGTCTGTTGGCGCGCCGCGCGCGCGCGCCACCTCGTGCCTTGCACGAGTTGGACGTCGGCGGCCTTGAGGAGGATCGCGACGGCGAACGCGGCCAGCACGGCGTGCGCCAGCCCGATTCGTTTTGAGCGAATCACGGCGTACGTTGCGCGGGAGGCGAGGCTGGAGTCGTGGGACGCGCCAGCAAGACCTGCTGGTCCGGGGAGGGGATGTGCATGTTCAGCCGCTGCTCGGCGATCGGCTGCAGGCGCGCGCGGCTCGACGCTTCGCGGATCACGCCCTCGAGCCGGATGCGGTCCGCCTCGAGCCCGTTTCTCCGCTGGCGCAGGCGGCGGATCGTGGATTCCGCCGCCACACCGAGCACCCTGCGTGCTATGACGCCCGTCGCCATCAAGACGAAACCAACGAGCACCAGGGCGATGAGCGACCTGGTCCCCGGCCGGGCGCCGCGCCGCGACCGCCCCTTGCCTACGCCTTTCGCCATGCGCGCAGCCGCGCGCTTCGCGCGCGCGGGTTGAAAGTCGTCTCGGACTCGGACGGAACGAGAGGACGACGCGTCAGCGTCGCACCCAACGGATGACCGCGGCACGTGCAGACCGGCTGCCCTGGCGGGCAGATGCACGCGGCGCTCCAATCACGAAAGGCGTTCTTCACGATCCGGTCCTCACCAGAGTGATACGCGATGACGACGAACGTCCCGCCGGGCAACAGCCGGTCTCGAAGCGCCGGCAACGCGCGCTCGAGCGAGGAGAGCTCGTCGTTCACGGCGATCCGGATCGCTTGAAAGAGCCGAGCGAAATCCGGAGCGCCGCTTCGAGGACCGAGCACCGCACGGATCGCGCCGACGAAGTCGTCGCTCGTCGTCATCGGGCGCGTCTCTCGCCGGCGAACCACTTCGCTCGCCAACCGCCGCGCGTGTCGCTCGTCGCCATACAATCGAAACGCATCCGTCAGCGTTTCGCGGTCCGACGTGTTGAGGAAATCGGCGGCGGTCATCGGCTCCGAGCCGTCGTCTCCCAGGCCCATGCGCATGTCGAGCGGCGCCCCGGGGCGAAAGCTGAACCCTCGACTCTCGTCGTCGACCTGGTGCGACGAGATGCCCAGGTCGAGGAGCATGCCGTCGATCCCGACGCCGTCGAGCGCGTGGATCCTCGGCGCGTCGACGAAGTTCGAACGGTAGGCGGAGAATCTCCCGGCCGCGGCGAATTCGCTCAGGCGCCCGCCGGCCTCGGCGATCGCCTCCGGATCACGATCGAGGCCGATGATCTCCGAGACGCCCGCTTCGAGAAGGGCAAGGCTGTGCCCTCCGCCGCCGAGCGTTCCATCCAGCACGCACTTGGCGTCGCGCAGAAACGACGTCACCTCGGCGACGAGGACGGGTGCATGGAATGCGCTACTCAACGACCCGCCCCTGCGGTCCAGCTGTCCCGCCGTCAAGCCGTCCAGCTGTCGCGCTGACGAAAACAGCCCGCCCGCCGCTCGAATCGCGACGGGCGGGCTGAGACTGATTCCGGGCTATTTGCAGGCGAGCGCTTTCTTGAACTGCGGGACGTAGCCGCTGTAGGTCTGGATTCCCTGCATGATCTGTCCGGCGGCGCCTTTGTCGACCGAGGCGCCGGCGGGCATCGCGATCTGCGCGGTGACGAAATTGTCCTCGGCGACCTTTATTTCGTCGCACGCCTGCGCCTTCTCCGCTTTCGTAGCCTTGGGATTGCTCTGAACCTTCTGCGCGTTCGTCAGCGCGTCAGCGGCGATGCTGAAGGCCGAGTGGCCGATGAAGAACTTGCTCTGCGGCGACGGCGCCACCGCGTCGACGGTCTGCGCGGCCTTGAGCGACAACTCCCAATCGGCGCGATCCTTCGAGTCCGCGGCTTTCTTGTAGGCGGGAACCGCGTTGGCAAGCAGGAGCTGACCGAGTGAGTCCTTGCTCGCGCCACCGGCGATCGCTTTCTGCGCGATCGCCATCCCGGTGTCGGGCTGGTTCATGTTGTTCGCCGCCGTCATCGCCAGCAGCGCCGCGGTCGTGTTCTTCGGATCGACGTCCATCGCGCGACGTGCCGCGACCATGGCCTGTTGCGACTGCCCGGCCTTCAGATAAAGCTGAGCGAGGAGCAACTCGAAGCTGATCTCCTTCGGAAATTTCTGCACGGCCTTCGCGGCGAACTCCTGCGTCTTCGCCGCGTCGTTGTCGCTCTGCGCCGCGCCGACCTGGCGCTGGTAGTAGTCGAGGGTCGCCGCCGCCGTGTCGGCCTTCACCAACTCCTCGCCGGCGGCGATCGCCGGCTTCCACAGCTTGGGGTTACCCGCGCGAGCCGCCCTGAGCAGGATCTTCCACTTCGTGCTGAGCATCTCCGGATCGCCGGGGCTCACGACCAGCATCGTGTCGATGATCGGCACGGCGACTTCGGGCGACCCCGATGCCGCGAGCGCGGCGATGATCGACTTCGCGACAGCTTGATTCGTCGGATCGGCCTTCCACATCCGCATCGTGAACTCGATGCCCTTTACCGTGTCGCCCTTCGCCATGTACGCGTCGGCGGCGTTTCCGAGCGCGAGGAGGCTCGAGGGGTCGTACTTGAGAATCGCCTCGGAGACGGCGATGACCGAATCCGGCGCGGGCTTCTGCTGGCTGTAGATCATCAGCAGGCACGTGCGAGCGAGCGTCGAGCTCGGATACGCCACGAGCGCCGCCTGCGCGTCCTTGATGGCCGCGTCGTACTTCTGCGCCATGTAGTCGTTTCTGCACAGCTTGTAGCCCGGCACGCCCTTGAGCGCTTCGCTCACCACTTTCTCGAGCTGCTTGGCCGCGTCGCCGACGTCCTTGCCGTCGATCGCCGGGAGCGGTTGGGTGAGCGTCTGCTGTCCCGATCGCGTGAGAATCCGCGTCTCGAGACGCACGGCGTTGCCGGCGCCGGCCTTGTTGACTTTTCCCTCGAGCACGTAGTCGCCGCGGAGCTGTTTGGCCAGCTCCATCAGGTCGGCGGAATTGAGCGCCGAGTCGGGCTTGTAGCCCGACGCCTCGAGCGTGTTGTTGATGTTGGTCTTGGTGACGACGTAGAGCTCTTGGGCCGAGTGCTCGCCCTGGAATCGCGAGCGAATCTCGTCCGACGCCGTCACTCCGAGCAGCCGATCGTTGCTCTGGAGGACCGGAATCAGGATGTACGGCGTGTCTTGCTTCGGGATGCCGCCCCGCTGAGCGGGTTGCTGTCCTGGGCGCGGCTGCGCCGACACCGGCGCCGCAACGAGAATCGCCAACAGGGTCGCGGCCGATGCCGCATGGCGTCGCAATGACATCAGTCCCTTTCCTCCCAAACGTTGATCCAACATACCCCGCGTCGCTGGCTCCGGTTCGTCATTGCACGCGTCGTGCTCAGCCAAGTGGGCGAAGAGGGACTCGAACCCCCGACCCCCTGCGTGTAAGGCAGGTGCTCTAACCAACTGAGCTATTCGCCCGCCCTCTACGCCGATCTTACTTCAAAATCGCGATCGGAACGAGGACGCAGTAGCCGACGGCCAGAAGGATCGGGGCGATGGTGTCACCACCGCGCGCGAGATCGGCAAAACCCGCGACGATCACCAACCCCGCGAGTCCCCACCACATCCAGCGTCGTGTACGTGTTTCCGTTCCGGTCTCCACCATAGGGCGTGTAGTGTAGACCACCACGTTAGGGGTGTCAAGCAAAGTCCTGACGCGAAGTTACGCGATGATGACCGCAACATTACGGCGAGGTTAAGATGGCCGCGATTGAGTCGGCTCGTTCCCCGATTCCGGCGGCTCGTCCCCGCGCAACAGGGCCTCGATCGCGCTCGCCCGCGCCGCGGCTTCGGCAACCCGGTCGGCCTCTACAAGGGCGGCCATCCTTTGCCGATCCCGCTGCGCGCGCAGCACGTAGAGCGGAACGATGATCACCAGCAACAACAGACCGGCCAGCGTCACGTCGCCGATCAACGCGAGACCGCCGTAACGTCGCCGCGTCTGTTGCTGCCACCGCTGCTCGAATTCCGCCATCGTCATGCCGTAGTTCAGGCGAATGGCGCGTTCCATCGTGCCCTCTTTTTTCCACGTCGCGAAGAAGCGCGACAAGCCGTGCACCGTGTCGAGCGACGCCAATTGATCGACCGCGCCGTACGCGAGCGCGTACGCCGTCTGCGCCGTCGTCGCTCCCTCGAAGAATTCGCTGTCGAGCTCATCGAAGGTCGGCGTGCCCTTGACGCACAAGCGCGAGGTTCGCGGCCAACGCGTCGGCGCGCCCGGTCTCTCGTGCCGCGTAGCTCGCGTAGCCCTCGTCGAACCACCGCGGAGCGAGATCGCCGAGGTACTCGTGGAGGGCCAGGTGCGCGAGCTCGTGACGAAACACCTCGCGCGGGTCGCCGGCATCGGCGCCCGCCGAACGCCCCTGCATCACGATCCGACGCGAGTCCGGGAACGCGACCGCGGCCCCCCACTCCGGCGCGTGCGGGCCGACCCAATCGCGAAACCGGCGTTTGTCGGGCGCGATCGCGATGAGCACATGCTGCGTCGGCCGCGGCAGACCGGGAAACGTGTCGTGCGCGATGGCGAGCGAAATCAGCGACCGCGCGAGGGTCTGCTCACTCGGGTAGTACAGCACGGTGAATCGCGACCTGTCCAGACGGAGCGGCGCGTCCTGCGCCGCCGCGGCCCGCGGCCGGAGAAACCCGAAGTGCGCGATCGCGACGAGCGCGACCGCGCGCCGAAGCATCAGGGCACGCCGCCGGCGGTCACCGTCTCGATGGCCTCGACGCAGCGCTTTCCCCAGGGATTGAACTTGTTCGCCGCGAATCCGGCCTGCCACGTCGACGTCGCCTTTTCACTTTGCGAGTTGAACCAGTACGCGCGGCCGAGCTCGAAGTACGCCTCGATCAGGTTCGGTCCCAGAATCAGCGTCTTCTGGAAGAACGTCTGCGCGTCCTCGAACATTTCCCGCTCGAGATAGACCAGGCCCAGATAGAAGTGCGCGTAGAGCGTCGCCTTCTTGTCGTTGTCGAGCCTGATCGCCCTCGACAGATGTTCGATCGCCTCTCCAAAGATACGCTTCTTGAGGCAGATGTAGCCGAGGTTCACCCGCGCCAGGGCGTTCATCGGCTCTTTCACGAGCACGCGCTGGAAGCTGACGAGCGCGTCGTCATACCGGTCCTGCAGCATGAGCGACCAGCCGAGAAGCGACTCCGCCTGCGGGTCGCCGGGCGCCAGCTCGAGCGCCTTCGTGAGGTGCGCGTCCGCCTCGGCGTACTCGCCCGACGAGATCTTGTGCCACCCCTTCTCGATGAACGTCGACGCCCCGAGATGGTCGCTGTGCACCGCCGGCTTGGCGCCGTCGAGGTGCGGCGCGACCGCGGCGCTCGACGATCGTACGCACTTCCATTTCTCGACCAGGGCGAGGACCTCCTCGCGCAGCGCGCCCAGCTCGCGGTACTCCTGGTCGATCGTCTTGAACAACGCGCCGATGTCCGCCTTGAGCGCGTCGAGCGACGCGCCGGCGTCCGGCGCGTCGAGCCGCGCGGCCAGCAGTGCGCGTCGCGCGCGCAGCCCGTCCATCACCGCTTCAGTCAACCGCGGCCTCCCCGCTCCCGCTCCCGACCCCCCAGTCTTGCGCTCCGTGTTCGACGACGATGCGGTCGGCGTTCCACATCACGCGGTCCACGTCGAGCACCACCACGAGCTGGTCGCGGATCTTGGTGACCGCTCGGATGACGTCGGTCGCCACACCCTTGAACAGGGCCGGCGGCGGCGACATGGACTCGATCGGCACGACGGCGACTTCGAGCACCGCGTCGACGATCGCGCCGACGCGGCCCGTGCTCGTGTTGAGCACCAGCGTCCGCGTCTCCGGCGTGATCGTCGTCTCGGCCAGCTCGATGCGGCGGCGCAGATCGATCACGGGGATCACCTCGCCGCGATGTTCGGTCACGCCCTCGACCCACCGCGGGACGTCGGGCACGCTGTTGGGCGGCGAGTAGCGAAGCACGCGGTCGACCGCCAGGACGTCGGCGGCAAACAGGTCGACGCCGAGCTGGAAGACAACGAGCTTGACGCCTACTCCGGTGCTGTTGTTGGCCTTCATTCATTTCCTCCCGGCGACGTCGCCAGTACACCGTCGATCAACGCGGGGACGTCGAGCACGCCGATCAGCTCCGAGCCGCGCAACACGAGACCGATGAGCGCGCCGTCGGACCCGTCGCTGCCCGGCACGCCGCGCAGCTCCGACTCGGCAATCGTGATCGTATCGTACACGTCGTCCACGGCCAGGCCGACGCGGTGGCCGCCGGCTCGCTTGAAGACGAGCGTCGCACCGCCTCCCGGTGCTTCGCCGGCGTCGACGGGCGCGGACGCGCCCGACGCGCCGAGGAGCGCGAGCGGGTCGTAGACCGAGAGCAACTCTCCGCGCAGCGTCGCGACGCCGCGAACGTGTTCCGGCGCGTCGGGCATTCGTTGGAGCTCCGGCGACTCGATGACTTCGGCGACTGCCGGCAGCGAAACGGCAAAGCGTTCGCCGCCAACCCGGAAGACGAGAACTCGCGCCACACCGTCACGGAACATGCCCGACCTCCTCCGCCACCATTCGGCCGATGAGCCGCCCGATCTCGGGCAGCGGAGCGACGCAATCCGCTCCCGCCAACTGCAGCGCGGCGCTCGGCATGCCGAAGATCGTCGCGGTCTCGCGATCCTGAATCACGGCGCGTCCGCCGGCGTTCCGAATCGCGCGAGTGCCGTCGGCCGCGTCGCGCCCCATGCCGGTGAGCACGACGGCGAGCACCGACGACCCGAACACCTGCGCGGCTGAGTGGAAGAGCAGATCGGCAGCGGGCCGCACACCCCACATGGGCGCCCGCTCGTCGAGCGCGATCACCGGGCCCGCGCCGTCGTCGCGCACGGTGAGGTGTTGGCCGCCCGGAGCGACGTACACTCGGCCGTGCACGACCGGCTCCCCCTCTTCGGCCTCGGCGATGTGAATCGCGCTGATCGAGTCGAGACGCTGCGCGAAGCTCTTCGTGAAGCCACGCGGCATGTGCTGCACGATGAGCACGGCGGCCGGGATCGCGCGCGGCAAGTGCGGGACGATGGCGGCGAGCGCGCGCGGGCCTCCCGTGGACGCGGCGATCACGACGGCGCTCGATGCGGCCGGACCCGGCGGAACGACGCTCTCCACCACGATGGGCGTACGGCGCCGGAGCTGACGCAGTCCGGCGGGATTGGCGGCGGCGGCGGCGCGGAGCGCATCGAGCAGGCGAGGCGCGATCGTCGCGAGATCGAGGCTGATCGACCCTGACGGTTTGAGCACGAAGTCCACGGCCCCGAGCTCGAGCGCGCGAAGCGTCGCCGCCTGTCCGCCCTTCGTCGTCCCCGCGCTCAACATGACGACGGGGCGCGGCGCTTCGCTCATGATGTATCCGAGCGCGCCGAGCCCGTCGAGCTCCGGCATGTCCACGTCGAGCGTGACGATGTCGGGATTGAGCGCGTGGACGAGTCCGAGCGCTTCGTTCCCGTCGCGCGCGGAGCCGGCGACCTCGAACTCCCCGGATTCCTCGAGGATCTGAGAGATCA
Source organism: uncultured Gemmatimonadaceae bacterium (assembly GCA_963789315.1). Taxonomy (GTDB): domain Bacteria; phylum Gemmatimonadota; class Gemmatimonadetes; order Gemmatimonadales; family Gemmatimonadaceae; genus JAQBQB01. Next base: position 124,184 of record CAWBKI010000024.1, on the reverse strand, counting down.
GCCGGCGCATGAAGGCGCTGTCGTCGACGACGAGCACGCGGCGCTTAGAGGACACGCGACCCCTTTCGCACCGAACGAATCTCGACGCGGCCGTCCGTCAGATAGAAGTACACGCTGCGCCCGTAATCGCTGCCCGTATCCTCGGCGACGATCTCGATTCGCCGCGCGGCGAGGGCTTGGCGCACGGCGGCGACGTTTCGCTCGCCGATGTTGATGCCGCCCCCGTTGGACGATGAGAAGTTGCTGAACATGCTCGCGCCGCCGGCAATCTTCGCGCGGACGCGGCCCGGGAGCGCGCCCAACTTCTGCATCTGCTCGAGCACGAGCGGGACGGCGGTCGCGGGGAACTTCGCGGGATTCGTCCGGTCGCGCGACATTGATTCCTCGGGGAGCAGAACGTGCGCGAGTCCGCCGACCCGCGCCACCGCGTCGTAGAGCACGATGGCGACGCACGAGCCCAACCCGATGGTCGTGATCAGGCCGTCGGCGGCCACCGCGTAGTCGGCGACCTTGACGCGGACCTCGCAGGGATCGGCGATCATGTGCGGCGGAAGATCCGTTCGCGCGCGTCCACGGCGGCGAACTTGGGCCGCGCCGGTCCGAGCACTGTTTCGACTTTGCCGAGCAACAGGAAGCCGCCCGGCGCGAGCGCGTCGTGGAACACCTCGAAGAGCCGCGACTGTGTGTCCCGATCGAAGTAGATCAGCACGTTGCGGCAAGCGATCAGATGGAGAGGTCCGACCGGCGCCGGCTCGGCGAGGAGGTCGCGCTTCTCGAAACGCACCATCGTCCGCACCGACGGCGAGACCGTGAACGGCGACGCCGGCGAGAAGTAGTGCTCGCGCAGATCGGGCGGTGTTTCGGAGAAATCGGGCTCCGAGAATTGGCCGTGCCGCGCCGCCGCCAGCGACCGCCGGTCGATGTCCGTCCCCATCACGTCCACGCGCGACAGCCGGGACAACTCGCGCGCCTGAGCGGCGTGGCGGTGGAAGAGCACGGCGAGCGAGTAGGCCTCGTGTCCGGACGAGCAGCCGGCGCTCCACACGCGAATCGTCGACAGCGGGGCCGACCAGAGCGTGGGAATCACGTGCGTGGCGACCGCGCGATACGCGTCCCAATTCCTGAACAGCTTGGTGACGTTGATGGTCAGCACGTCGAGCAGATGGTCGTACTCCGCCGCGTCGGAGTCGAGCACCCGGGAGTAGTCGCCGTACGTGTGCACGCCGCAGGCTCGCATGCGAACTGCGATCCGGCGCTGCAGACACTTTTCCTTGTAGCTCGCGCAGCCGAATCCGCGTTCGACGGAGATCTTGCGCGTCAGGGCGAGAAAATCGCCGGGAGCTCGCTCGACCATCAGTAGGCCTGGCGGACCGACTCGAGGTTCGACCGCACGATGGCGTTGTCGGGGTCGAGCTCGAGCGCCCGCTCCCAGCACCGCAGCGCTTCCTCCCGCTCCATTCTGCGGAGGCGGATGTTCCCGAGCTTGAGGTAGGTGTCCGGCCCGATCTCGGGGTTCGCGCGGGTCGCGCGCGAGTACGCCTCGAGCGCTTCGTCGTACCGCGCCGCGCGATAGCGCAAGTCGCCGATGTTCTTGTGCAGGTGCGCGACGCCGGCGTCCTCGTGCAGGCCGCGCTCCGCGGCCGCGTACGCGGCGTCGTAGTCGCCGAGCCGCTCGTTCACCGCCGCGAGGTTGTTGTGGAGCGTCGCGGCATGCGGGTACGCCGCCACACCGTCGCCGAGGATCGACGCGGCGCGCTTGGCGTCGCCGCGGAGCGCCGCGGCGAGCGCCGCGAAGTGAAACCAGGCCGCCGTCGGCGCCTTGGCGCCGAACAGCGACCGCGCGCCCGTCAACGCTTCGTCGGCGGCGGCGAGATCTCCGGTGAGCAGGCAGACGACGCCGAGCGACGTCCGCACGCGCGGGTCCTTCGCGGCGCCGCGCTCGATCGCCGTCTGCAGCGCGGCGCGGGCCTCGTCGTAGCGATGCTGCTGCTCGAGAACGAATGCGAGATTGTGAAACACTACCGGCTTCGCCCCGGCGCGCGACGCGCACTCCCGGAGTGCGGCCGCCGCTTCCTCCCACTTCGCCTGTCGCGCGAAGACGAGCCCGATGTAGTAGCGCGCCGACGTGTCGTCGTTGCGCAGCTCGATCACCCGGCGGAACTCGCGCAACGACTCTTCGAACATGCCCGTCTTGAAGAACGCGACCCCGAGGTTGCGGTGCTCTTCCGCGCGGCCGTTCGCGGCGACGGGGGGAGCCGGCGCCGTTTTCCCGATGCGATGGATGAATCCGGCGTTCAGTAGTCCGAGCAGCGCCTTGCCGACCTCGAACTCCACGAGGCCCGTGGCGTCGATGATGCCCTGCACGTCGCGCATGCCGTCGATCTGCTCGAGCACGCACGTCTGCTCGTCGGTCAGCTCGGCGTCGCTTTTCAGGATCCGGTTGTGATCGGCCGCGAAGATCAGGTCGAAGCTGGGGATCTTCTTCTCGATGAGGCTCCACTCGTCCACGCGGCGCGCGCCCTCGAGCAACAACGACTCGGGGTTGATCGACACGAGTTGATCCTGCCCTTCCGGCGCGACCTCCGACTCGAAGTTGAACGTGCCGTGGTGCCAGGTGAACAGGAAATACACGGCTTCGCGAATCTGCACGTCAACGGCTTCGTGCAACTGCGCGGTCGTGACGGCTCCCTGTTCGACGAGCAGGCGGCCGAGCGGCGTGTCGTGGCGCTTGGTCTGCGCGTCGAGCGCGGCGTCGAGCTGCGCCTGCGTCAGAGCGCCGCTCTTCACGAGCATGTCGCCCAGGCGATCACGCCGATTCACGACCGACGCGTAGCAGATGCGGCCCTTGTCGAAATAGATGTAGCCGAAGCTCGCGCGGTGCGTGATGCTCAGGCAGCCGGTCTTCTTCCCCATCGCCAGGAGCTGGAGCACGTCCGGGAGGCTGGCCTCCTTGAGGTTTCCGCGGATCGCCATCAGACGCTCCGCACACCAAGGCGGCGCGTCATGGCGCCTCCTCGATCAGCCGCGCCGCGGGATCCGGCCATTGCCAGATCACCTTCTCGCGGTCGAGGAAAAACGGATCGCTCGCTGCCTTGAGCGCGGCGGCGCGCGCCGGCTCGGTCTCGTCCGGCTCGAGCGCGGCCCGAATGAAGCCGATCGTCACGGGAACCGCCGCGACTTCGGCCGACGCCACGATCCGGTTCGCGATGCCAATGATCTCGCGAACGCTCGCCACGGTGCGCTCGGCGAGGTAGACGATCATCTCCGGGTTCGGCTCGACGCCGAGATCGCGGAGGTAGCGCGCGAAGAGACGCTCGCGCAACGAGCGGTCCGGCGCCTGCATCGGCACGACAAGGCCGCCCTCGAACCGCGAACGCAGGCGATCCTCGAGGCCCGACAATTCGCGCGGCGGCCTGTCGCTCGCCAGCACGAGCTGCTTGCCGTCCGCGTAAAGCGAGTTGAAAACGTGAAAGAGCTCCTCCTGCGTGCGCTCCTTTCCCGCCACGAACTGGACGTCGTCGAGCAGGAGCGCCGACGCGGAGCGGTAGCGGGCGCGCCAGCGGTCGACCGTCCCCTCCTGCAGCGCGGCGATCAGCTCGTCGATGAAAAGCTGCGCCGGTACGCACGCCACCAACCCGCGTCCGGCCGTCGCCGGCGCAAGTCCGTGCCCGATCGCGTTCAGCAGATGCGTCTTGCCGACGCCGCTGGGGCCATGGATGAACAGCGGGTTGTAGCGCGCGCCCGGGGCGGCGACGATCGCGTCCGCGGCGCGCACGGCCATCTGGTTGCTGCCGCCCACCTCGAAGCCCGAGCGCGTGAACGCCGACGACGGCCCCGCCGGCGGGGCCGCCATGCGCCGCGCGCGCTCGAGCACCTGCTCCGCTTCCTCGATGCGGTCGGGGTCGCGAAACGACGGATGGATCGCCATCGACGCGTCGGCGCGCGCGGTTTCCCGCTCGAGATCTCGCAGCCGGCCGACGCGGCCCTCGAACTCGCGGAGAAACGACTCGACGCCGTTCGCCGGCGCGCTCTCCTGGAGCGCGCGCTCGAGACTCGCCGTACGATAGCCCTCTCCGCCCCAGTAGCCGATCGCTTCGGAGATGCGCTGCCGCCACTGTTCGACGTGCTGCGCGACCGCCGACGCGATGTCGGTCAGAAAGTTCGCGAACTCTCCGCTCGGCCGTGGCGGCGTCACGCGCCGGCGCCTTTCGGCGAGGTCGCCGAGCACGGCCATCACGTTTTCGACGGATACGTGCTCGCCGCCGAGCGCCTGGAACGCGATCAAGCGATTGAGCGCGCCCTGCAGCTCGCGGATGTTGTCGAACTCCAGCCGGCCGACCTCGTCGATCACGCCGGCGCGGAACCGCACGCCGCGCTCCTCGCACTTGGCCTTGAGGATCGCCATGCGCGTTTCGAAATCCGGCGCGCCGATGTCGACGATCAATCCGCCGGCGAGGCGCGTGATGAGCCGGTCGTCGACGTCGGCGATTTCGGCCGGCGGCCGATCGCTCGTCATGACGATCTGCCGTCCGTCGCCCGAGAGCGCGTTGAAGATGCGCAGCAGCTCGCTCTGCGTCTCTTTTCGCGCGGTGAGAAACTGGATGTCGTCGATGAGCAGGACACCGACGCCGAGGTAGCGCGCCTTGAACGCTTCGACGGCCCCGTCGCCGATCGCCGCATGCAGCTCGCCGACGAACTCGTCGAGCGTGACGGCGGCGACGGAGAGCGACGGCCGGCGCTGCGCGACGTGGTTGCCGATCGCGCTCATGAGGTGCGTCTTGCCGAGGCCCGACGCGCTGTAGATGAAGAGCGGGTTGTAGGCCGTGCCCGGTGCCTCGGCCACGGCGTGCGCGGCCGCGACGGCCAGCCGGTTGGACGAGCCGACGATGAAGTTGTCGAAGCGAAGCTTCGGATCGAGCTGCATCGGATGCGCTACCCGGCGCGCGCGGTGACGCGCGGAGCCGCCGTCGGCGCGCCGGCGCTGAGACGCTTGAGCACGAGCTCGGAGATGGCGCGCAGCGTCTCGAAGACGCCGGGCCCGTGGAGCGCGTCGGCGGAGAACTCAGGGACGCCGCGGAAGTTGAGCGCGTCGGAGAGCGTGCCGCTGTCGAGGATCAACTCGCTCGGCAGATCCTGCTTGTTGTACTGGAGCACGAGCGGCACGGCGCGGGCGTCGACGCCCTGGTCGCCGAGGTTGGCGTGGAGATCCTGGAAGCTCTCGATGTTCTCGTCGAGCTGGCGGGCCTGGCTGTCGGCGACGAAGACGACGCCGTCGGCGCCCTGGAGGACGAGTCGGCGCGTGGTCTGGTAGTAGACCTGGCCGGGGACGGTGTACAGCTGGAACCGGGTGGTGAAGCCGGAGATGGTGCCGAGGTCGAGCGGGAGGAAATCGAAGAACAGCGTGCGGTCGGTCTGCGTCGCCAACGACACCATCTTGCCGCGCCGGTCGGACGGCACCTGTTCGTAGATGTAGTGCAGGTTGGTCGTCTTTCCGGACCGCCCGGGTCCGTAGTAGACGATCTTGCACGTGATCTCTCTGGTGGCGTAGTTGACGAGGGACACAGGACGATTATTGAGTTAGCGTATGGGCATGCTTACTGTTGCACTAAATAATTTTGCTTGGAATTATATACTCTAGAAACAGTCGACAAGCGGCGGCCTGGAAGCTGGTCACCGACCCTCCCAGCGGTCGCGCGGACGGAAAAGGGCGGACAGGTTCCGGTTGAGCTCGGCCTCGAAACCGCCCGCCAGCACCGCCACGGCCACCGGCGGCGCTTCGAGCGCCGCGGCGGCCAGGTCCCGTCCCAGCTCCTGGAAGTAGATCCGGATCAAACCGAGCGACGTCTCGTCGTCGAACACCGTGAAACAGATGTACGAGCCGCGCGACGTCTCGAGCGGCGCCAGATACATCTGCTTCTCCGGGCCGGCGTAGTGGAGCCCTCCGAAAGCGCGGCCCTCGACCTGGCGGCCCAACTCGCCGGCCGTCGCGTGGATCGCCGATGCCAGCGCGCACGCGGTCATCACGTCCACCTCGCGCGTGAACCCCGCCTGCGCCAACACCTGCCCCGATGGATGGAGCAGCAGCGCCAGACGAGCGCGTGCGTCGTCGACGTAGCGCTTCAGCGGCGCTTCGACCCACGGCTCGACGGCGGCGATTTTCATGCGATCCGCTCCAGCGCCCTGAACAATTCCATCCGGATCAGCCCCACGTTCGCCGCCGGGTCGGCCACGGTCACGATCACGAGGTCGTTTCCCGCGCCGGCGACGCAGATCCGGCCCCGTTCCGCGTCGAGCTGCAGGTACGTCACCGCCCCGAGCCGGGCCGCCTTCGCCGACAATCGCGCCTTGCGATAAACGGACGCGGCGAGCGCCGCTACGCGCTCGCCGTCCTGGCCGAACCGGAGACTGGAGTCGATCACGAGACCATCACTCTCGGAGACGATCAAGCTCGCCCGCACGCCACGCTGGCGCGTGAGAGTCTCCAGCACCGGACGAAGCGACGCGCTCATTGGGCCGCCTCCCCGTCGGACGCGCCGCTCCGGAGCCACGCCGAGGCCCGCACCGCGCACCGGTCCAACAGGCGTCGCAGGAGTCCCAGCGGCGTGACCTTCGACGCCGCCACGACCAACAAACCGCCGTCCTCGCTCGGCGCCATCGCGACAACGGTTCCGCGCGTCTCGAACGTGATCGAGCGCCAGTCGCCGACGTCGAGGTACTTCGTCGACCGGCGCACTTCGTCCGAGATCCCGCTGAGCCGCGCTCCCACCTCCTGCGACACGTCCGCGCCCTGGCCGTCGATGTACACGCCGCCCAGCACGAGGCCGTTCGCGTCCAACAGCAGCGCCGTCTGGCCCTCGTCGACAAGCAGCGTCGCGAACAGCCGGCGCGGATCGTTCGACTGCTCCGGCGGAACGTACGCGACGGGATCGGAGGCAGGGTTGGCGGCGATCGCCGCGTGGCTTCCGGACGCGCGCACGGCGCGGAGCGCGCTCGCCACCGACGGCTCGTCCGTCTCAGCGGCGCCCTCGAGATACCGCTCGGCGTCGTCCACGCGCCCCTGCTGATAGCTCAGATAGCCGAGCCCCTTGAGCGCACCCGCGTGGCCGGGGACGAGGCGGAGCACGGCGTTCCACTCGTCCCGCGCCCGCGCCAAGTCGCCGCGGTCCACGGCGATTCGCGCCAGGAGATCGTGCGCGTCGGCGTTGTGCGGATGCCGCTCCAGCCCGCGATGCGCCACCTTGTGCGCGAGGTCGAATTGCTGCTGCCGGCGAAGCGCGTCCGCCAATTGGAGGAACACGAGGCTCCCCGGCTCGCGCGCGAGCTCTTCGCTCCAGCGGCGGACGTCGTCAACCATGGGCTTTCACCGCGAGCACGTGTTCGAGACGAGCGAGCGCTTCGAGCGCATCGCGGGCCTCGGGCGCCGCGGCGCCGGTCGGCGCGCGACGGAGCAGTTGTTCCACGGCGGCCCGCGCCGCGCTGACCTGCTCGGCCACGCCGCCAGGCGCGGACTCGGCGGGCGACGCGAGCAAACGCGCCGGCGTCGGCTCGGGAGCCTGTCGAATGGCGACGACGCCGGTCGTCGTCAGCCCGTAGGCGATTTTCGCCGTCTCGAACTCGTCGCGTCCGAGGAGGGCGGCGATCGCGCGCAGATCGCGGTCGCCGTCGATCATCGTGAGCACCTGCCACTCGTGCGGGAGCAGGTCGAGCGTCGGTCCGCCGTCTCCGCCGCGGTCGTCGCCCACCGGCGCGAGCTCCGGAACGACGTCCAGGTTCGGCACGACGTCGGCGATGCGCGACCACTCGTCGATGCGCCGAGCGCCTTCCATCAACAACGACTCGGTCGACACGGCGATGCGCGTGTCCCGCGGCAACTCGTCGCGAGCGCGTTCCTCGAACGAGAAGAACCCTTCGCGCCACGACATCAGTTCGAACACCACGCTCTCGATCTGCAAGCGCATCTGCCGCTCCAACTCGCGCTGCGTGATCGCTCCGACCCGAACGAGAGAATCGACGATCGTCCGCCTTGCCCCATGCCCGCCGCCGGCGTCCGCGTCGTCGCCGGCCGCGTGCGCATGGTCGAGATCCGCCTGCGTGATGCGGCCGGCTTCGAGCAGCACCAGCTCGATTGGCACGCTCTTGCTGCGGATCGACGCATGCACGACGCTGCCGTCGTCGAAATAGACGACGCCCTCGTCCTCGCGCAGCTTCGATGACACGCACAGCACCCCCGTCTTCCGGCTCAAGTCGAGGAGCTGGAAGACGTCGTGGATGCCGAGCTCGCGAAGCGGGCCTTCGATCGCCATGGGTCAGCCCGCCCGCAAAGTGAGAATCCGCTGCAGATCGGACGCGCTGCGCAGGTCGCGGCGCGCCCGGCGGGCGTACCGCGACGCGGGATCGAGCGCGATGACACGCCGCCAGCGATCGGACGCTTCGCGGAATCGGTGCTGGTCGGCGAGCAGCGAGCCCTCGAAGTACAGCGCGCCGACGTTTTCCGGATCGAATCGCAGGACACGCGCGAACGCGTGGCTCGCGTCGCGGGGCCGCGACAGGTCGATCAGCGCTTCGCCGAGCGCGATCAGCGCGTCGAAATTGTACGGGTCGCGCTGCAGTAGCTCGATGAGGAGCGGCATCGCGTCCGCCGAGCGGCCGAAACGGCGACGGAGCTCGGCGAGCGCGAGCGTCGCGTCGGCGTATGTCGGCACGGCGTCGAGCGCCGCGACCAGTTCGCGCTCCGCCTCGCGGTCCCGGCCCTGCGATTGGAGCAGCTCCGCGAGGCGGAACCGCACCGCGGCGAAGTCGGCGTCGAGTTCGAGCGCCGCCCGGTACAGATCGATGGCGCCGTCGACGTCCCCGATCGACTTCGCGATGTCGCCCGTGCGGAGCAACACGTCCGCGCGCCGCGGCGCCACGCGCCGCGCGCGCGCGAGCAGGCCGATGGCCGACGCCGGGTCGCCCGCGTCCGCGCAGGCGGCCGCGGCGAGCATCAGCGCGTCGACGTCCGTCGGGTCGCGATCCACCAACCGTTGCGCGATGGGGCGCGCTTCGGTCGCGCGGCCGAGACGCAACAGCGCCGAGGCTTCGCCGGCGAGCGCCGCCGGACGGTCGGGCTCGAGAGTGAGCGCGACGCGATATCGCTCGAGCGCCTCGCCGAACAATCCCTGCTTCGAGAAGACTTCGCCGAGCAGCGTCATCCCCTCGGCGCGGTCGTGTCCGCGGGCGAGGGCGCGGTTGATCTCCGCCGACGCGCGGTCGTAGTAGCCCTTCGACAGATAGTCGGCGGCCATCAAGAAGGGCGACGCGTCGCTCGCGGACTGGGCCGCGGGCGCTTCCGCCGCGGGCCCCGGTCCGGGAACGAGCTCGGTGAAGAGCGTGTCGAGCGACTCCGGATCGAAGTCGAAATCGGCGACGGCTGCCTCGGTTTGGTGGGCGCCGCCCAGGTCAGGCGGAACCGTGAGGTCCGGATCCTCGTACTCGACGTCCATCGCGAGCTCGAACCTTTGCGGGACGTAGTACGGATCCAGCTCGAGCGCGCGCTTGGTTTCGCGAAGCGCGCCCTCGAAGTCGCCGAGGTTCGACAGCGTGAAGCTCATGTTGTAGTGCGCCTCGGCGAAGTCGGGGCGCGCCTGGATCGCGCGGGCGAACGCGTTGCGCGCGTCGTCGAACTTGTGGAGCTCGGCGAGCACGAGCCCCACCCCGTTCCACGCCACCGGATTTTCCGGCGAGGAGCCCAACACTTTGCGGTACGCGTCGAGCGCCTGATGGAATCGCTTCGCGCGGCTGGCGAGCAGCGCGAGATTCAAGCGCGCTTTCACGAACTCCGGACGATGCGCGAGCGCGGAGCCGAAGACGCCGAGCGACTCCTCGGCCGAGCCGCCATGGTACAGCGCGACGCCGAGGTTGTTCTGCGCGATCGCGTACGAGGGTTCTTCCTCGAGCGCGCGGCGGTAGCTCGATTCGGCGTCGGCGAACCGGCCCTCCTGATGCAGCGCGACACCGCGCTCGTTCCACAGCTTGGGGCTGTGCGGCTGCCGGTGGAGGAGATCGTCGTACAGCGCGATGGCTTCTCCTGGCTGGCGGAGCAGGAGGTGCACCTCGGCCATGGCCTGAAGCACGAGATCGCGATCCTCGCCGCGATCGAGGGCGACGCCGTATTCGCGCATCGCTTCGGCGTAGTAGCCCTTGCTGCGGAACGCGAGGCCGAGGTTGTAGTGGGCGAGCTGGCCCTCGACCGACACCTGGAGCTCACGCTTGGCCGGCGCGCCGTCGCGGCTCGCCCGCTGCTGCTCGAGCGAGAGGTTCGCGTGGGCGCGCGACAGCGACGGATTCAGCTTGATGGCGCGGCGCGTCGCCGCCTGAGCGTCTTCGTGGCGTCCGATGTCGCCCAGCACGAAACCCATCAGGTACAGCGCGTCGTGATTCTCCGGGTTCAGCTCGATCGCCCGCTCGAGGGCGCGAAGCGCGTCATCGTTCAGTCCGCGATGATAGAGAATCTCGCCGAGCGTGAACCGGAGCAGCGAGCTGTCGGGGTCGCGAGCGAGCGCGCGCTCGATGCACTCCTGCGCGCGCTCCATGTCGCCGGCGTTCTTTTCGGCGAGCGCGAGCTGCAGCAGCGCGGCCACGTCGTTCGGCGCGTACTCCAGCAACGCGCGAAACTCCTCGGCCGCCTCTTCCTGCTTGCCGAGCAGCGAGAACGTCCGTCCGAGCTCCCACCGCGCGCCGCGGTCGTCGGGACATTGCCGCAGACGCTCGCGCAGCTCGGGGACGCGCGTGTCGTAGTAGCCGGTATTGAAGTACGCGATCTCGAGGTTGCGCTGCGCGACCTGCATCGTGTGGTCGAGCTCGAGCGCCATCATGAAGGCGGCGACCGCCTCCTGATACAGGCCCTTGTTGTAGTAGAGCACCCCGAGGTTGTTGTGCGCCCCGGCGTCCGACGGATTGATCCGCCGAGCGAAGGAGCGCAGGACCTCGCGGTCGCGCTCCGAAGTCAGGGGCGCCGAGGGGAACATGATCACGCGACGCGGATCGCCTTGAGAATCGCGCCGAGCGACGCGGTGTCCGGAAGGAGGAGGAAGAATCCGCGCAGCTTTTCGTCGGATTCGGTCAGCACGAAGTCGCTCTCGACGCAGAACACGAAGTCCTTGTCGCCGCCGAACTGCAGATAGGTCGTCGTGAGCACGGCGTCGGACATGTCGATCGCCAGCGACGGCGGCGAGGGGATGAGCATCATCCCCATGAAGTCGCTCAGCGCGTTCATGTAGGCCGAGCTGAGAATGTTGCCGGCTTCCTTGATCGCCGACTGCTGCATGTCCGAGAAATCGTCGGTGGTCTCGCGGCGGCGAAGGAGCAGCTCGGCCAGGCGCAGCGCCGTGCGGCGCGGGAAGACGAGCAGCGTACGCCCGGTGAGATCGCCGAGCATGTGCATCAGCACGGCGGCGACCGGCTCGTCGGGCGTCGTGATGCGCGGAGGCACCTCCTCCAGCCGCGCGACGCTGATCGTCGGGACGCTGATCATGATCGTTTCGCCGATCATCTGCGAGAGCGCGGTCGCGGCGTGCCCCGCCCCGATGTTGGCCACCTCGCGGAGCGCGTCGAGCTGCAGCTCTTTCAATGACAATAGGTCTTCCATACGAATCCTTTAAAGGAGGCTGCTCACGTCGACGATGAGCGACGGCCGGCCGTCGCCGAGAAGCGTCGCGCCCCCGAAGAACGGGGGACCGTCGCGGACCGCGTCGTACTGCTTGACCACGATTTCTTCCTGCCCGGTGAGCTCGTCGATCACGAGTCCGGCCCGACGGTCGCCGAGGTCGATCACGACGACGTGCTCGAGGTCGATCTCCGTCGCCGGCGAATACGCCGGCAGCCCGACCAGCGTGCGCAAACGGAGCAGCGGCAGCACCTCGTCGCGCGCCAGCAGGACTTCCTTCCCCTTCACCGTGCGCAGCACATGGGGCGCCAGCTCCACCGTCTCGCTCACGTGCGCGAGCGGGATCGCGTACGTCTCGGAGCCCACGCGCGCGAGCAGCGCGCGCATGATGGCGAGCGTCAGCGGGAGCCGGATGAGCACCGTCGTGCCGTGTCCCGGCACCGAGCGGATGTCCATCGCGCCGCCGAGGGCGCGCACCTTCGTGTAGACCGCGTCGACGCCGACGCCGCGTCCGGAAAGGCCCGTCACCTTTTCGGCCGTCGAGAAACCAGGGCGCGCGAGCAGGCGCAGCAGCTCGTCCTCCGTGAGGTCCGTCTTCGAGGCGTCGACCAGCCCGTCGCGCTTGGCGCGCGCGAGCACCCGCTCGCGGTCGATCCCCTTGCCGTCGTCGCTCACCTTGATGACGACGGCCGAGCGATCGCGGACCGCGCTCAGCACGAGGCGGCCGACGGCCGGCTTTCCGGCGGCGGCGCGCACCTCCGCCGGCTCGATGCCGTGGTCCACCGCGTTGCGCAGCAGATGCACGAGCGAGTCGGCGATCTCGTCGAGCATCGACCGATCCAGCTCGATGTCCTTGCCGTCAACGACGAAGTCCACGGGCTTGCCCACGGCGCGCGCCGCGTCGCGCACGACGCGCGGAAAGCGGTCGAACACCTGCGACACCGGCACCATGCGGCTTGCTGTGATCTCGTCGCGCAGCTCCGTGATAAGGCGCGACGACTGCATCACGGTCTCTTCGAGCGAGAGATCGCCAAGCTCGGTCGCGAGCTGCGTCAAACGCCCGCGCGCGATCACCAGCTCGCCGATGAGGTTCATCAACGCGTCGAGGCGTCGCACGTCGATGCGCACGGAACGAACGCGCCCGCTCTCCGATCTGGTCTCGGCGGCCGGCGTCGCGACGACGCCGTGCGCCGGCGTCAGCGTCACGGCGGACAGCGCGGCCACGTCGTGCGCGGGCGTCATCGAGATCGCGGGCACGCCCCACACGGGCGTCGGCGCGGCCCAGGCGGGAGTCGCTGTCCGCGCGCCGGGCGCGCGCGGCTCCCCGATCTGAATGTCGAGCACGTAGCCCACGGCGCGAGCGACGCGCTCGATCTCGGCGGCTGGTTGCGACGTCGCCAGGCGCATGGAGAACTCGCTGTCGAAATCCTCGTTCTGCAGGGCGTCGATCGGCGGCGTGGTGGAGACGACATCGCCGATCGTGGCCAGCGCCTGCACGATGAGGAACGCGCGAACGCCGCGGAGCGGCGTCTCCGGTTGCAGCCAGACGCGCACCAATTCGCCCGCCGCAACGGACGCTGCTTCTGAACCGGACGCCGGTGCGGAGTCCGATGGAGCGAGCGAAGGCGGCGCGGGAACGTTGCGCGGCGCGGCCGGCGCGGCTGTCAGCGCACGCAGCGTGGCGATGAGGTCCGCGCCGACGACGTCGCCTTCGCGTCCCGCGACCGCGGCCTCGACCGCCTGCTCGAGCACGTCGGCGGAGCGGAACAGCGTGTCCATGATCGTCGCCTCGATGGACATCTCGCCGCGGCGAACGCTGTCGAGCACCGTCTCGAGCTCGTGGGCAAGGTCGGCGACGAGCGTGTAGCCCATGGTCGCCGCCATCCCCTTGATCGTGTGGACGGCGCGAAAAATCTCACCGACCGCCGATGCAGCGCCGGGGCCGGTCGAATCGCGCTCGAGCTGCAGCAGCGATTGGTTGACGGCGGCGACGTGCTCTCGGCTCTCGGTGAGAAAGAGCTGGGCGTACTCGCGGTTATCCACGGCGCTGGGGTCGCACGGGGCCGTCCGTGCTCAGCCGAGTACGCGCTGAACCGCTTCTAGAACGCGACTGGGTTGGAACGGTTTGACGACGAAGTCTTTCGCGCCGGCTTGGATCGCCTCGACGACGAGCGCCTGTTGCCCCATCGCGCTGCACATGAGGATTTTCGCACCCGGGTCGAACTTGCAGATCTCGCGCACGGCATCGATGCCGCCCATGTCGGGCATCACGATGTCCATCGTCACCAGATCCGGCCGCAGGTCGCGGTACTTCTCTACCGCCTGAAGCCCCGTCTCCGCCTCGCCGACGATCTCGAACCCGGCCTGCGTGAGAATGTCGCCGACCATCGTGCGCATGAAGATGGCGTCGTCACAGACCAATACTCGTTGACTCAAGAAAACCTCCCCCCCGAAGACCTAGGACAGCAGCACTTGGCGGATTAGAGCGGCCAGGTCGAGCACCACCACAGGTGCGCCGTCGAGCGTTGCCACGCCACGCACGAGATCACCAGCCGCCTGCGACGCGCCCGAGGGGTCGACCTCGAGCTGCCGAACGTCGGCGACCTCGTCCACCACTACCCCGACCAAGCGGTCTCGATGGAGAACGAGAAGGATGGATCCCTCGGTGGCGGGCTCGGCTGACGGGTCGAGCCGGACCCCCAGGTCTAGTATCGTCACGATGGTGCCGCGGACATTGAGCAGGCCGCGCACGAAGACGGGCGCTCCCGGAAGTCGCGTGATCTCACCCATCGGAATCAGCTCTCGGACATCCGCCCCATCGGCCCCAAACACGGTGCCCCCCGCGCGGAACGTGAGCGCGGAGGTCAGCGTTGTGTCAGGGGTCGACGCGATAGAAGTCAAAGCGATCGAGTGGATCCAGGTCTGCGGCTATCGGGTCGGAGCCGGCAGCGGCTCCGAGTGCCCGGCGAAGCTCTTCCGGCAGCGGCGAGCGCAGATCGACCAGATCCCCGGACACCGGGTGGTGGAAGATCAGCCAGGCCGCGTGCAAGAAGTGACGTCGTGGGGGCAGGTCCAACAGCTTGCGACCTCCGCCACCGCCGTAAGTGTCGTCACCAACGACCGGATGGCCGATCGACGCGACGTGCACCCGGATCTGGTGCGTGCGCCCCGAGTGCAGGTGCGCCCGCAGAAGATCGGCGGAGTCGAAGCGCGCAAGCCGAGTGAGATCTGTCCTCGCCGGCCGTCCTGTAGAGACGACCGCCATGCGCTTTCGGTCTCGCGGATCGCGGGCGATCGGCTTGTCGATCGTGACCTGGTCCTCGGTCAGGTGGCCCCACGTCAGCGCCGCATACCGGCGGACGATCTGACGCGCCTGGAGCGCGGCGCCGAGCACTTTGTGAGCACGGTCACTTTTGGCCACGAGGAGCAGTCCGGACGTCTCCTTGTCCAGGCGGTGCACGATCCCCTCTCGGCTCGTATCGGACCCGGCGGACAATGGTGTGCCCCGGCCCTTCAGGGCGTTGACGAGAGTCCCGGACCAGTTGCCGGGCGCTGGATGGACGACCATCCCCGCCGGCTTGTTGACGACGAGCACGTCGTCGTCCTCGAGGACCACCGCCAACGGGATGGATTCTCCGACGACAGGACGACCGGCGGGCGCGGGGACGTCGACGTCGATTTTCTCTCCCGCTGCGGCGCGGTAGCTCGCACGCTCGCGGCGGCCGACGACGAGGACGTGCCCGTTGGCGATCAACGTGGCCGCCTGATTTCGTGAAATGCCGAGGTGTTGAGCGACCAGCACGTCCAGGCGGGGCGCGTCGTCGGGCGACTCGAAGCTCCGCCGGCCGCTATCCGTCACTGCTCTCCGCGGGAGGGCTCGTCTCGCATGGCCGCTTCGCCGGCGGCGATCGCCAACTTTTCACGGTCTTCGCGCCACAGGATGAACGCGAGCGTGATCGCGCCGACGGTCACGGCCGAGTCGGCGACGTTGAACGTCCAGAAGCGAACGTGGCCGACGCCGATGTCGATGAAGTCGACGACGCCGCTCGGGCCGCGAAACCGATCGATGAGGTTGCCCGCCGCGCCGCCCCAGGCGAGCCCCAGCGCGAGGACTCGAATCCAGTCGCCGCTCTTGGTCGAGCGGTAGAGCCACCACAGCACGACGAGGGCGACCAGCGCCAATCCGCCGAAGAAGAAGCGGGACTTGTCGCCGACCGACATGCTGAACGCCGCGCCGGGATTGAACGCGAGCGTGAAGCGCACGACGTCGCCGATGATGCGACGCGGCACGCCTTGCATCAGGTGCGCGACGGCGAGTCGCTTCGTGATGACGTCGAGCACGACCACCGAGACAGCCGCGGTCCAGAACACGAGGCCGTTTCTCGATCGCGAATCGTTCATGTCGTGCCGAGTGTCGTGCCGGGAGTACTACGAGAGCTCGCGCGTATCGGCGGAGACAGCGACCGGCGTGCGAGCGCCCGCGGCTTCCGTCTCCGTGTCCTCACCCCACAAGACCCAGGCGAGCAGAAAGGCGCCCATGCTCACCGCCATGTCGGCAACGTTGAACGTCGGCCATCGCGAATCGCCGAAGCCGATGTCGATGAAGTCCACCACGCCGTACCGCGAAGTGATGCGGTCGATCAGGTTGCCGACGGCGCCGCCGCAGACCAGCGCGAGGGCGAACGAGCGCACCGCGTCGCCGCGACGCGTGGACGTGTAGAGAAAGCCCAGAATCACGAGCGCGACAATCGTCAGCGCCATGAAGATCCAGCGCGACTGCGAGCCGAGATGCAGCCCGAACGCCGCGCCCGGATTGCGCACCAGCGTGAACCGGACCCAATCGCCGAACACTTCGTGCGGGAGTCCCTGCGGCAGGAGCCGCTTGGCCGCGAGGTACTTCGTGCCGAAGTCCACCGCCGCGATCAGGCACAGCACCGGCCAAAAGAGTCCGGCGTTCCCGTGTTCGGTACTTCCATTACTTCTTTGCATCTTCCTCGCGCTGCTTGCAGTCGATGCAGAAGCGTGCATGTGGTAGTGCGTCGAGTCGATCGTACGCAATCTCGTTGCCGCACTGGTGGCACTTGCCGAACTTGTCCGGATCACGGTAGAGCCGGCGAAGCGCCTCGTCGATGTGCCAGAGGAACCGCCCTTCCTGGCTCGCGAACAGGAACGCCTTCTCGCGCTCCATCGCGTCGGTACCCTGGTCGGCCATGTGGAACGAGTAGCTGCTCAGATCGCCGTCGGCCGATTGCGGCGTGGCGCCGAACGCTTCGTCGGCGTGGCCGAGTTCCTTGAGCACGCGCCTTCGCTCGTCGAGCAGACGCTTCTCGAAATGCTGAAGCATCTTCTTGCTCATCCCCTTCGCCTTCTTCGTGCTGTTCGCGGTTGCCATCGCTACGGTATCCTGGTAATGGCCACGAAGGCCGTCATTCCGTCGAGATCGAGCGCCGTCATGGCGTCACTGGACGCGCCGGATTCCGGCTGATCCACGAGCACCACGTCGGTCGCCAGCATTTCGTCCGCGATCCACGCGCGATGAGCGCGAACGACAGCGTGCACATCGCTCCCCCCTCCAACGGTCAGCGTGATTCGGTCGCTGACCGCGAACGAAGCCTCCTTTCGCATGCGCTGTACCCGGCTAACGATCTCTCGGGCATAACCCTCGAGCTCCAGATCCGGCGTCACCGCCGGATCGATCGCCGCGAAGAATCCGGCGTCCTCCTCAACCACGAGGTCGCCGGAGGCCCGCCGAATGATCGTCAGATCGTCAAGCGTCAGTTCGTGCGACTGCCCCTCCACGCTAATGACCAGCGGCGCGCCATGCTCGAAGGCGCGGAGCTGTTCGCTGGTGAGCGCGCTCGTCGCCTGAGCCGCCAGCGGCGTCTTCTTGCCGAACCTTTTTCCGAGAACGCGGAATTCGGCTTCGCTTGCAGCGTCACGAGCTCGTCGGCGGAGGTCGCGAAATCTACTCGCTTGACGTTGAGCTCCGAGGCGAGCAGTGGGACGAGCGGGACCAAGGCCGATTCCGGCACGCCGGGCGCGACGCAAACCATGCGGGCAAGCGGCTGACGCACCTTGATGCCGACCTCTTCCCGGGCGGCGCGACCGAGCCTGGCGAGCGTGCGGATCGCGGCCATCGGCGCGTCGAGATCGGACGCCGCGCCCGCGCGGGGTGCGACGAACGGCGCGAGGTGAACCGATTCGCCCGTCAGCTCGCGATGCATCCAATCGGTCACGAACGGCGCGAACGGCGCGAGCAGCCGGCACACGGACGTCAGCACCTCGTGCAGCGTCGCGAACGCCGCGCGGTTGTCGTCGCCGTCGACGTCGTAGAAACGGCCGCGGCTCAACCGCACGTACCAGTTCGAGACGTCGTCGTCGACGAACTCGATCATCGCGCGCGACGCGGCGGTCGCGTCGTACGCGCCGAGCGCGGCGTCGACAGTCTGCTCGAGACGCGCGAGACGGCCGATCATCCACCGGTCCAACGCGGGACGCGCTTCGACCAGCGGATCCGCCGCCGACGGCGTTCCACCCGAAGTTCGCGTACTGCGCGAAGATGCCGCTGTAGACGTTCTTGAGCGTGCGCAGGAATCGCCCCGCCTGCTCGGCGAGCAATTTCTCGTCGAAGCTGCGCGGCACCCACACCTCGCTCGACGCCACGAAAAAGAGCCGAGCGGCGTCGGCGCCGTGGCGCGAGATCACGTCCCACGGGTCGACGACGTTGCCGACGCTCTTCGACATCTTCTTGCCTTCGGCGTCGAGCACGAGGTCGTTCACGACGACCGCGCGGTACGGCGACGCGACGTCCGTCATTGCGTGCGCGCCGCCCGACGTCCGGCGTTGTTCGGCAGCGCGTCGCCGAGCCCCGTCGCGATCGCCAGCAGCGAGTAGAACCATCCGCGCGTCTGGTCGACGCCCTCGGCGATGAAATCCGCCGGGAACTGGTCGGCGATCATGTCGCGGTTCTCGAACGGATAGTGCCACTGCGCGAACGACATCGAGCCGGAGTCGAACCAGGTGTCGATCACCTCGGGCGCGCGACGCATCGTCCCGCCGCACCGGCCGAGGCGCACGCCACGTGTAGTGGTCGACGTACGGCTTGTGCGGATCGAAGTCGGCGGCGAGCGCGCTCGCCGGAGCGCTGCGCTCAGATCCGCGTAGCTCCGATGCACTTCGACGTGCGACGCATCGCGGTCGCAGACCCAGACCGGCAGCGGCGTGCCCCAGTAGCGATCGCGCGAGATCGCCCAGTCGATGTTGTTCTTCAGCCACTCGCCGAAGCGCCCCTCGCCGACCGATTCGGCGGATGCCAGTCGATGCGCGCGTTGCGCGCCATCATCGCGTCCCTGATACGCCGTCGTGCGCACGAACCACGACGTGCGCGCGTAGTAGATGAGCGGCGTGCCGCAGCGCCAGCAATGCGGATACTGGTGCGTGATGCGCCCGGCCTTCCAGAGCACGCCGCGGCGCTTCAGCTCCTCGATGATCAGGTCGTCGGCGTCCTTCACGAACAGTCCGCCGACGAGCGGCATCGACGACGGGAACTCGCCGCGCACGTCCAACGGGCTGCAGGAACGCGAGATTGTGGCGCTTTCCCGCCGCGTAGTCGTCCGCGCCGAACGCCGGCGACATGTGCACCACGCCGCTGCCGTCGTCGGCCGAGACGAACTCCTCGCCGACGATGATCTCGTGTTCGCCCTCGGGCGGGAAATCGACCCAGTCCAGCGGCCGCTTGTAGCGGCGGCCGACGAGATCGGCGCCCTTGATGTGGCGGACCAACTCCCAACGATTCTCGTAGTCGTCG
Organism: uncultured Gemmatimonadaceae bacterium; assembly: GCA_963789315.1. Classification (GTDB taxonomy): domain Bacteria; phylum Gemmatimonadota; class Gemmatimonadetes; order Gemmatimonadales; family Gemmatimonadaceae; genus JAQBQB01. Next base: position 104,733 of record CAWBKI010000024.1, on the reverse strand, counting down.
CCGAGCACGGCGCGCACGCGCGACTCGGCGATGATCAGCGTTCTCTTATCCTTCCCTTCCTCGCGCGAACCAGCTCGACGTAGTCGAGATCCGGATGCACCGCGAGCGCGGTGTTCGAGACGAGCGTCCACGGCGTGGTGGTCCACACGAGGATCCGCCGGCCGACCGTCGGGTGCAGCGTCGCATCTCGGCCACTGGGCGCCTCGACGAGGTCGAGCGCGACGTAGATGCTCGGGTCCTCGTCCTGCCTGTATCCGAGCGACAGCTCGTGGCTCGACAGCGCCGTGCCGCAGCGCGAGCAGTACGGCAGGATCTTGTGCCCGCGGTAGAGCAGATTCTTGTCGAACAGCGTCTTGAGCGCCCACCAGACGCTCTCGACGTAGTCGTTGTGGTACGTGACGTACGGATGCTCGTAGTCGAGCCAGTACCCCATGCGCGCGCTGAGCTTCTCCCAATCCGCGCGGTACTTGAACACGCTCTCGCGGCACAACCGGTTGAACTCGGCCACGCCGAGCGCCTCGATCTGCTGTTTTCCGCTGATGCCGAGCTGCTTCTCGACCTCGATCTCGACCGGCAGCCCGTGCGTGTCCCAGCCGGCCTTTCGCGCGACGCGATAGCCCTTCATCGCGCGGTGGCGGCAGAAGAGATCCTTGATCGTGCGCGAAAAGACGTGATGGATGCCCGGCCGCCCGTTCGCCGTCGGCGGGCCTTCGAAGAACACGAAATTCGGCGCGCCGCTCCGCGCCTCGAGCGCGCGGGCGAAGAGATCCTCCTCGTCCCAACGCGCGAGCAGCTCGCGCTCGACCTCGTCCGCCGGGCGATCCGGCGGCAGCGGCTGGTATCGCGTCATGCTCGGCGCCGTCACAGGCGCTCCAGCACGCGGCGCACGAGCGTCGTCAGCGCGGGTTCGGCGCGGTTCGCCACGGCGATGATCTTTTCCACCGTCGCCGGCTCGAGCGCGTCGGGGAGGCACATGTCGGTGATGATCGACAAGCCGAGCACCCGCATTCCGGCGTGCACCGCCACGATGGTCTCCGGCACCGTCGACATTCCGACGACGTCCGCGCCGATGGCGCGGAGAAAACGATACTCGGCGCGAGTCTCGAGATTCGGGCCGACGACGGCGACGTACACGCCCTCGCGCAGGCCGATCCCTTCGTCCGCCGCGACACGACGCGCGAGCGCGCCGAGCGCCGGATCGTACGGCGCCGACATGTCCGGAAAGCGCGGACCGAGACGATCGTCGTTGGGACCGATGAGCGGACTGTCGCCGAGCAAGTTGAGATGATCCGTGATGAGCATCAGGTCGCCGGCGTTCCAGAGCGGATTCAATCCGCCGCACGCGTTCGACACGAACAGCGTGTCGGCACCGAGCGCGCGCAGCACGCGCACCGGAAAGGTGACCTGCTGGAGAGAATACCCCTCGTACCGATGAAAGCGCCCCTGCATGGCGATCACGGTCTTGGCACCTAACGTGCCGCACAGCAGACGCCCGGCGTGCGACTCGACCGTGGACAGCCGGAAAACCGGGAATGTCTTCGTACGGGATGGCGACCGCGTTCTCGATCTCCGTCGCGAGGCGGCCGAGCCCCGTCCCCAGGATGATGGCCGCGTCGGGGCGCGCCGAAAAGCGCTCCCGAATGACGCGGGCCGCGTCTTCCGCCGCTTCGAATACGTCAAGCCCCGGCGCCACATCCGGCGCCGCGTGTACTGCCGGAGCCACGAGCGTCATCCCTGGATCGTCGAGGCGGCGCGGACCGGCGACATGGGCATGCCGTCCCGGCGCAGGCCGTCGACGTTCGTTTGCTCGGCGGCGGTGATCTCGGCGAGGTGCCGCTCGACCATGGAGCGCAGCTGCGCGAGATAGGCGCGCCGTGAGTGCTCGAGTCCCGCCACCCCTTCCTGCATCCGGCGGATCTCGCCGCGCGCGTCCTCGACGATGCGGTCCGCCTCGGCGCGGGCTTCCCTGATGATGAGTCCTGCTTCCTTGTCGGCCTGCTCGCGAATGTCGCCGCGAAGCTGTTGCGCCGACACCAGCGCCTCGTTGATCGCCTTGTCCCGCTCGCGGAACGCGCGAAGCTGCTCGTGGAAGCCGCGCGCCTTGGCCTCGAGCTCCTGGTTCAGGCGCGACAGGCGTTCGAGTTCCTCGGCGACCTGGTCGCGGAACTGGTTCACGCGCTCGGGATCGTAGCCGCGGATCGCCTTTCCGAATTCGTAGCGGCGAACGTCGAGCGGCGTGAGGTGGAAGGTCTCGTCCATCATGCGGGTCTCGCTCCGAAGAGAATCGTTCCCAGGCGGACGTGCGTCGCGCCCTCTTCGACAGCTACTTCGAAGTCGTTCGACATCCCCATCGATAGCGCCGTCGCTTCGTGCCCGGCGGCGCGAAGTTGATCTCGCGCCGCGCGTGCTCCTGCAAAGACGCGCCTGAGGGTCGACTCGTCAGCGTCCAACGGCGCCATCGTCATGACGCCACGGACGCGGATCCCTTCGAGTTTCGACAGGTGCTCGGCTTCCGCCGCCACGTCTCCGGCCCCGATCCCGCCCTTGGACTCCTCGCCGACGACGTTCACCTGCAACAGGGCTGAAACGGGGCGCCCAGACTCAACCCCAAGCTCGTTCACCGCGTCGGCGAGCCGAGCGCTGTCGAGCGCGTGCAGGAGGTCGAAGCGCGGCAGGTATTTCACCTTGTTGCGCTGAAGGTGTCCAATCAGATGCCACCGAACCGGGGCTGAAACGAGATCCATCTTCGGGAGGGCTTCCTGCACACGGTTCTCGCCGACGTCAGCGAGACCCACTTCCCAAGCCGACTGAACGGCGTCGGGGCCATGCGTCTTGGTAACTGCGACGATCGTAACCTGCTGACCGTGACCACCACGTCGCACTGCCGCTTCGATTCGGTCTCGGACTTCGCGGAGCCGGTCCGGGAGGTCTGGAAACGGCATAACGTACCAAGTTACCGTAGGTTACAGAGCGAATCAAGAGAAGCGCTCGGAGCAGCCGCCGACCCCTCGAGCAAACGAGAGGGACACGAGAGCAGGCGGAGGAAGTACTCGTGGATCGAGTCGGGCTCGTCTCGCGCGCGTCTTCCTCGCCGCCAATCGTCGATCGATCGCGCCACCCGACGGAGCGCGGCGGTGTCCAGCGAGATGTCGACCGGCGCGTCCGAGATCTCCGACGGCTCCGGCTCGGCGATCGCCACGAGACCGACAACCCTCCAGCGCCTCGCGATCGCCTGCCGCTCGCTCGGCTCGAGAGTGTTCGCCGCGGCGATCGGACGATTCTGGGCGAGAGCGTCGGCGGCGATGCGCGTCGCCGCCATCGGGTCGGACGCGTTCGTGCCAGTGCCGAGTGCGTAGCGGCGGCGAAGCTCGTCGAGGTACCACTGCGCGCCGAGAAGGGGGAGCGTGACGACGGTGACGTCGCGGCGTTCGCTCTCGACCTGTTGCGCGTACCAGAGCGGGTAGGTGTCGTTGTCGCCTTCGACGAAGAGCACGGCGCGGGGAGGAAGAGGTTCGAGCAGCTGCCGCGCCGTCTCACGCGGAAGGGTCGCATCGGGCTCCGGCCGGCGATTCACGACGCTCCAGTTGAGAAGGATCGGAAGCGCCGCGACAGCCACGCCGACCCACGCGCGCGCGAAGCGCTGTGCCAGTGCAACGGCGCCCATGCCGGCCCAGATCCCCCACGCCCAGAAGCCGAGCGTGAAGAAGTAGTCGCGGTCCCGCGCCTCGTGCGACGCGTCGTCCGGAATGAACGACCACGCAAAGGTGCGCCCCGCGCGGAGATTCAGATACGCGATCACGCCGAGCGAGCCGCAGAGGAAGAGAAGAAGCACGGCGCGCCAGGTTCGGACGTCGCGCCGCCGATGCCACGCCGCTCCGGCGAATCCGAGCCCGGCGAAGAGGCTCGTCGCCAGGACGCGCCAGACGTTCGGGATCGACTCCGGGTGCGAGCCGCAGCGCCCACTGCCAGTCAGCGTACTCGAACCAGTTCGCCAACTGCAGCCACATCGGCGCTCGGCGAGGCCAGAGCCCGGCGACGTCGTACTGGCGTCGCGCAATCGTGAACGCGAGTTGGCTCCACGTGCGCGGATTGTCCTGATTGATCGCCGGGTCGAATCGCGACCGGATGAGGAGAAACAGGACGGCCGAGAGCGCGACGCAGGCGACCGCCGCGGCCGCGGCCGCGAGACCAACGCGCGTGCGGCGCGAATCGCCTCTGTCGACTGCTTCTCGTCGAGGTACGGCGGCCAGCAGGATCAATAACAGTCCCGCGCTCATGACGGACACGGACATTCGTCCGACTCCCGCCGTCGCGACGCTCACGCCGGAGAGAACCAGCGCCGTGCGGCCGTCGAAGCCGCCGGGCCGGCTCGCCGCCAACTGCACGGCGACGGGGGCGGCGACGAGCGCGCTCAAGTGCACGGGCACGGCGAGCGCGAGGAGATACGCCGTGAGCAGCGTGAAGCGAGCGTCGCCGGTGCGGCCGGCGCGGTCCGCGGCGACGATCGCCGCGACCGAGAGCAGCAGCGAAGCCGCGTAGACCTCCGTCTCCGTCGCGTTTTGCCAGACGGTGGACATCGCGCCCGCGGCGATTCCCGCGGCGAGTCCGGCGAGTGGCTCGCTCGTCGCGCGCGCGACCCACAGCGTCGTGAGACCGACGGCCGCCGCGGTGCATGCGCTCGAGAAAAGATTCGTCGCCGTAGCGAACGGCAAGAAGGCGAGCAGCTTCGCCCACGCGCTGAGCAGCACGACGAACAGCGGTGTGCCCGGCGGGTGCGGAATGCCCAGGCTGTGCGCGGCGGCGATGAACTCGCCGGCATCCCAGAACGTGACTCCCGGCGCGAGAGTGGCGACGTAGACCACCGCGAGCGAAGCGGCGGCCAGGAGCGCCGCGCGAGGCGCCGTCACGACGGGACAGCGACTCCTGCCTCGAGAGCGACGTCGCGCAGAGGACGCCCCGCCACGAGGTCGCGCACCTGCGCCGGGGCGAAGTCGCGCCACAGCCGTCCGCCCGATGCGACGGCGATCGCCGCTGTTTGCTCGGACACCACGAACACGAGAGCGTCCGTCTCCTCGGTGAGGCCCAGCGCCGCGCGGTGCCTCGTCCCGAGCGAACGATCGATCATCGATGCCTGCGAGAGCGGAAGGATGCACGCCGCGCCGACGATCGTGTCGCCGCGAATGATGACCGCGCCATCGTGCAGCGGAGAGTTCGGAGTGAAGATCGTGGTGAGCAGGTCGGCCGAGACCTTCGCCTGCATCACCGAGCCGGAGTGCACGTACTCGTCGAGGGAGACCTCTCGCTCGACGGCGATGATCGCGCCGACGCCTTTGCGGCTGAGACGCTCGACCGCCTCGGAAACGCGGTCGCCGACCTCCGCTTCCTTCATTCGGGCGAACACGCGCGAGAATCGGGAACGGCCCAGCTGCGCGAGGGCGGCGCGAATCTCCGGCGCGAATACGACGAGCAGCGCGATCACGCCGTAGCTCGAGACGAGAGTCAAGAGGTAAACGATCACGCCGAGCTGCAGCACGTAGGCCACGCCGTAGCTCACCGCGAGCAGCAACAATCCGACGAGCACCTGAAGCGCGCGCGTGCGATGCACCAAGAGCAGTACGCGATAGATCACGAAGCTCACGATCGCGATCTCCAGCACGTCGCGCCAACCGGGGTGCAGCAGCCGGAACTGCTCGAAGAGGCTTACCATGGGGCGGCCCCCCCATTGCCCCGCCCCGCGTCCGCGCTTGCGTCTCCGGTGCGTGCCGAAGCCATGATCGCCCACGCGACGTCGAGCGCTTCGCGCGACGGCTTCACGTCGTGCACGCGAAAGAGCCGCGCGCCACGCTCGAGCGCCGCGACGTTCGCGCCGATCGTGCCGCCGACGCGTTCGCTCGGCTCCGCGACGCCGGTGATCTCGCCGATGAACCGTTTGCGCGACGCGCCGACGAGGACCGGATATCCGAGCGCGACGAGGCGAGAGAGCTCGGACAACACCGCGATGGACGTCGCGCTTCGCTTGGCGAACCCGATACCGGGATCCAGGACGATCCGGTCTCGCGCGACGCCGGCGCTCAGCGCGCCGCCGGCCGCGTCGCGCAGTTCCGCGATGACTTCACCCACGGGATCGTCGCCGTACGTGGCGTGGGCGTACGTCGCCATGGTGGCAACGTCGCCACGCGAGTGCATCAGGACAACCCCCGCGCCCGCGGCGGCGCACACGCGCGCCATCGCGTCGTCGAGCCGAAAGGCGGAAACGTCGTTCACGATCGACGCGCCGGCCTCGAGCGACGCACGTGCGACGGCGGCCTTTGTCGTATCGACCGAGATCGGCACGGCTGGGTGATCGCGACGCACCGCCTGGACGAGGGGCACCACACGGCGTAGCTCCTCCTCCGCGTCTACGGATCGGGCACCCTGCGGACGCGTGGATTCTCCGCCGATGTCTATCATGTCCGCGCCCTCGGCGACCAGCCGGTCGACGTGCCGCCGCGCATCGTCGAGCGTGAGGAGACGGCCGCCGTCGCTGAAGCTGTCCGGCGTCACGTTCACGACTCCCAGGATCCGCGGGCGGTCGAGCGACAACTCGCCGGTGGCGTGGCGCCACGCCGGCGCCTTCTCGTCGGGCGCGTCGGTACCCGCTTGGCCCATCATGGTCCGTGATTCCGGATGCTCTTCATCTGGGCCAGAAGAAAACGGGAGCCTCTCGCGAGACTCCCGTCGATCGTTTCCGATCAGTTCGTTCTACGCCGGGCTCGGCTCCGGCCCGCCAAGAAGCGGCGGGCTGCTGCGCTTCGGTTCGAGCGCCGCAGGCGCCGGCTGCGCCGGCGGCATCGGTGGCGCACCGGACGAGCGCGGCGGCAGCGTCTCGCCGCGCGCGAGCATCTCGATGTCGTCGCCCGTGAGCGTCTCACGCTCCAGCAGCGCCGCGGCGACCTGGTGCAGCAGTCCGATGTTCGCCTCGAGCGTCTGCTTCGCGCGGTCGTACGCGTTGTCGATCACGCGCTTGACCTCCGCGTCCACCAGCTGCGCCGTCTGCTCCGAGACTTCGCGGCGGTGCTGAATCTCGCGGCCGAGGAAGAGCTCCTGCTCGTTGTCGCCGACGAGGATCGGACCGATGGCGTCGGACAGACCCCACTGCGTCACGTACCGGCGAGCGATCGCTGTCGCCTTCTGGATGTCGCTCGCCGCGCCCGTCGTCACGCGATCGTGTCCGAAGATCAACTCTTCGGCGACGCGGCCGCCGTACGACATCACGAGCACCGCCTCGAGCTGCTGGCGCGTGACCGACACGCGATCGTCTTCCGGCAGCGTGAACGCCAACCCAAGCGCGCGTCCGCGCGGCACGATGGTCACCTTGTGCAGCGGATCGTTGCCCGGCACGCGCATCGCGCAGATGGCGTGACCGGCTTCGTGGTACGCCGTGAGCCGGCGTTCCTCTTCCTTCATGACCATCGACTTCCGCTCGGCGCCAAGCATGACTTTGTCCTTGGCGTCCTCGAGGTCGGCCATGAAGATCTTTTCGTGGCTGTTGCGCACGGCGAGCAGCGCGGCCTCGTTGACGAGGTTCGCGAGATCGGCGCCCGCCATGCCCGGCGTGCCGCGCGCCAGCGTCGTGATGTCCACGTCGTCGGCGATGGGCTTGTTGCGCAGGTGGACCTTGAGAATTCCCTCGCGGCCGCTGAGATCCGGCGCGTCGACGACGATCTGCCGGTCGAAGCGGCCCGGGCGCAGCAGCGCCGGGTCGAGGACATCCGGCCGGTTCGTGGCGGCGATCAGGATCACGCCGTCGTTCGACTCGAAGCCGTCCATCTCGACGAGCAGCTGGTTGAGCGTCTGCTCGCGCTCGTCGTGACCGCCGCCAAGGCCGGCGCCGCGGTGGCGGCCGACGGCATCGATCTCGTCGATGAAGATGATGCATGGCGCGTGCGCCTTCCCCTGCTCGAACAGGTCGCGCACGCGGCTCGCGCCGACGCCGACGAACATCTCGACGAAGTCGGAACCCGACATCGAGAAGAACGGGCGGGCGGCCTCGCCGGCCACCGCCTTCGCCAGCAGCGTCTTGCCGGTGCCCGGCGGACCGACGAGCAGCGCACCCTTGGGCAGGCGTCCGCCCAGCTTGGTGAACTTCTGCGGATCGCGCAGGAACTCGATGATCTCCTGCAACTCCTGCTTCGCCTCGTCCGCGCCGGCGACGTCGGCGAACGTGATCTTGGGCGTGTCGCCAGTGAGCAGCTTCGCCTTCGACTTGCCGAACGAGAACGCCTTGGCACCGCCCGCCTGCATCTGCTTGAAGACGAACAGGTAGAAGCCGATGACGATCAGCCACGGCACGAAGTTCACGACCCACGCCGTGACCGAAACGCCGGCGTCCTTCGCGTCGATCGCGACACCCTTGGCGTTCAGCGCCGCGACCTCGGCTTCCGAATTCTCCACCGGGAGACGGACGCTGAAGTTCTTGTACTGCTGATCGCTGCCGGGAACCGTGATGCGGTTCTTGACGGTCCCGTTCACGGTCTTGCCGGCCATGATCGTCACCTTCTGAATGTTCCCGTGGTCGAGCTCGTCGCGATACTGCGTGTACGAGATCTGTTTCGACGCCTCGGACTTCGTTCCCGAGAGCTGGATGAGGACGACGGGAATCAGGATGAGGAGAATCCAAAAGGCGACGGTCTTTGAGAACCGTCCCCAACTGAACTCCTTCTTGTTGTTCTTTGGCTGCATCGGAAGTGGCATTACCGCAAGCTCGCTATGTACGGAAGGTGCCTGAAGTTCTCTGCGTGATCCAATCCATACCCCACGAGGAACTCGTTGGGTGCATCAAACCCGATGAATCGCGTCGGATATCTAAGCTCCTTCGCGACGTGCTTGTGGAGCAACGCGCATATCTCCAACGAACGCGGCTTCCGTGCCCACAGCAAATCCATCAGGCGGTTCAATGTACGGCCTGTGTCGACAATATCCTCGACCAGGAGAATGTGCTTGCCCTCGAGCTCGGTTTCGGGGTCGTACACCAAACGCACGTTCCCGCTGGAAACAGTCGAGTCGCCGTAGCTCGCCGCTACTAGAAAGTCGACTTGCAGGGGCCGCCGAATCTGGCGCACCAAATCACTCAGAAATATAAAGCTCCCCTTCAAGAGACCGAGCACCAAAAGCTCGCCGTCCGGATAAGACGCCGTGATTTCGGCGCCTATCGCCTGGACGCGCGCCGCGAGTTCGGGCTCCGAATAGACAATTCGTCGTACGTCGCGACCCTGGAGCCGCGGATCAGCCGCCGTTGCGTGCACAGGAAAAGGCCAAGATTGGTCTGCCCGCCTCCGACCGCGCGGTTGCCGCGTCGCTGCGGCGAACTCCGGGAATCCATACGATTCGATCTCCCGACAGTACTACGGGCCAGCCGCTCCGTTCGTGACCAGTGACACCGGCGTCGTTCAAGAGCCGCTTGACCTTTCGCCCCACCGCCCCACCCCGCGAGCCGCTCGTCAGCCGGTCGCCGGGTCGCCACGCCCGCACGCGCAGAGGCCGGTCCACCGGCAGCCGGGCGTCGCATTCGGACTGCTCAGCCGCGACCGAAGATACCGAGCTTGGCCGAGCACCCGCCCAGAAAGTCCATCCGCCCCACGTCGTCGCGGTCGACGGGTCCAGAACCGCTTCGCTCGTCATCAGCGCGTCGACCACCGACCGCTGCAGACGGATCGTGTGTCGCGATCGAACGACCTCCCATCCACCGGAGAGCTGGATCCGCGCGCCGACACGCGAATCGCGCGAAAACGAGCTGACTCGGCGGATGCCACGGTGGTCGAGCGCGACGCCGATGCGGCCTGCCACAGCCGGCCACACAACCGCGAGCTGCTCCGCGTCCAAACCTCGAATCGCCACGACGCCGACCTCCACCGCCCGGACCGCCCGGTCGACCTTGGATACGACGTTCGCCACGGCATCGGTTTCGCCGCGCCACTCGGCGGCGCGCCGCGCGAGGTCCTGCAGCTCTTCGTCGATCGCAGGGTTTACGCGCCGAAGCGCCGGCAGGATGTCGTGCCGAAGCCGATTTCGCAGGAATCGGCGGGACGCGTTCGTCGGATCTTCGAGCCACTCGATCCCGCGCGCGGTCGCGAAGTCGACGAGCGCCGCGCGGCGGAGCCCAAGCAGCGGACGCAGCACGTCGCTCGGCGCGAGCAACCCGGCCATGCCGCGCGGACCCGCATCGCGCAACGCGCGCATCAGAACCGTTTCGATCTGGTCGTCGGCGGTGTGTGCCGTCGCGACGCGTCCACCGCGCGCCCGCCCGACCTCCCGCAGAAAACTCCAGCGTGCGTCGCGCCAAGCGGACTCGGAGTGGCGAATCGAACCGCGTTCCGCGCGGCCGACGACGCACTCGATGCCACGCTCCTCCGCCGCGCGCCGGACCAGGTCGCAGGCCGCCTCTGCCGCTGTCCCCGTGCCGTGGTCGTACGTAGCGACGACGAGGCGTGATCGCTCGCACGCCGCGGCGGCCGCGTCCAGCAGCGCCATCGAGTCGAGCCCACCGGAGACGGCGAGCACGACCCGGTCGTGCGGCGCCAGCGACGCGCCGACTGTGCGAAGAATCGAGTCCACGACTGTCGACGACACCCGTGCAAGATAGCCCGCGCGGCACCATTGTCGCGCCTCGCGCGCTGGAAGCATTCCAATGGTATTGCTATACTTCTTGCGCCTGTTCACGTGTCAGGAGCGCTCATTTGGAAACGCACGGTCCCTTCGGCACTCTCTGGGTCGGTCTTGGTCTCGGCTGCTTCTACATAGCGCTGATCTGGCTCAACACGCTGCTCGGCTTTTTCCTCACGCCGCTTTTCATAATTCCGGCTACCTGGTTGCAGGACCGCGTCGCGGCGGCAAAAAAACGCGACTAGACCCCCTTGGCGACGGCGCGGGCCGTCGCGCTCCTGCTCCTCGCTCGCTGCGGCGCCGGCGCGCGCGCAGTTCGTCGTCCGCACCTGGCTGCCCTGGCGCACGATCGAAACGCGCCACTTCGCTTTTCATTATCCGCTCCCGCTCGAGGCGTGGACGCGGCACATCGCGGAGCGCGCCGACGCGATCGACTCGGCGGTCGCCCAACTCGTCGGGTACGCGCCGGAGGCGAAGACTCAGGTCGTCGTCGACAATCCGTATTCGACCGCAAACGGTTCCGCGTGGCCGTTTCTGAAAGGGCCGACAATCTATTTGTGGGCCGCGCCTCCGGACCCGCGCGACGACATCGGCGAGTTTCGGGACTGGGGCGAGATGCTCGTCTCGCACGAGTTCGGGCACATAGCCCACCTGACGCGGCCGTCTCGGAGCCGCGGTGTGCTCGACAACCTGCGGCGCGCGCTTCCGATCGACGTCGGACCGATCGCCCTGCGCGCTCCTCGGTGGGTGATCGAAGGCTACGCGACGTTTATTGAAGGCCGCGTCACGGGCTCCGGGCGTCCCCACGGCGTTTGGCGTCCCGCCCTGCTCCGCGAGCTCGCGCTCGAAGGGCAGCTGCCTCGATATGAGAATTTGAATTCGTCCGGCGCGTTCGAGGGCGGATCATTCGCGTATCTCGCGGGCTCGGCGTTTCTCGAATGGCTGGCCCAGCAGCGCGGAGACTCGAGTCTCGTCTTCGTGTGGCGGCGCCTGACCGCGCGGCAGAATCGCTCGTTCGACGAGGCGTTTCGCGGCGTGTTCGGCGAATCGCCGGCCGTGCTCTACGGACGATTCACGGCTGACCTCACGGGCAAGGCCCTCGCGACGCGCGCGACTATCGAAGTCGGCGCGGACACCGGAGACATTGTCCAGCGGCTCTCGTGGTACACCGGCGATCCGGCGATCTCGGCGGACGGCAAACGTGTCGCGATTCTCTTGCGCTCGCCGATCGTGCCATCACGAATCGTCGTCTGGAGCACGGCCGCCGAGCCGGACACGGGACGCGCCCGTCGCGATTCGATTCTCCTCGCGCGCGACCCGGCCGACGTTCCCGCGCGACCGATCTATCCGCAACCCAAACGCGTGCTCGCCAGCCTTCAAGCACGTGCCGGCTCCCCGTACGAGTCGCCGCGCTTCATGCGCGACGGACGCGTCCTCGTGTCGAGAGTCGCGCCACGAGGCGATGGATCGTTCGCGCCCGACCTGTACATCTGGGACGTCGGGCGCGGTTCGGTCCACCGAGTGACCCACGGTGCGAGCCTCTCGAATGGCGATCCACTTCCCAACGGGCGAACCGCGGTCGCGACACGCTGCCGCGTCGGTTGGTGCGAGCTCGTCGCGGTCGATCTCGAGACCGGCGCGGTTCGCGTCGTCGCGGAAGGCGGCCCCGAGGAGTCGTACTTTCGTCCGCGTGTTTCGCGCGACGGATCGCGCGCCGTCGTGTCGGTGCACACGCGCGAGGGGTGGCGTCTCCGCATCGTGAACCTCGCGACCGGCGCCGCCACGCCCGTGGCGGGACTCGAGAATGTGGACGCGTACGACGCCGCGTGGCACGACTCGACGTCCATCGTGACGACGACCGACGCCACCGGCGTGCCGCAAATCGAGCGAGTGAGTCTCGCGACGCGCGAGCGACGGCAGATCACCGACGTCACCGGCGCGGCGGTCGCGGCCGAGCCGAATCCATCCGACGGCAGCGTGTGGTTCCTGTCGCTCTACTACAGAGGCTATGACTTGCGCCGGCTGACGTGGAGCGCGTCGGTCCCCGTGGCGCCACAGATCGCGGCGAGCCTGACTCCCGCGGCCGCCGTTGCTCCGGTCCCCGTGCACGCGTTCGCGACGGACGTTCCATCCGCGCCTCGCCCGTTCGGACTCGCGCCGCGGATCTTCATCTGGCTGCCCGTCCCGCGCGCCGATGCGGACGGTGCGAGCGGCGGGCTCGCGCTCAGCACCCGCGACCTGATCGGACGAAGCGCATTGATGCTCCAGGGCGCGGCCGGCGAGCCCGCGGAGTGGCAGGGTGCGTCGGCCACGGGCGAGTGGTTCGGCACGCGGCCCGCGATCAGACTCGACGCGTTCGGCGCGACGCAACGGACGTCGGCGCTCGCCAACGACGTCGGCGGGATTCGCTTCGACTCGCGTCTGGCCGGCGGCGACGCGATGCTCGACGGAAATCTCCTCTACGATTCGTGGGCGTTGCGGTATCGCGTGGGCGGGAGCGCGGCCGATCTGAGCCTCGCCAATCCGAATGCGCCCATCGTTCCTCGCGTCTCAACGACGCAAGCCATCGGCTTCGCGACCGCGAGCGTGGCGGCGTTGCAGCGCGGCGACGCCGCGACGTTGACCGAATCGCTGATCGCTCGCGGGACGCTCGGCCAGGCGTTCGACGCGCCCGTCCGCCGCATCGTCGCCACCGGGGCGCTCGCGGTGTCGGGGCGCGGGGCGATCCCGCTCTCGGCCTCTGCGACCTACGGCCGCACCAACGTCGACGCGCCCGTCTTCGAGCAACTCGCGATCGGCGGAGGGCCTGTCCCGCTCATTCCCGCCGACGTCATGTCGCAGCGCCTGCCGATGCCGGTTCTTCCGTCGGCCATCATGGTCGGCTCATCAGCATTTACTTATCGCGCGTCGCTCCAGACGGAGCCGTTGTCGCTGTACTTGTGGGGAGGGAGTACCGCACCGGCCGGCCAGTCGTTCTCGCAATGGCAGCGCGTGGCGGGGATCGAATGGACACAATCGGTTTCGGCGATACCCATGGCGGGGACGCCGCCTGCGCGGGCCTTGATCGGAATCGGAGAGTCGATCGACGCGCCGGTTCGTCACCGCGTCCGCGTATACGCCGCGCTGGTTCTTGATCCGTAAACCATTCGCTTGACCTGCGTCGGCCATCAGGTCTTGCCGCGCGGTGCGCGTCAAGTCGCCGGTTCGACTACGACACATGACGTACTTGTAATTCCCTGTCCGTTCCTTAAGATCGGGAACGCTCATCGACGTGCCGCTCTCGTCTGTAAGCGCCGGTCGGTGCCCCACCCCACCTGACCCGTTCTGGGTTACCCTCTCCCCCTTCGGAGGCCTGCATGTCTTTGCAGACCGTACGATCAATCGTGCGCCCTGACGCGATCCCCGCAGCGAGTGGTTTCCCGCGACGCGCCTTGTTTGCGTTGCTCGCGGGGGCAATCGCCGCCGCACCGGCGGCTGGCCAGACCGGCACCATCACCGGTCGCGTGACGGAAGCCCTTTCCAGTCAGCCCGTCGGAAACGCAACGATCAACGCCCTTCGCGCCGGCGGCAACGGAAACATGACGGTGCGTTCGAGCGCGGACGGCAAGTATACGGTGTCCAATCTCCCGGCCGGGACGTACACGGTGACGGTCACCGCGCGCATCGGCCTCGCGAAAAAGCACGTGGACGGCTTCGTCGTTCAGGCCGGCCAGACCGCGACGCTCGATCTCGCGATGGCGCCGATCGCCGCACAGCTCGAGCAGGTCGTGACGACCGCGACGTCGGGCGCGGAGCCGGAGCGCATTCAGGATTCTCCAAACCCAATCTCCGTCGTCACGGCGGCGCAGATCGAAGAGCGCCCCTCCCTCACGGTCACCGACCATTTGAAGGCGGTGCCGGGTCTGTCGATCTCCGCCGGCGGCCTCGCGCAGGCGAACATCGTCTCGCGCGGCTTCAACAACGCGTTCTCGACGCAGATGCTCATGCTGCAGGACTATAGATACGCGGGCGTGCCGTCTCTTCGTGTGAACGTGCCGCTCTTGTTCACGGGTACGAACGAGGACATCGATAGAATCGAGATTCTACAAGGACCGGCCGCGGCGCTCTACGGGCCGAATTCCGGAAACGGCGTGCTGCACATCATCACCAAGTCGCCGTTCCAGTCGGCCGGGACTTCATTCACGCTCGACGGCGGCGAGCGGTCGCTCGTCCGCGGCAGTCTGCGCCACGCCGGCATCATCGCCGAAGACAAGCTGGCGTACAAGATTTCGGCCGAGGCGTTCACGGCCAAGGACTTCGAGTACACGGATCCCAACCAGGCGACGGTCTACTCGAGCACGGACCCGCGCATTCCCGCGTCGCGCCGCGGTCAGGCGGTGGTGAACGACAACGACCTGAAGCGCTACGCCGGCGAGGCGCGCCTGGACTACAAGCTGGACGAAAACACGACGCTCATCTCGAGCGCCGGCTATTCCATGATCGGCAGCGCGCGAGAGATCACGACGACCTTCGGTGCGGCGCAGGCAAAGGACTGGAGTTACCTGAATCTTCAGGAGCGCCTCCACCACAAGAACTTCTTCGCGCAGATCTTCTACGACAAATCCAATTCCGGAAACTCCGACAGCCTCGACGCCAACGGCACGTACTACCTGCGCACGGGCATCCCCGTCGTCGACAAGTCCAGCATCCTCGCGACGCAGGTGCAGCAGGGGCTGCAGTGGAACCGCACCAAGTTCGTGCTCGGCGCCGAATACCTCGCCACGCGTCCGCAGACGCAGGGCACGATCGACGGCCGCAACGAGAACAACGACAACATCAATGAGTACGGCGGGTACGCTCAGACGACGACGACGATCTCCCGGATGTTCGACTTCCTCGCCGCGGCCCGCGTCGACGCCAACTCCCGCATCGACGGCTACCAGTTCTCGCCCCGCGCGGCACTGATCTTCAAGCCGGATTCGAACAACAACTTCCGCCTCACGTTCAACCGCGCGTACGGGTCGCCGACGTCGTTCTCGTTCTTCCTCGATCAGTACTCGGGGCAGACGCCGGCGCCCGGGCATGCCCGTGCAGATCTTCGGCAATCCGCCCAAGACCGGCTGGCAGTTCGCGAACAGTTGCACGGGTGCATTCGGCTCGCTCTGCATGCGGTCGCCGTACGCTCGGGGTCGTCGGTGCCTCGGCGGCGTCGGCGTATGTCGGCTTCGTCTCGCCGAGTGCAGCGTTCGGCGGCGTCAGTCCTCTCCAGGCGATCATTCAGTCGCAGCCCGTCGAGCGTCCTCGGCGGCGATGCGGCAAAGCCGCGCTGCTTTCAGTGCTGCCCATCCTTCAGGGACTCCACCCAACGGACGCCAATGTCGGGAGCGTCCTCGTCGACCTGAATAGCAACAAGCCGCTCGCCGCGGTTCCCTCCAACTACGCTCCGCTCGGCGCGAACTTCGCCAACACGTGGGAGGTCGGCTACAAGGGATTCCTCTCGCAGCGCGTGAGCCTCGAGGCCGACGCCTGGTTCCAACGTCGTCCGTCGGATCCGACGACACAGATTCTCAATCCCGGGATCCTCTTCAACGGGCCAGCAACTCGGCCAGTTTCTGGGCGGGGCCATTGGTCAGGCGCTGATCGCCTGGGCGTTCCGCCGGCCCAAGCGCAGGCTCAGGCGGCTGCGCTCGCAACCGGTCTCGCGACCGTCATGGCGAAGGTGCCGGTCGGCGCGGCGGCGTTCAACAGCCCGCTCTACACGCAGCCGTACCTCGTCTTCTCGTATCAGAATTCGCCCGGCTACATCAACGTGCACGGCTTCGACCTCGCCGCCGACTTCCTGCTCCCGCAGGGATGGTCCGTCGCCGCGACGTACTCGAACCTGAACAAGAACGTCTACACGGACGCGCCCGGCGCGACGGCGGCGAATCCTCTCGCCGCCAATACGCCGAAGCACCGTGCGACGACTACGTTGCGGTACGACAACCAAGAGCACGGGTATGGCGTGGAGGTTCGCGGCCGGTACGCTGACGCGTTCCCGGTCAACTCCGGAGTCTTCAACTCATACGGGTTGCCGGCCGGCTCGGCGGCGTATCCGCCGGTACCGGTCAACGCCTTCCTCGACGCCGGCTTCTCGTGGGTTCTTCCGGTCAACGGAGCCCCGCGGTGGTCGCTGAATGCCACGAACCTGCTCGACAATCAGGTCGCCAGCTTCGTCGGTGTTCCGAAGATCGGCCGCATGATCATGACGCGCATCGCCTACACGTACTGACGCGTTCGCGCGGCACCACGAGCGCCGGGGTCGGAGGCGAGTCTTGAACATCCTCGCCAAATTCGATCCCGGCGCTCGTCTTGTCATTGGGCATCGCGGCGCCGCGGCGCGCTTTCCAGAGAACACGTTCGCGGCGTTCGACTACGCGGTAGGCCTCGGGGTCGACGCGATCGAATTCGACATTCGAATTGCGCGCGACGGCGTCGTTGTCGTCATCCACGACCCGACTCTCGATCGCACGACCGGCGGGTCGGGGCAGGTGGCTCAGCAGTCGATGCCCGATCTCGCTGACGTCGACGCGGGGGCGCGATTCAGTCCTGACGGCGGCCGCACCCATCCGTTCGCGGGAAAAGGGATCGGAATTCCGACCCTCGAGGGGCTGATCGAGCGCTACCCGTCAACGCCGCTGCTCATAGAAATCAAGGTGGCCGAGGCGGCCGAGGAAGCTCTGCGGCTCTTCCGACGCCTTGGGTGCGAGGACCGCGTGCTTGTCGACTCGATGGATGTCGCCGCCCTGAGGCCGTTCCGAGGCACCCGAGTGGCCGTGGGCGCTGCGCGGCGCAATGCCATCTCCCTGACGCTGCGAAGCGCGGTGGGCCTGGTGCCGAGGTCGCTGCCCTTCTCGGCGCTGTGCATTCCCGAGCACTACGGCATCAACGTGCCCGTCAACCGGCTCACGCGCGCCGCCGCGTCGCGACGCGTACCAACGCACGTTTGGACCGTCAACGACCCTGAGGACGCCCGCCGTCTCTGGTCGAATGGTGTCGTCGGAATCATCAGCGACGACCCTGAGACGATGCTCGTGCTGCGGAAGCAAATGGCCGGCTCGGCCAAATAGGCAGCGCGATTTTTTCGGGACAGGACGCTGAGTCGTCCTGCTCGCATCCGCAATTGACGCTCGAGTCCGGTCGTCGGCGGCCATGAGCTTCCCGAGTGGATCGCGAGCTCGGAGCTCATCCGAGCAACCGAGTTCGCCGGCGACGCACCCTCGGCGCCATCGCGTCGCGGCACTCGCCATCGGGCGTGCTCGATCGCAAGGTCTCGAGCGCGCGGCCGGCTGCTTTCGCAGCCGAAAACGCCCAAAATTGAGCGCGTACACACGTTAGTCAGATTTGTGATATCCGCGCAACCGATTAATTTCACAATCCGATCATGCCAGGACCTGAAGTGCTTCAGCATATCCTTTTCAACACGGCGCGATCCGGCCAGAAACGGATATCCTGACCGCTGAGATCGATGCCAACCACTCGCCGCACGCGGCTCACGGACGACGCAGCGATCGACTTCCCGATCATCTGCGGCGCGATGTACCCGTGCACCAACCCGGAGCTCGTCGCCGCCGCATCCGCGGCCGGTGCCATCGGGATCGTCCAGCCGGTGTCGATGACCTTCGTCTACGGCCACGACTTCCGAGAGGGACTGCGGCTCATCAAGCGAACGACTAACCGCCCTTTTGGCATGAACGCTCTGATCGAGAAATCCTCCCGATCGTATCATGAGCGACTCGTGCGATGGGTGGACATCGCGCTCGAGGAGGGCGTCAGGTTCTTCATCACCTCGCTCGGCAACCCGAGATGGGTCGTCGACCGGGCCGCCCAGGCGGGTGGGATCGTCTACCACGACGTCACAAACCGAAGCTGGGCGGAAAAAGCGGCCCAGAATGGCGTCAGAGGCCTGATCGCGGTCAACGCTGAGGCTGGAGGTCACCCTGGGAAGCTCGGGCCTGGGGCGCTCCTGGACGCGGTTGCGCCGCTAGGGCTGCCGGTGGTTTGTGCGGGCGGCGTGGGTGACCCGCGCGCCTTTCGGGAGATGATGGACCTGGGTTATGACGGCGTCCAGCTAGGCACCCGCTTCATCGCCTCGGCCGAATGCCGGGCGCACCCGGACTACAAGCAGGCCATCGTGTCAGCCGAGCCCAAGGACATCGTGCTCACCGAGCGTCTGACGGGGCTTCCCGTCGCCGTCCTGAACAATGAGTACATCCAGCGGCTTGGTCTCAGGGCGGGCCCGATCGCGCGGTACATGCTCCGGCACCGCAAGATGAAGTATTGGATGCGGGCGATTTACGGCGCCACGTCGCACCGGCGGCTGAAAGAGTCGTCCCTCACGCCGGCGGGGGCGACGGAGTACTGGCAGGCTGGGAAGAGCGTAGGTGGGATCAGGGACATCCGGACCGTAGGGGAGATAGTGGAGGAGTTTGCTTCAGCGCTGCGGTAGCGAGGTCGAGGGGCTAGTGGGCCGGCCACGCTGAGTCCTCGTGGCCGTTGGATGTATCGGGTTTCCGCTCGAAGTCTGAGGTCGGATTTCGGACATCTGACATCAGACCCCGCGTCTGGCGGCGACTTCCCTTCCACCGCGGACTGAAATCCACCTCGTCGCGCCTGGTCCGAAGTCCGATATCAGACGTCGGACCTCAGATTTCGAGCGCAAGACCGCACCCGCCAGCCGTCCCGCCGCCGAGAAATGGGGAGACTTCCGCAGTCTAAACCCAACCTTCCCCTCCCCAACCGTGTCTATCGCCTGACTTTGAGACACTCGTGAGCTCCCCCCTGCCTCAGGTTGTCCCTTCTGATCCGCGTGCGGTGGATCGCCACCTCGTTGCTCGGTGCATCGATGGCGATGGCACCGCGGAGCGGGTGCTGTACGACGCGCACGTCGATCGGATCTACCGGCTGATGCATCGCATGGCCGGGGACGGCGACCTCGCGGCGGATTTCACGCAGGAGACCTTCATTCGCGCGTTCCAGCGGCTCGAGCAGTTTCGCGGCGAGTCATCGCTCGCCACCTGGCTGCACACGATCGCCGTGTCGGTCGCGCTGAACGGGATGCGCAAGGTGAAACGATTGCGGGTTCGCACCGACGGTATGGATTCGATCGCGGAACTGCCCGCCACGGGCAGCGCCGCGCGGGCGGGATTGACCTCCGATCTTCGCACGCGCCTCCACTCCGCCATCGACGCGCTGTCGGAAAAGCTCCGTCCCGTGTTCGTGATGCACGACGTCGAGGGCTACACGCACGACGAGATCGCCGGCACGCTCGGGATTCCCGTCGGGACGTCCAAAGCGCGCCTGTTCGACGCCCGCGCGCGGCTTCGCTTGGCGCTCGCGGCGTTCGCTGGAGACCACATCGTATGACGCAACACAATTCTGACGGCGCGGACGAGCTGATCGCGCGGGCGGCGCGAGACTACAACGCACCGGGCCCCGTTCCTCGCGACGAGATCTGGAACCGGATCGTCGACGCTCGGCGCTCGACGCTCCCCGCACAGCCTGTCGCGTCTCCTTCGCGGCGGACTCGCCACTGGGTCTGGCCGAGCGTCGGAGTAGCGGCCGCGGGGTTGGTGGCGATCGGGGTGGCGATCGGACGAAACGTCGAGCGAACGCGCGCCAGCGCTCCGCTTGCGGTGGCGCCGCGCGATTCCGTTCGGACGGCTCCCGATCTCCCCGCCACCGGCTTGACCACGACAGGTGAGCTGTCGGTGAACTCGCCCGCGTCCGACAGTGCATCGGCAATGGCCGGACTGGCTCGGCGCGGAGCAACGGCCGTTGGCGACAGGACCGGCTCCGACAACGTCGCCTACCGGCTCGCCGTCGTGAACCACGTGGTCGGCAGCGAGGCGATGATCACCGCGTTTCGCGCCTCCGCGCGGCGCGGCGACGTGGATGCGCAGCTCGCGAAATGGTCGCACGACCTGCTCGGCGAGACCCGGCTGCTCGAGAGCTCGGCGCCGTCCGACGACGTGACGATGAAGCGTCTGCTCGAAGACCTCGAGCTCGTACTCGTGCAGATCGTTCAGTACACCAACCACGGCACCCATTCCGCCGACGACCTCGATCTGATCGATCGATCGATTCGCCGGCGATCCGTGATGTCCAACATTCGCAGCCTCTCCGCCGGCCAACGGCCGAGCGGCACCTGATTCGATGAGGAATCGATATGCGTAAGACTCTGATGGTGGTTTGCAGCCTCGTCACCCTGGCCACGGCGGCCGGCGCGCAACCGGCGCGGCCGCCAGCGGGTGGCGCGCGCGACACCGCCGCCAGCGATTCTCTCTTTCGCTCGGCCCGTGCGCTGCTCGATGACCGACAGTACCGCAGGGCCGCGAGAGCCTTCGCGTCGCTGGCCGAACTCTACCCGGCAACCGCGCGGGCCGGGGACGCCTTGTATTGGCAGGCGTGGGGCCTCTACCAGCTTGGCAAGGACAACAGCAGCAAGACGGACCTCGGCCAGGCGCTGGACGTCCTGAGCCAGTACACCGTGAACTACGGCAAGAACACCCAGATGGCCAACGACGCGACGGAGCTCTACGCCCAGATCCGCACGCTGCAAGCGAAGCTCGGCGACGCGAACGCCGCGACAGACATTGCTACGCAAGCGGGAACGCTGCGGCAAGCGGCGGGTTGCACCGGGTCGCGCGCCGACGACGAGATGCGCATGGCGGCGCTCGACGGGTTGATGAGTATGAATTCAGCGGACGCCACTCCGATCCTCGAGGCGGTGCTCAAGCAGCGCGACCCGTGCCGGGTCGAACTGCGCAAGCGCGCCGTGTTCATGATCGCGCAGAAGCGCGGGTCGTCGGTCGTGCCGACGCTGCTCGACGTCGCCCGCACCGACCCGAGCACCGACGTGCGCGGCGACGCGATCTTCTGGCTGGGGTCCTCGCAGGCTGAAGCGGCCATTCCCGCGCTCGATTCGATCATTTTCCAATCGAAGGACGACGAGGTTCGAAAGAAGGCGATCTTCGCGCTGTCGCAGCAGCGCGCGCGAC
Source organism: uncultured Gemmatimonadaceae bacterium (assembly GCA_963789315.1). Classification (GTDB taxonomy): domain Bacteria; phylum Gemmatimonadota; class Gemmatimonadetes; order Gemmatimonadales; family Gemmatimonadaceae; genus JAQBQB01. The sequence continues at coordinate 83,074 of CAWBKI010000024.1, read as the reverse complement.
GTGGCGCGGCAGACGCTCCAGCGGGTCGCGCAGGACGAGAAGATCCCCGAGGACGATGCGCGGCGACGCGATCTTCTGGCTGGGACAGAACGGGATCGCCGACCTCGAGTTCTTCAAGACGCTCTTCCAAGTCGACGAAAAGCACCGAGCTTCGCAGCAAGATCTTGAACGGCGTCGCGACGGGCCGGTCGCCCGGCGCGTCGGCGTGGCTCCTCGACATCGCGCGCGACAAGACGTTCGACATCGAGACGCGCAAGAACGCCGTCTTCTGGGCGTCGCAGCGGCGCGAGATGGATCTCACCGTGTTGAACACGTTGTACGACCAGGCGCGCGGCGAGGACGAGATGCAGGAGCACATCCTGTTCATCTACTCGCAGCGGCGCGAGTCGGCGGCGGTCGACAAGCTGATGTCGATCGCGCGGAGCGATCCCAACACCGAGATGAGAAAGAAGGCGCTGTTCTGGCTCGGCCAGAAGAACGATCCGCGCGTCAAGCAGTTCATTCTCGAGCTCATCAACAAATGAGGTGGAGCGCCGCGGTACTCGCTCTCGCCGCCGCCGCGCCAGTCGCTCGCCGCGCAGTCCGTCGCGCAGCGGGTGGACGCGGTGCGCGAAGGGACCGTGCGCCTGTCGTACGCGGCGCGGCCGGGAGTGTGCGGCGAACGGCGACGGCGGCGTCTCGATCACGCGGCGCCACGGAGATGGCGGCCAGTACTGGGGCGCGCGCGTATGCGAGACCGGTCCAGTGCGTGTCTCGATCGGACGCAGCGACGGGCGGACGATCAGCGTTCGCAAATACGTCGGCGGCCGGTGGTCGTCGTCATCGGACGTGACGGACCTCGGCGTCGTCGACCCGACGGAGGCGGCGCGCTACCTCCTGTCGGTCGCGCGCGTCGATCGGCGGGCGCAACGCGAACGAAGCGATTTCCGCCGCGGCGATCGCCGACGCGACGACCATCGCGCCCGAGCTCACCCGCCTGGTGCAGAACGGCGAACGCGCCGATCGACACGCGCAAGGACGCGCTCTTCTGGTTGGGCGAGAGCGAGATCGGCGCCGCGGAACTCGGTCGTCTGTATCGATCGCTCGCAGCCGTACGCCCTCCGCGAGCAGTGGACGTTCGTGCTCTCCCAACGGCGCGAGGACCCGGCGCTCGACAAGCTGATCGACATCGCTCGCGGAGATTCCGACGTCGAGATCCGGAAGCGCGCGATGTTCTGGCTCGGGCAGAGCCGCGACCCCAAGGCGATCCAGTTTCTCCATGACCTCATTCTTCGCTAGTCAGCGCGCGCGGCTCGCGGTTCTCCTCGCCGCCGCCTCCGCGGCGCCGCTCGACGCGCAAACGATCGCCCAGAGATTGTCCAGCGCCGATCGGCCGGTGCAGGTGATCTACCCGAGCCGGCAGACCGCGTGCGGCGACGGCCTGAGCTACATCGGTCACGTGTTCGACGACGGCTACTACTTCGGCACGGACGACAACACGATGTACCAGCGCGGCGACGGGGGGAGCTGGTCGCGCGCCGCGTGCGTGCACGGGCCGGCGCGCGTCGTCGCGACTGTGTTCGGCGGCGAGGTGACTCGCCTGCGCGTCTACGTCGGCCCTATCCCGCCGCCGTCGGCCGACGTCGAGACGGTGAACGCCGGCGCGTCGGACGCGGCGGCATGGCTCGTGTCGCTGGTCGCGGGCGACAACGCGCGAGTGGCGGCGAGCGCGATCCTTCCGCTGGTCCTCGTCGACGCGCCGGACCCGTGGCCGTGTGTTGCTGCGGGTCGCGCGCGACAACAGCCGGGGCATGAACGTTCGTCGCGACGCCCTGATGTGGCTCGGCAAGGGCGCCATCGCGCACCTCGGCATCGAGCAGAAGCGCGACGACACGCCGGACGACGAGATGCGTGACGCAGGCGGTGTTCGTCGCTGTCGCAGCGGCCCGAAGTCGGAGAGCGTGCCGACCCTGATGGACCTCGCCAAGACGGCGAAGTATCCGTCGGCGAAGCGCTCGGCGATCTTCTGGTTGGGGCAGACCGGCGACCCGCGAGCCGCCGACGTCTTTGCCGAGCTTCTCGGGCTACGCTAGCAGCAGGAACGCGTCGTACAGGGCGTGCGTCCACGCGGTGATGCCGAAGCCGCGCATCAGATACAGCCCGCTGAACGCCAAGCCGCTCAACGCTCGAAAGACGAACGACTGCAGCTCGAGCTTGTCGCCATACGGCCCGATGTAGTGAAACGCCGAGAAGATCAACGCGCCGGTGACGGCCGCGACGACTCCGGACGCCTTTGGGCCCAGGCCAAGAAGGATTCGCGCGCCCGCGGCGATGCCCGTCACGAGGAGCACGCGGAAAAACAGTTCCTCGTACAGTCCCGCGCCGAGCGAGAGCATGAGTCGCGTCGCCCACGTCGTCTGATCGATCGGGCCGAGGCTCAGCGAGTGCAGCGATCCGAGCAGCTTCGCCGTCGTCACGCCGACGACGATGCCGAACACGCTGGCGAGAAGGATCGATTCGCCGAGCATGCCGGCGAAGATGCCGGGGCGAAGCCGATCTCTGCTCTGGCGAAGGTCGCGGAGCACGAGGGCGATGCCGATCACGACGATCACGCCGATGAAGATCAGCGACCCGCGACGGCCGGCGACGGCGGTGAACGCGGCGCGCAGCATCGCGTCCGCGCCATTTCGCAACTCGGGCTTGCCCGGGTCGCGCCAAGGCCGCGGCGAGTGCCTCGTAGCCGAGCAGCAGCGGGAGCGCGAACAGGATGCTGTAGCGATGCGCCCGGCTGACCTTGAAGTATGTCCAGCGGCGCGCCGGGGAACGGCTGCCGGCTTTCGACCGCGCGAGAGTCGCCGTGTTCATGTGTTATTCTACGCGGCGACAGGCCGCGAAGTTGCGGAACCGCGTTCCATTAATTAGGGTAGGATAACCGTCGCGCTGGTGCGACGCACGCGATACGTCACCTGAAATCCGAGGAGGTGATCCATTGTCTAGCGGAACTCGTAACGGCAGGATCGCCGGAAGTCGCTGAGCAGTTGATTACAGCTCGGCCGCCGGAAGCCTGCTAGTTCCGGTGAAAATTGAGAATAGCGAGGCCGGCGTGAAGATCACGCCGGCCTCGCGCCTTTTTGTGGGTACGGCTAACGGCGACTAGTGGGCCGGCCACTCCGACTTCGATTGGCGCGTTGGGTACGGCTGTCCGCTCGAAATCTGAGGTCTGACGTCTGACATCCGACATCAGACCCTGCGTTAGGCGATGAAGTCCAACGCGCCCGGATACCCCACCTGGTCCACGCCGGGTCTGACGTCCGATGTCGGACCTCGGTCTTCCGATTTCGAGCGCACAGCCGTACCACCCAGCCGGCGACAGACCTCAGAGTGGCCGCGATCCCCGCGCCGTCACGCGCCGTCAGGCACCAGTGCTCCCGAACCCGCCGACTCGATCCGTCGTCACCTCGACGCTGCCCGCTCTCGATCGCCAGCACCTCGAACTTCGCCAACACCATCTGCGCGATCCGCTCCCCGTGATCGATCCGCACCGGCGCGGCGGTCGGATTCTTCACCAGGACCATCCACTCGTCGGGAAAATCGGAGTCGATCGTGCCCGGCGCGTTGGGAATGGCGAGGCCTTTCTTGAACGTGGTTCCGCTGCGCGGCCGGATCTGCGCCTCGACGCCGAGCGGAAGGCGCGCCTTGAAGCCGAGCGGGACGAGGGCCGTCACGCCCGGCGCGAGATCGAAGACGTCGCCCGTGTCCGCCGCCGGCTCGTGCGTCCACGTTCGCTGTCCGTCGGAACATTTGATCGATCGCGCGCGAACGTAGGCGCACAAATCGTAGCCGGCAGATCCTTCGGTGGCGCGGCGCGGCGCGCGCGCGTCGTCGTGCAGCAGTTCCACGGTGATCGTCATGCGCGGAATGTAGCTCGCGCCCCGTGACCGCGCGGCGGCCTTGCCGCGTCGTGGCTCGGCGCTATAGCGTCCGCGCATGCCGACACGCCGATTTCTTCACGCCGCGCTCGCGGGAGCCTCTGCGCTGACCTTCGCGGGAGCGACGCCGCCGGATTCGATGATGGGCCCGGGCGTCTCACGCGAGCTCGCGACTGAACGCGCCGCGAATCTCTCCGGCGTGCGGTACCACATGGACCTCTCGGTGGTTTCCCGAGACACCGCGCGCGGAACGATCGCCATTTCGTTCACGGCAAAACGCGCGCGCGACGTCATCCTCGATTTTCGCGGGCCACGGCTGGCCGAGGTCCGCGTCAACGGCGCCGCCGCGCCGACGGAATTCAACGGTGCGCATCTTCGCATACCGGCGCGCGCGATTCACGCCGGCCACAACGACGTGACGGCGTCATTCGCGGCGCTTATCGCGCCCGCTGGGGCGAGCATCATTCGTTTTCACGACGACCGCGACAACGCCGACTACCTCTACACGTTGTTCGTGCCGTCGGATGCGAACGGACTCTTTCCCTGCTTCGACCAGCCTGATCTCAAGGCGCGTCTCACGCTCTCGTTGACGGTGCCGACGGCCTGGCACGCGCTGGCCAACGGAATCTCCGACCGAGTCGACACGGCGGCCGCCGGGCTCACGTACCGCTTCCGTGAAACCGATCCCCTGCCCACGTACTTGTTCGCGTTCGCGGCCGGACCCTGGCACGAGTTCACCGGCGGCCCGCGGAACACGCATCTGTGGGTTCGCGCGTCGCGCGCGAAGGAAGTCGAGGTCGATTCATTGCAAACCCAAGTCGCCTCCGCCATCGGGTCGCTCCAGAAGTATTTCGGCGTGCCGTACCCGTTCCAGCAATTCCAGTACATGCTGTCGCCGGCATTTCCATTCGGCGGCATGGAGCATCCGGGCGTCACGATGTTCAACGAGGAGTCGTTCATCTACCGCGAGCCGCCGACGCTCAACCAGCGACTCGGCCGCCGAGCGACGATCTATCACGAAGTCGCCCACCATTGGTTCGGCGACGACGTGACGATGCGGTGGTTCGACGACCTCTGGCTCAAGGAAGGCTTCGCGACCTACATGGCGGCGAAGATGCAGGACCTCGAGGGACTGCCCAACCCATGGATGTCGTTCTATCTGCGGAACAAGCCGGCCGCCTACGACGTGGACCAGACCTCCGGCACGACGCCGGTCTGGCAGCAGCTCGCCAACCTCGATCAGGCCAAGAGCAACTACGGCGCGATCGTCTACAACAAGGCGCCGGGCATTCTCAAGCAGCTCAACTATCTGGTTGGCGACTCCGCCTTTCGCGCGGGGCTTCACGATTTCCTCATCGCGCACGCGTACGGCAACGCGACATGGCAGGATCTGCTCGCGTCGATCGGCAAGGAGGCGCACCGCCCTCTCGCTGAATGGGGGCGACAGTACATCCTGCGCCCGGGCCTTCCCGTCACCGAGCAGGTGCTCGAGACCGAGAACGGAACGATCAAGCGTCTCGCGCTGATTCAACATCCGGCGCAATCGCTCTCCGGCCGTGGCGTCTGGCCGATGCGCACGGAGGTCGTGCTCTGGTCGGCGGGCGCGGCGCCCGTGTCGATTCCCGTCGAAGTCACGGCCGAGACGACCGTGGTGGCTTCGGCGAAGGGCCGACGAGCTCCGGACTTCGTGTTCGCGAACGCGAACGACGAGGCGTACGGCCTCGTGATGCTCGATCCCCAAAGCTCGCGTTGGATCCTCGCGCACCTCGGCGAGGTGCGCGATCCGTTCCTGCGCGCGATGCTGTGGGGCGCGCAGTGGGACCTCGTGCGCGACGCGCGCCTCGCGCCGGCGGAGTTCATCGCCTCGGCGACCCGCGAGCTGCCGAATGAAACCGACGAGCAGATCGCGGGCGGAGTGCTGGGCCGTCTGAGCCGCGCGACGTCGACCTATCTGTCGGACGCGCAACGCGCGCGCATCGCGCCGAACGTCGAGGCAATGCTCCTGTCGGTCGCGTCGGACGGGAAGCGCGCCTACGGCATTCGCAAGAATTTTCTCGACACGTACATCGCGGTGGCGACGTCGGCGAGCGCGCTGGCCCGGCTTCGCTCGTGGCTGGACAGCGCGTCGATCGCCGGCACGCCGCTCCGGCAGCCGACGCGCTGGTCGATCGTGACGCACCTGGTCGAACGAGGCGCCGGCGACGGCGACGCGCTGATCACGGCGGAAGCGCGGCGCGACACGACGGCGAACGGACGGCGCAGCGCGTTCGTCGCCGGCGCGGCGCGGCCGCAGGCGGTGGTCAAGGCCGAGTACTTCAATCGATTCTTTCACGACTCGACGCTCAACGAGGACTGGGTGACGGCGAGCCTCCGCGCGTTCAACGCGCCGGATCAATCGGTTACCACGATCCCCTTCCTCGTGCCGGCGCTCGACTCCCTCCCGTGGATCCAGAAGAACCGCCGCATCTTCTTCCTCGGGTCGTGGCTCGGCGGGTTCATCGGCGGGCAGCAGACGCCGGACGCGCTCCATCGGATCGACGCCTTCCTGGCGCAGCATCGGACCCTGCCGACGGACCTCAGGCAGAAGATCCTGCAGACGAGGGACGACCTCGAAAGAACGGTGAAAATCAGGACGAGGTACGCGGGGGCGGTTTGACTGTCGCTGCCGAGTGGCGCTGACGACTAGAGTGATCGTTGCCGCGTCGATCCAATTTAGGCCAAGCCGCCCGGCTTGATGAGCCGCTCGACGCCGGCGAGTACGGCGTCGACCGCCAGCGCGAGCAGCGCGGCGGGAATCGCCCCGGACAGGATCATTCGCGTGTCGGAGAGCGCGAGGCCGGCGACGATCGGTTCGCCGAGTCCTCCGGCGCCGATGAACGCGGCGAGCGTCGCGGTGCCGACGTCGACCACCGCGGCGGTGCGGATGCCGGCCATGATGATCGGCGCGGCGAGCGGAAGGCGGACGTCGCGAAGGATCTGCCTGTCGGTCATGCCGAGCGCGCGAGCCGACGCGACGGCCGCGGGATCCGCGTCGCGCACACCGGTGAAGGTGTTTCGCATGATCGGGTAGAGCGAGTAGAGCACGAGCGCCACGAGCGCCGGCACGACGCCGATGCCGAGCAGCGGGATCATGAACGCGAGGAGCGCGATGCCGGGGAGCGTCTGCAGCACGCCAACGCCGCGGATGACCGATTCCGCTTTCCCGGCCGCACGCTCGAGGGCGAGGCCGAGCGGCACGGCAAGCAGTATCGCGATGAGAAGCGACACGGCGACGAGCTCGATGTGGCGAAGCGTGAGGCGCGCGATCGTCGATCGCTGATCGACCAGATACGCCGTGAGAGAGGTGCGGCTCTCGCCCGTTGACGTTGTCGTCGGAGGCGCGACCGAGCCGACGAGTCCCAGTTGCGCGAGCGCATCGCGCGCGACGGCGGCCACGGGTTCTCCCTTGACCTCGACGCGCTCGTTCAGCGCGCGCATCCGCGCGACGTCGATCTGCCCGCCGAGCTCTTCGAGCGCGGCGATCGCGCGCGGCTCGGTCGTAGCGAGCCGCGCGCTCACAAGCGGCGCGGCCTCGTATGGCGGGAAGAAATGACGGTCATCGCTGAGGACAGTGAGGTCGTACCGCGCGATCAGTCCGTCGGTCGAATAGCCGTCGATGACGTCGACCTGCCCGGCGGCGAGCGCTTGATACTTGATCGCCGGTCCGAGCGGACGCACCTCGCGGAAATGCAGATCGTAGGCGTGCTGAAGTCCGACGAGGCCGTCGGGCCGTCCGATGAAATCGGCGGTGAGGCCGGCGCGCAGCTGGCCCGCGTGCCGCGCGAGGTCGCTGAGCGACTCGAGATGCAGCGAGTCGGCCGTCGCGCGGCGCACGGAGATCGCGTAGCCGTTCTCGAAACCGAGCGGCGCGAGCCAACGGATGCCCCACCGCCGCCGGAACTCGGCCGACACGCGGCGATACGCGTCGCCGGCGCCGCCGCTCGGCGTCTCGTGGAGAATCGCGAGGAGTCCGGTGCCCGTGTACTCCGGATAGACGTCGATGGCGCCCGTTTGCAGCGCGCTGAATGCGAGGTCCGTCGCGCCAAGGCCCGGCCGGCGATCGACGCGCAGTCCACGCGCCTCGAGCAGCTGAGCGAACATCTCGGCGAGTAGATAGGACTCGCCGAAGGGTTTCGACGCGACGACGACCGGTCGGTTCGGCGAGGCGCCCTGCCCGGCGTGCGAGGAGAGCGCGATGACCGCGGCCGCGACGGTCGCGATCATGCGCGGGTCGTCGCCGGTTGTTCGGTCACGCGCGACCGCCGCAACAGCAAGCGCACGTAGTCGCTCCCCGGACGCGCGACCAACTCCGACGGCGAGGCGACCTGCTCGATGTGTCCGCCGCGGACGACCGCGACGCTCGTGGCGAGGAGGATCGCCTCGTGCAGATCGTGCGTGACGAACACGGTGGTCACGCCGATGCGCTCGCGGAGCGCGGCGAACGCATCCTGGAGCTCGGCGCGCGTAATCGCGTCCAGCGCGCCGAACGGCTCGTCGAGCAGCAGCACCGACGGCTCGGCGGCCAACGCGCGCGCTATCGCGACACGCTGGCGTTGACCACCGGACAACTCGCGCGGCCACCGATCGGCGAAGCGCGCGGGATCGAGCCCCACGAGCGCGAGCGCATCGCGGGCGCGCGTCGCGACGTTCGGCTCGCCGCGGAGCCGCAATACCAACTCGACGTTCCGCTGCACGCGCCAGTGTGGAAGGAGGCCGCCGTCCTGCGGGACGTAGCCGATCCGTCGCCGAAGCACGATGGGGTCGATGCTCGCGGCATCGACCCCATCTATCCATATCGAGCCCTGATCGGGTTCGATTAATCGATTGAAACAGCGGAGGAGCGTCGTCTTTCCCGAACCGCTCTCGCCGACCAGCGCGACCGCCGCGCGCTGCGGCACGTCGAGCGACACGTCGACGAGAGCTGCGACGTCACCAAAAGATTTGCCGAGGTGCTCCGCGACGAGCGCGGAGGTCACCGCGCCTGCGCCGCCACCGACTCGTCGGCGTCCTTGCGCGACGCCGACATGGGCTCGGCGACGCACTCCCTGAAGGTCTGGCCGCCGCAGATCGTCTTGGCCGACTGCACGACGTGTTGTCGCACGACGTCGGGATACTTGTGACAGTTCGGCGTGTTGCTGCCGGTGACACAACCGTTGTAGCGCAACAGCGCGTGACGCCAGGCGTCGTCCGCGTCGACGACGATCTTGCTCGTCTGCGTGGCGAGCCAGCCGAGAATCCAGATGCCGTACTTCAGGTTCGTCGAGTCGGCGCGCAAGTTCGTGCCGAACTTTCGACCGAGGGTGGACGTCCAGATCTTCGGCATGATCTGCATCAGGCCCACGGCGCCGACGTTCGACCGGGCCGTCGATTTGAACGCGTCGTTCTCCGTCATCATCACGCCGAGCACGAGGGCGGGCGGGATTTTCCGCGTGTAAGCCTCACGCACCGCGACGTCAGCGAGCGACCGCGCGCGATCCGGATCGACGCGACCGGTGCGGACGAGGTCCATCGCGAACGAGTCGCGGTCGTGGAAGAACTGCGGCGAATTGAGAGCGACGTCGGTCGGGGACGACGCCCACGGCGTACGCGAATCCGCCTTGGAGGAATCGACGGACTTGGTCGTATCGGAGGCCTGTGCGGTCGCCAGCAGCGCGCGCGCGACAACCGACTCGTCGCTCGAGTCGATGTATCGATGCTCCGCGATCTGCGCGGCCACCGGCTCGCGCGTCGCCCGAAGGGGACGGCTGAGCTCGATGCCGATCGCGATCGACGCGACCAGTCCGGCAGCAAGCGCAATCTGCAGCCATACGTGCTTCATCGGGCGAATAATGGCCTCCGCGAAGGAGAGGTCGAGGGTGGGATACGCGCCGTGGGGGCGAACGCCCGCGCCACGTGACACGCACTTAGTAGTACACCCAGACCGACCGAGGGTCCCGATTCGTACTACTGCCGCGACCGCTTTTACAGCGTGTTCAGCACTCTGAGGATAGCGTGCGGGCCGGTCGAAGGCAACTAGCTTGCGTTACGCACGAGCGCCGATTTTCGCCATGAGACACACACCTCACGTTCACCAGCGGCCACGCGGATCGGGCGCTCACCGACGCCCGTCGCGCGGAACCCGCTACACCACTCGCGCGCTCATTCTGCTGACGGCGATCGCGATCGTCTCGTTGGTGCTCCGCGCCGATCGAACGAATCCGCGCGACGCCAACGCCATCGCCGAGCGCGAACTGCGCATCAACACGCTGCAGCCGGGCGAGCAGGTGCACCGTGTCGTGCCCGTGTTCAAGCGCCCGGCGATCTCCTACTTTCGCGCGACTCGCGGCCTGCTCGCGCTCACCGACCGGCGCCTCGTGTACCTCGGCGTCGAGCCCCGCGACGTTCTCGCCGCTCCCGACCTTCCTCCGACGTTCGAGCAGCGGGAATTCGCGCTCGACACGAGCGTGCACGTTTCGTCGGGGCGGACGTTGTTCGGTCTCGCGAAGGCGATCGTGATCACCACGCCGAAAGACCAGATCCGGCTCGGCGTGCCTTCGGCGTCGGGCGCGTCGGCGAATTTGCTCGTCGCCGCGATGGCGTCGCGGCGCGACCGAGCGGTGGCGGTCGCCGCGTTGCGCGGCGGCGAGATGAGAGACATCGAAAAAGCTCGCCAGGCCGCCGAGGCGCGTCGCCGCAAGGCGAAGTACTACACGGTGCGCCGCGGCGACGCGCTCGGCGGGATCGCCACGATGTGGAACACGACCACCAACCAGTTGCTGGCGTGGAATCACCTGACGGCCAACCGAATCCGCGTCGGTCAGTCGCTGCTCGTGCGCCCCGCGTTCTGACGATCGTTCACGCGCGTCGATCGACGGCGGCGTTACGCGAGTGAGGCGCGGGCGGGCAGGACGCGTCCGCGGCATTCGCCGAAACCGATTCGCCGCGCGCCGGGGCGCTCGCAGTAGCCGCGCAGGATGACGTCGTCCCCGTCCTGCAGAAACGATCGCATCTCGCCACTCGGCAGCTCGACCGGCTCGGTTCCTCGCCACGCGCGCTCGAGCAGCGATCCTCGCGTCTCCTTGGCCGCTCCCGACACCGTGCCGCTGCCGAGGAGATCGCCCGGCCGGAGATTGCAGCCGTTGCTCGAGTGGTGGGCCACGAGCTGCGCGACGGTCCAGTACATGTCGGCGAAGGTCCCGCGGCTCAGCAGCACGGGATCCATCCCGGCGTCGCGCATCGCCGACGTCGCCAGGTGAACCTCGAGCGTGATGTCGAACCCGCCGGCCGTCGCCGTCGGCGCGATCGCTGAGGTACGCGAGCGGCTCCGGGTCGCTCGATGGGCGCGCTCGCGCAGGGACGCGAAATGGAGCGAGCGCTTCGAGCGTGACGACCCACGGTGAGATCGACGTCGCGAAGCTCTTCGCGAGGAACGGACCGAGCGGCTGATACTCCCACGTTTGGATGTCGCGCGCCGACCAGTCGTTCAGAAGGCACAGGCCGAAGACGTGCGCGCTCGCGTCGCCGATCGGGATCCGGTCACCCATCGGCGAGCCAGGTCCGATGAACGCGCCGATCTCGAGCTCGTAGTCGAGTCGGCGGCTCGGGCCGACGGTTGGCGCGGGCGCGTCGCCGTCGCGCGTCTGCCCGACGGGGCGAACCACGTCGGTGCCGCTCACGACGATCGACGACGCGCGGCCGTGATAGCCGATCGGCACCCACTTGTAATTCGGCAGCAGCGGATTCTCCGGGCGGAACATCGAACCGACGTTTGTCGCGTGTTCGATCGATGCGTAGAAATCGGAGTAGTCGCCGATCGCGGCGGGCAGCAGCATCTCGGCGTCGCGCGCGGAGAGGAGCCAGCGTTCGACGGCCGCGCGACGCGACGGCTCGTTCCCGTCGCGTCGCAGCAGATCGCTGACGGCGAGTCGCAGCGCGCGTGCGCCCTCGCGGCCGCGCTCCATCACGCGATTCAGCGTCGCGTCGCCGAGGCGCGCGACCAGGTCGTCGTCGAGCGACAGGAGCAAACCGTCGCTCGCGCAGGCGGTGAGGTCGAGAATCTCGTCGCCGATCGCGACGCCGATGCGTGCCGGCCGCGACGTTTCTCCGCGACGACAAAAGACGCCGACAGGAAGATTCTGAATTGGAAAATCGGTGCGCTGATCGTTGGCCGAGGGGACCCACGATGCGACCGCGGGATCGTGCGTTCGGTCGAGATCGCTCACGAAAGCAGGGCCATCGACCGCAGATCGTCGACCGGTTCACGGAACGAGCACGAGCCAAACGACCCGAACACGCGCGCGTGGGTCGCCGCCAGCTGGGCGGCGTCGACGCGACGGCCGCGCCACTCGACGCCCTGTTCCCCGAAAACGAACGCCGACCCGTCGCGATCGTCGAGCAAACGAGCGGCGTCGTCGTCGGACATCCCGGCCGCCAGAAATGCCGCGGCGAGAAAGACGTTGAGGAATCCGAACATCGTCCCGCGCGGCGAGTCGGGGGCGTACGTGAGCGCGTACGTTCCCGTGACCGGATGGTGTAGTCCTGCCGTGGCCTTGAATGGAACGCCGGCGTCGAGACAGGCGCGCATGAAGCGCACGACCGAACGCGCGCTCGGGAACGCTTCGGTGGTGACGCCTCCCGTCCGGATTTTTGCTCGAGCGCCGACGGCGCGCGCGGCATCGACGAGCGACTCGAGCTCGCCATCGAGTGGAAGCTCGACGAACACTTCGAGCTTCGCAGACCCGCCCCCGCCCGACGCTATTTCGTAGATCGTGCCTGGTCTGTCCGCCTTCGCTTCGACGGAATCGACGGCGGCTCGCGCGACGCGCGCGTTGAACGCGATCACCGACTGGATGTCGGCCGAGAGGCTCGCGCCAAGCACGGCGCTAACCCTCATCTCGGCCCCGTCGAGCGACGCGAGCTCTTCCGCGAGCTCACTTAATCGCGCCGCCGGCGCCACGAATCGGCCGAGCAGAGAGGCGTCGTCGCCCGCGCGGTACGAGGCGTAGTTGCGAACCGCCGTTCGCATGTCGAGCGCAGCCGGCGGAAACAATCCGGCATAATCGATCGCGCCCGCGAGGAAATCGCGCACGACGCGGGATGCGCCTGCCGCTGCCGGTGCCCCACGAGTCATGCGACGAAAATAACGGGGCGCGGGCGGCCAGGCGCGAAACCCTCTCGCCACGCCGTTTTCGGTGCCGGGGGAGAAAACTCGACGCAGATGACGCCGATTGAAAACAGCAATGCCGCAGATGAACCTTTGTTCGTTCATCTGCGGCATTGTCGTTCAAGTCTGCGGCATCTGCGTCGAATTTTTCTCGCCCGGCGCCAGGCGCCCGCCGCCGATCAGAAGTCGAACTTCAACCCGGCGGTCAACGCGAAGTTGTTCGCCGTCTGTCCGCTGAAACCGCTGAACCCGGTCGCGTCCTGGAAGTTGAACTGGCCGATGTAGTCCTTGGCCATCACGCGCAGCGCGACGCCGCGTCCCACGACGAAGTCGGCGCCGGCGCCAACGTTGCCGGCGAGGTTCGTCGCCTGCGTGGAAAGGAAGTCACCGTCGATGTTGTAGTGCATCGCGCCCACTCCGCCCGTGACGAACGGCGTGAACGGAATGGAGCCGCTCTTCGAGGAACGGAAGTCGTACTCGAGGCCGGCGTCGTACATGTATATCGTGCTGTGCATTCCCGTGCCCACCCCGCCGAAGAACGGCACGCCGACTTGAATGTCCGACGACGTGTAGCCGAGGTTTCCGACGAGCGAAACGTTCGGCGAGAGCGGAAGGTTGAACTGAGTTCCGTACATGAGGGCGGGCGCGTTCGTCAGGCTCGTTCCGACGGGGCCCTTCAGATAGTCGCCGAAAAACATGTAGCCGGCGTATGGCGTCACCTTCAACGTGGTGCCCGACTCCGAGGTCTGGGCGCCAAGCGTTCCCGCGGCCACCACCGATGCCGCGACGACAAGGCTGCGAATGCTGCGCATAGGACTCGAGGTTTGATGTGAGAGATCGCTGCGCGCCCTTGGAAGGCATGGGCGAGACCACGCGATTCCACTCGGCGCGCGCACCTCGAAGTCGTTCGCGGCGAACGGGTTAGCGATACCCGCGTGATCCGCGTCGCACCGGCAGCCGTCCGCGAACGTGGACGAAAGCCCGTCCCCGCGATGCGTCGCCGTCCGTCGACGGCGCGTGCATCAGGCCGGCTTCGCGATGCGCCAGCCGAACCGCGCGAGCGACACGCGACCGCCCGCGTTCACCGTCACTCCTTCACCCACGAGAAGGATTCGCTGCGTCGTTCCGGAGCTTCTCCCGTCGCGCTCGAGGCTGAGCTTCCCCTGCGCGTTGATGACACGATGCCAAGGCACGCTCGTTCCCTTCGGCAGCGCGGAGAGCGCGTACCCCACCTGGCGCGCATGCCCCGGCAGCCCGGCGATGCGCGCGACATTCCCGTAGGTCGTTACTCTGCCCTTCGGAACTCGGCGGACGACGGCGTAGATCCGCGCGTAGTTTCCGCGTCCACTCACGCGACGCCGCTGGAGGCGAGCGCACCGCCTTGCTGCCGGCGCGGCGCGTCAACCTTCGGCCGGCAGGCCAGGCGCTCGCGAATGAGCGCCGTCACTTCGGCCAACTCGGCTCCGACGAGCTCGAGGCGCGGCGGACGCACAGCGGCGTTCCCCTGCCCCACCTCGGTCTGAACGAGCTTGATGAGCTGAACGAATTTCGGAACCGTGTCGAGGCGCAGCAGTGGCAGGAACCACTCGTACAGTGCGCGCGCCTCGTCGAAGCGGCCCTCGCGCGCGAGCTCGAAGACGCGCACCGACTCGATCGGAAGCGCGTTGACGAGCCCGGCGACCCAGCCGCTCGCGCCCATCGGAATCGATTCGAGAATCGCGTCGTCCATCCCGGCGAAGATGACGAGCCGATCGCCGAGCGTTTCGTGGATCGCGGTGACACGCCGCACGTCGCCGCTCGATTCCTTCACCGCGTGCAGATTCGCGTGCGCCGACAGCTCGATCATCTGCGCCGGCGAGACGTCCGTGCCGTAGGCGATCGGATTGTTGTAGAGCATGCACGAGAGCTTCGTCGCGCCGATGATCGCGTCGTAGTGCGCCTTCGTCTCTCGCCAGTCGCCGCGATACACGTACGGCGGCAGCACCATCAGCCCGTCGCACCCAACGGCCGCGGCGCGCTCGGCGAGCGCGACGCACTCCGCCGTCGCCAGCCCGGCGATTCCCGCCACCAGCGGCACGTCGGCGCCGAGCGCTTTGCGGCACGTTTCGAGAATGCTCACCTTCTCTTCGAAGCGAAGCGTCGCTGCTTCGCCGAGCGACCCGAGCGCGACGATGCCGCGGCAGCCCGAGTCGGTCAGCCAGCGCACGTGCTTGCCGAGCCGCGGATGATCGACGGCCAATCCGGCGCCGAACGGCGTCGTGATCGCGGGAAATACGCCTTGCCAATCGCGCTGCTCCATTGTCGCGAGCTCCGTCAGGGTTCGGTGTTCAGGTGAGACTTGCGTCGTTCGCGGCCCCGAGGAGAGCCGCGACGCGAGCGGTTTGAATCGGCGGCCGCGGCACCTCACGCGGCCAACCCCAGAGACATTCTAGCGCGGCGGCGCAGGTTCGGCCCTGGCAGGTCCCCATGCCGATTCGCGTGTACAGCTTCGCCTGCCGGTAGGTCCACGAACGATCGAGCTCGCCGAACCGCACGTCCTCGCAGCGGCAGACGATGGTGTCGTCCTTCGCGAGAGCGCGCAGCTTCGGGCCGGAGGGCAAAGGTCGCCGCAAGACGCTCGGCCTCGCGTCGTAGGCCAGCGCGCGTGGAGATGAGGCGGCGGCTCGGCGATCCGCCGGCCGCCGCGGTTCCAGCGATCTCGCCTTCGACGAGCGACAGATCGACGCCGCCGATCCCGGTTGGCTCGCCCGCGCAAAAAATTCCCGGGACGCTCGTCGCCTGGTCGTCATCCACCTCAACGCCGTCAGGTCCAATTGCACATCCGGCGAAACGCGCGAGCTCCACGTTGGGAAGAAGCCCGAAAGCGGCACACAGGATCTCGCACTCGATGGTTCGAGTGTTTCGTCCGTCCGTGAGCGTCACAGACTCGACGCGCGACGCGCCATCGGCGCGCACGATCCACGTGCCCGTCAAATAGCGAGGGGCGGCGCCCAGCCTCGCTCTCAACGCCAGCGCCTGACCCGCGCGACTCGGCGTCCGCCAGAGCGATGCGGCGAATCGCGCGACGCGGGGCAGCGGCGCCTGCTCGGCCACGACGCGCACGCGCGCCCCATGCGACGCGAACGAAGCGGCCACGGCGAGCACGAGCGGTCCCGAGCCGGCGACGACGACGTCTTTCCCGCGCACGGGCATTCCGGACTTCATGAGCGCTTGCCCGCCGCCAACGCCGAATACGTTCGGCAGCGTCCAGCCGGGAAACGGGAGGAAGAGCTCACGAGCGCCTGTCGCGAGAACGACTGCGCCCGCGTCGATCGAGATGACTTCGCCCTGCGCGTCGGCGACGACGCGAAAGCCATCGTCGACCGGATCGATGTCGACGACGCTCGTCGAGCTTCGAATCGCGGCGCCGCTCCGCGCCAGGCGCTCGACCCATCGGCGCGCCGACGCCGACTTGTGTGCCGCCGTGCGTCGCACGCCAGATCTGCCCGCCGGGCGCTAGGCCTTCGTCGACCACGAGCGTTCGCGCGCCGAGTTCCGCTGCCCGCGAGGCGGCGGCGATGCCCGCGGGTCCGCCGCCGATGACGAGCACGTCGCAAGTCGCGCGAATCATCGGTGCTCCGCCCCGGCGAGTACTCGCATCCCGGGACGCACTCTGACCAGACACGCGCGCTGCTGTTCGACACCGTCGATCGTGACCCGGCACTCATAGCACGTCCCCATCCCGCAGAGAGGCGCGCGAGGTTCGCCGCTTTCCGAAATGCGAAACGCCGACTCGCCCAGCGAGAGGAGCGCCGCCGCAACGGTCGATCCCTTGTCGGCGCGGACCGTGCGACCGTTGACGTTGATCTCGACCGTGGCGCTCACGCGGGGACCTTGGCTTGGTCACCGAGCCGCGCGATCGCGCGCGCCGGTGCGAACGGCGCCGCGTCGATCGCCGGCGTTCGGCCGGCGACGAGATCGGCGAGGATTCCGGCAGTGGCAAGCGACGTGGTGATCCCGAGCCCTTCGTGCCCGGCGGCGATCCACAGCCGAGGAGTCGGATCCCACGCGCCGATCAGCGGGAGTTTGTCGGGGGTCGCGGGACGAAATCCCGTCCAGCAGCGGATCACCGATTGGTTCGCGAGACTCGGAACGAACTCCACCGCGCGCGCGAGCATGCGCCGCAACACGGCGCGATTGATCGACGCGTCCCAACCGACCAGCTCGCGCGACGATCCGATCAACATCTGCCCGGTCCTGCGCGGCTGGAGGTTGAACGCGACCGATTCCGTCGTCATCGAGTGCGCGCTCGTGAGATAGCCAAGCTCGACGAGCTGGTGCCGACAGACGTGCGCCGTGCGATCCGTGATGGCGAGATGACCTTTTCGCGGCACGATCGGCAGTTCCGGCGTCAGCTGCGCCGCGCGCGCACCGGCGGCGTTGACGACGACGTCCGCTCGCATCGTCTCGCCGGCCTGCGTGCGCACGAATCCCGATCCGAGCTCGACGACGCGCACGCTCTCGCGCAGAACGGCTCCCCGGGATCTCGCGCGGCGCAGCAACTCGAGTGTTGCGCCGGGTGGGTAGACGACGGAATCCGCCGGGACGCGAAGCGCCCCAGCGAGGCCGCGCCGCAGCGTTGGCTCGGCGACCTCGAGGTCGCGCGCGTCGAGAACTTCCGTCGCGACGCCGGCGCCCGCATACGCCTCGCGCTTTGCCTCGAGCGCCGCGAGTTGCGTCCCATCCTCGGCGATCCAGAGCGTGCCGCAGCGCTCGACTTCGGATCGCCGATCAGACTCGAGGCCGAGCTCGCGCCAGAGCCGGTCGGAGTAGGCGGTCAGCGCGAGCTGCTCGGGCGAGTCGTCCATCACGACGATGTGCCCCATGCCCGCCGCTGTCGTGCCGGATGCGGCGAACGTTTCCTCGAGGATCGTCACTCGCCAGCCGTCTCTCGCGAGTGCCTCGGCGCACGCGGCACCGACGATTCCCGCGCCGACGACGATCGCGTCAGAGGTGGCACCGCCCCCCACCCGCACGATCAGCCGCCTATGCCGAATCGAAACGGATCGGCTGGGTCGAATCGAAGGGTCGAATCGCCGGTGATGAACGCGCGCCCGCGAATATGCGGAATCAATTCACCGTCGTCGCCGCGCGTCAGCCATCCGGTAAAGCGTCCGCCAGTGATGCTCTCCTGCCGCCACGGCTGCTCGAACGCGAGCGACCCGCGCCGGTGCAGCGCGGCCATCACGGCCGACGTGCCGGTGCCGCACGGCGAACGATCGTACTCGCCGCCGGAACACAGCACGAAGTTGCGCGCGTCGGATTCTGTGTCGTGCGGCGCGCCCGACAGCTCGATGTGGTCGATCGGCACGCCGCCGGCCGGACGCTGTTCATCGATCGCGCTCTGCATGGCGCGAGTCAGACGAAGCAGCTCGTCGACGTTCGACGTGTCGAGCTTCGCCTGCACGTGGGTGATGAAGAACCAGTTCCCGCCATACGCGACGTCGCCGACGACGCGGCCGCAACCCGGCACGTCGATCGCGACGTCGAGTGCGTGCGCTTTCGCCGCGACGTTCTCGATCGTCACCGATCCATCGTCGTTCAACTCGGCCGACACGGTTCCCACCGGGGTGTCGAACCGCGCGACACCGGGCGACAGCCGTCCGAGGTGCTGAAGCGTGCGGACGACGCCGATCAGCCCGTGGCCGCACATGCCGAGGTACGTCTCGTTGTTGAAGAAGACGATGCCCGCTTGCGCGCCCGTCGTGACGGGAGGCGTGAGCAGCGCGCCGACGATCGCCGCGTGGCCGCGCGGCTCGCAAACGACGCCGCGCCTGAGTTGGTCGGCGTTGCGCCGCAGGTCGTCGCGACGCTCGGCCATCGTGGCGCCGGCGGGCTGCGGCCACCCGTCGACGATCACGCGCGTGGGCTCGCCTTCCGTGTGGGAATCGACGACGCGCAACTGGAGTGCGTCGACGCCCGCTCGATCAGGCATTGAGCTGAACGGTCTTGATCTCGGTGTAGAACTCGCGCGCCGCCGGACCCTGTTCGCGACTCCCCGAGCTCGAGCCCTTCATGCCGCCGAACGGTGCGTGCGGATCGACGCCCGTCGTGTCGCCGTTCACGCGCACCATGCCGACGGCGATTTGATCGACGTAGCGGAGCGCGCTGCGCAGGTCGCGCGTGAAAAGCGACGCGCTGAGTCCGTAGACAGTGTCGTTGGCGAGCGCGATCGCGTGGTCGAGGTCATCGGCCGCGAAGCTCGCGAGCACCGGACCGAACAGCTCTCGCCTCGCGAGATCCGAGTCGGCGGGCGCGTTCCGCACGACGGTCGGCGCGACGAAGTAGCCGTTGGCGAAATCGCCCGACGACGGCACCTCGCCGACGTACACGCGCTCGGCGTTCGATGCGTCGAGCACTCGTCGAATCGAATCGCGAGACGCCGCGCTGATCACGGGACCGATGGCCGACGCCGGATCCGTCACAGGGCCGAGCGGGAGCGCGGCGATGCGGCTGCGCAGGCGGTCGAGGAAGTCGCCCTCTACTTCGCGCGCGACGACGACGCGGCTGGTCGCCGTGCACTTCTGGCCGGCGTAGCGCATCGCGCCGGCGGCGGTGAGCGAAGCGGCGAGATCGAGATCCGCGTCGGGCATCACGATGGCGACGTTCTTCCCGCCCATTTCCGTCTGATATCGGATGTTCCGTCGCGCGGCGGCGGCGGCGACCGTAGCGCCGATCTTTCCGGAGCCCGTGAAGCTCACCGCCTGCACGTCGGCGGCGTCGATCAATCGCGTGCCCACGACGTCGCCCGCGCCGAGCAAGACGTTGAACACGCCCTTCGGAATTCCCGCGGTCGCGGCACACTCGGCGAGGATGACAGCCGACTGCGACGACGACTCGGCAGGCTTGAGCACGACAGTGTTGCCGAACGCCAACGCAGGCGCCGCCTTCCACAGTGGAATCGCGACCGGGAAGTTCCACGGCGTGATGAGCGCGACGACGCCGAGCGGGCGTCGCAGCGTGAACTGCAGCGAGCCGGCGGTTTGCGCCGGAATGACTTCGCCGACGGCGCGCACGGCGTCGCCCGCGTAGTAGCGGAGGAGAGTCACGCACCGTCCGACTTCGCCTCGAGACTCGCCGATCGGTTTGCCGACTTCGCGCGTGACGAGTTGCGCAAGCTCGTCGGCGCGCGAGCCGATCGCGTCGGCCCATTTGTAGAGCAACTCGGCGCGCGCCGGGCCTGTCAGCGCCCGCCACGCGACCAGCGACGACGCGGCCGAGCCCACGGCAAGGTCGACGTCGTCACTGGTACCGGCCGGAACTTGCGCGACGACATCCTCGGCGTTCGAGGGATTGACGTCGGCGATCCAGCGGTCAGAGTCGCTCGCGCGCCACTCCCCGCCGATGAAGTGGCGGAGCTTGGCTGGAGCGGTCACCGGTCTGCGTTGGCGACGACCGGTACCGACGCGGTGGTGGCCGAGCCGTTGCGCTGCGCGTGGAGTAGTCCGAGAAGCGACTGTCCGGCGCCGAGGATGTGCGACCGCATCAGGTGCGTCGCGGTTTTCACGTCGCCCTTGCGCACCGCCGCGGCGATGGCGCGGTGCTCCTGGCTCGCGGTGTTTCCGCCGCCGGCCAGCAACACCTGCATGCGGAAATACCGATCGCTGTGCTGATGCAGCTTCTGAAGCACACCCATGGTGAAGTTGCGCTTCGCCGGCGCGTAGAGCGCGGCGTGGAAGTGCCAGTTGAGCGGACCCCACCGCGACGCTTCGCCTTTGGCGAGCGCGTCTTCGAACGCATCCAGCACTTCGACGGCACGGTCGAACTGCTCGTCGGTCATGAGGGGAATGGCACGGCGCAGCAGATCGCCTTCGATGTCGGCACGCAGCTCGAACAGCTCGTCGATCTCGTCGAGCGAGAGCGTGGAGACGACGGCGCCGCGGTGCGGGCTGAAGCTGACGAGCCCCTCGGCTTCGAGTTGGCGCAGGGCTTCGCGGACGGGGATGCGGCTCACTCCGAGTTCGTCGGCGAGGGCGTCCTGGCGAAGGGGCTCGCCGTCCGGAAAGTCGCCGCGAAGAATTCGTTCACGAAGGGCTTCGACCGTCATGCTGGCGACGGTTTGTCGCCGAATGGGGGTGGACACCCGCGCGGCAGATGGCGCATAGCGGTGCGCGGGATTAACGTCAGGTACAGTCCGAAGGGTCATGCAAACTCCAATGCGACAAAAGTGGGAGCGGATACAATATCCCCACGCACAGGCCGTCGCAAGCGGATGAACGAAGGCCTTCGCGATGCACAACCTCCCCTTCACCGCGAATCCCATGGTGCAAACCGCCTCTGCCCCAGCCCCCGTCCCCGCCGCCGGATCGATGATGGCGCGTGACGCGCTGTTCGTGGCCCTCGCGATCGTCACCCTCGGCTATCTGGTGATGCTCGTTCGCTCATTGCGCCAGCGAGCCGCGGCGGGAGACGCGATTCGGCCGACGCTTGGCATGTCGGTCATCAGCTTCATTGCGAACTTCTTCGACACCCTCGGCATCGGCTCCTACGCCACGACGACGTCGATGGTGCGCCAGTGGAAGCTGATTCCCGACGAGCGCATCCCCGGCACATTGAACGTCGGGTACGTGATCCCGACCGTTATCCAGGCGTACATCTACACCAAGCTCGTTCCGGTCGACAGCACGACGCTCATCCTCATGATCGTGGCGGCGGTCCTCGGCGCGTGGCTTGGCGCGGGCGTGGTGAGTCAGTGGAATCGGCGGAAGGTGCAGATCGGGATGGGCCTCGCACTGCTCGGCTTCGCGATCATCATGATCATCCGGCAGACCGGCGAGGCGCCAACGGGCGGAGCAGTTCTGAGCCTGACGGGCGCAAAGCTGGCCATTGGTGTGGCGGGCAACTTCGTCCTCGGCGCGCTCATGACGCTCGGCATCGGGCTTTACGCGCCGTGCCTGATCCTCGTGGGAATGCTCGGCATGACGGAGACGACGGCCTTTCCGATCATGATGGGCTCGTGTGCGTTCCTGATGCCGTTCGCGAACGTCCGCTTCATGCGATCGAACGCCTATCACGCGCCTTCCATCATGTCGATGACGCTGGCGGGTATTCCGGCCGTTCTGATCGCCGCGTTCCTCGTGACGAACCTGCCGCTCACGGTCCTCAAGTGGCTGGTCGTCGTCGTCGTCATCTACACGGGGACGAACATGCTGCGCACGGCGCGGCGCGAACGAGATCTGGCGAGGGACGCGACAGCGGCCGAGGCACAGCCGGCGTTGTAGCTTCGCGCGGGGACCCTACCGGCTCGTGATAGCCGGCGCCGCGGTGGCGCCGGCTATTTCTTTTGCGTGGGCGTCTCGCGTCCCACGCGAGCCGGCGCGCAAAACGACTTGAGCTCGTCGGCGACGTACGGGCGCAATTTCGCCACGTAGTCCAGATACTGCTTCGCCGCGTCCGGTGCAGCCGCCCCCCCGGCAACGAGATTGATTTCCGCTTCGGTGAGCGACGAATCGGCGAGCTTCGTCAGGTCACAGCTTTTCGCCGGTGCCGCTTCGGTCGCGGCGGATTGGCCGATCGACAGCGCCGACGCGCCGACCAGGAACTTCGCTTCCGGTGACGGCCGGATGCGGACAGCGAGGGCGAGGAACTTCATCGCCCGCTGAAAGTCCTCGCGCTTCTGCGTCGTGCCCGCCGACTTGAAAAGCGTGTTGCCGCGCGCGAGCGCGAACTGGGCGACCGTTGTCGAGTCCTCTCCATTTTTCAGTGCCATGTCGATCGCCGCGAACGCGCTGTCGGTCTCACCGGCATCGACTTCCAGCAGCGCGAGCTGCAAGTAGCCGTGCGGAAGCTTCGGGTTTACGGCCAGCGCGCGTCTGGTCTCGGTCAGCGCCGCGGCTTCGTTCCCGGTGCCCTTGAATGTCTGCGCCGCGAAGACGTGGACCTCGGCGTTGTCCGGGAAAGCGGCCAAGCCGCGTTGGAGCGCCGAGTCGCCCTCGGACTTGAGCAACTGCAAATAGAGAACGTAGAGCGACGCGGATTCCGGGAACTTCGCGACGGCGTTGGCGGCGACGGCCAGCGCGCGTTCCGACTTTCCGTCGGAGCGCAGCGCCATGGCGAGACGCGTGTAGAAGTCGGGATCGCTTTGCGCCGCCTGGTCGCGCGCGAGCATCAGATCGCCGGCCTGAATCGCGCCCTTCCAATCGTTTTCAGCGAGATGCACGAGCCAGCGTACTTTCAGCAGCGGCAGGTTGTCGGGGTGGGTGTCGGCGCCGTGGTCGATGATCGGCGCGGCGAGATTGGGAAACCCCTCGCGGGCGAGCGCGTTGACGACCTTCTCGATCATCGTCTCGCTCATCGAATCGGTGGCGAGAAGCTTCGTCCACACAGGGGCCGCCTCGCGCGCCTGTCCCTTGGAGTCGAGCGCCTGCGCCAGATCCTCGAGCGCGACGGCGTTGGCGGGCGCGACGGCGAGCGTCGCCCGCGACACGAAAATCACGCTGTCGGCCGTCACCTGGAGGTGCGAGAGCGCGTTGAGCAGACAGACGCGCGCCGGCACGGCGCGAGAGTAGAGCGAGATCGCCGTCGTCGCGGCCGCCGCGGCATCGCGGGCGTTTCCCGCGCGGTCTGAGTTCTCGCACTGGCGAAGCGACGATAGCTGTCTGCGCGCGGCAATCGCTTCCGCCGCCACAGCCTCCGCCGCCTGCGGAAGCGACGGCGCGTTCGCCACGATCGGCTGGGACAGCCGCAGGTCGCGAACGAGCGCCAACGCCGCCTCGATGCGAACGGATCCGTCCGGCTGATGCGACAGCGTGCCGGTGATGCGCTCGTCGGCGCGGAACTTTCGCGCCATTTCCTTGAGCTCGCCCTCGCTCAGCGCCGGATTTTCGTCGAATCCGGAGCGCCGAAACCAATCGTCCATGTCGCCGCCGGAGATGACCCGGAGCTCGTTCTTGGGGAACCCGCTGGCAACACGCGACCGAACGATGTCCGCGCCGCGGCTCGCCGCTCCGCGGTCGGAACCGAGGAAGGCCGGGACGATCAGTACCTGCGTCGTGAATTTCGGCTGGTCCTGCGCGCCTTGAGCGAACCCGGCGGCCACTGGCCCGGTCAATAAAACGAATGCAACACCGAGTGGGACGCGACAGGACATTCGGGGGCGGGACCGAAGAGGCGTTTTTCGAGTCAGGTGGTGGCCAAACGTGGCGGCGAACGCGCGGCGTCGTCACGGGGACCACTCAGCGCCGGTCCGCAAAGCCTTCTTAACCTAAGGTAAACGCAGAATACGCCTAGACGTTGACCCGCGCTCGCGCTACCCGGAGGGATCCTCCAACGAAAAACGAATGCTCGCCCTGGAGGGGCGAGCATTCGCGCGAGACGTAGACGATGCAACCCGGCCGATTGCCGGGACGAACGCCGCTACTGAACGACGACCTGCCCCGACATGTAGGCGCCGTGGATGGCGCAGTGATATTTGACCGTGCCGGTCGCGGCGAACGCCCGGTTGAACGTACCCGAGTTCTGCTGGGGCGAGCTCGTACCGGTGCCGTCGTCGAACACGATCTGGTGCGTAATGCAGGTGTTCGTGCCGTAGCCACCGTAGCCGCCGGTCGTGTCCGTGCACGAAGCCCATTGCCAGGTCACGGTCTGGCCGGCCTTGATGGTGATGTTCGACGGGTTGAAGCTCGAGTCAACGAGCGTGACCGTGTTCGGATTGTTGTTGTTGTTGCCAGTTCCCGGCTGGTTGCCGGGGCCGGTCGACGTGGTTTCGCCGCCGCTACCGCCGCACGCAGCCACGACCACGATGCCGATCGCCGCCAGCGAGAGTCCCCACATTCGCATGCTATTATCTCCTCCGATGGCTGGCCGTCTCGTGGCCGGAGCACTGGGCACGAACGGCGGGCCGAATAGTCGTCGCGGCGCCTGCTAGTCAGGCGCCGCGAGAGGAATCCAGGGACCCAAAGGAAGGTTCCGGGCTAGGGCATCGCGATCGTGGGCCGCGGCACGCCGCGCGACGCCACCGCGACGGCCCGCATGTCGCTCGCCTTGGCGCTCGCCATCAGATCCGTGATTTCGCTGAGGTGGACGGATAGGTGGTAGATGGTCCAGTTGGGGCCCGCGAGCGCCGACGGCCACATGTCGAGGACATCGGTCGCCGGGTCGTAGCGGAGCGTGCCTCGATACCAGGTCGTGATCGAGCGCTTCTTTGCGATGGCCATCCCGCGCCATAGCACGGGCAACGCGAGCGTGTGCCAGGCCAGCCCGTCGTCGCTCGTAGCGAGAAACACGTCGCTCTGCGAACAGCTGTTTCCCCGCGGGAACGCGGCGATCAGCGCCACGTAGCCGCCGAGCGGAAGCTCGGCGACGTCGATGTGCCAGGGCACGTACCCCGGGATCGCGAGGTCGGTGGCGACCGGCGCGCTCCAATGGACCGCCTCGAAGTCGTCCGTGAGCCCAGGATGCGCGGTGCGAAGCTCGAGCGTCGTAGTCTCCGCATTGCAGCCGGCGACTCCCGACCTGATATACCAGATCTTCGCCGTTCGGTCGCGCTCGATGATCAGCGACGGCGAGACCGCGTCGTGGCTATGCACCGAGAACGCGACCACCGGCGTCGTCCACTGGCGCGCGTTCGCGGTCGACATGAGCATGATTTTGTTCGTCGTGTCGACGACGACGCGGAACACCTGGATGAGACGCTGGGTCGCCGGATCGAACGCGTGATCGGGATCGGAGTTGTAGGCCCCGATGCCCGGGTAGGCGATGATCGGGTTCCGAATCGCCGACGGCGTCATCCACGTCGTGTCGTTCGCCGCGAACAGGAACCCGGGGTTCTCCCACGAGGGATCCGAGTTCTTGTACGGCGTGTACATCAGCCAGCACGCGGCGCCGTTCCATCCGCCGGTGGGACAGGCGATGTCCGGGTGCACCGCGTCGGCCGACTGCGAGAACGCGTCCGCGGGCAGCGTGACGCGGCCGAACTGGCGGCCGACGAGCTCTTCGACGCGGTCCTTTACGGAACGCGGATCAAACTTTTCTGGTGACGGGCCCGGCTCCGAGATTCCGGTAGTGGGCGCGAGACGTGAACGTGCGGGCGCTGTCGGACTCGCGTCCGAGCAGGCGGCGAGTGCGGCGGCGCACAACGCCAGGTACATCAGTTTCATTGAACCGTTGGCCGAGAGAGGTCGGGTGCGAAATCACGGTACACGACCGCATGAAACGGTCCGATCGAAAACGTGGACCTCGACGCGAGTCCGATCGGGCGCCGCGAATGTACCGCGCGCGCGCGCAGTCGGCATGTTTTGTATACTTGATCGGTGGGACTCCATCGACGTTTGCACTCGAAAGGAGTGCCCGTGCCGAATCACACCGCGGCGGATACTATCCGTCCGTCTCGATAGGGAGCGAAGATGGTCGGTCTGATAGCGACAGGCATCGTCGTCGTTTTCGTGGCGTCGCTGATCGCGCGATGCGTGAAGGTGATTGGCCAAGCTGAGGTGATGGTCATCGAGCGCTGGGGTCGTTTTGACCGCGTCGGTCGTTCGGGGCTCAACATTCTCATCCCGGGCATGGAGCGTCCTCGCACGATCGACGTCCGCTTCGTCGAGACGGACCCGAGTGGAACGAAACGGATCACGTCGGGGTCGACCGCGCGCATCGACCTGCGGGAACAAGTCCTCAGCTTTCCGAGCCAGCCCGTCATCACGAAGGACAACGTCACGATCGACATCGACGCCGTCCTCTACTATCGCATCGCCGATCCGCAGAAGGCCGCGTACGCGATCCAGAATCTGCCGTTCGCGCTCGAGACGCTCACGCGCACCACGCTGCGCAACATCGTCGGCGACATCGAGCTGGACCAGACGCTCGCCAGCCGCGACGTGATCAACCGCAAGATGCGCGAGGTGATCGAGGAAGCGTCGATCGGTTGGGGCGTGGACGTCACGCGCGTCGAGCTGCAGGCGATCGAGCCGCCGCGCGACATCCAGCAATCGATGGAGCTGCAGATGCGCGCCGAGCGCGAGCGTCGCGCCGCGGTCACGAACGCCGAAGCGTCGAAGCGCGCCGCCATCCTCGAGGCCGAAGGCGTGCAACAGTCGCAGGTGAGTCGGGCGCAGGGTGAAATGGAAGCCGCCGTGCTCCGGGCCAAGGGGCTCGCCACGGCGCGGCTCGCGATGGCCGACGCCGAGGCGCAAGCCATCCAGAAAATTTCCACGTCATTGCCCTCGGGCGAAGCGGCGATGTACATGCTCGGCCTGAAGTATCTGGAGGCGCTGCCGCTTGTCACCCAGGGCAAAGGCACGACGATTTTCCTGCCCGCCGAAGCGGCGGGAGTGATGGGCGCCCTCGGCGGAATTCGCGAGCTCATCATGCGCCAGGCGAACGCGACCGAGCCGGCGGCGCCTCCGCGATCGTCGGGCGCTCTCGGAAGCGCGCCGGCGATTCCTCCCAAGACCGACGGGCGGTGATCGTTGCCCGGGATCACGCAGGACCGCGCCGAGCGCATCGCGAAGGGCCACGCGTGTGAGAACTGTGGTGAGTACAGTTACAAGAAACTCAAGGTGAAGCCGGCGCCGCCGCAGACCGGCGAGCTCGCCTCGGTTCGGTGGATCGCGAACAAGGTGTGCGGCGTGTGCGGCATGGAGGTCGAGATGGGGATCGACGAGGAGGGCGAGATCGTTTACGTCTCGTGAGGCCCGGTGGACCGGTGGACCGGTACGGCGAACGGCGTTGGCATGCGGCTACGTTTCGATATGCAGTTTGCGTTTGATCCAGAGCCCGACGACTTCGACCTCGAGCGTGACTTCCCACTCGGCGACGGCACCGCCGACGTGGAAGGCGAGGTCACGTGTCCCTACTGCGGCGAGACGATCGTCATCGCGCTCGATCCTGGCGGCGGAGATCGGCAGGACTACGTCGAGGACTGCCAGGTCTGCTGCCAGCCGTGGCGCGTCCACGTCGAATACGGCGCGGACGGCCACGCTACCGTGACTGCGACGGCGGCTGACGACTGACGCGTGAGGAGCGCGCTGTCAGCGGCTCTCGCGAAGCCGCCTGACCCGACGCAAATCGGCGGAGACGAACACGGCGCCGACGGCCAGCCAGAAGAGAATCCCGAAGACGCTCCCGCCGGTGAGCGCATCGATGAGCGCGACGCCAAAGAAGAGCAGGAAGATCGTCGTCGCTGAGCTAGGGAAAGTGGCTTTCATTGTGAACACCTCCCAGCTTCATGGCGTTTGATGCGGCGAGCGCCCCGGCCGAAGCGAGCGGGGCGCTGCCCTCCATGCGAACCGGCCGGCGTCCCACATCGGACGCCAGCCGTTGCTGCCTCCCTAGAAGCCGATCGTGCCGGTGACCATGAAGCCCTTGAACTGACCGCCGTAGCGAATGTCGCTCGTCGGGAAGTCCAGGTACTTCTGATTCACCCACTCCAGCTTCCCGAGCACGTTCGGCGTCACGAACCAGCCGCCGCCGAGCTGCATACCGGTTGATCTTCTGATCCGAGTAGGTCTTCGAGATCATCTCGCCGGTCAGCGTGTTGTACCGTCCGCCGAGGTAGAAGCGATCGGCGGCAAAGCGGTACAGGGCCTCGTAGACGTTCTGGTGCAGCGTGCGCAGCCTCGGTTCGGTGAACGCATCCGCCGGTGGCGGTCTCGAAGTTCCCGAAGAATTCGGCGCCGCCGACCTTGATGAACGGATTCACCACTTCGGCGTTGACCTTGTTCGAGAAGCCCGGGTGGACCTCGCCCGACCACGCGTTGGCCGTTTCCGTCGACGCGGTGTTCTCGAGCACGTCATAGTAAGGCGAGCCGCCGCGATCGCCGGTGTATAGCGTGTTGCTCGCGGCCTTGTTGTTCGCGTAGAACGACCCGGTCAGGCGGACGCGGAGCTGATCGCCGAAGCGTTGGTCGAAGCCCAACTTGCCGATCGTGCTCAGGGAACGCGCCGTCGGAGCGGTCACCTGGCCGTGGACTTCGCCGCCGGTCGCGGCCAGCATCGCGATCAACCCGTCGGAGCGCGCGTAGACTTCGGCGCCGATTTCGGTCGTGAACGCGTCGAGCACGTAGTTGCCGACGAACGGGTTGAACATCGAGTTGCCGTTGTCGCTGCGGCGGAAGTGCGAATCGCCGTAGTTGATCTCGAAGTGGCCGACCTTCACGCGTCGCGTACTTCATGATGTCCTTGAGCAGCGCGTTGTCGATCGGCGACTCGTCCATCAGGACGTAGCCGTCCTTGACCCACGACTCCTGATGGTGCCGGGCCGAGAGGTAGGACGTCATCGCGACGCGGATGCCTGGGGCGAGCTGGACGTTCACGTTCAGGTTGGCGACGGCGTTGTTGAAGCCGTGCCCGATGGTCATGAGCTGGTTGCTGATTCACCCCGCTGACCACGACCGGGGCCGCACTGTTTTCGTGGGACAGGCCCTGGAATTCCTGCGTGAAGGCGCCGCCGAAGGAGAGGACGAAGCCCCTGTACGGCACCTCGTCTTCTTTCGGCGATTCGAACACGTTCACGCCGCGCATGTCGGCCGGGCGGATGTGGTTGATCTCCGCGGGGCGGAAGAGACTGATCGGCGTTGGGATTGTCTTCTTGCCGGAATCGGGGGCCGCCTTGGTCGTGGCGGCGGCGGTGTCCTTCCCGCTCCCGTTGGTGGGTTGCTGAGCCGATCCACTTCCTGCGATGGCCGTCAGCAGCAGGGCCGTGAGGCCGAGCGTCGTGTGGGTTTTCATAGAATCATCCTCCGGTCGGTGAGCTTCGTACGGGCTGAGTGCAAGAACGGGCGGGTGTTGCTGAACCCGGCCCGAAGCTACCGGTCGCCGTCGTCGTGATCCGTCCGGGAACACGGCGGCTCGCGTGGTGGGATGCTTGTTTTTTTTGTGGGGGATTCCCTGAGGGGGCCGCGGGGCTTCGTACAGGCGGTCTACCGGTCGACCCGGCCACCCGAAAACGGGAGCATGCGACGGCCGCGCCGACCGTCGCGAACCGCCGCATGTCCCGACGCCCACCGCGCCTACGAAGTGAACGTCAACAGCGTCTGACCAGCGCCGTGGGCGACGCGAAGCGCGAGGTCGCGCCCTCGTTCGTCCTGCATGATGTCCACGCCCGACGCGCCGCTGATGCCGCGCGTGAGATGCGGCGCGCCCCAGGCCAACTCGCCGAACATCAGGGTGACTCGCTGATCGTGCGAGTCGTAGGTCGCTCCGCGCAGCGGATAGTCGAACTCCTGGGCCTGCGCGCCGATCTCCGGATCGTCAACCTCGAGTGTCCCGCGGCGGCCGACGTTGCGACGGGAGAAGGCGTCGAGTTGCACGCCCCAATCCCCGTGCGGCACGGCTCGCACGACAGGAGCCTCGACAGGAATGCCCACCTGCGTCATCACGGCGGCGTGCGGAACGGTGAGCACGCTGCACGTCGAGCACCGAACCAGTCGTGTCGTCACGCTGCCCACGAGCATGCGCGCGACGAACCCATGGCCGTGGCTTCCGGTCGCGATCAGGTCGGCGTTGACGCCGGCCGCGAACGCCAGCAACTCGGTGGCAGCGTCGCCTTGGAGCACCACGTTCTGCACGATCGTGCCCTCGGGAATGCGCAACTGCTCGCGCGTCCGTTGGAGGGCGTCGGCGACGCTCACCTTGTACGTCGTCCCCCAGCCCTTCAAGTCGGCCCACGAGCTGTCGCGAGGCGCGACGTGCGCCAGGTAGATGGTCGCACCGCTCCCGGCGACGGCGAGCGAGAGCCGGGCGGCCCGGAGGCTGGATTCGCTGAAGTCCATCGCGACCACGATGCGACGCGGCGCGCGGGTCGTTCCAGCCGCCGTCGCATAGACCGGTACGTCGGCCGAGCGAATCAGGCGCAGCGCCGTCTCGTCGCCGAAAATGCGGTCGGTCACGCGGTGTCGTCCGAGTCCGGCGACGATCATCGACGCGCCGGCCCGATGCGCCATCCGGGCGATCACCGTCGCCGGATCTCCCTCGTGGAGCTCGACATCGGCCGCTGCCTCCCACTCGCCTTCCCCCCACACGCGATTCGCTTGCGCGAGCACTTCGCACCTCGTGTCGGCGCGCCGCTCGTTTTCGACGTCCATGGGGATCTGCATCGGGACGTCCGGCACCATGGGCAGCGTTCTCAGCACCGTCACCAACCGGACCGCGTCGCTGGACTCGGCGAGCAGCCGGCCCATCGCGAGCGCCCCATCCGACTGGTCCCGTCCGTCAGTGGCGATGATGATCGGCGCGGCAAGGCTGGCACGCACTCCGATCTCCGGCGACGCCGACGGCATCTTGAGCGAATCCATAAGTCCTCCTCGGTCACGCCGCGACGAGTATTCGTCGTCGGTCGTCGGAGGAATGGTGCCGACGCGGGAGCCGCCGAACCGTCAGCGCTTGCCCGCGACCGTGTCGGGGTTTTCCGGAAAGAGTGGGTGGACCGGTGGGCCCGTGGACAGTCCTACGGCTTCGCACCCCTTCCGACGATCTCGTCCGCGTGGATGCGAAAGAGCAGATCGCGCTGCGGCGTCGCGTCGGCCGACGTCAGCGCATCGGCGTCGGCCGAGCGAAGGATCTTTACGGCGGCGTCGTAGTCCTTTCGATCGGACTCGCGGCTCGGGTCGATGAAATAGATCGTCCCGTGCACGACGACGCTTCGCCAGTCGACGCGGCTGCGGATCTCATCGACCTCGAACGCCACCCATGGATGGTGCTGTACGATCGTGAGCTTGGTTCCGGGGGAGGTGCGCGCATACAGCCAGTCGCCGGAATAGACGTAGGAGATCGGTTCGATGTCGACGCGATCGTGGAAGCTGAAGGCGAGGCGCCCGACGTGATTCTGCGTGAGCAGCGTGACCGCTTCGTCGCGGGTCAGCTCGAAAAAGGTCGCCGGCTTGCGCGTGGCACTCATCGTTCCTCCCGCCGCCCGCCTCGCGGTTCGGCTTGCGGTATGGTGAAAGCAAACTCGCTCCCCTCCCCTGGCACACTCCGCACCCAGATCCGGCCGCCGTGTGCCTCGACGATTCCCTTCGCGATCGAGAGTCCCAGCCCGGCGCCGCGTTGGCGCGCGCCGGCGGATGACTGCCAGTAGCGGTCGAACACGCGAGCCTGTTTCTCGACGCTGATTCCAGGACCCGTGTCGGTCACCGAGAAGACGACCGCTCGCTCGCGCGGCTCGGCGCAGATCTCGATTCGCCCGTCGCGCGGCGTGAACTTGATCGCGTTGCGCAGCAGGTTGCTCAGCACCTGCACGACCCGCGTCCGATCGGCGACGACGAGCGGCATGTTGGTCGGAAGCCGCGCCTCGAGCGCGATCCCGTTCGCTTGGGCCTCGACCTCGAACATGTGCAGCGCTTGCAGCGCGATCTGCGACGGCTCCTCGGGCCGCACCTCGAGCGACAATCGGCCCCGCTCGATGTTCGACACGTCGAGCAGATCCTCGATCAGGTGATTCATCCACTCGGTCGATTCCCTGATCGTGGCGAGCAGCTCGCGTCGATCCGCGTCGTCCGCCGGCGGGCTCTCCTCCAGCACCCGCGCGCACATCGAGATCGCGCTGATCGGATTCCGCAGATCGTGCGACACGACGCCCAGCACCTCGTCACGCGCCTGATTCGCGTGACGGGCGGCGTCGTAGAGCTGGGCGTTCTGCAGCGCGGTCGCCGCACGTGGGCGAACTTCTCGCCTAGCGCGCGCTGCTGCGGGTCGAATGGGCCCGCGGTCCCGGCGCGAATGAGCGTGAGCGCGCCGCGCGTCTCGCCGGCGACGAGTGGAAGCATGAGGATCGAGGTGGCGCCGATCGCTCGCCAATGCGGAGCGGATTCGGGATCGGCGCTGCTCTCGAGCCAGTCGTCGTCGATCGTCTCGACGAGCTCCGGCTCGTCCGCGGCGAATGACGTCGACGATCGGGGACGGAGAGTCTGGCGTGAGGCGATGCGTCGCCAGCGCGTCGAGCGCCGGAGTCAGCTCGGCCCGCTGCCGCGTGCTGGCGACGCGCGTGAAACCGTCCGCCCGGACCTCTGCGGCGACGAGGTCGAGCAGCGCCGCATCGGCGAGCCGGGGAATCGGCAGATCGACGATGGCGCGCTCAGTCGCGTCGACGGCGAGCGTCTGCGACAGCTCGCCCGACGCGCCGCGAGAAACCGCTCGTCCTCCTCGGCGCGCTTCTGGACGGTGATGTCGCGCAGCACGACGGTGAACAAGATTCCGTCCGGAGTGACGAGCTTCGAGATCGATGCTTCCGCGGGAAACTCCGTGCCGTCGGCACGGAGCCCGAAGATCTCGCGGCGCTCGCCCATCCGTCGCGCCGTCACCGGCGACTGCGCGAACGATTCCATGTGCGCGTCGTGACCGGCGCGAAACCGCGGCGGCAGCAGAATGGCGAGGTGGCGTCCGATCGCGTCGCTCGCCTTGTACCCGAAGATCTCTTCGGCGCCGCGGTTGAAGTGAACGATCCGCTGCGCCGTGATCGACCGTGATGATCGCGTCGGCGGCGATGGCGAGGATGCCCGAGAACTTCGCCTCCGAGGCGCGCAGCTCCGCCTGCACGGTTCGCTCCTGCGCTCGGAGCCGCGATCGCACGTAACACCTGCTGCGCGACGAGAAGCGTCACGGCGAGCCCGGCAACCAGCCATGGGATCAGCAGGCGTTCAGCTCTCCGAAAGAAGCCCCAAGCTTGCAGCGCCAGCTGAACGTAATCCGACCGATGGCCGATCCCGAGCTTTTCCTGGATCCGCTGCTTGTACGTGTCGACCGTCTTGGGGCTGATGAACAGTCTCTCGCCGATCTCCGGCGCGGAATAGCCCTGAGCGACGTATTTCAGCACGTCCCGCTCGCGTTGCGTGAGCTTCTCGAAGCGTGCGCGCTCGGTCGGCGGCCGGATCCTTCTTCGTGAGATTCTTCGCGAGCACCCGCGCCGCGCCGGGACCGACATACACGTCGCCGTGCGCAACCGCGCGGACCGCGTCGACCAGCTCGCGATCGGCGGCGCTCTTCACCAGATAGCCGGCGGCGCCGGCCTCCATGAGCGGAACGAGATAGTCCTCCTCGGCGTGCATCGTCAGCACGAGCACGCGCGCCGCGAGCCCTTTGGCCACGATCTCCTTCAAGCGCGGTGACGCCGTCGATGTCGGGCATGTCGAGATCCATGACGACGACGTCGGGCTTGAAACCGCTCGGCCATCGTGACGGCCTCACGGCCGTTGTGCGCTTCGCCGATGACCTCGATGTCCTTCGCCGCGCCCAAGCACGGCGCGCAGTCCGGCGCGCACGACCACGTGGTCGTCGGCGAGAAGCACTCGAATGAGATCGCTCGTCATCGTCGTCTTAGAATGGAATGAGCTTGGGAGCGGCGTCCAGTGGGACGGTCGCCGAGACGGTCGTCCCGCTTCCCTTCGCGGTGTTGATCTCGAGGCGCCCATCGAGCAGGGCGACGCGCTCCTGCATCGACGTGAGGCCCATCCCCAATCGCGGCCTCGGCCTCCGCGAGATCGAATCCTACGCCGTCGTCGTGCACCTGAGCGTGGCCTCCTCATCCGTCTGCTGGACCGACAATCGTATTCGTCGCGCGGACGAATGAGTCGTGGCGTTGCGAACCGCCTCCTGAGCGACGCGGTACAACACGCCTTCCGCGTCGCGAGGCAGGCGGGCCGCGCGAGTGCTGAAGTGCACGTCGATGTCGATGCCGTTTCCGTTGGACGAGTCGCGGGCCAGCTTGCGAAGTGCCGCCTCGAGGCCGAGGTCGTCGAGCACGCCCGGGTGCAGCGCGTGCGACAGCGTTCGAGCCTCCTCGAAGCGCATACTCGGTCGAGTCGCGCGCGTGACGCAGGCGCTCGGCGACGAGCGGATCGGTCGCGTCCCGGGCCGCGGCCGAGAGTTGGAGCATGACCGCCGCGAGCTGCTGAGCCATCGAATCGTGCAACTCACGCGCGAGCGCCGAGCGTTCGCGATCTCCAGCGGCGATGACGTCGGCGGCAAGCGCACGCATCTGCGCGCGATCCGCGGCGAGTCCGTCGAGCAAGATGTTGAACATCGACCCGACGCGGAGCACCTCATCGTCGGCGACCGCGGACCGCTCCACGCGGGCGCCGTAGTCGCCGTGCCAGACGTGCGTGGCGACGCTCTCGAGATCGCGAATGGGCCGCAGCGCGATCAGCACGAGACCCAGGTGAACGCCGACGACCGCGCAGATCACGAGAATGACGACGCCGTTGAACGGTCCGCCGGCGATGAGCCACACGGCCGTCAGCAGGCCGACGACGAGGAGGTTCGCGCCGACGAGCTTCGCGACGAGCGGCACTCGCAGCGCGGCGAGTCGAATTCCTCGCCGGGCCTCGAGCGATGTCACGCCTGGACGACCAACGCGGTCACCATGCCGAACATTCCGTGCTCCGACTCGGCGTGCGGCAGGATGTGGCAGTGGAACGCCCACGTGCCGGGATTGTTGCATTGACGATCACGTCCCACCGCTCGCCCGGCGCGACGTTCAGCGTGTCGCACTTCCACGGCGCCGGCGACCGGCCAGCCGTCCTTGGCGATCACGGTCATGTGCATGCCGTGCAGGTGCATCGGGTGGATCATCATCCCTTCGTTCATGAAGCGGATGCGCACCTTCTGCCCGAGCTTGGCCACGATCGGCTGCGTCGCCGGAAAGCTCTTGCCGTTGAACGTGTAGCCGTGGGCGCCGTCGTTGAGGATCATCACCTGGTCGACGTCGGCGCGTGTCGTCGCGCTGGTCTTCTCCTTCGGCTCGACGATGAACGCGCCGAGCAGGCCGAGGCCGACCTGCTTCGTCGAGTTGTGGTGCGAGTGGTACATGTGCGAGCCGGCGTTCGGCACCGTGAACTCGTACGTGAACGACTGTCCCGGCTTGACCGGCGGCTGCGTGATGAACGGCACGCCGTCCATGGTCGTTGGGCAGCTCGAGTCCGTGAAAGTGGATCGCCGTCGACTCGGGCAGCTGGTTGTGCAGGATGACGCGCACGCGATCGCCCTCCGTGACGCGGATCTGCGGCCCGGGTACCTGCTCGTTGTACGCCCACGCCTCGACGATGTGGCCCGGCTCCGTTTCCCACTGGATCTTCTTCGCGGTGAGCTCGAAGACCTTGACGCCGTTCTCGATCGCGCGGCTGCATCAGCTGATTCCCTACGCCGGCGGTCTTCGCCGGAAAGGCCTTGATGCCCTTCTCGTGCATCGCGTCCATCGATTGCGCGGCGGCGAGCGCGGCGGCGCCAGAGGACGTGTCGTTCGGGCCCATCGTGCCGCCGGTCTGGCCGGAGGTCGTCGGGGAAGCCTGCGCGCCGGCCGGGGCTTTCGAGGGTTCCTGCTTGCACGCGGTCGCGGCGCCGGCGAAGAGCGCGGCCAGCCCGCCCTCTCGGAGAAAGCGCCGTCGGGACGTCGTGCGGTCGAGCAGGTCGAGGAAGCGACTGTTGGACATGGTTCGATTGAGGACAAGTGTGAGGTGTGACGGGAATGTCGGGCTCACGCGCGTTCGCGCTCTGTCGGGCAAGCGTCGGACTTTTGAAGGAGAATCCCCTACACGTGCGGAGAGGGACACATCTGTGTGAGCTGCGTCCCTCTCTCGTGGCGAGCGATGCGGCCGCTGAACGACTGCCAGTACGGCTATTTGTCGTTCACGACCTTGTCGTTGAGCGCGGCCGCGATCGCTTTGGCGCCAACCGTCAGGTCGAAGTTGACCTTCACTTCGTCGCCCGTCCTGAGCGTGCCGAACATCGCCGTCGGCGGCTTGATCCCGTAGTCCGTCATCTTGATCGGCACCATGCCCGTCGCCTTCACGGTGCCGTCCGGCAGCCGCGTCGCGACGACGTCCATCGTCGAGCTTGTTCTCCTTGCCCGCGATGGTCAGCGTGCCGACGGTCTTCAGCGTGAATGCGTCTGGCCTCGCCAGGCGCCGCGTCGAACGTCGCCAGGATGTAGCTGATCTCCGGCGTGTCGTCGGCCTTGAGCGCCTTGTACAGATTGTCGTCCATCCCGCCATGACCGCACTTGAGCGACTTGACGGGCACCTTCACCTCGACCCGCTTCAGCACTTTGGGCGTCGCGGTCGCCAGCTCGGCGATGGCGGCGGCGTCCAACTCGATGGTCGCGTCGAACTTCTCTGCCTTGCAGCTCCAGCCGTGCAGGTTCGACGTGCCTTCGATCCAGAGCTTGCTGTCCGCCGATACCGGAACCCGGGCGGTCGTTTGAGCGGCGCCAACCGCGGCAAGTGCACCGAGCAGGGCGGCGGCGGCGATATAGGTTCTGGTCATGGCTCTCTCTCTTTCGGCTGTCGACTGGGCTCTGCGCCGGTCGGCGCGTAGTTCCGTTGTCGATCTGGACTGAAGATCGGGTCGCGGAAGCAGTCATTCCGTCGGGCGAAGGAGGAAAGTCGGTGCGGAAATCCGACGCGAGGTGTGGTGAAACCCCCGACGATCCGCGACTCGGTCACCGCGATCTTTCGCCAGGGGTTCACCCACATGCCTCGCGCGCGCCACGTTGAACGTCATTTCACCCATCGCATCGGCTGGCTTCGAGCGGCAGTGCTCGGCGCCAACGACGGAATCGTCTCCACGGCATCGCTCGTCGTCGGGGTCGCGGCCGCGCACAGCGGGCGGAGCGCGGTGTTGCTCGCCGGACTGGCGGGACTGGTGGCCGGAGCGATGTCGATGGCGGCCGGCGAATACGTCTCCGTCAGCTCCCAGGCCGACACGGAGAAAGCCGACCTCGCGCGCGAACGCACGGAGTTGACGGAGTCACCCGATGCGGAGCTTCGCGAACTTCAACAGATCTATATCGACCGCGGACTCGACCCCGATCTCGCTCTGCGCGTCGCGCGGCAACTCAGCGCCGGCGACATCCTCGCTGCCCACGCGCGCGACGAATTGGGGATCACCGACGCGCAGGCGGCGAACCCGATTCAAGCGGCGGCCGCTTCCGCGGCGACGTTCTCCGTCGGCGGCGCACTGCCGTTGATCGTCGCGGCGCTCGTTCCGTCGTCCGCTGTCATCGCGATCGTAACCGTCGCGTCGCTCGTGAGCCTCGCCGTTCTCGGCGCGGCCGCGGCGGGGGCCGGCGGCGCGAGCCGGCCTCGAGGCGCGTTTCGGGTCACCTTTTGGAGCGCGCTCGCGCTCGGCGTCACCGCGCTGGTCGGACATCTGTTCGGTGCAACGGCGTAGTCCGACAGTCCGTCGATCGACCTTCCCCTCGTCGCCCCCGTATAGGTTCTGGTCATGGTTCCCCTGCCTCGTCGGCTTGGCCGCGCGTGGTGACACCCGCGACGCGCATTGGCCGCGCCCTCGCGATCGGGATGCTCGCCGGCGGACGCGCGCTCGCCCAACACGCCGAACCGGCCATCGAGGACTACCTGCGCGACTCGATCGGCGTCACGCCGCACGAGCTCGCCGACGTTCGCCAAGGCAAGGTGCTCACCAAGCTCCTCCCCACGGCGAACCCACGGGACGTCACCGTGTTCGGCATGGTGCAGATCGCCGCGACGCGCGACGCGTTCGCGCCGCGTCTCGGCGACGCCCGGCGCATCATCTCGCTCCGTTCGCCTACATATGAGATCTTCGACGACCCGGCGACCGCGGCGAACGTGGCGCGAGTCGCCGTCGATCTGTCGGAGTACAAGGGGCTCCGCGGCTGCCGCGTCGAGCACTGCGACTTCAAGCTTCCCGCCGCGACGATGCACGATTTCGCGACGCGCGTCGACTGGACGAGCGACGCCGCCAACCTCCAGGTCGACTCCATCGCGCGGGCGAGTCTGCTCCGATTCGTCAACGACTATCGAGCCGCCGGGAACACGGCGATGGTCGAATACGACGACAACCACGCCGTGAAATCGCAGGAGGCGTTCGGCGCATTGCTCGACCAGTCCGGCTATCTCCGCGACTT
Source organism: uncultured Gemmatimonadaceae bacterium (assembly GCA_963789315.1). Lineage (GTDB taxonomy): Bacteria > Gemmatimonadota > Gemmatimonadetes > Gemmatimonadales > Gemmatimonadaceae > JAQBQB01. Next base: position 44,133 of record CAWBKI010000024.1, on the reverse strand, counting down.
CGCGCCGGGCCTGCGTGACTACTTGGACCTTTACCCGGCGCACCACCCCGAAGGGACGCGCGACGTGTTGTTCTGGGAGGAGGATCGCCTGCCGCACCTCCGCCCCACGCTGACCGTCTCGCAGATGGTGATGTACACGACGCCGTCGGGCACCCCGCTGGTCGCCGTCAAGCAGATCTACGCCGACCACTACTTCGAGGGCGCGCTCGAGCTGACCGGGGCATTCGACGCGCCGCCGACCGCGAAAGGCTCGGCGATGTATCTGATCACCGTGCGCCGCTATCGGTTCGACGCGCTGCCGAGCGGGGGTTTTCTGAACCTCCGCGGACGGGTCCGCGGAAGGCTCGCCGACGTCGCCCGGGAGGGACTGGAGCGCGAGAGGAGAGCGGTCGAGGACAGCGCCGAGGCGGTTCGCCCCCCTACCGGCCCCATGTAACACTCCGGAGTCTTGCGGGGTTGAGCTGCCTCGCGCATCGTTGGCCTTCGCCGTCTTTAGAATCGACCGAGAGTTGTAACGTTTCACTACGCCAGATGCCGCTGAAGTTTTCGAGTTCGGCCCGGCCAAGTGACGAAAGCTCAAATACCTGCGACGCATCGACGCCTTCGAACCCGTCCCGGTTCGCGTCAGGTGCGTGACCCGCTGCCCGACTCTCAACCCTGCTTACATGCGACCCGTTTTACGCCTCCTCACCCTCGCTCTTGCCGGCGCCGCGACCGTATCGGCCTGCAGCGATCAGGACGACCTCACGGATCCATTCGCGCCGCTGAATCTCGTGATCACGTTGACTCCGTCGGCCGTGCAGATCCTGGTCACGGACACGATTACCGCGAGCGACAACACCCAGCTTCTGCTGACGGCCACGTCCCTCGGATTCCCGGTGGCAACGCCACACGCGGAATGGTCGACAAGTACGCCGTCCGTGGCACTGGTCGATTCGAACGGGCGGGTCCAGGCCATCGGGTTGGGCGTCGCGACGATCACGGCACGAGTCAACGGCGAAAAGGCGACCACGGTGGTCACGGTCGCCAAGCGGGTTGTCAACGCGACACTCACGCCGTCGACGTTCCAAGGACTCGTCGGCGACACGGCTGTCCTGACGGCGACCGCGGTCGACGCGCACGGCCAGACAGTCGGCGGGACATCGTTCGTGTTCACGTCGCTCGACCCGACCGGGGTGAGCGTCACGCGCACTGGCAACACGACGGCCAAGATCACGCTGCTCAAGGCCGGGTCGTCGGGGGTCAGCGTGCTCGCCGGCGGCCAGACCGCCGCGACGGCCGTGAATTCGTTCTCGCGAGATTTTGCGGGCTCGATCGCGACCAGCGCGCCGGCCGGCGCGCTGGTGTTCTCCGCGGGTGAGGACGCGACGTGTGGTCTCGTTGCGTTGGGACGCGGGTTTTGCTTTGGGCGCGAGGGGCTGGTCGGAGTCGCGAAAGACACCAGCTGCTTTGGCGATGGCCCCACCGGCACAGCTGAGCCCTGCACGCTCGTGCCGCTGCGAATTGCCGGCGCGTTGAATCTTCACGAGCGTCAGCGTCGGAGACACCGTCGCCTGCGGCACGACGGCGGGCAATCTTGCGTATTGTTGGGGCTCGAACGACGCCGGTCAGCTCGGCAACGGATTGTCCTCGACTGGTACTTCGCTTCAACCAAGCTTGGTCGTTGGCCCGGGCTCTCTCGGCGCGGTTTCGCTGGTTCGCGTGACCGCGGGAGGCAGCCACGCCTGCGGCCTGAATTCAGCCGGAAAGGCCTTCTGTTGGGGCGACGACGTTCTCTTTGAGCTCGGAACCGGCGACAGTTTGTCGGATAATCAACGACGCCAATCCCGATCAAGAGTTCCCTGGCGTTCACGCAGATTTCTGCCGGTGGGGATCATACGTGTGCTCTGGCGAGCACCGGCACCACGGTCTGTTGGGGTTCGAACGTGAGGGGAGAGGTCGGAAAGGCTCGCTCACGGATACCCTGGTCGACACGCCGTCGACTGTCGCCGGGACCTTCGCTCAGATCTCGGCCGGTGCGTTCCACACGTGCGCGCTTACGGCAGCCGGGTCGGCGTTCTGCTGGGGGGCGAATGACGCAGGCCAGCTCGGAAACAATACGCAAACGGACTCGCCATCCCCCGTCGCAGTGTGTGGTAGCCTCACGTTCAAGTCAATCAGCGCAGCCGGCGGGCAACACGTGCGGAATTACTACAACGGGCGCGGCGTTCTGCTGGGGGAGACAACTCGTACGGCCAAATCGGCAACGGAACGAGGAGCATCACGACCCCGGTTCTGGTGCCAACTGCGGTGACCGGCGCACACACGGACTTCGTCGCAGTTACCGTCGGCGCACGGCACGCGTGTGCGCTTGCCGCGACAGGAGCGTTCTGCTGGGGCTCCAACGTCTTCGGCGCACTAGGCAACGAATTGCAGGCGATGATTCAGACTTCCCCGACCAAGACCGCCACGCCTCAATGACCGCCAGAGCGCGGTGAGACGACCGCGCGACTGAATCAACCCTTGTCGAGCACGGCCTCCGATTCACGGGGGCCGTCGCTTTTTTGTCACGTTGCCGAGGCGGCCGTCGCGCCGCATCGTGACCGGGTTGCCCCCGCGCCCGACCCTGTGAGCCACGTACTGCCATGAGCCAGATTGAGTCGGGCGCCGACACTCAACCCGTGACCGAAGTACTGCGCCAGGCTCGGTCCGGCGATCAGGACGCGCTCAATCGCTTGATGGTCCTCGTATACGAAGAGCTGCATGTCATGGCGCATCGCCGCGATCACCCGACGGTGGCATACGCCTCAACACCCTCGGCGGGCTACACTACGCGAAGAAGGATCCCGCGGGCGCGATACCATTCTACACTGAGGCGCTCGAGATCCGTCGCAAGCGTCTGGGGCCGAAGTCGCCGGAGGTCGCGCAATCATTGTTCAATCTCGGCGTCGCAAAGGAGGGGCTTGGCGACATGAAAGGCGCCGAGCAGTCATACCGAGAAGCTCTGGCGATTCGAATCGAGCGGTTCGGTCCGGACCATGCGTCGGTGAAGGCGGTCCGCGATGCGATCGCCGGACTGGCGACCAAGTCGCCGAAGTAGAGCGACCGGGCGGATGTCCGAGCACCTTCATCCATCCCGAGGGCAGGAACTCCTATACAACAGGACAGAATCATGAATCGTCGTTTCCTCCCGCTGCTCGCCCTTCCCGCGCTCCTCGCCACGACGAAGAGCGAGACCGCGGCGCGCCTCGGAGGTACGCCGGCCGAGCCCGTGTTCGATCCGTCTCAGTCGCGGATGCTCTTTCAGCAGAACTTCGATACCTACACGACGGACTCGCTGCGCTTCCCGTGTAGCACGACGCCCGCGCCGAATCGCCTGGTCGATCACGCGATCTTCTACTGCAACACATCGACGCCGTGGAAGTACGACGCTGGCGTGATCGTGGGGCCAGGACATTCCGGGAACGGCGTCCAGATCCACTACGACGGCGTCTACCAGGAAACGCATGGCGTCATCACGACCGTCGGCACCGGAGGGGCGCTCGCGCCGACCGGCAAGGCGGCGACGGTCGTCCAGTATTGGGCGAAGTTCACACCCGACAAGCCGGGCGCCCTCACGACCAGGGATGCCAAGGGCGTCGGCGACGCGATCATCCAGATCAAGAACATCATGCTCTGGCACGATGCAAGAGGGGAGAGTGGCCGTTTCCAGGCGCATCTGGGGCACACACCGGCCACTGTCCGATGCCTACGGGCCGAGTTACACGATGGTGGATGGGCTCGACTCGGCGCAGGCGGATTGCGACGCGAGCCAGCCGTCGGTCCGTTCTTCAAGGACTTCGCGAACGGCCAGTGGCATCGGTGGACGGTCCTGTTCAAGCCGAACACGTCATCAGGCTCGCGTGACGGGATCGCGCGCGTCTGGATTGACGGCTCGCTCGTCGTTCGCATCGAGAAGAGCGCCTGCAGCGCCGACGTCCGCGCGAACGGCAGTCCGGTTGGCGGCTGGAAGAGCTGGTGCACGTTCGCCGAGCTCGATGGCCTCTCGGCCACGAAGTACGGCATCCGCGCGCTGGAGTGGGGCGCCAATCGGACGGACGGCAGCGGCATCGCGTTCACCATGGCGATCGACGACGTGAAGTGGTGGGTCGCGAAATCCTAGACCGTCTCCCTCGCAGCCACGCTGGACTTGGCTGATAGGAGCCACGCGACCCAGATCGCCAACGGCACGACGGCGATCCAGGCGGCCAACGCGCCCATGTGAATCGAGCCGGACCATGTCGTCGCGCCGTGTTCGGTCACGACGAGGCTCAGGACCCAGTTCGCGAAGCTCACGCCCGCGCTGCTGTCGTTCGGGTTCTTCGACTGCGACGCGCGCCAGATCGCGAGGACGGCCGGTCCAAGCTTGACCGCGAAGAGGGCCGCCCAATACGCGGCCCAGGACCCAAGCAACAAGGTTATGCTGCGGCGTTTCATATGCCTGTTCCTCGAGCAATGCTGCTGCCTTGGATTTGAAGTCCGTTCGCCCTTTCGGCTAGTACCCGGTTCGGCGCCCCGGTTCCGCCCCGGCGACGAACATGTTCGACCGGGTTGGTGCACAGAGCGGGCTTAAGCCACTGTCCGGTCGTGGGAAACCGTGCGACGGTTCGTTGCGTTGTGTGACCATGCCGAAGCGCGCGAAGAAGCTGATCGTCTTTTGGATGCCTCTCACCCAGAACGAAGTCGTGAATACTCGATCACTGTTGATGACGTCATTCGCCGTGCTGTGCGCCGCGACGGCCGCCGCCGGACAAGCCACTCCACCGACGCCCGCGCGACCTCCGCTTGGCGAGATCCGCGGCCGCCTCACCGATTCCGTCGCCGGACGCGCCATCGCCTCCGGATCCGTTGCCGTTCGTCGCGTCGGTGACTCCGCCTTCGCGAGCGGCGCGCTGCCCAAGGAAGACGGCTCCTTCCGCGTCGACGGCCTCGCGCCCGGCCGCTACACGCTGCGCATCCGCGCGATCGGCTTCGCGCCCGTCGTTCGAAACGACATCGCGATCGCCGCCGAGAAGCCGATCGTCGACGTCGGCGCGATCGCGCTTGAACGCCGTCGCGGCGAAGCTCGACGCGACACAGACGGTGGCCGAGCGCGAGGACGTGGTGCTCGCGCCGGATCGGACGAGCTACAACGTGAAGAACATGCCGGCCGCGAGCGGCGGCACGGCGATCGACGTGCTGCGCAACATTCCGCTCGTCGAAGTCGACGGCTCGAACAACGTGAGCCTGCGCGGCAACGCGAACGTCGTCATGCAGATCAACGGCCGCTCGACGCCGCTCAAGGGCGATCAGCTCGGCGCGTTCCTCGCGCAGCTGCCCGCGGGCACGGTGAAGAACGTCGAAGTCGCGACGAATCCGTCGGCGAAGGACGACCCGGAAGGCACCGCCGGCATCATCAACATCGTGCTCAATCAGGAAGCGCGAGCTCGGGCTGAGCGGCGGCGCTCAACGCGGGCACCGCGATCGACCGGGCAGGTGAACGCGAACGGAAACATCGGCAAGCAGCAGGGCAAGCTCACGGTGTTCGCTTCGGGGAGCATCTATCACGACCAGCGCTCGACGTCCGGCACGACGTCGCGGACGAATCTCGTCGTTCCAGTGCCGGCGTTCACGAGACGCGATCTCGGCGGGAAGCCAGTCGCCGATCTCCGGCGGCGGCACGCTGCGCTCCGAGTATCGATTCACCGAGCGGACGACGCTGTCGTTCGACGGCTTCTTCTACGGTGGCCATTTCGGCGGCGACCAATCGTCGGACTACACCGATCTCGACGCGAGCCGCGCCGTCATCGGTCTGTTCGACCAGTGCGTCGTCGCAGACTTCGCGCAACGTCTCGCAGGACTACGACCTCACGTTCCGGCGGCTGACGGCGAAGAACGCGCCGCTGTTCTCGACGGAGCTCGAGTACTCGAACAACGAACGGCAACAGCGACATCGATCTGTCCGGCAACGTGCTTCACGCCGACGCGTCGACGCCGCTCGCGATTCCGACTGAGCACGACCAGACGGTCGGGCGCTATCCGTACCTCAACTGGAAGACGGACTACACGGGACAGTTCGGCGACGAGCGACCAAGCTCGAGACGGGGTTCAAGGTAACGCGGCGCACGACGACGAACGACTTCGACGCGGCCTATCGCGATGTCGACGGGCGCGCTTCGTCTCGGATCCGCTGCGTCACACGGCGTTCGACTATCACGAAGACATCGGCGCGGCCTATGCGCTGCTGTCGAACAAGATCGACAACGTGCAGACACAGAGCGGCCTGCGTCTCGAGGATGCGGCGACGCTACTTCGACCTGACGACGCTCGACCAGCAGTACGATCGCCGCTACGCGAGCGCGTATCCGAGCGCGATCGTCTCGTACAACTTCACGCCGACTTCGCTCGGCGAGGCTCAGCTACTCGCGCCGCGTCAGCCGGCCGAATCCGTATCAGCTCAGCCCGATCGAAATCCATCAGGATACGCGCAACGTGTTCCGCGGCAATCCGGACCTTCGCGCCGAGTACACGGACGCGATCGAGCTCGGGTATCAGGAGTCGCGGTCGTGGGGCTCGATCCAGCTGAATCCGTACCTCCGCAGCACGGCGCACGCGGTGCGCAACATTCAGTTCGTCGACTCGACCGGCGTGTCGGTGAGCACGTACGACAACGTGGCGAGCACGCTCACGGTCGGCTCGGATCTCAACGTGAACGCCCACGCACGGTCCGCTGCAGCTGGGCGGCGGCGGAAGCGTCTATCACTACTCGAGCGACGCGTCGAACCTCGCGGGCAACCTCTCGGCGCACGCGATGGTGTGGTCGGCGCGCACGAACGCGACGTGGAAGTTCTCGCCGAAGGCGCGACGCGCAGGCTGTTCGACGTTCTATCGCGCGCCGTACGCGACCGAAGGCGGATCGCAGCTCGCGTCGGTCGTCGATGAACTCGCCGGCCGCTACAAGGTGTGGGGCGATCAGGGCAACATCTCGCTCCGCGTCTCCGATCCGTTCAAGCTGCAGAAGTTCGGCTATCGCACGGCGAACGGGACGGTGGTCGAGTACAGCGAGCGCTTCTTCGGGTCGCGCGCGGTGTTCCTCACGATCACGCGCAACTTCGGGCAGGCGCTCAAGCTGCAGCCCAAGCAGCAGGATCCCGACGCGCAGGCGCAGACTGGGCCCCCGCCCGGGCTTTGATCTCGGCCCCCCAAGACGCGGCGCCGCTTGAATGTCCGGAGCGGCGCCGATAACATCTTCGCATGAGCGCGCGCGGAGACCGATCCGCACCACGAGGTCGCCGGCGGAAACCACTCCGCCGGTTGCGCGCATTCGCCTCGTTCCTGGCGTCTCTGGGCTTCAGCGTCGGCGTCGCCCGCACCGCCCTTCCGCCGCACGGCGGAGCGCATTTCGCGAGAGCGGCGACGACCATCCAGGCGACGGTCGACGCCGGACCGACGAACGCCGACGACTCCGCGCCGCGCGTGAACGAAGCTCGAGTGCCGCGCGGCGGGATGCGGCGTATCGCCCCGACAACCGGCCCGAGCATCGGCGACGACTATCGCGCGCTCGAATTTCGCGATGCGAACCGCGCGTCGCGGTGGGACCGTGACGTGTTGGTTCCGGTGAGCTTCGTTCCCCCGCCGCCCTTCCATCCGCCGCGCGCAAGCTGAGTCGGCGCGTTGCCGCGGCCACTCGGCCGCGCGACGCCCTCCCCCTGAGCCTCGACGCTTCGTCGCCTGAGGCCGGAAGGTCGCGATGAGTTGTGTTGCGCCCGCGGATGTTGCGGGCGTGTCCAGCGCGCATTCGCCGGCGCTGCCGCGGCCAACTGGTGTCCTCGGGCTCCACGTCAACAACTCGGAGCTGACTCCAGTGAGCAAATACTCTTACCAGCACTCGCTCGACAGCTGGGATTGGGAAAAAATCCCGGCCGAAGTGGATCAGGTGGTAATCAGATGGTGGGGTTTGGTGCACGATTTTTCGCCCTGGCAGACCATGCCGCGCGACGACGGCTTCGGCTACATGCGCGCCCTTGTCAGCGAGCTGTTGAATGAGGCGCGGCATCCCAGCGACGGGATGCGCGAGCGACGGCTTTGCCGCGCGGCGCGAGCACATGGCGCGTTTCGGCGGCGACAGCACTGCGGCTGTGCCTCGCTCACCGCCGAGTTGGCTGCGTTGGGCGCGGCCCTCGAAGCCGCGATGCTGGATGCGGGACAATCGTCCGCCCTCGTCCGCGACTATCTCGTGCTTCTCGACGCCGACGTGGAACTGGCGCGCGCAATTGCCGTGGACGGCTGGAGGGCGGAGCCGAGTTGACGAGCCTCGGGTTGCGCGGCCAACTCGGTCCGCGCCATTCTGAGGACCATGACCCACATGGACGATGAAGCGACTGGGCGGACCGCGCGACGCAGTTTTCTAGGACGCCTCCTCGCCGGCGGCACCGCGCTGACGCTTGTCGGCGCGGTGCCGCGCCGCGCCGTGGCCGAGGAGGTTCATGTCGGCCAGGACGCGGCGCCGGGCGAGGACTGGATGCGCGAGCTCACGGCGAAGCATCGAGTCGCGTTCGACTGGTCGGCGCACAAGAACGGAAAGCCGCTGTCGCAGGGCAAGAACTACCTCGACGCCTGGCGCGACGCGTTCAAGGTGACTGAGCGCGACGTCAATCTCGTCTTCGGGATCCACGGCGACGCGATTCCGGTGGTGCTCGGCGACGCTCTGTGGTCGCGCTACAAGATTGGAGAGCAGTACGAGGTGGTCGACGGCGCGACAAAGCTTCCGGCGATCCGCAACGTGTTCACCGCGGCAAATGCCGCCGCGGGTGGACTCGTCGCTCCCGCGGAATCGGTGGAGAGCCTCCAGAAGCGCGGGGCGCGGTTCGTCGTTTGCAGGAACACGGTCGCCGGCGCGACAAAGAAGCTGGCGGCGGCGGGGCTGGGTGGATCCGATGAGATTCGCGCCGCGATCCTCGGTGGCTTGCTCCCGGGCGTGACTCTGGTTCCGGCTATGCTCGTCACGCTGACACAGCTCCAGGAGCGCGGGGTCAGGTATTTGAAGGTCGCATAACAGGCTTCCTCCAGCCCGAGGTGCCGGCGCGTCCGTCTCGCCAATAGCGCGAACCGGTACGGTCGATCGAGCGCCGGTGGATGACTTCCGGGGCTGGGTTTCGCCCGTTTCCGGCGACGAGACGCACGGTGTGAACGAGTTGAGGCCTCCGTCCCCCGGAATGAGGCTGAAATGAGGCCGCGATAAGGGCAGGCGCTCATTGTTGGGCCCATGAAGATTGATCCGAAGGCTTGGTTCGGGGCATCGCCATGTGAGTGGTTCGCCCCTTGAGATCCCCAGATCCAATTAGTCGCTCTGCCTCGAGCCAGGCCCCGGATCTACTCGATTTGCGTCCCCCCCGATCGACGCCGCCGATTGGCCTCGACGCGGCCGCATTCGCCTACGTGCAAACCTGTCAGTATCGCAAATCGCTCGAGCGATTTGCCTCGCCCCAAGGTCCGGCCCTCGAGTGGTGGCTCGCGGAACTCTCGGCGGTCCTCGCCGCCCTCGAAGAGAACATCACGAATGCCGCTCGCAACCACGTCATGTGGCCCTGGATCTCAGGTCGCGTCGTGGCGAACCCGGTCGTCGCCGGACGACTTCTCGCGCGCTTGAATCCGGATCGTGCGCGAACGCCGTCCGCCTTTTGGCGCTTCTGCGGCCTGGCCACGGTTCCCGGAGTCGAGTTGAGGTGCGACCGCTGCGGCCGTGTGGTGCACGTGCCGAGAGCTCGACCGACGTCGTGCGCGCGCGAGGTCAAGCCGGGCCGACGATGCGGCGGTGCATGTGTTCCGGTGACCGCGCGCTTTCCAACGCGGATCGCGCAGCGTTGGGTCCCCAATCCGCAACTGGCACGATCCGCCTACGACCCCGAGGCCCGCACGGCCGCGTACCTCTTCGGCCACGATCTGATTGCGCGATCGCCCCTCTACGCTGGGCTCAACCGAAAGGAGCAGGAGCGGCTCCTCGCGGCCCGGCCGGAGTGGTCATTCCAGCATCGCCTCCGCGCCGCCAGGCGACGAACGACAAAGACTTTTCTGGCGGACCTTTGGCTGGCATGGCGCGCGCTTACCAACGGAAATGAGCCTGACGCCGACTCGAGGAAGGTCGCGGTGGCCGGCCCGTTTACTTCTGGAATCCGGTCGAGACGATGAGTCGCTTCGCGATGCTCAGGGGTGCATCGCGATGACGTCGCCGCCGAGATGGCCGAAGTACTCCTCGACGCACCAGAGAATCACGCGCCGGGTCAGCGCGAGCCGCGCCGACATGGGGACGATATTGGCGCTGTCGACCAAGCCGGTCAGTCGCACGATCACCAACGCCGGAGGGACTCCGGCGCGGCGCTCCGTTCCGACGAAGCTCCAGACGGCACATCGAAGGGCGTGCTCGTCGATCGGCGCGTCCGCAAGTGCCGTCGCGATGACTGCGCGCAGATCCTTGGCGTCGGCGAGGTCGTCGACGGTGCGCAACAGGACCGTGCCCCGGTTTATGTCCATGGTGCCTCCCGCAATTCCACGAGCGAGCTGACCAGAAGGGCTCGGGATCCGGCGCAACGAGTGCGCGGCGCGGAGGCCAAAGGGAGCGGAACAATGCCGCCCACCAGCTGTTGCCTAAATATAGCCGATTGTCGGCCGGAGACGCGGCCGCGCCGGCCTGTGAGTCAGAATGTGATCATGAGCTCGATGGCGGGCGGCGCGGCGGTCGCCGATGCGCGCTATTTGTCTTGCAGCACGAACGTCACCTTGAGCAGCACGCGATACTCTTTGACCTTCCCCTTCTCGATCACGACCTTCTGGCCTTTCACCCACGCGCCGGTGATGTTGCGGAGCGTCTTTTCGGCGCGGGCGATTCCGCTCTCGAGCGCGTGTTCGAAGCTCTTTGGTGAGGACGATTGAATCTCGGTAATCTTGGCGACGGACATGTGAGCGCTCCGGATTGAAGTGGACGCGACGCGCCGATGACCGGGTGCCACACGTGCGGCGTCGACCGGCGTCCGGAAAACGCTAGCGCCGACTCGCCGGAAAAGCGCGAGCGCAGCTCATAGCCGCCTCAGCCGGCCGCCGAAAGTCAAGCTCCACCGAGGCCAACACGTCCGTCGTGTTCGCGACTACTCTTCGACAGGCGATTCGCGCGCGACATCCCAATGGAGAGCTCCATGAAGGCGTCACCGATGGCTGGCGGGCTCGACTCCGCCCTGACAGACGCCGCGTCGCGTCGCATGTCGAACCAACTCGCGCGCGCTTACCGGGGCACGTTCGGCGCCCGGACCGGTCTTCGAATCATCGTCTTGCCGCTGGCGCGCCAGATGATTCGCGGCGGCGTCTCGCCCGACGCCGCCAATGACGTGCTCGAGCGTTGCGTCCTCGACCATCCGTCTCGAGTCACCGGCGATGCGCAGCCGCCGATGGAAGGCGCGGCCCATTCCGGAACGCTCATCGACCTGATGCACGAGTGCGTCGCCGCGGCAGTCCTCGAGTGCGCGCCCACGGCGGCGAGCCGTTAGCCCAGCCGACCGCCGAGAACCGTCAGCCGTCGCCAATCGGCCGTCAAGGGCGCTGGCGATAGCCATCGTCGCCACTGAGAACGGCAATGCCAGGGCGCGGCGGCCCGATTGGCTCACGGTGATCGCGGTGGCCGTCGTCGCTCACACCATCACGTCGATGGTGCACGAGGGCCTCGGCCATGGCGGCGCTTGTCTACTTGCCGGCTGCCGCCCACAGCTACTGACGACCATGCAGTTTCAGGGCGACGAAACGAGCATCTCGACGTCGGGAATCAAGCTTGTCGCCGCCGGCGGGACACTGGCCAACATGGTGGCCGCGACGATCGGCGCGTTGCTGTTGCGGCGGCGGCGGGAGCACGCTGACGCGGGAGAGTTTTTTCTTTGGCTATTCGCCACGATCAACCTCCTGCAGGCGGCCGGCTATTTCATGTACTCCGGTGCGACCAACATCGGCGACTGGGCGGAGGTGGTCCGTGGCCTCACGCCTCTCTGGGTCTGGCATGCAGGGCTGTTTGTGCCGGGCGCCGTCGCGTACTGGATCTCCGCTCGGTGGGCCATGGGACAACTCGGGCGACGTCTGCGCACGTCGGGCTCGGCGCGCGTCGCCGATGCGAACCGCTACTCGGTCACCGCCTACGTCGTCGGCGGCGTGGTCTCGCTTGCGGCCGGACTCTTCGAGCCGGGCGGCGCGCTCATCGTGCTGATCTCGGGCGTCGCCGCCTCGCTGGGCGGAACGTCAGCGCTGGCGTGGGGACCGCAATTGCTGCACGACCCACGCGTCGGAGAACCCGAGGACCCACCTCTGCTCGTCAACCGCGATTGGCGCTGGATCGCGGCGGGTGCCGTCTGTGCGGCGGTGTTTGTTTTCGTCGTGGGGCGCGGAGTGCGACTCGACTAGGTTCGGATCGCTCCCCGCTAGCGGTGCGACGTCCCGTCATCCCCCGTGCGACCGAAGGGCTGCCGATGCCCCAGCCGCGAGCAGGTATCCGAGCCAATAGTAGATCGCGACCCAAAGCAGCGACGCGATCGCGGTGCCGATCATGAATACGTCGCGCCGCATCCGAAGCGCGCCGGCGGCTACTGTCAGGACGATTCGCAATCCGGGCGTGAGCCGGCCAAGGACGACCGCCACGGCTCCGCGACGCTCCAGCCATCGCTCGACCCGCTCGGCGCGCTGTTCGTTGAACCCGATGCGGCGGCCGATCTTCATCAGCATCGGCTGTCCGAGCCGCCGTGACGTCTCGAAGAGGATCGAGGTCCCGCCGATCGTCGCCACGAACACCGTGAAGCTCGCCATCGCGAAGCTCGACAATCTTGCCTGCCCCGCCGCGCCAAGCGCGGCGATGAAGAGGTCACCCGGCAGCGGCAACGGCACGCCCGCCTCTTCCGCGAAAATCGCCGCGAACACGCCGAGGTAGCCCCAGTGCGCGACGAACGCAGCCGCGGTGTCACGATTCACAGTTCGCTGATGTCGAGACGCTCGGCGTCCGCGCCATCGCGGGTGATCGCGATGAACTCGAGTCGCCGGTCAGTCAGGTGTCCGGCATTCGCGTACCGGTCCCCCGCCACCAGGTATTGCCGGTGGATGTGTCCGAAGATGCCCATCACGCTCATCCGTCGAGCGACCAGATCTCGACAGCGCCGGCTGAACACCCGCTCCACGCGGTGGGCCGTGAGCGAGGCGCTCTGCTCGGCGAGACGCGCCGCGAGGCGCACGGCTGGGATCCAACCGAGGCGACGCGAGATGAAGTCGCCAAGCCGTCCGACGGGTGACATCCGGAGCGGATCCGCAACGTGGCCGTGCATCACCAGAATCGGTCCCAATCGCTCGTGGTCCAGCACGATCGCCGCCGCGCCGGCGCCGGGGTCGTGGTTGCCCTCGGTTCGGCGCAATTGTCCCGTACGAGTCATCGCGCCCATCAACGACGCGACGTGCGGATGGGCCGCTTCGGACAGCGTCACAGGTTCGAAGAGACCCTCGAAGACGTCGCCGTTGAGAATCACTTCGTCACCGGAGTCGCGCGCTCGCTCGAGAAAGGCGAGCGCCAGAGTCGACGTCTCCGCGGAGCTGTATCGGCTCAGATGCCAGTCGCTGGCGACGAGCGTTCGTTCCGACATCATGCTCGCAAACGAGCGAGCGCTGCCTCTCCACGCCGCTCGATGATGATCTCGTCGTACAGCGACTGCGTGGTGTGCCAAGCGCGCTCGTGGAGGCGCCGCACGGCGTCGATGTCGTCCGCGTCGTCCTGCGATCTCGAAACGCGGATCGGCGCGCCGATCGCGATATCGAACCGCGCGGGGAGCGGCATCGGAAGCCAGAACGACGATTTGCCCCTCGACCATCCGGGATACGCCTCGAAGCCGCCCACGACCGCGAGCGGAACGATAGGAGCGCCCGTGAGCAGTGCCAGGCGCGAAAACCCGAAACGGTCGCGCCAGCGCAGTCGGTAGTCTCGCGCCTCTGGCCGCGCCTCACGGCGGCCGCCGGGGGTGATCAACAGCTGCTCGCCGCGCTCGAGGACTGCAAGGCACGCACGTTCCGATGGGTCGATGATTCCGACGTGGCGCTTGGCCGTGCGAAGTCCCGGCACGACCCGCTCCATGGTGTGATCGCGCGACGCGACGATGCGCGTCGGCGCCGCGGCACCGCGTTGCTCGTGCCACGCTCGCCACCCCAACTGGTAGCACGCGACGACGAGATCGAGCGTGAAATAGCCGGCGCCGTGGTGCGCCACGTAGATGCATGGCCCCGTGAGGGGAGGACCCGTGTCGTGCCGCCGAATGCGTGTCCGATGGTACGCCGAAAGGAAACGCGCAACGGCGACGTAGCCGTAGCGATAGTACCATCGATCGATGTCGAGCGGCGGAACGGACCGGGCGTCGCGTTTCAAGACGCGACTCCTCGCCGGCGGCGCGCGGCGAGGCCTCGGTCGATGAGCGCTTGCGTGGCGCGCTCGACGTGCGCGGCGTATTCGCGCACGGCATCACTCTTGTCAGCCCCCGGCGTGCGCGCCGGCGGCGCGATCGGATCGCCGTAGTAGTAGTCCAGACGCACCGGCATCGGGAACGGGGGCAGCCAGACGCTCGACCCTCCGGCCCGTAGACGAAACGGATGCTGCCGGTCAGCGCCAATGATCGCGAAGGGCACGATCGGAGCCTGCGCCTCGATCGACAACCGCGCGAATCCGGCGCGCCCTGACCAACGCAGTCGATCGGGTTCGCCGTAGAGCTCTCGCGTGCCGCCGGGAAAGATCAGGATCGACTCTCCGCAATTGAGCGCCTCGCGCGCATGCGCGTTCGTGGCGGCCAGCGTGTTGACGTGCCGCCGCATCCAGCCGATGACTGGCGTCCGATGGAGGGACGTCGCGGGCGTTTCGAGGACCCGGAGAGGCGGCCCGTCGCGGTCCCACCAGACGTGCATCCCGAGCATCAACGTCTCGAAGTACAGAAAGGTGCGCGGGTGCTTCCCAATGAAGATCACCGGTGTGTTACGCGGAATGCGCTCCACCCCGAATGCGCGCGCGCGAAAATAAAGCGACATCGCGCGAGCGAGCGGCATGAGCACATTCCTCAACGACCAGTTGGCGACGAACGGCGCGTAAGCCTCGGCGGCGGGCATACTCACGCCGTTTCTCTCGCTGCCAGCGGCGGCGCGGACGCGGGGTACACCGCGTCGCCTGTCATGGCGGATTCATACACGGATATGACCTCGCCGGCGAGGGACGTCCACGACAGCTCCTGCGCGCGGCGCACACCGTGTCCGATCGCTTGGTGGCGCAGGCTGTGATCGTCGGCCATCCGTTGTAGCGCATGCGCCAACGCGTTCGCGTCGCTCGGCGGCGCGAGGATGGCCGCGCCATTCGAGGCCTCGCGGTAGCCGCCGATGTCGCTGGCTACGACCGGACACCCGCACGCCATCGCCTCGACGAGCACGAGGCCGAAGCTCTCGCCATGTGTCGCCGGCGCGCAGAAGACGTCGGCGGACCGGTACTCCTGCGCGAGCTCACTGTCCGTGAGCCGACCGAGAAACAGGGCGCCGGCGCGAGCGGCGATGCCGGCGAACGACTCGCGATTCCCCTGGCCCGCGATTCGAACCTCAATTGGGCGACCCGATTCGCGAATCAGACTCGCCGCGGCGAGCAAGTGCCGCAGTCCCTTGCGCGGCTCATCGTATCGGCCGACGAAGAGCACGCGCATCGGTTGATCCCCTTCGTCGCGCTCGCCACGGGTCGAGGGCGTCGTCCGCGGACGAGTTGATGTCCCGAACGTCGATAGGTCTATGCCGTTCGGGATGAGACGAATCGATCCGCGGAAGACGCGGCGCGCGAAGGCCGCGGCCACTCGCGACACGGCGATTCCATTCGGAATGTCGCGCAACGGTCGGGCGAGCGTGCGTCGCAGCATGCGCACGGGCGCAGACTCTCGCTCCGCGTACGTGTGAAACGTGACGACTCGGCTCACGAACTCCGTTGCCGCGGCATGCCGCGCGATGCCGGGGATGCACGGCTCGTGAACGTGCACGACGTCGAACGCCCCTTCGTAGAGATAGCGCCGCACGTCGCGCCGAGGCACGAGCAATCCGATGCGCGCCCTTGAGCCGTTCGCCGATAGCGACACGATTCCGCGCAGCGAATCGCAATCGGGCGGCGACGGACCACTAGCCGGCCCGAACACGGAGGCTTCGTGTCCGTGGAGTCGGAGCGCGTGAGCCAGCGCGCGAACGTGCCGGTTCACTCCTCCGTCGCGGGACAGGTCGTACGGCGTAACGAGGCAGACACGCATCAGGGCGCTCGGCGGGAGTGCTGAGGGCGCGCGCAACCGACGAAGACAGTTGAACGTAGCTCCAGGCCGCCGCTTTTGGAAAATGACAATCGGATGACAAGCACCGTTGGGTTTCGGTGCCGTGATGATTGGGTGGCACACCTGTGACAAAAGGGGGTGCTAGACCGGCCTCCCCTCGCCCGTCGCAGCCTCCCGTTGTACGGCCGTGGCGATATTCGGCACAGTCAAATTTTCTATGCGCCCGCCGTTGCCCCTCCGGTGGGGCAATGACGATGCATTGCGCACCGGGAAAGGGGCTACACCTAACTTGACCGTGCGCACTCATTGGCCCGCCTGCAGCTGAACTCGGCGTTGGACGGCCGGTCAGCGTCGTGCCAATTTCGATCGTCGGTCCTCTCGGCAGACGTGACGCAGTCTCGCGCAACTCGGAACACATCGAATGGCCCGAATGATGGAGGCAGTGCGGCGGGCAGGACCAAATGGCGAGCCGGAAACCCAGGCTGAGACTAGGCCTCATGAGCAACCCGGGTTCTCTGTTGGCACGGTATTCCGGATTCTGGCTACCGGCGCCGCCTACTACCTCGCGACACGCATCGCGTGGGTGCTGTGTTTTCCCGACAGCAAGGTCTCCCTTTTCTTTCCGCCGCACGCGATCCTCGTCTCCGTTCTGCTGCTCGTCCCCACCCGGCACTGGTGGGCCTATGTGCTGGCCGCCGCCGCCAGCCACTTCTTCGCCACGCAGCAGGCGCACTGGCCGCTTTTCTATTCACTGGAATGCGAGGCCTTCGATGGCTTGCAGAATGTCCTGACGGCCGCCGGCCTCCGCCTGTTCATCAAGTCGCCGTTCCATCGCATCACTCTTCGTGAAGCCACGATCTTTGTTCTGATCGCGGTCATCATCGTTCCTCTGGGCACTGCGTTCTGGGGGGCCGCCTTTACCGTCTCCAATCACTTTGGAACCGACTACTGGATCGAATGGCGCAACCTTGGCATCTCGAATGGAGTGACGGCGATTGTGTTGGTGCCGGCCATTCTGGCGGGGGTCCACGACGCATTCACGAGACCGTCCCGCGGCTCACCTCTCCGCATTCTGGAAGCATGCGTCCTCGCCGCGAGCATTTTTGCGGTCGGATACGCCGCATTCAACCGGGCGCCCGCGGGACCGAACACTTCGCCCGCCCTTCTCTATGCACCCGTTCCGCTGCTGATCTGGGCGGCCCTCCGCTTCGGGCTGGGAGGCATCAGCGCGTCGATGCTGGTCATCACGATGCTGGCGATCTGGGGAACGATGCAGGGACGCGGGCCATTTCTGACGCAAACCCCATCGGAAAACGCGCTGGCCCTCCAGCTGTTCCTCCTGATGCTGGCCACGCCATTGATGTTGCTCGCGGTCGCCATCGATGACGAAAGACGGTCGAAGGAGGCGTTGCTCGTCAGCGAGGAGCGCATGAGCTTGGCCGCCGAGAGCGCGCAGATGGCGCTCTGGGATTGGGACGTGGCGAACGACACGGTCTGGATGGCGCAGGAGGGACGGAAGTTCTACGACTTCGAGCCGGGCGAACCGCTTCATCACGCCCATCTGGCGGGACGCGTCCATCCCGACGACAGCGCCGCGCGTGCGGCGGCCATCCAACATGCGCTGGAGACGCGCGGTTCTTATGAGGCGGAGTATCGCATTATCCAGCCGGATGGCTCGGTACGATGGATCGGCGCGCGCGGCCGCAGCCCAAGCTCCGCGGGTGACGCACCGCCGCGAATCCTCGGCGTCTCGATGGACATCACGCACCAGAAGCAGGCAACCGCGGAGGCGCAGTTACAGCGAGAGGAGCTAGCGCATCTCTCCCGCGTGGCCACGCTCAGCGCGCTCTCGAGTTCCCTCGCGCACGAGTTGAGGCAGCCGCTGAGCAGTATCCTCAGCAACGCACAGGCCGGCCAGCTCGTCGTCTCCCACGACGCGCCCGACCTCGTCCAACTTCGCGCCATCCTCGCTGACATCGTCAGCGCGGACCGCCGCGCCGGGGCGATCATCGAGAGCCTGCGTACCATGCTGCGCCGCGGCGAGATCGCACGCCAGGCGGTGAGCGTGAATGAGAGTATCGACGAGCTGCTTCGCCTCACCCGCGGCGATCTCATCGCGCGCGGAGTTTCCGTCTCGACTCTCGCGACCGGCGACCTTCCCGCGGCGATGACGGACCGCGTGCAACTCCAACAGGTCGTCCTCAACCTGATCATGAACGCGTGCGATGCCATGGCGTCGAACGCACCGGAAGACCGCAACATCACGCTCACCACGTTCATCGCGCAGAACGAGATGCGGATCGGCGTGCTGGACTGCGGAGTCGGGTTGCCGGACGACGTCGAGAGCTTGTTTCAGCCGTTCCACAGCACCAAGGTCGGCGGCTTGGGCATGGGTCTCTCGATCTGCCGCACACTGGTCGCCGCGCACGGCGGGAGGCTGTGGGCGGAGCCCAGGCCGGAGCGCGGCACCGCGTTCTACGTCGCGCTACCTCTGGCCGAGGAGGAAGCTGTGACGGACGCGATCGCTGTTGGCGTCGGCGGCGAAACCTTCGTGCGAGGCAATCAGACGCCCGATATAGCGCTGATGCCTCGATGAAGCCGCCGAACGCGACCGACTAGTTCGTATCGCTCTTCGGCCGCCGCGTTCCGTTTCGCTTGCCCTTCGTTCGCGGGCGACTCAGACGGCCCGCGACCTCGAGCAATCGAGCTTCGCCGTTCTTCTTGAGCACGTACCCGTTGGCGCCTTCGGCGATCGCCCATGCTCGGTCTTCGGCGCGGCCGTGTCGTGTGTAGGCGAGGACCTTGTGGCGCTTTGTCGCCGACGTCTGGCGGATGGTGTGCAAGAGACAACGATCCGCGCCGTTGCCGAGATACAGCTCGGTGACGATGAGATTGATGCGCGGGCCGTCGACGACCGACAGCGCATCGGTCGCGGAGGCAGTCGAGATGACGGTGTAGCCGTCCCCTTCGAGGGCGGACCGCAGAGCGGACCGCGAATCCTCGTCGGGCTCGACGATGAGAACGGTGCGGGCGGAGTTGGCTTGCATTGGCGCCTCACTGGGCTGGAGACCGCTGGACCGAATGCCTCTCGAGTCCGATGGCCCATTGGAGGGCGCCAGGAGACTAGGGGGAAGTGGCGTGTACGCCACTCACCAGCATTTGAAACATACTCGGGTGCGCACGCCCCCGCCCCCGGACCGTCGTCTCGAGGCGATCGGAGCCAACACGGCCGACGCGAAGTTGCTTCCGCGCGGCACGGATTGCTTTCGTCGAAGGCACCTGTTCGATTCCGGATCCGGTGGACGCACTTCGAGCCGATTGATGCCAACATTGGGTACGGTTGCTCGGACAGTCGGCATCGCCGCCGCATTGACGCTCGCGGGGCGCGCCATCGTAGGCGATTTGCGCGACGAGCGCGCGCGGTGGCTCGTCGTCGACCGCGACTCGGGCTACACCATCGCGATCGATACGTCCCGGATCGTGCGCGAACGCGGCCGCACGTACGAGATCTGGTATCGGACCGACCACTCGTCGAAGCGGTTCTACAGGGGCAAGGCGTTCACGCGCGAGACCGTGCACGCGATCTTACGCTGCGACGGCTATTTCTTTCGCGTCATCAGCACGACGATGTCGCTGGGATCGTGGCGATCGGTCGTGCACCAGGAAATGGACAAGCGAGACCTCGCGCGCGAGGACTGGCACTCGGTCGAGCCGGGAACCACGGACGAGAAGGCCGCGCTCGCGACGTGTCAGTTGGCCGACTGGAAGTCATGGGTTCGGCGCTGACTTCAGGAAACGCACGAGCTTGGGGTGGAAGATCTCCGGCGCCTCGAGTTGCGGGCAGTGCCCGATGTTGTCGATGAGATCGAGCTCCGCGCCGGGGATCGACTCGGCAACGTGTTTGGCCTGTGCCGGATAGGCCGGCGTGTCCTTGGCGCCGCCGATCACGAGCGCCTTCGACGTGATGTGCTGCCAGTCGTACACGACCGTCTCGGCGGTGAGCATCTGCGCGAGCGCGGCGCGCACCTGTGAGAACCGCGGCCAGTCCGGGCTCTGCGTCCACCCCCAGTGCATGCGGACGTATTTCTCGTATTCTGGTTTCCAGGTCACGAAATAGCGCGTGATGGTGCGACGCACCGCTTCGTAGTTCGGCGCCGCCGTCGTGCGAAGGGTGTCAGTGCGATACGCGTCGTCGAGATAGCGCGGGGCTCGGCCGGGACGCGCATCCGTGAGACCGATCTGATTCACCATCACCACGTGCGTCGTGACGCCCGGGATACGCCATCGCGAAGCGCGACGCGAGCATTCCGCCCATCGAATGTCCCACGATCGCCGCGCGGTCGACGCCGAGCGACTGCAGCAGGCGCCGCGTGTTGATCGCCATGTCGTTGAACGTGTAGGGAATCAGCGGCTTGGACGATCGGCCGAAGCCGATCTGGTCCGGCACGACGACGCGGAACCCCTCGCGCGCGAGCACGTCGATCGTTCCGCGCCACGCTTCGCCGGAGAAGTTGAAGCCGTGCAGGAGCACGACGGTCTGCCCGTTCGCGGCGCCGGTGGGCTTCACATCCATATATGCCATGCGGACGTCCTGGCCGTACAGAACGAACGAGAACGTCGAGACGGGATACGGATAGGGAACGTCGGCGAGATCGACGCTCACCGGGCCGTAGTCGGCGGGCGCCTGCGCGCGTGCGCGGAGCAACGGGGCGAGAACGAGAAGGGCCCACAGGGCGCGACGGCCGCTTATCCGGCGCCGCGATGACAGGATTTGCGTTCTCATAAACAGTCCCCACGGTTCGGAGCGCGTCAGTCCACCGGCACCACGATAGCTCACCTGTCAAATTTCTATACTGTGGGGCGTGTTACGTCGGGACGACGAGATTCGTGATAGGGATGGTGTCGCGCTTTCGTCTCCCCCCATCATGCGACCTACGACAATGAGCGTCTTTTCTCGGCTGGCGTTGCTCGCGGCCTCTCTCGTGCTCCTCCTGACCGCTGTTTTCCTCGGTACGCGGCCGGAGCCGCGCTTCGGCGCGCGCGACGCGGGGGTTGCCAAGATCGAGCGCGGCGAGGCTCACATGCCCGCGCCGCTGATGGCCCATGAGTGGCGCACCGAGATTGCCGCTCAGCAGTTCATTCTCCAGCAGGACCGTCAAGTGGGCGGCGTTCTCGCCGGTGCCGGTGCCTTGGCCATGATCGGGTTCCTGTTTGGAGAGCGGGCGCGGTCGCGCTCGACGGCCGCCGCCTAGCGGACACGCGGGAGCGCTACGGCCGCCCGCCCCCGTTGATCAACCGCTGCGCCGTCGCCAGGGCGTCGCCCGCCGCAACCTTCACGTCCGGCTCGACCCCCACGCCTTCCCAGTTCGTGTGCGTGACCGGGTTGATCGCGCGGGCGAACGGGACGCCGATGATGAAATGCTCATCGATGCGATGCCCGGAGACGGGATGTGCGCCCCCGCCCGTCGTCTCGCCGACGATCGTCGCGCGCTTTTGGGCCTTGAGGTCGTACGTGAACTCCTCGCCGCCGGAAAACGTGTGCGACGAGGTGAGCACGTACACCGGCTTCTCGCCGCCGAACTTCCGCCCGGGGACGTCGCGCGTCCAGAACTCGTCGGTCGCGCCGGTGCGACGGGTCCAGATGTCGTTCAGGTGCGTGCGCGCGCTGAAGAGGTAGGACGCGATGTAGCTGACCATCGCCGGCGAGCCGCCGCCGTTGTCCCGAAGGTCGATGATCAGGGCGCGCGAGCCGGCGACGAAGTTCATCGCCGCGCTGGCGGTCGGGCCGCAGTCGTCCACGTCGAGGAACGCGTCGAATCTCACGTAGCCGACGTTCCCCTCCAGCTGCTCGGCCTTGACGAACGCGCAGTTCATGCGGTCCATCTCCTGTTGATTGCGCGCGCGCTGCTCGGGGGTGGGGGGCGCCGGCGTGGCGGGCATCGGCGGGATCGGCCGCGGGTTGAAGTCCACGCGCATGTGTCTGTCGTGACTCAGCTCGCGGACGTCGCCGTTGAGCCTCGCGGCAAATCCGAAGGCGGTGCTGTCCGCGGTGTACCGTCCCCGCGAGTTCCACGCACGGAGGGAGTCGCCCATCCGCTTGGCGACGTCGGGGAAGACATAGAACGAATCGAGCTGCGCGATCGCTCCCTCGATGACCTTTCCTCTAGCAGCCGCTCCGACGCGCAGGAAGGAGAGGTCGGAGTTCGGACCGAGCAACATCATGGTGGACGACGTGACGCGAATCGGATCGGTCGGCGCGAGGTCGACGATCGCGTAGCCCGTCTGCGGCGTGTTGCGCTCGCGCACGACGAGCTCGATGTGCCGCGGCTCGCTGCGCTCGATCGACAACACGTCGAATCCGCCGGAGCCGAGCCGGAAGTTCACCGTCTGCTGCGCGATCCGCTCGGGCTGGTAGCGGCGATAGTAGTCGAGGATCTTGACCGTGTCGCCGCTCGCGAAGGCGTCGAGCCACGCGCGGATCACCGTGCCGACAGGAGTATTCGGGACCGGTACGGCGGTCGAGGCCTGTGCCGCGAGTTGCGTCGCCGAGAGCGAGAGGGCTACGAAGAGCGCGGGCGCGATGCGCGGGAACATGCGTTGCTCCGTGGGAAGAGTCGCGAGAAGGGTCGCGCGACAGCACGCGGCGATAGACCTCTCGCTGTCTGGATTGATTATGTGGGCTTCCCTTCGCGTCGACAACATCCGCCTGATCGAGCGCTGCGCGCCGGCGCGCGGATCAGCGGCGATACGCTCCGAGGCATTGACGCGGGCGCTGCGATCTTCGTCCCCGTCGGTGAAATAACGAAGGTGGACGTCGAGAGGTTCGCGCCCGGCCGCACGCTCTTTCTTGGCTTCGGTGCGGCCGTGGTCGGGAACTTCGTCTATTTTCTCTGCTGCACGAAAATCTAGGTGTTCGGCAAGGCAAAGTAGCTCGACCGCTCAGCTGCGCTCCGCGCGCGCGCCTCCGATCGGAGCGGGCCGGAAACGAAGACCTGCCGCGATTCCGCCCTGCCCGTCCAACAACTCGGCCGCCTTGCCGGAAACCTCCTCGACGACAGCGCCCTGATCGAGCGCCGAACGAACGGCGTCCTCCGCGTCACGTTCGTAGCGGCCAACGTACCGGTCGGTGACGTAGAGGTCGCGGACGCACGCCTGCTCCAGCGCAAATTTTGTTGCCGCGGCACCCACTGCGCCGAGTCCCTCCGCGGCCGCCGCGCCCACGATCTCGCCGATGCGCTTGGCGTCAGCGGCGTCGCGAAGTTCAGCCGCTCCGGCGCGGGCATGCGCCGCGATCTCGGCCTCCGAGGCATGAACGTCGAGCGAGGAGACAGTGATCACGCGGTGCGGCGCGACGGAAGCGAGCTCCCCTTCCAGCTGAGAAGTCTCTCTCTTGATTCCGCCGAGGACGACCCATGAATCGCCGTCGGCGAGCTCGGCGACTCGCGCGGCGGTGTCGGCGAGCATCCGGTCGCGACCCTTGAGCAGCGCTCGCTGTGCATTGTCGTGGCCGGTCGTACCGCGCGTCCCGGTGTGAAACCCGGTGCGCGGCGGCGTTCCCATGTGTTGCGGTGGGTCGACCGGGTGGTGCGCGTGGATCTTGTCCTTGCGTTCCAGTATGCCGGCGCGTTGGACGTAGATCGTCGCCTCGGTCGCGTCCACGACGATCACGACCGTTTGGCGATCTTCCTTGAGCGCGCGGAAATACGGTGCGAGGTACGCACCGGTTCGCCACTTGGCCAGAGTCGGAGTGCCCGACGAGAGCGCCGCCGACTCGTGCACTCGGTCGGACGTGACGAACGCGGCCCAGCCCGGCGCGCCGATCGATGGATCGAGACTCGCGAGCGCTGACGAAAGGAGACCGAGGCATCGCTCGAGCCGGTCCTCCTCGCCGGTCAACGTCTTGTCCAACGAATCGCGGAGCTTGTCGAGATGATGGTCGAGCTGAGTACGCCACGACCGCTGCTCCGCCGGGTCGGCGGCTGATCCGTCGATGTAGACGCTGAGCACGCGCTCGCCACGAAGCGAGCGATGCAGCGTGAGGAGTTCCGTCTGGGTAAGCATGTGCCCTGCCCTCGGGTGCGCGGATGAACGCGGATCACCGAGGCGGGTGCACGATCCGTTCTCACGAGCGTTCGAGCACTGCCTCACTCGAGAGCGTCACGGCGCTCCCGCCAATCGTCGAAGCCGGCACCGAAGGCCCTCACACGGTACCCCGAGCAGCCGAACGGTGTCCTGTTGCGCGACGTCCGATCCCCGTGCCAGCGCCTCGACCACGGGATACACCAGGCTCGTGTTGCCCCCGCGCGAGCTGAGCTCCATGACGTTGTGCGGAAGGTTGGCCGGTGCGGTGAATCGGTAAACCCGCACGGCCGCGCCGCGATCGAACCAGCGCTGCCCGAGCTCCAGCGACGCGGGCTCGCTCACCGTCCGGTCGCGCTCGTTGAGCAGAAATACGATGTCGTGCACGGCGGGCGGGCCGCTCTCAGCCTGGTCGTGCACACGTCGGCCGAGCCGCAGCAACTCGGCGAGACCGCGCGTCGTGATTCCGGGGACATTCTCCGGCCGGCTGGTGTCGACGGGCGCGGTCCGTCGCTCGATGTCGGGCAGTTTGGACGCGAGGATTACGAGGCCGCCGGCGTCGCCGTCGGCAACGCCGCCCGGCGCGATGGCCGGCGCGATGAGGACCGCTCGTTGAACCTCGGGATGAAACTGGGCGATCCAACCGGCGAGGACACCGCCCGCGCTGAGTCCGACGACGACGATCGTGTCGCCGAGGCCGCGCGCGATCTCGACCGTCGAGTCGGCGAACCGCGCCAGCTCGTCGCTCCGCACGCGGCTGATGGCGCGGAGTGGGGATGCTCGTTCGGCGTGATGCGGAAGCCGCGGAATGTAGACGTTGGCGCCGTCGGCGAAGAGATGTGCACCGACCGCGGCGAACTGCGTCGGCGCATCGGTGAATCCGTGGAGCAGCACATAAACCCGGGGCGCGGGCGCGCCGCGTGTCAGGAGGATCGAGCGGCCGTTGGGGACGGCGACGCTGTCGTCCTGGCGTTGCTGCATCTCGATGCGCGCGACAGCATCGGCGTACGATGGCGGGCCCGGGATGCGCATCGGGCTCGGGTGCGGTCTGCGGTGGAGCGCAGGCGACCGCGACGAGCGAGACGCACAGCGTGGCGAGGAGGTTGATGCCGACCGATCGCATGTCAGCCGTGAGCCGAGTGGTTGGCCAACGCGTCAGTGATGAACAGTGATGAACGTGGTCATGAACGTGGTCATGCATACGGCCGTTGTCGAGGCCGAGTTCCAGGCCGGCGTCCCCGCTCCTATCTTCCGAGTGACGATTATGAATCGCGCAAAACTCATTGAATGGCTTCGCCGCTACGGCCTCGCCGAGTGCGGCGGAATCACGTGCGCGGTACTCGCGTCCGTCATCGTGCGGCGCGCGACCGGGAGCGCCGTGGCGTCCGGGTTTGCCGGCGCGTGGGGCGAGGCTCTCGGATACGCCACGGTGCTGGTTGCCCGCGACTTCCTGTTCGCCGCCCGCCGACAACGTGAGGCGCACCGAGCGTTCACGATTCGCGACGGCGCCGGAGTGATCGGCGGCCTGCTCGTCGAGTTCGGCCCGGCGGCATTGTTCGACACGCTGTTGACGCGACCATTCGCGATGGCGCTCGGGGCCCGACTCCTGGGGCTTCCGCTCGGCGTCATCGCGGGGAAGCTGGTGGCCGACGCCCTGTTCTATGCTCCGGTGATCGCCACGTACGAACACAGAAAGCTCAAACGCGGAAGTGATCCGTTCCGAGGTTTCGCCGTAAGAGATCTGGAACGCTGGTCGCTGCGGCCCCGTGGAGCGTGCGCGCTTCAAGTCTTGGGCTCGAGCAGCCTCGCCCAATTCGTGATCAACTCGATGCGCGAGGTCTCCATCGGATGTTCGCGTTTCACCACGAGCAGTCGCTGGCCGTCGCGCGTCACGTCGTACGAGTAGTCGTCCGTGTCGATGAAGTCGACGTCGAACACCTGACGCGGCGGATCCCAACGCGGTTCCGGATTCGTCGTCACCTTCGTCTCGAACCAGCGATGGCCGTTGCGAAAGTACAGCGTGCCAGACGGCTTCCAGCGCGCCTCGATACCTCCCCCCTGTGACACCTGGCCGACGTCGCGACCGTCCGGGAACGCACGGATGAAGACTTCGGGGTGACCGCGCTCGGCGCGCGTATACGCCAACCATTTTCCATCGGGCGAGAACGTGACGAGATTGCCGGCAATCGGCAGCGCCTTCGGCGCCCCCGCGCGGAGAGCGACGAAACCCGTGCGAAAAGGTGAGCTGGACCGGCCGACGGCGAGAACGTCGCCGTTCGGCGAGAAGTAGTCGAGGCCAAGCGCCGAGTCGGGTAACAACGTCCCTTCGCCGACGTGTCCGGCCCGATCGACGTCGTGGATCACGACGCGCGACCTGCCGAGCGCGATGCCGGCGAGACGTCGTCCGTCGGCGCTCCAACGCGGAAATCCCTCCGCCTCCGCGTAGGCGACGCGCTGTCCTTCGTGGCGCCCGAGGTTCCAGATCCAGAGGTAATCCTGGACGTCGGATATGTGCACCGCGATGTGCTGGTCGTCGGGCGCGAGGTCGACCTCTCCGTACGTCATCTCCGGCGCGTCGATAAAGGTGACGACGCCGCGCCGATCGGCCCACGCCAACTTGCCGCGCGAGTTGTCCGCGCCGGGGACGTACGCGAGGACGCCGCGCGCCGCCGAGGCCTGGAGCATCCCGAACGCCGATTCCATCGACACGCCGGCCGCGATCGCGACGGGATTGCCCTCGACGGCCCCGCGGCTCGCGTCGAAGCGGACCGCGAACAGGCTGCCGCCGCGAGCGAAGATGAGATGCCCGTCCGGCACATAACGCGCGGCATACGCGGAGTGTACGAGCACCGTCGTGCGGCGCGAGCGAATGTCGGCGAGCAGAACGTCGCCATGGTCGCCGTTGATGCTCGCGTTGCTCGCGCTAGCCGCGGTGATGAGCGCCGCGCGGCCGCCGGGCAGCACGTCGGTGAAGTCGCGCGCACGGAGGTCTTTTGTCGTTACCAGCGGCTCGGGCTTACCGCCTTCCGATGGCACGCGTGTCAGGGTCCCGTGTTCTGCGTTGTAGTAGATGAACTCCTGGTTCGGCCACCAGGCGCGGACCGAGCTCGCCGCGGCCAGCTCAATCGCGGCACCCCCGCCGCGTGGAATCTTTTTCACGTGGTCCGCGGTGACGAATCCGATCCACGCGCCGTCGGGCGAAAAGAAGGCGATCTTCACGCCTTCGGTTCCAGCCAGTGCGCGCGTCTCGCCGCTCGTGATGTCGCGCACGTAGAGGATGTTGCCGGCCGCCGGTGCTCCGACGTACGCGAGCATCGATCCATCCGGCGCGAGCACGATTTCCGTTCCGTTGTAGCCCACCGGCGGCAGGTTCGCCAACGCGATCGGTGCGTCGGCCGCGAGCAGGATCGACGCGCGCGCCGTCGGTGCGTCGCCCTGCGTCGTCGCTCCGGCCGACGCTCCGCGCGACCGCATCACGATGGCGCCGAGGATCGCTCCGGCCGCGAAGAGCGCTGCGGCAAACATCCATCGCGACGCGGTCGGCCGCGCCAGCTTCGTTGTGGCGGCGCTCGCTGGCGGCTGGGCTGTCGAACCGTAGCCTTGCAGCGCAGCGGCGAAGTCGCCAGCGCTCGCGAAGCGATCCGCCGGCAGCTTCTCCAGCGCGCACCCGATCGCCGCGTCCACGTGTGCCGGGACGTTCGCTCTGACGAGACGCGCGCTTCGCGCCTTCTCCGTGATGAGGCGCGCGATCACCGCCTGCGCCGTGCTGCCGGTGTGCGGCGGCTCGCCGGTCAGCATTTCGTACAGGACGGCCGCGAGCGAATAGACGTCGGACCGGCCGTCGATGGTCCGTTCGCCGGTCGCCTGCTCGGGGCTCATGTACTGCGGCGTGCCCAGAGAAAGTCCTGTGTGCGTCAGCCGGCTGCCGGCGGCGTTGGTCACCGCGAGCGCGATGCCGAAGTCGGCCACCACGGGCTGGCCGGCTTGCAGGAGGATGTTCTCCGGCTTCACGTCGCGATGGATCACTCCGTGTTGGTGCGCGTACTGCAGAGCGTTCGCCGCGGCCACCGCGATGTGCACCGCATCGTCGACGGGGAGTTGCCGCTCCCGCGTCAGGCGCGCACGCAGCGCCTCGCCGTCGACGTAGGGCATGACGTAGAACAAGAGGTTCGACCCGTTCGGATCGCGCGCCTCCCCGGAGTCGAACAGCGGGAGGATGTTCGGGTGCTGGAGATTCGCCGTGACGCGAATCTCCGCGAGGAACCGGTCGGGTCCGAGCTGCGCGCCGAGCTCGGGACTGAGCACCTTGAGCGCGACCCGCCGGTCGTGGCGTAGGTCGCGCGCGAGATACACCGTCGCCATCCCGCCGGCGCCGATTTCGCGTTCGATCTCGTAGCGGCCGGTGAGAGCCGAATTCAGTTGACTGATCGTTTCCATTGAGAGGCCGTTAGTCGGCCACGACGGCGCCGACACCCGTGCGAACGTGGGTCCATCGAGGCACCGTTCGTTTCCATTCCGCGAACGGCGGTCATTCTCGGAGCTGACGCGCCGCGACGAATCCGTAGGCGACGGCCAGGCCGATCCAGGTGAGCGCGTCGAGCCACAGCAGGCCTGACACGTTCGCCCCGAAGTGGATCGGCGCGGCCACTGTCGCGGTCACGGCGGCCCACCGCGGGATCAGCCGCGTGCGAATGAGCGCCGCGCCAAGCACGACGGCGCCGACGATGTGCAGTGCGGCCAGCACGTTCAGCGCGATCATGATCGGGCTGTTTACGATATGCGAATAGAGATCGATCGTGGCCTGGGTCGGCGGGCCGCTCCGGGTCAGTTCGACGGCGACCGGATCGCCCACGAGTGGTCCGACGAGCGCGATCCAGCCGGCGAGGGTGAGCGCGCCGCCGATGATCGCGAGCTTCGGGGATTGACCAAAGAGTGCGCGCACGAGTGCGAGCGTCGCCGGCACGGCAAGGAAGGTCCCCGCGAACGCGAAGACGTCGGCGATCGTCGTCGTAGTGGCGTGGCCGTCGATCGCCTCGAGGATCTTTCCCGGGCTGAGCAGGCCATACCCCGGATACAGAAGCCAGTAGACGAGGATGAGGAGTGGAAACAGCACCAGGCTCACCGCTGATAGAACGTTCACCACTCGCGTCATCGAGGCACCTTCCGCTTCAATTCAGCGAACCAGTTGAGCACCACCACCGTCGGTTGCGCATTCGGCCGAGCGACCGGCTCGACGCGCACGAACTGCGCGCCGTCGGGTGTGACGTCGTAGCCGGCGGCGAGTTCCGGCTTGAGCACCTTGATCGCGACCTTGCGATCGTGCTTGAGGTCCGCGGCGAGGTAGACGGTCGCCATGCCGCCGGCGCCGAGCGTACGCTCGATGCGATACCGATCGGCCAGCGCGCCTGCGACGTCGCCGGCGATAGATGTCACGGGAATGATGTTGTTCGGGAAGGAACGGAGCTGGCCTCGAAGGTACACCCCGCCGCGACGCCTTCAAGGACGTTATCGCACTCTCACGATCGGCGTCGGCCTCACATCGAGTTCGTACACCCGCGCGAGCGCGTCGTCGATATCTACGGTGACGTTCGCCGCGCCGATCGTCGTCGAGGACGCCCGCCGCTTGCGAGCGCCGCGCGCGGTTGCGCCTGCACGTCCGCGAGGATGACCTCTGCGCCCGCGCGCCGGCTCCGTCTCACCACGTCTCGCAGCGCGTGCATGCCCGTCGAGTCGAGCGCATGCACGTCGCGCATGCGAATGATGAGCACCCGCGGATGCTCGCCGAGGTCGTCGAGCGTCTGGCGAAAGGTCTCGACGGCCCCGAAGAAAAATGGCCCCGTGATCTCGAAGACGCTCACACCCGGGCGGAATCGCCCTCCGCCACGCCTCGGCCGGTTCGAGCGACAGATCATCGTCGACGCCGCCGGACACGATGCTGACGTTGGTCACGCTCGCCATCCGCCGGATGAACAGGAACGCGGCGAGCACCATCCCGACGGCGATCGCCACCGTCAGGTCGACGAGCACCGTGAGACCGAACGTCGTGAGCAGCACGGCGACGTCGCTCTTCGGCATTCGCAGCTCGGCCCGAAAGGTCCGCCACTCGCTCATGTGGTACGCGACGACGACGAGAATCGCGGCGAGTACGGCCAGCGGAATCTGCGCCGCGTACTGGCCGAAAAAGAGCGTGACCAGGAGCAGCGTCAACGCGTGGGTCATGCCGGCGATCGGCGTGCGGCCGCCGTTCTTGACGTTCGTCGCCGTACGGGCGATCGCGCCGGTCGCAGGGATGCCGCCGAACATCGGCGACGCGATGTTCGCGACGCCCTGCGCCACCAGCTCCATGTTCGAACGATGCCGCCCGCCGATCATTCCGTCCGCCACCACGGCCGACAGCAGCGACTCGATCGCCGCGAGCATCGCGATCGTGAAGGCCGGGGCGACGAGCCCCGTGACCTCGCTGACGGTCACATGCGGGAGCTGCGGATGCGGTATTGACGGGTCGATCGGGCCGAAGTGGCTGCCGATCGTCTCGACGGGAAGATGCGCCGCGCGCGCGACGACGGTCGCGACCACGAGGGCGACGAACGGCGCCGGGAACCCGCTGACTGATCCTCGGCCAAGCCACGAGGATGACGAGCGAGAAAACGGCAAGGACGATGGCGGCGGGTGTCACGCTCGACGCGTTGGTGGCGAACGCGCTCCACTTCGACACGAAATCCGCCGGCACGGACCCCATTCTCAAGCCCGAGCAGATCCTTCACCTGGCTCGAGAAGATGATCACGGCGATTCCGCTCGTGAATCCGGTGATCACCGGATGGGGAATGAACT
This sequence comes from uncultured Gemmatimonadaceae bacterium, assembly GCA_963789315.1. GTDB lineage: Bacteria > Gemmatimonadota > Gemmatimonadetes > Gemmatimonadales > Gemmatimonadaceae > JAQBQB01. Next base: position 12,888 of record CAWBKI010000024.1, on the reverse strand, counting down.
TGATCGCGCTGCCAAGCTTCGCGAAGCCCATGATGACGAGCAGCACTCCAGCCATCAGCGTCGCGACCGTCAGTCCGTCGACGCCGTACTTCTGCGACGATGCCGTAGACGATGACCACGAACGCGCCCGTCGGGCCGCCGATCTGCACGCGCGACCCACCGAGCGCTGAAATGAGAAAGCCGGCGACGATCGCCGTCCACAGGCCGCGGCCCGGCGTCACGCCGCTCGCGATGGCAAAGGCGATGGCCAGCGGAATCGCGACGACACCGACGATGACGCCGGCGGCGAGATCTCGACCGAACTGCGCGCGCGTGTAGCCCTGGAGCGTCGAGTACAGCTTCGGGACGAACATCGCGGGCCGAGTCGACTAGCGGCGGGCGAGCGACGGAGCGGCGAGCAAGCACTCCGCGGCGTGCAGGAAGCCAGTCGTATCGAGGTGCGGTTCGACCATCGACTGGACCGCGCATCCCTTGACGAAGCTCACGGCAACCGCGGCCAGGTCGGCCGCGGCGACCCCGGCGAACCGATCGGGATCCGCATTGATCGCCGACTCGGCCATCGGGCGGAACGCCTCGCGGTAGCGATCGAGCTCGCGCTGCATGCGGACGCGGATCGGCCGGTTCCACAACCCCGCGCTCCAGAACTCGAAGAACAGCCGGTTGCGCTTCGGGTCCGCGGACAACCGGGCCATCTCCTGCCGCAGCAGGGCGACGAGCTGATCGAGCGGATCGGCGATCGCGGCGATCTTCGGGCCGACGGAAAACGTCATCGTCTTTGCGAGCACCGTCTCGAGCAGCGCCAGCACGAGGCGATCCTTCGTGCCGAAATGGAAGATGACGAAACCGACGCTGATCCCACTTCGGCGCGCGACGCTACGGACCGTCGACGGCGCGAATGCCGCCGCGAAGCGCGAGGTCGTAGGCCGCCGTGACGATCTGCTCGCGGCGAAGGCCTTCGGCGATTTTGGTTCCGGGCATAGCGGGCGGCTGGCGAGAGACGACGGCCTATTGAGCGTCCGTTCAACGTAAGGGAGCTTGCCATTGAACGCCAGTTCAACGCACAGCCCCGCGGGGACGCATCGTCTGTCGCGCGGGCACGAACCACGTACGAACCACATACGGTGACGGGGTGGCTGGTCGCTCGGCCTGGCCGTATCTTCGCTCGTCCTCCCTCCTCCGCCGTCCACGCCCCGCCGTCTCCGATCGGCCACGACGCAGTGACCATCCCACAAGAGCTGTCCGCCGCGCTCTCCGGCCGCTACCGCATCGAGCGCGAAGTCGGCCGCGGCGGTATGGCGACGGTGTACCTCGCGAGCGATCTGAGACATGAGCGCCCTGTCGCGCTCAAGGTACTGAACCCGGAACTCGGCGCGGTGCTCGGCGTCGAGCGTTTTCTGAGCGAGATTCGCGTCACGGCCAACCTTCAGCATCCGAACCTCCTTCCCTTGTTCGACTCAGGCGAAGCCGAGGGGCTGCTGTTCTACGTCATGCCGTACGTCGAGGGCGAGTCGCTGCGGCACCGCCTCGAGCGCGAGAAGCAGCTTCCGGTCGACGAAGCCGTTCGCATCGCGGTGGCCGCCGCCAATGCGCTCGACTACGCCCACGGTCACGGCGTCGTCCACCGCGACCTCAAGCCCGAGAACATCCTCCTCCAGCACGGGCAGCCGGTGATCGCCGACTTCGGCATCGCCTTGGCCGTCTCGAATGCCGGCGGCGGACGGATCACACAGACCGGGCTATCGCTCGGAACGCCGCAGTACATGTCGCCCGAACAGGCGACGGGCGATCGCGTGATCGACGGGCGCGCCGACATCTATTCGCTGGCCGCCGTGCTTTATGAAATGCTCACGGGCGAGCCGCCGCACGTCGGCAACACCGCGCAGGCGATCATCGCCAAGTTGATGACGGAGGAGGTCCGGCCGGTCACGGTGCTCCGCCGCGCTGTGCCGGACTACGTGGACGTCGCGATTCAGCGCGCGCTGCAGAAGCTGCCCGCCGACCGCTTCGCCACCGGCGCCCAGTTCGCCGACGCGCTCGTCACGGCGCGCGCACCGACGACGACGTCGATGAGCGCCGCGACGATGAACAAACGTTCCGCGCGCGTAGTCGTTCCGTGGGCAGTGGCGGCGGTCGCCGTCGGGTTTGGCGCGTGGATGTCCGCCAGGCGCGGCGTCGTTGTGCCGCCACTGGCCGCGCACTTCACCATGAAGATCGATCCATCCGTTCAGCTCGATGCCTCGCAGTCCGAGATCGCCGTCGCGCCGGACGGATCGCGCATCGTTTTCTCCGCGCTGCAAAATGGACTGACGCAGTTCTTCGTTCGTTCGCTCGGCGACGACGAGGCGCGGTCTGTGCCGGGGACGGAGTTCGGAGTCGGGCCGGTCGTGTCGCACGACGGTGCGTGGATTGGCTTCACGCAACTGGGTCAGCTCAAGAGAGCGCCGCTCGCCGGCGGCCCGGTGAGAACGATTGCCGCATCCGGCGGCGCGCTCGGGGCATGGAGCGCCAACGACGTAATCGTAGTGAGCCGCGGCGGTCGCACTCCCGGCCTTTTCACCGTACCCGCGACAGGAGGCGAGCCGAAGCGACTCACCACGCCCGACACGGCGTTGGGCGAGCTGAGACACGTCCAGCCGAAATCACTTCCCGGCGGAAGCGGTGTCGTGTTCGCGGTCGGAAACGGGCAAGTCGGGCAGCAGAAGATCGCCGTCACGACGATGGATGGACGCGTCACACGCCTCGATCTTATCGGATTGAGTCCGTTCTTCGTCGCCCCCAACCACCTCGTCATCACGCGCCCAGACGGAGTCGTGCAAGCGGTTCCGTTCGACGTCGACAAGCTTCGCGTGACCGGCCCGCCGGTGACGATCCTCGAGAATGTTTTCGTCCGCAACAATCAGGCGCTGATCGCCGGCGCAATGGACGGCAGTCTCGTCGCGTACTTTCGCGGCGGGCAATCCGAACGTATCGGCCTCTTGAGCCCGACCGGCGCGATGCTGGTTCTACCCGGCGAGGCTCGGCGGTTTCGTCATCCACGGGTGTCGCCCGATGGCTCGAGCATCGCCGTGGACATCATCGCTCCGGACGGGACGCGGGACGTGTTCATCTATGACGTCAAGACATCCGCGACGAGAAAGCTCACGCTCGACGGACGCGCGAGCGACGCCGCATGGAGCAGCGACGGCAAACGCATCGCGTTCACGCGGCGCGACTCCGCGGGCACCGAGGGGCACGTGTTCAGTGTGGCCGCCGACGGAAGCGACGCGCCGCGATTGCTCGTCGGCGGCCCCGGAGCCCAGTATCCCGCTTTTTGGTCGCACGACGGCAAGACGTTCTACTACGACGAGCTCGTTCCTCCGCGTCCAACCGTCATGAAGGCGTTGAAGGCGGACGGCACGACTGAGGTGATCGCCGAGTCCAAGACCGCGGTGCTGCGGCTGCCGGCGCTGTCACCCGATGGTCGCTGGCTGGCGTACACGTCGAACGAGACCCAGCGCGTGGAGGTGTTCGTGCGTCCGCTGACCGGCGACGGGAAGTGGCAGGTGTCGGCGCAGGGCGGAACGCAGCCGGTGTGGTCGCGCGACGGGAAGACGCTGTACTACCGCGCCGACCGGCACATCATCGCGGCGACGATCGGATCCGGTCCCGCGTTCAGCGTCACGGACCGGCGCCCCGTCGCGGAGGATCATTTCGCGTTCGAGAATACGATCAACTACGACGCGATGGCGGATGGACGGCTCGTCGTGCTGGTGCCGGTGGACGAAGGCCTCCAGCTCAACGTCATCGTGAACTGGGCCGAGGAGCTCGCGAAGCGAACATCAACCTCGGCCCCAGCGCGCTAGACGGAACGCTGTTTCAACCGCTACGGGAGCGCCTTCTGAAATGTCTGCGCTTCCGCGGGCACGTTCGCCGGGGCGCTACCGAATAGCAGTTGCGTCGTGGTCACGCCGCTGCCGTAGTAGTCCCTGTCATCGTCCTTGTCCGGCTTCAGCTCCGCGCCCTCGAGCGAGAGCCCGGCGAAGAGGCCCTTCGACTTGGCGTAGGAATAGATCTCGGCCTTGAGGTCGAGGTTTGTGGCGGCTTCGGCGCTGCGCCCGAACGGGCCCGCTGCGACGCTGGCCTGGCCCCCCAAGGTCACACGCGATCCGTCGACCAGCGAGCGCGCCCCGCGGTCGTTCATGAAGAACAACACGACGTCGGACGATTCGACGCCGAGCTGCACGCCCCAGCTTCCGCCGCTGATGCTGATGAACGCCGGTGTGCTCCACCCGGTCTCCGTGCGACAAGACATCACGCCACTCCCATGCCGCCCGCCGAAGCCGATCGCCGCCTTGATTACACCGGGCAGGACCGCGATACACTTGGCGTGGTCCAGCAACTCCTTCGGAACCGCCTTGTCGCGCGCCGTGATCAGTTCGCGGTACACCGCCGTCGCGTCCGCGAGCTTCCCGCCCGGACTTTCCGCCTTCCCGGGCGGCGTCTCGGCGCGTGAGGTTCCCGCCGTGGCCACCGCGGCACACAGCGCCAACGCGATTGCGTGTTTACTCATGTCAATTTTCCCTGGTTGGGCTGTTGAGACTGGTCTTCCTGATCAGCCTGAGTGCAACTCCCGAGCCGCGCTCGCTATCGCGGGCTTCGTCGGGGCACTAAAACAGCCAACCAGAGCATCAGAACCGAAACGAGACCGAGACGCCGGGAGCCTCACGTCGATCGGCGACCCGCATCACCGTCGGCGCGATCGTGACGCTCGACGCGCGGAGCGAGCGCACCGTGTTGTTGTAGCGCTTCGCACCGTCCGCGGCGGCGTACGCCGACCCGATCCAGAAGCCGGTGGCGAGGAGCACCGCGGAGGTCGCCAGAGTCGACGATCGCAGACCCGAGCTGCAGCCGACGAGCCCGACGCAACTGCTGACGTGCCGACCGTCGAACACAGACACGTGCTGCGATTCGTACACCGCGACGAGCACGCTCAGCGCGACGCCGCCGGTGAACACGACGGCGTGCCCCGGCTCGCCAACGTAGTACGAACCGATCGCGAGGCCGGGGGCGCCGAGCGACAGGGCGGCGGCGGCGGCCCCGCTCCTCGAACTCGACCCCTGGGCCGCGAGGTCGCCTGGGCTCCCGGCCACCGCAACCACCAGAAGGACGGACAGAGCGCGCGCCACAAGTCGTCGGTCAGGCATTAGAGAACTCTCAGAATCGGCAAGTGGCCGCGTCGGTCTGGCTGGGTCTCCCGTGCTCGTGGCACGCGGAGTTGGAGTGACGAGGACCGCTCGTTCATTGGTCCCTGCGTCGTCGTCGCGGTCGAGCATGGCCATGGGCGCGCCATCGACGGAACAAGTGGAACGCGCCGCTTACACGTCCTTTAAGTATACCGCCTTCCCTGCTTCTCACGCCGGACGTGGGTGGCCGGCGGCAGGGTTCGCCTTCCCCATCTTGCGGAACCGCCCCGAACGGGCACGCGTGAAGATTTCTTTCTGGCGCCGCATATTCCTCTCCCCAACCAGCGAGGGAGCGGAAGATGAAGCGCGCGGCCAAGAGTCTGCGTCGAGCCCCGGGTTGGTCGCTGGGAGTCGTGCTCACACTCGCGCTAGGCATCGGGCTCTCGACGGCTGTGTTCACGATTGCCGACGCGCTCCTCCTCCGACCGCTGCCGGTGCGTGCGCAAGATCGCGTCGTGGTGCTCTGGGGGATCACGCGGGACGGCCGCACCGATCACTTCCCGCTGCTCTATCGCGACGCGCTCGAGTATGCCCGACGCGCGCAGACGCTGGAGCGAGTCGAGTTCTTCGGATTCGGAGGCGCGCAGCTGGTACCGATCCGATTCGGCGACGGCGTCGTGCGGCTTCGCCGTGCGCTCGTCTCCGGCGGATACTTCGACCTCCTGGGCACACGCCCACTGCTCGGACGCGCGCTGCGCGCCGAGGACGACACGCAAGGCGCGGCCCCCGTCGCGGTGCTCAGCCACTCGGCTTGGCAACGGTTTTTTGGCGGCGATTCGAGCGTGATCGGACGCCGGATGCTGCTGCAGTCCGACAACACGCCGTACACCATCGTCGGAGTCATGCCGCTCGGGCTCGACTACCCGCAGGGCGTCGACTTCTGGTCGCCCGTCGTTCCCAACTCGCGGGCACTCGGCGACCAACCGATCTACGCTGAACTGAACGTGATCGGTCGCCTCCGCGCCGGCACATCGATCGGCGCCGCGCGCGAGGAGCTCACGCGTTTCTTCGAAAGCATCAGCGCGAAGTCGTGGGGCGTGCGCGGCGTCGCGCGCTCGCTCACCGACGATGTCGTCGGTGACGTCGGGCCCGCGGTGCTGGCCTTCGCCGCCGCGGCGGGACTCCTGCTCCTCATCGCGTGCGCCAACGTCGCGAACCTGCTGCTGGTTCGTGGACTCGCGCGCGTGCGCGAGCTCGCCGTGCGCTCAGCTCTGGGCGCGGGGCGTGGACGTCTCGTCGGACGAGCTCCTCACCGAGAGCGCGGCTTCTCGCGATCGTTGGCGGAGCGTTCGGCGCCGTGTTCGCCGCCGCTGCCGTACGCGGCTTCGTCCTTCTCGCGCCCGCCGGCACGCCGCGGCTCGACGAGATTCGCGTGACCGGTCCGGTGCTCTTCGGTGCGATCGCCATCACCACGCTCGCGACGTTGATTTTCGCCGTGGCGCCGAGCATGGTGACCTCGCGCGTCGATGTGCAGGAAGCACTGCGCTCCGGAACGCGGCAGAGTTCCGGCAGCCGGCGGTTTCGGCTCGCAACCCAGGCGCTCGTCGTCGGACAGGTGGCGCTCGCGCTGCTCGTACTCGCCGTGGCGGCACTCCTGACTCGCACTCTCGCCGCGCTGGAGCGTGTGGATCCACAGTTCGATCGCTCTCGCCTCCTCGTCGCCGAGCTGGCGCTGCCGCCCGATTTCACGGGAAACGCGCCAAAGCAGATCGCCATGATCGAGCAACTCGTGACACGACTGGAAGCTGTGCCGGGTGTGCGCTCGGTGACGCCCGTTCTCACACCGCCATTCGCGCCTGTCGGCGGAATTTTCGGCCGGATCCCCGCCGAAGGACAAACGCCGGAAGAAGAGTCGCGAAATCCGGCCGTGACTTACGAGATCGTCGCGCCGAACTATTTCGGGACGTTGGCAATCCCGCTCGTGCGCGGGCGTCTCTTCGCTGACGGCGATCGCGAGGGAACGCCTCCCGTCGTCATCGTCAGTGAGTCGATCGCGCGGTACTATTGGCCCGGTGCCGATCCGATCGGCAAGCGCCTCGTTCGCGGAAAGGCAGACTGGCTCACGGTCGTCGGTGTCGTCCGCGACACTCACTACCGCGATCTGCGCAATCCGCGGCCGAGCATCTACATCCCGCTCCGCCAGTCGACGTTCCCGTTCGCGCCGACGACGCTCATCATTTCCACCGCCGGTCGTCCCGCCGATCTCGTTCCTGACTTGCGACGAGCAGTCGGCGACGTCGACGCCGGCGTCGCGATGGCGAGCGCCGTTCCGTTCGAGACACTGCTGGCTGGCACGCTCGCCCAGCCCAGACTGAACGCGCTATTGCTCGCACTGTTCGCCGGCTCCGCGGTGATGCTCGCCGCCATAGGGCTTTTTGGAGTCATGGCCACGACGGTGCGGCAGCGGACACGCGAGCTGGGTATTCGCCTCGCGCTTGGCGCCACGCCGGGACTCCTCCGACGTGCGCTATTCGATCAGGCGCTCGGACTTGCCCTTATCGGAGTGGGCTTGGGGCTCGCGGGGTGGTTCGTCGTATCTCGATTCGTGCGATCGCTCCTCTTCGGAGTGAGCCCCGGCGATCCGTTTGCCCTGACCGGCGCGTGCGTTTTGCTCGTGATGGTCGCGTTCATGGCAGCGTGGCGACCCGCGCACCGCGCCGCGCGAATCGACCCGATGATCGCGCTGCGGGCGGAGTGACGAGCCTGTACCTTGAACCGCGCGGATCGCACTACACCAAATTCGGTAGCCGCATTCAGCCGGTCGACGTCGGCGTCACTCACGGCTCTCGAAGCTTTCAGATGAGCATCATCGCGAAACACATCGCCGGCGTCCGCGGATCGGAGACGAAGGCGATGACGGCGAGGGCCGCCGCCCTCCGATCGCAGGGCCGATCGATCATCACGCTCAGCCAGGGCGAACCCGACTTCGAGACGCCGTCTCATGTTCGCGCGGCGGCGTATCGCGCGATCGACGAGGGAAAGACGCGCTACACCGCCGTCGCCGGCGTCCAGCCGTTGCGCGAAGCGATCGTCGCGAAGCTCGAGCGCGACAATTGTCTCCACTTCACGCCGGATCAGGTGACCGTCGGCTGCGGCGCCAAGCAGGTGATCTTCAACGCCTGGCTCGCCAGCCTCGATCCCGGCGACGAAGTCATCATCCCGACACCGTGCTGGGTGTCATATCCGGAGATGGTGCGGCTGGCGGGCGGCTCTCCGGTTCTCGTGTCGACGGTGGCCGAGGGATTCCGCCTGTCGCCCGCGGCGCTCGAGCGCGCGTTGACGCCGCGCACGAAGTGGCTGCTCCTCAACTCACCCGCCAATCCGACCGGCGTCGTCTACTCGGCCGCGGAGCTCGCGGCGCTCGCCAACGTGTTGGAGCGTTGGCCGAACGTGTGGGTTCTGACCGACGACATCTACGAGAAGCTCACGTACGACGACGCATCGTTCGCGACAATGGCCGCGGCCGCGCCGGCGCTCGCCGAGCGGACGCTCACCGTGAACGGCCTGTCCAAGTCGCACGCGATGACGGGCTGGCGCGTGGGATATGGCGCGGGCCCGACGGACCTCATCAAGGCGATGAACCTGATCCAGAGCCAGTCGACGTCGCACACGAGCTCGATCTCACAGCACGCGGCGATCGCCGCGCTCGAGGGCGACGACGAATTCCTCGTCGGATTTCGCGCCGAATACCAAAAGCGCCGCGATTTCCTCGTGCGGGCCATTGCCGACATGCCGGGACTCAGCGCCCATCTGCCGCAGGGCGCGTTCTATGTCTACGTCTCGTGCGACGACATGATCGGGCGTCGGTCGAGCGATGGACGAACGATTGCCACCGACACCGATCTGGTCATGTACCTGCTCGACGACGCCGGTGTCGCCGTGGTGCCGGGAAGCGGATTTCTCGGATCGCCGTTCTTCCGCGTCTCGTTCGCCGCGGCGACCGAAAACGTGATGGAAGGTTGCAGCCGAATCGCCGCCGCGTGCGAGCGTCTCGTACCCGGAGCTCAGCAGTGACGCGCCGAACGTCGCATCCGACGCTTCGCGAGCTGATGCGGCAGCGTCGGTTGATCCGGGCGATGGCCGCTCACAGCCCACTCTCGGCGGTGCTCGTCGAGGAGGCAGGGTTCGACGCCGTGTGGGCGTCCGGCTTCGAGCTGTCGGCGCTGTACGGGCTCGCGGACACGAGCCTCGTCTCGATGTCGGACCATTTGGCGATGGTTCGCGCGATGCGATTTCGCTGCGCGCTGCCAATCGTCGCGGACATCGACACCGGATTCGGCAACGCCCTCAACGTCATCCATGCCGTCGAGTCATACGAGCAGGCCGGCGCGGACGCGATCGTCATCGAGGACAAGCTCTTTCCGAAGGTGACGAGTCTCCTTCCCGGAGGCAGACAAGAGCTCGTGCGCACGGAGGAGTTTCAAGGCAAGATCGAGGCGGCGATCCATGCGCGCAGCAACCCGGAGCTCCTTGTCATCGCGCGGACCGAAGCGCTGATCGCCGGACTCGGACACGAAGAAGCCATCCGACGAGGGAGAGCATACGTCGACGCCGGCGCCGATATGCTGCTCGTGCATTCGAAGCAACGCACGCCAACGGAGATCGAGGCGTTTGTCGCCGCATGGGATCGCCCGGCGCCGATCGTGATCGTTCCGACGTCGTATCCGCAGCTCGACGAAGCTCGCATCGCGGAGATCGGCAAGATCGGCATGGTCATCTACGGCAACCACGCGATCCGGGCGTCCGTCAAAGCGATGCGCGACGCGTTCCGTGCGATCGCGGCGGCCGGCGGTGCCGCCGGCGTTGCGGACACGATCGCCAGCGTCGAGGAGATCTTCGCGCTGCAAGAGATGGATCGCATCACGGCCGACGAGCGTCGCTTTCTCCGATGACATCGGGGCGCCCTGAGTAGCCGACGCTCCGCACCGTTCACGGTGCGGAGCGTTTTCTCATCGCTGGCGGCCCTCTCAGCCTTGTCCTGGCTGGAGAGCCAGCGTGTCAGAACCGGTAGGCGAGCCCGAACGACACCACCGGATAGACCGGGATCTTGTTCGCGTCGCTCGAAGACTTGGCGACCTGCGCGTTGATGTCCGATTGCAATTGTGCGTTGCTGCCGGCGCCAGTCGCCGTGAGCGAGACGGTCGGCTTGCCGATCGCCACGCCCAGATCGAAAAGGAAGCCCAGTCCGGCGTGACGTGCCGCCGGCGTTCCGAATCCGAGTCCGACATAGGGGAGCGCGCTGCCCCACTGCGCGGTTTCCGTCAGCGTACCGACCTGGGCTTGGGAGTAGCTGTGACTATTGATATTGAACGTGCCGTTGCTTGGCACGCCGCTGCCCGAGAGCGTGACCGGGCGCGTCATCACGCCGGCGCTAAAGCGAAAGGCGCCGCGGCTGGCCGGGTAGAGATCGATCAACCCGGTGATCCCCTCGAATTTTAGACTGGCGTCGTAACTGATGTCGGTGTTGGTGAAGCTCTTGTTGTATGAGAAGTAATTCCCGCTCGCCCGAATCCCAACGTGCGGCGTGAGCAGCTTCGAGATCTCACCACCGATGCCCAGCGTGCCGAAACGCACTGCGACCGACAGATCGGCCCCATGCGCGTCCGACTGTGCGGACAGACCCGCGGGAAGCAGCGACGCGAGTCCCAGTATTGCTAGGAGCCGCTTGAATGTGTCGCGAGAACGTACTCCATCACCGTGCGTCGTCCCACTCTGCGTCGACATCGTCGCCTCCGCGCGTTCGGCTGGCGCGCGATTGCGCCGTCACCGGTCATTAAACGTGGGCGGGTCCGTCGGGATCGACAACAGATCGAGGCGTAAAGAGATCGCGGCCGGAGGGAAACAACTATTGGCCGTCGTGGGCACCGGGGCGTCTCCGAAGCGCGAAGACTCATCCTGACGTGAGATTCTGACCGTCCACGAGCCGTCTATTGCATGTCGCTCTTCCTCGAGAGGCAGTCATGCGAGGCCGGTCGTTTCCCCGCTCACCGCACCTGCGCCGGCTCATTCGGCGAGCATCGCTCGTCGCCTCCATCGCGTTTGCACCATCGGTGAGCCATGCGCAGGACGTGACGGTCGGCGCGGTTGGTGGAACCGGAGGCGATCCCTACACCCTCAGCTGCGGCACGAAAGCGATGGCCGGTATCGGCGGACAGGCGGGCGGCAACCTGCTCGGACAGCCGATCATCTACAATCTCTACCTATGGTGCATCACGCCCGACGCGGATGGGTATTGGTTCAAAGGCGACCTGACCACCGTGGGCAAACCCGTCACGGTTGGGAAGCCGGGGCCGAGCGACAGTCCAGTCATCGATCTGATTTGCCCGTCTTACTACATGGTGAGCGGCATCAAAGGACAGGCGGGCTCCTACGTATCAGGGCTCGAAATCCTGTGCTCGAAAATCGTTTTTGGGGGCAAGCTCGGTGGATCGGCTCAATCGCTCAGCGCCGTAGCGTCCTCTCCCCCAGCATTCCTGAAGATTCAGGGCTCGGGGCTGTTCACCGATCCGGCGTTTGGTCCGGCCCTGTGTCCGCAGAATCTTCCCGGAAAAGGTTTGTCCGGACGCGCGCACGACTGGATCGATCGCGTGGCGCTGACGTGCGGCACTCCAACAATGAAACCGCCGGCCCTTGTCCAATTCAACGTCGATGGAGGGTTCCCGCCCGCTGGCGGTCGGACGATGTCCGGCCACATGGGGCTGAACGCACCGGCCCTCACGGGTGGCGTCCAGCTGACGTTGAGTCAGAAGATCGCCGAAGGCGGAGACTTTTTCGGCCAGCCACTTCCCGGCGTCACGTTCACCCCGAATCCGGTCATCATTCCCGCCGGCCAGGTTGGCGCCACGTTCACCATCAGCACTCCCGGCGTCACGTCTTCGACGAATCTTGGCGTTTTTACGACCGTCTCGGGCACGACAACGCTGGCGGGATACGCCTCGATCCAGCCTCCCAGCATCAGCAAGTTGTCGTTGTCCGCGACTACGACATCACCGGGCGCGTCGGTGACGGGAACACTGGTCCTGTACGGCAAAGCATTCGCTGGGGGCCTCGCCGTGCAACTCGCGACGGGCGACGCAACCGTCGCCACGGTGCCGGCCAGCGTGATCGTCCCGCAGGGCGATTCGATCGCCACGTTCGGCGTCACGGCCGGGGCGCAGAGCGCCAATAAATGCACCTTCATTCGCGCCGACTACAATGCCATTCAAAAGTCGACCTACCTCGCGGTGGCGCCGGTCGGAGGCTTCGCCACCAGAAGCAGGTTGCCCATTTCGCTCGTCGCATCCACCGGCTCATTGCAGGTGACTGTGAGCTTCGCGCTTGCCGCCGCAAGCCCGCGGACGGTGACAATGACGAGCAGCAACCCCTCGGTCGTGAACGTCCCATCCACAGTCACTGTTCCCGCCAACGCCGCCTCGGTCAAAGTCGGACTGACGATTTCGAATGCTGTCGGCTCCGCGGCGTGCGTCTCCCTCACTGCGCGGGACGCAACAGGCGCGTCGGACTCTACGATTCTGATGCTTCAGGGGACGTCTGTGGTTGCGGTCGCACCCTGAGGACAGACGACGGGCACATCTTCCGCCGAGCCGACGCGCGCACGTAGCAGCGTCACTCGCCGGTTCGTGGCAGTTGCCGCCGCTGAGTGAACCCCCGTCGCAACTTGCGGTGG
>CAWBKI010000023.1:0-56286 GCA_963789315.1 uncultured Gemmatimonadaceae bacterium | reverse complement strand
CTCTCCTACTCTTTCTTCGCGGTCATCTGCGGCGGGATGACCTTGATCGTCAGTTTGTCCAGCTTGCCGGTGAAACGGAACGGCGGCTGGTAGTCCCTGTCGTCCATACCATAGCGGGTGTCCACGCCGACGTCGAAAGACTCGTCCATCGACACCAGGAACGGAATCGTGTATGGCATCCTCTTCGTCTCGAACTCTTTGCCGTCGACCGACAGAACACCAGTACCACCTTTGCCGAAGCCATCTCCCTCGTACTTGAAGTCGAACATGATGGTGTGCTTACCGGGCGAAAGTGCCGGGGCTTCCCATCGGAAACGTTCCGCGGTGAGTTCCACGTAGGTGAACACCGGCTTGCTCTTCAGCAGATAAAGGCCATATCCGCCGAACTTGCCGCCGAGGGTATTGATCATTCCTTCGGCGCCGCCCTTAGGAATCTCTACCTCGGCGGAAATCGAGAATGATTTGCCGAGGATGGGGGGAGCGCTGGCTTCAGGCGTGCCGGACACTTCCGCGGTGTAAGTGAAGACGGTCCTGCCTGCGACCGCGCTCGGTCGTGGAGTCAGCGCGCGCTGGAGCACGTCGTTGTCCAATGGCAGCACGCCGTACTTGGACGCTTCGACCAGGAAGAGCTGCTGCAGGTCACGCAACTTGTCGGGCATCTTGCTCGCGAGGTCGTTGTACTCGGAATAATCGTTGGTGATGTTGTAGAGCTCCCAGTGATAGCTCTCGACCGGCGGCAGAGGCTCGACGCCCATGAGCCACGGTCCTTTCGGCGGCGTCGTCGTCGCGATCCAGCCGTCGTGATAGATCGCCCGATTTCCCATCATTTCGAAGTACTGCGTCGTGCGAGTCGACGGCGCGTTGGCGTTGGCTTTGTCGAACGTGTAGTCCATGCTCACGCCTTCGATCGGCCGCTGGGCAACGCCATTGACGACCGCGGGCGCCGGGATACCCGCTGCCTGGAGAATCGTCGGCGCGATGTCGATCAAGTGGTGGAACTGCGGGCGGATGCCACCCACATCCGTGATGTGACCCGGCCACGAGATCGCCAGGCCCTGTCTGGTCCCGCCGAAGTGCGACGCTATCTGCTTGACCCACTTGAACGGAGTGTCGAAGGCCCAGGCCCACGCGACCGCCATGTGCGGCTGTGTCTTGTCCGAACCCCAGACGTCGTAGTACTTCAGCTCATCGGCGACCGGCATGTCGACGGCTTCGAGCGCAGCCATGTCGAACGGAGTTCCAACCAACGAACCTTCCGCGCTCGTCCCGTTGTCGCCGCAGATATAGATGATCAGCGTGTTGTCGAGTTTGCCCTCGTCCTGGATCTCCTGGATCACGCGGCCGATTTCATAGTCGGTGTAAGCGACGTACGCGCCGAATACATCGGCCTGTCGAACGAACAGCTTCTTTTCTTCGGGGCTGAGCGTGTCCCATTTCTTGAGGCTGGCGCCGCCGTATTCACTCTGTCCATCCGGCCACGGCGTGAGCTGCGTACTCGCCGGGATCACGCCGAGCCGTTTCTGGTTGGCGAAGATCTGGTCGCGCAAATCGTTCCAGCCTTTGTCGAACAAGTGCATGTCGCCGATCTTCTTGATCCACTCCGGCGTCGGCTGATGCGGTGCATGCGAGCCGCCGGGGGCGTAGTAGACGAAGAACGGTTGATCGGGCGCGGCGGCGTTCAGCCCCCTGATGCGCTTGATCGCCTCGTCCGCCATGTCGGTGATGAGGTTGTAGCCGGGGTGGCCGATCCAGGGGAAAATCTGGGTGTGATCCTGGAACAGCCACGGCTTCCACTGGTCGGACTCGCCACCCATGAAGCCGTAGAAGTAGTCGAACCCCATTCCGCTCGGCCACTGGTCGAACGGTCCCGACATGCTGTACTGGTAGCCTGGCGTGTTGTGGTTCTTGCCGAACCAGGAAGTGGCGTATCCGTTTTCCTTCAGGATTTCGCCGATGCTCGCGTTGTTCAGCCCGATGTCGGCGTCGTATCCCGGAAAGCCCGTGGCCTGCTCGGCGATCACACCAAATCCCACCGAGTGATGGTTGCGTCCGGTGAGCAGCGCCGCTCGCGACGGGGAGCACAGGGAAGTGGAGTGAAACTGCGTGTATCGAAGACCGGCCTTTGCAACCCGATCCAGCGTCGGCGTTGGAATGACGCCGCCGAAGGTGCTCGAGATGCCGTAGCCCTGATCGTCGGTCATGATCAGCAAGACGTTCGGAGCACCCTTGGGCGCCACGTGACGCGCCGGCCAACAGGGCGTGGAAGTCTTGGCGGTCATGTTGATCTGCCCGCCGAAATTCGACGGCGGGGGCGGAACGTACTTCGGGTCGACCGTCGTCGTCGCGTTGGCGGAACACGGCTCACCGGTTGTCTGCTGGGCCGAGGCGGGACGCGCAGCGGTCATGATGGCCGCCGCCAACGCCGCGTACACGAGTGTGGGTTGCTTCGCTTTCATGTGTGCTGCTCCAACGATGGGTGGATCGAGAGCGGACCATCCGCACAGGTTCTGCACTTCCAACGCTTCTCTATTTCGCTTTCCCCTTTTCTGGCCCCCGCTACAGGCCACAACATCGTCGCCTCCATCCTCAGCTGCTCCGCGCCGGCCGACGTCGGGTTGTTCAGATTGTGATAATACTGAAGCTCAAAGCTCACCGGCTGATCCCCGACATGCGTGATCTTCGAGACGCCCGCGCCAATGGGCACCGTCCATTTCTCTCCTTCCGGCGAGCTCCAGTCCGCGGTGATGAGCGGCGAAGTCGAGATCGCCCAGGCGAAGGGAAGATTGAAATTGATGAACGGCTGGATCGCGAAGTTGTTGAGCGGGTGGCCGTGCGCATCGCCGCCGATTCGCCACACGTTGTTCGCCAGCAGCCCTATGACCCACGGACCGGGCGTCACGAGCGCGACCGCCGCCGGCCCCATCCCCCACTGTCCCGTTCGCGAGAACCGGTTGGTCGCCGTCGGAAACGAGAAGATCGGTCCGACGGCCCAGGTGAGCTTCTCGGGCGCCCGTTTCGTGAAGAACGCTTCCTCTTGTGTGTCCGCGGTGCCTCCGCTCCGGAAGCCGTTCCCGAAGGGGATGCTCACGAAGGGCACGATCGTGCGCGACACGAGGAGCCAGCGCTCACCGATCGGCAACGGCAGTACCGGCTGCACGTTGAGCACCATCTCGGCGTTCTCGCCGAGCCCGCCCGCGGTGAAGTAGTTGTACTGGAGCGGAAGCGAGATGAGGTTGGCGACGGGATTCTGCGACTGCTTCGCGAGGTCGGCCTCGGTCGACTTGTGAGCGGCGGCTCGAGTCGAGTCGGCTTTCGCTGAATCGGCCCCGTCCTGCGCAAGCGCGGAGAGCGTCGTTGCAACCAGGAGGGCTGCGGCGAGCGCGAATGCTGTCGCGGCTGAGGGCCTTGACGTAGGCACGCCGAGTTCGTTTACCATTGTGCGCTCCCTCCCCCCCGAGCAGCCCGCGCGGCATCGAGGAGTGTTGTCTAACGACGCTCGAGCGTCGTTGGGATGGGACCTTGGTGCCGAAGAGCGCAACGGCTAAGGTCGATGAACAACGGCGGGTGCCTACTTCTCCCACACGGGCGTTCCGACCTCCACCACTCCGGGCGGTTTCCACCCTCCTCCGATCACCGTGTCGCTCGGCGAATGCATCCGCAGCACTAGATAGAAGTGCCCGCTCGGCGCCGGCAACCAATTGCTTTCATTCGGCCCGGTGATGGGATCGCGCTGGACGTGGATGTCGAGCGATCCATCGGGATTGTGCGTCACGGACGCTCGCCTTGGGCTGATCTCATATCGGTGAATCACGTTCGGCGGCAAGAAGTGGTTCGAGTCGTATACCGTCACCGACCAGAACGCCTTGACTGGCGGCTCGTCTCCTTTTCCAAAGTGCAGCACGTACCGACGCGAACCGTCTAGCGGGTGCTCGGTGACGTCCGTGCGCGTCATCTCGTGGACGACATCCTTGGGCAGATTCATGTCGAGTCCGACGATCGCGAAGTAAGCGCGGAAGTCGGTTTGATCGTCGTAGGCGCCGAGGTTCGTCGATGAGATCCAACCGTTCACGATCGGTGCCCTTTTCTCGACGGCGGCGATGCGCGCGATGCCGAGTCGAGGCACGTCTCTCAGGATCTCGGCCGCGTGAGCGCCAAGCTTCGTCGAATCGAACGGGTGCCCGGCGACGACGCCGATGGTGGCCATCTCCGCGACGATCACCGAGTCTTGGGGCGCGGGCGGATTGTCCCTTATGAGCATCGCGAGCCGGCTGAAAAACGTCGCCGCGTCGAGCGCGTTCACCTGATCGAGCACCGGCGTTGTCATGTCGATCGACGGATCGACGCGACCCGGCGACCGCGCGCGCGGCCGGCCATTCGCGCTGAGCGGGACGAGCGTGTACTGGCGCTGTAGCTCGCGAGCCGCCTGCATGTCTTGCGGCGTTTGCTCGGCGGCGGTGCGCCCGACGATCCATACGAGGTTGGTCGGCGACCGGATGAGCGTCGCATGTAGCGTGTCGGCTGAGCCCTTCCACGCCGGGCCGACGATCACGTAGCGCTGTGGACCGGGGCGGGCCGTTCGCGCGCCCGGCGACTCGAAAACATTCGTCCAACCGCTGAGCATCGACATCACGTAGTAGCGGCCGTGTTCGTCGGGAACTGAGAGCTCGTACGGTTGGCTCGCGAGGTCGAGCCACGCGAGGGAGTACAGCATGCTCGCGCTCGGGGTCGCCATGGCTCGGAACGAGGGGTCCGGGTAGTTCGTCATGTTGGCGAATTGCCCGACCGGCGCACGCGTTTCGCCGGCGGTCGCGACGTTGGTCATCACTCGTCGCATCTGGTCCATCATGACGAGCGGGTAGCCGTAGACGTACGCGTCGACCGCGAGCAGTTCCGCGTCATGCGCCGCGGCCGAGTCCTTCGTCAAGGTCGAGTCTCTTGTCCACATCGCGTTTGTCTGTGCTGTTGCTCCCGGTTGCGACGTCGCGCCTTTTTGCGCGTCGACCTTTTTGCACGCGTTGAAGGCGATGAAGGAGCTGAGCAAGGCGAGAACGGCCGCTCGAGCCTGAACGGTTGCCATGAGCGATACCTCACAAAGGCGCGTGCGACAGCGCGGCGCGTGTCGCAACGTCTGTGGGCAGGTATCAAACCGTCAGCTCCACGGGCTCCCAGGGGCCAGCTTCCGGCTTCGACCGACGGAGCGCTTGGACCTTCGACCAATGGTCGCGGCCCGTTCGCCGCCTAGCCTTGTAGACCGCAACGCGTCGACGTGAGCAATGTCAAACGATTCAGACGAAGACCACGACTCCTCGCGGCGTCGATTTCTTCACAGCATGATCGCTGGGGCAGCGATTGGAGCCGCCCGCCCATGGTCGCCCTGGCTCACTCCGTCTCGCGGCACCGCCGTGACGACGAGGGTGCCGCCCGACGAGGCGGTCAAGGAATTGGTGGCCGGCAATCAGCGGTTCGTGGCGAATCGCTTGACGTCGTGCGGCCACGACCTCGCGGCGCTGAGAGAACACACTGTCGAGAAGCAGGAGCCGTTCGCCGCGGTGTTGGCGTGCGCCGATTCGCGGGTGCCCGTCGAACTCGTGTTCGATCAATCGATCGGCCGACTGTTCGTGACGCGGGTCGCGGGAAATGTCGCGTCACCCGAGATGATCGCGAGCCTCGAATACGGCGTCGCCGTTCTTGGAGTCAGCGCGATAGTCGTACTCGGCCATCGGAACTGCGGCGCGGTCAAGGCGGCGCTCAAGGGTGAGAGCGCGCCGGGGCAAATCAGCTCGCTGTTCGCATACCTCCGTCCGGCGGTGGAGCAGGGCGCCGGGAACCTCAACACGGCCATCGATGCGAACGCACGCGTGCAAGCCGATGTGCTGCGGTCGTCGTCGACCGTGATACGAGAAGCCCTCGGCAAGGGGACCATCAAGGTGATCGCCGGCGTCTACGATCTGGGCAGCGGAAAGGTGGCGCTCTCATGAACATGCGTCTGACGTTGATCGGTTGCGCGCTCGCCCTCACCACAGGCAGCGCGCGCACAAGTGCGCAGATCGATACGAGCGGACGGTGGCGATTCACCGTCACGCCGGACCTCTGGGCCCTCTCACTTCACGGCCGTGTCGGAGTCGGTCCGGTCGCGACCAACGCCGACATAAGCTTCCACGACCTTCTGAAAGCACTCAGGTTCGCTTTCATGGCCAACGCCGAGGTGCGGAAGGGCCGATGGTTCGGCGACATCGACGTGCTCTACGCGTCGCTCGGCAAGGAAAATGTTATCGCGTTCCGCGGCGACACCGGCACGCTCGAGCTCACGCAAAAAATGTCGATCATCCAACCGGTCGGCGGCTACACGATCGGCAATCAAAAGTGGTCCGTCGATTTCCTTGGTGGATTCCGCGCCTGGGATCTGAGAACCACAATCGACGTGGACGTCACGAGGCGGCCCAGCAACCCACACTCGATCGAGCGCGGCTGGCCCGACGCGACGGCGGGATTCCGTTTCCACTGGCTGCCGTATCAGAAACTGCGCGTCCTCGCCGGCGGCGACGGCGGAGGCGGGGGTTCGCACGGGACCTGGCAGGCCTATGGGGTGGTCGGCTACGACGCCTGGTCGAGGGTCGCGCTCGGGGCGGGGTATCGATACCTGTTCGTGAACTATGAGGACAGCAACTACCTACTCGACGCGGATCTGAGGGGGTTTGGGCTCGGGGCCAGTGTACACTGGTGAGACTGACGAGACTGCCGAAAACCGAGACTGCCGAAAACCGAGACTGCCGAAAACCGAAACTGCCGAGAGCCGAAACTGCCAAGAGCCGAAACTGCCAGACGCCGAAACTGACTGACGGCTAACGCCGATCGGCTACGGCTAATGGCACTCGGCAACGGCCGAACGTCTCGGCTCTTGAGCGTCGATCACCTCTCGCATTTTCGCGCGCCCCGCGCCTTCATTAGATACGCCGTCGGCGCCGCTACCCACCGCCGTGCGGCGTTTCGGCCTTTGCGCAGCTCGGCCGCCGCGCTCCTCGGCCTCAGCGCTGTAAAGAAGCAGTTCCGCCCTCCGCCTTCCCGAGAAAATGCCGAAAGCCGTCGTGATGTCCGCCCCGCACGCTCCTCTCACCGTCACCGAGATCAAGGAGCCGCAGCTCGAACCCGGCGCGGCGCTGCTGAAGACTCTCTACTCCGAAGTCTGTGGCACCGACGTCCATCTCCATCACGGCAAGCTCCAGGTTCCCGTTCCCCATCATCCCCGGCCACGTCTCCGTCGGCGTCGTCGACAAGGCGCGCGGAGATCTCAAGGACATCGACGGCCAGCCGATCAAAGAGGGCGACACCGTCACCTTCCTCGACGTCCACGAGACGTGCAACAATTGCTGGTACTGTCTCGTCGCGCGTCAGCCGACCAAGTGTCCGAACCGAAAAGTCTACGGCATCTCGTACAGCGCGAACGAAGGCCTGCTCGGTGGATGGGCGGAAGCGATCTGGATGAAGCCGGGCGTGAAGATGATCAAGATCCCGAAGGATCTCGATCCCGACACCTTCATCGGCGGAGGATGCGGACTCGTCACCGCGCTGCACGCGGTCGACATGGCGCAGATCCGTCTCGACGAATCGGTCGCCGTGCTCGGGGTCGGGCCGGTCGGACAATCGTGCGTCGGATTCTCGTCACTCTCCGGCGCCGGCGAGATCATCGCCGTCGGCGCGCCGAAGGATCGTCTCGCGTTCGCCAAGCGAATGGGCGCGACGCACACGCTCGATCTCGACCTTCGCCCCGAAGCTCGGCTCTCGGCGATTCGCGCGCTCACCGGCGGACGCGGAGTCGACGTCGTGATCGAAGCGAGCGGATCGCCGGACGCGGTCAGTCAGGCGCTCGACATGGTGCGCGACGGCGGGCGCGTCATCGTGTGCGGGCACTACACCGACAACGGCGCGATCGAGATGCACCCGCACTGGCAGCTCAACCGCAAGCACGTCGAGCTCAAGGGCTGCTGGGGGTCGCGGTACGACCACTTCCATAGAGCGGTGGCGTTGACGGCGCGGTTTGGCGCGATGAAGCCGTGGAGGGAAATGGTGTCCGGCCGGTTCACGCTCGAGCAGGCGGGAGAAGCGTTGGCGGCGGTGGAGAAGAGGACGGCGATCAAGGCGGTGATAGTTCCGAACTAGGTCGCAGGTCACTGGTCATCACGCCACGGTCCGCCACCGGTGACTAGCCCGAGCTTCGCCTTTACACCCCGCAAACAACCAAGCTCTATCCCACCAGCCGCTCCAACGTAGCGTGCAAGTGTGTACACCACCTGTCTCTTCTGCCACTCCGACCTCGGCGCGAACCACTTTTTGCCGACGTTTCCCGTCGGCCGCCGGCTGGCGTACGACGCGAAGAAGGGACGGCTATGGGTGATCTGCACGCATTGCGGACGGTGGAATCTCACTCCGCTCGAGGAACGCTGGGAGGCGATCGACGAGTGTGAGCGTCTCTTCCGCGGCACGCGTCTGCGGATGTCGACGGACAACATCGGGCTCGCGCGCTTTCGCGGCGGGTTCGAGCTCGTGCGGATCGGACCCGCGCTCCTCCCCGAGATCGCGAGCTGGCGCTACGGCGCTCGACTTGCCCGCATCGAACCAGATCACGAGCAGCAACGCGGGCTGATCACGCGTGGCGCGCGGCTCATCGTGCGCGGAGTGGCGGGAGCGATGGTGCACTACGCGCACGCCGTCGGGTTGAGCGACGAAGCGGTGCTGCGCATGCGCACGTTTCGTCGCGGCAACGGAATTCTGCTTCGCACCGGCGACGAGCGGGGCACACCGATCACCGTTCGCTACTCGCATCTGGGTGCGGCGGAGCTCGTGCGTCCCGAGCTGGATTCCCCCTGGCAGCTGCGCCTCCACCACGACAACGGCGTCGCGACTCTCGCCGAGTCGCCCGCGCTGCGCGTCGCCGGAAAGATGCTCGCCACGCTCAACCTCGGCGTCGCCAGCAGCGCCGAGGTGTCGCACGCGATCGCGAAGTTGGACGACGCGGGGGATCCGGAGGGCTATTTCACGCGGGTGGCGTCGCTCGCGATGCGGACGTCGTGGGGCCGATATCCCGACGCGCCGAAGCGGGAAGAGACTCCGCCGAAAGGATCGTTCTCCGAGCGCCTCGCGCTTCAGTTGGCGAATCGATCGTTCTGGGGCCGTGGTGGGACGGGTAGCGACGAACGAACGCCACTGTACAGGTTGCCCGCCGTCGATCGCCTGGCGCTCGAGATGGCGGCGAACGAGGACATCGAGCGGAAGGCGATGAAGGGCGAGCTCGATGCGCTCCACGCGGCATGGCAAGACGCCGAGGAGATCGCGGCGATAGCGGACGATCTCTTTTCCGACGGAGTGCTCGAGGAGTTCAAGAGACAGTACTACGACCGGATCGCTGCGGCCGAGGAATCGTAGTCCGGGTTGGGGACCTCTGCCGGGCCGCCTTTCTGAACTGCTTCACCGCAGAGGCGCAGAGGACGCAGAGGGACGATCGGATTCCGTTGCGCCACGAGACGGGATCTTGGGGAACCGCCGCTCAGGATGCTTCTCGAACCGTGAACCTCGTCGATGCGTCGAGGCACCCTGAGCGGCTTTCCCCAAAAAATCCCGCTCGTTGCGCGACGGAGCTTCGGCGTCAGGGCAGTCCTCTGCGTCCTCCGCGCTTCTGCGGTGAGGCAGTTGCGGTTGGTGTTGCGGTGAGCAGTCGCAATGAGGCCCTGGCCGGTGACATCTTTCAGTCCATAGGCGACCGATCGAGGAGGACGGTAGTGACCATCACGCGCGCACAAGACCCGACCACCGCACATCCGGAATACATCGCGGATCTGATCCACGAGTCGTACGCGGGCCCGGCGTGGCACGGCCCGTGTGTCGTCGAAGCGTTGGCCGCACGTCGACGCTGAGGCGGCAACGAAGCGGATCTCGCCGCATCGGCATTCGATCTGGGAGCTCGTGCTCCATCTGGCCCACGGCCGCCACCTGCTGATCGAGCGGCTGGCGAACGAGAGCATTCAGCCGTTCCCGCGCGCTATTAAAGAACCCTGGTGGCCGGCGTCGCCTGCCGATGTCAGCGAGACGGCCTGGCTCGTCGATCGTGATCTATTGGACGACTATCAGGAGCGTCTGCTCGCCGCCATCCGCGCCGCAACTCCGGAGCAGCTCGCCCGTGTGCCCGATCGCTCGGACACGCCGATCGCGCGACAACTGGTCGGAATGGCGCTACACGACACGTATCATGCCGGGCAAATCAAGCTCATGGCGCTCGCGGCGGGCGTGTAACATCTCGCGCCACTGACGCGGGCCGGTCTCGCACCGCGGCTGGTTCCTTCAGTGGAATGTTTTGTCTCACGCAGACCGTCGCCGTGGCGGGTATCACTGATAGGCACCGCGCGAAAAGCGGGTATTACATCGCCGGTGCTTCAGCCCCGCCTCAGATGTCGACAAAAACTCCTACGCCGAACCCGATCGAGCGACGACGCTCGCCTCACACGTCGCCCTCGTATCGTCGATTCGCCGCCGAGTCGATGTCGTCCATCGAGCGCGTCCTGGGGCGCTCGCGCTATGCCGAACGCGCCGGCGTCTTCAACAACGCCGAGATGGTGGTGTGGCAGTCCACGCGCCGCTTCTGGCTCGCGGGGGCGGTCGCCGCCGGCGGCATCGTATTGCGGCTGACCGGGTGGGCGCACGGACCCGTCTGGCCGATCCTCGCCGTCGCGCCGGCGTACGTCATTCTCGTCGCGCTTCTGACCGTCGTCATTGAAAGACGCGAAAGAGTCACGCGCGTGGCGCTGATCGTGCTCGCGCTGGCCGACGTCACGGCGATCTACGCGACGGCGCTCCTCGTCACGAGTCCCGCCTACTACGGCCGCGCCTTGCTCCTCAGCCTGCTGGCGCTGCAGCTGATGCAGATGTTCTTCCTCCGCTCGCCGGCGCTCACCGTCGTCGTCGCGTCGTCGGCCGCGTACCTCGGCCTTCTCGTCGCCGCGGACCACCGAGGCATCTTCATCGACTGGCGGGAGCAGTCGTGGATGCTGTCGGTCTTTCTCGTCGTCTCGTTCCACGGAATGGTGCTCCAAGCGAGCGTCAACCAGCGGCTGGCCGCCCTGGTGGATCTCTTCACCGCCGCTCAACGAGGCGATTTCACCCGCACCTTCGTCGAATCGCGCAATCGCGAGCCGGACGCCATCACGGTGCTCGGGCGCGCCTACAACCACATGCGGTCCGAGCTCGCCGAGATCGCGTTCACCGACAACCTGACCAGCTGCCTCAATCGCAACGGATTCGAGTACGCGCTCGATCAGATGATCGACGGCGCCGCGCGCGATGAAGACGAGATCGCGATCCTCGCCGTCGACATCGATCACTTCAAGGGCATCAACGACTCGGCGGGGCATCTCGTGGGCGACATGGTGCTGCGCGAGGTGGCGATGCTGCTGCTCGACGCTTCTCGCGCCGGCGACGTCGTCGGACGAGTGGGAGGCGAGGAGTTCGTGATACTCCTACCCGGCGCGGACAGCGAGACGGCGGGGGTGATCGCCGAGCGGTTGATGGATTCGATTCGCTCGCACGCGTTCCGCATTCCGCAGGGGACTCGCCGAGTGACGATAAGCGTCGGGATCTCGTCGGAACGGGTGGCCGAGCCGCACATCGCCGGGGCGCTCAGAGCGCGAGCGGATGAGGCGCTCTATGTCGCGAAGCGACTCGGGCGAGACCGAGTCGTGCTGTGGGCGCCCGGAATGCGTTCGAATGCGACGCCGCCGTACTCGAGAAGGGCGTCGGCTTTCGGATAACTGCGAAGATCGAAACGGCCGAGCACCGAAACTGGCGAACAGCGAAACTGGCGAACGGCGAAACTGGCGAACGGCGAGACTACCGAACGGCGAGAAAAGCGTCAGGCGCGTCGTCGGCCGGCCGCGCCGAGTCTTAGGCCATTCGGCGTTTGCGAATCGATGCGTTCTAGGGCCCACTCTGCCCGAATACGGATTCGCCGGTTTGGGTCCTCGACCATCCCGCGCAGCAGCGGAATCGCCTCCTTCTCCGAAGGGCCGCGGTCGCCCAACAGAATGATCGCCTTTTCGCGGGTGCGATCGTCGAGAGAGCGCAGGTTCTCGATCAAGAAGGCCGTCGAGGCCGACTCGTCGAGCCGTTCGCCGCGGGGAACGTCGTGCTTGCAGAAGCGACAGAAGGTCGCGTCGGCGCGAATCGGCTCGGCGCAGACGGGGCAGGGACGGAACGCGTCGGCGCGCTCTGGCTCGTCGACGTCTTCGAGCATCAGCGCGTGTGGCAGCGCGACGACGAACAACGTCGTTCCGTAGAGCCACCACGCGAATCCGCTGCGCCCTTTTCGCTCGGCGATCAACGCCGGGAGCGTACCGAGAAGGGGCAAGATTCCTGTAAGTCCGAGAAACATTGGAACTGATCCGGCTTGCGGCCGACTGCCGATCGGCCGCAAGCCGAACCTGCTACATGGACATATAGGCCTGACGCAGCGCGGGCAGCGCGCCGATGAGCCACATGATGACTCCGAAGATCGTCGCGCGGCCCTTGCTCACTTTGCCGGTCACGTAAAGTCCGACCGCCAGAAGGATCGTCACCCAGATCGTTATCAAATCCAGTCGACCCAGGAACTGGTACGTGATCGGACTTGGTTGGTCTGGCGCGAAGAAGCGGGCGGGGCTGAGCGAGATCGCCATCGGGCCGGTGAGGCTCGCCGGGTCCATGAGCAATCCTTGAACGCCGCCGAGGACGCTGCCGATGACGCGCGGCATGTACGACCAGGCGGCGACGACCAGCGCCGCGTGGAAGGTCTGCGCGGAGCCGACGAGCTTGCCGACGAGCCACGAGACGGCGCCGACGACGAGGATCGAGACGAACATGATCACCGTGAGGCCGTACCGGGTGACTGCCTCGCTGGCGTTCTTCATCTTCGCCATGGTCTCGGCATTCAGCTGCGGATTCTGCGCCGCGGCCTTGGCCATGCCGCGCGTGAATTCGGCGTCGAAGATCGGCTCGAGCTGGTTGAACGTCGCGAAAAAGATGACGCCGATCGCGATCGACACGAAGAGCAGCGGCGGCCAGACGCTCTTGTTCTCGTTTCGTCGAAATACGGCAGCGGGCGAGAAGAAGATGTCGATCAGGTCTTCCCAGAACGAAGCCTTCGGAGGCGCCGCGGGCGCGGTCGAAGCCGGAGCAGCGACGGATGACGGTTCGGTCATGGCTGGGTCCCGAAAAAGAGTGCGGAGTGCGGGGGCGGTGTGCGGAGACCTGCGAGCGGCGTGCGGGGGCGGTGTGCGGAGACGTGCGGACGGTGCGCGGAGTGCAGAGAAGAGCGGGCGCCCGGCCGGCGGCGATCAGGTGCCCTGTCCCTGGCTCAACTTAGTCTGCTGCGCGGCGGCGGCCCCTAGCAAGCCCCCGAGGCCCATGGACTCGACGGCCGTGCTGGGGACCAGCATCAGCGCGCCTTTCTCCTTCAGG
This sequence comes from uncultured Gemmatimonadaceae bacterium, assembly GCA_963789315.1. GTDB lineage: Bacteria > Gemmatimonadota > Gemmatimonadetes > Gemmatimonadales > Gemmatimonadaceae > JAQBQB01. The sequence goes on along the minus strand of CAWBKI010000023.1, from coordinate 42,807 downwards.
CCTTCGTACAGGATGTTCATCGCGCGCAGGTGCAGCGCGGTCGGGTTGTCGTGATAGGAGATCGACGCTTGCTGCGAAGAGATGGGCGATTTCCACTTCCGCCTCGCCGAGGATGATGCGCGCCGCCTTCTCGCGCGACGCCTGCGCCTCGCGCGACATGGCGTCCTGCAGCGACGCCGGAATGATGACGTCGCGCATTTCGACAGACTGCACCGTCACGCCCCACGGCGTGCAGCGCTCGTCGATCAGCTTCTGCAGGTCGGCCTCGATCTGCTCGCGTCCGCGCAACAACTCGCTCAGCGACGTGCGGCCGATGATGTCGCGGAGCGCGGTCTGCGCCGCCCAGCTCACGGCGCGCGCGTAGTCTTGCACTTCGAGCGCGGCCTTCTCGGGATCGTAGACCATCCAAAAGAGCACCGCGTCTACGTTCACCGGCACGGTGTCCGAGGTGAGCGTCTCCTCGGCGTTGAAGTTCGTAGTGATCACGCGCTGGTCGATCCACGACGAGACGGTATCGAACAGCGGGATGATCCAGAAGAGTCCCGGCCCGCGAAGTCCGTCGTATTTCCCGAGGCGCAGCACGACGGCGCGCTCCCACTGCCGCGCGATGCGCGGCGACAGCATGAGGATCAGGCCGACGACGACCCCGACGATGATGCCGTGCGGGCTCTTCTGGGCCGCGCTCACGGCGAAGCCGGCGCCGATCGACAGAAGCAGCACGAGCGCGGCGACGATGTTGAATCGCGCGTTCACCTGCGGGGTCTGCTGCTGTGGGCGCGCGGCGCGGGATTTCGTTTTCTTGGGCATTTCAGGTCTTCTCCTTGGTGGTGCGAGACGTCTCGAGCCCCTGGAGGTATTCCATGATCTCTGAGAGCGAGATGCCGATCGCCGACGCGTCAGCCAACAGACGGTCGACGAGTGGCCGCAACTGCCGGTCGCGTTCGCGACGTGCGGTTGCAGCCTTGGGGTGGGTGGGTGTAGGTGGTGACGCGAGCACGAACGTCCCAACGCCCCGCTGCGTGGCGAGCACGCCGGACCGTTCGAGCTCGCCGTACACCTTGGCGACGGTGTTGGCGTTCACCTTGAGGTCCACGGCGAGCTGGCGCACGGTCGGCAGGCGGTCGCCGACGGCGATTCGACCCTGCGCGATCGCCGCACGGATGCTGCGATCGAGTTGCGCATAGATGGGAGTCGGATCGTTCGAGTCGACCGAAAACACGGTAATACGATTGTACTAGTACAGTGGTACAATGACAAGTAACGAGATGGTCACTCGCCAGATGGGCTCCTACTCATCCGAAGAAAGGGGAACGCAGATGGCCGCGTGCGGGCGACTTGGTCCACCCGTCGCCCGCACGGAATCGTTGGTTTACCTCGCGATGTGTGCTACGCCGCCGGCGGTGCGGCAGCTACGACCGGCGTTGTCGTCACCGGCGGTACTGGCACGCTCGGCGACGGCGGTGGAATCGGAGCCGGGGCCGGGCTGAGCGCCCGCGCCGCCTGCTCTACCCCGACGACAGGCCCGCCTCTCGAGTCGACGCGCCGAGCCTTCCTCCACTCGGCTAGCAAGCCGCTGTGCGCGACGTCCCCCGAGAGAATCGGCACGACGAAGTCGTTGAGCGCCTTGAACGCCAGGCGCGCGCGGGTCTCGAGATCCTTGAGCGTTCCGGTAGCGCTGGACCGCTGACCGCGCGCCGCGGCCCGCGTGTCGATCGACGTTTTCACCGCGTCGGCCGCGGCAGCGAGGTTCGCGATGAAATCCTGCGACAGCCCCGCGTCGATGAACACCTGCGCGTACGGCTGCGCCGCCTCCGCCATGCCGTGCGCGTGGGCGAGCAGACTGACGATGCGGGTGTTCGGATTCGGCATCGTCATCGCTTGGAAGTTGGGCACGGTCCTCAACTTCGCCCGTGCGACCGATGCGATCGGCTGCATGTGATTCAACCGCAGCGCGAGCCGCAACGCGCGCTGTTTCGCGGTCTCTCCGATCGCGTTGACGCGGCCCGCAGCCTGTTGGCCGCCGCTGTTGCCGAGTGCATCGACGATCGCGTCGAGGTCGGCGCGCATTCCGGATTTGTTGATGGTGCCCAACAGTGCGTCGTTGGTGATCAAGAACGCCTGGATGCGGCGTCCCGTGTTGTAGATCCGTTCTTGTAAACTGTTCAAGTGTCCTCCGACACATGAGTGATTGGCTGAACTGCTGTCGAGCTGTCTTTGCAGCCCTTCTGAACTGCGCTTCGAACAATTGATGCCGTCGCATGGCCTCCTTGAGCGTCGTTTCGGTGCGTTGATGCTCGGTTCAGACGCATCGACGTCGTCGTCATGAGCTCCAACGTGAGCGGTTCATGTGGCGATGGTGTGTCACCTCCTTGTGATGGGTGTTGAAATCGCCCCGGTGTAGGCGGTTCCACGCCGAGTGAAGGGCGAACTGCGTCGGGTGAACGACGAACACCGTCGAGTGAACGGTGAACGCGGTTGAGTGAACGGCGAACACCGTCGAGTGAACGGTGAACACCGTCGAGTGAACGGTGAACACGGCTGAGTGAACGCGTGCGACGGGCGAACGATCGCGTCGACCTGGAGAACGCCGCGTCAACGCTCGCGAATGACCGCGGAGCGGCGAGTAGTGCCCCCTACCCCCACGCCTGCTCGGCGGAGCCGGCGGCGCGAGTCGCCCTACTTAGTGGTTTAGGATGTGAACGGCGAGGAATGGCCGTTCGCGCTTCTGCGCCGGAGGCGGGCGAGAACTTCGCGACACGCGCCTCTCTACTTATGTCTTAGCAGCGGACGGCGTTTCGGCGTCAGGCAATTTTTGCCGGTAGTAAAAGCCTCATTGAAGAACTTTACCCCACCGAGTCCGGTCATAATGACCCGTTCTTGCAGGCATCCGAGCCCATGAGACGGCGAAGTTCCGCGATTCGCGGGCGCTCTCTCCTAGACGGTTTAGGCAATGTGGTGTGCCGCGGTTCTTTGCCTAGTCGATCTAGGAGAGCTTGTTTTCTTGCCCGACGTTATCCCTCGCCAGACGGACTTAACTCCCGGCATCGCCGAACCGCCGCCGGCGACCGAGACGTCATTGGAGCGGGCCGCTGATCTTCTAAAAGTTCAATTGAACGACTTTGTACGCCGGCGTGACGCTCGCGTGACGATTATAACCTCTGACGACGGTTAGGGGGTGGTACCGAAACGCGGTCGGCTGCTAAGTAATAAGTAGAGCGGCTCGAGTCGCGGAATTCGGAGGGTGTGGAGGAAGGGCGACCACCACGGTCGAGACGATCTCGAAGGGTTGCTTCACGCTCGAACAGGGGACGGTTTTTCAATCTGCGGGATCTGCGTCGAATTCTTGGTCGCACCCACGCGATGCCGGCGTGGCTGTATGGAATTCCGCGAAACACGACCGAAGACAAACACAAAGGGCGGTTCCCCCCGCGGAGACCGCCCTTCATGCCCAACCTGTTTTTTTTCGTCTTCAGCGGTTCTTCAGTCCACCGCCCTCGTCCCAGTTCACCGTACCCCGCCTCCGCACCCCGCTCACTTCATTACGATGTCCTGAAGGGCAGCCTTGATCCGCGGATCTTCCGAGCGCGACAACTGCGAGATCGCGCGCCGGCGGACCGTGATGTTCTCTTCGCCCTTCACGATCGTGAGCAGCTTGTCCACCGCCACCTTGTCGCCGCTCCGCATGTACACGTTGATCAGCGACTCCTTCATGTTCGGATCGGTGGTCGTGTCGTAGATGTGAATCAGATCGGCGATCGGCGCGCCGGCGCGGCTGGCGGCGTCGACGGCTCGGCGACGCGTTTGGATCGGCGTGTTGCCGTCCTGCGCCAGCGCGAGCAACCACTTCGTGTTCTCCGACCCACCCATCTCGGCCAGCGCGCTGAACACGGCTTCGCGCGAGCGGTCGCTGGTCAGCGTCGGGTACACCTGCCTGAGGAGCGCGGCGTCCTGCGCGGTCGCGTAGTCCTGGCCGAGCGCCCGAAGGGCGACGGTGAGCACTTCGTCGGGCAGATCCGTGCGCTTGACGGCCGTGCGCAGGTACTGGCGGGCGCGCGGATCACCGGAGCGGGCGAGCGCGGACATCGACTCCTTCGCCAGCCAGGTGCTCTGGTTCTGCTGCGAGAGCTGAATCAGCGGCTCGATGCCGGCGCCGTGGTCGAGGCGCCCGAGCACGGCCAGCCCCTGCTGGCGCACCGACTGGTTGTCGGTCTCGTCGCGGGCGATGGCGAGGATCGGCTCGGTGACGGCGACGGGAATCGTCTGCATGCCGTCCGTCGAGCGGCCCATGTACGACAGCGCGCTGCGCCGCGTCTCGCGCGGAAGCGCCGTGTTCTTGGCGATCGCGACGAGCTGTACGGACGTGTTGGCGCTGTCGGCGAGCATCGCCGGCATGAGCGCGTCTCGGCCGGCTCGGCCGTCGACCTTCGCCGAGAGCGAGAGGAGATAGTCGGCGGCGACTTGCCCGCTGACGTGGCCGAGATCGGTCACGCCGCGCAGAGTCGAATCAGCCGGGCCGACGTACGTCTGCACGGAGAGCGGCAGCTTGTCGGCGCGGTCGACGACGACGCGTACCGGACCGGGAACGCAGGGCTCCGCGCGCCAGCTATCGCCGTAGAAGGAGCCCGAGTAGCTGTTCGGCCCCGTCTGGATCCAGCTGCGTCCGTTGCCGCACACGCCGGCGCGCGCGGGGAAGTTGAACTGCACTCGTCCATCGGGCGCGGCGTCGACGCGCGACGCGAGGGCCTGCGCGCCGGCGAGAGCCGGCGCGGCGACGAGCGCTGCGAGAACGAAGATGTGCGATCTCATGGCTTCTTCCCGTCGATGATGTCCATCATGAGCTGCTGGGCGCGTGGGTCGTTGCGTCGGTTGATCGCCAGCAACGCTTCACGACGCACGCGCGTGTCCGTGCTGTTCTTGGCGATGTCGATGAGCTTGTCCGCGGACTCCGGATCCTTTCGGCTGCCGAGGATCTGGACGATCCGCGCCCGGACGTCGTAGCTGTCGGCGGCGTCGTAGATCTTGCCCAAGTCCGCGGTCGTGACGGTGGTCGATCGGCCCAGGCGCGACAACGCGGCGGACCGGAGGCGGCTCGACTCGTTGGTGTTCTTCGCGACCGTGAGCACGAACGTGTCGTTGTCGGTTCCGCCGATGCGCCCCAACGTGTTCAGAATTTCCTCTCTCATCTGATCGTTGTCGGCCCTCGCGTACAACGCGCGGAGATAGGCCGCGTCGTCGGTGGTGGCGCGATCGGAGCTGAAGCTTCTGATCGCCTCGAGACGCAGATCCATCTGCGCGTCCTTGCGTTCGATCAGGGCACGCATGCTGGTCCGGGCGCGAGCGTTGTCGCTCGAGTTGAGCGCGCGGACGGCGGCGCGCTGGATCTGCACGTCCGGATCGCTCTTCAGCAGGTCTTCGAGAGCGGCGAGGCCGGCGTCCCCCGGCAGCTTGCCGAGGTAGTTGATCGCCGACATGCGGACTTCGCGATTCGGGTCGGACTTCGCCGTGGCGATGAGGAGAGTCGCCGCCTCCGTGTCGGAACGGCGGCCGAGCATGAAGACGGCGCTCCGTCGGAGCTGCGCCGAGCAATCGTCCTTGCGCTCGAGCACGCGCTTGAGAGCCGGGACGCGCAGTCGCGGCGTCCATCTGGCTCAGCGCGCTGAGCGCCTCGCTACGGACGTCGATGTCCTCGCGGTCGCACGCGGCGTTTCCGGCCTGCGTCACGGCCTTTTCCACGTTCCGCCTTCGCCTCGGCGTCGCCGCGCTGGGCGAGCGCACCGTTCACACGATTGTAGAGCGCGGCCACCTCGGAATCGCTGTAGCCGCCCTTGTAGACCATCGTCTGCGTGCAGCCGTATCCGCCGCAGCCCTGCCCGAACCCTACGTTTACCTTGACCGGCGTCATGCCCTCGCCGTTCGACGCAGTCGAGGCGCGGACGGGCAGCTTCGCGACAAGCGGCTTGAGGATCTTCGCGGCCTGATGGAGCTCGTCCGTCGTGCCGATCTTGTAGCGCGCGAGCGCTTCGAAGTACTGCGAGGCGTCCACCAGCTGGGACTTGCCGTTGTATTTCTGCGTGACTTCGCCGAAGAGGCGCGACGCGCGGCCGTAGTCGCCGTTGTTCAGCGCCTCGCGGGCGAGGCGATAGACGGAATCCGCCGGGTCTCCCTGAATCCACGGGGCAGGCACCGGACGATCCGTGAAGTCGCGTCCGCCGAAGCTGATGAACGGGGCGGCCATCGGAGCCATCGCCGGCATGGGCGCCATCGGCGGCATCGGCGCGATGTACGGAGCGGCAATAGCCATCGGCGCGAATTCGCGCGCGATATCGCGCGCCATCGGCGCGAAGCGCTCGGCGTCGATGCGAGCTATGTCGCGGATCTGCTGCTGGTCGATGCGAACCGCTTCACGCGCCATCTCGTCCGCACGCCGCGTGATCTCCCGCACCTGTTCCTGGTCGATCCGCGACGCTTCTCGCGCCATCTCCTGGGCCTGGCGCTCGATCTCTCGCACGCGGTCCCTATCGATGTCGTAGTCGAAGTCCCGGAATGGAACCGGCGCTACAGGTCGAGCGCGCGGCGCCGGTGCGACCGGTGCCTCCGAGGGACGTGGCGTCGGTGCCGGGGCAGGCACCGGTTTGGCGGGCGGGGTCGGCGGCTCTTGAGCCACGCCGACAACCGATCCCGCGGTGAGCGCAACAAAGGCGAGCGTGATCCGTTTCATCGCTCCTCTCCTAATTCGCAGAAATGTCAGCGACGGCCGTGCGCAGTCGCGGAATGACGTCGCGCTGTTCGAGCGCGCGGTTGATGAGGTCCAGCTCCGTGCGATCCTGTCCATTCTGTCCGTTCTGAAGCCGGACGACCTGCGCGAGCACCAGCTCGAGATCCTCGAGCAGCGCACGCATCTGCGTGTCGTTCGCGGCGGGCGAATCGAGCAGCAGCCGAGTGCGCGTCAGCAGCTCGGCCGCCCGGCCGACGAACTTCTCGTCGGGATGTCCCGACCGTGTCTCGCTCGGCAGCGCGATCAACAATGCGGCGGTCTGGCCGAGATACTGCGACGTCTCGACGTTGTAGGGCGCGTCGAACGACGTGTCCGACCGCACCGGCGCGGCGCTTCCGACGGACGCGACGGTCTGCGTCGCGGCGGGCGTGGCGTCGTGCTTCGCCGTTGAAGCGCGGCCCAATCCGATACCAATGACCAGCGTGGCGGCGGCGAGCCAACCCGATGCGCGCGTTCCGAATCGTCGCGCTTCGATGCGAGCCGGCTGTGTCGTCCCGACCGCGACCGCGCCCCAAGTTTCACGCTCGATCTCGGTCCACATGCCATCGAGATCGGGCTGGGGTGGTTTGCGATACGTACGCGCGGCGTCGCGCATCAGTGCTTCGAATCGATCTTCCTTCATGATTCCAACTCTCCGGGTGCCAGGTCGCTGAGCGCGGCGCGAAGTTGCGCGCGGGCCTGCGACAGCCGGCTCTTGCAGGTTCCTTCAGCCACGCCGAGGACTTCGGCGATCTCGGTGTGGGTGTAGCCCTCTATGTCGTGCATGATGACGGTCGTGCGGTAAATCTCCGGCAGCGCATTGATCGCGCGGTGCAGTCGGTCGCGAAGCACGGGGTCGACACCCGCGTCGGAGCCGTTGAACGGATGGACGTCCTCGAGTGGCGCCTCCCGTTCCCTGAACCGCTTCACCTTTCGCATCGCGTTCGCCACGACGGTGACGGTGACGCGGTGCAGCCAGGTGGAGAGCGCCGAGTCCCCGCGAAAGCGGGCCAGCTGACTGAAGGCGCGCACGAACGTGTCCTGCGTGAACTCGCGAGCCAGGTCGGCGTCCCCGGTCAACCGGAAGGCGAGCCGGAACACCCGGGGCGAGTGCGCGTCATACAGCTCGCGCGCCGCGATCCGGTCTCCGGCGAGCACCCGAGCAATCAGTTCGGGTTCGCTCACCCGGTTGTCTGTCTGTAAGGCAACGGCCGGTCTGGTCACGTGTTGCAGCATTAGATGCAAGGTGTTCGGAAAGGGTTCGATAGAGCCCGCCGGGGCTCGGCTGAAAGGTGGCGCTTGGGCCGTCAGCCGGCACGTCCGCCGCTCTGGTTGACCCCGTCTGCCATGGGTCGTAACGTCGCGCGCCATGACGCAGCCACTCACTGACGCCGTCGCCGCGGCGGCTCCAGCCCGCGCCGAGCCGACCCTCGCCCGCCGCCTCGGCCCGTTCGACGCGACGATGATCGTCATGGGGGGGATCATCGGCTCGGGGATCTTCGTCAACCCGAGCGTCGTCGCGCGCGCGGTGCACACGCCGCTCCTCGTCATCGGGGCGTGGGTGGCCGGTGGCATAATCGCGCTCATCGGTGCATTTGTGTACGCCGAGTTGGCTCGGCTGCGGCCGGATGTGGGCGGACAGTATGCGTATTTGCGCGACGCGTACCATCCGATCGTTGCCTTCCTTTATGGATGGACGCTGCTGCTGGTGGTCCAGACAGGGGGCATGGCCGGGTCGGCGATCATCTTCGGGCGCTACACGCGCGAGCTGACCGGATGGGCGATGCCCGAGCAGGCGATCGCGGCGATCGCGCTCGGGGTTCTCACGCTGGTGAACTGCTTCGGCGTTCGCGCTGGGAGCAACGTGCAGTCGGCGCTGATGATCACGAAGCTCGCGGCGATCGGGATGCTCATCGTCGTCGGGCTGTTCTTCGCGACGCGCGCGTCGAGCATCGCATCGGCCGCGCTTCCGAACGGAACCGGCGGCGTCGCCGGATTCGGCGCGGCGATGGTGCCGGTGTTGTTCGCCTACGGCGGCTGGCAGACGGCCAGCTTCGTGAGCGGCGAGATGCGCGACTCGCGCCGAGATCTGCCGCGGGGATTGTTGATCGGTGTGGTCGGCGTGATCACTCTGTACTTGGCTGTGACGCTCGTCTGTCTACGCGTGCTCGGTGTGGACGGACTCGCGGCGACGTCGACGCCGGCGTCGATGGTGCTGAGGTCGGCGCTGGGCGAGCGAGGCGCCAAGCTCATCGCGCTCGGCATCGCGATCTCGACGGTAGGATTTCTCAGTCAGAGTGTGCTCACGGCGCCGCGCGCGTATTTCGCGATGGCGCGCGACGGCGTGTTCTTCAAGGCCGTCGCCAAGTTGAATCCGCGCTCGCGCGTCCCGGTCGTCGCCATCGTGCTCCAAGGCGTGTGGGCCGCGGTGATCGCGCTGACCGGGAAGTACGATCAGATCCTCAACTACGTCGTATCGATCGACGTGTTGTTCTTCGGTCTGACCGGCGCCTCGCTGCTCGTGTTTCGCGCCCGCGAATCTCGAGCGAAGGCGGCGGCGCCTGCTCCCCCTCCGGATGGCGTGCGCGTGCCTGGACACCCCGTGACGACGATGGTCTTCGTGCTCGCCTGCTGGGCGATTTCGGCGTCGACGATCGTGCAGTATCCCGAGAACGCGGGGATCGGGGTGGTGATTCTATTGGTTGGGGTCGCGGTCTATTGGCTATGGGTACGGCCGAGCCGGTCGGCGCAAAGAAGTCTGAATAAAAACGTCCTCCGTGGAGGACGAGATCTTCGCGGCAATCGGACGATGTGAAGCGCGTCACACGAGGCTGCCAAGGCGTAAGCCGTTATAGCAAAACGAGTTATGGCTGTGCCAAGCACGGCACCGTCCGTGCCTTTTGGTGGGCCGAGCGAAGTCAGCTCAACCACCAAAGGAGAAGCAAGATGCGCAAACTCCACGTTCTAACGGCCGCGTCGGCGCTCGCCTTCGCGACGCCCGTAATGGCCCAGGGCATCTTCAGGGTTCCGCCAGGCCAGATGCCGCCCTCGGGGATGTGCAGGATCTGGATCGACGGCGTTCCGCCGGGCCGTCAGCCCGCGCCGATGAACTGCGAGGTCGCGGCCAGGCGCATGCCGACCAACGCTCGTCTGATCTACGGGCCGGGCGTCTACGCCAACAACGGCTACTACAACAACGATCGGATCTACCAGGACGAGATCCGCCGGCAGCGCGAGATCGAGATCGCACGAGAGCGCCAGCTGCAGATCGAGCGCGAGCGTGAGTTCCAGATGGCGCGCCAGCGCGAGCTCCTTCGCGACCAGCAGATTCGGGCGCGTGAAACGGAAGATGCGCGGCTCCGGGCGCAGGCGATTCGGGATCGTGAGATCCGCGACCGCAATCAGGCCCAGGATCGCGACCATCGTTGGAATGGAAGTCAGGATCACCGGAATGACAGCAACGATCACCGGGATTTCCGGCGAGGCCCCGGGCGCTAATTTCCCGGGATGCACGTCCCTCGAATCGTCACCATCGCTTTCGCCGCGCACGTCGCGAGCGGCTGCGGCGGTGACGATTCGAGCGTTTTGCGGGGCCACGGGCTTTCGGTAGCGACGCTTTCGCCCGAAGCCCAAGGCGACGTATACGACGCCGCGGCCCGCGCGGCGTTCGATCTCACCGACCCGGCACAATCGCTCCTGCTCGACCGGCGCGGGCTGCCTCGAACGGTTGGGCTCGCGCCGGCGGACACCCTATCGGGCGCTGTCGAAGCCGAGATGCGGCGACGGGGGTCGATCAAGGGCGTGTGCCAGCCTCCGATCACGGCGTCGCGCAAGACGGTGAGGTGCGCAGCGGTGCTGCCCGGCTACGTGATCCGGTTCTCGCCCGTGTTCGCGATGGCCGCCGACACGGTCGAGGTCTACCTCTTCGCCCAGAACTACGACAACGCGGCATCGGGGTACAGCCCGCCGCTCCGGTTCGAGCGCGCGTATCAAGTCGTGCGCTCCGGCGACACGTGGCGCGCCGCGCGCGAGGGGCGAATCCCGAAGGAAGTCCGTGGCGACAAGCGATAGCCTTTTGCGCGAGTCTCCCGCGCTGTCGCTCGACACGGCGGCGGACGTCGCGCGCGCGCATTTCTCGCTGGATGGCGTCGCCGCGCCGCTGCCGAGCGAGCGCGACCAGAACTTTATCATCCTCGTTGGCGGCCATCCGCGCGCCGTGCTCAAGGTGGCCAGCGCGGCGGAGGATCGGGGAATCCTCGAGGCGCAGCAGGCGGCGCTTGCGCATCTCGCGCGTACGGTGTCGACGACGCCGCGCGTGCTCGCCGCGTCGAACGGCGAAACACTCGTCGAGGTCCGCGGAGACGACGGACGATCGCATCTCGCCTGGGCCGTGAGCCACCTACCCGGGCGGCCTCTGGCGCTAGCGCGCCATCGCTCGCCCCGGTTATTCGAGGCGCTCGGCCGTCAGCTTGGCGCGATCGACGCCGCGTTTTCGGACTTCGACCATCCGGCGGTTCATCGCGACTTCTATTGGGACATCGCGAACGCGCGCGCAACGGTCTCGAGCCATCGGTCGATGCTCGTCGGCGCGGAGCTCGGCGCGGCGATCGACACGCTCGCCGATCGATTCGACCGGCACACGGCGCCGCTTCTCGACCGGCTGCCGCGCGCGCTCGTCCACGGCGACCCGAACGACTACAACATTCTCGTGGGCGGCGACGCAGACGTGGAGTCGCGTGGCCAGAGCATCACCGGCGTCGTGGATCTTGGCGACATGGTGTACAGCTACCGCGTCGCCGATCTCGCGATCGCGATGGCGTACGTCATGCTCGACGCTCCCGATCCGCTCGCGGTCGCCGCATGGCTCGTCCGCGGATTCAGCGAAGAGGTGCGTCTCGACGAAAACGAGTTGGCCGCCGTCTTCGGGCTCGCGACGATGCGGCTGTGCGGGAGCGCGTGCATCGCTGCGTCCCAACTCGGCGAAAAGCCGGCCATGATTACCTCGGCGTGAGCCAGGCGGCGATCGCGCGCACGCTGCCGAGGCTCGCGCGGATCCCGTTCGGCCTGGCGATGATGATCGTGCGGGAGGCGGCCGGACTCGAACCGGCGCGCTTCCAAGAAGCGCGTGGCCGACTTTCTCGGCGATCACGCGGCATTTCCGTCAGTGCTCGGCGTCGATGCGAGGACAGAACCGGCGATCGTGCTCGACCTGAGCGTCGCGAGTCCGATGCTCTCCGGCGACATGCGCCTGAACGACGAGCCATCGCTCACGCTCCGCGTCGAGGAAATCATGCGCGACGCCGGCGTGCGCGTGTCGATCGGTCGATACGACGAGCCGCGGCTGCTCTATGTCGCGCCGGCGTTCGCACTCGGCCCACGACTCACCGACGAACACCGGACGATACACATCGGTCTCGATCTCTTTGCCGACGCGGGCACGCCGGTGTTCGCGCCGCTCGACGGCGAGATCGCGCCTTCAACGACAACGCGATGCCGCAGGACTACGGTCCGGTCATCATTCTTCGACACGAACGGACGACGGGACGGAATTCTTCACGCTCTATGGACACCTGAGCCGCGAATCGCTCGACGGCCTCTCGATCGGCAAGCGAGTGAAGGCCGGCGATCGAATCGCGACGCTCGGATCGGCGAACGTGAACGGCGGTTGGACGCCGCACCTTCACCTGCAGATCATCACGGATCTGCTGGAGCTCGGCACCGACTTTCCCGGGGTCGCGCCGCCGGCGCAACGCGCTGCGTGGACGTCGCTCTGTCCCGATCCGAATCTCATCGTGCGCGTGCCGGCGGAGCGATTTCCCCGCGCCGAGCGATCGCGGCGAGAGTCGCTGACGGCACGCGAGAAGGCGATTGGCGGCAATCTCAGCATCGCCTATCGAGAGCCCGTCAAGATCGTGCGCGGCTGGAAGCAGTATCTGTTCGACCGCGAAGGGCGGCGGTACGTCGACGCGTACAACAACGTTCCGCACGTCGGCCACTGCCATCCGCGCGTCGTCGAAGCGGCGGAGCGACAGATGCGCGTGTTGAACACGAACACGCGCTACCTGAACGACCTGCTCGAGCGTTACGCGGAGCGTCTGCTGGCGACGATGCCGCGCGGCCTCGACGTCTGCTACTTCGTCAACTCGGCGAGCGAGGCGAACGAGCTCGCGCTGCGTCTCGCGCGCGCGTACACCGGACGCAAGGACACGATCGTGCTCGAGGCCGCGTACCACGGCAATACGACGTCGCTCATCGACATCAGTCCGTACAAGCACGCCGGTCCGGGCGGTCGCGGCGCGCCCGACTGGGTGCACGTCGCGCCGCTGCCCGACGACTATCGCGGCCTCTATCGAGCGCGACGACCCCGACGCCGGGGCGAAGTACGCGTCGCACGTCGGCGAGATCGTCGATGAACTGAGCAACCGGGGCCCTGGCGTCGCGGCGTTCATCGCCGAGACGTGCCCGAGCGTCGGCGGGCAGCTCGTGTTGCCGCCGCGATATCTGGAGAACGTGTACGAGTACGTCCGCGCCGGCGGCGGAGTGTGCATCGCCGACGAAGTGCAGACCGGACTCGGGCGCATGGGCACGAGCTTCTGGGCATTCGAAGATCAGCACGTCGTGCCCGACATCGTCGTGATGGGCAAGCCACTCGGCAACGGCCATCCGATCGGCGCGGTCGCGACGACGCGCGCGATCGCCGACGCGTTCGACAACGGGATGGAGTACTTCAGCACGTTCGGCGGGAACACCGTGTCGTGCGCGGTGGGGCTCGCGGTGCTCGACGTCTTGCGCGACGAGGGACTGCAAGCGCACGCCCGTCAGGTCGGCGATTGCTTGCTCGATGGGCTGCGCCCGCTCGCCTCGCGACATGAAGTCATCGGCGACATGCGAGGATCGGGTCTGTTTCTCGGCGTGGAGCTGGTGCGGGATCGCGAGACGCTCGAGCCGGCTGGAGAGGAAGCGTCGTTCGTGGCGAATCGGATGCGGGAGCAGGGAATTCTGCTCGGCACCGACGGGCCGCATCACAACGTGATCAAGATCCGCCCGCCGATGCCGTTCGATGTCGAGGACGTTGGTCTGTTGGTCGAGGCACTCGAGGGGTCGCTCGCCGAACTTGGCTGACGGGAACTGCTTTACCGCAGAGACGCCGAGGACGCAGAGGAACGGCCGCGGAGGCAGCTATGTCGCGCAACGAGCCGGATGTTCTTGTGAAAGCCGCTCGGGAAGCTACTCGCAACCGGAACCATTCATGGTGGCACAGGCTCCCGAGCGGCTTTAAACAAAAACATCCCGACTCGTTGCGGGACGGATTTTACGTTTTCGGCAGTCCTCTGCGTCCTCTGCGCCTCTGCGGTGAAGCAGTTCAAGAACTCACCTTGCACATGAGCCCGATCTGACCCAACTCACGACACTCGACTGGTACGTCGTCGGCATCAGTCTCGTGCTTTGCTATCTCCCCGCCATGTTCTATCTCAAGCGGGCGGGATCGAGCACGGCGGAATTTTTCACGTCGGGTCAGTCGGCCCCGTGGTGGTTGGTCGGCACGTCGATGGTGGCGACCACGTTCAGCACGGACACGCCGAACCTCGTGACGGACTTCGTGCGGTCGCACGGCGTGTCGTACAACTGGGTGTGGTGGGCGTTTCTGCTCACCGGCATGGCGACGGTCTTCTTCTACGCGCAGCTCTGGCGGCGGTCGCGGGTGCTCACCGATCTCGAGTTCTACGAGCTGCGATACTCGGGGAAGCCGGCCGCCGTCGTGCGCGGATTCCGCGCCGTGTACCTCGGGCTCTTCTTCAACATCATGATCATGTCGACCGTCACGCTGGCGGCCGTCAAGATCGCCAACGTGATGCTCGGCTGGGGGCGCGTCGAGACGATCGTCGTCGCCGGCACGGCGTGCGTGCTCTTCGCGTCGGTGTCGGGACTATGGGGCGTGCTGGCGACGGATCTCGTCCAGTTCGCGCTGGCGATGGTCGGCGTGATCGGCGCGGCGATCGTCGCGCTGCGGCAGCCGGCCGTCGGCGGACTGTCGTCGATGCTCAGCAAGATCGACCCGCGCACGCTCTCGCTGCTCCCCGACTTCAACGACACCTCGCTCGTGCTCACCGTGCTCGTCATACCGCTCACCGTACAGTGGTGGTCGGTGTGGTATCCGGGCGCCGAGCCGGGAGGCGGGAGCTACATCGCGCAGCGGATCCTCGCGTCGAAGAACGAGCGACACGCGCTCGGCGCCACCCTCTGGTTCAACGTCGCGCACTACGCGCTGCGGCCGTGGCCGTGGATCATCGTCGCGCTCTGCTCGATGCTCGTCTTTCCCGTCGCTTGCCGACATCCAGCGCGCGCTGCCGCACGTCAACCCGGCGCTCATCGGCAACGACCTTGCGTATCCGGCGATGCTCACGCTGCTGCCGGCCGGGATGAAGGGGCTCCTCGTCGCGTCGCTCTTCGCCGCGTATCGCTCGACGATCGAGACGCACCTCAACTGGGGCTCGTCGTACCTCGTCATCGACTTCTATCAGCGCTTCATCGAAGCGCGGCAAGACCGGAACGACACTACCTGTGGGTGTCGCGCGCGCTGACCGCGTTTCTCATGATCGCGGCCGGCGTGTTCACGCTGGCGCTCTCCACGGCGAGCGAGGCGTTCCAACTGTTGCTGTCCGTCGGCGCGGGGACGGGGCTGATCTACCTGCTGCGCTGGTTCTGGTGGCGCATCAACGCGTGGAGCGAGATCTCGGCGATGGCGGCGTCGTTCGTCATCGCGTTCGGTTTTTTCGCGGCGAAGAAGGCCGGGTACGCGATCGCCGACCCGGCGCCGCTGCTCATCACGGTGGCCGCGACGACTGTCGTGTGGGTGACCGTCACGATGCTCACCGAGCCGGCCGATCGCGCGTCGCTCGTGCGATTCTACGAGCTGACGCGTCCCGCCGGCCCGGGATGGAACGCGATTCGTGCCGAGTCGAACCTGCCGCCGTCGAGCGACAGCTTTCCGCAAATGCTGCTCGGCTGGACGGCGGGCGTGACGTTCGTGTACGCGGGTCTGTTTGGCACCGGAAGCCTGATCTACGGGCGGACGATTCACACGTTCGTGTGGTTCGTGGTGTTCGCCGTGAGCGGCGTCATCCTGTGGCAGGTCGTCAAGCAAATGTGGGCCAACAAACCGGAGCTCGCCGGCAGCGAAACGTCGGCGCGCGCGGCGCATCGCCCGTGCACGAAGGCGGTGGTCCTCGCGCGGGGCGTCGGCAGTCGCATGCGCGAAGCCGACCAGACTGCGACGCTGTCCGCCGTGCAGGCCGCGGCCGCTGACGATGGCGCGAAGGCGATGCTCCCCGTCGGCCGGCCGTTCCTCGACTACGTGCTGAGCGGACTCGCCGATGCCGGCTTCACCGACGTCTGCATCGTCGTCGCGCCGCAGCACGCCGATGTGCGCGACCGCTACACGCGCGCGGCGATCCCCACGCGTCTTCGCGTCCAACTCGCCGTGCAACTCAAGCCGGTCGGCACGGCCGACGCCGTTCTCGCCGCCGAGGAATTCGTCGCGGGCGAACCCTTCGTCGTCGTGAACGCCGACAATTACTATCCGAGCGACGTGCTGTCGCGCCTCCGTACGGCCATTGGCGAGGGTCCCGTCGGCGTCGCGTTCTCGCGGGCCGGACTGCTGCGAAGCGGAGACGTTCCCGCGGACCGACTCGCCGCGTACGCATTGCTCGACATCCGCGACGGCGTGCTCCAGCGCATCATCGAGAAGCCCGACGCCGCCACGATGTCGGCGCGCGCCGACGCACCCGTGAGCATGAACTGCTGGCGGCTCGATTCCAAGATCTTTCGTGCGTGCCGCGACGTGCAGCCGTCGTCGCGCGACGAGCTCGAGCTTCCCAACGCCATTCAGTACGCGGTCGAAGTGCTCGGCGAGCGGTTCGCGATGATCTCGGCCGACGCCCCCGTCCTCGACCTCTCGCGTCGCGCCGACGTCGCGAAGGTCACGGCGCGACTCCAGGACGTGGCGGTGCGCCTCTGACGCGAGGGTCCGCGAAGTTCCGCGCGATCGGCTTGAGCGAAGACGCCGCCGAGGCCAAAGCAAGCCTGCTCGACGACGCACGCGCGGCGCTCGCCGCGTTGCGAGCCGGAGAACCGCAGCCGCAGTCGGTCGGCGAGGTCGCGTTCTGGGTGCCGGGTCGTGTGGAGTTTCTCGGGAAGCACACGGACTACGCAGGCGGACGAAGCCTGCTCTGCGCCGTCGAGCGCGGGATCTGCATCGTCGTCGCCGCGCGAAAGGATCGACGGCTGCGGATCACCGACGCCCGCGCCGGCGAAACGATCGAGGCGCGGATGGATCAGAATGCCGTCGTGCGCGCGGGCCACTGGTCGACCTATCCAATCACCGTCGCGCGGCGCATCGCGCGCGATTTCGGCGAACCGCTCGTCGGCGCGGATGTGGCGTTCGCCAGCGATCTGCCGCAAGCGTCCGGGATGAGCAGCTCGAGCGCGCTCGTCGTCGCCACGTTTCTCGCGCTTGCCGACGTGAACGGGTTGCGAGAGCGTGCGGAGTACCGGCGTCTGTTTCCGTCGCCGGATCACCTCGCCGAATACCTGGGCGCGGTCGAGAACGGCTACTCGTACGAGGGATTCGCCGGCGACGCGGGCGTCGGCACGTTCGGCGGAAGCGAGGACCACACGGCGATTCTCTGCGCGCGCCCCGCCCAACTGGTTCAGTACTCGTTTTGCCCGGTGCGATTCGAACGCGTGGTGCCGCTGCCGACGGACCACGAGCTGGTGATCGCCTATAGCGGAGTGACCGCCGAGAAAATCGGCGCGGTTCGCGAGCACTACAACAGACTGTCCCAGGCGACGCAGGAGTTGGCCGCGCAGTGGCGCGACACGACCGGCCGCGATGAGGCGACCCTCGGCGACATCGTGGCGTCCGCGCCTGAAGCCGCCGACCGGATTCTGTCGATGGGGCGCAACGCGCAGAGCGACCTGCACGACCGATTGTCCCAGTTCGTCGTCGAGAGCACGGAGTTGATCCCGTGCGCCGGGGATGCGCTGCTGCGCGGCGACCTGGCGGAACTCGGCGCGCTGGTGGATCGCTCGCAGGCGGGCGCCGAGCGACAGTTGCGCAATCAGATCGATGAAACGATCTGGCTGGTGCGGGAGGCGCGGTCGTCGGGTGCAGTCGCGGCGTCGGCGTTCGGAGCGGGGTTCGGCGGCGCCGTTTGGGCGCTCGTGCGCGCGGCCGATGCGGAGACGTTCCGGGCAAAGTGGGCCCACGGATACGCGGCGCGATTTCCCTCCGCGGCTCGTGGCGCCGAGTTCTTCGTCACACGCGCGGGGCCGGCGGCGACGCGCCTCTAGCCGGCGACCGGCGCTCGCGTCGCGTGCGCGCGCACTATTTCCACGACGGTCGGCGCGATGCACCTTATCGGCATGACATCACGTCGCGAGTTTCTCGATCGAAGCGGCCGCCTGGCGCTGAGTCTCGGTGTCCTGCGCGCCGGTGCGCGACTAGACGCGTCGGGCGGGGCTGCCTGGACGTCCGCTGGCCTCGAGGCGAGCGCCACGCTGCAGGATCGCGCACTGACGCTGGGAAACGAGGCGATCGTCGCAACGTGGAACTTGGCCGACGGCTCGCTGCGCCCGGCGAAGCTGACCGACCGCATTCACCGCATCGATCTGCCTCTCTCCAGCGAATTGTTCACGCTGACACTGGGAGCGGGGCCGAACGCGAGCGTCGTTCCGGCGAGCGCGTTGCGCATCGTCGGTGATCCGCGCGTCGAACCGCTGGCCGCCAACCCGTCGGCCTCGCGGCTTGCGGAGCGCATTCCGGGAAGGAGCGTCGCGGTAACGCTTCGCGACGCCGACGGAAGAATCGAGGTTCAATGGCGCGGCATTCTGCGCGACGGTTCCGCGTACGTGCGGCAGGAACTCACCGTGCGAGCGCTCGCCGGCGACGTCCCGTTGCGCGAGATCTCGCTGTTCGACTTCGACGCGCGACAAACGTGGGTGAGCGGGTCGGTGCGCGGCACGCCCCTCGTCGTTGGCGATTCGTACTACGCATTCGAGCACCCGCTCGCCATCAACATCGTGGATGGCGATCGCGTCCGATGCCGCATGGCGAGGACGCTCCCGCTGCGAGCGGGGACGACGCTCGATGCCAGTTCGGTCGTCGGCGTGACCCGCACCGGGCAGCTGCGGCGCGACTTTCTCGCGTACGTGGAACGGGAGCGCGCGCACCCGTACCGCACGTTCCTGCACTACAACTCGTGGTACGACATCGGGTACTTCTCGAAGTTCAACGAAGCCGACGCGCTCGCCGCGGTAAACGCGTTCGGGACGGAGCTTCACGAGAAGCGCGGCGTGACGCTCGACTCGTTCCTCTTCGACGACGGTTGGGACGATCCGACGACGCTCTGGCGATTCAATTCCGGTTTTCCGAACGGATTCGCCGCGGTGCGCGACGCGACGCACAAGTACGGCTCGGCGCCCGGCGTGTGGATGTCGCCGTGGGGCGGCTACGGCAAGCCGCACGACGACCGCATCGCGTTCGGCAAGCAGCAGGGATTCGAGACGAACGACCGCGGCTTCGCGCTGTCGGGTCCCGATGTACTATCGAGCGTTTTCGCGACACGTGCCTCGACATGATCCGTCGCTTCGGCGTCAATCAGTTCAAGTTCGACGGCACCGGCAACGCGGCGAGCACGGCGTCCCGGGAGCGCGTTCGACAGCGATTTCGACGCGGCCATTCATCTGATCGGCGAGCTGCGCGCCGCAGAAGCCGGACCTCTACGTCAATCTGACGACCGGCACCTATCCGTCGCCGTTCTGGCTGCGCTACGCCGACTCGATCTGGCGCGGCGGCGAGGACCACACGTTCGCCGGCGTGGGCTCGAGCCGCCAGCGATGGATCACCTATCGCGACGCCGACACGTACGAGCACGTCGTGCGCGCCGGACGCGCTCTATCCCGCTCAATTCGCTGATGCTGCACGGCCTGATCTACGCGAAGTCGGCGCAGCAACCTCGATACGGATCCGGGCAACGATTTCACGTCGGAGATTCACGCCTACTTCGGGAACGGGACGCAGTTGCAGGAGATGTACATCACGCCGGCGCTGCTCTCGAACGAGAATTGGGACGCGATCGCCGCGCCGCGCAAATGGTCGCGCGCCAACGCCGATACTTTGTTCGACACGCACTGGATCGGCGGCGATCCGCTGCGGTTGGAGCCCTACGGTTGGGCGGCGTGGTCGGACAAGAAGGGGATCATCACGGTTAGGAATCCGAGCGAGCGCGCACGGACGATCGGGATCGAGGTCGGGAGAGACCTGGAATTGCCGGCGGCGGCGGCGCGGGCGTTCACCGGAAAGGATCCGTTCGGGCGGCGCCGCGAGACTGTGTTTCGTCTCGGAGTCGAGCAGGGTGTGTCACTTGCACCGTTCGAGGTCATCACGATCGAGCTGAGTCCTCGCCGATAACAGGCAACTGCTTCAACGCAGAGTACGCAGAGGACGCAGAGGATCGCAGAGGACAGCCGCGGCTCACCAGATCCGTCGCGCAACGAGCCGGGATGTTTTTGTTGAAAGCCGCTCGGGAGGCCTCGATGTGGCAGCGTCGGCCTCCACAGCGTGAGTGGCTTCCCGAGCGGCAGTCCCCAAAAAAATCAGGCTCGTTGCGCGACGGACTTCAGCTTCGAGGCAGTCCTCTGCGTCCTCTGCGCTCTGCGTTAAAGCAGTTCAACGCGCCCGCCCGATAGAGAGGCCAGGCCTAGTAACGGTAGTGATCCGGCTTGTACGGCCCCTCGACCTTCACCCCGATGTACTCCGCCTGATCCTTGCTCAACTCCGTCAGACGAGCTCCCAACTTCCCGAGGTGCAGCCGCGCCACCTTTTCGTCCAACCACTTCGGCAGCACGTAGACCTCTTTCTTGTACTTGGCCGTACTCCCGAACAGTTCGATCTGCGCCATCACCTGATTGGTGAAGCTCGACGACATCACGAAGCTCGGGTGTCCGGTGGCGCAACCGAGATTCATCAGCCGTCCTTCGGCGAGAATCATCACCGAGTGGCCGTCGGGGAAAACCCACTCGTCGTACTGCGGCTTGATGTTGATACGCTTGATCCCGGCGACCTTCTTCAGGCCGGCCATGTCGATCTCGTTGTCGAAGTGGCCGATGTTGCCGACGATCGCCTTGTCCTTCATCCGCGCCATGTGTGCGGCGGTGATGATGTTGAAGTTGCCGGTCGCCGTGATGAAGATGTCGGCGGTCGATAGGACGTCGTCGAGCGTCACGACCTGATAGCCGGCCATGCACGCCTGCAATGCGCAGATCGGATCGATCTCGGTGATCACGACGCGCGCACCCTGACCGCGTAGCGCTTCGGCGCATCCCTTGCCGACTTCGCCGTACCCGCAGATCACGGCGAGCTTGCCGGCGATCATCACGTCGGTCGCGCGATTCAGTCCGTCGATCACCGAATGCCGACACCCATAGATGTTGTCGAACTTCGACTTCGTCACCGAGTCGTTGACGTTGATCGCCGGGAAGAGCAGCGTGCCCGCCTTCATCATCTCGTAGAGTCGATGAACGCCGGTCGTCGTCTCCTCGGTCACGCCCTTGATGTCGGCCGCGACCTTCGTCCAGCGGCCGGGATTCGTTTTCTGCTCGGCGCGCAGGAGGTCGAGGATCACGCCCCACTCCTCGGGGTCCTTGCCGGGATCGAACGCCGGAACGCGGCCCGCTTTCTCGTACTCGACGCCCTTGTGCACGAGGAGCGTCGCGTCGCCGCCGTCGTCGAGCAGCATGTTCGGGCCGCCGCCGTCCGGCCACATCAGCGCCTGCTCCGTGCACCACCAGTACTCCTCGAGCGTCTCGCCCTTCCACGCGAACACCGGCGTGCCGGCGGGCTTCTCGACCGTTCCGGTGCGGCCCGACCGCGACGGCGGCCGCGGCGTGGTCCTGCGTCGAGAAGATGTTGCACGACACCCAGCGCACGTCGGCGCCGAGGTCGACGAGCGTCTCGATGAGCACGGCCGTCTGCACCGTCATGTGCAGCGACCCCATGATGCGCGCGCCGGCGAGCGGGCGCTTGCCCTTGTACTCCTCGCGGATCGACATCAGGCCCGGCATCTCCTGCTCGGCGAGACGGATCTCCTTGCGCCCGAACTCGGCGAGCGAGAGATCCGCCACCTTGAACGGCGGACGATCGGCGGCTCCGGCCCGGCCACGCTGCTGTTCGATCAACTCGGCGACGCCCATTTCAGATTCCTCGAGAGTGATGTGTCATTGCTTCCGACCGGTGGCCACGAACAGCGTGGGGCCTTTCGCTTCCGGCGCGACCGGAAGCGGTTGGTACCGGCACGACGTGAAACCAGCGCCTTCGAGCCACGCGTTCATCTGCGGGCCGTCGAACCCCTGCCAGACGTGTCCCAGTTGCACGACGTAGTCGACGCGATCGTGCGACATCAGATCGACGACGAGCAGTCGTCCACCCGGACGGAGCACGCGCCGCACTTCGGCCATCGCACGCGCCGGATCCGTGATGAAATGCGCGACGAGAAACAGAATCGCCGCATCGAGCGCGCCATCGTCGATCGGCAGCGACTCGACCGTGCCGACGCGAAGCTCGACGTTGTCGTGCGACTCGAGACGCTTGCGCGCGGACTCGAGCATCGGCCCCGACTCGTCGACACGCGACGACCTTCGCGACGCACGGCGCCAGCGCCTCGGCGACGTGACCCGTCCCGCAGCCGAGGTCGCCGACGACCCAGTTGTCGTCGAGCAAGTCAAGCAGCGCGAGCAGATCGGCGCGCTCGCCGATCATCTCGGCGCGCATCACGTCCCACAGCTTCGACGAGTCGCGGAAAAACACGATGGCCTTGTCGCGCCGCTTGGCGAGGACTCCGTCGGCCCGCCGTTCGTCCTGGCCCGCGCCGGCGCTGCTCGAGATCTGCCCGCGCACGACCGACCACAACGACTTCGTCGATTCATCGAGTCGGTCGCCGAGCATTCGATAGAAGCGACTCGTGCCCTCGCCGCGGGAGACGAGCCACCCGTCGTCGGCGAGGAGCTTGAGGTGCCGGCTCACCGTCGATTGCGGCAGTTGCAGGATCGTGCACAACTCGCCCACCGTGAGCTCGTGTCGCTCGAGCAGCAAAAGCACCCGGCTCCGCGTGGGGTCGGCGAGGATCGAGAGCTGGTCGAGAACGTTGAGTCCGGGGGGCATATATCCGTGTATCCGGATGAAACGTACAACATTCAGGCTGGGGCGTCAACGATCATCTAACATCATGCTAAACAGGAGCTTGGATGGATGAAATCGCGGGAACTGCAACTGCCTTACCGCAGAGACGCGGAGGCGCAGAGAACAGCCGCCGAGGCTGGTTTTGTCGCGCAACGAGCCGGATTCTTTGTTGAAAGCCGCTCGGGAGTGACCTCGATGTGGTGGTGTTGGCCACCACAGCGCGAACGGCTTCCCGAGCGGCGGTCCCAAAAAGATCAGGCCCGTTGCGCGACCGAGCTCACTATCGAGGCCGTCCTCTGCGTCCTCCGCGACTCTGCGGTAAAGCAGTTTCAGTTGTCGGAGCGGACTCGATTCGTAGCACCGGATGTGTGACATCCGTTCCGGCTGACGACAAGCCACCATTTCATAGTTCATCGTGAACGCCTCCGATGGCGATCAGCCGACTGGGGACCCAGAGCTGTATCGCCGAGTCTACGCCGAATTGAAACGAATGGCGCGCCACCATCTGCGTGGCGCGGACGACGGCGTCACGCTGTCGACCACGGAGCTCGTTCACGAGACCTACCTCAAGCTGCGCGGCCACTCGGATTGGCAGGGCCGCGCGCACTTCTTTGGTGCGGCCGCTCGAGCGATGCGCGAGGTTCTCGTCGACTTCGCGCGCCGCCGGGGCGCGAGGAAACGAGGCGGCGACGTCACGCGAGTCTCGCTGAGCGAAGGCGACGTCGCATTGGAGCTGGAGCTCGACGACATCCTGGCGCTGGATGAAGCGCTCACCAGGCTGGGCGTCGTCGACGAACGGCTGCGCCGGATCGTCGAGCTTCGGTTCTTCGGCGGCTTTTCCGAGCGCGAGGTGGCGGAATTGCTCGATGTTTCATCGCGCACGATCGAGCGCGAGTGGCTCAAGGCGCGGCTCTTCCTGCTTCGCGAGCTCGAGTCCGCGACCGGCCGCAAATTCGCCGAACGCGAACCCCCCGAGAGCGCCTAGCGCCGGCCGCGCCCCGAGCCGGTGTCGGAATACGGCCGGCTTTTGCGCATGTCCCTCATGGACCCGTTCGAGGTCGACCGGGCCCGCAGGCTCGCACGCCGCGAGCACGGGAAATCGACAAGGGACAGCCACATGAAAGGCCGACAGTGGAGCAGCCTAGCGTTGCTTTTATCGGTATCGTTCAGCATCGGCGCCTGCTCCGATCGTATGCTGGAACCGCCGACCGCGCCGGCCGGTGTGGCGCGCCACGATGTTTCTCCGGCCGACGTCATCACGCCGGCGCTCGTGCGGCAACTGGCGGCAGGACGAGGAATCGTCCCTCTCCCGCCGGCGCCGCGCGTACGACCCGCCCTGGCGAAGCTCGGCCAGGCCCTCGCGTTCGACAGGATCCTCAGCGGCAATCGCGACATCGCGTGCATGACGTGTCACCTGCCCGCCTTCGCGACGGGCGACGGCAAGAGCTTGGCGGTCGGCCAGGGCGGCACAGGCCTAGGGCCGACGCGCGAACCGCCCGCGACGGGATACATCCCTCGCAACGCGCCGGCGCTGTTCAACCTGCATGCGATGAAGCATCTGTTCTGGGACGGACGCGTGGAGGTCGATGCGCAGGGCGGTTTCCACACCCCCGCCGGAGCGCAGATCACGCCCGAGATGGCGAAGGTGTTCGAGTTCGGTGCGCTGTCGGCACAACCGATGTTTCCGGTGACGAATCGGTTCGAGATGCGCGCGTTTTCCGGCAACGAGCTGGCCGCGATCTCGGACGACGATCTCCCCGACATCTGGGCCGGATTGATGAAGCGTCTCGGCGCGATCGGCGAGTACCGCGGTCTGTTCGAGGCGGCCTATCCCGGGACGAGGTTCCAGGACATGACGTTCGCACACGCGGCGAACGCGATCGCCGGATTCTTCGTCGACCAGTTCACCTTCAACCACACGCCGTGGGACCAGTTCCTCGCCGGGAATGACAAGGCGTTGACGCAGCGACAACTCGCCGGGGCGCAGACGTTCCTCACATTGAAGTGCTCGATCTGCCACAACGGAGCGACGTTCAGCGACGACCAGTTCCACGACGTCGCCGTCGCGCAGATCGGTCCGGGCGAGGGCGACGGTGTTTCGGGCCACGACGACTTTGGCCGGATGCGAGTGACCGGCAACGCCGTCGACAAGTATCTCTTCCGAACGACGCCCCTGCGGAACGTCGAGTTGACGGGACCATACGGTCACGACGGGGCGATCGTCGCCCTCCGAGCGTTCGTCGAGCACTACAGCGAGTCCGACCTCAAGCTGCAGAACTTCGATCCGACGCAGCTCGACGCGGACCTGCAGGGCACGCTGCAGGCGAACCAGAGTGTCATCCTCGCTCAGCGCGATCCACTACTAGCCGGTGTGGTGCTGACTCCGGACCTGGTGGACAAACTCATGGACTACATGAGCGCGCTGACGGATGACGCCGCGCGCAATCTGTCGCGCGCCGCGCCGAAGCACGTACCGAGCAAGCTGCCGGTCGACAATCCGTAGCGCCGATCTCAAAAAAACGCGGCGCGCTACCGTATGCTGGCGATCATTCGGTGGCGCGCCGCGTCATCGCTGCGGCCGAGCGCGTCGTCGAGGTCCGCAAGCCAGCCATAAACCTCGCGCACGTCACGCTGCCCGCGGCCGACTTGTCGTTCCAAACTGCGCAGCGATTCGCGCAGAACCGAATCCGCTTCGGCGTATCGGGCTTCGCGTGTCAGCACCATGCCGAGCAGACCCTCGGCGTAGGCGGTGCCGGGCGAACCAGAGTTGCCGAGGTGACGTCGGATTCGTATGGCGTCCTGCACGGTCCGCTCAGCCTGGCTAAAGTCGTGGCGATCGACGAGAAGACGCGCCAGCCCGACCTCGAGCCCCGCGACGTTCTCGTGGTCCGATCCGCGAAGCCGGCGGTTCATCGCGATGGCATCGCGATAGAGGCTCGCCGCTTCGTCGAGCCTGCCCGCGTTTCGCTCGGTTGTCGCGAGTGAGCCCATGAAGCTGGCGACGTTCGGATGCTCCGCGCCGTAGGCGCGGCGGATGACGTCCAAGGCCTGACGCGAGATCGCGACCGCCGCACTGTCTTCGCCGCGCCGCGAAAGGAATTCGGAGATGTCGCTGAGCGTCGCGCCGACCATCGGGTCGGAGTCGCCGAAGCGGAGGCGGCGGATCTCCAGCGCGCGACGATAGTACGGTTCCGCGCCCGCGTAGTCGTGCCGATCCTCGTCCAGCAGATAAGCGATCTCGATCAAGGCGTCGGCCAGGTGTCGATTGTCGGCGCCGAGGGTTCGTTCGGCGATCGCCAGCGCCGCGCGCATCTCGCGTTCGGCCTCGGCCGATCTTCCTTCGTAACGCAAGGTCGAGCCGAGCAGGAGATGGCTTTCCGCGGTCAGCGAGTCGTCGGGCCCGAGCGCCCTCTCTCGCAGCGCCAACGCGCGGCGACTGAAAGTGTCGGCGACGGCAAGCTGGCCTCGATAGATGGCGACGCTCGCGATTCGATGGAGCGTGAACGCCAAACTCGGATGGCCCAGCCCCAGCACTTCCATCTGAATTCGGAGTGCCTCGCGCGCCGCCGAGTCGGCGGCGACGTACCGTCCCAGTCGCGTCAACTCGACCGACAGCTCGGTGAGCGTGGAAGCGGCTTCCGTCGTTTGGCTGGCCCCGGCGGCCCGCTCGATGATAAGCGCGCGCGCGAACATCTCGCTCGCCTTCGCGTATTGCCCAAGTCCGCTATACAGGCGAGCCGTGACGTCGAGCATGCGGGCCTGGGCGAGCGGATGTTCCTGGAGCTTCTCCGCCCGCGCCGCGGCGCGTCGCACCAGCTCTTGCGCGGTGAGCGTATCGCCTCGTGCGTCGGCGGGGTCGCTCGTCTCGAACAGACCCATCAGGAAAGCGGTGACCGCTTCCGACTCCCGCGATGCCGCGGCCGCGAGATCGCGCTGGGTCGCGGCGCGCCGCGCTTGGGTCACCGCGACGCCGGCGCCGATGAGCAACGAAAGCGATATGCCAAGCGTCGCGATCGCTTCGACGCGGTGGCGCCTCGCCAGGCGTCGCGCCCGATACCACGGCGAACCTCGCCGGGCGCGAACCGCGTGTCCGGAGAGATAGCGACGCAGATCGTCGGCCAGCGCTTCGGCCGACGCGTAACGCTCGTCGGGTTCCTTGCGGATCGCCTTGAGCACGATCGCGTCGAGGTCGCCGGCCAGCGCCTTCGCGCGCGCGCGATCCGCCGCGGCGGCCGACGGCGGCGGGGGATCACTTTCGAGTACCGCGGCCTCTAGCTCGCGCAAGTCGCCGCCGCTCGCCGAGAAGGGCAGCCGGCCCGACAAGAGGCGGTAGAGCACGACCCCGAGCTGGTACACGTCGGTGAGCGTCGTGACCGGATGGCGTCGGATCTGCTCCGGCGACGCATACTCCGGCGTCATCCAGTGCGCGATTGTCTGCGGCGCCGATGCGCGGCGGTCGTAGGTCGCGCCGGGCTCGAGTAGCTTCGCGAGGCCGAAATCGAGCAGCTTCACGCTCCCGTCGGCGGCTACGAAAATGTTCGACGGTTTGAGGTCGCGATGGATGATCAGGTTGCGATGCGCGTACTGCGTCGCACCCACGACCATGAGAAAGAGCTCGACGCGACGGCGTACCGACAGCGCGTGCAAGTCGCAGTACGAGTCTATCGGCTGGCCGTCGACGAACTCGAGTACGAGGTAGGGTTGACCGCCATCGGTCAGTCCGCCGTCGAGAAGCCGCGCGATGTTCGGGTGGTTGAGCGAGGCGACGATCTGACGTTCTGCGCGGAATCGTGCATGATCCACGTCGGAGTCGAGTCCGGGGCGCAGCAGTTTGAGCGCGACGTGCTGCTCGAACTGTCCGTCGGCGCGATGCGCGAGCAGCACGCGCGACATGCCTCCGCGTCCGATCTCGCGCACGATCGAGTAGGCGCCGATTCGCCGGCCGGGCGTTGACCCAGCCGTCTCGTCGGCTTCAGCGACGATCGCCGCGGCGACGTTCGAAGGCGGCGACGTGAGGAATCGCCGCGCGTCGTTCACGCGCTCCAGGAGCTGCTCCGCCTCGCGGCGCAGATCGGGGGCTCCGACGCACGCGGCGTCGAGCACTTCCGGCCAATCGTTCGGATCGCGCGCGAGCGCCGCGTCGAGCACCCCGGCGAGGCTCTGCCACCGATCCGCATCGACGTTCGTTGTCATGAACGGCAGACAGCACGAGTTCACAAGAGGCGCCGGCGGCGGCGCACGGCTCAAACGTTCAGCGCCCCGACCGTCACGGCAAGGCCGCGGGGTCGGGGCGCTAAGGCGAGCAGAGAACGTCTCGAGCTCGACGCCCGCCAAATCCGCGCGGGCGCCCTGCATCATTTCATGTCAGCTCAGTCTCCGGAACCGCCGAGCTTCGGGTTGCTCTGCCGCTCCACGTCCGGCAGCGGGAGACCGATGCGCGTATCGCCGACGCACGACTGCGAGCCGTACGTCTGCCCAGCGGGGAAATTCGTACCCGTCGCCGGCGTCAGCGTGAGCTTGTAGCGCACGATGTCGCCCAAGTTCGTGCCGGTGAGGAAGAGAGCGCGGCGCCGCTGGTCGATCACTTCGTTGAGGAGCGACGCGGCGTCCGTGGCGCCCGTGTAGTTGCCCTCGTTGCCCTTGGCGCGGAACGCGTTGATGATCGCGATCGTGTTCGACGAATTCGACGACGCGTCCGCCTCGGCGATGATCAGCTGGGCTTCGTCACCCGTCGCCATCGGGATGTTCGACGAGACCGTCGTGTACTTGAGCTGCGCCCACGCCGGAACGCCGAGGGCGTTCGGCCGGTTCAGGTTCTGGACCGGCACGCGCGGGTCGTTCATCGTGCGATAGCGCGCGCCGACCGACGACGACACGCCCAGCGCGTTGCTCTCGACGAACACGCGGTTGTTGCGGCGGCCGCTGACCGACGACGCCGTGGCGTTGAAGACGAAGCTCGCCGGAACGAGCGCGGCGTCGGTTCGAGCGCCCGCCATGTTGCCCTGGTCCTGCCGCGCACGCGCTCGCCCGACGAGTGCCATGTCGAGAATGGTCGTCGCGGCCGATCCCTGCGACTGCGCCACGGTGATCGCTTCGTTGAAGCGATCCTCGGCCGCTTTGAACGCGTCGTTCCTCGTGGTCTCGCCGGCGTAGGCGAAGTTGGCTCCGTCAATCGTCGTGAGCACCGTCGAGCAGAAGCCTTCGCCGAGGAGGAGAATGCTCCACGCCTCGTACGCCGCGGCCGTGGCGATGAGCACTTGACGGCTGTTGCCCGCCGGGATGTCGGCGTCGGTCCAGCCTTCGAGGAGCGAACGGACGTGGTTGGCCGTCACGCGCGCGGTCTGCAACGGCGTGTAGACGCCGAGGCCTTCGCACCCGTTGACGGAGTACATGCTCTGGTTCGACTGCACGTCGCGCCGGTCGTAGGGCCATCGCGACGCGGTCTGCGTGTAGTCGTCGAGCTCTTCGCCAACGAGGCCGCCGACGACGACGTAGGCGCCGTACGCGCACTCGAAGTCGGAGACGGCGCCGTTGACGAGGAGCGCCGCGTTGGCCGGCGTCTCGAGGGTCCCGGCCGGGATGCGGCTGGGCGAGTCCACCGACAGTGCCTTGTTCACGTCGCAGCCGGCGAGGACGAGCCCCATCGCCGCCGCCGCGACAAGCGCGGCGACCCACCGGCTCCGCGCAGCCAGATTATATGAAATCATATCAATAATCTCAGAAGCCGAGGTTGAGGGAGAGGATCCAGGTCGTGAGCTGTGGGGTCAGGGTCTGCTCCCACGCGACGTTGCCGCCGCGGGTGCCGCCGAGCCACATCGCCTCCGGCTCGAAGCCCTGGTACTTGGTCCACGTGTGCAGGTTGCGGCCCGAGAGCGAGACCGTCGCGCGGGACACGTTGCCGTGGTGGCTGAAGCGCTCCGGGACGTCATATGACACCGTAAATTCGCGCCACTTCGTGAAACCCGCGTCGGTGATGAGAAAATCCACCACGTTCGAGTTCTGCATCTGCGCGATCGTGATCGGGTCGTATTCGAGCGGGAAGTAGTTCTCCCGGCAGCGGCCGCCGATGACCGGCGTGCAGCGAACGCGCGTGTTTCCGTCGATCTTCTTGTGACCCTGTTTGAAGTCGACGAAGGTGCTGACGTGGAGCCGGCTCCAGAGGCCGAGGTTCGCCGCGATGGAACCTTCGTGCGGCGGCACCGAGCGGCCGAGGTAGACGAGCGGCGCGTCGTCGGCGGTGCCGAACGCGTTGTCCGCGCCGGCGCACTGGACCTGGCCGCCCTTGCCGTCGGCGCACATGAGCGTGCTCAGGATCAGTTTCCCGTTCGCGTCGAGCTTCGCGCCGGTCACGTGGCGCTCCCAGAACCCGAACGCGTCGTACCCGATCGCCTGCCGCGTGAAGCTCCCCGAGTTCACGAACGACACCGTGTCGAACAGAGCGAGCACGCGGTTGTCGTTGTTCGCGAAGTTGAACGTCAGGTCGAGGTTGGCGTTCCGCGTGCGCAGCGGGTTCGCGCGGACCTGGAGCTCGTTGCCCCAGTTGCGGATCGCGCCCGCGTTGAACGGCTGCGTGCTCGGAATGCCGGTCGACGGCGCGATCTGCCGGTTGAGAATCGCGTCGACGGTTTTCTTATTGTAGTAGGTGTATTCGATGCCCAGCCGGTCGTCCAACATGCTCGCGTCGAAGCCCAGCTCGATCTCCTTGCCGCGCTCGGGTCCGAGGTTCGGGTTGCCGATGAACAGCGGCGTGACAGCGGGCGTGTCGCCCGGGCCCGACGCCGAGCCGTACGTACGAAGAGCCGAATAGGTCGACGGCGCCTTGCCCGCCTCGCCGTACGCCGCGCGCAGGCGGAGCGACGACAGCCGGTTGCCGATGACCGGAACCTTGAACCACGGCTCGTCCGAGATCACGTAGCTCACCGAGTACTTGGGGTACGTCACCCGGTTGAAGCCCGAGCCGAACGCGCTCGCGTCGTCGGAGCGCAAAGCGGCCGTGAGGAACAGCCGATCACGCCAGCCGAGCTGCTCCTGCACGTAGACGCCGAGCGTCTTGTCTTCCTGGAAGTCCTGGTCGTTCGTCTTCGACTGCGTCGTCGCCTGGACGGTGCTCAGTCCCGGCGTCGGAAAAACGGAGCCGCTCGCCGAGACGTAGTCGACGGAGTTGTGGTAGAACTGCGCGCCGCCCGACGTGATGAAGCGCAACGTCGGCTTGGCGTCGTAGGTCGCGCTCGCCGAGTAGTCGATCGTGTTGTACGTCGTCGAGCGATCCTGCACGCTGCGGTAGCCGAGCGCGTCGGAACCGACCGTGTACACGAGCGAATCGATGCGCGGAGCATAGGTGTCGTTCTCCTCGCGCGTGCGGTCGAGCCCGATCGACAGGTGCTGCTGGAACCACGTGAACGGCGTGTGGTCGAATCGGAGACTGCCCGAGAACCGATCAAGGTTCTGCCAATAGTGATAGATGTCGTCGTACTGGTAGGGCAAAAGGCTATGGAAACCGTGGCGCCGCGGGTTGTTGTAGTTGGCCGGCGTGCCGAGCAGCGTGGTCCACGTGTGTCCGCCGCATCCGCCCTCGCAGCCCAGCTGCGTCGGACCGGTGTTGAGGCCGAGGTTCGCCGAGATGCGGAACGTCTGCGTCGCCGCGAGGCCGAGGTTCATGCGCGTGCTGTAGCGGCGCAGGTCGTTGTTCGGGTCGGCGCCCTGTGAGTCGAGCAGATTGCCGCTCAGATAGTAGTTCAGGTTCCCGGTGCCGCCGCTCACGGCGAGCTCTGACTCCTGGTGCCGTCCGTCGCGATAGATGTCGCACCGGCGCCCCAGCTTCGCCGCGGTCGAATCGCCGCACGCGCCGATCTCGAGCGAGTCCATGTCGAGCGGAACGGGCGTCGTCGTGCCGGGGATGATGCCCCAGTTCTGCGCGAAACGGCTCTTCCAGTCCTGCACGTAATTCTGTCCCTGGCGGAGCATCATGTTCCAGCGCGCGTTGCCGCCGGATCCCTTCTTCGTGATGATGTTGACGACGCCGTTCGACGCCTCCGTTCCATAGAGCGTCGCCGCGCTCGGACCCTTGAGCACCTCGATCGTCTCGATGTCCTCGGGGTTCAGGTCGTTGAGGCGCGAGATCGAGCTCGAGCCGAACGATTGGTTCACCGGTCCGCTGGCGACTTCGTTGTTGACGCGAACGCCGTCGATGTAGATGAGCGGGTTGTTGCCGAGCGAGAAGCTCGCCGTGCCGCGAATGCGGAGCTGCTGCCCCGAGCCGACCATGCCCGACGTTGGCATCACGACAACGCTCGGCGCGCGTCCGTTGATCAGCCCTTGGACGGAGAGAATCGGCGCGTTGGCGACGACGTCGGCGGCGTCGATCACGCCGACGGAGTTGCCGATCTCACGCTTCTGCGATCCGCCGACGGTGCCGGTGACGACGACCGCCTCGAGGCTCGCGGGATTGCTGACGAGCGTAATCGTCAGATCGGTCTGGCCGACGCGGGCCGCGACTTCCGCGTTGCGATACCCGATGCGGCGGACGCTCAACGTCACGTTCGTGCCGATGACGCCCGTGATGCGGAAGCGTCCCTGGTTGTCCGATGTGGCGCGGATGGTGCCGCCGCCCGCGGTGATTTGCGCATTGGGAATCGCTTCGCTGGATCCCGCGGCGATGACCTGACCCGAGACCGCGCCTTGCGCGAACGCGGAACGTGTTGAACCGACTGTCGCGACCGCGGCGATCGCGAGTGAGATGAGACTACGGGTGAAGAGGGATCGCCCAGTTCGTGGAATACGCACACGACCCAAGGCTTGGGGGTGGGGTGTTGCGACCATGACGGCCCTTCCGGGTGGGGATGGGGACGAACAAGGGGAGTGTGTCGAACGGCCTACCTTATCGGTACACACAACACGAAGCAAGGCCGCGCGAATGACGACAAATGCATTACATGTGATGCATGAAAGTCAGTCGTTCGGGGACGAACGATCTCTGCACCGATGCGAAGTCGGACGAATCGTCGAGCACCAGGCCGATTCGATCGACGAGACGAGCGCGCACCCATCGAGAGCAGCAAGCCCATCGAGCGCAACATTGGATAAAATGACGAGCAGTGACCCCGCCACCTCGACGGCGGTTAGGCCGGATGCGAGTTTGTCGAGGGAACCCTGACGAGCCACCCACTGCCGCACCCCGCTCCATCGGCCGCACTGGATTCGCGCACGATTCGCCGCGCGAAGCTCGGTGACATCGACGCCTTCACGCGCATCGTGGAGACGTACTATCCGCGCAGCCTCCGGTTCGCGCGGTCGATGCTGCACGACAGCGACGAAGCGGAGGACGTCGTGCAGGAGACGTTCGTGCGCCTCTATCGCGCCATGCCGCGCTACGAGGAGCGTCAGCGGTTCGAGTCGTGGCTCTTCCAGATCCTCGGCAACTGCTGCCGCACGGCGAACACCGCGTCGCAGCGTCGCGTCGCGCGGGCGGTGTCCGACGACGAGCTGTTGGCGCGGATTCCGGCGGAGGAGAGCGCGAGCGCGCGTGTGGATCGCGAGTGGGACGACTCGGTCAGACGCGCGCTCGCGGAACTGCCGGAACACAATCGAGAGATTTTTCTGTTGCACCACGTCGAAGGGCTTTCGTACGAAGAGATCGAAGCGATGACGGGCGTCGGACAGTCGGCGCTCAAGATGCGGGTCAAGCGCGCGTCGGACGCGTTGCGCGCGCGCCTCGCGCCGGAGGAACGATGAGCGAGATCGATCGCGATCACGTGCTCCGTCGCGCGGTGCAGACGCTCCAACAGCTGCCGGGCACGGACGCCGACGCGATTCGACGCGTGGTCGAAGCCGCGGCGGCACAGCGCGTCATGCCGGCGGCCGACGAACCCGTCGACGTGTCGGCCGTCGCGCCCTCGCGCCGGCGACTGTGGAGAATCGCCGGGTTTGCGGGTGTCGTTGCCGCGGCGGCGATCGTCGGGTTTTTCGCGCGAGGGCGGCTCACGCGGTCGGCGCCGAGCGGCTCGGTCGCGTCGAGTGCTGCGAGCACCGCTCCGCTGGTCGCCGCGGTGAACGGAGAACCGGACGTCCGGCCGATCCCGCAGCAGTTCGTGTTCCGAAGCGCGACGGCTCGACGCGTGTCGGTCGTGGGCGACTTCAATGAATGGAACGCCGTACGCGCGCCGATGACACGCGAAGCGGCCGGTGATCTGTGGTCGGTGACGATTGCGATTGCGCCGGGACGGCACACGTACGGATTCATGGTCAACGACTCGACCTTCGCGCTCGATCAGGATGCGCGTGTGGCGCGCGCACGCGATCCCGACCTCGGAGTTGAAGGCTCCGTGGTCATCGTGGGGCGGCCGTGAGATCACCGCGCGCCGCGGTCGTTGCCATCGCGCTCGCTCTCGCGTCGCGGCACGCACGCGCTCAGGATTCGCTCGCCTTCAAGGGCGCCGACCGCGAGACACGCGCGGCGCTCGCCCAGATCGTCTCGGAGGCGAGCGCGCGAGGTCTTCCGAGTGACCACATCGTCTCCAAGGTGCGGTTCGCTCTCGTCGTGCACGCGCCGCCGGCGCGAATTCTCGAGACGGCGCGGGCAGTCGCCGACCGCCTCGACGCGGCGCGCGGCGCCATCGCGAGCGACACCCTGTCGGCCGACATCGCGGCGGGCGAGGACGCGCTGTCGTTCAAGATTCCGAAAGACATTCTCACGCGCATCCACGCGGCCGCGCCGAACCGGCCGATCGCCGTCCCGATCGGTCTCCTCACGCAGCTCGTCGCGAACGCAGTGCCCGCCGAGCACGCCGGCAAGATCGTCGTCGAATTGATGCGGCGAGGCGCGAGTCCGAAGCAGTTCGCGGATCTCGGCAACGACGTGAACTCGGACGTTCAACGAGGCGCGAGGGGAGCGGAGTCCGCCGACATCGGTTTCGAGGCCTGACGCCGCTGTTGTCCCCGGGAGGCGGCGTAACTACGGGAGACCTCACCGCTAGTTCGCCGGCGTCGTCGGGACCCCGCAAACCCTGAAGCGCGAAGGAGCCGAGCGGGAACCCGGGACGCGTCCGGATACTATTTTGGGGGATGGAGCGCGTTCGGGGGGCGGCGGCGGTGGGTCTCGCGATATTCGCGGCGTTGGGTTTCCCCGGCTCGGCGCGCGCACAGTGGCAGGTGAGCGCGGACGCCGGGCTCTCGCACCTTCGACAAACCGGGATTCCGGGATCGGTCGCGCAGACGCTGGCGGCGACGATCGACGGCGTGGGCAATCGCGGTTGGCTGCACGCGGTGGGACTCACGTCGATGCAGGCGAATTCCGCGTGGACCGGGCAGGCGCTCGCGCTCGGCGGAATCACCGGACAAATCGTCGATCCCGTGCGCTGGGAGCTCGGTGGCGTCTTCAGCGGATTCACGCAAACCGGAGCGACCACCACCAGAAGCGGTGAAGTCAACGCGCGGCTTCGATTCGGTGGACCATTGGGCGGCATCGCGCTCGGCGGAGGCACTGGGAGCGAGCGCGAACAGCTTCTACAACGTTGCCGTCGGTCGAGGCTCGCTCGACGCGTGGTGGTCGTCGGGGCAGGAGCGGTTGCTCGCGAGCGCGATGCTCACGCACATCGGCAGCACTTCGTACACCGACGTCGCGGCGGGCTGGCGGCACGAGGCCGGCGGCGCGTCGATCGGCGCGACGGCCGCGCTTCGCTCCGGCGCGGGCAACGGCGGCTGGCAAGCCGCCGACGCCGAGCTGTGGGTGTCGTCGAGGCTCGCCATCGTCGTCGCGGCGGGGAACGCGCTTCCCGACGTGGTCCGCGGCACGCCGAGCACCCGGTACGCGTCGGCGAGTTTGCGCGTGGCGTGGCAACCGCACGTTGCGCTGCGCTTCGGGCGCGAGGCGAACGCCGGCGTGCGTATCGTCATCACACGGTCGAACGGAGAAACGGCGCGCATCGACGTAACGGCGCCGAAGGCCGAGCGGGTGGAGCTGATGGCGGATTTCACGGGCTGGGAACCGATCGTGCTCGATCGCGCGAGCGACGGTTGGTTCGCCGACCGCGCGGTGACACCCGGCCTCCACCGACTCGCGATTCGCGTGGACGGCGGAGCGTGGATCGCGCCATCGAATGTTCCAAAGCTTCGTGACGACGATCTTGGTGGAACGGTCGGCCTGATCACCGTGCCCTGACGGCGTGTCAAATTTGCACTGCAACGTCTCGATGGCTTGACGCGCGGGATGGCCGTGGTAGCTTGCATTTGCGCGGCGATTTTCCCCGATTTGACGGGCCGCGCGCCGGAAAGAGTCCGGAGAAACCCGTCTAAGTCGTCGGATGCCACGGGGCCCACGACGAAATCGTCGGGGCCCTTTTTGTTCGCTCCCTGGGAGCATCGAGGTCGATCGTATGAGCTCGTACACGTTTACTTCCGAGTCGGTCAGCGAAGGGCATCCCGACAAGGTCTGCGACTTCATCGCCGACTCGATTCTCGACGCGCATCTCGCGGGCGACCCAAACAGCCGCGTCGCGTGCGAGGTCCTGTGCAAGAGCGGGGAGGTCATCCTCGCCGGCGAAATCACGTCGCACGAGACGGTCGACTACGAGAAGATCGCGCGTGGCGCGATTCGCGAGATCGGCTACGTCGATCCGAGCGAAGCGTTCAACGCCGACGGCGTTCGCGTCACCCAGTTCATCTCCAAGCAGTCGGGCGACATCGCGATGGGTGTCGACACGGGCGGCGCCGGCGACCAGGGCATCATGTTCGGCTACGCGACCGACGAAACGCCCGAGCTCATGCCACTGCCGGTGCAGCTCGCGCACCGGCTTTCCCAACGACTCGCCACCGCACGCAAGAAGGGTGAACGCGCCTGGCTGAGACCCGATTCAAAGACGCAGGTCAGCGTCCGCTACGAAGACAACCGGCCCGTGCGCGTCGAGACCGTGCTCGTCTCGACGCAGCACACGAAGGACGCCGCGCACGAGGAGATCCGCGACTACGTCGCCAGCTGCCTCCTCCCTGAAGTGCTCGGGCCGTGGTTCGGCCCGCACGTCGAGATCCTCGTCAATCCCACCGGTCAGTTCATCGAAGGCGGACCGTCGGCCGACTGCGGCGTGACCGGCCGCAAGATCATCGTCGACTCGTACGGCGGGATGGGCCGCCACGGCGGCGGTGCTTTCAGCGGGAAGGATCCGTCGAAGGTCGACCGCAGCGGCGCGTACTTCGGCCGCTTCGTCGCGCGACAGGTCGTGCGCAACAAGCTCGCGTCTCGCGCCGAAGTGCAGGTCGCGTACGCGATCGGCCGCGCGGAGCCGGTGTCGGTGCGAGTCGATACGTTCGGCACCGGCGACGTCGTCGCCGCCGCGGAATTCGTGCGACAGTTCGACTATCGTCCGGCGGCGATGATCGAACGCTCGCTTTGCGGCGTCCGATCTACCGTCAGACGACCAACTACGGGCACTTCGGAAAGCCGTCGCTCAGCTGGGAGGCGTAGACCTCGTGGCTGGCCGGCCACTCTGCCCGGGGAGCTCGCTGAACCGCTTTACCGCAGAGACGCAGAGGACGCAGAGGACAACGCCGCGTTCGAGATCGTCGCGCGACGAGCCGGATTTTTTGTGACTGCCGCTCGGGAGGCTACTCGTACCGTGGAGGCTTACTTCGCCACGACGTAGCATCCCGAGCGGGCTTACAACAAAAACATCCGGCTCGTTGCGCGATGGAGACCGCCTCGCGTTCCCTCTGCGTCCCTGCGCCTCTGCGGTGAAGCAGTTGCAGTTTATGAACGAGGCTACCAGATCCGCGCGCGGA
The DNA here is from genome assembly GCA_963789315.1 of uncultured Gemmatimonadaceae bacterium. Lineage (GTDB taxonomy): Bacteria > Gemmatimonadota > Gemmatimonadetes > Gemmatimonadales > Gemmatimonadaceae > JAQBQB01. Next base: position 5,047 of record CAWBKI010000023.1, on the reverse strand, counting down.
GCGAGTCCGGTCGCACCATCGCGTCTCCGTCCTTGCACCCCCACGCGGCCTTGAACTCCGGCATGTTGCTGAGCGGGCCGTTGACGCGCCACTTGGCCGGCGCGTGCGGGTCGGTGTTCACCTGAGCCTTGGTCGCCCGCGTCGCTCTGCAGCGTGCGCCACACCTGCGCCCAACCGAGAAAGAAACGCTGCTCCGGCGTGAAGCCGTCGATCTTGGCCGGACGTCCCTTCTCCTTCAGCGACTTTTCCATCGCGAGATACGCGATCTTGAGACCGCCGAGATCGCCGATGTTCTCGCCGAGCGTGAGCTTGCCGTTCACGTGCGTCGTCGAGTCGACCACGGTGTATGCGTTGAACTGATCGATCGACCCGCTGCGCCTGCGCTTGTACTTGTCGGCGTCGGCCTTCGTCCACCAGTCGCGCAGATTGCCCTGCGCGTCGAAGCGGCGGCCGGAGTCGTCGAAGCCGTGCGACATCTCGTGGCCGATCACCGCGCCCATCGCGCCGTAGTTCACCGCGTCGTCGGCGTCGGGATTGAAGAACGGCGGCCGAAGAATTCCGGCCGGGAATACGATCTCGTTCCACACCGGGTTGTAGTAGGCATTCACCTCGGATGGAGTCATTCCCCATTCGCTCTTGTCGACCGGTTTGCCCACCTTGGCCCAGTCGACGGCGATCTCCCACGCGCTCGCGCGATGCTGGTTCTCGAGATACTCGCCGCGCTGCACGTCGAGCTTCGAGAAATCGCGCCATTTGTCGGGATAGCCGATCTTGCGCGTGAACGCGACCAGCTTCCCGTGCGCCTGGAGCTTCGTTGAATCGCTCATCCAATCCAACTGTTGGATCCGTTCACCGAGGACCTCGACCATGTTGTCGACGATCGCCTTGGCGCGCGCTTTCGCCGCGGGAGGGAACGTCTTGTCGACATATCCCTGTCCAACAGCTTCGCCGAGTACGCCGGTGGTCGCGTTGACGCATTTCTTCCAGCGCGGCACACGCTCGCGCTGGCCGGTGAACAGCTTGCCGAACGCGAAGCTCTCGTCGGCAAACCGCTTCGGAAGACCGAAGCCGAAGCCGTGTTGAGCAGGCGCCACCGCAGCAGCGTCTTCCAATCAGCGACCGGAATCGACGTGATGAAGCCGTCCATCGCCTTGAAGAAATCGGGCTGCCCGACGTTGATCTCCTTACACGACCGGCGCGCCCTGCTCGGCCATGAACTCTTCCCACTTGAAGTGCGGCGTCATCGAGTCGAACTGCGCGACCGTCATCAGATGATAGATCGCGGTCGGGTTGCGACGCGTCACGACGTCCATCGACGCCTGCGCGAACTTCGTCTCGATGTCGAGCACGGTCTGGGCGTGGGCCTTCGCATCCGCCGCGCTTTCGCCGTAAAGCTGGAACGTGCGCGTAATGTGCGCGACCAGCGAATCTCGCGCAGGCGCTTCATGCTCGAGTCGGTCGACAGATAGTAGTTGCGCTCGGGCAGCGACAATCCGCCCTGGCCGGCGTTGGCGATGAGTCTATTCGAATTCTTCAAATCCGGCCCGCCGCTGACGCCGAATGGCGCGAGACCATCGGTATGCTCGAGCTCCGCGAGCGCGCGCGGCAGCTGATCGGCCGACGAGATCCGCGCGATGCGCGCCATGGATGCGTCGATCGGCTTCGTGCCGAGCTTCTCGATCGTCGTCGTGTCCATGCAGGCGTCGAAGTAGGCGCCGACCTTGTACGCGTTCGATCGCCGGCTTCGACGTGCCCGCCTTCATGCGCTTTGTCGGCCTTTTCAATGATGTCGCGGACGATGGCTTCGTTCTCGTCGTTGAGCTGATAGAACGAGCCCCATTCGGGGTATGTCGGCGGGAATCGTGTTCTTCTTGAGCCAGGCGCCGTTGGCGAACGTGTAGAAGTCGGTACACGCGTCGCAGGTCGTGTCCATGTTGGCCCGGTCGATCGCCTTCGGGGGGCCGTGGCCCTTGCGCGGGACGGACGCGGTCTGCTGGGCGGCGGCCGGTGCGACCGCGAAAGCGCCGAAGCGCCCCAAAAACAGAAGTGCGGATCGTGAGAGCACGGGACCGTAGATGGGGGGTGGGAGACGGCGGGTTTCGGTATCTTGAATGTATGAACCGCGTAGGGCGATTGTCCCCATGTTCCGGATCGAGAGCCGACTGCTTCGCCGCACCGGCGTGGCCGTACTGCTCGGTTCGTTGGTGAGCGTCTCTCCGGGGCCCAGTCCACCCGCACCGGTTCGGCCTCTCGCCTATACGCGGTTCACGCTGCCGAACGGACTCGTCGCGATCCTCAACGAGGATCACGCGACGCCGATCGTCAGCGTCCAGGTCTGGTACCATGTCGGATCAAGGGACGACGACCCCGTCCGGCCCGGCATCGTCCACCTCTGCGAGCACCTCATGTCGCAGGGATCGCCGCATCTGAATCAGCCGCAGCGGGACTTCTATCGCTCGCTCGGTGGAACGTCGACGCACTTCGCCGAGACCTGACCGAGGACGTGACCAAGTACTACATCACGGTGCCGAGCAACGAGCTCGAAACCGTGCTGTGGACCGAGTCGACCGCATGGCCGCGCCGCTGGCGCGAGCCGACTCGGAACGGATCACGGCGGTGCGTCGAGTGGTGGAGCAGGAGCGACGCCAGAACGTCGACAACGTGCCCTTCGCGCGTACCACGAGCTCACCCGTGCCGCGCTCTTTCCGACGGGGCATCCCTATCACCTCGCGCCGAAAGCCGAACCCTCGTCGGTGCGTCCGGCCGACGTGCGCGCGACGTGCCTTCCCTACTACGTCCCGAACAACGCGGTGCTCGCGATCAGCGGTGACTTCACCACCGCGACCGCGACGCGACGTTGATCGAGAAGTACTTCGGTGAAATTCCACGCGGGTCGCCGTCACGCACGCCGCCGATGGCGAGACCCGAGTCGTTCGCCCCGAACGACGGCTCGTCCTCGAAGACGCGCGCGCCAACCAGCCGGAGCTTGCACTTCGCGTGGCGCGGCGCACCGTACAAGAGTCCGGACCGAATGGCCGCCTTGGCGGTCGCGTCCATGCTGTCGCTCCCGAGGTTCGGTCGTTTGGCGAAGCTCCTCGTCTCCGATCGGCAGCTCGCGTCGAGCGTGACCGCCGAGAACCACGACTTCGAGAAATCAGGGGTGTTCGAGATCATCGTCGTGCCGAGCCCGCGAGGAGAAGCATCGATGACGCAGATCGAGCGGCTCGACGACAGTGTCGCTCGCCTCGCTCGCGACCGTCCCTGACGGCCGAGACTCGCGCGATTCAATGCGTTCAACCGAGTGAACGCCGCAACCTCACTCCAGCTCCACTATGCGCGCGCCGACGCGCTGGCCCACGACGAAATGTTCGCCGATGACCCCGGCTCCTACGCGACGCAGGCCAATGCCGCGCTCTCGTTGACTCCTGCCGACGTAGAGACCGCGATTCGACGATACATCACCGCGGGTCGCGTCGTGATGAGTCTCGTGCCGGCCGGCAAGCTCGATCTGATCAGCAAGCCGAACCTTCCGTACACGAACGTGACGCCTCCAAACGCGACGGCGCGACCGTGAGATCAGCGTCCGCTCTCATCGCGATCGCGCTGGCGACGCCGGCGTTCGGTCAGCAGATCGATCGCAGCGCGCGCCCGCCGACGCCGCCCGCGGCGGCGTTCAACTTTCCGGCCACTCCGCACCCACACGCTGGCGAATGGCGTCCGCTTCTCGTCGTCGAAGACCACTCCGTACCCGTCGTCGCCGTGCGCGCGATCGTCGGCGCGGATTCGACGTGGGATCCCGCTGGAAAGGAAGGTTATACGCGGTGACGCTCGGCGCGCTGCGAGGGGTCCGACGAGCGAGCTGAGACGACCTAGCCCGCGCCGCGGCGACGATCGGGACGACCGTGGCCCCGACCGGATCCACGACCGCCTCGTCGGCGTTCGAGCCCGCGCTCGGTCTGATGGCCGAAATGCTCACGAAACCAGCCTTCGACTCGTCGGCGATCGAGCGACGAAAATCGGCGCAAGCCGCCGCGGCGCGGCGAGTCGCTCAGGCGCCGGTCACGATTCCGCGGCACCTCTTCTACGAGTCGATCTACGGCGACGCGGACCCGTTCGCGCGCTCGCTCGTGCCGACCGAGGTAGCGATCCGGTCGATCACGCGAGCGGACGTCGTCCATTTCTACGACGTGTTCGTCAGCCCGCGCACCACGACGTTGGCCATCGCGGGCGACGTGAGCGACTCGTGCCGCGCTCGATGCCGCGACGCGTGCGTTCGGGACGTGGCGTCCGCCTCAGCTGGAGCCGTCCGTCGCCGACTCGATCAGCGCCAGCGACCAACCGCCTCGCACACGCATCTACCTGCGCGACGTGCCCGGCGCCGGCGAACAAGCGTACCTGTACGTCGGCGACTCGGACCGTCGCGAATCGATACGGACGCCGTCGCCACGGAGGCCTTCGCGGCGGTCGCGTCGGCTCGGCTCCAGGAGACGCTGCGCGAAAAGCGGTCATTCATTTACTCGAGCACCACAGGAATCACTTGGCGACGCGGCCGCGGCAGCGGAGTTCGTCGGCAGCACGACCGTCAGCGCGCAGAAGGTCGACAGCGCGCTCGCCGAGTGGCTGCGAGTCCTGCGTGAGCTACGCACGACTCGTCCGCCAACCCAAGGAGAACTGGAGGCGGTGCGACGGAGTCGAGTCGGCGCACTGCCCGCGCGAATTGATGGACCCGACTCGATCGTGACCCGACTGGCCGAGATAGCGCGTGACGACCTCCCGCTCGACTACCTCGAGCGCTATGCCGCCCAGATGTCGTCCGTCACTTTGGCCGATCTGACCGCGGCGGCCGCCCGGCACGTGGATCTCGACCATCTGGTGATTGTCGTCACCGGAGACGCGCGAGTCCTCGAGCGACCTTCGCCGCCAAGCTGGCGCCGGTCACGGTTGGTCCGTGCCCCGCGAGGCTCGGCGCCATAGGCAGATGGCATCGTTCTACCGTTCTCGAACCCCGGAAGTACATTAGCAAGCGACGATGACCGCGCCCGCCAAA
>CAWBKI010000022.1:0-119259 GCA_963789315.1 uncultured Gemmatimonadaceae bacterium | reverse complement strand
ATCTTGGACCGAAGGCCTGCTGGCGACACGCTGCGACCACCCCGATACGAGCGGACGACGATCGAACAAAATGTTCAATCCGAGGTGTCGCAGGCGGGCGAGATACGGTGCGTAACCAACGTCGGCAAGCGAGAACATATCGCCCGCGAGCCACGGCCGGTGTCCTAGCGTGGCTTCAAAGTCATCGAAGAGCTTTTCGTATCGACGTACCGCAGGTTCGAAATAGGGCGATGCCAACCCGAGCTCTAGAATCGACTGCGAACGCTGCCGGCGATCAGCTTGCGGGATGCCCGCTAGCCATCTGGCTCGATCTTCACCCGATTTTTCAAGCCACTGATGGCGAAACGCGATGCAAAACGAGAGAGCGCCGACGGCCGCATGAACACCCTCGTCCAATTGTTTCGTCCATAGGCGCATTTGCGCCCGTCCCCAACTGTCGAGGGGCTTGAGCGGGATCTCTGGCCAAGTATCGTCGATGTATTCGCAAATCACCGTCAACTCAATGATAGTACCGAATTGCGGGGGGAACTTGCGCGTAATGTCCTCCAAACTCAGTGAGCCGCACGGAAGATCGGGGAATGTGGGCAACGCACCCACGCAGCGGCACCGCACGCGCGCACGACCGGCTATCAAATCCCCTGCGCACGAGGCAGAATACAGCACCACATCGAGGACATCACCTTCACGGGCATCACGATGCGCGATATTCGTAACGCGCCGTTCTTTCTAAGGCTCGGCGCACGCCTGCGAGCGCCGGCTGGAACCAGTGTAGGCACGGTCAAACGGGTGATCATCAGAAACATCGTCTGTGATGCACCGGCAAACGACATGCCGGCAATGATCGCTGGCATCCCGGGCCACCCAGTTGAGGACGTCAGCGTCCGCGATGTGCTCATGGTGCAGAAGGGCGGCGCGTCGGCTTCAATGGTGAATATCGATCCTCCGGAACAGGAGCGGGAGTATCCTGAGCCAAGCTCGTTTAGCCCACTTCCAGCTCAGGGATTATTGGTGCGTCATGCCAAGAACGTTGAGTTCCAGCATGTCGAAATCACAAGCATTCAAACTGACGCGCGGCCGTTTGTGTGGCTTAACGACGTTGACGGTGCGGCCTTTTTCGGTCTCAGCCTGTCGCCGCCGAGGGACGATGTGCCGGCGCTGCGCGTGCACGAGACCCGCAACTTACGCATCTCAGGGAGTCGAGAGCTGCCTGATCTGTTGCTCAATCATGTCACAGACGGTCGGCTTCCTTAGATCCCAGTCTTACTCATCGCCATGGTAGCCATCGCTTTTGCAGCAACACAGGTTTGATGACATAAGCGACGCTTGCGTGTGATCAATTCAACGCGTCAGATGTATCAACTTATGAAGTTTCGATTCTGATTTCCTTTCGATCGTGATCATGAAAATGAAGGGCTGCGAGGTTGAGCCAGCCCTTCGCCAGGACCAGCCGCTTTTCGGCGCGCGAGCCACTGGTGCACGTCATCGACAACTGGATTCTCGATCGCGTCTTCGGCCCGGCTTCGACGGCACGGCGGGAAGCTGCTGCATAGTCTTCGATTTTAAACCTATCCGGAAATCGATCTCACTGCGGAAACGGAGCGCCTGTTCAACGAGTAGTGGTACAGATCAAGCCGCGCCATCAATTTAATCCGTCAGAGATTAGAACCTCATAGGTTGCGCGCACGAAAAATGGTCCATTGATAGAAGGCGCCGACGAATTGGTTCTCAAAGATTATCCTTAAGGCGAGATGATTAGCGCGTTGCCTTTAGCCACCAGCGGTTGATGAATTGACGGCCAATTTCGGTAAGCTTGAGATGTTACTGCATCTATGCCCACGCTCTGAGCGGTGACGTAATCAGGAAAAAGGCGCTCAACTTTGAAGAGTCCGATGTTTCCTTGAAGTGTTAGCTCGCCGCCACGGTCATAAGCTTTCGAAGAAAAGAAATCTCATCCTCGGTCGAGGCAGTAATATTTTTCATCGCCACTGGTTCCACACGTTAGAGCACTTGACGTGTCGATTGCCGGCCGTGACCAACCTTGGTGCGAAACGCCGGTGGGGCGAAGGTTGAAGTGCGCGATACCCGCTACAAGGTGCGGTCCTCGTGGCGTGGCCATCAATGAGAATGCAGATCGGTTCTAGGCAACGCCGGCCATTCGCTCTGTATGGCCACCAACGTGCAGCAGCCCAGCAGCTTTTTTCCTAGACCGATTAGCTGTTTTGTGAGGGCTTGCGGTGGTCCGAGCCCGTGAGCCCATACCGCTCCCGTAGCCCCTTCGCATCTTCTGTGCGGCGAAGCGCATCGAGCGCATCAGCTGTGACGCGGGCGCTGTCTTTCGTCCGGGCGTGGCATCGTCCGAGCCTGGTGTCGTGATTGGCAAGCGCTTTTTCGCCGAGCGCAAGTGCTTCGACTGGCTCGCCCATAGCGAGAAGCAGCTTTGCAAATTGACTACGCGCGCGGTTCGTATCCGGATGTTCGGAGCCTAACGTCTTTTCGTAGATCGCCAGTGCGCGCTCGAAGAGCGGCCTTGCAGCCGGATAGTCGCCCTGCTCTCGTAGAAGGGAGGCGAGGCCGGTGAGGCTAGCTGCAGTAAGGGGGTGGTCGGGACCGAGCGTCCTCTCGCGCACGGCGAGCGCACGCTCGAAGAGCGGCCGCGCCGCGGAAAGATCGCCTTGGTCTTGGAACAATGAGGCAAGGCCGTTGATGCTCGCCGCCGTTCTGAGATGCTCAGGGCCGAGCGTCTTCTGACGCACCATGAGTGCACGCTCGTAAAGCGGCCGTGCCGCTGCGTTGTCGCCCTGGTCTTGCAGAACGGAGGCGAGGCCGCTCACGCACGCCGCCGTTTCAGGATGTTCTGGGCCGAGGGTCTTTTCGTAGATCGCAAGTGCGCGCTCAAAGAGTGCCCGCGCACGAACAAGGTCGCCCTGGTCTTGTAGCACGCTAGCGAAGTAGTGAAGGCTCATCGCCGTGTTGCGATGCTCGGGGCCGAACACCCCTTCGTTAATCGCCAGCGCGCGCTCAAATAATGGCTGCGCAGCCGTAAAATCTCCTTGGCCCTGAAGCAACCAGGCAAGGCCGATGAGGCTACTCGCCGTGTTGGGGTGCTTAACACCGAGCGCGTTTTCGTTGATCGCGAGCACGCGCTCGAAGAGCGGCCGCGCCCCAACAAGGTCACCCTGCTCTTGGCGCACGGCTGCTACGTTCTGAAGTAAAACCGCAGTTTGGGAATGTTCAGAGCCGAACACCTTTTCGTAGATCGCCAGTGCGCGCTCAAAAAGCAGTCGTGCCTCAGCAAGGCGGCCTTGGGCGTGGAGCAACGTGGCGAGGGCATTCAGGCTGTTCGCAACATTGGGATGCTCAGGGCCGAACGCTTTTTCGTTGATCGCCAGCGCCCGCTCATAGAGCGGTCGCGCCCCGTCAAAGTCGCCCTGGGCGTGGAGCACTGACGCGAGGCCGATATGGCTAGCCGCCGTTTCAGGGTGTTCGGGTCCGAGCGTCTTCTCATGCATCCCTACTGCCCGCTCGTAGAGCTGCCGTGCCCTCGCGAGATCGCCTTGGTCCTGAAGCAATCCGGCGAGTTTCTTGAGGGTCCCGGCAGTATAGGGATGCTCGGATCCGAGCGCTTTTTCGTAGATCGCTAGTGCGCGCTCGTAGAGCGGCCGTGCTGCTCTATAGTCGCCCTGATCTTGCAGTAAGTTGGCGAGGCGGCTGACGCCATCCGCGGTGCGGGCATGCTCTGGGCCGAGCGCCTTTTCATAGACCCGAAGAGCTCGTTCGTTTAGTCGCCAAGCTGCCGCTTTGTCGCCTTGATAGAAGAGCACGTCGGCGAGGCGGTTGAGGCTAGTGGCCGTATCGGGATGTTCGGGGCCGCGCGCCTTTTCATTGATCGCCAGTGCTCGCTCGAAGAGCGGCCGCGCTCCAACAAGGTCGCCCTGAGCGAGCAGCAATGAAGCGAACGCGCCGACGTTCGCCGCTAAGTCAGGATGTTCGGGCCGAACGCCTTTTCGTAGATCGCCAGCCCACGCTCGTAGAGCGGCCGCGCGCTCGCATAATCGCTCTGGTTCTGGAGCAAAGCGGCGAGGTTGATAGCGACTGTCGCGGTATTGGGATGCTCGGGACCGAGCGCTTTTTCACATATGGTCAGCGCTCGTTCGTAGAGCGGGCGCGCCGCCGCAAGGTCGCCCTGGCCTGCGAGCAGGTATGCTAGGTTTTGGAGGATAACAGCCAGGTCAGGATGGTCGGGGCCGAGTGCCCGTTCATCAATGGCTATGGCACGTTCCAAGAGTGGGCGCGCGCCAATTAGGTCACCCTCGTATATGAGTACATCGGCGAGGTTGCTGAGTATCTTCGCGGTGACAAGGTGTTCTGGGCCGAACGCCCTTTCATAAATCGCCAATGCGCGCTCGAAGAGCGGCCGCGCCTCTGTAGCGTTGCCTTGGGCCTGTAGCATTTTCGCAAAGTTGGAGAGGCTACCCGCCGTCTCGGGATGGTCAGGACCGAGCGACTTTTCATTTATCGCCAGCGCACGCTCCTGAAGTGGTCGAGCGCCCGTAAAGTCGCCCTGGGCCTGAAGCAACATGGCGAGGTTGTTAAGCGCGAGCGCCGTCGTAGGATGCTCTGAACCGAACACTTTTTCGTCAATCGAGAGCGCACGCTCGTGGAGTAGCCGCGCCCTAGCAAAATCGCCCTCAGCCTGGAGCATAAGGGCAAAGTTGTTAAGGGTTGCCGCAACGCCGGGATGCTCCGGACCGTACGCCTTTTCGGAGATCGCCAGTGCACGGTCGAAGAGCGACCGCGCGCCTGAAAAATCGCCCTGGGCCTGGAGCAATAAAGCCAGGTTGCTGAGGTTCGGCGCAATGGCAGGATGCTCTGGGCCATACGTCTTTCTTTCAATTGCTAGCGCGCGCTCGTAGAGCGAGCGCGCCCCGGCAAGGTCACCTTGGGCTTGGAGTATCGAGGCGAGGCCGCCGAGGCTGTTCGCAGTATCGCGATGCTCGGGGCCGAATGCCTTTTCGTAGATCGTCAGTGCGCGCTCGTAGAGCGGCCGCGCCACTGCATAGTCGCCCTGATCGCGGAGCAGGGACGCAAGGCCGCCGAGGCTGTTCGCCGTATCGCGATGCTCGGGTCCGAGCACCTTTTGACACACCGCCAGTGCACGCTCGTAGAGCGGCCGAGCTCCTCTAAAGTCGCCCTGGGCCTGGAGCAGGCCAGCAAGGTTGCAGAGGCTTTTCGCTGTATCAGGATGATCGGGACCGAGGGACTGTTCACTAATAGCTAGCGCATCGCGAAATAGATGGGCAGCTTCAGCGAAAGCTGCACGCCCGGAGAAATAGCCTCCAGCACGGTTCAAAAGATCTGACCACGCAGCAGTGGCGGGAGCATCACGGAGCAACGCCACGCGCCGCGCAAGCAAATGTGGTGTAAGCTGAGCGCACAGGGGCCATGACTGTGGGTCCTCGGCCTCGTCGGGGTAGATCGCCGTTAGCCGTGCAATTAACCGTCCAGCCGCATCCTGCGCCGTGCCATTGGCCTCCGATCGCGCTCGTGCCACGGATTGCACAAGACGGTGCACCGTCAATGCAGGTGTGGCGTCCTCGAACGGATCGTGCTTCACCAAAGAAACCTCAGAAAGAGCAGCGAGTGCTTCCATCCGTTCTGCTTCGTCTTCAACTGCTCCGGCGACCAGTGTCATTGGGATCCGGTCAGGAGCACATTGCGCTAAGAACGCGATGAGTATTTCCGTCGATCGACACTGCGCAGCGGCGTGGGAGATTGCGAGATCGAAGGTCGCGGAAACGCTTCTGGGATAACCCGCGCCACGCGGCGCTGCGGCAATGAGCGTCAACATCTTCGCCGCATAATCGTCGAAGCTCATCTGCGTGCGCTTACAATAGGCGGCTGCGTGATCGAGGGCGAGTGGCAGATAACCCAGTGCCTTTGCGAGCGTCCGTGCCCCGGCAGCATCGCTCCGTCTAGCGCGGCTCTCAAGTAATGTTATCGCTTCCTCCGTCGGAAGCACGTCAAGCGCGACCTCATCGGCTAGTTCGCTCCAATCTGAGAAGCGCGACGTGATTAGCAAGCGCGCCCCACCGGATGGGAGCAAGCCAGCTATGTGGTCGGGCGCTATGACGTTGTCATAAACGAGTAGCCATGTCGCGCGCCGTTCACTGAGATGACGAAGGGCTGTGGTGGCGGCTCTCTCTACCTCTGTTTCGCCTGATCCTACTGCCCCAAGTGCAACCCCAAGCTCGGCGAGACTATGCAAGAAGTCCTGCACGCGTCTCCGCCTGGCACCAACACACACCTGCGTAGAGATTGCGATAGCGATAGGCATACTCAACCGCCAGCGAAGTTTTACCGACACCTCCCATGCCCTGCACAGCAGCGCGACCAAGCGACGCCTGAGTCACGGCGGCTGGCTTTTCTTGCAGCAAAATGGCGTCAAGCTGATCAAGCTCGTCGGATCGACCCGTGAAGCTTGCGATCCGAGGCGGTACGCCGATGAATGGCCTTGTTGGCCGCGGCGCTGCTTGCGTTTGGCGTTCTGCGGCCGCGATGATACGGCGCTTGCGTTCTTGTGGGTCTTCTACACCGACGAGGTCCTGATAGACGTTGTCGGCAAGTAACCCTTCCAGCGGAAGGTCTTCACAGCGCAAAACGATGACGTGACGCTCTTCGGCACTTGCCATCGCCTGTGCCGCGAAACTAGTGAACTCCTTACGAGTATAGGGGGACTGTTCGTAATCGCGGGTGAAGAGAACGACGAGGTCTCGCGCATTCTTGATAGCCTCGTGCATTTCCTCGACAAAGCTTGCACCAAGCTGAAAGTCGTAATCCTCGACCCGAACTTTGTAGCCCCTTTCGGTCAGAACATCGGCGACCTCGCGCGCAATGATCGCCACTGAGCCCCGACGGCTTAGGAAGAAGTCGTATCGCTCACCTGGACCGATTGGCATGAGTGGGCACCTAGCGCTGCGCGGAGTGCGCCCTCCCAGGCATCCTAGCATGTCACGGTTACGCACTGTCAGCCGTCTCACAAGCGGCCGTCACGCTGGCGCATCTCACCTACCGTAATCAGTCGGGTCGCCCGCGTAGCAGGGTAAAAACCGCATAACTTCGGGGGTAGTGAAGCGGGGACGTTGACGCCTATTACGGCTTGACCCTGTTACCCTGGTCGCATTCAAACAGTGGGTCATTAGGCAGCAACACATCTCCTGCTCCGCAACTCTGCAGCATAGTCCTCCAAAGCACTCGGGAGCTTTATCCAACTCCAAAGTTCGCGTGCCGGTGCGAACGGGTCTAGGTCTACTGGTGTGTGCCGTTCCTTATCTACGGCCTTGCAGGCGTTCTCGGCGGTGGCAAACCGCGATACGCGACCATCTTTTGCAAGTAGCTTTCCATAGTCGCGCACGGCGTACCAGGCTCCCGACTCTCCCTGCCTCACATACTCCACCATCCGATCAAGTTTGCGGAAGTATCCACCCTTCTTGCTCTCGAACCAGCCCACAAACCACTCGCCTTTGGGCGGCCACCATTTTTCAGCCGCCAAGCATGCGTCGTCCGCGCGCTCAAACCCGTGGAGCACGTAACGATAATCGTGCCGATTTCCGATCCATCTGGCGCGCCAGGTACCATCATCCATAGCATCGACGCTCGCCACTATATGGTTGGCCAGCATGTGGTTGCTGCCGGTAAGCCAGACCCAGTTGCCGTCAGCCTTTTTGATCCATCTAACAACGTCTGACATGTCACAGCTCCTTCGTAATCCAGAACTCCGCACAAGCTCACGACAGCGGTGAGCGTCTTTGCTCTCGCGCATATCCGCGGATTTGATCTCGGAAGCCGGCTTCGGCTGCAGCCCCCGTGCCTCGATCGGGGTCCAGCCGAGTTGCCGCATAGTAAATGCAATGATTATCAGGACTTGCTGAGCCACGTTGATGCAGGCTGAAAGGCACAAAGTTCCCTACAAGGGTAGGTTGGCCGTGCAACAAGGCAGCATGGCGCAAGTCGAGCACTACTGCCATGCGATGCAAGGGATTGTGTCGCCATACCGAGCCCTCGGCTGCTCGAAGGTCGACGAGCACAGTTGCTTTGTCATGATTCCCAAGATCGGCGGACCCGTGACCGCGTCCATTCAGGCCCAGATTCGTCATCACGAGCTCGCGCATTGCAATGGGTGGCCCGCCAACCACCCGAGATAGGGTCCACGGTGGGCTGAGTATCGAGCCCGTTTCAGCGGAATTGGAATCCTTGTTCGGCGCCGCTCTAAGACTTTTGTCGACAGCATCCACCAAAAGAACTGTATGGAACGTCTGAAGTGGCCTCTCTGGCTTGCCGATCCGCCGCTAATATATGAACGGTAGCGTACCAACTAAATCGCACCCCCAACGGAAAGAAAGCGTTCCTGCTGAAGCACAGCAGATTTGGTACGACACGGTCTCTTTCGGGTGCCGCACTCTTAGTTTAGGAAAAAAGGGGAGCGCGCGGCATTCTCTGCGGGCCTCATGGCCGGCCCAATAGCGGAAAGCCTTCCTCCTTGGCGCGCCATGTGGAAACTGACAGAGGTCAAGGAAGGCGCGGTCATAATGTCCTGTCTGGGCGCCGGGGGGATAACGTAGCCCCCCGGCGACCCGGTTAGTTCACCCTCACACGACGACTCGACCGCACAAAGACCTTTGGTGCCGCCCGATCGGGCTTTTGGTCAGGCCATTCAACTTTGTGCGCGAATGCTGTTTTTGTCCCCGCGGTTGGGCTACTCTAGCGCAGCCGCACCGAGCCGGACATTGTCCTCCGCGGGGCACAAACAAAGATGTAGGAGAGTACGCAAATGTTTGTTTCGAAGAGGGCTTTGCTGGCGACGGCCACCGGTTTGGTGATCGGCCTCTCCACGGTTGCGATGGCGCAGACTCCGGCCCCAAAGAGCAACGCGAAGTCTCAGGAAGTCGCGACCGTGGGAGAGGGCGAAGCTGTTATGATCGGTCCCAAGGGCCAGCGGCTGCACAAGTCCCACGTGAAGGTGAGCGCTGCCCAGCACGAGGCGGCCATGAAGAAGGGCGCCCGTGAAGTGAAGCCCGGCACCGTCATCTACAAGCAGGGCGGCAAACTTTACTTGTCGGAACCCGCTGCCAATGAGAAGGCGTCATCAGGCTTCCAGGGGAATTTCGACGTCGACTACTGAGATTGGTCGGACTTCCCATCGGGGCAAAACGTTATCGGCGCGAGCGGCACGGGCAACCGGCCGCTTGCTTCTTTTTCGGCTTTCAACTGTGGGAAGCGCCGACCGCACAAGCATTGCGCTGTCCAATCTCATCCCCTCGCGCCGGACGCAATTCTTGTCGGAACGGCGGGCATGACCCTCGAAGAGGGGAGAGGGGCCATCAACAGCTATTTCGCCCGCCGGAACGCGCCGGATTCTGCCGGGGCAACGACAGACCAATGGAGGTTCGGAAGGGATCAATGGGAAGATTTCGGCGGGTGCTGGTTCTCGCTGCGTTGGTGCTGTCGTCAGTCCCTGCCTTCGCAGGACCTGCCGATGATGTAGGTGCGGTCTTCGATCGCTGGGCGACGGCATTCAATTCCAATGATGTCGACGCATTGGTCAATCTCTAATTGCGTTTTCACGTGGCACCGCGGACTTTTTCGACAGCATCGACCCATAGCAGACGTTCGGGCGGAGCGGGCTAAAGCGGATTATCGCGGGTGGGCTCAGGTAATTGAGTGCGAATGATCCGAGCGTGGGACGGAAGTCTGGGTGCTTGGCGCTGTGCTCGCCCGGCATATCGTTCCCCAAGCATAAGGATTTGGGCCATGACGATCGATCGCCGCTCCCTACTCCAGTATGCGGGGATGGTTCCCTTGATGGGCGCGGTGCCGCGTCTCGTGCGGGCCGCCGCCGACCAAGCCGACGAGAAAGCGGATTACACGTTACGAATCGCAACAGGCCTTGTTGAACTTGCACCCGACCACATTGTTTCGACGACGCTCTATAACGGCCAGTTCCCCGGACCGCTGCTACGCTTCAAGGAGGGGCAGCGTGTCGTTGTCGATGTTCACAACGATACAGATACGCCGGAGCTCGTTCATTGGCACGGACTGATGATCCCGAGCGACGTGGACGGTGCTGCCGAGGAGGGATCACCATATGTCCCAGCGCACGGCGTCAGTCGCATCGCATTTGTGCCAAAACCGTCTGGATTTCGCTTTTATCACACGCATGTCGTGCCAAGGGGCAACTTGAATCAAGGGACTTACACCGGGCAAGCGGGGCCACTCTATATTGAACCGCGCAATAATCCCGGCGCCTATGACCGCGAAGTGTTTTTGGTCATGAAGGAGTTTGAGCCGGTGTTCAGCCGCGGCGGTGACATGGCGGTGGACGTCCTGGCCGGTACTCCGCTCAAATCCCTACAACAACTTGGCGAAACAGCCGACCGAGAGGCACAAGAGAAAACCAAAGGCTTCGAGGTAAGCTACGAGTTATTCGGCATTAATGGACGAATGCTTGGACAGGGCGAACCGATCCGCGTCAAGCAGGGCGAACGCGTGCTGTTTCACGTCCTCAACGCAAGCGCAACCGAAATTAGAAGCCTCGCTCTGCCCGGTCACGTGTTCAGTGTCATTGCGCTCGATGGCAACCCCGTAGCGACACAAGCTGACGTACCCGTGCTCTGGCTTGGGACTGCTGAACGCATCTCGGCGCTGATCGATATGAACCACCCCGGTGTGTGGGTCATGGGCGATCTTAGCGACGACGATCGCGAACATGGCATGGGCGTAGTCGTCGAATACGCAGGGCAAAAAGGCAAACCACAATGGGTCAAGCCGAAGTCCTACCGATGGGATTACACGCGCTTCGGCAAACCGAACGCTGTACCCGACACACCGGATGAAATGATTCAGATAACGGTCGTAAAACACAACGCCGCACTCGGCGGCTTCAATAAGTGGACCCTTAACGGTGAAGCTTTTTCCATGGAGACAATGAAGCCGATGCACATGGTGCATGAGGGGCGCCGCTACCGGCTAAAATTTCGCAATGCCAGCGACGACATCCACCCCCTGCACCTCCACCGGCACAGTTTCGAGCTGACGCGGATCGGCGGCAAGACAACGGCCGGCGTTATCAAGGACGTCGTGATGATGGGCGAATTCCAAGAGGTCGAATTTGATTTCGTCGCCGACAACCCTGGCCTGACGCTCTTCCATTGTCACCAGCAGCTGCACATGGATTTCGGATTTATGGCGCTGTTCAACTATGCGTAAGCGCTCCTGTCGGCTAGCGCGGGGGGGTGAACACCGACACGGGCAAGATCATTCGGGAAGTAAAGGTGGCGAGTGAGCCCGAAGCACTGTCGGCGGTGTTGAAGAGCCCCGGCCTACCACTTCAAGCGAATTCGGATTGGAAGCTGGACCGCTGTCGCAATGGCTGTTGAGCGCTCTCGCCGGGGCGGGCCTACGGGCGATCTGCGTTGAGACCATCACCGGCAGCTTCGGCATCGGCCTCGGCTATACCGCCGATCCGCGGCACTGGCGTCGGAGCGTCTTCACCTTCGGCCTCGCGGTCGCCTCGCTCGCGCCGTTGATCATTGGCTGGATCGCGACTGCCTACTCGGTCGCCGCCGGCCTGCCGCTGCTCGCGCTCTCGTTCCTTCTGCTGGCGCCCCTCTTCATCTGGTTCGCGCCGGACATGACCCGCAAGGAACTCACAGACTTCGTCGGCCAGAAAGTCGGCTGAACGCGCCCGCCGCCCCAGGGCCCTCGCGTCGCACCGCGAAACTCGGTGACGATGCGCAGGTCACAGGGTTGTGAAACGTCGCAACGACAGGGCCGTTCCGGAGCGGGGCAGAGACGTCCAAAATCGCGCCGTTCTGGTCGGGAGGGACAATAGCCGCGCGGCGATCAGCAGGTACACGTTGCTTCCAGGCGGCGACGAATTCGTCAAGTTGCTCGATCAGGGTCTTGGACATGCCGCGTCCCTTATTCCGGGTTCGACCCAACTCAAGCCACATAATTCTGCGGGAACAGGGCGCGGCGGGTTTCTTCATCATCTCGCGCTTGAATTCAAGCTTGGTACCGATTGCGCGCGCGCGCGCGACAGCCGGCCGCGCATCGATCGCAGCGAACCAACGCGAAATGTTGGTGAACTCGTCACGCCGTCCCTCCCCTAACACGAAATTGGCGCGATCGATCGCAACCTGCGCCTCAAGGCCGTTCCGCTTGACTCTCGGCAATTCGGCGCGCGGCTCGAAGCCGGCGAGGCGGATGTAGCTCTCGGGGCGTTTCCAGGAGCTGCGCCAACTCTGCGTCGCCAGCGTCTTTATTTCGACGGATACGTGAGTGTCGTTCGCAATGGCCACCCGCGCTTGTCAAAGCTCGCAAACGCCGACGCCTTCCTGGACGAGCGCCACATTGTGGTGACGTCGTCTAACACCGGACATGCGGTGCACCGTGCGCTCGAGCAAGTGTTCGCGTCCAAGCTCGACCCTGATCGGGTGCAGGTGAACGCCCACCTGGTCGGCAGCATGCCGCTCGCGGATTCCGCAGCGGTCTTCAAGTTCGCCGAGCAACACCTCGGCTCGCATCTCAAACGTATCCCGGACGGCGAGACCGGCGCACGCATCAACTGGACCCAATGGCAGCACGACGTCTTCGCGGCGGTCCCGGCGCTGACATCCGAAATCTTCGATGCCGGATATCTCAAGCGCCCAAAATTCAGATTGAAGCCCGGCGCGCAGGCCGAAGACGTCCGATTTCCGCCGCTCGGCTACGCCAAGGCCGCCAAAGCGTCCCTACCAGGTGTTCCGATCGCTGAAGAAAGCCGGGACAATTCGTCAGAACGTCAGGTTCCAGGTCTGTCTACCGACACCGATCGCTCCGACCGTCATTTTCGTTTTCCCGGAGGATCAGCTCGAACTCGAACCGCGCTACGAGGCTGCGATGCTCGCCGAGCTTGACGAGATTGTCGCGGCAGTTCCAGCAGCCGAGCTCGCGGTGCAGTGGGATACGGCAATCGAGTTTGCAATTCTCGAAGGCGTGTTGCCGCACGCCCTCGCCAACCCGGAAGCCGAGATCATTTTGCGGCTTGTGTGCCTTGGCAATCATGTTCCCGAGCCGGTCGAACTCGGCTTCCATCTTTGCTACGGCGACAGCGGCGGGCGTCACTTCAAAGAACCGGGCGACACCTCCAAACTGGTGTCGGTCGCAAATGGGATTTCCCGCGGGCTGACCCGCAGCCTCGACTGGCTTCACTTGCCGGTACCCAAGGAACGCACGGATCCAGCCTACTACCGGGCGCTCGGCGAGCTTCGCCTGCAGCCCGACACCGAATTGTATCTCGGTCTCGTGCATGCGTCAGACGGCGTCGAAGGTGCCAGGCGGCGGATCGGTCCGGCGGCAGGTTACGTCTCCCGTTTCGGCGTTGCCACCGAATGCGGCTGCGGACGTCAGAAGAGCCGAACTGCTTGCCGGGCTGATGAAAATTCACGCGGAGATCAGCCGCCCGGTTCATGCGTGAACGGAGCGGACAGCACAAACCGACGGAGGCAGCTATGCCGCGTTCGAGACGATTGTTTCAGGCATGCGCGTGGGCCGCGTTGGTAACGGCGTCGGTGGTCTCATCGCGGGCAGCCGAAGTGCAGCCCTATCCCTCGCAGGACCTGCATTTCATTTGCGCTTTTCCGGCAGGCAGCGGTGCGGATGTCATCGTCCGTTTCTTTGCGGAGAAAATGAGGGCACGGTTGAATCGCACGGTGCTGGTCGAGAATCGACCCGGTGCCAACGGCAATATCGCAACGGAGTATGTCGCGCGCGCCAAGCCAGACGGGTACACGGTCTACGTCATGAGCGGCGACGCCCTTGCCGCCAACATGCATATCTTCAAGCGCCCGCCCGTCGATGTGCTCAAACAGTTGCAGCTGGTCGCAACCATCAATCGGATGACGATGATGGTCGCCGTGATTGCATCGTCGCCATACAAGTCGATCGACGAATTGACTGCAGCAATGACGCAGAAGGGCGACAAGGCGAGCTACGTGACGTCGAATCCTCCGGCACGTGTTGTCGGTGCAATGTACAAGGAGACTGCTGGTCTGTCCGCCGTCGAAGTACAGTATCGCACGGCCGGAGATTCGCTCAACGACCTCATGAGTGGCAACGTCGATTACGCGATCCTCGACCCCGTCTTCGCCACCGCACAGGCGCGCGAAGGACGCGTCCGCATCCTCGCAGTCGCAACCGGCCGGCGCGTGCAGGCGGCAGAGAGCTATCCGACCATGACCGAGCTCGGCTATCCGATGGACCTCACCAGTTGGTGGGGCGCGATGGTGCCGACCGGAACGCCCCGTGCGATCGTCGACAAGCTCAATGCGGAGTTCTCAGCAATTGTCGCGAGCGAAGACGGGAAGAGGTTTCTCGACAGCATCGCCAGCGATCCCTGGACGCTGACGCCAGATGAAGCGCAGGCCTATTGGCGCAAGGACATTGACGAATGGAAGGAGCACATTCGCACCGCCAAGATCGAGCCTCAGGGATAGATTGGCGACAGATTGCACTCGGACCGGCGATAACGAAGCTGCGGACAAAACCGACTTTCGGTTCACGCTGGCAATTGGATCCGCCGCATCCATCGCAGAAGGCTACGCTGCGATTTGGGTAAGCTTGCGCTGATCCTCCGGGAAAACGAAAGGACCGTAGGAGCGCGAGGATCTGACATCGGCGGCCTTTGACGAGGACAGGTTCCATAACCTGTCATTCTGCGAATCCCACACCATTCAAGCGCCCACGCTACCGGGAAGCGTCCACACCTCCCACTCGGCTTCCTGGCAATCCAGAAAATCGCTACAATTCAAGTGGGCTCGGGATCCTTTAGTGAATTCCGGGTTTAACGCTCTCGCGCGCCATGCCAACTGGAATTTCAACACTTGGGAGGACGTGATGCCCCGTGTATGCGCGACAGGCTTGATCGCCGCGGCGCTTGTCCTTTGCATCGGAATGAGCGCGCACGCCCAAAAGAAATATGGGCCCGGCGTCACGGATACCGAAATCAAGCTTGGTCAGACCATGCCGTACAGCGGCCCGCTTACCGGGCTGTCGGCCGTGGGCAAGGTCGAGGTTGCGTATTTCGAGATGATCAACTCGAAAGGCGGCATCAATGGCCGCAAGGTCAACCTGATTTCGCTCGATGACGGATACAACCCGGCAAGAACGCTCGAACTGACACGCAAGCTTGTTGAGGGCGACGAGGTCTTGGCGATCGTCAGTTCGCTCGGCACCGCGCCGAACTCCGCGATCCACCGCTATTTGAATACCAAGGGCGTGCCGCAGCTCTTTATCTCCACCGGTGGAACGAAGTGGGGCGATCCGGTCAATTTCCCATGGACGATGGGTTTCCAACCAAATTTCCAGTTCGAAGCCCGCGTCTATGCGAAATACATTCTGCAGCAACGGCCCAATGGTCGAATTGGCGTAATGTATGAGAACGATGATTTCGGCAAAGACCTGGTGAAAGGGTTGAAGGACGGGCTCGGCGACAAGGCCGCATCGATGATCCTGAAGGAAGTCTCCTACGAGGTGACCGACCCAACCATCAACTCGCAGATCATCACGCTGGCCGGTTCGGGCGCGGACATTTTCTTCGACGCCTCATTGCCCAAGTTCGCCGCGCAGGCGATCCGCAAGATGTACGACATTAACTGGAAGCCGCTTCACGTTCTCGACAATGGTTCCGCCTCGGTCAGCGTCGTGCTCAAGCCAGCCGGGCTGGAGAAATCTGTCGGCATCGTCTCCGCGCAATTCCTAAAGGATCCGGCCAATCCGGCATGGAAGGACGACACCGGCTATCTCGAGTGGCTCGCGTTCATGAAACAGTACTATCCGGCAGGCGATATCGGAGATCAGGTCAACGCCACTGGCTACTCGATCGCGCAGACCATAGTGCAGGTTCTTAAACAGTGCGGCGACGACCTCACCCGCGAAAACCTGATGAAGCAGGCTGCGAACATCAAAGACCTGACACTTCCAATGCTCATTCCAGGCATCAAGGTGAATACGAGCCCGACGAATTTTTATCCGGTCAACCAACTCAACGTGATCCGTTTCGACGGAACGGCGTGGGTGCTGGAAGGCTCTCTCATCGGTAATTGATCTAGACAAGAAAGTGTGGACCCATGGCCAACCAGGCACACGGAACGCGACGCCATCTCAAATCCGAACGGACGCAGGCGCGGGCCTATTCACGTGCGGTCGTCACTGAAGGTTATCGCCGGACGATCTGGCTCGCGGGACAAACCGCGGTCGAGGACCTGGACGGAAAATCGCTGGTGGGCAATTTCGACGGTCAGGTCCGCTCGGTGTTCGCGCAACTCGCCCGCACGCTCGAGGAAGTGGGCGCGAAGCTTTCAGATATGGTGACCATGACGGTGTTCATCACCGACGCGCGTTACGGGCCGCGGTTCCTTGAGATAAGGAAGGAAGTTTTCGGCGACAATTTCCCCGCGAGCGCGCTCATCACCGCCGCCGGGCTCGCGCGGCAGGAGCTTCTGGTTGAAGTGCAGGGTGTCGCAGTGACCGATGGCGGGTGAACCGCTCCTGATCGGAGACCGGACCAGTAGTGACGAACGTAATTTCGGGATCCGAGGATTCCTTACGCCAACTCGCGGCCGCCGTATCGTACCCCTAGAAATCGGCCTCGAGTTCACCTCACCCGGAGGGGTCATGTCCGCGACAAAGGTCGTCCTGCTCGGAACGGGGTCTCCGCGGCCCTGTCTCGACCGTTCGCAACCAGCACAGCTGATCGAGATCGCAGGTCAATCGTTCGTCATCGATTGCGGTGATGGCGTAACGGGTCAACTCGTACGGGCCGGCTGCGACGTCGCTGCCGTGCAGAAGATCTTTCTGACCCATCTACATTGGGATCACATCTTGGGGTACGCCGGCCTCGTGTGGGGCGGCTGGTCGGCAGGACGACCGACCCTAGAAGTCTGGGGCCCTCCTGGGACAAGGAAAATGCACGAACTCCTGTTCGCCGGCCTTTACAAGGACGACATCGACTGGAGCAGCGGCATCGGCTACGCCCGCTCCGGCATCGACAGCATCAAGGTGCACGAGATCGGCGAAGGCCTGGTGTACGAACGGGACGGCGTGATGGTCACCGCGACCGCGGTCAAGCACACGATTACGACCTACGCGTATCGGTTCGAGCATGCCGGGACGCGAACCGTGTTCTCCGGAGACACGGCGGCCTGCGACGCGCTAGTGCAATGCGCCGAAGGCGCGGATCTGCTAGTGCAGGATGCCTGCGCGATCCACTCACAGGTCTATGGCGATGAACGTTCGCGCAGGATTCGCGACGCCCTGATCGGTTTTCACGCGTCCCCGGCCCAGGCAGGTCAGATGGCACAGGCGGCCGGGGTCAAGCGCCTCGTGTGCACTCATCTATTGGCGGGCGCCGACGCCGAGCAGGTCCGACAGGAAGCGGCGTCCAATTTCAACGGAGAGACGATCGTCGGATACGATCTCATGGAACTCCACGTCTAGGTATCTCCGTAAACGCGGGCCCCTGCCACGTCCGCTGCTTGGTGGGATAGGCGATCGAAATGGCAGCATTGGGGAGCGCCAAGGCGGTGACCCCATTCAACTCCGTCGCGTCAATCGCGGCCTATAATGAGGCCGGAATTTTTCGCAATCGCTATCCCGCGGTTTCATAATCTTTCATTCTGCGAATCTAGCATACGGATACTCTTTCTCGCCAACGGCACGAGGTCGATTAGTGATCGTCCGGCGAAGGCGGCGCGAAGCTCAACCGGCGCAACTGGGGCGAAGCGGTCGAGAATCTCACCGGCTCAGGCGAGTATCACTGGATGGCCGGCAATTTCCTCAAGTACGGCACGTCCGATTCGAACTTCGGCAGCAAGAACGCCGGCGATCTACCCGTGGACTCGCACGAGCTGATCGCGCTCTGCGCGCCGCGCCTGACGTTCGTGAGCTACGGCGTCCCCGAGCGCGGCGACGCGAAGTGGCTCGACCATCAAGGCAGCTACATGGCGACGGTCGCCGCACAGCCCGCGTTCCGCCTGCTCGGCGCCAAGACGCTCGGGGGGGCGTGTCGGATGACTATGTGAAGGAGAAGATGCCGCCGGTGAACGCCGGGCTGCTCGACGGACAACTCGCGTGGCGCCAGCACGACGGCGGGCACACGGACGCGCCGAACTGGAAATACTTCCTGTCGTGGGCGGACTACAACTTTGGACGACGGTATACGCCGGCGCCGCCGATACCGAGCGAAAAGCGCTAACTCACGAGAGGCGCCGACTTAGAAACGGCGCCGACTTAGTAACGGCGCCAACTTCCGAAGGGCGCGAACGGCGCCGACTGCCAAGCGGCGCACCTGCCAGTCGCAGCGACGCCGTTTGGAAGCCAGCGCCGTTCGCGTCTGTTGGACGTTCGCGCCCTTCGGAAGTTCGCGCCCTTTGGCAGTTCGCGCTCTTTGGCAGCTGCGATTCTCGCAGTTCCTTACGGACCGAGATACAACACGTGCACGTACGTCCCCGTTCGGGCGTTGTATGCCAGGTAATAGCCCGGGTGATCCGGATCGTCGTACAACACGATGTCGTCGGTGTCCCAGAGCCAGTCGCTGACGTACGTGTAGTCAGCCGGCGCGACGCTGAAGAAGAAGCCGTTGAAGCCGAATCGCTGTGGTCCGCCGCCGGCGAGGCGATAGATGCGGGTCGCGCCGATCGTGCCCGGGAAGTGACCGTGCTCCCACGGACGATCGAGGTGATAGCTGGCGTCGTCCTCGGCCGGTCTCGTGCCCGACCCAGCGACCTCCTTCGACCTCGACGTGCGGCACGTTGGGATGCCCTGGCCGTTGCTCGATGACCCGCGGCGGCGGCTGAGGCGTGGGACGTCCCGGAGTCGCGGCGACGGGAGGACGCGTCACCGGACGAGTCGCCTGCTGTGTCGGACGAGCCGGTGCCGCCGGCGGTCCGTGCTGCGGAATAAATCCGCCGCCGACGGGCGGCATCGTGTGCGGCGGTTGCTGAGCCGGCGGCGCACCGCGGCCTCGCTGCGGCTCGCCGCCGCGCTGTGGCTGGCCACGCTGTGGCTGTCCGCCCTGGGCCTGGAGCGACGCCGCAATCAACGTGGACGCGGCCAGAACCGCCATTGCTTTCCCTTTCATATATACCCCTTTGCGCGATGCGCGCTTATCGGTCGGGATGATCGTGTCGCCAGCGCCAGTATTCGCGCTGTTCGTCTTCGCGGCGCACCGTGAACTCGGCGTGTTGAAGCTGCCGCTCGGCTTCCCATCGCCGATACGCGGCGTCTTCGCGCGAGTTCCACCGATGGGTGTCCGAGTACACCGAGTCGTAGTAACTCGGATGCATGCACCCGGTGATCGTCGCGAGGGACGCGGCGAGACAGAGCGCGGGCAACCCGCGCCGGAGAATTCGAGATCTCATGGTCGAATGAGCGTTGGGCGGAAGCCAAGGGTGGGAGATGGCGATCCGCGTATTGATGAGCTCCATGCGCAAGCGCCGTGCGGGCTCGGCCGGATAGAGCGCTAAGAAATCACAAGGGACGCAAATGCGATGGAGCGAGCGATCCTCTCGCTCGCTCCATCGGGCGCCTGTCCGGCAGTCAGCGCTGGCGCCTTACTGCACGGCCATCGCCAAATGCAGCCTGTCTTCCGGCTTGATGTAGTGCTCCGCGTTCTTCGCGTCCTCGCCCTGATCGAGCTGCACCCAATTCACGACGCCGTTGAACTCTCGGCGATTGTAGTCCTTGGTGACAGGCGATCCGAATTCGGTGCCGATGTCGCAGGTTTCGTCGGCCGAGAAGAGCTGCGGTTCGGTGCGTTCGATGCGGCCTTCGCCGTCCGGCTTGCCGTCGAGGTAGAGGGTCAGCTTGCCGCCCTTGGCCGGCCCGCCGCCGTCGTACGCGAACTCGACGCGAACCTGATGGCGGCCCTCCGGCAGCCGGGTCTTCCCCTCGACGATGACCTCCTCGAGGCCAAAGAAGTTGTAGCAATGCTTCGCCTTTCCGCCCTTGGCGTAGAGGCTCCATCCACCGGTGATGCCGCCCAAGGCGATGATGACGCCGTCGGCGTCTTCTTTCGGCACGACGATGTCCGCCGTCACCGCGTACGACTTATTGTGCAGGTTCAGGATCGAGCTCTCGGTGAGCCGGCCCATGCCGCCGAAAAGCAGCTGGCGGCCGCCCTTCACGAGCTGCGGGCGACCCGCCGAATCCGAGTTGAAGCGCTCCATCCCGCGATCGTCGAGCGGCAGGACGTTGTACTTCGTCGCTTCGATGAGCCACAGGCGCTGAAGGTGAGCGAGCTTGTCCGGTTGCTCCTTCGCCAGGTCGTGTGCCTGCGACCAGTCCTTCGTCGTATCGTAGAGCTCCCAGCAGTCGGCGTCGAACGACGGAAGCTTCGCCGTCGTGGGAAGCCACGGGGTCCGGTGCTTCGTCACAGCCGTCCAACCCTTGTGGTAGATGCCCCGATTGCAGAACATCTCGAAGTACTGCGTCTCGTGACGCTCGGCGGCCTTTGCGTCGTTGAATGAGTACATCATGCTGACGCCTTCGATCGGGCGCTGCAGGACGCCGTCGACGATCGTCGGCTGTGGGAGGTGCGCGGCTTCCAGTATTGTCGGCGCCACGTCGATCACGTGGTGGAACTGAGACCGGACCTCGCCGTTGGCTTCGATTCCGTGCGGCCAGTGCACGATCGTGCCGTTGCGCGTGCCACCCCAATGCGACGCGACCTGCTTGGTCCACTGGTACGGTGTGTCCATGGCGTGCGCCCAGCCCACGGCATAGTGGTTGTACGCCTCGGGGCCGCCGAACTTGTCGATCCGCGACGACATGTATTCCGCGCTCTCGAGCTGGCCGAACCCGCTCAGCGTGATCATCTCGTTGAACGTCCCCTGCAGCGATCCCTCCGCCGAGGCGCCGTTGTCGCCGATGATTACGTAGATCAACGTGTCGTTCAGGATGTCCAGGTCCTGAAGCGCGTCGACGAGCAACCCGACGTGATGGTCGGTGTGCTCCAGAAAGCCGGCGTAGATCTCCATCTGCCGCGCCAGCACCGGCTTCATCTCGGGCGTGATCGTGTCCCACCCGGGCAGCTCCGTCGGACGCTTCGTGAGCTCACAATCGTCGGGGATGACGCCGAGCTTCTTCTGCCGGGCGAAAATTTCCTCGCGGAGCTTGTCCCATCCCTGATCGAACTTGCCCTTGTACTTGTCGGACCATTCCTTCGGAACGTGATGCGGCGCGTGCGTCGCACCGGGCGCGTAGTAGATGAAGAACGGCTTGTCGGGAGTGAGCGATTTCTGTTGGCGGATCCACTTCACCGCCTTCTCCGTCATGTCGGTGGTGAAGTGGTAGCCCTCCTCGGGCGTCTTCTTTTGCTCGACTGGCGTCGTGCCTTCGAAGATCGCCGGATAGTACTGATTCGTTTCGCCGCCGATGAAGCCGTAGAAGTACTCGAAACCGCCGCCGCCGCTCGGCCAGTGCTCGAACGGACCGACGGGGCTCGTCTCCCACACCGGCACCTCGTGACACTTGCCGAACTGCGCCGTCGAGTAGCCGTTCAGCTTGAGCACCTCGGCGAGCGGCGCGCACGTGTTGGGGCGAATCGAATTCTGTCCGGGCGCCGACGTCGCCAGCTCGGTGATGGCGCCCATCCCAACCGTGTGATGGTTGCGTCCGGCGAGCAACGCGGCCCGCGTCGGCGAGCAGAGCGCGGTCGTATGAAAACGATTGTACTTGAGTCCCTCGGCCGCGAGCTTCTCGAACGTCGGCGTTTGGCACGGCCCGCCGAACGCGCTCGACGCGCCGAATCCCACGTCATCGATCAGTACGACGAGAACGTTCGGCGCGCCCGCGGGCGGACGCAGCGGAACGATCGGCGGGTATTTCGTGTCGGGGTCTTTCGCGTCGTACGTCGTGAGCCCCGGCGGGGTGACGTCGGGAATGGGCAGCACGTCGCGCGTGCGCGTGTCGTTGACGCTCGTCATTGCTAGCGCTCCACTTCGCTTGTTTGTCAGGGCCGGATCGGCGCCAGCGGATCATCGGCCAACAAGCGAGCGCGGACGATTGGACGGAAGTCCAATGCAAAAAGAGACGGCGCGAGCCATCATCTCGCTCGCGCCGTCGCACTCTCGGGCCGTCGGGCCCGGCCGTTCGCCCTTATCCGGGGCCGGTCTTCATATCCGCCGAGATCTTCGCGCTGAACTGCAGGTCGTAGTTGTTCGGCGTGCGCGTGTGGAAGCTCTTGTAGTTCGCCGTGTGAATGTCATGCTCCAGCGGCGGCGACGAGGCGATCGCGCCCGTGTCGACGCGCGCCGAGAGGCCGCGTTTGCACATCTCCTCCCACATCTTGTCGGCGTCGAACGGCGAGATGCCGAACGAGATGTGGTTCATCACGGCGCGGCGCTGCGCGGGCATGACGAAGCCGGGCGCGAGAGCGTTGCCGGTGGTCCCGCTGCGAATGAGCAGCCCGCCGATCTCCTTGGAGATCTGCGTCTCGTTCTGGCTGCCTTCGTCGCCCAAGCCCTTCCAACCGATCAGTGCCTCATAGAACGCGACCGTTTCCTTGTAGCTCGTGCACTGGTACGAGATGTGGTCGAGGTACATCGTCTTCCAACCCGTCGGCTCGAACGGCAGCGCGGTGTTGAGCTTTCCGGTCGCGGGCCCCTTTCGGCGATTCTTCTTGTTGCCGTTGGTAAGCCAAACGTCCATGCCGTCCGGATCCTTCACGTGGAAGCTGCGGAAGTCGTCGCCGGTGTGGTCGGCGATGGGGTCGAGGCCGCGCGCCTTGAGCGCGGCTTCCACCTTGTTCGTGTCCCACGGCTCGATGCCCCAAGCGAACCCGTCCCAGAGCGCGCCGCCGCCGTCGACACCGGCAACCTTCGGCGTCGTGCACGCGGCCATGTGGCTCGGATCGTCGCGGGGCCCAGCGCCGCCGCCTCCGCCGCCTCGGCCGCCAGCGCCGCCGCCCCCTCCGCCACCCCGGCCGCCGGTCGTGTCACCGGCCTGGCGAGCTCCACCACCACCGCCACCGCCTCCACCGCCGCCGCGACCACCCTGGCCGCGCGCGGGTGGGGTGTAGCCGCCGCGGATCTTCACGCCGCCCCAGTCACCGATGTCCATGTAGATCTCGTTCCCATCGTTGCTGCGGACCTTCCAGCCGAGGAACGCGGCGTAGAACGCGGCTTCTTTCTCCGCGTCGGTGACGCGCATGTTGAAGTGGTCGAGGAGGACGGTCTTGTATCCCGTCGGCTCGAACGGCGCCTTGAAAGGCGTCTTGTTGCAGGCGGCGGTCGTGTCGCTGGTGCGGCCGGCGCACTGCCCCTGGGCAAAGGCGCGCGCGAGCGGCACGAACGGCGCCGCCGCGGCAACCAGGCCAAGGGTCTGAAAGAGCTGGCGTCGCGAAATCGTGCCGCGATCGAACTCGTCGAACAAGCGAGTGGGGTCGTCCACCGGAAGCTCCTGCGAGATTTCGGGTGAAGTGGGGTTGTCCGGGACAGCAGACTATGGAACGAAGTCCACCGCCGAGCAAGGGAGCCGGGAATGGCCGATCTGCATCGTTGTACGTGGGCCGAGGGCGATGCGCTGATGCGGGCGTACCACGACGAGGAATGGGGCGTCCCGGTGCGGGATTCCCGGGTGTTGTGGGAGATGCTGATGCTGGAAGGATTCCAGGCTGGCCTCGCTTGGATCATCGTCCTGCGAAAGCGACCGGCGTTCCGGAAGGCATTCGCCGGGTTCGATCCGAAAAAAGTCGCTCGATTCGGGAAACGAGACGTCGCTCGGCTCATGGCCGACGAAGGGATCATCCGCGCGCGGGCGAAAATCGACGCCACCATTCGCGGCGCACAGATTTACTGCGAGATGGAGGAGCGCGGCGAGCGGTTCGCCGATTTTTGCTGGTCGTTCACCGACGGCAAGGTCGTGAAGGGCAACGGGCGCACCGTACCCACGTCATCGCCGCTCTCCGAGCGAATCTCGAAAGAGATGAAGCGGCGCGGGTTCAAGTTCGTGGGCCCGACGATCGTCTACGCGTGGGCGCAGGCGGTGGGGATCGTCAACGACCATTCGCAGCGATGCTTTCGGCGGAAACAGGTGGTGAATCTCTGAGTCCCGTCATTCGAGGAGGCGCTTGAGCTCTCCCACCTCCGCTCGCAAATCAGCGACCTCGCTCCGCAGCGACTCGATCGTCTTCTCGAGAACCTCGAGTCGATCCGGATCGTCGCGAACGTTGGCCGCCGCCGGAGCGGGTGCAGCTGATGCGACGATAGTGACTTCGCCGGACAGCAAGTGCGCAAACCGCGCCTCCTTCTGGCCCGGCTGCCGTTCGAGACGGGTGACGAGTGGAGACGGCGTGCGGGCGGCCAACCGGTTGAGCGTCGCTTCGACGTCCTCGAGGCTCGGAAACTCGAACAGACGCCCGCCCCGCGTGCGAATCTCTCCGACAGTTTGCGGCCCGCGCAGCATGAGCACGCACATAGCCGCGACCTCGGGACGATCCAGGTCGAGTGCGTCGCCCATGAGGTGCATGTACTTCATCACCCGCGCATCGGCTCGCTGGATGCTGCGCACGAGGGAGTATTTGCGCAGCCGATCCACCGCCGCCTTGACCGTCGCATCGTCGTACTCGACGACCGGATCCCGATTCGACAGCTGATTGCAGGCGTTCGTGAGCGCGTTGAGCGAGAGCGGATAGTTCTCGGGCGTCGTCAGCTCTTTCTCGGCCAGGGAGCCGAGGACGCGGACGTCTTCGTCGTTGAGCAGCTCCATGGACGACGCAGGCCGCGGCCGATCCGCGCGCGGCCAACTCGCTACGGAATGACTCTCGGCCGCGCCGCGGGTTTGCGGGCGGCGACCAATGAGTCGAATTCGGCCTGCTCGAGATAGGTCACGTCGATCCAGTTGTGGGCCATCTCGTCGACCGTTCGGTCGCCCCAGCCGACCCATTGGTTCGGATCGGGGTTGTTCTTGTTCGCGGCGGTGTTGTCGTGCCACGCCGTGAAGGCGAGCGTCGTGCCCTTCGGTAGAAGCGGTGCGACGTCGTCGGCGTAGACGTAGTTGATGTGCCAGTTCCACTGGAAGTTCTTGACCTGGCTCAAGACTTCCTTGCGGCCGTCGGGGTAGATCGCCTCGAGCGACATCGCCGTGCCGCGCATGTGCATGTGCGGCTGGAAATTCTCGAGACGCGCCGGCGCCTGCAGCACATAGAAATTCTGCGTTATTGTTTTCTCATTCGGCGGAATGTCGAGGTCAGAGTTCCGCGCGACGTTGAACATCGTGAGCACCGTGCGATGCTTGGGAACGAAGCCCTTCGGGTAGAAGTAGATCGCCAGCTCGACCTGGCTGTCCTTGTACTCCTGCCCGATCGCGTGCATGTGGATCTCGTAGCGGATCTTCGACCCCGGCAGCATCAGCTTGCCGGCGTCCTTCTCGTAGATCTGGCCGGTCTTGCCGACCGCCCATTCCATGAACAGGCCGGGATTGTTCTGGTGATCGTGCGCGGTGCTGGCGAGCCCCGTGATCTCCGGCTCGTCCTGGATGAGATACGCGAGCACGTGGTGGACGATCTTGCGGTCGCCCGGACGCACCGGCTTGATCTCCATCGCGCGCACCCAGCGCGGCTCGGTGAGCCCCGTTTCGATCGTCGGGCGGTACCATTTGTCCTGCGTGTGCGCGGCGAGCGTGTACGGCGTCGAGCGGATGACGAGATCCGGCGGTCCGCCCATCTTGTCGGCGAGCTGCCAGCGGTTGGGATCGGCGAACGCGCGCGGCGGCGGTTCGTCCGACGCATTCCCGCGCGGCGTCCCGTCGTCGACCCAGTTCACGATCGTCGCGATCTGCTCGTCGGTGAGGCTGCGATCGTTCTTGAATTTCTGAATGCCGACCGTCTTGTCGATGTGCCAGGGCGGCATCAACCGGTTCGAGACCTTGTCCTTGATCGCGTCGGCATTGTCGACCGCGTCGCCGTACGTGAGGAGCGACATCGGCGCGATCGAATTCGGCTGGTGGCACTCCTGGCACTTCTGCTGGAGGATCGGCGCGACGTCCTTCGCGTAGGTGACGGCGCGATGCGTCGTCGCCACGGCCGGTTTGGGGCGGTAGATCGCCAACGGCAGAGCCAGCGCCAGTGCGCCGGCGACGGCCAGACTCGAGGTGTACAGCCTCATGGCGTCACCCTCACTTTGACGTATGCGTTGGTCCAGCAGCACTGCGCGTGTCCCGCGGCCGTGACGTCGGAGTCGTTCGCGCGCACGCGAAGGATGTAGTCGCCGGGTTGGCTGAAGGTCGCCGTCGTCGTCGCCTTGCCGCCCGTCGGTGTAAGCCGCGCGCTCGGCGGAGCGAAAGTCGCTTGAGCCGGACCCTGGTGTGTGAACCAGGTCAGCGTGACGGGAGCGCCACCGCGCGAGAGCGCGCCGACGCCGGCTCCATCGTCAGTCGCAATCACAGTGAGCGACAGCGGTGTGCCGACCGTGGCCGATCGCTCGACCGTGATGCCCGCCGGCCCGCGCCCCTGAGGCCCGCCTTCCTCGAAGGCGAGCGCCGGCGGCGTGTTGTTGGAGCCCGCTTCTCCCTCGAGCGCGTCGATCTGCCATTCCTCGCGCAAGCTGCCCGGGACCGAGAACGTCTGGCCGCGAATCTTGACCGTCCAGACGACCTTCTTCTGGTCGCCGAAGTCCGCCGGCACTTTGACCGCGAAAACGCCCCAGTTTCGCCGAGGATAGAGGAAGGCGGGCTGACCTTGATTCGCGTTTCCAGGACTCACGAAATTGTCCGGCCCGATCGGCACCGACAGGACTTCCGACGTGTTTCGATTGTAGTAGCCGAACGAGATGCTGTAGGTGCCGTCCGGGTTCCTGTACCAACCCTCGAACGCGGGCGTCGCGCTCTGCCCGTTTGCCGCCGACGGCGCGAGAGGCGGAGGCGCCTGTGCGACGAGCATCCGCGGGATGACCACGGGGATGGTCGCAAACGCGCACGCAATCAACCGGCTGATCACTGGTCGCACGCCGTTCGGCCCTCTTTGGTGGGGGATGGGCAGGCTGAAGTTGGCGATTTGGGGGCGCGGACGGCAAGGTCTCTCAGCTTCGTGCCGCTTTCGCAGGGCGGTCGCGGGGGAAAGAGCCGCGGGTAAAACAGACACAAACGGAGGAAACCGGCACAAACGGAGAAGACCTGAGGGAGGAACTACCCCCGGACGTCACAGTCGGCGTGCGAACTCGACCTCAACTGGTGTGCAGTTCAAAAAAGCATTCTTCGCAGTTTCAACCGTTGGTGCCCGTTCCCACCGTTTGTGTCTGTTTTCACTGCGGCTGCCGACCGGGCGAGAAAAGCCATCCCGGTCATGATCCCGGTAACGCCGTTATGTCGGACTCGGCAGCGTGAACGAAAAGCTCGCGCCGCCGCCGTCGTTTGGCTCGGCCCAGAGTCGTCCGCCGTGCGCCTCGACGATGGAGCGGCTGATCGACAGGCCCCACCCCATGCCGTCGGGCTTCGTCGTGTAGGATTCGCTGAACAGCCGCTCGCGGTCCACGTTCGCCAGGCCGACGCCCGTGTCGCTCACCGTCAGCCGGGCCGTGCCGTTGGGGTTTACCGCGGCGGAGATCGAGAGGCGGCGTGTCCGCTCGGCGCCCAGTTGTTCCATCGCCTGAATCCCGTTGCTGATCAGGTTGAGGATCACCTGTCGAAGCTGAACGCGATCGCCGCGGATCGTCCGACCGACGTCGAGTTGCACGTCGAGGGAGATGCGGTGCTCGGCGAGCGTGGACGTCACCATCATGCACACTTCGTTGACGATGGCGGCGAGGTCGATGGGCGCCTGCTCGGGATCGCCGTGGCCGAAGAGGTGCCGCGTGTGGTGGATCACGTCTCGCGCGACGCGCGACGACTCGAGGACGTCGTGCAGGCTCCGGCGGACCTCGGCGAGATCGCTCACGTCGCGGTCGAGAAGGCGAAGCGATGCGCGCGAGTTGGCGATGATCGCGGTGAGCGGCTGCGCCAGTTCGTGCGCGATCGACGCGGCGAATTCGCCGAGGGTCGCGAGCTTCGATGCGCGCAGCAGCTCGAGCTGCGCGGTGTGCAGCTCCGCCTGCGCTCGCTTCTGCGGCGTTACGTCGCGGATGATGCTGAGCATCTTGTCGGATTCGCAGCGAACGACGCGCGCCTCGAAGTATCCGACTTCGCCCGACGGCAGCGGGATTTCGTACTCGGCCACGACGGGCTCTTCGCCGTCGAACAGACGCCGAAACTTCTCCTCGAACATCGCCGTCAGCGGCGGAGGCATGATGTCGCGCATGCTCCGACCGAGAAACTTCGACGGCGGGACGAAAAGCAGCGATTCGTCCTTGGCGTTGTAGTCGACGTAGACACCGTCGCGCGTCTGGATGAACATCAGATCGGGAAGGGCGCGGAGAATGGCGCTGTTGCGCGCCTCCGTGCGGCGCCAGCGTGCGCGGCTGACGAGGAGCGCGGTGATCCATCCCGCCTGGGCAGCCACGACGAGGGCGACGGCGACAACTATCGTCTCTCGGGACATCAACGGACTCCCGGTAACCGTGTGTCTTGCTTCGGCTAAGGCTGCACCAAAGAATGATGTACCGCCAGACTACGCGCGGCATTCCGGTTTTCGCTGCGTCTCGCCATCATTCCGCCCGACCTTTGGCCACGAGACACTAATGGCGCGTGACGTTCGCCTGTTGACCCGCGGGTTGAAGCTCGCATCGCTTGCACTGATCGCCGCCGGCTCGCCGCTGCGCGCTCAGGGGGGACAGCCCCTCACGACGAGTCGCGGCGAGTGGCCCAGCTACGGCGGCGACACGCGCGGCTCGCGCTACTCGCCACTCGACCAGATCAGCGCGGCCAACTTCGGCTCGCTCGAGGTCGCCTGGCGGTTCAAGACGGACTCGCTCGGCCCGCGCCCCGAGTACAAGCTCGAGTCGACACCGCTTGTCATCGGTGGCGTGCTGTACACGACGGGGGGAACGAATCGCGCCGTTGTCGCGCTCGACGCGGTCACCGGCGCGCAGAAGTGGGTGCACCGGGAGGACGAAGGGCCGCGCGGCGCCGCGGCCCCCCGGCAACTCTCCGGACGCGGCCTCGCATACTGGACCGACGGTCGCGAAGAACGAATCCTCTACGTCACGCCGGGCTACCGGCTCATCGCGCTCGACGCGAAGACCGGCGCGCGAATCCCGAATTTCGGCGTCGAGGGCGCTGTCGATCTCAAGACGGACGTCGACCAGACCATCCTGCCCGATTTGATCACCGGCGAAATCGGATTCCAGGGCGCGCCGGTCGTCGGCCGAGACGTGATCGTCGTCGGCGCGGCTTTCCGCGAAGGCACCGCGCCGAAGAGTTTCAAGAACAATAAAGGATATGTTCGCGGCTTCGACGTCCGAACCGGCAAGCGTCTCTGGACGTTTCACACGGTTCCACAGAAGGGCGAACCGGGATACGACAGCTTGGCTGAACGGCTCGGCCGAGTACACGGGGAACACCGGCGTTTGGTCGCAGGTGACGATCGACGAAGAGCTGGGGCTCGTCTACCTGCCGGTCGAGTCGCCCACCGGCGACTACTATGGCGGGCATCGTCCGGGCAACGACCTGTACGGCGAGAGCCTCGTGTGTCTCGACCTGCGCACCGGCGCCAAGAAGTGGCACTACCAGATCGTGCATCATCCGATCTGGGACTTCGACATTCCCGCCGCGCCGATTCTCGCGGACATCAAGGTCGAGGGCAAGACGATCAAGGCCGTCGCCGTGCCGACGAAGCAAGGAATCCTCTACACGTTCGACCGACTCACGGGGAAGCCCGTGTGGCCGATGGAAGAAAAACCCGTGGAGAAAGGCGACGTTCCGGGCGAGTGGTATTCGCCAACGCAGCCGATGCCGACCAAACCGCCGGCCTACGCCAAGAACGGCACGTCGATGGACGACCTGGTCGACTTTACGCCGGAGTTGCACGAGCAAGCCGTGGCGATCGCGTCGCGCTTCAAACTCGGCCCGATCTTCACGCCACCAGTTGTGAGCAAAGCCGACGGTCCTCTCGGCCACGCTCACCCGCGGCCCGACGAACGGCGGCTCGAACTGGCCCGGCGGCGCGTTCGATCCGGAGACGCACATGTTCTACGTGGCGTCGTCGAACGCGGCGCCGATCGCGCTGGGACTCGCGCAGCCGGCCAAGGAACGCTCGGACATGGATTGGGTGCTCGGCCTCGCGCCGCAGGCGAACGGCGCGCGCGTCGGACTCTCGGTGCAAGGGCTGCCGCTCTTCAAACCGCCCTACGGAACGATGACGGCGATCAACCTCGACAAAGGCGAGATCGCGTGGCAGGTGCCGCACGGCGAGACGCCGGACGTGGTGCGCGAACATCAAGCGCTCAAGGGGATGACGATCCCGCGCACGGGACAACCGGGATTCATCGTCGGCACGCTCGTAACCAAGACGCTCGTCATCGCCGGCGACCCGCAGGTGACGACGCTGCCGACCCGTCCGCGCGGAGCGATGCTGCGCGCGTACGACAAGGCCACCGGCGCCGAGGTCGGATCGGTGCTCCTCCCCGCCCCGATCAGCGCGTCGCCGATGACGTACGCCGTGAACGGACGGCAGTACATCATCGTCGCGGTGAGCGGCGGACCGTACTCGGGCGAGTTCGTCGCGCTGAGGCTCCCGGATGCGAAGTGAGCGAATGACGCACGGCGCGTTGGATCCCGGCCACTCCGGGGACTGTCTCGTATGGACGGTACGGCTGTAGGCTCGAAGTCGGGA
Source organism: uncultured Gemmatimonadaceae bacterium (assembly GCA_963789315.1). GTDB lineage: Bacteria > Gemmatimonadota > Gemmatimonadetes > Gemmatimonadales > Gemmatimonadaceae > JAQBQB01. Next base: position 88,463 of record CAWBKI010000022.1, on the reverse strand, counting down.
ACTGACATCAGACCACAGTCATCGCTTTCGGCGTTGCGCGGGCAACGCTCCAAACGCGTCCCGGATTCCCACCGCGTTTGCGCCCCCTCACCGCCCTAGCCATTTTAGCGGACCCCAGGAGGCAACGATGGACAATCCGATCGATCGCTTGTTCCGCGACTTCGACGAGGGCACGCATCTCGCGCCGCGATCTGCTGCGCGCACTCGGCTCGCGGCGATCGCCGTTCCGGCGTCGGCGTTCGCGCAAGGCGGGGACACGACCGCGGGTCGAGGGCCGGGCGCGGGAATCGCGCGCCGGTCGCGCCCGGCGACACGACGCACATCGCCGGCGCCGTTCGACCGACCGGTTGGAAAACCGTGTGGCTCGACCACATCACCTATCAGTGCACCGACTACACGAAGGCGGCGGCGTTCTATTCGGCGCTGATGGGCTGGAAGGTGCGGAACGACGACGGCAAGCACGCCGTGATGGACATCGGCGACGACGTCGGCGGCATCATCATGACGAACGGCTTCGTGGCGCCTCCGGCTCCCGCCGGCACCGGCCCCGGCGGGCGATACGGCGGGCGGGCGTGGCGGCGGACGCGGTGGTGGCCGCGGCGGTCCGCCGCGGATGGCCGCGATCACGCAATCTCGCTGGGGCATCGAGCCGTGGAACACGACGAAGGTCGAAGCGGAGCTCAAGAAGCGCGGCCTCAATCCGGTCGCCGATCACGCCGGCGATTTCAGAGTTTTCACATCAAGGATCCGGACGGCTTCGACATCCAGGTCACGCAACGGCACGAAGGCGAATCGTCGCAAGGGCGCGGCGAACGGCAAGCTTCGCGGCGGCCGCGCCATTCGCGCCGACCGGATGGAAGACGGTGTGGCTCGACCACCTCTCGTACGGCTGCACCGACTTCGGCGCACCGTGGCCTTCTACGAGGCGCTCTTGTGCTGGGTGCCGGGCCGCTTCGCCCGGGCAATCAGTCGCAGGTGCACATCGGCGACGTCGGCGGCGCGATCATTCGCAACCGGGCCGGCGTGACGCATCGACCACATCTCGTTCGGCATCGAGGGGTTCGACCCCGACAAGGTCGAGGCCGAGCTGAAGAAGCGCGGGCTCGGATCGCCGAACCGGCAACGATCCGTCACACCTCACCGTCGACACCGGCGGCGGCGGCGACATCCACACGTCGAAATTCAAGAGTTATCACACGCCGGATCCGTTCGCCTGGGATCTGCAGATCAGCAACATCACGAAGGGGACGCGCGACGATACGTAGGCGAGTGCGGGGAGCGGGGTGCGGTGAACTGGGACGTGGGCGGGGTGCGGAGAGAACCCGCGTCGGGGTGCTCAGACAGGGTGAGCGCGAGTGAACGTGGCCACCTCCCACAGCAGCATCCGTTTTCTCGTAGCTCTTTCGAGGCCGTGCTCCTTGAGCACGGCCTCGATCGCATCGGCCGAGTGAATGAAGACTCGGAACTCGGACTCCCGCAGTCGCATCACGCCGTTGACGAACCGCGCGCCGATGCGCATCCACCAGGTGCTCCGCGGGTAGACGGCGCCGAGGATGCGTTGGGCCTTGTCGGCGGCGGCACCGACGAGGGCGGGCATGTCGGGATAGCAGCAGATCACGCGGTCGAGCGTCACCACCTCGGCCGCCGCGACGTCCGGCGCCAGTGCCACGAAATCCCCCTGCACGAACTCGACGGCCTCGAGATGACTGCGGCGAGTCGCTTCCTCGCTCGCCGCGTCGATGTAGGCCGGCGACGCGTCGACGTGCACGGCGCTCACGGCGCCGGCATCGAGCAGCTCGTGATGGATCGCGCCTACGCCGCCGCCGATGTCGAGAAGAGTGGAGTCGGGGGTCAACGCCGGCTTGATGACGTCGAGCAGCACGCGCGTCGATCGAACGGGCCCGCGCCGGCGATAGCGACGCAGCTCGCGTTGAGCGAGGCGACGGTCGAATTCACTTTCGATACCCTGGCACTGACAGCAGGCCATCTCTCGGGCGCGTGGTGAGTGAGTCTGTACATGTAACGGCGACTGTATTGATCGGCCACTCTGAGTTCGATCGCGCCGGCGGGTTCGGCTTTGCGCTCGAAGTCGGAGGTCTGACGTCTGACGTCGGACATCAGACCAGGCGTGGCACGGAGGAGCCCGGCGCGCGACCGAGGCCGCCGAACGCAGGGTCTGATATCAGACGTCTGACATCAGACGTCGGACTTCGAGTGATGAGCCTTTCTCGCCCCGCGCGAGACAGACCCGAGAATGGCCGGGATCTGTCGCGCCGTTCAACTGGCGAGGACAACTCATCCGTCCTAGACTCTCTGAATGCCCCTCAAGGCCGTCTGCGCGCTGTTCGCCCTCGTGACGTGTTCGGTTCCGTCCGCAATCGCTCAGGCGACTCACGATCCCGACGCAGCGCGCCTCGTCACCTCCGACATCACGAACTTCTGGCGCGCCTATGACCGGACGCAGCTCGCTTCCACCGATGAAGCTCGCGTCGACGCCTACTACGACCTCTACGTTCGTCCGGGCTCGCCGGGCCTGCACGACTTCGTTCGCACCCGGCTGAGCAGCGGGTATGGACTCATCGACTTGCTCGTCGCGAAGGGTTGGTCGTCCGCGCGGCTCGAGAGCGGCGCTCCGCCGACCGATGCCGAGCGGGCGCGCCTGGACCATGACACAGCCGGGATCGGTGAACGCATCGCGGCCTGGAACGTCGCGGCGGCGGTGCGGCGGCGTCCACGGTTTTTTGCGGCGATCCGCGCCAACACGCTGGCCATCGACACCGCGCGCGCGATCAAGGATTCGATCCGCGCATACTACCGCCGTCTCGCGGCGCTCTACCCGGACGCGAGGTTTCCGCCCGCGTATTTCCTCATCGGCCAGCTCTCCTCCGGCGGCACGACGGACACGTCGGGACAACTCATCGGCGCCGAGATGCACGGCGCCGACGCGTCGACTCGGCTCGACGAGCTGAGTGCGTGGGAGCGCGGCGGCGTCGGACGCATCGACGCATTGCCTGGCCTGGTCGCGCACGAGTTGATGCACATTCAGCAGGCGCACGCCGCCGAGCGCACCGACGGCGGATCGAATCGGAGCGCGAAGTCGACGCTCCTCGCCACGGCGCTCGAGGAAGGTTGCGCGACCTTCATGGCATGGACCGTCACGGGGCAGGATCCCGCGCGCGCCGCGAGCCCGTACGGACTGGCGCACGAGCACGAGCTTTGGGTGGAATTTCAGCGCGAGATGAACGGGACCGATGCGAGCAACTGGCTGTACAACGGCGATCGGTCGAAGGATCGTCCGGCGGATCTCGGGTACTTCGTCGGGGCGCGGATCTGCGGGGCGTACTACGCGCGTGCGGCGGACAAACGGCGGGCGATAGCGGAGATCTTCGCAATGCCCGACCCGGCGGCGTTTCTGGCGCGGAGCGGGTACGCGCCTTGAAACGGCGCGCGAGTGATCGGCCACTCTGAGTCCGCCCCGCGCATTGGATGCATCGGCTTTGCCGCGACGGGGCCATTCCCCGTCACGCCTGGTCTGATGTCAGACGTCGGATGTCAGACGTCAGACTTCGAGCGGTAAGCCGTACACGAACCAGCCAAGTCAGACCCAGAATGGCCGCGACCCACCTCGCGACTCCAGGCTCCGCTCTCTAGTTTTCGCCGCCATGTCCGAATCCCAAGACACAAACGTCACCTACCCGCTGCACCACCATCACCTCTCCCACCTCCCTCGTCTCCAGGCCGACGAGGAGGTCTTCGCCACTCGGTTCGCGTCGTCGTGCTCCATGATGAACTGCAGCGCGAATGTTGTCGCGGCGGTGTATACGTCGATCTCGAACATCGCGACCGCATTCTTCGCGAGGCGCCGCTCGTGATCGGGCTCATGGAGCCGACGCAGGAGCAGGACCCCTCGCGCTGGTTCGAGTCGGAGGAGATCGAGGACGAGGATTTTCCGTCGGGGAAGTGCGTCGGCACGCAGGTCGTCGGGCACGGCTGCGTCTTTCTCGACAGCGAGCGGCGGTGTGTCCTGCAAATCGCCGAGTCGACGTCGCCGGGACTCAAGCCGTTCTACTGCCGGGCATTCCCGGTGGTGGTCTCGGACGGGACGCTGACGCTGGACGCCGAGTGGTGTCCCGAGGAAACGCAGTGCTGCGGCCCGGATCCGAACGGCACCCAGACGGCGCTCGAGATGCTCGCCTACGAGTTCGAGCACGTCGTCGGCAAGGCCGGCCTCGAGGAGCTGCAACAGCTCGCCCGGGCGCGTCGCGACTCGGGCGCGTGACGTAGCCGTCGCCTGAATGCGCACGACGGCTGACGTCGTCATCTGCGGTTGCGGCATCGCCGGCGCCGCGGCGGCGTATCACATCGCCGTGCGCCGCGGCATTCGAAACGTCGCGATCGTCGACGAGCGTGAGCCGCTCACGCTCACGAGCGACAAGGGCACCCAGGCCTACCGCAACTGGTGGCCCGGCCCGGACGACACGATGCTGCGGCTCGTCTCGCGCAGCATCGATCTGCTCGAGGAAACGTCCGCCGAGAGCGGACACGCCTTCCGCATGAACCGCCGCGGCTACCTGTTCGCGACGGCGAATCCGGACAAGCTCACGCAGTGGAAGAGACGGCGCGCCGCGTCTCGACCTTCGGCATGGGCGAGCTGCGACGTCACTCGAGCATCTCCACGTACCGTCCCGCGCCCGCGGAGGGATTCGACGACCAACCGGCCGGCGCCGATCTCCTCATGGGCGATTCGGCGCGCGCCGCGTTCCCCTACCTCGCCGGCGACACCGCCGGCGCGCTGCACGTGCGGCGCGCCGGCTGGCTGAGCGCCGTGGCGCTCGGGTCGTGGCTGCTCTCGCAGGCGGTGGCGAACGGCGCGCGATTCGTGCGCGAGCGCGTGACCCGCGTCGACACCGCCGGCGGCCGCGTGCGCGAGGTGCACTTCGCGTCGGGCAACTCGATCACGACAAGCCGTTTCGTCATCGCCGCCGGGCCGGGCCTTCCCGCGTTCTCCAAGCTGCTCGGCGTCGACCTGCCGGTGTTCAGCGAGCTGCACGCCAAGATGACGCTGCGCGACCCTCGGCGCGCGGTCGGCCGCGACGCGCCGTTTCTCATCTGGGCCGACCCGGTGCATCTCGAAGGCGAAGCGGAGACGCGTCCCGCCGGCGTCCACGTGCGGCCGATCGACCTCGGCCACGGTGATGAGCTTTATCTCATTTGGACATTCGAAACGGAGCCGAGGGAATTCAGTTGGCCGCCGAGCTTCGACGAGTCGTACGGCGACGTCGTCTTGCGCGGCGCCGCGCGCATGGTCCCCGGCCTCGCGCCGTACGTGGCCGAGGGAGCGGCGACCGGCGGATTCATCGACGGCGGATTCTACTGCAAGACACCGGAGAACCGGCCGCTCATCGGCCCGCTGCCGATCGAGGGCGCGTTCGTTCTCGGCGCGCTGTCAGGAATGGGAGTGATGTCGGCGCACGCGAGCGGCGAGCTTGTGTCGCTCCACGTAGCTGGGGAATCGCTCCCCAGCTACGCGAAGTGGTTCCTGCCGTCCAGGTACGACGATCCGGCGTACAGAAAGCTTGTGGACGAGTGGGGTCCGCTCGTCGGGCAGTTGTAGTCCGACTCTACTTGCCCTTCGTCTTGGGAGCAGCGGGCATGGGCGGCGGCGCCATCGGGAGGTTGTCCATGTCGGCGATCGTCTTCCACGTCCCGTCGGCACCCTTGCGCAGCACGACGACGTAGCGCCCGTCCGCCTTGATCGTGTCGCCCTTCGGCTTCGGCGTACCGACGAACGTATACGTCCCGATGTCGTAGCCCAGGTTTCCCGACACCTCCGTCTTCACGGGCGTCAGCGTGAAGGCGGCGACGTTGAAATGGTCGAACTGGTCCTTGTACGCGGCGGTAGATTCCCGCCGGACCGCTACCCGTGGGCTGATTGTTCGACTGAGTCAACCCGTCGCTTGTGTAGAGCGCAGTGATCGCCGCGACGTCTCCCGCCTTGAACGCAGCCACGAACGCATCGCGTGCGTGGCCGATCGCCTGCATGTCGGCGGCCATAGTCGCTGAATCAGGCTTGGCGGCTCCGCTAGCCGGCGCGCACGCGGCCGCGGCGACGAGGGACACGAGTGATAGCAGTCTGCTCGAGCGTCGCATCTGTATTCCTCCTGTGCATGGTTGACCGGCAGGATCCAGAATGTGGCGAAGCGCTGTTCGCGCGGCGAGAGCCACTTAGCCACGCCGCGTACTGAGTTCTGAGGTCTCAGATCACTCAGTCGTCAGATTCGTTCGCTGTCCTCGGCACTGAATCAGGCATCTCGAGCGGAGACGAGCCCTGCCTCGAGCGTGAGCTTTGAGCGTGAGCCTCGAGCGACCGCTCCGCGGTTGGCTCACGGCTCAAGCTCAGGCTCATGCTCACGGCAGGGCTCGGGCAGCCGAGTCGCGATACCCGCACGCCACCAAATATTCCGGTCCACCGGTCCACCGGTCCACCCTACCGCGCTCTCTGCGGCGCCTCTCGTACGTTGAACGTCTGCGTGTACGTCTGCCCGCCGGCTGAGAGCCGAGCCGTGAAAGTTCCGGTGAGCGAACCTCCGCCCCCTCCGCGTCCTCGCCCCCGACCTCCTCCGCCGGCAATCGGCGCCCAAGTCACGCGATGTACGCCGGCCGTCGTCGCGAACGGCTCGGGCGTGGGACGCCAGAGAGCAGACGTATTTGGAATCCCGCCGCCCCTGCCGCCTCGCCCGCCGCCGCCCCCACCGCCGCCCGCGCCATTAGTGGAGAATGTGGCGACGACGGTGCCGCTCGCGTCGACGACCTCGATCGATACGGGGCCCGAGGCGTTCGTTTTCAGGTAGTAGTCGATCGCGGCGCCGAACGCAGGGTTCGGCGCTTGAGGCTCGTCTTTCTGTAGCGGCGTACCGTTGTCACCGCCCTGCGGCAGGTAGATCACGTCCGACGGCTTGAACAGGTACGCGTCCGACGCCAGCACCGTCGCGTTGATCTGGCGCAACGGGCTGATGTCATCTACGACCCAAAATCCGCGGCCGTGCGTCGCGACGATGAGATCGTTGCTGTAGATCTCGAAATCGCGAACCGACGTCACGGGCAGATTCATCTGGAACGGCTGCCAGTTGTCGCCGTCGTCGAGCGAGACGAACGCGCCGCGCTCGGTGCCGGCGAAGAGCAGTCCGCGGCGCTCAGGGTCCTCCTTCACGACGTGGACGTACACGCCCGCGGACAGGCCGTTGGTGATCTTCTGCCAGCTCTTGCCCATGTCGCGCGTGCGATAGATGTACGGCTCGAAGTCCTGCAGTTGGTGCCGGTCCACGCTCGCGTAGGCGCTGTTCGCGTCGAAGTGCGACGCGTCGACCGTGGTGACTCGACTCCACGGCGTGAGCGCGCTCGGCGTCACGTTCTGCCACGCCTTTCCGTCGTCGGTCGTGACGTGAATCAAACCGTCATCGGTGCCGACCCAGAGGGTTGGCGCGGCGATCGGTGACGGCGCGATCGTGTAGACGACGCCTCGCTTGCCGTTGCGATCCACCTGCGCGGCCGCCGTGGTGTCGAGGCTGGGCGGAACGCCGGGGTCGGGCCGCGTGAGATCCTGGCTGATCTGGGTCCACGTCTGCGCCCCGTCGACCGTCTTGAAGACGTACTGGTTCGAGTAGTAGAGCGCCTTCGGATCCGCCTTCGAGAAGACGAGCGGCTGCGTCCAATCCGTGCGCGCGCAATCGGGCGTGCGCGGCGCCGTCGTGCCGCCGACCGGCGCGTTGCTCTCGAGATCGAACCGCTGGCCAGTGCCGCCGTAGATGATTCCGGGATGCTGCGAGTCGCCAGCGGTGTACCCGCTCTCGCCGCCCGCGCCGATCGGCTCCCAGTCTCGCATCGAGATCTCGCCGAACTTGCCGCGGCAGCGCACAGCGACGGCGCCCGAGTCCTGCTGCGCTCCCGTCACCCAGTACGGGAAACGATAGTCGACCGAGAGATGATAGATCTGCGCCGTGGGCTGATTGAGCCACGAGCTCCACGTGACGTCGCGCGGATCATCGGTGAGCGCGTTCCGCGTGATGATCGTGCCCTGGTCGCTCGCCACGATCATCGTGTTCGAGTCGTCGGGCGAGATCCACGGCTGATGGTAGTCGTCGCCGCCAGGAGAGCCGCGCAGCGGCACCCACGTGTGGCCGCCGTCCTTTGATCTCGATACGGATACGTTGGCCACGTAGACGTTGTCGGCGTTCTTCGGATCGACGACGACGTGCTCGAAGTACCAGCCGCGTCCCCAGAGCGCCTGATCGCTCGACAGCTTGGTCCACGTCGCGCCCGCGTCATCCGAGCGGAAGAAACCTCCCTGCCCCGGCGGCGCCTGCGGCTGTGCACATGCGGGATTGCCGCCGCCTCCCCGACCGCCGCCGCCAGCCGCGGGGGGCGGCGCGTTCGGATCGGGCACGAGGCAGTCAACGACTGCGTATACGCGGCGCGGATTGCTCGGTGCGATAGCGATGCCGGCCTTGCCGATGCCTTCCTTCGGCAGACCATTGGTGAGCGGCTTCCACGTGTTGCCCCCGTCGGTCGACTTGAAGATTCCGCCGCCCGGTCCGTTCGTCGGCGCGTACGTGTACCAGGGTGGGCGTCGCGTATTCCAGAGTCCCGCGTACACGACCTGCGGATTCGCCGGATCGATCACGACTTCGACGGCACCGACGTTTTCGTCTTTGTAGAGGACCTTCTTCCACGTCTTGCCGCCGTCCGTCGTGCGGAAGACGCCGCGCTCCGGGCTCGCCGCATAGAGATGTCCGATCGCGGCGACGAAGACGATATTCGGATTTTTTGGGTGTACGGCGACTCGGCCAATGTGTTGGGTGTCGTCGAGGCCGATGTGCGTCCATGTCTTGCCGGCGTCGGTCGACTTGTACATGCCGTTGCCGAAGCCCGTCGAGTCGCGCAGCGTCGATTCACCGGAGCCGACGTAGACAGTGTCGGGCGCCGATGGAGCGACAGCGAGCGCGCCGATCGACGCGACCGGCTGCGAGTCGAAGACCGGCTCCCAGACGCGTCCCGCATCGACCGTCTTCCACACGCCGCCGTTCACCGCGCCGAAGTAGAACTCGTTCGGGCGGCCGTGCACGCCGCAGACCGCGTCCGTGCGTCCGCCGCGGAAGGGGCCGAGCATGCGCCATTTGAGTCCGGGCGCTAGCGCGGCGACTTGTTGCTCGGGGGGCGTGCCGAGTGCGGTGAGCGCAGACGGGCTTCGGAGGAGCGCGCCGCCGAGGCGCGGCGTGGCGTACATCAGGAGCCCGAGTCGTCCCGCCTCGACGATGAAATCGCGGCGTGAAAAAGCGGACCCCTCCAGCGCTACATCGTTGCTGGAAGGGTCCGCACTCGGGTGGGTCCGAAATTCTGAATTGTCAGGCTGTCGCTTCGTCACCGAGATTCCCCGTGAGTGTCACAGACACTCAGGTAACCGCGGCCGGCGGCGGCCGTCAAGCCACTATTGAACCTTGAACATCAAACCGACGTTGAACGCCGCACCACCGGCGCCGGCATCGGCATAGAGGGCCATCTTCGGCGCGAAGAAGTAGCGGGCGCCGACGCGGCCGATGAAGTACAGGTTGCTGCTGTAGCCGCACCCGATGTTATTGAACGCGCCGGTGCCGCTGCAGCTCACGATGTTGTAGCCGAGACCCAGGCCGATGAACGGGTCGATCTTCGGTTCGTCGAGCTTGAAGTGGTAGTTCGCGGTGACGCCGATCGGGATGTACTTGTAGCTGAAGCTGTACCCGGTGAAATTCTGGCCCCACGAGTAGTAGTCGAAGGCCGCCTGGATGCCGAGCGTACCGTTGCCGAGGTCGGGCAGCGGCTTGATCGCGTGCTCGAAACGTCCGCCAAACGAGGCGCTCGCTCCGTTGATTCCGCCGACACCGACGACGGGGCCGATGTCCGTGTAGCCCATCGAGAAGTTCGCTGCGCCCTTCATCTGGGCCGCGGCGGGGACCGCCGCCATTGCGAGGCACGCGGTCGCAAGGGCCATCATCGAGCCATGCCGAGCTGCCATACGTCGCATGTTCAACTCCTGCTAGTGAGGGACGGGGAGAACAGGGGGCTTGCACGCCTGTCGGGCCGAAGATATACGAAACCGTAACGGTTAACCAGAGGAGCCCGGGCCGCCCTTGACGGACGGCTGGCTGCACTCCCCATTGCGCAGGGGGGCGTCGGAAACCGTCACACCACCGGAGAGCAACGTGGCTCACGGGCCCGAAACGGGGAGCAAATTCGACGACGGGCGGGTGCTCGACGACCTGTTCAGCGCGACCTACGAGGAGCTGCGGCGCCTCGCCGCGGCCGTGCGACGCAACGATCCGAGCGCCACGATCAGCCCCACAGCGCTCGTCAACGAGGCCTGGCTCAAGCTCCGCGAATCCCCGGGCGTCGCTCGCACGTCCCGGCTCCATTTCAAGCGGATCGCCGCGCGCGCCATGCGCCAGGTGTTGATCGAAGCGGCGCGCCGCCGTCGCTCGGGAAAGCGTGGAGGCGGCGCCGTCGTCGTGACGTTCGACGATGCCCTCCAGGAGACGGCGTCCACCGCCGACGACCTCGTCGCGCTCGACGAGGCGCTCGACGACCTGGCGCGTCTCGAGCCGCGCCAGGCGCAGCTCGTCGAGAGTCGCTTCTTCGGCGGCATGGACGTAGCCGAAACGGCACAGCTTCTCGACATTTCCGAGTCCACGGCGTTGCGCGATTGGCGCGCCGCGAAGGCCTGGCTCGCCCGCGAGCTGCGCACGGGCGGCGCGAGTCGCTGAGATGGACGCCGCTCGCTGGGCTCGCGTTCAGACGCTGTTTCACGACGCGGCGGAGCTCACGCCGCCCGACCGGCGCTCGTTCCTCGAGACGCAGTGCACCGACGACCCGTCACTCGTCGACGACGCCCTGGCCCTGCTCGCCGAGGATGAGCGTGGAGACTCGCTGCTCGATCGCGGCATCGCGGCCGCCGCTGATTCGGTGCTCGGCAAGTCCGGTGAGCACGGCGTGCCGGGACAGCGCCTCGGACCGTATCGACTGACGCGGATGCTCGGCGAGGGCGGGATGGGCGTCGTCTACCTCGCCGAGCGCGAGGACCTCGGCACGGTGGCGGCGATCAAGATTCTGCGCGACGCGTGGCTCTCTCCGTCGCGACGCGAGCGGTTCGCCAGCGAGCAGCGCACGCTGGCGCAGTTGAACCATCCGTTCATCGCGCGTCTCTACGACGCGGGCGCGCTCGCCGACGGCACGCCCTGGTTCGTGATGGAGTACGTCGAGGGCACGCCGCTCACCGAGTATTGCCGCGCGCACGCGACCTCCGTCGTGGGACGCGTCCGGCTCTTTCGCGACGTGTGCGAAGCAGTCCAGCACGCGCACAGGCATCTCGTCGTGCACCGCGACCTCAAGCCGTCGAACATTCTCGTCGGCAACGACGGCATCGTGAAGCTGCTCGACTTCGGGATCGCCAAGCAGCTCGATGGCCTCGAGGCGCGGAAGGACCGCACGCGCACGGGGCTGCGGCTGCTCACACCCGCGTACGCGGCCCCCGAGCAGATTCGCGGCGGGCATATCGGCATGTACACCGACGTGTACGCGCTCGGCGTGATCCTCTACGAGCTGCTCGTCGGCCATCTTCCGTTCGAACCGGGCGACAAGATCGACGACCTCGAGGCGGCGCTGTCCGATCGCGAAGCCGAGCGCCCGTCGCTCGCCTCGAGGAAGAATCCCGCGGCGGCTCGCGGCGACCCGGCGGGTCAGCCGTTGCGCCCCGCCGAGTGGTCGGATCTCGACGTGCTGTGCCTGACCGCGATGCACCGCGATCCGCAACGCCGCTACGCGACCGTCGACGCGCTCATTCGCGACGTCGACAACTTTCTCAACGGCGAGCCGCTCGAGGCGCGGCCGGACAGCTTGCGGTATCGCGCTCGGCAAGTTCGTGCGCCGCAACCGCGAGGCGGTGCTCGCGGCGAGTGTCGCCGTCGCGCTCGTCGTGGGATTGGTCGCGTTCTACACGGCGCGGCTCGCCCGCGCGCGCAACGACGCTGTCGCGCAGGCGGAACGCGCGCAACGCATCCAACGCTTCACGCTCGACCTCTTCCAGGGCGGCGACAAGGCCGCCGGCCCGGCAGACAGCCTCCACGTCGTGACGCTGCTCGACCGCGGGCTCGCGCAGGCGCGCACGCTCGACGCCGAGCCCGCCGTGCAAGCGGAGTTGTACGTGACGCTGGCGGGCATCTATCAGCACCTTGGCAAGCTGTCGCGCGCCGATTCGCTGCTGCGACTCGCGCTCGACCGCCGGCGGGCAGTGCTCGGACCCGACGCCACCCGGACGTCGCCGCGTCGCTCGTCGCCCTCGGCGACCTGCGCATCGATCAGGCGCAGCTCGAGGACGCGGAGCGTTTGATTCGGCAAGGCGCCGACCTGGCGAAATCAAGCTCTTCCGGCGAACGACCCGGCCGTCATCCACTCGCTCGCCGAGCTGGGACGCGTGCTCGAGGAGCGCGGGTCGTACGACAAGGCGATTCCGATCATGCAGGACGTCGTCCGCCGCGACACGGCCGCGCGCGCGGCACGCGTGGATCTCGCCGCGAACATCAGCACGCTCGCCGACATCAACTTCTACGCGGGGCACTACGACGTCTCGGATTCGCTGAATCGACAGGTCCTGGCCATTTACAAGCAGGAGTACGGTGCCCGGCATCCCCAGGTCGCCCTGATCCTCGTGAACCTCGGGGCGTCGCAGCAGGAGCGCGGAAACTACAAGGACGCCGAGCGATTCGACCGCGAAGCGCTCGCCATGACGCGGTCGTTCTACGGCGACAGCAATCCGGCGACGGCGCTCGACCTCACGATGCTCGGCCGCGCGCTCGAGTTTCAGAACCGCTTCGACGAGGCGGACACGGTGCTTCGTCAGGCGCTGGCGATTCGCGAGCGAGTCTACGGACCCGTCCATCCGAGCGTGGCATCGACGCTGAACGAGCTCGGAAACATCGCCTACCAGCGCGACCGCTACGACGAAGCAATCGCGTACCACACGCGGATTCTGGATATCTACCGGAAGATCTACGACGACAAGCACTACCTGATCGCGCTGGCGATCTCGAATCTCGCGACCGCGATCTACGGCAAGAAAGACTACCCCCGCGCCGAGCAGCTCTACCGCGAGGTCGTGCGCCGCTACACGGCGGCACAGGGGCCGAACCACACGAACACCGGTATCGCGCACGTGAAGCTCGGCAGGGTACTGCTCCGCGAACGCCGATTCGCCGAGGCGCAGGTCGAGACGCAGGCGGGGTACGACGTACTGGTGAAGCAGGCGAGCGCGAGTTTGAGTTTTCTGATTAGTGCGCGGAAGGATCTGGTGGCGGAGTTCGACACACTCGGACAACCGGAAAAGGCGGCCAGGTACCGCGCGGAGTTGGCGGCCTCTCAGAAGGCTTCGGCTAAGTAGGGATAGCGGTGGCGCGCGCAGCGGGCGTCGCGACTCGGCTACCCGAGCCCTGCTGCGAGCAGGAGCCTGAGCATGAGCCGTGAGCCAGCCCACGAGTCGTTTGCTCGAGGCTCATGCTCACGCTCAAGCTCAAGGCAGGGCTCGACTCCCGATCCGCGATGCCGGGGAGCACCGAGATAACAGAACGAATCTGACAACTGAGGACTCAGACCTTAGACCTCAGACCGGCGCCGTTCATTTGGAGAGAGCGTGATTCGTGTATCTGACCTCTTCCGTGACCTCCCGCTCGACGAATTCCGCGAGCCACGCCGGCACGACCACGACTTGATCCACGGCACTCAGCTCGACCTCCGCCAGCCACAAACCGGATCGGTCGAGAAACTCGTCGATCTCCCACACCAACTCCCCCCCCCGTCGGGCACCTCGTAGCGCCGCTTCTCGATCCTGTGCCCGAGCGTGAGCGGCCATACAGCGGCGAAGAACCGTTCGTCGGTCTCCTCCTCGATCTCGAGCTTCTCGATCCCCGCCCCGGACTTGATGGTCCGGTAGTATCGAACGGCGCCGTCGCGCTTCGATCGGCGAACGCGCTCGTTGATACGAACGCCGGGGAGGTAGCCCTGGTCGATGTGCACCGCCGCCGCCGTCAGCACGCGCGGCGGAAGGCCGGTTAGAAGATATTTGCGCTCGATCTCGCGATTGCCGGTGGACATGTCAGATTGTACATCGAGTTTGTTGTGAAGTAACTGGTCTCTCTGGTCTCTGTTCCGCGTCCACCCCGTCCACCCGTTAACCCGTATGCTCCAGGAACTCCTCCAGCCCGGCATTCCGATCCTCGAGAAGCTCCTCCGGACGATCGTCGTCTACGGGTTCCTTCTCGTCGGACTCCGACTCGCCGGGAAACGCGAGCTGTCGCAGATCAATCCGTTCGACCTCGTGGTTCTGCTGCTGCTGTCGAACACCGTGCAGAACGCGATCATCGGGAACGACAACTCGCTCACCGGCGGCATCATCGGAGCGGCGGCGCTGCTCCTGATCAACGCGATCGTCGTCCGGGTGCTCTACCACTACGGCGAGTTGGACAAGGTCGAAGGGAAACCGGATGACCTCATTCGAAACGGGCGCATCCTGCGGCATCACCTCGAGCGCGAGTTGATTACTGTCGCCGAGCTCGAGTCGGCCGCGAGACGACAGGGCATCGAGTCGCTCGCCCACGTGCACTCGTGCCGGCTCGAGACCGGCGGTGCGCTCACGTTCGTCCAGCGGCATCCGACGGACGACGAGTCGAGGCACCACGAGACGATCGGCCTCCTCGCCCAGCTCGAGGCGCGTCAGCGCGCGATGGTCGAGCAGCTCGCGGTGCTGGAGCGGAAGATCGCCGGGACGACGGGCACCACGCCCTGAGCCCACGGCGCGCTCGATAGCTCGCTCACCACCGACGAGCGCAGCGCGTCGATCACCGACTCGCCGACGTCGGTGCGCCAAGGCGGCGTCGCGAGCAGGCCGCGCGCCCATTCGCCGCGCAGGCTCGACGGATAGTATCGCGCGCGCCGAATCGCGGCGCCGCGGGCGCGGGCATCGATCGCCAGCACGAGCAACCGGTCGCGCGCCGCCGCTTCGGGCGACTTGCCTGTCGCGCAGAGCGCCATCGAGGGCGCGCCGAGCATCGAGGCGTTCGCCTGCGTGTTCGGCGAGCGCGCGAGCTGCTGCCAGACGACGCGCCACGACATCGGAGTGTCGAGCACACGCCGAACCATCAGCGTCGGATCGATGATCGCCGGGTCGGACCACTGTGATTCGAATGCGTCGCGCGCCGAGTCCGGGATGAACGTCATCTGCGCCAGCGCGCCGAGCAACGACTCCGCTCCCGCCGTGCCGACGACAGCCGGCGCGCCGGCCGCATAGCCCGGCAGCATCGGATCCTGAACCGCCGTGAGAAAACCGTTCGACCGGCCTTGCATCGCGAGCGTCGACGAGACGAACCAGTCCACGCTCCGCGCGAACAGCTCGGCGGGTCGATCGTTATGTGCGGGCGCGCCCGGCCCGAGGCCTCGAATCAGGCGCGCCTCGGCGAGTCCGCGCACCGATTCGCCGAGCGCGCCGCTACGATCCGCCATCGCGCGGTCGGTGCTGTAGCCGCGGCCGTTGGCGTACATCCGCCGCGCCGTCTGCCAGTCCAAGTCGTGCGAGAGCTCGTGCGCGATCGTCCCGGCGGACGACGCGATCGACAGCTGAATGGTGCGCGTCCGCGGGTCGTGCATCGCGAGCGCCGAATCCGGAAGCGTCTGATTTCCGAACTGGACGTGGAGTCCGGCGAACGACAGCGCGGGGAACACGCGCTGCATGTCCTGCAAAGCGGTCTGGAGCGACCCGAGGTAGTAGGCCCGCCACGCGCGCGGCACGTCGCGGCCGAACGTCACGGACGCGAGATCGAACTCGGCCGCCAGCTCCGCGGCGCTCACTGTTGAATCGCCGGGGAGCCACGGCCGCTCCTGCGCGAAAGCGCGCAGCGCGACAGCGTCGGAGAGCAGCGCGCGAGCGGCGATCCGTCGCGCCGAATCGGTGGACTGTGGCGCCGCATCGTACGCGGCGGCGAGCGTCTCTTCGTTGGTCGCCGGTTGGGCGCGGTCGTTCCGCAGCCGCGACGCGACGACGATCGGGGCCGCGGGCGGCAGGTCTGCGCCCAGCGCGCTCGCGCGGGCGGCGAAGTGGGGGCCGAGTACGGGGTACGACGCACGGCGTGCGGAGACCGGCCCCGGTGATCTCTCCAGCGTGTCGAGCGCGCGGACGAGCGACGGCACCGCGTTCATCGCCTCGGTGCGGAGTTCCGCGTCGAGCTGCTCGCCGGCGGGGCGCTCGACGCGGAACGCGGCATTTTCGCGACGATCCTCCAACAGCGACAACACGTCGCGGTTTTCCGGATCGCGCGTCGCGTCGGCGAACAGGTCATCGAGGTCGCGCTGGGCTTGCACGCGATCGCGCACGAGCGCCGCCACCTCGGTGGCGACACCGACCGCCGGCGACGCGACGGTCGCCTTCCCAGCGCTGATCATGTAGGCGAGGCGCACGGCCAATTCGCCGGCGCGCGGATCGGACGCCGATTCGACCGCCCGTTCGATGAGCGCGAGCTGCTGCGCGCCTGTCGCGCCGTGGCCTTCGGCGTCCCACGGCCCGAGGCCGTCGAGGGCCGACGAATCCACCACGTACGCGTCGCCGCGTCGCAGCCGGCCCAACAGTGCCCACACGACGCGTGTACGAAGCGCGGGGTCGGCGTCGAAGCGCGGATCGTCCAACGCCTGGTCCACGAGGCGGAACGGGCTGCCGAGCCCGAGGCGGAGTCGTTCGAGGTAGGTGAGCCCGACAGTGAGCGCGTCGCCCCGAGCGCCACGCGGGCTCGCGTTTCGCGCGAGCACGATGGTGCTGTCGAAGTACGTCGTCGACCTCGAGAGCTGCGAGGCGGCGTCGGCGTCAATGGCCGGCCGGTCGTGCATCGCCCCGACGATGAGGGCGGCGGCGAACAGAGCGGCCGTGACGAGGAGGGAAACGCGTCGAACTACGTCCATCGTTTGTTCGTACCCGTTGCGGGCCGTCGGGTTGCCGAATCGGTCGGCGCCCCGTCTATGCTAGTAACGTGCAATACTATACGATGAGATCACTTGACTGGTGGACTGGTGGACCGGTGGACCGATGGACCGGTCCGCTGATCAACCGGCTTGTTGTGTTGGCACTCGCGGCGACGGCCTTGGTGGGAACTCGCGCTGTTGCTCAGACGCCGCGTCTTACGATGACCCCGAGCCGCCCTGGCGGCGGGACTCTCACTCGCTTGACGATCGATCGCATCGCTGGGCACGCCGACTCGGTCGTGTCCGTCGTGGGAGAGATGGCTGGCGAGCCCCTGCATTTCCTCGACGCCGGAAAAGACAAGCTCCAAGCGCTCGGCGCCATACCTGTCGAGGTGTCGGACTCCGTCGTTGCTAATGTGGTGATGGGGCGAGCATCGGGGAAGTCGGACACTCTCCGACTCAAGCTCCCGTATCCGCACCAAGCGCCGCCGCCGCCGCCGATGGGGTCGAGAGGACGCACAGCTGGCGCGAGGCGCCTGCGAGTCGACCCGCGGTTCACTGCCCGTCCGGACTCCGCCACCGAGGCGCGCGTCGAGCACGAGAACGAGCTGGCGCGTGACGTCGGGCGCAAGGCGCAGGACACGCCGGCCCTCTGGCAGGCGCCCTTCGCTCGCCCCCGCAGCGCCAAGGTGACGAGCAAGTTCGGCAGCGGACGCGTGTTCAACGGCCGCGTATCGAGCAGCCACCTCGGCGTGGACTACCGCGGCGCGATGGGCGATCCGATCTACGCCGCGAACCGCGGCGTGGTCGCGCTGGTGGACACGTTCTTCCTCGCGGGGAACGTCGTGTACATCAACCACGGCGACGGCCTCGTCACGGGCTACTTCCATATGAGCCAGCCGGAGGTGGCGATCGGCGACACCGTCGAGAAGGGGCAGGAGATCGGGAAGGTCGGCGCGACAGGACGTGTGACCGGACCGCACCTGCACTGGAGCGCGCGGTTTGGAACTTTGACAATCGATCCGGCCGATCTGTTGTCATTGGGCCCTCCGTTCGTAACGGCGGTCGCGCCGACCAAGGTTGGCGGACATTCGCGGTGAACGGTCGCCAATTCCATTTCACTCCGAACGTCGAGTGACGGACTGGTCGCGCCATGCGCGCTCATTCCGAACGCCGGCCAGCTGACCGGTCGAAATCGCCCACCCGAGTCCGAGCACCGACGAGGCGACCGGAAGCCGGCGCCAACCCGCCCCGAACGCCGGTCACGCGACTGCACCGTCGGACCCGCCGAGCGCGAACGTCGACCAGCTGACTGGATTCCGCCACGCGTGAATCGCGAACGTCGATCGAGTCGGCCGGCGGGCGGGTTCAGCCGACTCCGAACGACGGATACGAGACCGGTCGCGTGCGACCTGCCGACTCCGAACATCGGCCGCTGGAGCGGACGCGCGGGTCATCCGAGTCCGAACGTTGAATGAACGAGTCAGCCGTCCGTGTATGCGGACCCCGAACGCCGGACGCCGGACAATCCGCGCGCGCCACCGGACTCGGAACGCCGGACGCGCGACCGAACCGGACGTGCCTCGGCGCTCCCAACGCCGGACGAAGCACTGAACCGTCGCGCCATCGGACTCCGAACGCCGGACGCGCGACCGCCCCACTCGATTGCCCCAATCTGCTTACTGGTCACCGCACTCCGAACGCGGGTCGCCTCACTCCGCACGCCGCTCACCTCACTAAACCCAGTATTGCAACGCTCAGACTTGTCAGACTATGAACCGCCAACTCAGGGCGACCGGCTCGAATCGACGATAAGCCCGATCACGGCGCCGACTAACGCGCCACCGACGGCGCCGGCGGCGATGAACGGCGGCAAGCGGCCGAGCGCTCCATCGTCCTGACAGCCCTGATCGCAGTTCACGACCGCCAATACGGCGACGCCCACCCCGCCGACCACCGCCCCGCCGAGCGCGAATTCAGGCCAATAGTGCTTGTGGTCCTCGGCGGCCGAGCGCTTCAGCGACTCCGCCAGATGGGATGCCGCGGTCACGTGATTGGCACGATCCGTCGCGGGCGCGAACGTCGCATACAGCGGCAGTCTGGAATCGACGGAAAAGCTCGGCGCCTCGAGAACCTCGATCGTCGCAGAATCCGCGCGCTGCGCCAAGGCGCTCCGTCCCACGCCGAGCACCAACGCCACGCCGACAGCGAACCGCTGCATCCACATCTCGGCTCCTCGATTCCACTGCTGAAACGAAAACGGGGGGAGCGCCGATTGGCACTCCCCCCGCAATCATTGCTGAACTCCGCGGCTAATTACGCCTTCAGATCGAGGCAGCCGTGGAAGTTCGGGTTGTTCAACTCGTGGTCCGGAACCGGGAACGCGACCTGCGTTCCGAACGTGCCCGACGGCGTTCCATTGCGCACGAACGGGCCGGTCGGGAACACCTTGTCCTGCGTGCGGCCGTACTGGCGAACAAGGCGCCGCAGATCGCCCATGCGATAGCCGCGCTCGAACTGCCACAGCGCCTTCTCGCGGAAGAAGAGACTCGTCGCCGTCGTCTGGTCGGCCGGCGTAGCGAGGGCCGACTGGGTTGCCGGCTTGAAAATACCGAGCGTCTGCTGAGTCGTGCGGAGCGTGTTGAGGATCGTCATCATCCCCGGGATATCGCTCTGGAGCTTCGCCTCGGCCTCGATCAGGCGCGCATCGATGCCCGACAGCGGCGGAATAGGATCGTCGCGACCCCAGTTCCCCTGGTCGATGAAGATCGTGACGTTGTCTTCGCCCGGCGCGCCCGAGTTGAGGGCCTTGACGCGCGCGTCGTTGAGGCGGGCGAACGGAATCGCGTTCTGGATCTGCCCCGCGATGTTCACGCTGTCGCCGAGTGTGTAGCGCTTCACGCTCGTACCCATGATCCACCATTCGTTATCGATGGTGGTCTGGGTGTAGTCCCAAGTGTACTGAAAGCTCGTCGGGACCGTGGCAACTTCCGCGGCCGCGCCGGCGTAGTCGCCGAGATCCACTTTGATTCGGCCGCGCGTCACGAGCACCGCCTGCTTGATCGTGACCGTCGCCGCGTCGGTCGCCGTCAGAAACGTGAGCGCCGTGTCGAGCCGCGCCAACGCCTGCTTGAAGACATCGGCGTCGGTGAGCGGCTGCGTGTACACCGGCGCACCGTTGACCGTCTCGCCCAACGGAATGCCGTTGCAGAACGACTCGCCGAGTTCCATCTCGGTGTAACCCATCACCATGTACATCTCGCCGACGTGCTGCTTGCCGAGCGGCGACGTATCGAACGCGAGCAAGCTGTTGATCGCATCGCGGGCCCGGCCGCGCGTCTGCTGCGCCGCCTGGTAGATCGGCGTCAACACGGCGTCGTTCGTCTGCAAGCTCCGCGAATCGGCGTCATTGCGCTGCGAGAAAGTGTCGCCCGAAATGAGCTCGTCGGTGAAGAGCGCCTGCCAGTTCCACAGCGCTTCGGTGTTGTTGCCGCCGCCGTTCATCGACGCCTTCCAGCGTCCGAGCGTGCCGACCCAGAGCGCGTCGGCGGCGGCGGTGTTGGCCACGGCGCCCGGGTCGATGACGCCCGGGTTCTGCGGAGCCAGGAGTTCCTGCTTCACGTTGCACGCGCCGAGGAGCAAGCTCCCGACAGCCACCGCGCACGCGGCGGCTGTCCGTCCGGCACGATCTATAAGTCTCGTCATAATAAGAATCGTTCCTCGGACTCGGTTTAGTAGTGGAGGTTCGCGCGCACGAGGAAGTACGCACGCGGCGCGATGGTGGAGAAATCGTTCTGCACGTCACCGGTGCCGGAGAGGTAGCCGGCTTCCGGATCCGTGCCCGTATAGCTGGTCCACGTGTGGAGGTTGCGCGCCGAGAAGACGATCTGCGCGTCGCGCGCCCGAATCTTGTTGGCGACCGAATTCGGGAGGGTCAGCGCCGCCGAGACTTCACGAAGCTTCCAGTACTGGTCGTTCTCGAGGTAGCCGAGAACCGTCGTCGTCTTCTGGCCGGCGATGACGGTGCCGTACAGATTCGCCACGGTGCGCGCCTGATCGGCGAGCGTCGTGCTCGTCAGGTTGCTCGAGTACCAGGTGGCGAAGTTCTGCGAGTAGAACTGGCCCGACTGGTTGTAGAGGATGCCGCCGCCCTTGTAGTCCAGCAGCGCCTGGATGTGCAGCTTGCGGTTGAAGAAGTCGAATCCGTTGCTGATCGAGAAGATGTCGCGCGGCTGCGAATAGCCGTAGTACGCGAAGTTCGGGCCCACCGTCACTTCGTTCGGGGTGATGATGCCGTCCCCGTTCGCATCGGCGTATGTGAACGGGCGGGCGAAGAAGCCGTTCACCGAGGCGCCGATCGAGTCGCGGGTCGTGCCGGTGCCGATCGTCGGCAGAGGCTTGCCCGTCGCGTCGACGCCGATCGAGTTGATCTTGTTCGAGTTGTGCGAGCCGGACAGCGTGAGGTCCCAACCGAGCTCGCGGCGATCGATGAGCGTCGTCGTGAGGGTTGCTTCGATGCCGCTGTTGCCCACGCCGCCCAGGTTCTTGACGACCGACAAGCGTCGACGCGCCCGAGGACGCGGCGATCGGCGCGGCGACGAGGGCGTCCTTCGTGTTCTTGCTGTAATACGTGAAATCGAAATGGGCGCGGTTGTTCAACACGCTCGTCTCGAATCCAAGCTCGGTCTCGGTCGACCGCTCCGGCTTGAGCAGGGCGTTGCCGAGGGCGTTGGCCGCGAGGCCCGGCGTGTCGGTGCCGCTGACGCCACCCGCCGTCGCGATGTTGGCGGTCGCCGACTGGAAGGTCTGGAGCGCCACGGTGCTGCCCGGCTGGTTGCCCGAGGCGCCGTACGCGCCGCGCAGGCGGAGCTGGTTCAGCCAATCGAAGTGCGGGAAGAAGCTCTCGTCCGAGATGATGTACGAGACGCTCGCCTTCGGGTAGATGACGCGCTGGTACTTCGTACCGAACGCGCTGTTCTGGTCGGTACGCGCGGCGACGACGAGGAAGAGCCGGTCACGAATCGATGCCTGCTCCTGCGCGTAGTAGCCGAGAATCTTTGTCGTCGTCTGCAGCGTGTTGCCGCCCAAGACGACCGCGGCCGCGTTCACCGTCTGAGCGCCCGGCGGCAAGTTGGTGCCGCTGTCGTTCACGCCATCCTGTTCCGACTGGCCGTACTCACCGCCGAGCGTCGTCTTGAAGTTCATGCTCTGCGTGGCCTGCCACGTCATGTTGCTCGTGATTTTGCCGGTGAAGTTGCGCAGGTTGGTCTGCGTGTCCTGAATGCGCCCTTGTCGAAGCGTTCCGGAGTTGGGGCACTCGGCGAAGCGGCAGATGCCGACGAACACGTTGTCGGCGAGGTCGACGCCGGCCGTCGCCTGGTTGTTCATCCACGAGAACGGCCGCCATGTCGCGTCGCCGGAACCGATGAAGCGCTGCGTGCCGTTTGTGTTGTACAACTGGAACGTCTGGGCGGGGCTGAACCCGCCGTAGCCGTTGCGGTACACGGCCGTCTTGGAGGCGTTGTCGACCACCTGGGCTTCCGTGTAGCCGAGGCCGGCGCTCGACGCCGGTCCGTCGTGGTTGAAGCCCGGGTTGTTCAGCGCGCTGTAGATGAAGCTGAACGTGTTGTTGTCGGTCTGCGGAATGCGCTGGTTCAGGTTCGAGAAGCCGGCGTTCGCGTTGAAGTCGAACTTCGGCGAGAACGAGGCGCTCAGGTTGGCGCGCATGCTGTACTGCTGGTACGCCTCGGGGTTGATCCACTCGTCCTTCGCCGGTGTGCCGAGCGAGTCGAGCGTGCGCCGCGCGAACTGCGGCATGAAGATCGGGCCCGTCTCGTTGCCGAGGTCGCCGCTGACGAAGAACCGGACCTGATCCGAACCGCCGCTCGCGTTCATGCCGTAGCCGTCGTGGTGCCCGAGGTGGAGCGGCGACGTCACCGGATTCATGAGCACGTTGTACGACGTGAGGCTGTCGAGGAAGCACCCTTTCTGGCTTTCGCTCACCAGCGTGCAGCGCGTGAGCTTGTTGGTCGAGTCGTGTCCCCACGACGCGTACGTCGTCGGATACGAGTTGCGATCGCTGACGCCGCCGCCTTCACCGTACCATGTCCACTTCGTCGATCCGGCGCGTCCCCTCTTCGTCGTGATGACGATGACGCCGTTCGACGCGTTCGTGCCGTACAGCGTCGCGGCCGACGGTCCCTTCACGATCTCGACGTCTTCGATCTCGTTCGGGTCCAGGTCGTTGAGGAAGCTCGCCTGCGTGCCGCCGGTGCCGAGGTTGATGTTGCCGGTGCCGATGTGGACGCCGTCGACGATGTAGATCGGCGCGTTGCTGATGCCGCTGCCGTTCGTCGCGAGCGAGTTGAGGCCGCGGATGCGGATGATCGGCGCCGAACCGGTCATGGGACCGGGGAGCACCACGACGCCAGGCGCCTTGGCGACCAGCAGATCACCAATGTTGGTGATCGGGGTTGTCTCGACCTTGTTGCCCACGTCTCCGAGGGTCGCAACGGAGTTCCCCAACTCGACGCGGCGTTGATCGCCCGTCGCCGTCGTCACGATCTCCTGGAGTTGGACGACCGCCTGCTTCATCTGGAAGTCGACCGTCACCGAAGCGCCGGCGCTCACGGCCACCGCTTTCTTTTGTTCCTGGTAGCCGACGCGAAGCACGCGCACTTCGAGGTTGCCGGTCGGCGCGTTGCGGATGGTGTAGCGGCCGTCGGCGCCGGTCGGCACGATCAGGCTGGTGTTCACCACCATGACGCGCGCATCGCTGAGCGCCTCGTTCGTTTCCGCAGTCGCCACACGGCCCGTGATGGTGCCTTGCGCCCTCACGACGGCGGGCATCGCGAAGAGGGTGGCAGCTGCCAGGATCGGAACGAGTCCGGACCCTGCGCGCTTCGAGGGAGTCAATCGCATTTGGTTCGCCCCTTGGGGAGTTTGAACTACACGTGCGTCCACGACGTCCATGAACGGACTTCGAACAGCGGGGTACTTGGCCCTGCCGCACCTCTCGAGATGCGCCCTGCGTCATCAACGGCCAGCGCCCGTGCGACGACAGGGATCGGCGCAGGGAGGGACTGGCTCGACGATCTAACCCATGGTGCCGCCGAGGCGTCACATGGGATGCGACCACAAATAGTTATTTGCGAAAGCGCGCTAAGCTTCTGTCCCCACGTATCCTGCGGGACATTGTATACGATATTCCGAAGGGACCGACCGTACTGCGCGCGGAGACAAACCTCGAATCGTTCGTCCGCGTTCCCGAAGCACGGGACGGGACGATAAAACGTCCTGACTTGGCCTGGCCTCGCGCCGCTCGGGGTGGGACAAATCCCGCGGCTCAGCCCCAGAATTTGCCCCCCTGGCAGCGCGCACGCAAGGCGGCCCGTCCCTGACGTGACTGGGCCAGACAAAAAAACCGCCGCTCGCTCCGGAGTCTGGAGCGAGCGGCGGCCACTGAATCTGCTTCGTTTCCGGTCTACCGGTCTACCGGTCTACCGGTCCACCGGTCCGCCCATCTACGCCTTCCGGTCGAGACACCCCTGGAAATTCGGGTTCGTCTTCTCGTTGTCCGTCACCGGGAAGTTCACGTCCGTCCCGTACGACGATCCCTTGAAGAACGGACCCACGGGGAACACCTGGTCCTGCGTCCTTCCATACTGACGCACCTGCCGCCGTTCGTCCGATAGTCG
Organism: uncultured Gemmatimonadaceae bacterium; assembly: GCA_963789315.1. Classification (GTDB taxonomy): domain Bacteria; phylum Gemmatimonadota; class Gemmatimonadetes; order Gemmatimonadales; family Gemmatimonadaceae; genus JAQBQB01. The sequence continues at coordinate 63,744 of CAWBKI010000022.1, read as the reverse complement.
CTGTCCGCGGCCGAACGTCCAGAACGCCTTCTCGCGGAAGAACAGCGTCGCCGCCGAATCCTTCGTCGCCGGCGTCGTCGCGATCGCCGCCATCGCGGCGACGTTCAGGTTCCCCAGCTTCTGGCCGCCCGTCCGCAGCGCGTTGAGGATCGTCATCATCCCCGCGAAGTCGTTCGCGTTGAGCTTCGCCTCGGCCTCGATCAGCCGCGCGTCGATGCCGGAGACCAACGGAACGGGGTCGGTGCGCTGCGCGAAGGTGCCCTGGCTGAACAGCCCAGTCGTGCCGTCGAAGCCCACCTTCTTCGTGTTCACCGCCGCCACGCGCGGATCGCCTGACGACGCGAACGGCAGCGCGTTCTTCACCACGCCCGTGGCGTCGACGCTGTCGCCGACCGTGTAGCGCCCCTGGCTGATGTTGAGACTCCAGAGCTGGTTGTCGCCGGTCGTCTGGTCGAACGTGAGCAGGTATTGGAAGTTGGTCGGCACCGCGCTGACGGGAACGAGCGCCGCCGCGTTCGCGAACTGGCCCTGGTCCACGAGCACCCGCGCGCGCATGACGAGCAGCGCCTGCTTCTGCGCCACTGACAGCGGATCGTTGGCGGTGTTGCTCCGCGCCAGCGCGCTGTCGAAGAAGAACGCCGCGCGCTTGAAGATCGAGTCCGTGGTGAGCTGCGGTCCGTATAGGTAGACGCCGTTGTTCGTGTACGTCTCGGGCACGCCGCTGCAGAAATTCTCGGCGATCGTGAGCTCGTCGAAACCGGCCGCCATGTACATCTGGCCGATGTTGCGCGTCGAATCGGGCGTGTACTTGTTGAGCAGGTCGATGGCCGTCCGGATGAATCCGCGCGCCTGCTGGACCGTCGTGTACGCGGTCTGGACGTTGGCGTTGTTCGTCTGCACCGAGCGCTGGTCCGTCTCGTTCCGCTGCGAGAAGGTGTCGCTCGATTTCCATTCGTCGGTGAGCAGGCCGCCGTAGAGCCACATGCTTTCGCTGCCGGCCGTGATCGATTTGAGACGGCCGAACGCGCCGACGCGCACCGCCTCGGCGGCGGCGGGCGAATTCACCGACGCCGGGTCGATGACGCTCGGATTCTGCGGCGCCAGCAACTCCTCCTTCCAGTCGCAGCCCGTCGCGACGGCGACCGCGGCGACGGCCGCGATCGATGCCCATCGAGGGCGATTCGTGCGATTCATCATGTGAAGTCGTCCTCGTCGGTTAGTAGTGGAGGTTGACCCGGAATTCGAAGTACGACGCCGGACCAGTGGTGATGAAATCGGTCTGGACGTCGCCGGTCGAGTAATTCGCTTCCGGATCGATGTCGGTGTACTTGGTCCAGACGTGCAGATTGCGGCCGGCGAGCACGAAGCTCGCGTCGCGCGCGCGGAGACGGCTCGCCCAGGTGTTCGGCAGCGAGAACGACGCGGACACTTCGCGCAGCCGCCAGAACTGGCCGTTCTCCCAATAGCCGCCGGGCGACGTGAACTTGGTGCCGTTCACGGTCGTTCCGTAGAGGTTCGCCACGGCCCGCGCCTGCCGCCACAACGGCGTCGACGCGATCTCGTTCTCCTGGCACGCCTGCGGCGCCTGCTGGCAGAAGAACTGCCACGTGCTATTGAAGAGGTTGAACCCGCCCTTGTAGTCGATCATCGCCTGCACGCGCAGCTTGCGCGCGAACAGGTCGATTCCATTCTGAATGGAAAGCAGGTCGCGCGGGAATGAGTACCCGCGATAGACGACGCCCGTGTCGACCGTGAGCTCGGTCGTCTGGACGATGCCGTCGCCGTTCGCGTCGGTGAAGTGATACGGCCGCAGAAAGACGCCGTTCACCGGGAAGCCGACCGAATCGCGAGTGCTGCCGGTGCCGATCGTCTTGTTGGGATTGCCCGCCGGATCGACGCCGAGCGACAGGACCTTGTTGCTGTTGTGCGACGCCGAGACGGTCATGTCCCAGCCGAACCGCCGCGTGTCGACCAGCGTGGCGTTGATCTGCGCCTCGAGACCGGAATTCTGCACGCCGCCGAGGTTCGTGCGAACGCTCGTCGCCGACGGGGACGCCGAGGGCGCGATCGGCAGCGAGATGAGCGCGTCCTTCGTCTTCTTGTTGTAGTAGGTGAAGTCGATGTTGGCGCGGTTGCCCCACACGCGCGTTTCGAAGCCACCCTCGAACTCACCGGACGTCTCGGGCTTGAGGTTCGGGTTGCCGAGGGCGTTCTCGATCAGTCCGGGCGTATCGACATTCGCGATGGCGACGGTGGCCGTGGTGAAGCGACGCAGCCCGTCGGTCGCCCCCGGTTGCACGCCTGACTGGCCGTACGCCGAGCGCAGGCGGAACTGGTTGACGAAGCTCCACTTCGGGAAGAACGCCTCGTCGGAGATGATCCACGAGAGGCTCACCTTCGGATAGAAGACGCGCTGGAAGTTGGTTCCGAACGCGCTGTTCTGGTCCGACCGCACGGCCGCGGTCAGGTACATGCGGTCGCGGATCGAGGCCTGCTCCTGTACGTAGACGCCGAGGGTCTTCGTCACGCTCTGTTGGCCGTCGGATGCGCCCTTCACGGCGCCCGCGCCGATCGTCTGCGCCGCTGGAGGCAGCGTGCTGCCGCTGGCGCTGGCGAAATCGCCCTCGTTGTTCAGGTAGTCCACGCCGCCTGTCGTCTTGAGGTTCAGCGAAGGTCTGGCGTTCCACGACGCGTTGCTCACGAGCTTCACCGTGAACGCGCGGTTGTTGTCGTGCTCATCGTTCACGAAACCGGCGCGGTTGGAGCCGAATGCCGGGCACTCGGTGAACCGACAGATGGAGAAATAGATCTGGTCGGCCAGGTCGATGCCGACGACCGCTTGGTTCTGCAACCAGCTGAGCGGCCGCCACTGCGCGTCGGCGCTCCCCGTTATTCGCTGGATGCCGGTCTCGTTCACGAACTGGAACGCCGACGCCGGCGTCCATCTCGCGTAGCCGTTGAGGGCCTCGCCAAGCGAGCCGACCGGGTTGTAGTCCAAGCCGGCGTGATTGGTGCCGTACGTCAAATACATCATGCCGCCGATGCCGTTCACGTTGTTGTCCACCTGCGGCAGGCGCTGGTCCGACTTCGAGAAACCGGTCGAGATGTTGACGTCGAACTTGGGCGAGACGCTCGCGCTGACGTTCGCGCGGATGTTCTGCCGCTGGAACGCCTCGGGGTGGATCCACTCGTCGCGGACGCTCGACTTGGCCGTGTCGGCGAGCCACTGCTGCGCGAAGTCCGGCATCTTGTACGGCCCGACTTCATTGAACAGGTCGGCCGCCACGAAGTAGCGAACGGCCTCGCTGCCGCCGGAGACCTGTCCGCCATAATTCGTGTTCATGCCGTTGGCGATCGGCGTGATCCCCGGCGTCGCCGACAGGTCGAACGACGTCGTGCTGTCCACGACGCAAGTCGTCGGCGTCATCGTCGCCAGCTCGCAACGGGCGACCTTGCCGGTGGTGGGGTTGTGCCCCCACAGCGCGTAGGTCGCCGGATAGTTGTTGCGGTCTTCGACGCGCTGAGTGGACGCGAACCAGTTCCACCGCGACGACCCGGCGCGCCCCTTCTTCGTCGTCACGACGATGACGCCGTTGGCCGCGTCGGTGCCGTACAGCGTCGCCGCCGACGGCCCCTTCACGATCTCGACGTCCTCGATCTCCTCGGGCGAGAGCGTGTTCATGAAGCTTTCGTTCGTCCCGCCGACACCCGGGCTGATCGAGCTCGAGAAAAACCGCACGCCGTCGACGATCATGATCGGCGCGTTGCCGAGGCTGAGCGAGTTCAACCCGCGGATTCGGATCACGGGCGCCGAGCCGCTCATGTTGGGCGGAGACATGATGACCCCCGGCGCCTTCCCGACGAGGAGGTCAGCCATGTTCGACACGACGCTCTGCTCGACGTGCTGCGGCGCGCTGATCGTCGACAGCGAATTCCCGATCTCCACCTTGCGTTGGTCACCCGTCGCCGTGGTAACCACTTCCTGGAGTTGGATCACCGCCGCCTTCATCGAGAAGTCGAGCGTCACCGACACGCCCGGAGCGACGGTCACCGACTTCTTTTGCTCTTGGTAGCCGACGCGGATCACGCGGACTTCGATCGTTCCGGTCGGAACGTTGCGGAACGTGTAGCGCCCCTCGGAGTTCGTCTGCGTGACCGTGCTCGAGTTCACGATCATCACGCGCGAGTCGGCGAGGTTTTCGTTCGACTCGGCGGCCGACACGCGGCCGGTGATGACCGCCTGCTGGGCGCGGACGCCCAACGGCGCGACGAGCAGCGAGAGTCCGAGGGCTGGTGACAGCCAACGGCCGGAATGACCTCTTGCGACTGTGCTCATGACAACGCTCTCCTGGTGGTGGACAGGGTGTGCGTCAAAAAACGCCCGCGCCGGTGGCGCGGTGCGCAAAACCGCTAAGGGGCTCGAAGCATCCGGCCCTCGATGGAGATCATGGAATTGTCCCGTGCCGTCGACGACGATCTAGCGTGCAGCTGAACCGAAAAGTCGAGGTCAACTCATCCCGGCGTCACTGACTCATCACGGCAAGACACGGCCGCTGCAGGGCTCGAGGCAGCGAAAAGACGGGAGCCCGGTGGGGAGTGGGATTCGGGAGAGCGCGCGAGCGATTGTACGCGCGGCTCACGAAGGGCGCAAGAAGGAGCCGTTTCGAACACGAATGGCGCCACGCCGCAAAACGCGCGCGGCCGAGTTCCCTATCGCAGCTCGGCGGACGTGTCGAGATCGGCTGCGACGAGCAACGACAGCGCCGCGACGTCGACCTCGACGCGCTCGCCCGGCGCGCCGTCCAGGTCGGCGAGCCCTCCGCTGAAGTCCAGCGAGAGCTGTCGGACCGGCACGAACGATCGGCGGTGGTGCGGCGTGAGGCCGGCCGCGCCGAGTCCCTCGAGGTGCGCCGCCGTCGCGTAGCCGACGTTGGTCTCCCACCGGTAATTCGGATAGCGCGGCGCGAGCGAATGCATCAAACGGTCGCGCGTGACCTTCGCGACGATCGACGCGCACGCGATCGAGTAACACGCGTCGTCGCCGCCGACGATCGCGGTGTGCTCGATGCCAAGCGTGCGGATCGGCTTGCCGTCGATGAGCACGTGGTGCGGCCGTTGGCTGAGCCGCGTGAGCGCGCGTCGCATCGCCAGCACCGTGGCGTGGTAGATGTTGATGCGGTCGATCTCCCGCACCGAGGCGGCGCCGACCGATATACAGACGGCACGCTCGCGAATTTTGACCACCAGCTTTTCGCGCTCGGCCGCTGTGAGCTGCTTGGAGTCGTTCACACCGCGGATGGCGCGCTCGCCGGGCGGCATGATGCAAGCGCATGCGACAACGGGGCCCGCGAGGGGGCCCCGTCCCACTTCGTCAACACCGGCGATCAGCGGACCGGCCGTCTGCCGGAGATCGCGTTCGATCGGCTTCCACCGATCGCGTCCCATCGCAGGGCCGCCCTACTCGGGCGTGCCGGTTTCTGGAACAGCGATGTGCGTTTTCCTTTCGCGAATTCGCGTCGCCTTGCCGGTGAGGTGGCGCAGGTAGTAGAGCTTGGCGCGACGGACGCGTCCCCGGCGAATGACGTTCACTTCGGCGAGCATCGGGCTGTGCACCGGGAAGATGCGCTCGACGCCGACGCCGTTGGAGATCTTGCGAACCGTGAAGGTCTCGCTGACGCCGCTGCCGCGGCGCGCGATGCAGACTCCCTCGAAGGCCTGGATGCGCTCCTTCTCGCCTTCCTTTACGCGAACGTTGACGCGGACGGTGTCACCGGGACGGAACGGCGGCACGTCGCGGAGCCACTCTTTTTGGGTTTCGATGAAAGCATGCATGTGGGCACTCGGCGCTGGAGTCCGGGGAAATCGGCACCCGGGGGCCGACCTGGAAAACTTCTGGTAGAGACAGGGAATTGTAAGCGGGAGCCCTATTTAGCGCCACTGGCGCCTCTGGACCGCTCGGCCTGTTACCTGACTCCGGCCTTTGCCAGGGCCTGAACCGCGGGCGGATAGCCCGGCGCGACTCTCAGGGCCCGCCTGAACAGCTCCACGGCTGGCCCCATTTCGCCCTTCGCAGCCCGAAGCAAGCCGAGGCGAGTGATCGCCTCCGGGTCGTTCGGGGCAATTCGGGTCGCCTCCGTCAGATACGCATCCGCCTCATCCGCGCGCCCGACGCCCATCATCGCTCGGCCGATCGTCATGTACACCTGCGCATTGGAGCCGCCCAGGATCGCCGCCTGGCTCGCGGCGCTCACGGATTCGTCGACGCGATGCTCCTGCGCGTAGCCAAGGCTGAGCAGCGCGAACGTCATCGGGTTGCGATCGCCGTTGGCCGCGGCGCTGGCGAGGTACGGCAGCGCATCCGCCATCGCGCCCTGTTGCGCGAGCAGTCCGCCGAGCAGCGCGGCGGCGTCGGCGCGGCGCGGATTGAGCGCGAGCGCGCGTCGGAGGGCGGTCGCCGCGTCATCGAGGCGATTCGCGTCGACGTACGCCTGCCCGAGTGCGACGAACAATTCGTCGGTCGTGTCGGGCGAGCTCGCCATGCGTTCGAGATACGAGATCGACTTTGTGTCGCCCTGCGCAGCGAGGAGGCCGCCGAGCCGGCGGGTCGCGTCGACATTGTCGGGGTTGATCCGCACAGAATGCTCGAGCAGAGCCCGCGCGTCGGCGACGCGTCCCTGGTCGACGCGGACCTGAGCCAGGTTCGACCATGCCGGCATGTAGGTGGAATCGAGCGCCATCGCTCGGATCCAGAGCGAATCCGCCTCGCCGACGCGCCCGCGGTCCTTTTTGTAGATGACCGCGGCCAGGTTGTCGTACGCGCGCGCGTTCTCAGGCTGTTTGGCGAGAGCGTCGCGCCACAACGCCTCCGGATTCGCGTAGAGTGTGCTGCGACGTACGGTCACGACGAGAAGCAGCGCCGCGACGGCCACGGAACCGCCGATGAAGGTCCGGCGACGCGAGCGCAACGCGTACCCCGCCGCGACGACGGCTCCGACGATGACGGCCGCGCACGCGAGATAGACCCGCCGCTCGGCCGCGATCTCCGTCCGGATGGGAACGATGCTCGACGACGGCGCGATGATGGCGAAAAACCAGATGGCGAGAAATGCCAGCCACCATCGCTTCTGTCTGATCGCGACGACGATAGTCCCGCCGCCGACCGCCAGAACGATCAAACCGCCGACGAGCCCTCCAATTCCGCGGACGGGCGCCGAGCCGTAGTCCAGCCGAAGGTCGGTGGGCCAGACGAGCAATTGGAGATAGTGCGCGATCGCCCAACCCTGGCTGTAGAGATAGGAATACCAAGGGAGCCCGAGACCGAATCCCACGGAATCGGCGCGCCCGCCGCCGGCGATGAGGGCGGCCAAGAGCGCCAGCGTCGCGAAAAGGCCACCGTAGAACCAGCGCCGCGCGCGATCGTTCGCGAGCTCGCGCCAGGAGGAAACGCGAAAGGCGCGGTCGTACAACGCGACGACGAACGGCGCCGTGGCCATCACTTCCTTGCTTGCCATCCCGACGGCGCACGCGGCGACGCCGCCCACCATCCACGCCGTTCGGCGGCGCGCCGTCGGCGCATCCCACGCGCGAATCGACGCATACAACGTCGCGAGATAGCAGCGCCGAGACGAGGAGCTCCGTCCGCTGGATGACGTAGTCCACCGCTTCGCTCTGGATCGGGTGCACGAGCCAGAGTCGCTGTCGAAACCAACGCGACCGTGTCCGCGCTCGAGTTCGCCCACGCGCCGAGCCTCGCGAGCGACATCGTCCGCCGAATCACGCCGAAGAGGAGCAACCCACAGAGGACGTGGAGCAGCACGTTCGTCACGCGGTAGACGAGCGTCTCCGATTCCGCGTCGAGGCCGAGCGACGCGCTCATCGCGTGATCAACGGCGAGTGACAGATTGACGACGGGTCGCCCCGAGACGGCGACCCGCGGCGGTGGGTTCAACGAAGTCGAAAGCGGAAAAACGTGTTCGATAGTCGGATTGCCGGGGATGCTCCCGACGTCGTCGAACACGAACGGCGCGCGGATCGCGGGGAGGAACGCGGCGAACGCGGCGACGATCATCACGGCGATCCCGACTCGCGTCCCCATCTCCTATCGCTCGCGGCGCACGCGCGAGAGGCGCTCGGCCTCGGCGCGTCGCCATGCCTCGATCTTCTTGTGGTCGCCGGAAAGCAGGATCTCGGGCACCGTGTGTCCGCGATAGTCGGGAGGCCTCGTGTAGCTCGGGGCGCTCAGGTCGCGGTCGAAGAATGAATCGCTTCGCGCGCTCTCCAGGTCGGACATTGCGCCGGGGAGAAGCCTGACGATGGCGTCGATCACGGCGAGTGCCGCCGGCTCGCCGCCGCTCAGCACGAAGTCGCCGACGGACAACTCCTCGGTGGCGAGAAAGTCGGCGACGCGCTGGTCGACGTCCTTGTAGTGGCCGCAGAGCAGCGTCAACTCGGCGCCGGCGGCGAAGCGATTCGCGTCCGCCTGCGTGAATCGCCGGCCGCGCGCCGACATCAGGACGATCGGCGCCGACACCTGCAGCGACTCCACCGCCTCGAAGAACGGCTCGGGCTTCATGACCATCCCGGCGCCGCCGCCGTACGGATAATCGTCGACGGTGCGATGCCGGTCGTGCGTGAAATCGCGCAGAGTCGACGACGCGATAGTCGACCGCGCCGGCGGCGCGCGCGCGAGCGGGAATGCTGAGGGACAGCGGTCCGGCGAAAAACTCCGGGAAAATCGTGACGACGTTCAACCGGAGCGGCGCCGACGCGCGCGCCGACGTCAGTCTCGCCGGGTTCAGTCATCGAGGAGTCCATCGGGTGGATCGATGCGAATCACGCGGCGCTCGCGGTCGACGCTCGTCACGATGCGGTCGTACGGAATCAGCACCGAACCGCCGGTCTCGCGCGCGACCTCGAGCGCGAGACCCTGCGGCAGTTCGTACGTCTCGGCGACGGATCCGACCGGCGCACCCGACGCCAGCTCGACGCGCATGCCGAGCAAATCGTGGACGTAGACCTCGCCCTCGCCCAATCCCGGAAGCTCGTCGGCGGGCAAGAGCAGAAATCGCTCGCGCCATTTGTCGGCGACGTCGCGGTCGCCGATCTCGGTGAAGTGGACGATGAAGCCACCCTTGAACGGATTCGCCGAGGCGATGTGCAGCTCGCCGCCGTCGCGTGCCGGGTCGCCGGTCGTCGTGCCCGCGAGCAGGCGACGCCCCGCCGAGAAGACGGCGTCGGGGTCGTCGGTCAGCGGCTCGACGACGAGGTCGCCGCGCACGCCGTGCGCCTTGCGAACCCTGCCGACGATTATCGGCGCCGTTTCGCGCGGCGTGCCCACAGACGAGCGGCTGTTACGCCGTTCCGGTGTCCTTCTGTTCGGCCAGCGGAACGGCCGCGGCCGAACGCTCGCGTCCGAGGCGCGCTTCGTGGCGCGACTTGAGGACGCCGGCGCGTCGAAGCAGCGAGCGCACCGTGTCGGTGGGCTGCGCGCCGTTGTCGAGCCAGTGGTTGACGCGGTCGGCCTGGAGGTTCAGCGCGTTCTCACCCTGGCGAGGCGCATACTGCCCGACGACCTCGATGAACTTCCCGTCGCGCGGGCTGCGCGAATCGGCGATCACGATGCGGAAGAGCGGCTGCTTTTTGCGGCCGGTGCGGCGGAGGCGGATCTTGACGGACATTTGTGATTCCTCATCAGGGTTCATGAACTACGCCGGGCTCATCGCGAAACCGCCGGACGGCGGCCGCACCCGGGACGACAACTGCAAACTCCCACCTACAGGCGACTAGGTATAGCTCGCACTAAACGCGATCTGCCCGCGTAACTGCCACTCTAGGCGTTAGCGACAGGCGTTGGCGACAGGAAACTACGCTTGCTGCCTTCCCCCGCCGACTGATGCTGCCGCCTGCCTACTGCAGTCTTGCTCCCGCGATCAACGCCATTCGGCCAAGGCCGTCACGCACCTTTACCTGGCTCCAAACATATTCGGCCGGAACTTCCCTCCCCCACCAGGCAGGTTCCCCGCCTTTTTCATCATCTTCTGCATCTCGCGGAACTGCTCGAGCAGCCGGTTCACCTCGCTGATCGGCCTGCCGCAGCCTTTGGCCACTCGCGCCCGGCGCGAGCCGTTCATGAGCTCGGGGTGTTTGCGTTCCTCGAGCGTCATCGACAGGACGATCGCTTCGAGGTGACGCATGCGCTTGGGGTCCGCGGCCTTGAGTTGCTTGAGCATCTTCCCGTTCACGCCGGGGAGCATCTTGAGCAGGCCCTCGAGGGGGCCGAGGCGCTCGATCTGCTTCATGGCCGTGAGGAAGTCGCCGAGGTCCATGCCTTCCTTGCGGACCTTCTTCTCCAGGCGCTTGGACTCTTCGGCGTCGAACGCGCCCTGCGCCTTCTCGACGAGCGACACGATGTCGCCCTGCTGAAGAATGCGGCCGGCCATGCGGTCGGGATGAAACTCTTCCAGCGCGTCGGACTTCTCGCCGACGCCAATGTACTTGATGGGTTTCTTCGTCACCCCATAGATCGACAGGGCCGCGCCGCCCCTCGCGTCGCCGTCGAGCTTCGTGAGGATGACGCCCGTGATGTTGAGCCGCTGGTCGAACCCCTGCGCGATCTTCACCGCGTCCTGCCCGGTCATGCCGTCGGCGACGAGCAGGATCTCGTCCGGATGGATCGCCGCCTTGAGCTTTTCCAGCTCGGCCATCATGTCGTCGTCGATCTGGAGACGGCCGGCGGTGTCGATGATGACCACGCGGTCGCGCCCGCGGCGCGACGCCTCGATCCCCGCCTTGGCGATCTTCACGACGTCCTGCGTCGAGCGGTCGGAGTAGACGGGCACGTCGAGCTGCGTGCCGAGCGTCTCGAGCTGGTCGATGGCGGCGGGCCGGTAGACGTCGCACGCGACGAGTCGCGTCTGCCGGCCTTCGGCTTTGAGCTTGCGCGCGAGCTTCGCGGCGGTCGTCGTCTTTCCAGATCCCTGAAGCCCGACCATCATCACGATCGTCGGCGGGACGGAGCTGAGCTTGAGTCCCTCGCGCGTCTCGCCGAGCATGGCGGCGAGCTCGTCGTAGACGATCTTGACGAGTTGCTGGCCAGGGGAGACGGTGCGGAGTTGCGAGACGCCGACCGCTTTCTTTTCGACGCGCTCGAGAAATTCGCGCGTCAGCTGGAAGTTGACGTCGGCCTCGAGGAGCACGCGGCGAACCTCGCGCAGCCCCTCTTTGATGTCAGCTTCGGTGAGGACGCCCCGGCCTCGCAGCCGGGCAAACGTTGCCTCCAGTTTTTCGGAAAGCTCGTCGAACATAGACTGTGAAAGATAGCCGAGAGGGTCGGTTCGTTCAAGCAAGTCACGGTGCGCTATCGAGTTTGGGCTGTTATACTTAGCCGCGGTTGATTAGCGGCTTGACGGCTCGACAGCGTGACGGCTGGACAGCTGTCAGGCCGTCTAGCTGTCAGGCTGTCCAGCCCCCAGGTCCCCCCGCCCGCCATGGCCAAGACCCAGCGCAAGGACGACATCCTCAAATCGGAGCTGCCGCCGTCACTTCCGCTGATGGCGCTCCGATCCACAATCGTCTATCCACTGGGCACGATCGCCGTCCAGATGGGCGCGCCCGAAAACCTCTCGCTCCTCCGTTCGAACGAGCAGTCCGGGTTGATCGTGGCGCTGGTCGTCGCCAGCGGCGACCACGACGAACCGATCGACAACGAGCGCTTCCGCGGACGCGTCGGTGTGGCGGCCCGCGTCCACGAGCGGATCAACCTGCCCGGCGACACCGTGCAGATCACGCTCCAGGGACTGCGCCGCATCGTCATCGACGAGATGGTTCAGCTCGAACCGTATCCGATCGCGAACGTGCGCGCGGCGCGGGAGACGCCCGCCGACCCGAGCGAGCTCGACGACCTCGTCGCGCGCGTCGTGTCGTCGGCGGAGACACTGGCCGAGCTGGTCGAGCGGATTCCGGACGAGGTGCCGGCGATCCTCAAGATGAACGTCTCCGATCCGGGGCGATTCGCCGACCTCGCGGCGACGAACATGAACCTCCGCATCGCCGACAAGGACGAAGTCCTCCAGCGCCTCGACGTCGGCCAGCGGCTGCGCTTCATCCTCTCGCGCCTCGAGCGCGAGGTCGCGCGCGCCCGCGTGATGGAGGACGTGAAGAAGCAGACGGAGATCAAGATCGAGCAGCACCAGCGCGAGTTCTATCTCCGGCAGCAGCTCCGCGCCATTCAGGCGGAGCTCGGCGAGGCCGACCCCGGCGAAAAAGAGGCGATCGATCTTCTCAAGAAGATCGACGACGCGAAGCTCCCCGAACGAGTCGGACAGGAAGCCCGGCGCGAGACGGAACGCCTGCGCATGCTCTCGCCCGCGTCGAGCGAATATCACGTCGTGCGCACGTACCTCGACTGGATACTCTCGCTGCCGTGGAACAAGCGCACGGGGGAAGAGCTGATCGACCTCAAGAAGGTCGAGAACGCTCTCGACGACCGGCACTACGGACTCGACGAGGCCAAGGAGCGCATCATCGAGTACCTCGCCGTGCGGAAGCTGCGCGGCGGCGACCCGCACGGACCGATTCTCTGCTTCGTCGGACCGCCGGGTACGGGCAAGACGTCGCTCGGCGCGGCGATCGGCAAGTCGATCGGCCGTGAGTTCTACCGGATTTCAGTCGGCGGCGTGCGCGACGAAGCCGAGATTCGCGGTCACCGCCGGACGTACGTGGGCGCGATGCCGGGGCTTGTCATCCAGGCGCTTCGCCGCGTCGCGGTGAAGGACCCGGTGCTGATGATCGACGAGATCGACAAAATGTCGGGTGGAGGTCCATCCGGAGACCCGACGGCGGCGATGCTCGAGGTCCTCGACCCGAGCCAGAACAACTCGTTCGTCGACCACTACTTGAATCTTCCGTTCGACCTGTCGCAGTGCCTGTTTATTTGCACCGCGAACAACCTGTTCGACATCCCCGCCCCGCTGCGCGACCGGCTCGAGATCATCAAGATCGCGGGCTACACGATCGAGGAGAAAGTCGAGATCGCGTGGCGCTATCTGCTGCCGCGGCTGCTCGAGGAGCACGGCATCACCGACAAGGATCTCCAGTTCACCGACGAGTCGCTCTCGTTCATCTCGAACCGCTATTCGCGCGAGGCTGGGCTCAGAAACTTCGAGCGCAACCTCGCGGCGATCATGCGCAAGCGCGCGCGCGCAAAGGCGGAGGGTGAAGAGGGCGCGTGGGTCGTGGACGTGGAAAAGGTCGAGGACGTGCTCGGCATTCCGCGCTACGCCGCCGAGGAAGCCGAGAAGACTCCGGAGGTCGGCGTCGTCACCGGACTGGCGTGGACGTCCACCGGCGGCGACATCATGCTGATCGAAGCGCTGCGCATGCCGGGCAGCGGCCGCATGACGGTCACCGGCCAACTCGGCGACGTGATGCGCGAGTCGGTGGATGCGGCGTACTCGTACGTTCGCTCGCGTGCCGCGCAACTCGGTATCGAGGATTCGGTATTTCGAGAGAACGATCTCCACATCCATCTGCCCGCCGGTGCGATCCCGAAGGACGGCCCGAGCGCAGGCATCACGCTGTCACTGGCGATCGCCAGCGCGTTGAGCGGACGCCCCGTGCGCCGCGATCTCGCCATGACCGGCGAGGTCACGCTGCGCGGCAAGGTGCTGGAGATCGGCGGCGTGAAGGAGAAGGTGCTCGCCGCGTACCGCTCCGGACTGCGCCAGGTCATCATGCCCAAGGCGAACGAGAAGGATCTGCGCGACGTGCCCGACGAGGTGAAGAAGAACATGAACTTCATGTTCGTCGACCGGATGGACGAGGTGCTCCACCTCGCGCTCCTGCGGCCGGTCACCAACGAGCTGGCGGACCATCTCGAGCCCGAAGCGACGACCGTGATCACCCCGGGCGCATCGCCCGCCGATCGCGTTGCGCCGTCGGCCGAGACCGTGGTCGGGTCGGACTAGAAAAAGCTTTTGACGCAGAGAACGCAGAGGACATAGAGGCGCAGAGGACAACCCCGGCGTTCAAGGTGAGTCTCGCAACGAGCCGGATGTTTTTGTGAAAGCCGCTCGGGATGCCTCGATGTGCCGGCATAGGCCGTCGCGGGCCAGCGGCTTCCCGAGCGGCTGTGCCAAAAACTCCCGGCTCGTTGCGCAACACCGCTCGCCGTCTGCGGCCGTTCCTCTGCGACTCCGCGACTCTGCGGTGAATCAGTGGAAGTTACGTTCTATTTGAAGAACGACGAGATCACGTAAATGAGCAAACCGGCAAGTCCGCCGACGATCGTTCCGTTGATGCGGATGAACTGCAGGTCTCTGCCGATCGCCAGCTCCACACGGCGCGACGTGAGCTCCGGGTCCCAACCCGCCACCGTCGACGCGATCAGCTCGCCGACTTCGTCCTGGTATCGCGAGACGAGATAGACGGCGACGTTCACCGCGAACTCGTCGAGCTTGGCCAGCAGTTCGTCGTCCTGCGACGCCTTCTGGCCGAACGTCGTCAAGGCGTGCTCGATCGCGCCGGGCGCGGCGGACGAGTCGGGGTTCGCGACGTGGCGCGCCAGCGCGTCCTTCGCCTCCTGCCACAGCGAGAGCGAGAAGCGTCGCGCGGCTTCGTTGTCGAGGAAATCCTCTTTCCACGCGTCCACGCGCGCCGCGAGCTCGGGCGAGTTGTTGAGCCGGTCGACGAACCGCCGCAGCCCGTCGTCGAACCGCGCGCGCAGCGGATGGTCGGGGTCCTTGCTCAACTCGCCCAACAAGCGCTGAATCGCGCGCAGCACTCGCTTGAAGATCTTCTCGTCCACCGCCGACGGAATCCACCACGGCGTCTCCTGCTCGATGCGCTGGCGAATCAGCTCGCTGTTGTCGTTCACGGTGCGCGCCGCGAGCACGATCACCTCGTCGAGCAGCTCCTGGTGGCGGTCGCCCTCGGTGATGACGCCAAGGACCTTGCCGAGGAGCGGGGCCAGGTGCATCGACCGCACGCGCTGCGCGAGGCTGCGGTCGATGACGTCCTGCACGTCTTCGTCGCGCAGCATCTGCGCCGCGGAGCTCATCGCCTCGGCGGCGCTGCGCGCGATCGTCCGCGCGTTGGAGGGCTCGGCGAGCCACTCGGCGATCTTGCGCCCGACCTCGAGCGACCGCATGCGGTGCTCGATCACGTCGCGCGAGAGGAAGTTGCGCTGCACGAACGCGCCGAGCGTGCGGCCGACGCGGTCCTTGCGCGACGGAACGATGGCGGTGTGCGGGATCGGAATGCCGAGCGGATGACGGAAGAGCGCGGTCACCGCGAACCAGTCGGCGAGCCCGCCGACCATCGCCGCTTCCATCGTCGCGCGCACGTAGCCCAGCCACGCCCACCGCGTCTCGAGCGCGCGCGTCACGACGAAGAGCACCGTGGCGGCGACGAGCAACAGCGTCGCGCGGCGCTTCATCGAGTCGAGCTGCGCCTGCCGCGTCGCTTCGTCGTGCAGGATCTGCATCGCGCGCGGACCAGCCGTCGCGGCGGGGCCAACCGGTTCGGCGGGCCGCGGCGCGGAAACGGTGGTCACCGCGGAACGACCTTGACCTTGCCGAGGTCGACGAGGTTCGTCGGCGAGCCCGCCGGTACGTCGACGTAGAGCACGACGGGCCGGCCGGAGATCTCGCGGACGTCCATCTCGACCGTGCGCGTCGGCGTGTCGAAGTGGCGGCGCTCCCCGGTGACTCGCGGTCGTACGTTGAACCGCTCCCGCATGACTTGATCCATCGCCGACATGAACTCGGCCGCGTCGCCGGGACGGTCCCACACAGTGACCCACGCGAGCGAGTATCCGGCAGCCGTCTTCACGAGCGCGTAGCGGTCGCCGTCCCATCCGTTCGACGCGCGAATCGACGCGTCCTGGTCCTTTGTATGCGCGAAGACGAGAAGCCGCGTGCCGAACTCGCCGAAGTCATTCTCGTCGACGGTGCCCGGGATCTTGGGAAGCGTGAGTTCGCTCGGCACGTCCCGCGGCTGCGTGAAGTACGCGGAGTCGTGCATGAGCTGCTCGCTCGACACCGGCAGGTCGGAAAGGGGAAGCTTTCCTTTCTCGCGGGCGTTGAACCGCCGGATGAAGTCGGAGCCGTTGATGTACGGAAAGAGAAGCGTCTCCTGAATCACCATCGGCGCGGACGCGAAGATCGGCTGCGTCGTCTGCGCCTCGCGAATCATCTGGCGAATCGACTCCCACCCGCCGGGGAGCTGCGCCGCGATGTTGCCGCCTCCGCCCGCCATGATGTAGGCCTGGTCGTACGTCGCCTGTCCTTCGACGACGGCCTGCGCGGCGAGCTGACGGTCGTCGTCGCCCTCGATGTGCTCGAGCGAATCGAGATTCGCGTACTGGTCCTGCAGCGCGTGGATCAGCTCGTGCATGATCGTGATGCCGACGTATTCCTCCGGCGCGCCGTCCACGACGTACAGCACCTTCGTCTTGGGATCGTAGAATCCCATGATCTGCTCGGTGAGCACCTTCACGTAGAAGTCGGCGAGGTGCATCGTGTCGCGCACGAGGCCGAGCAGCTTGTAGATCGCTTCCTGGTTGGCGAGCTGCTTCTGCATCCCCGGCTCTTGCAGCTTGTCGACGAGGAACTTGCGGACCTCGTCGCGCGAGCGAAGCTCGAGCTTGGGCGGCGTCTTGAACTTGACGCCGAGCGCCGCTTCGATCTTTGGCACGTCGGCCGCGACCTTGTCGGCGTACGGTCCGTCGCCGGCGGCTTCGCCGCGGCGGCAGGCGGCCAACGCGAGTGCGAGCGCGGAAAACGCGCCGACTAACAGCACGGGAAGTCTCGTCGAGACGCGCGTCATGGAATGGGAGCGTTGTCGTCCCACTTCACCTCGACGCCGGCCATCAGACCGACGACGCGCGCGATGTCGTGTCCGCGGATGACGATCCCCTCTTCCATCAACTGGTGCGCCAGCTCAGCCTCGATCGGGGCGAGCGGCGGAACGACGGAGGGTCTCGCGGCGCCGTTCGTGTCGCGGGCGCCTGGTCCCGTCGCCACGGGCGCGCCAACCAACAACGCCTCGAGCTCGGCGCCGAAGCGCTCGAACGCGTTGCCCGGTTGGCGCGCGGGCGCGTCCTTCTCGCGACGCTCCTCCGCCTCCTTGTCGGTGCGCGCCATGTCCTTCAGCGCGGCGATCCGCCGCTCGATGAGCTGCTCAGTGTGCGGCGAGTATTTCACGACCGCCTGCATGTGCGCGCACGCCTCGTCGATCGCGTCGATCGACCTTGTCGGGCCGCAGCCGGTCGGTCACGTATTTGTCGGTGAGCTTCACCGCCGCGCGGATCGCCTCGTCGGAGATGAGCACGTTGTGATGGCGCTCGAGTCGTTCCTTGCGCGCCTGGAGGATCTCGAGCGTCTCGGCTTCGCCGAGCTCGCGCACGACGACCTTCTGGAATCGCCGCTCGAGCGCGGGGTCGCCTTCGACCCACCGCTCGTACTCGTCGCTCGTCGTGGCGCCGATGACGCGGAAATCGCCGCGCACGAGCGCCGGCTTGAGCATGTTGGCCGCGTCCATCGCGGCGCCGATCGCGGTCCCCTGACCGATCAGGTTGTGCAACTCGTCGATGAACAGGATCACGTCGGTCGCCGCTGTCGTCTCGGCGACGATGCCGTGGATTCGCTCTTCGTACTGGCCGCGGTACGTCGTGCCGGCCAACAGCGCGACGTGGTCGAGCGACAGCAAGCGCACCGATTTCAGAACGATCGGCACGCGCTCGGACGCGATGCGCTGCGCGAGCCCCTCGGCGATCGCCGTCTTGCCGACGCCGGCGGGCCCGACCAGCGTCGGATTGTTCTTGCCGTGCCGCAGCAGGATGTCGATGACGCGCGAAACCTCGTCGTCGCGGCAGCGCACGGGCTCGAGCCGGCCGGCGCGCGCGGCCGCCGTCAGGTCGCGTCGTGAATCGCGCCAGCGCACCGCCGGCGGCTTCGTTTCGCAGGTATTCGCCGATCATTGGCGAAAGCTAGTGTGACGCACGGACCGCGGATGGCGGCGACGAGGCCGCGGCCTATCGCACGAGCCAGGCGAGCAGCGTGTCGCCCCAAAACAACGTGAGCAGCGCGGCAGGCGCAAGGAAAACTCCGAACGGCACGAGCGGCGTTTCCAGCGGGACGGTGCCGAGCGCCAGCTCGGTCTGCTCGCGCGGCTGTCCGCGCCGCAGCATCGCGACTGGAATCACGACGACACCAAACGCCAGAGCACCGAGCGTCGCACCGAGAAAGATCGTGATGAGCGCGCGCGTCGGTCCGAGCGCCGCGCCGACGAACGCCATCAGCGTCACGTCACCGAGGCCCATCGCCTCGCGTCTGGTCACGACTTCGCCGAGCCAGCCGACGATGGCGATCATGCCGGCGCCGGTGCACGCGCCGATCAGTGCATCGTACGGTCCGGCGAAGATGCCGGTTTCGTTCTGGAAGAACCCGATCAGCGCGGTGAGCAGCGCGAACACCATCCCGAACAGCGTGAATCCGTCGGGGATGAGGTAGTGGCGCGCATCCGTCATCGCCACGCCGAGCAGCACGGTGCCGAAGACCGACACGCGGAACGCCGTGAACGTCGCGCCGAAGTGCCGTATCGCGATCAACCACCCGAGCGCGACGACGAGTTCGATCGCGGGGTACATCGGCGAGATCGGCTCGTCGCAACAGCGGCACCGGCCGCGCAGCGCGAGCCAGCTCACGATCGGCACGTTCTCGAACCACGCCAGCTGGTTGCCGCACTTCGGGCAACGCGAGCGCGGGCGCACGATCGACCGCTCGTTGGGCCAGCGGACGATGCACACGTTCAAGAACGATCCGACGCACGCGCCGACCATGAACGCGTACACCTGCACCAGAAGAGACGGCGTCACCGCGAGAGCTCGTGTAGGAGGATGCCTGCGGCAACCGCGACGTTGAGCGAGTCGACCGGTTGGACGATCGGGATGGCGACGAGCTTGGTGGCGCGTTCGCGCGCCGCGGGCGACAGGCCGCCCCCCTCGTTTCCGACCACGACGGCGACGCGCGCCGGCGGGGCGGTCGAATGCGACAGGGGCTCACCCGTCGCGTCCGCCGCCCAGAGGTCGAACGGGACCTGGCGGCGGAACGCGTCCAGGCCGTCCCAGGTACCAGCCAGACATAGATGATGAAAGTGTGCCCCCATCCCGCTACGGACGACTTTGGCGTTCCAGAGGTCAACGGTCCCCGGCAAAGCCACTGTCGCGTCCGCGCCGAGGGCCGCGGCCGTGCGGACGATGGTGCCGACGTTCCCGGGATCCTGCACGGCGTCCAGCACCAGGACACGGAGGGACGCCCGGCTCGCGAGGGCCTCCAGGGACCTGTCCGGCACTTCGGCGACGGCAAGAATGCCCTGTGGCGACTCGGTTTCGGCCGCGCTGGCGAATTCGTGGTGATCCACCCGTTCGACGGCGATCCCGCGGGTGCCCAGCTCGGCGAGGAGGGCGGTGCCTCTGGGTGTCTCTTCCAGTTGAGGGGCGGCGAGCACACCTCGAATGACGAGAGGCGAGCGCGCCAGCTCCTCCACCGTCCGAACGCCTTCGGCGACGAACAGCTGCTGTCGTTCGCGGGCCTTCCGGCGACGCAGGTCGCGGGCGAGGGTCAGAAGACGCACGTTAGACGAAAACGGGTGCGGGAGGCGGGAGGCGGGAGCGGAGGCGGTCGCTACTGGACGGTGCGGAATCGGGGGCGGGCTCGGCGGGTAGGAATATGTCTTGCCCCTCCCGGAATTGAACTCTTAAGCCTGACGGAAACGCAAACAATGAGACGATTTGGTGCGGTCGCTACGGCCGCGGTGGCGATAGGGTTGTCGGCCTGCGCGATCTCGCAGCAACAAGAGGTGCAGATCGGCGCCCAGCAATCCCAACAGGTGAACGCGCAGCTTCCGATCATCCGCGACCCGGAGATCAACCGATACCTCCAGGTCCTCGGCGATTCGCTGGCGCACGTGACGAATCGACGCGATCTGGACTGGCACTTCTTCCTTGTGAACACGAACGACTTCAACGCGTTCGCGCTGCCCGGGGGCTACGTCTACATCAATCGCGGCGTCGCGGAACGTTCCGACCGCTTGGATCAATTCGCGTCGGTGATGGCTCACGAGATCGGCCACGTCGTGCTGCGCCACTCCGTGAAGCAGATGCAAACGATGCAGGGCGCGAACGTCGGCGCGGCGGTGCTTGTGCACGTTGACGGCGGTGTGCAACGGGGTGGGAGGGTTGGGCGTCCAGGTTGGCGGAGGACTGATCTTCGCGAAGTTCAGCCGCGGCGACGAAGCCGAGGCCGATGCGGCCGGCGTCGACGAACTGGTTCGTGCAGGCCTCAACCCGAATGGCATGCCCGAAATGTTCGAGAAGCTGATCGCCGAACGGCAGGCGCGTCCCGGCGGCGTCGACGCGTTTTTTACCGATCACCCGCTCGAGGAAGACCGCGTCCACGACACGCAGGCCCAGATCTCACAGATCAATCCCGCGATCATCCGCACGCTGACCAACGACTCGCGCGCCTTCCAGGACTTCAAGGCTCGCGTGCGCGCGCTTCCTGCGCCGGTCGCTCAGCGCGCGAGGGGCGGGGGTCGCTAGGGCCTTAGGCGCTCGACGACACCGGCAACGAGGCGGACGAATACGTCCGCCGCGCGGGCGGTCGTCTCGAGCACGTCGGCGTGCGTCAACGGCATCGGCGAGAGTCCGGTCGCGAGATTTGTCACGCAGCTGAATCCGAGCACGCGCATTCCCAGCGCGCGAGCGACGATGACCTCGGGCACGGTGGACATCCCCACCGCGTCGGCGCCCAGCACGCCGAGCATGCGGACTTCGGCGGCGGTCTCGTACTGAGGGCCGAGAAGGCCCGCGTAAACTCCTTCGCGGAGTACGATGCCCTGCTCCCGCGCGACGTCGCGCGCGATCGTCGCGAGATCCGGATCGTACGGCGATGACATGTCGGGAAACCGGAGGTCGCCCCGCTCGAGCGGTCCGACGAGCGGATTGCGAAACATCAAGTTGATGTGATCGCCGATCAGCATCAGGTCGCCGGGCGCGAAACTCCGATTTATTCCGCCCGCCGCGTTGGAGACGATTAGCGTTCTCGCGCCGAGCGCGTGCACCACGCGCACCGGATAGCCGGCCAACGCCGCGTCGTGTCCCTCGTACAGGTGAAAGCGTCCCGCCAGAGCGAGGACAGGCACGCCGCGGAGCGAGCCCGCGATCAGCTTTCCGGCGTGGCCGGCGACCGTCGCCCCGGGAAAGCCGGGAACGTCTCGATAGTCGATCGCCGTCGCGTTCTCGATCTCGTCGGCGAGCTGTCCGAGGCCGGAGCCGAGGACGATCGCCGCGGTGGGTGGGACGTCGCCCACCTGCTCGCGAATGACCTTGGCCGCGACGAGCGCTTCGGCGGCGCCGTAGGGGGACGGGGGTCCGCTCACGCCGCCGCGCCCGACCCGAGACGCGCGAGCTCGGCGTCGAAGTCCGCGAGGAGCTTCGAACGTTCCTCCCACGGCAGGAACGCGCTCGCGAATCCGTTTCGCGCGACGCGCGCGAGCTCGTCGAACGTGAAGTCGAGCGAACGCGCGGCGTGGAGATATTCGTCGGTCAGCGTCGTGCCGCTCATGAGACGGTTGTCGGTGTTGAGCACGACGTTCATCCCTCGATCGAAGTAGCGCCGCAGCGGATGCGCCTCGTACGACACGACCGCCCGCGTCTGCACGTTGCTCGTCAGGCAGATCTCCAGCGGAATGCGGTGGTCGTTCACGTACTGCGTAAGCGCCTCGTCCTCGATCAGCCGCGTCGCGTGGCCGATCCGATGCGCGCCGCACCGATGAATGGCCTCGCGCACGGACGACGCATCGGCCCCCTCGCCGGCGTGACACGTGCACGCGAGGTCATGCGCCTGCGCGAACTCGAACGCCGCCGCGTGCGACGACGCCGGATTTCCCAGCTCGCCCCCCGCGAGATCGAAACCCACGACGCCCCGCGTGCTGTACGCCACCGCGAGACGCGCCAGCTCGAGCGACACATCGGGCGACAGGTGGCGAAGTCCGCAGACGATGATGCGGCCGAGAGCCCCGCCGTCGCGCACGGCGCGCTCGAGACCGCGGAGCGGCGCTTCCACGGCCTCGCCGAGCGAGAGGCCGCCGCGGACGTTCAGCACCGGCGCGAAGCGCACCTCGATGTAGCGCACGCCGTCGCGCCCGGCGTCGATCGCCAGCTCGTACGCCACCCGCTCGAGCGCCTCGGCCGTCTGCAGCACGGCGAGCGTGACGTCGAACTTCGCGAGGTAATCCTCGAGACTCCGCGCATCGTCGACGCGCATGAACTCGCGCAGCGCGTCGGCGTCGTCGCGCGGGATCGGCTGCTTGTACTCGCGCGCCAGCTCGAGCAGCGTCTCGGCACGGACGGAGCCGTCGAGGTGGCAGTGCAGCTCGGCCTTCGGCAGGCGACGGAGCAGCTCCGACGTGATTGGAACGCTCGCCGTCACGATTCGTCCGCGGAGCGGGTGCGGGCAGACACGACGCGGAGGATGGAACCCGCGCTCATCACGGTGGAAGGATCCAGCGGAAGCCCGCGGCTGTCGGTGACGACGCGACTGCCTTCACTCACCCCGGCGGCCTCGCTCGCATCGAAGGCCCGAACGGCTTCGAGCGCGGAGGAACCTGAAGGGAGATCGAGAGGACGGGAATTGACGAAGACTTTCACGAGGAGGCGAAAGGCGAAGGAGTCGAAGAGCGAAAGACGGGAAGAGCGAAACTGGCGAACGGCGAAACTGGCGAACGGCGAAACTGGCGAACGGCGAAAACTGGCGGAGAGCGAAGTGAACAAGGAGCGAAACTAACCGACGGCGAGAACGGCGCGAACTCCGAATTGCCCTTCTCGCTGTTCGGCCGCTTCGCCGTTTGCCTCCTTCGCCGTTTGCCTCCTTCGCCGTTTGCCTCCTTCGCCGTTTGCCTCCTTCGCGGTTTGCCTCCTTCGCGGTTTGCCTCCTTCGCCCTTCGACTCCTTCGCCGTTCGGCTCCTGCTCCTACTTCGCCGTTCCTCGGCCGTTCACGACTCTCCACCGCGTCCCGACGAAGTCCTCCGGCCGAATCGTTCCTCGCCTCCTCACTTCCTCGATGAGCAGGTCCCTGATGTCTCGCTGTTGGTCGTACACGACCGGCGCGTCGTGGAGCATGGAGAATCCTCCTCCTCCCGCCTGGCGAAAGTTGCTCACCGCCATCGTGAACGTGTCGGCCGGGGCGACCGGCTTTCCCTGGAACTCCAGGCGAGTCACGCGGTCGCCGATCGGCCGCGACACGTCGATCTCGTAGCTCACTCCGCCGACCACGTCGTAGTTGTAGCCGGGAATCGTCGGATCGGCCTCGACGCCATTCGCGTCGGAGCGGAAATAGCGGGCGCTGTGCTCGAGGTATGCGCGCAGCTGCGCGCCGGTGATGCGCACGGCGCGCAGCGTGTTCTCGTACGGATACAGGGCGGTCATCTCGGCGACGGTGATCGGACCCGCGGCGAGCGAGTTGTCGACGGAGAAAACGGCCGTCGATGCCAGCTGCGCTCCCGACGCGCGGCGCTCGACGTCGAGCACGAAGTCTGTGAGAGCCGTCGAGGCGACGCGAGCGGAGTCGGCGCGCCAGATCGCCGGCGTGTTGCCGATCGTCGTCGCCGCGTATCTGACCGCAAGTCGATGGCCCTCGGCCGCCACCGCCAGAATCTGAGAATTCTCCCGATGGTGGACCGCCTCGATGATCCGGCCGTGCTTGTACGTGACGGCCCAACGGCCGTTGCGGCGCTCGAGGCGGAGCTGTGCGACGGCGATGCTCGTCGCAAAGTTCTTCGGCTGCATCAACAGCGTTCCGGCGATGACCGTGTCGGCCATCTCTTTGTGCGTGTGGCCGTACACGATCACGTCGATCCCCGGCACTTCATGCGCGAGCCGCGCGGCGACGTTCTCGCTTCCCGCCCCGGTTCCGACCGTGTCGTACGTGGAAGGCTCGTCGAGCCCCGAGTGCACGACGGCGATCACGACGGCGGCGCCCGCGTTTCTCGCGTCGCGAACCGCGCTTCGCACGTCGGGAATGATGTCCCGAACCTGGAGCTGTCCGGCGAGCTGGTCGCGGTCGAGCACCATCGCGCCGGGCGTTGTGGCGCCGACGATTCCGACCTTGACCCCGCGACGGATCTCGACCGTCCACGCGCCGAAGCGCCGCTGTCCATTCGGCAAGTACACGTTGGCGGCGAGGGGCGGAAAGTTGGCTTGCTTGAGCGCCCGGTCGAGCGCCGGCAACCCGTAGTCGAATTCGTGGTTGCCGATCACCGCCGCGTCGTATTCCATCGCGTTCATCGCCGCGATCACCGGGTTCCTGACCGTGGTGTCGAGCCGCGCCGCGACGTAGGTCAGCGCGGTTCCCTGCAGCATGTCGCCCGCGTCGACGAGAATCGGCAGCGTGCCGGTCGACTTCCGAATCGAGTCGACGATCGTGGCGAGGCGGGCGAGGCCGCGAAGCGTGTCCGGCCGCCCGGTCAGGTAGTTCCATCCTTCGATGTATCCGTGCACGTCGGTCGTCGCGGCGACGACCAGGTCCACCGTGCCGTCGGCGCCCAACGTGACGCTCGTGAAGCACGCCGCGGCCGCCGCCAGCGCGAGCATCGACAATCCGCGCATTCGCATCGGTGCAAGCTAGCGATTGTGCGCACGCCGATACCAGATTGATACAGTGTGACGACTTCATTTCCCCGGATGGCGCCGCCAATGTTCGCGGCGAATGAGCGCGTCGCGCGGCCGCAATGAACCCCTTCATCGTCGGGATCGCCGGGGGTTCGGGGTCCGGAAAGTCGACCGTGGCGCGGCACGTCGCGCAGGCCCTCCGCGCCGAGTCGGTCGCGTTCATCGACATGGACGCGTACTACGTGAACTTCGCCCACCTCTCGCTCGACGAGCGGCGGAAGGTTAACTGGGATCACCCGGACGCGTTCGATTGGCCCCTGCTGGTTTCACACCTGGAGCGGCTCGCCGCGGGCGAGTCGATCGACAAGCCGGTTTACGATTTCGTGACGCACGCGCGGCGCGACACGACGGTCGGCATCCCGCCGGCCCGCGTGATCGTCGTGGACGGCATCCTGCTCTTCAATGACCGACGCATTCGCGACCTCTGTGACGTGAAGATCTTCGTCGATGCCGATGCGGACCTCCGACTCATCCGGCGCATTCGCCGCGACACAAACAAACGCGGCCGCCCGCTCGACGAGATCATCGAGCAGTACCTCACCACCGTCCATCCGATGCACCTCGAATTCGTCGAGCCGACAAAGCGCTACGCCGACGTGATCGTGCCGCGCGGCGGGCACAACACGGTCGCCGTCGACATGATCGTCTCCAACATCCAGCGCCGGCTCGACGCGGCGGTCGCGCCATGACCGCGCCGCGCGCGGTCACCGGCGAGCGGGTCCTCGTCGTCGACGACGAAGCGGACATCGTCGCCCTCGTCGCGTACCACCTGGTCAAAGCCGGCTACCGCGTGTCCACCGCGGCCACCGGACCCGAAGCGCTGACCGCGGCGCGACAGGAGCGCCCCGCGCTGATCGTGCTCGACCTCATGCTGCCCGGCGCGTCGGGCTATGACGTGCTCGAGCAACTGCGGGCGCACGAAGCGACGCGCGACGTGGCGGTCTTGATGCTCACGGCGCGCCGCGAAGAACAGGACCGCATTCGCGGACTCGCGCTCGGCGCCGACGACTACCTCACAAAGCCGTTCAGCCCCCAGGAGCTCGTGCTTCGCGTCGGCGCGATCCTGCGCCGCATGAGCGCCGGCGGCGTCGGGCCGTCCGACGTCGTCTCGATCGGTCCGGTCACGATCGACCGCGCCGAACATCGCGTGGCCGTGGACGGACGGGCGATCGAGCTCACGCCGACCGAGTACAAGCTGCTCTTGACGCTCGCCGAGCGGCGCGGTCGTGTTCAGGGACGCGCGCACCTCCTCGAAACCGTCTGGGAAGCCGCGCCCGACATCCAAACACGCACGGTCGACATGCACGTCCAACGATTGCGCACCAAGCTTGGCGAAGCCGGTGACCTGATCGAAACAGTTCGCGGATTCGGCTACCGGCTCAAGAGCAATCAGGCTCGTCGCGTGTGAGTCTCACCAAGCGGTTGTTGGTCGGGTCGCTCGTCATCGTCGTCCTGCTCGTCGCCGTCGTCGTCCTCATCGCCGGAAACCGGCTCGCGAACCGCCTCGCCGGCGAGACCCAGTCCGAGCTCGAGCGCGAAGCGCGGCTCGTCGGCAGCGAATGGCACGCCGGCATGAACGACGATTCGCTCGCCGACGCCGCGGGCGCCGCGCTCGGCCGGCGCGTGACGCTCATTCGTCCGGACGGCAAGGTCGTCGGGGACTCGCAGTTCAGCGGCGACGACCTGGAACAGCTCGAGAATCACTACGGGCGACCCGAGGTCATTGATGCGCGCGAGCATGGGGTCGGCGTGTCGCGGCGTCGCAGCCCGTCGGCCGGCGACGACGAGTTCTACCTCGCCGTCAAGCATCCGCTCGGAACGGTACGGGTCTCCGTCGGCACGGCGAAGTTCCGTGAGATCGTGAACGGCGCCCGCGACGACGTGATCGCCGCCGGATTGCTCGCGCTGGCCGGCACGCTGATCGTCGCGTTCGGTTTTTCTCGAGCGGTGTCACAGCCGATAATCGAGCTGCGCGACGTCGCCACGGCCATCGCGGCCGGCGACCTCGAACGCCGCCCGGCTCTCTCGGCGCCGGGCGAGGTGGGCGATCTCGCCGCGGCGCTCCAGCGCATGACGGAGCAGCTCTCGTCGCGGCTGTCGGCGCTCCAGGCTGAGGATGCGTTGCTCTCGGCGGTCATCGACTCGCTCGACGAAGGTATCGTCGCCGTGAGCGCCCGCGGCAGCGTCGTGCGATTGAACGAGAGCGCGCGGCGGCTGCTCGACCTTCGCGCCAACGTGCCCTTCTCCACCGACCTCCTTCCGCTGGACCGACAGGTCCGCGACGCGGTCCGCGGCGCCATGTCGGGCGTAGCCGCGGGGCCGCTCGAGATCGGCGTCGCCGACCGGACGTTGCTCGTCGTCGCGCGCCCGCTGCCCGACGGCGGCGCGGTGGTCGCCGTGCAGGATCTCACGACGCGGCGCCGCCTCGAGACGATCCGCCGCGACTTCGTCGCCAACGTCTCCCACGAGCTCAAGACGCCGCTCACCGTCATCGCCGGCTTCGCCGAGACGCTCCGCGACCGCGAGCTTCCGACGGACAACCGCGAGCGCTTCCTCGACACGATCGAAGCCAACACGCGGCGCATGCAGCGCATCGTCGACGACCTGCTCGACCTGTCGCGATACGAGTCGGGAAGCTGGCGGCCGAACGTCGTGTCGAACGATCTGGCAGGCGTGGTCAGCGACGTGTTCGCGAGCGTCGCCCGCGCCGCCGACGCGAAGGGCCTCACGCTCGGCTTCCAGGCGTCGCCCGACGCGCAACGCGTCGACGCCGACCCGACGGCGCTCAGGCAGGTTCTCGGGAATCTCATCGAGAACGCGGTGCGGCACACGACGCGCGGCGGCGTCACGGTGAGCGCCGAAGCGCCGCCGCGGGGCGGCACGACCCTGCGCGTCCGCGACACGGGGAGCGGCATTCCAACCGAACACCTCGGGAGAATCTTCGAGCGCTTTTATCGGGTCGATGCCGGTCGTGCGCGTGAAGAAGGCGGAACCGGCCTCGGCCTCGCCATCGTGCGCCACCTCGTCGAAGCGCACGGCGGATCGGTGCGCGCCGAGAGCGTCGTCGGTCAGGGAACGACAATCACGGTGCATTTTCCGGCGAGCTCCGTTACGATCGCGTGACGCCGAGCACCGCGCGCATTGAACTCGCGCGGGTCGTCCAACATATATTCGTATGCATGTAGTGTCCGCGACGACGCGATGTCGACGACAGCTCACTCAAGCGCAGGAGGCACTCGCTTGTCCGTGACTATCCCGGTCGGGCGCGGTGATCGCCCACAACGACGCGCTGTCGCGCCGGGTCACCGGCGCGTCGCCGCGATCGACATCGGATCGAACTCGATTCGTCAGATCGTCGCCGACGTCTCCACCGACGGCGCGATTCAGGTCGTCGACGAGATGAAGGCCGCGCCGAGACTCGCGACGGGACTCGCCGCGAACGGACGGCTCTCCGACCTCGCGATCCGCGCGGCGATCGAAGCCGTCGAGCGGATGGCGACGCTCGCCCAGGAGCTCGGCGCGACGCGCGTCGACGTCGTCGCGACGAGCGCCGTGCGCGACGCGAGCAACGCCGCCGCGTTCATCACCGAAGTCCAGCGCGTGACCGGTTTGCGCGTGCGCGTGCTCGACGGCCCCGAAGAGGCGCGTCTCAGCTTTCGCAGCGCGGTCGCCCACTTCGACATGGGCGTCGGACGCACTGTCGTGATGGACATCGGCGGCGGCTCGGCCGAGCTCGCGCTCAGCGCCGAAGGCGTCATCGAACGTCTCATGTCTCTGCCGTTCGGCGCGATCCGGCTGACGGAGGAGTACTTCGAGCACGGCGTCACGCCGCGCGGCGTGCGCAAGCTCCGCAAAGCAGTCGAGCGGCGCCATTCGCGCCAACGTGCCCCGGCGCGATTGGCGCGGCGCCCAGCTGATCGGCTCGGGCGGAACGTTCACGAACCTCGCGGGAGTCTTTCTCGCGCGTCAGGGAATCCTCACCGCGGCGCGGTCGGTGCACGCGGCGCACATCCCGCGCTCGGACCTCGAGCACATCCTCGACATGCTGTCCGACATGACGCCGGACGAGCGACGCGAGGTGCCGGGGCTGAATCCGGAGCGCGCCGACATCATCGTGGCCGGCGTCGCGGTCGCCGCCGAAGTGCTCGCCGCCTCGAGTCCCGCGAGCTCGTCGTGTCTCGCTACGGGATCCGCGAAGGACTGCTGCTCGAGGCGGCGCGCGTCGTACCGACCATCGCCGACCCCGGCGACGCGCGCGCGCGGTCGGTCGGCGACTTCGCCGAGCGCTGCCACGACGAAGAACCGCACTCGGCGCACGTACAGATGCTCGCGCTCGCGCTCTTCGACGCGCTCGGCGAACGACTCGGCTGCAACCGCGACGATCGGGCGGCGCTCTCCGACGCCGCGCTGCTGCACGACGTCGGCTACCACATCAGCTACGAGCGGCACCACAAGCATTCATACCACTTGGTGCTCCACGCCGACCTGCTCGGCATGCCGCCGTCGGAGCAGGTGGTGGTGGCCAACGTCTCGCGGTATCACCGCGGATCGGAGCCGCGCCGCCGCCACCGTAACTTCGGCATGCTCGACAAGACGTTGCGCCGCCGGATCCGCCGGTTGTCGGCGATCCTTCGCATCGCCGACGGCCTCGACCGCGGGCACGTGTGCGCCGTCGCCGGCGTGAAAGTGCGCTGGACGCAACGCGCGATTCGCATCACACCGGTGCCCGCATCGCCGCGGCCGCGCGGAGCGATGCGACTCGAGATGTGGGGCGCGCACCGAAAATCCGGACTCCTCGCGAAGGTCGCGGGAACCGCGGTGGAGATCGTCGCGCCAGACGGACACGTGCTGTCGTCGGACAGTCTGGGGGGGAAGAGCTCGAATAGTCTCGGTTCTGAGATCCCGAGGCGTAGGTCGAGCCGGCGATGCCGGCTCGCCGAAACTCAGTCGCCGAGTACCGGCGTCCGCTCTCCCTGTCGCTCCGCCGTCGGTATCTCGCGCACCGGCCCCGGCTCGTGCGCAACGCCCCACGACTGCTTTATCAGCACCTCGTGCGACGGCCGCGCCGTGCTCGCCGGGTTGCGCTGCGTCCATGTCCCGTCGGGACCAAGGTCCCACGCCATGCGCTCGTCGTCGAGGTACGTGCGAAGCAGCGTGCGCACGCGGTCGTGCACCGCGGGCGTCTCGATCGGCGCGACGGCTTCCACGCGGCGGTCGAAGTTGCGCGGCATCCAATCAGCGGAGCCGAGGTAGAACTCCTCTTCGCCGCCGTTGGTGAACTACCAGAGCCGCGAGTGCTCGAGGAAGCGGCCGACGATGCTCACGACGCGAATGTGGTCGCTCACGCCCGGAATTCCGCGGGCGCAGGCAGCAGATTCCACGGACGATGAGGTCGATCTCGACGCCGGCCTGCGACGCGCGGTAGAGCGCGTCGATCATCTCGGCGTCGACGAGCGCGTTCATCTTGCCGACGATGCGCGCCGGGCGTCCCGCGGCGGCGTGTTCGGCCTCGCGCTCGATCAGCTCGAGGAAGCGCTCCCGCATGTTCACCGGCGCGACGAGGAGCTTGCGATACAGCCGCTGGCGCGAATAGCCGGTGAGCGAGTTGAACAGGTCGCTCACGTCCGCGCCGATCGACGGACTGCACGTGAACAGGCCGATGTCCGTGTAGAGCCGCGCCGTGCTTGCGAGTTGTAGTTGCCGGTGCCGATGTGGATGTAGCGGCGGATGCCGTCCGCCTCGCGGCGGACGACGAGCGCGATCTTCGCGTGCGTCTTGAGCGTCGGCAGAGCCGATACGCGACGTGCACGCCGAGCGTCTCCAGCTGCCGCGCCCACGTGATGTTGTTTGCCTCGTCGAAGCGCGCCTTGAGCTCGACGATGCACGGCCACCTGCTTGCCCCGCTGCGCCGCCTCGACCAGCGCGCGCACGATGGCCGTGTCGCCCGACGTGCGGTACAGCGTGACCTTGATCGCGAGCACCTGGTCGTCGCGCGCCGCCGTCCTCGAGCAGACGCTCGACCGACGCGCCGAACGAATCGAACGGATGGTGGACGAGCAGGTCCCGCTCGCGAATGACGTCGAAGATGTTGCGCTCGGCGTCGCGCAGCTCCGGCGGCGTCGCCGGCACGAACGGGACGTCCTTGCAGCGCCGGGAGGTCGAGCGTCGCGAGCGCTGCTCAGGTCGCTCAGGTCGAGCAGGCGCCCGGCGTCGACGATGTCGCGCTCCTTCAGGCGTCCTGATCTCGGCGACGTCGTCCTCGCTCAACTCGTCGAGCAAGCAGCGCGCGCAGATGCGGCCGGCATGTCGTCCTGAACCTCGACGCGTACGACCTCGCCGAAACGCCGCTGGAACACCTGCTCCTCGATCGTCGCGAGCAGGTCTTCCGGCTCTTCGACGTTGGAATGTCGAGATCGGAATAGCGGGTGATTCGGAACGCGTACGAGCGCGACGATTTCCATTCCCGAGAAGAGCGCCGTCGAGGTTGGCGCCGATGACCTGCTCGAGCGGCACGAAGTGATTCGGCCGCGCGCGCACGGGAATCCAGCGCGGCAGCGACTTCGGCACCTTCACGCGCGCGAACTGATCGCGCCGGTGCTCCGGGTCGCGCATCTCCACCGCGAGCGAGAGCGAGAGATTCGAGATGTACGGGAACGGATGCCCCGGATCGACGGCGAGCGGAGTCAGCACCGGGAAGATCTGCGACTCGAAGAACGCGTCGATCTGCCCGCATTCGGCCGCCGTGAGGTCGCGCATCGCCGAGGAGACGGATGTCGTGCCGCGTCGGCCTCGTCGAGGAGCGATCGTGAGGCAGCCGCGCTGCATCGCGCTCAGGCGCGCGACCTCGGCGTCGATCGCGTCGAGCTGCTCCTGCGGAGTGAGACCGTCCGGCGGCGTCAGCACGACGCCGGCCGCGACCTGACGGCGCAGCCCGGCGACGCGGACCATGTAGAACTCGTCGAGGTTCGAGCTGAAGATCGCCAGGAACTTCACGCGCTCGAGCAGCGGCACACGCGGGTCGAGTGCCTGCTGCAGCACACGCGCGTTGAACGCCAACCAACTCAGTTCGCGATTGAGGTACAGCGAGGCGGGACGAACGTCGATCATGGGTTCAGCGTGGGACGAAAAAGGAGGGCGCTTGGCTGCCGCCCCCCTGTGTACTTACGGCGCTCCAGCCATTGGCGGCCAGAGGCCTTCGTGATGTTGATCGTCACGTTGGGGTCACGATTCCAGATGTTGAAAACCTACTGGCAACATTCGGACCGAGCAGTGTGAGGCGTCACGGCGGCGACTCAAGGGCGCCTAACGTTGCCATAATTCATTGCTGGCTCTTGACTTACGGAGCTCAGTCGACGTGCGAGCCCTACAGCCTCACGACCTGGGCGAGGGCAAGGTAGAGGACCGCCGCCATGACCGGCCGAGGCCGGTATCGTGAGCACCCACGCCCACACGATTCGGCCGGCGATCCCCCACCGAACCGCCGACAGCGCGTTGCGTCGCGCCGACGCCGACGATCGCGCCCGGTGATCGTGTGCGTCGTGCTCACGGGAATGCCGAAGTGCGTCGCGATCAGAATCGCCGTCGGCCCGCCGGTCTCGGCGCAGAAGCCGCTCAACTGGGCGCAGCTTGGTGATCCGCTGACCCATCGTGTGCACGATGCGCCAGCCGCCGAAAAGAGTGCCAAGCGAGATCGCGGTGTACGCGCCGAGCTCGACCCAGCGCGGGATCGTGTTGTTGTCGGGCAGGTAGAGCGCGTGCAGCCAGCCCGTCTGCATGCGCGAACGTCCCGTGCACGGAGACCAGCAGGCCGACAATGACGCCCATCGTCTTCTGCGCGTCGTTGCCGCCGTGCGAATACGACAGCAGCGCCGAGCTGGCCAGCTGCGCCGGGCGAAAAAACCGGTCGACGCGCGACGCCGACGCGCGATGGAAGATCCAGAATACAAGGACCATCAACACGTACCCCGCCAGCATGCCGAGCAGCGGCGACACGACGATGAACGACAGCGTCTGAACCCACTTCGTGCCCCAGGTGATTCCCGCCGAGCCCGGCTCGCGCCACCGCGGCGCCGGCGTAGCCGCCGATCAGCGCGTGCGACGAGCTCGACGGAATGCCGAAGTACCAGGTGATGATGTTCCACGCGATCGCGCCGAGCAGCCCGCCGAGAATCACGTTCGGATTGACGATGCTCTGCTCGATCATTCCGCCGCCGATCGCCTTCGCGACGGCGAGCGATCCCGGTGAACGCCGCCGCGAAGTTGAAAATCGCCGCCCAGAAGACGGCGGCGAGCGGACTGAGCACGCGCGTTCCGACGATGGTGGCGATGGAGTTCGCCGAATCGTGGAAGCCGTTGCTGAAGTCGAACACGAACGCGATCAGGACGATCGCGACGACGTAGGCGATCACTGGATCAGCGGAAGGCGCGTCATCCGTTTTTCAGCGAGATGCTCTGGAGGACCTGCGCGACGCCCATGCAGCTGTCGATCGCCCCCTCGAGCGTGTCGTAGACCTCCTTCCACTTGAGCACGTCGAGCGGATTCGGCGTTGCCGGCGAACAGCGCGCCGATCGCCTCGTGGTAGACGGCGTCGCCCTCTTCCTCGAGGTGCTTGATCAGCGCGACGTGCTGGTTGACGGTCGGCGGTTTCCGCATCTCCGAAACCGCGACCTGGATCTCGGTCGCGGCGCGAACCAGCACGCCGCTCAACTGCCGCGCGGGCGGAAGGACTTCGCTGATGTGCAGCATCTCGAAACGCCGCGCAACGCCGTCGATCAGGTCGATCACGTCGTCGAGCCGCGTCGCGAGCATGTGAATGTCCTCGCGGTCGATCGGCGTGATGAAGCTCTTGTCGATGCGCTGATTCACGGTGGCCGTGAGCAGGTCGGCCTTGTGCTCGACGTCCTTGATCGCCTTCACGTGGTCGTGTACGTGCGCCGCGTCGCCGAGCAACGTGTCGAGCATGCGGGCCGTCGTGGCGAGGTGAGCCGCCAGTTGATCGAACAGCTCGAAGAACACGTCGTCGCGCGGTAGCAGACGGCCGAGCATGATTGACCGATGAACGGGTGGACCGGTGGACCGGTGGACCGCAGGCAACCTGCGGCGACGGCGTGTAACGGACGGGTCACGACGCCGTTTCCGCCCCGAAGTTACCGCTCCCGGGAGACCCCGCCAACCCACGCGGGAATCGGGTCCGTCAAGCGCTGCGCAGCGTCCACTGCTGCTCGCTCCGAATCCGATTCCTCTCTGCCACGAGGTCGGGCTTCTCGAACAGCTTGATCAGCAGCATGCCGGAGACGAATCCGCCGATGTGCGCCCAGACGGCCACGCCGCTCGAGACGTCCGGCTGCAGCGGCGTGAGGTAGGCGGTCACGACCTGGATCCCGAACCAGTAGAGCAGGACGATCCACGCGGGGATCCGGAAGACCTTGAAGAAGATGATGAAGATGAAAAGCATGTGGACCCGCACGCGCGGGTACATGATCAGATACGCCCCGAGGACGCCGGAGATCGCGCCCGATGCGCCGACGGTTGGGGCCGCGGAGGTCGGGTTGAGGAGGACTTGCGTCGCCGCGGCGACAAGTCCGCAGATGAGGTAGAAGACCAAGAAGCGTCCCGGTCCCATGCTGTCCTCGACGTTGTTGCCGAACACCCACAGGAAGATCGCGTTGCCGAGGATGTGTCCCCACCCGCCGTGCAGAAACATCGACGTCAGCGGGGTGAGGATGTTGATCCGATCGTGATCGACGACGCACGCGAGTTGGCCCGGGATGATCCAGAACCCGGTGCCGACCGGGACGCGTCCGGTCAGCTCTCCGGGGACCATGCCCAGGTTGCAGACGCTCTTCGCGAGTTGCAGCTCGCCGCCGGGAAGCCCGCCTCCCTGCACCACGAACCACACGGCGAAGATGGCGCCCAGGATGAGCCAGGTCATCACGGGCGTTCGGAGGGTCGGGTTGTCGTCTGAGAGCGGAATCATCTGCCTGATCTGGAGCGAGAGCCGGCGTGGCACGACGGTCTGACAGCCCCTGGCCGTCGCCACTCACTTGCTATTGCGAGACCCCTGCCAAGTTGGCGTAGGAACCGGGTCCCGCATTTGCCTTCCACCACCGCGCGTTCACGGCAGGGGACTTATGGCCTGCCACAACCCGGTACTCGAAGAGGAAGCAATGGCCGACAAAGTCATTGGAATCGATCTCGGAACGACGAACTCCGTCGTCGCGGTCATGGAAGGCGGAGATCCGGTCGTGATCCCGAACGCCGAAGGCGGTCGGACCACGCCCTCAGTCGTCGGTTTCACGAAGGACGGCGAGCGTCTCGTCGGCCAGGTCGCCAAGCGTCAGGCGGTGACCAACCCGCAGAACACCGTCTTCTCGATCAAGCGGTTCATGGGCCGCAGGATGAGTGAAGTCCCGGACGAGATCAAGCGCGTTCCCTACAAGGTTGTGGCGGGACCGGGCGATATCGCCACGGTCGAAGTCCAGGGCAAGCGCTACACGGCGCCCGAGATCTCGGCGATGATTCTGCAAAAGATGAAGCAGACCGCCGAGGACTACCTCGGCCACTCGGTGTCGAAGGCGGTCGTCACCGTTCCCGCCTATTTCAACGACGCCCAGCGACAGGCCACAAAGGACGCCGGCAAGATTGCCGGGCTCGACGTCCTGCGCATCATCAACGAGCCGACGGCCGCGGCGCTCGCCTACGGACTCGACAAGAAGAAGGACGAGAAGGTCGCCGTGTTCGATCTCGGCGGCGGCACCTACGACATCTCGGTGCTCGAGCTCTACGACGTCGAGGGCTCGCGCCAGTTCGAGGTGAAGTCCACCAACGGCGACACGCACCTCGGCGGCGACGACTTCGACCAGCGCGTCATCGACTGGATCGTCGGCGAGTTCAAGCGCGACCAGGGCATCGACCTCTCCAAGGATCCGATGGCGCTCCAGCGCCTCAAGGAAGCCGCCGAGAAGGCGAAGATGGAACTGTCGAGCACGATGACGACGGACATCAACCTGCCGTTCATCACGGCCGACCAGAGCGGCCCCAAGCATCTCAACTACACGCTCACGCGGGCCAAGTTCGAGCAGCTGGTCGACGACCTCGTGCAGCGCACGATCGAGCCGATGAAGAAGGCGCTCAAGGATGCGGGGCTCGAGCCCAAGGACATCGACGAGGTCATCCTCGTCGGCGGCTCGACGCGCATGCCGAAGATCCAGGAGGTCGTCAAGGACTACTTCGGCAAGGAGCCGAACCGTTCGGTGAACCCGGACGAAGTCGTGGCGATCGGCGCGGCGATTCAGGGCGCGGTGCTCACCGGCGAGCAGAAGGACGTGCTGCTGCTCGACGTCACGCCGCTTTCGCTCGGCATCGAGACGCTCGGCGGCGTCACGACGGTGCTCATTCCGCGCAACACGACGATCCCGACGAAAAAGTCGGAGACGTTCTCGACGGCCGACGACAACCAGACGACGGTCGAGATCCACGTGCTGCAGGGCGAGCGCGACATGGCGCGCGACAACCGCACGATCGGAAAGTTCCAGCTCACCGGAATTCCGCCCGCTCCGCGCGGCATGCCGCAGATCGAGGTCACGTTCGACATCGACGCGAACGGCATCCTGCACGTGTCCGCCAAGGACAAGGCGACGAGCAAGGAACAGAAGATCCGCATCGAAGCGTCGAGCGGTCTCTCCGACTCCGACATCGACCGCATGGTGAAGGACGCCGAGAAGAACGCGACCGACGACAAGAAGCGCCGCGAGGAGATCGACGCCCGCAATCGGCTCGACAGCATGACGTACGAGGTCGAGAAGAACGCGAAGGAGTGGTCGGACCGGCTACCGGCGGAGCTCAAGACCAAGCTCGACGCGGCGGTCGAGCGCTCGCGCAAGGCGCTGCGCGGCGACGACATGAACGAGATTCGCGCGGCGCAGGAAGAGCTGAGCAAGGCCTACAGCGAGGCGGGCCAGTCGTTCTACGCTCAGAACCAGGCGCCTCCGGGCGGCACGCCGGGCGGCGAAGGTGGTCAGGGTGGCGAGCCGGGACCGACCGGGTCAACTTCGACAGGCGGGAAGCCGCAGGAAGACGTCGTCGAAGCGGACTATGAAATCGTCGACGAGAGCAAGAAGTAGCTCTCAGCCGTAAAGTTTTTGTCGTGACCGGCTCGCGGAGAAACCTCGAGCCGGTCATGCGTGTCATAGGACGATGGGCCGACCTGAGCAGCCGAGGGCGCTCGAAACTTGCACGGCCTCGGCGGGTACGATCCATATCAACTCTTTTCACGCAGGTAGATCTGCCTTATGACCAGTCGTTTCTCTCGCGCACGTTTCAGTGCCGCCGTCGTGGTGGCGTTCTTCTGCGGGCTGATCTTTGCGTCGGGTTTCGACCTCACGCATTTCAGTTGGGCGCAGGGGCGCGTCGGCTCGACGAACGCAACGAAGCCCAGCGCGTCGCAAGTCGCTCCGGCCGTCGACCTCGAGTCGGCGTTCGAGGCCGTCGCTGACCACGCGCGACCCGCGGTCGTTTCGATCGACATCGAGAAGTTCGCCAAGGCCAAACCGGTGGCCCGCCAGGTCCGGCCACGCGGACAGGGACAGCTCCCGCCCGGAATGGAGCAGTTCTTCCGTCAGTTCGAGGGGCCCAACGCACAGCCGGATGACACGCCGGAAGAGGCGAGCGGCTCGGGATTCATCGTCTCCGAGGACGGGTACATCCTCACCAACAACCACGTCGTCGCCGACGCGGACCGCGTGAACGTCACGCTGTTCGACAAGCGCGTGTTCCCGGCCAAGGTTGTCGGCCGCGATTCGACGACCGACGTCGCCGTCATCAAGATCGACGCGGGCAACAACCTGCCGACGGTCTCGCTCGGCGACGACGCGAAGTCGCGCGTCGGTCAGTGGGTGCTGGCCATCGGCAATCCGCTGACGCTCGACTTCACCGTCACGGCGGGCATCGTGAGCGCCAAGGGCCGCAAGGCGCAGGGGCTGCTCAACCCGAACGGACAGAATCCGTACGCGATCACCGACTACATCCAGACGGACGCCGCGATCAACCCCGGCAACTCCGGTGGTCCGCTGCTCAACATCCGCGGCGAAGTGATCGGCATCAACAGCGCGATCGCGAGCGGCACGGGCCGGTACGAGGGCTACGGCTTCGCGATCCCGATCACGCTCGCCAAGCAGGTGATGGATGATCTCGTGAAGTACGGCAAGGTGCGCCGTGCCGTCGTCGGCGTCGTCCTTGGCGAAGTGAGCCCGGCCGACGCGAAGGCAGCCCGTCTTCCACAGGTCGGTGGCGCGCTCGTCGGCGACTTCAACCCGGCGAAGGACAGCCCCGCCGAGAAGGCCGGCATCCAGATCGGCGACGTGATCGTTACCGCCGACGGCAAGCCCGTGGACCAGGTGAGCACGCTTCAGCGCATCATCCGCGGCCACAAGCCGGGCGACGTCGTCGATCTCGAAGTCATTCGCTACGGCGAGAAAAAGGACTTCAAGGTCAAGCTCGCCGAGCCGCCGACGGATACGAAGGTCGCCGCCAACGACGAGGAGAACTCGGCGCCGGTGCGTCCGACAGCATCGACCGGCAAGCAGAACGACAAGCTCGGCATCACGGTGGATGCGATTCCTCAGGATTTCCTGCAGGAAAGCCGGTTGCAGCAGCAGTATCGATCGGGACTGTACGTGGCCGCCGTGAGCGGCCGGGGCGCGGCGTTCCGCAATCTCTTTCAGAGCGACATCATCCTGAAGGAGATGGCCCCGTCGCAGCGCGACATTCACACCGCCGACGACCTTCAGGCGGCCGTCGCCCCGCTCAAGTCCGGCGACGTCGTGCAGTTCAAGGTGTGCGCGAATCCGGATCCGAGAGTGGGCAGCTGCCCGACGCGCATCGTCAGCATCCAGGTTCCATAACAGAATTCTGAACCGGAAACAGAAGGGGAGCCGCTCGCGGCTCCCCTTTTTTCTTTGCTGTTCAGCCGTCCAGCCGTTCTATGGTGTCGTCATCGTGAACGTCACCGTCATCGAGTAGGAGCCCGGCTTGTCGGTCGCCCAGTGCGCGATCGGGCGTATGTAGGCCGAGACGCTCGGTGAACCGGGGCCGGGCGATCCGGTCGTCAGCGTCGTGCGGCGTCGTCGACATCGCGGTGGTCGGCCCCGCCGGCGTGAGACTCCAGATCAAATCGCTCACCGGCTTGCCGGTCCACGCACCCGCGCTGGGCGTCCAGAACGCCGCGTTGCCGCTGACCTGAATCGTCCATGCGCGATTGGCCTGCACGCTGAGCGAAACGGGCGTGAACGTCGCCAGGCCAGAAGCCTGGTCCATGTCGGTCGTGACGGCGGTGTACGTCGACGCCGTCGGCGAAACCGTGAGTTTCAGCAACGCCGGGTTCACCATCGTGGCCGGCTGATCGAGCGTCACCGTCGGCGAGCATTTTCCGGCCGATCCCGACACGCTGCACGTGAGTACAGTCTGCGCGGCGACGGCCGGCGTCGACAGCGCGAGCGCCGCCCATATCGCCAGCGACGCGATGGCGAAGCGCACCAGAGCCGATGCGCGATCGCGCAGGCCGGGACTCATGGCTCACTCCGTTCGTTGCCGCGCTTTTCGGTTTGCTGTTTCGTCTTGAAGATGCGAATCGGCCGTGTTCTGACGATCACGACGACGCGTTGCCGCCCGGGCGTGCCCCCGATCTCGATCGTCGGAATGGGATCGACGAGGAGCGGCTCGCTCGATCCCTCGAGCTCCATCGTGAGCGTGTAGCGTCCCGCGGGGAGCGCGTCGAACGACGCGTGCTGCGATGCGTCGGCCCGCGCGACCCAGTCGCGCCCTGTCGAGTCGCGCAGCGCGAGCGTCGCCACTCCGACGCGCACCGATGGCGCGGTCCCGTCGGCCAGCGGCGCGACGTCGATCCGCACGTCGAGCGCGGTGATCGGAATGACGCCGAGCACGAGAGGGTCGGTTGCCCGGTCGAGAAGGCGTGGACTCTGTTCCCAGCCTTTTGGAAGTGATCGGTCGTCCACGTCGGCGCGCGCCGACGACCCGCTGGTCATCCGGAACTCACCGTTGGCATCGGTGACCGCCGTCTCCGGGCCGCGGTGCACGACGATGCCCGCCACCCCGGGCTCGCCGGGATCGCGGATGCCGTTGGCGTTGCGGTCCTGATAGACGACGCCCGTCTCCTGGCGCCGGTCGAACGCGCTGACGGTCGACGCGCGCTCGACCTTGAGCGTGATCATCGTATGCAGCGCCCCGAACTGGTCGCGCGCCGTGCCCCGCTCCGCGCCGAGTGCGATGCGCATCGAGTTGGGGATTTCGACGTTGAGCTCGGCACGAGACGTCATCGTGCTCACATCGCCGTAGCTCAGTCGCTGCGCGGCGGCGCTTACCGTCCAACGCGGAAATCTCGGCCAGAACTGAAAGCGCTCGAGATGCGCGCCCCAGCTCGATTGCGGCGGCGTCGAGCTGGCGCCGAAGCTCGCCGTCTCGATCGATCCGCCGACCCCGATCACGCCGCGC
This sequence comes from uncultured Gemmatimonadaceae bacterium, assembly GCA_963789315.1. Lineage (GTDB taxonomy): Bacteria > Gemmatimonadota > Gemmatimonadetes > Gemmatimonadales > Gemmatimonadaceae > JAQBQB01. Next base: position 23,508 of record CAWBKI010000022.1, on the reverse strand, counting down.
GCGCCGACGTGGTCGACGCGCAGCTGGTTGATCACCCGCTCCGAGCGGCCGTCCTCGATCGAAACGATCGAGTCGGCGACGCTCTGAGCCACGTTCGTCAACCGCGTGTCGGCGCCGATGTCGAAGCCGGCTGCCAGAAAGCGCGCTCTCAGCCCATAGTCGACCTGCGTCGATCCGAACCCACCCAGCGAGTCGCGCGACGTGATGGCGGAGTGCATCACATTCGCACCCAGCGAGAACGTCGAGAAGACGTCGTAGGTCGGCGAGAGCGACCAACCGGTCGAGCCGATCGACGTGCGTCGCGCGTCGCCGTCCTGCGTGGACCAGTAATTGAAGTTCGTGCGCAGCCGACCGAGGGCGCGGTCGACGCTGCCGGTGAACATGTCGCGAGCCGGAGCGAATGCGAGCGTTCCGCCAGGCGCGTGAACGGCGCGGAACGCCAGATCGCCTCCCGCGACCGGCCCCCTGAAGTCCGCCTCGGCGCCGATACCGCTGCCGTCGCTGTACGAGCGGCTGGCGACCGCCCCCGACGCGAATGCGTTCGCCCACGGCTGGGTCTCGAGAACACGCCGCCGGCGTCCACGCTGCGCACGAGAAACGTCGAATCGCGCAGGTGCGAGAAGAACGCTGTGAGCATGCTGGAGCCGAGTTGCTGCTGCGCCCCCGCCGCGATCAGGGTGGGCCTGTTCCAGGTGCCTTCCGCGACGAGAGGCGCGGCGGCGAGGAACTGCAAACGCTCGTCGGCGGCGCCAACACGAAGCGACGCTCCGCGCCCGAACACGTTCTGGCCGCCGAGGTCACCGAGACTCAGGCCGGTAGTACCGAGCGTCGTACCCCAACTCGGCGCGTTCATCGAAAGGAAGTTCGACTGCGAGTTGTATCCGAGCGACGAGAGCGCGCGGCCGTTCACCAAATCGTTGGGCGTCGGAGTCGAGAATCGTCCGCTCACGCTCAGGGCGTCAGTCAACGGGCCATCGATCGCCACCGATTCGACCGACCCAGTCGCCAGACCAGCGCTCATCACCGAGCCTACGCCGAGCGTGATGACCGGTCCGGGGCGGCGGCCGCTGTGCAGCGGGTCCGTCACCTCGACGATCGCCGACGCGACGGCGCGTTCACCCGAACGGCTTCGAGCGATCATCGTCACCGCGACGTCTCCGAGATCGGCGATCAAGGGAATGGCGGCCATCACCGATCGCTCGATCGACTCTCCGCGCGCCAGCACGAGGGTCGGCGCGCCGACCAGCCGCGCGTTCCAGGTGCGCGGCGCGTCTATCTCGAGGTCGAGCGTGTCCTGAAGGTTGCCGGCGTTGAGGATCGTGAAGGCGAGCTCCAGGCGGTCGCCGGCCTGCGCGCCGCGCATCGCCCGCGTCGGCGTGACATCGATGTGGGCGATGCGCGCGATCGCGACGTCGATCGGCGCGCGCACCGGCGTCACACCGACGGCGGTGAATCGCACGAAGCCCGCCCGCGTGAGTCCCGCCTGGGCCGACGTCGGCACGCCGACGGTGAGCACGACGACGCTGCCGCGAGCGACGGTTCCGCTTCGAGCGCCAAGCAGCGGGACGTTGCCGCTCGCGACGACTTCGTACGTGACTTTGTTCGCGCGCGCGAGCTCCGCCGGTACGGGAACGTTCACCACTCGATACGAGCGCGGCGCCGCCGCGGCGACGACAACGCCCGCCACCTCGCGATCGTCGCCCGGGTCGCGCGGTGTCGAGTCGCCACGCGTCGCCGCCGCCCGCGCGACGCTCGCCGTCAGCGTTGGCCGCGCCAGTTGCGCGCGCGCCGTGGTGACCCCGAGAGCGGCCAGCGCGAGAACGATGGTACCGCGACGCGTGCTCACGGCGTGCTCACGTTCAGGGTCATCGCGAGCGTCGTCCCATACGACGGCGCGGTGTCGGTCCAATCGAGGATCATGCGCAGCTTGACGCCGGACGAGAACGAGTCACCCTTGCCGAGCGCCGCGCTCGCGATGGTGCGCGCGGGGTCCACCGCTCCGGCGCAGCTACTGGTCATCGACTGCCAGGGCTTTGACGCGTCGCTCGGCTGCCACATCAGCTTCGAGATCGCCTTGCCGCTGCCGAGCGTGGCCGTCGTGGCGCAGATCTCGACGGTGCTCGTATGCGTCTTGCTGGCCGGACCGCCGGTCAGGGAGACGGTGAACGTGATCGTGGGCCCGTCGATGAACCCGGCGACGTAGTCGGCCAACCCGGGCTGGGCGAACGTCGACGTCGAGCCGCCTGTGACGGTGAGCGTCGCGTTCTGCGCCTGCGCGCCGAGCGTCGACCCGCGAGCGCCGATCGCGGCCAGTCCGCAGCCGAAGATCGCCGCGCGCACGGCGCCCCACCGCCGCGTCACGGGATATCCAGTTCCACCTGCCCGGCGGCGATCTCGGCCCCCTCGTAGTCGAGGAGTGCAAGCAGCACGTATCTCCCCGCAGGGAGATTTGGAAGTGCGACACCGAGGCGCCGCGTCGCGCCGGGAAGTGTGGGGAATTCGGGTATGTCGATCTTCGAAACGACCGAATTGTCCGGTCGACGAATCTCAACGGCGCCGTGGGCAACCGTCTGCCGCGCGCCGGTGTTCTTGTACGTGATGTCGAGCTGGCGGGAGCGTCCGCCCGCCTGCGCACTCAACTTGCCACTCGCAAGATTGGCCTTCGCCTCGCTCACGCCGACGTCGGTCACTTCGGCGCTCAGCGGCAGTCTCGGGCTCGACGTAGACTTTCACGCCGTACCGCACGCTGTATTGCACGGCGGTCGACTGCGCGGTTCGCGGCGGCGGCGGGTTGTCGACGAAGAGAATCGCGTAACAACCGTGGCCGATCGCAGCACCGCTGTCCACCGTGACGCGGACCGTTTGCACCGACCGAGGCGCGAGTTGGAGCACAGACGGGAACACGCTCACGTGCTGGCCGCACGACGTCGGCAGCGTTCCGGTCGGGTAGTAGCGGTTCTCGCCCGCTTCGCTGCGATCCCAATCCTGGATCGTGATCGTCGCGTTGGCGGGCGTGATGCCGCGGTTGGCGGCGTGAAAGGTCGTCGTCGTCGACGTGCCGCCCGGCCGCGCTGAGACGCGCAGCTCGAGCTCGTCGACGGCCACCTGCGCGCTCACGACACTGGGGAGCGCGACGAGCGCGCCGGCGAGGGCGATGAGCCCTGGCCGGCGCGCCATGCGTGTCACACGAAAACGCATTCCTCCGCTCCGGAGGTAATTACGGAGCGACCAGCGTGAACTTGACGTCGAGCGAGTACGCGCCCGGGACGTCCGCCGCGATGTTGTACGTCGTCTTGTAGAAGACCCCGGTCGCCGGACTCAACGTCGTCGCCGTTCCGGACGTCATGTCGACCGGCGTGGTGGTGAGCAGCAGCGTAGCCGCTGCCGTTCACGTTGGACCACAGCGAGGTCGCCCGCGGGCTTGGCGTACGGGCCGGCAAACGCCGCGGTCGCCGCGCTGATCTGAACCTTCCAGTTGCGGTTCGCCGAGACCGTGAACGTCGGACCGGTGGTCGGCATCTGAATCGTGCTCGTCGTGTAATCCGCGATCGTCGTCGGCGCGTTCAGGGTCATCGCCGATCCGGGACCGGTGAAGCCGCTCATGTTCAGCGAGAGCAGCGACGGGATCGTCAAGCTGTGCGTCGAGGTCACGGCGCACGACAACGGCGTGGGAGCCGTCGAAGCGATCGAGCAGGTACCGGTCTGCGCCGTCGCGATCTGGGCACCGATTGCAACTGCGCAGGCTGCGACGCCTGCCAAGGACAACTTCCGCATGATGTTCAACTCCGGTGAAGTGTTTAGCTGCGTCGCTAACCAGCGGCCTTGCTGCGGTTGCCCCCGCGCATCTGCCGCGACTCGACCAGGTTCTGTCGTGCTGCCCAGGGGCAAGAGGCTGACCACCAGGGCTCGCTAGTGGACGCGTGCAATCAGGCGGGGAAACGCAAAATCTTACGGTTCTGTATGTCTTTGTCCCCAAAGGGGATGTACGACAGGTGCTGCCCGAGGCAAAAAAAACGGGAGCCGTTTGATCGGCTCCCGATGCCCTCATCATGTCTTGGCGTCTAGCGCAATCTGCGGAAATCCATCGCAGAATACGTCGATTCTTCAGGTCCCGACGATCGCACGGATCATGGGGATCTGTTGTAGAGGAACTGGCTCCCGCCGAACAGAATGGTCAGGACGCTCCCTTTGACGGAGCCGGCGAAAGACACGGCTCCGCTGCCGGTCGTCTGCACGAAGTTGATCTGCTGCTGGGCGATCGTGTACGTGCCGCCGATGACGCCCACCATAGTTGAACTGGTCCCGTCGGCAAGCAGGATGACGGTGTAGACGCTGGTCTCGGTCCACGTTCCGTTCGACGTGATCGCGAGGGTGTCGGAGGCAAGGTCGAATTCCTGCGTCGCCGTCACCGTCGCGAGAACGGGGAGCGGGCCCCCGTTGATCGTCGACAGGGAGAACGATCCGGCGACGTTGGCGTCGGTCGGATCGAGGCTCAATGAGCTGTCGGTCGAGAGGCACGCACCCACCAAGACCGGGACCAGCAGCATCGCAATTCGCCGCACGTACCGCTCCGCGCTGAGATGGATGCGAAGGGGGGGACTCGAACCCCCAAGCCTTTCGGCGCCAGATCCTAAGTCTGGTGCGTCTGCCAGTTCCGCCACCCTCGCCGAAGAGCGCAAGATAACGAAGCGGGCTTCTAGAACGCGAAACCAAGGATCAGGCGCGTCGTGACCGTAGCATAATCCACGTGGGCGCGCTGGCGTTCGCTTTCCGACGCGAGAATGCGCTTCGCGCCGATGCCGGTGCCGACGAGAAAACGTTCGCTTCGTCCCAACAGCCAGTTGTAGTCGAGCAGGATGCCGGCGGTGGGAGCGGACAGCGACTGGCGCGCGTCGCTCACCATGTGCGAGTATCGAGTGGCGCCCGCGCTCACGCCGACCGCGAAGCCGCGCAGCACGACCTCGCCAGGATAGTAGCGAACCTTGAAGTCGGCGGTCGCGTAACGCGATTTGTCGAAGTCGATGTACGACCCGACCGCCCCGACCGTGATGCCCGACGTCACCGCGTTCTCGAGCTCGAGCGTGAACACGTTCGCCGGAACGCCGAGCGGGTTGAATCCGACGTAAGTCTGCGTCGGAATCGGAACCCGGCCGCGCGCTGACGGCGCTTGCGCGTACAGGCAATCAGCGGACGAATGGACGAGGAGCGCGGCGAGCGCGGCGGCGGTGACAGCGGTGAGTCGCATCAGGCGAATCGCATCCAAAATGGAGTTGAGGGGAGGCGTGGTACCGTGCTGACCTCAACGGTAACGACTTGGAACGTGCAATCGGTACGGCGTGCAAGCGACGGCGTCCGTATCGCTCGTCACGGGGCTCGCCTCCTCCCCTCTCGCGGCACGCCCCCGCTAGCTTTCGCGCATGAACATCGAGATCACCCCGAAGAAAACCGACGGCCTGGAGCGGCTGATCGAAGTTCGGGTGCCGATCGAGACCGTCCGCGACGCTGAGGATCGCGCGGCGCGCGCGATACGCGACGGGCGCACGGCTCCCCGGGTTCCGTCCCGGCAAGGCGCCGGCGGCGATGATCAAGAAGCGCTTCAAGGACGCGATCCGTCAGCAGGTGATCGAGTCGCTCGTCCAGGAAGCGTTTCAGGAAGTCCTCGACCGCGAGAAGCTCAAGGTCGCGTCGCAGCCGCACGTCCACGATCTCAAGTTCGACGAGGGCCAGCCGCTCACCTTCGAGCTGCACGTCGAGGTGCGGCCCGAGATCGCGCTGGCGCGCACGCAGGGGTTCCGCGTCGGCGCGCACGCGACGCCGCCGTCACCGACGACAGCGGTGCGCGAACAGGTCGAGACAGATTCGCGACCAGAAGGCCACGTGGAGCCCCGGTCGAGGAGCAGCCCGTCGCCGGGCGACATGGTCACGGTGCGAGCTCGCCACCGCCGACGAAGACGGCGACGTTCCCCGAGGCGCGCGAGTACCCGCTGGTCCTCGGCTCCGGCCAGGCGATCGCCGGCGTCGAAGAGCTGATCATGGAGCTCACGCCGGGCGAGACGCTCGAGCGCGCGGTGAAGTGGCCGGACGACTTTCCCGACGAAGCGCAGCGCGGCAAGACGAAGACGGTGCGCGTGCACCTGCTCGAGGTGAAGCGCAAGACGCTGCCCGCCGCTCGACGACGCGTTCGCGCGCGAGCGTGGGCGACTTCGAGTCGCTCGCGTGCTCTGCACGACCGCCGTGCGCAAGGACCTCGAGGAGCACGCCACTCGCGACGCCGACGCCGCCGTGCGCCAGCAGCTCGTCGACCAGATCGTCGGCGCCAACCCGTTCGACGTGCCGCCGAGCTGGGTGCGCGCAGCTCATCGACGCCTACGCGGAGGCGTACCAGATTCCCGACGAGGAGCAGCGACAAGTTCGCCGCCGAGTTCCGCCCGGTGGCCGAGCGTCAGGTGCGGCGCGACCTGATCATCGACACGATCGCCGACAGCGGAAGCTGGCTCAGGCCAGCGAGGCGGACATCGACGAGCGCGTGGCCGAGTGGCCGCCAAGCGCGGCGCCGATCCCGGGCCAGGTGTACGCGTCGCTGCAGAAGGCCGGCCGGCTGCGCGAGATCGAGCAGAAGCATCACCGAAGACAAAGTGTTCGCCTGGCTGCTGGAACGAAACGAAGTCGCCTAGTCCACCACCGACACCAGGAACACCGCCTCATGGCCACCATCTATCCGCCCGTACGTCATCGAGCGCTCGCGCCGCGGCGAGCGGAGCTACGACATCTTCTCGCGGTCTGCTGATGGACCGCATCGTCTTCCTCGGCACGCCGATCAACGACGACGTCGCGAACATCATCATCGCGCAGATGCTGTTCCTCGAGGCCGACAACCCGGAGCGCGACATCTACCTCTACATCAACTCGCCGGGCGGCAGCGTGTCGGCGGGGCTGGCGATCTACGACACGATGCAGTTCCTGAAGTCGCCGGTGAACACGATCTGCATGGGAATGGCGGCGTCCATGGGCTCGTTCCTGCTCGCCGGCGGGCCGCAAGGGCAAGCGGTCGGCGCTGCCGCATTCGCGCATCATGATCCACCAGCCCTCCGCGGGGCGGCGGCGGCACGGCGGCCGACATCGAGATCCAGGCGCAAGGAGATCCTGTACCTCCGCGCGCAAGCTGAACGAGCTCTACGCAAGCACACGGGACGCCCGATCGAGCAGATCGAGCGCGACATGGACCGCGACTTCTTCATGTCGGCCGAGGAAGCGAAGGACTACGGCATCATCGACAACGTCATCACGCAGCGCGGCGAGATCGTGGAACCGAGCGACGCTGGCCGCCGTCACGAAGTAAGTGCAGTACCGCCGTGGCGGTGGCTGTCACAGAACGTTCGTCGCGCTGAGTCGTCTCTTGCTTGACCCGTGTTCAGCCCTTAACTCTCAGCAAGACTTTCTGTTCCGTTCTCCCACCGGTCGCGCGCCAACGCTCGGGCCCGCGCGACTCCCTGAAGTCACCCGCTGAGTGAGATGTCATGTCGCACGACAAGCACCTGCGCTGCTCGTTCTGCGGAAAGTCGAAGGACTCGGTCCGGAAGTTCATTTCGGGCCCGTCCGTCTACATCTGCAACGAGTGCATCGCGCTCTGCAACGAGATCCTCGCGGAGGACGAGGAGCGCGAGGTCGCGGAAGCGATCACGCAGGTTCCCGACGCCGCAGGAAATCAAGGACACGCTCGACCAGTACGTGATCGGCCAGGAGAAGCGCCAAGAAGGCGCTCGCGGTCGCCGTCTACAACCACTACAAGCGCATCAACTCGGCGTCGCGTCCGCGAGGACGACGTCGAGCTCGACAAGTCGAACATCCTGCTCATCGGCCCCACGGGCGTCGGCAAGACGCTGCTCGCGCAGACGCTCGCGCGCATCCTCGACGTGCCGTTCACCATCGCCGACGCCACGACGCTGACCGAAGCGGGCTACGTCGGCGAGGACGTCGAGAACATCCTGGTCCGGCTGCTCCAGGCGGGCGACTTCAACGTCGCCGAGTGCGAGCGCGGCATCGTCTACATCGACGAGATCGACAAGATCGCGCGGAAGTCGGAGAACCCGAGCATCACGCGCGACGTGACGCGGCGAGGGCGTGCAGCAGGCGCTGCTCAAGATCCTCGAGGGCACCGTGGCGCGCGTGCCGCCGCAGGGCGGCCGCAAGCATCCGCAGCAGGAATACATCCAGATCAACACGAAGGACATCCTGTTCATCTGCGGTGGCGCCTTCGACGGCCTGGAGAAGATCATCGAGGCGCGCACGGGCCGCCGGCAGATCGGGTTCAACAAGGTGCGAAACCGACCGGCGCACGCCGGCACGCACGCGAAGAACCCGTTCGGCGAAGTCGAGCCGGACGACCTGCTCCGCTTCGGGCTGATCCCCGAACTGGTGGGCCGCCTGCCGGTGACGGTCGCCGCTCGAGTCGCTCGACGAGGAAGCGCTGGTGCGCATCCTCAAGGAGCCGAAGAACGCGCTCACCAAGCAGTACGCGAAGCTGTTCGAGCTCGAGGAAGTGAAGCTCACCTTCGAGGACTCGGCGCTGCGCGCCGTTGCCGCGGAAGGCGATCAAGCGGGGCACGGGCGCGCGCGGGCTGCGCGCCATCCTCGAGGAGCTGCTGACCGACATCATGTTCGACCTTCCCACGCGTGAAGACGTGGTGGAAGTGAAGATCACGGAGGGCAGCGTGCTGCTCGGCAACGCGCCGCTGCTGGAACTGGCGCCGACGAAGAGGAAGAAAGAGGCGTGAACCTCCGGGGGATAGGGCAGCCTGACGGTCTGACAGGACGGCGCTACTTTTCCCCGATGCCTTCCTTCCTCTCCGACGGCCAGCCCTTCACTACGGCCGACCGGCTCCCCGTACTGCCGCTCCGGGACATCGTCGTGTTCCCGTATGTCGTGATGCCCCTGCTCGTGGGGCGCGCGGCATCGCTCGCGGCCCTGGAGGCGGCGGGATCGGCGGACAACCTGCTGCTCCTCGTGGCGCAGAAGGACCCGGAGAAGCAGGAGCCCGCCGCGGCGGACCTCTACCGCGTCGGCGTCATCGCGCGCGTGCGCCAGCTCTCGCGCATGGGTACGGGCACCGTCCGTGTGCTCGTGGAAGGGCTCGCACGCGCCCGCGTGACGCGCTACGTGCCCGGCACCGACATGCTGCGGGCCGCGGTGGAACCCATGACGCCACTCGTGCTCGACGAGTCCGGCGACATGCAGGCCCACCTCCGTCGCACGGTGTCGCTGTTCGAGGAGTACGTGGCCGTGCATCGCCGCCTGCCGCCGGAACTCGTGGGCGTCATCCAGGCGGCGGAGTCGCCGGATCGCCAGGCGTACGGCATGGCGGCACACCTGGGCACCAGGCTCGAGGCGCGACAGGGATTGCTGGAGGTGCGCGATTTCCCCGCCCTGCTCGCCACGCTCGGCGAATCGCTCACGGGCGAGATCGATCTCCTCAAGCTCGAGCGGAAGATCGACGAGGACGTGCGAGGATCGCTGTTCCAGAACCAGCGCGAGTTCTACCTCCAGGAGCAACTCAAGGCCATCCACCGCGAGCTCGGCGCGGACGATGGTGATGACACCGACGAGTTGGCGGCGCAGCTCGAGACCAAGCGACTGCCCGACGCCGTGCATGCACGCGCCACCCGTGAGCTGCGACGTCTCAGGCGGATCCCGGCCATGTCGCCCGAGTCGTCGGTGGCGCGTACTTACCTGGAGTGGATACTCGCGCTTCCCTGGACGGAGCGCACGGATGACGTCCTGGACGTCACGCACGCGCGACGCGTGCTCGACGAGGATCACTACGGCCTCGACGATGTGAAGGAACGAGTGCTCGACTACATCGGCGTGCTCGCACTCGTGGAACGGCTCGACGGCCCGATCCTCTGCCTCGTGGGACCACCCGGCGTGGGCAAGACGTCGCTGGGCCGGTCCATCGCGCGCGCAATCGGCCGCAAGTTCGTGCGCATGTCGCTCGGCGGCGTGCGAGACGAGGCGGAAATTCGCGGACATCGCCGCACGTACATCGGCGCCATGCCCGGGCGCGTCATCCAGGCGATGCGCCGCGCGGACACAATCAATCCCGTCATCCTGCTCGACGAGATCGACAAGCTCGGCAGCGACTACCGCGGCGACCCCTCGGCGGCATTGCTCGAGGTGCTCGACCCGGAGCAGAACGTGGCGTTCAATGATCACTACCTGGAAGCGGACTACGACCTGTCGCAGGTGCTGTTCATCACCACCGCGAATTCGCTGGCGTCCATTCCGGAGCCACTGCGCGACCGCATGGAGATCATCCGCCTGGCGGGATACCTGGACCAGGAGAAGTATGCGATCGCCCGGCAGTTCCTCGTGCCACGCCAGCTGCTGAAGCACGGCCTTGATCCAGCGTCGGTGACGCTGCGAGCCCGACGTGATCCCGGCCATCGTGCACGAGTACACGCGCGAGGCAGGCGTGCGCGACCTCGAGCGGCGGCTCGGCACGGCTGTCACGCAAGCTGGCACGCGCACGCGCCGAGTGGCGCGCGGGCGACGCGAACGCCGCGGGTACTGACGTGGTGACGCGCGACATGCTGCACGATATCCTCGGCACCGCGCCATTCGATCCCGAATCGAAGTCGACGGATGACAAGGTGGGCGTTGCCACCGGCCTCGCGTACACGAGCGTGGGAGGCGACGTGCTCGAGATCGAGGTGAGCGTTGTGCCGGGTCGGGGACGAGCTCCAGCTCACCGGTACGCTCGGCGACGTCATGAAGGAGTCGGCGTCGGCGGCCCTGAGCTACACGCGGGCGCGCGCGAACGCCCTCGGCCTCGAGCGCGAGTTCCTGCGCTCGCGCGACATCCACGTGCACATCCCCGCGGGCGCCACGCCAAAGGACGGGCCGAGCGCCGGCATCGCCATCGCTTCGGCCATCGTGAGTGCGCTCACCAGCATTCCCCTGCGCGGCACGGTTGCCATGACGGGAGAAATCACGCTCCGCGGCCGGGTGCTCCCGATCGGCGGCCTCAAGGAGAAATCGGTTGCCGCCCTGCGGAACAGGATCACCGACGTGATCGTACCACTGGAGAACGTTCGCGATATCGATGACTTGCCCAAGGAAGTGAAGGCGGGCATCCGCTTTCATCCGGTGCAGTCCATGGACCAGGTGCTTGCGCTGGCACTGGCGCAACCGGTGGTGGCGCGCGAGGAGATGGCGGCAATGGCTGGTCACACATTGAGCGCAGATCCGCTCGTCATCAAGAGCCTCGAGTTTCTCGGCGCCGATGGCAACCGCCGACGGTTGGCGCCCGAACGTCGGACCTGCCCGAGGTTGCGTTCGCGGGACGTTCCAACGTCGGGAAGTCGTCGCTGCTCAACAAGCTTGTTCGCCGCAAGGCGTTCGCGCGCGTGAGCAACACGCCGGGACGCACGCGCGAGATCAACTTCTTCAAGGTGAACGACCTGCTTCGTGCTTGCCGACCTTCCGGGGTATGGCTACGCGCGGATCTCGAAGGAGCGAAAGGCGGAATGGCTGCCGCTCATCGAGGGCTACCTGCGCACATCCACGGCGCTGCGCGGCGTGGTCGCAATTGCTCGATGTCCGGCACCCGCCGTCGAGTGACGATCGCCTGATGCTCGACTTCCTTGCCGAGATCGAGGCACCCACCGTGGTGGTGCTCACGAAGATCGACAAGCTGCGCGCTCGCGAGGTGCCGGAGCGTACGCAGGCAATTGCGCATGAACTCGGACTCGACGCCGATCAAGTGATTGCCTTCAGCGCGGAATCGGGTCAGGGGCGCGATGAACTGGCCGAAGCGGTGGTGTCGCTCATGGGCCAGCCGTCGTGGCGGGCTCCATCGTGAGAAGCCTCGCGCGCTCGCGATCGCGGCGCATGCGCCGGGCATCCGGGTTGCCGCTCGTCCGCCGTCACGCGCGGCGGCGCACGCGCACGGCACACGGCCGGGCGGCCGACACCACTGACGCGGACCTCATCCCGGCCGGGCTCGGTTCGCTCAAGGAAGCCGACATCTCGATCACGCTCCAGCCGCCGACCGGCGTGCGCCTCACTTCCCGCTCGACGAGATCGTGATTCGCACGCTGTCTCCGACTCGTATCGCGCCATGCGCGCCAATCTCGGAGTCGCCCGCCACGAATCCGCCTGGCGCGTCGATGCACGGCGAGCGGACGCCGAGTGTGTGGTATGTGGAGTTCTTCGGATTCGCACCCGATGCACGGTATGATCCGACGGAAGTCACCATCACCTCAACCGGACGTGACTTCCGGCCTTTCGACGTGGTGCCGGTCTTCGGGCGACTTTGGGACGCAGCGTCTCCAGCCACGGGATCGCAGGCCGCGCTGCTACCTGTTCGAGGACGGCGTGGACGTGTCCCAGCCCCTCATCGTGAGCATGGGCGCGAGCAGAGCGCGGCACTGGGGAGACGTCATACTGCGACGGATAGACGAGAGCGCGCCGCGGTGCGCGCACGAGCCGCGCGAAAACGCCGCCGCCGAAACCGAGTGGCGCGCTGAGCACGCCGCTCATTCACGAATCGTAAGCGAGGCAGCTCCATGGCGTACCTTCCCCTGCGACAAGTGCCCGAGTGCCCGAGTCGATCGCATCGCGACCGAGTGGAGCGACGTCTTGAACACCGGCTGGCGGATCCCACTGACCGTCGCGTTTTCTGCCGGACCGTGCTGACGGAACTCTTTCATCCCGAGTACGCCGCGAACTGCGAAACGGCGGTCGACGACCCACGCTTCCGGTCGCGACGCGGCTCGCGCTGACCGGCATGGATCCGCGCAACATCACGCTCGAGCCCGAGTACTACGCCGACTGCGACCAGGAGCGAAGTTCCAGCGCGTGAAGCCGCTGCTCTGGCTCTGGTACTCGTTCGACCGCACGTCTGGCGGGCGGACAGAACGTGGGGCTCGGCGTCGAGCTTCGCCGCCTGCTGGCGCCGCACATCTTCAAGCGCTGCGGCGAGAACTTCAAGGCGTTCCAGCACGTCGAGTTCTCGTTCGGCTACAACATGGAAGTGGGCGACAACGTCGTCGTGCACCGGCACGTGCTGCTCGACGACCGCGGCGGGATCGTGCTGGGCAACAACGTGTCGATCAGCGACTACGCGAACATCTACAGCCACACGCACAGCATCGTCGACCAGAAGGACGTCACCAACGCGACGACGGTGCTCGAGGACGGCGTCCGCATCACCTACCACGCCACGGTGCTCGCCGGTGTGCACGTGCACGAGCAAGGGATGGTCGGCGCGATGGCCGTCGCCACGAAGGACGTGCGGCCCTATCACGTGTACGTCGGCATTCCGGCGAAGAGCGTGCGGGTCAAGCCGAACGCGCCGCAGGCAGCGACCGTTCTGCGCACGAGCAGCGACCGGCAAACCGACAACCGCTGACGCGCGCGCTCCGCGTCAGCGCACGCGCATCACGTCCTCGACCGGACCCGCGTCGCCGGCGCCGAGCAGCTCGACGACCTCGCGCAGCGAGGCGCGCTCGCCGGGGAACGCGAAGCGCGCCGACGCGTCGTCGACCGACAGCCACTCGGAGCGCTGGTGCTCTCCTCCGATCGTGACCGCCGCCGGCTCGGCGACGAACGCGGCGAAGACGACCGCGAGCTGCAGCGTGCGAGTGCGTCGCACGTAGAACGGGTTGACGCGCACGACGTAGAGGCGCTCGGCGGAGAGCCCCGTTTCCTCGCGAAGCTCGCGCAGCGCCGCATCTTCGGGCTCCTCGCCGGGTTCGATGTGCCCGTGCACCGGCTCCCACGCCGAAGGACAGCGCGTGTCGTTCCCGCGCTGGAGAGCGAGCACCCGCCACCCGGAGGGAAGCGGACGCACGACGTAGACGTCCACCGTGCCGACTTCGACGCGCGTCATGCGGAGGAACCTACGCCGCCGGGCGCGCGCCCGCGCGACCATGACGTCGATATCGTCTCGCAGGTGAAACGCGCGCCCGTCGAAGATCAGATTCATCGCGCTCTCGCGTGCCTGACCGGGCTGGCGAGGCGCGGGCGGCTCGTAGTCCGGCGACGGCGCGCGCTCGATCTCGTCCGGTGTCGCGACGCGCCTGATCTCGTCGGCGGTCGTGCGCCCGGCGTTGGCGTGCGCGACCCCCGATGCCCACAGCGAGCGCATGCCGTCGGCGCGCGCCGCCTCGGCGATTCGCTCGGTTGATTCCCCTGCGGCGACGCGCCGCTCGAACTCCGGCGTAGCGACGAGCACCTCGGCGATCGCCAGGCGGCCGTGAAACCCCGCGCCGCCGCACTCCTGACACGCGGTCGATTCCACGCCGCGACACGACGCGCACAGGCGGCGCGTGAGTCGCTGCGCGAGCACGCCCTTCACCGCCGTGGCGATCTTGTAGCTCGCCACGCCGATGTCGATCAACCGCGTGACAGCGCTCGGCGCGTCGTTCGTGTGGAGCGTGGAGAGCACGAGATGGCCGGTGAGCGACGCCTGGATCGCGATCTCCGCCGTCTCGCGGTCGCGAATCTCGCCGATGAGGACGACGTCCGGATCCTGGCGCATGATCGAACGGAGCGCCGTCGCGAAAGTGAGGCCGGCCTTTTCGTTCACCTGCACTTGCACGATGCCCGGCAGTCGGTACTCGATCGGGTCCTCGACCGTGACGATGTTCACGCCGCGTTCCTTGATGCGACGCAGCGCCGCATAGAGCGTCGTCGTCTTCCCCGAGCCGGTCGGACCGGTGACGAGAAGCAGACCTTCGCGCGATTGGAGCAGGCGCTCGATGCGCTCCAACTCGTCGGCGTGGAAACCCATGCCGTCGAGCGTCGGGACGGTGGAACGGCCGTCGAGCACGCGGATCACGACCTTCTCCACCGTGCGACGCGGGGAGCGTCGAGACCCGTAGATCGACGGCGGCACCGTTGATCGCGACGCGCGCGCGGCCGTCCTGCGGGCGAAGCCGGTCGGCGATGTCGAGCCCCGAGAGGATCTTGATGCGCGACACGAGCGCGGGACCGAGTGTCCGGGGAAGCGTGCGCACGACGGCGAGAACGCCGTCGACGCGGTGGCGCACGGCGATTCCCTGCTCTTCCGTCTCGATGTGAATGTCGCTCGCGCGGCTCGAGATGCCGGCGGCGAGGAGCTCGTCGACGAGGGCGCTCACCGTCGCCGACGTGTCGCTGCCCGGAATTGGCGGCGCGGCGTCGGACTCACCGCGCAAGTGCTCCACCTCGACGGCGGGTTCGGCGCCGCGAGTGACCGAGTCGCCGCCGTAGACCTCGTCGATGCGCCGCGCGATGGCCGGCGCGGCCGCTATAGCGAGGCGGATCCGTCGTCCGGTCGCGAACCCCAGCGTCCGCTCGCAGTCGACATCGAGCGGATCGGCGGTGGCGATGAGGAGCTCGTGCTCGGTCGCCGAAAGCGGCAACACCTGAAAGCGTCGCGCCCATTTCTCGGGGACCAGCTCGGTCGCCTGGTCCGTCGCGAGACTCAAGTCCGCGATGGGGAGCCTGAAGCGCGTCGCGAGGGTCTCGACGTCGAGAGCGAGCGGAGTCGGGAAAACGGCTTGAATGTCCACGCCGGTACAATCGCGGCGCCCACGTGGAAGTGCGTCACCGGAATGACGCGGGACCGGTCATTGCGCCGCAGATCGCGCCCCGGCGGTGTTCGACGCGGGCCACTCTACGGTTCAAGAAAATTCAACGCAGATGACGCAGATAGAACGACAATGACGCAGATAGTCCATTTCAAGTTTTATCTGCGGAATCGCTTTTCCAAATCTGCGTCATCTGCGTTCCCTTCTCTTGCCATGCCTGGAGGCCAGACTCTGCCCGCGGATTTCAGAGGATGCTCCAGAACTCGCGGCTCAGGTCGATGTTGAACGTCCACCGCCCGCCGCGCGCCACGCCGCGGGCGACGTCGATCCTCACGATGTCGAACGGCAGCAGGTAGGCAGCGCCGAACGACGGGTACAGCTGCGGAACCAACGGGCAACGGGATCCGGCGGCACCGACGCTCGACGTGCACACAACCGGCTGTTGTCCGATCAGCGCGAAATGCGCGTAGGGCGCGAAGGAGCCGCGCGCCGGAACGCGGCCGAACCGTCCGAGCGAGAATGGGATGAAGGGCGCCGGAACGCGCCACTCGAGGTGCTCCGTGGCGCCGACGTTGGAGACGAGCGAGTGAAAGTCGTAGCCGGGCGCGGAGACGGGGCCGCCGAGGTAGACGAGCTCCGCGCGCTGCGGCGCGTCGACCGTGTTCTGCCCGCCCACGCCGGCGACGGTCGTGGCGGTCACGAGGCGCATGTCGCCGACGGGACGCTCGATCTGCGCGACGAGCGAGCCGCGAAGTGTCGTCCCCAGATCGCTGACGAAGACGGGGCCGGGCTCCGGCGCCGCTGGCCCCTGCGGCACGACGAGACGCGCCTGCGCGTGCACGGCCAGCTCGGTGCCGAACACCCAGAGCGACGGCGCGCGCGCCAAGTCGAGCGCCCATCGCAGCAGGTGCAAGTCAGCGACGGGAACTGTCGGTGTGAACGTGCCGGTGACCGGCGTGGCGCGAACGGCGACGGGCGACTGCCATTCGATCGCCCCGCTGACGGTCGCGTCGAAGCCCAGGAACGATGTCGCCTCGGCCCTCAACCCGGCGGCGCGCACGAGATATGGATCGGTGTAGTCGCTCGCGAATTCCTGCGCCGCGAGACTGTTCACCGCCATCGAACGTTCGGCGACGTCGCCAAGGTCCCGATAGTCGCGCGAAGCGAAGGCGCGAATCGCCGATCCGTCGGCGCGCGAGACGCCGAGCTCCACGCCGCCCTTGACCAGCTTGTCCGCCGATCCGTAGCGCGCCCGAACGTTGGACACGACTCCCGCGCCGAACTGCTTCGACACCCCGGCTCCGAACGCCAAACCCTCGGCGCGATCGAAGCGCGCGAAGTCCGAAACGTTTCGCGCCGAGAGCGCGGCTGACTGGGCGCGCGCCAGCGCCTGCTTGCGGACGAGCTGGCGCACCTCAGACTGGACGCGCGCGATGTCGGGCTCCGAGACCGCCCGCACGTCGGGCGGAAGTGAGTCGAGCACGCGGCCCGTCCATTTGTAAGCGCGTAGCTCCGCAGGCGGCGCCTGAACGATCTCCGGTCCGGCGAAGATCTGCGTCGGCATCGACGTGTTGAACTGATAGTCGCCGATCTCCCAGCGGCCGCGGATGATGCCGCGCACGGGATAGTCCAACCATGTGCCGCGCCGCTCGATCTCGATTTCCTGCCGGCTCGGCAACCAGAAGCGTCCTCCGACGAGGCGGTTCTCGAGCACGATCGACAGGTCCTCGAGCGCGTTGTCGAGAAACGCCGCGCGCGTGAAGCCGAAGTTCATGCGCACGACCTGTCCCCCCGAGGGATCGATGTAGATCGCGCCGGCGACCCGCGCCTTCTTATCGTCTTTCGGGCGGACCTTTATCTCGTAGACGTTGATTCGCTGTGCGCCCGCGCCGATCGCGAAGCTGTCGGTGAGCGCGAAGTCGTATTCGCGAAGCCCGGCCGGCGACAGCGGATGCGGCACGTCCGCCACCTCGTCGCCCTCCCCGATGCGAATGATGTTGGGGAAGTTGTTCTGGACGATCCCCAGGTGGTCGCGATGATACGCGATGTCCGTAGGGAGCAAGAGCGTATCGCGGCGGCCGACGATCCGCTGCTTGCTCAGGTTGGGCGCGTGCCAGTAGACTTCCAGCGCCAACTCGTCGGCTTTGATGACCTTGGGCGGAGTGCGAAGCCCCTCACCAAGCTGCGCAAGAAACGTCACGTACCCATGGGCGGTAGCGCGGTAGTCGGCGAGCCCCGTGTCGGCCAACTGCTCGGCGCGGCGCTGCGTGGCGCCGGCGACGAGCGTGAGACTGCGCGGGTCGTTCCACGTCTGCGCTACGACCGCCCGTCCGTACACAGGGCCCAATACGACAACGAACATGCACGCGGCGGCGGCGCGACCGCGGGCCGCGAGGAATCGAAGCATGATTTGCGAATATCGCGGGGCGTTTCTACTGGAGCAACCGGCGGCGTGAGTCTCGACGAATTTCGCGCCCGAGCGCGTCTCGCCGACAACGGCTCGCCCCGTCTCGTCCCCGTGTGGCGCGACGTGCTGCTCGACGCGTATACGCCGGTCGCGGCGTTCGCCAAAATCCGTCACGGACCGTTCGCGTTCCTCCTCGAGTCGGCGCCCGCCGGCGGCGAGACGTGGGCGCGATACACGTTCATGGGCACCGCTCCGCGAGCCGCGTGGCGGCTCCAGGACGGAATGGTGCACGATTGGACCGCCGACCGGGGGTGGCACAACGCCCGCCGGCCCGCGGATCCGCTCGCCGACCTCGAGACGCTGCTCCGCGCCGCGGATCCGGTCGACGCGCCGGAGATCGGCGAGTTCTGGAGCGGCGCGGTCGGCTACTTCGGGTACGATGTCGCGCGCCTCATCGAGCGCCTGCCGGCGCCGCCGGCGCGCGGCGTGGACGTGCCCGATGCGCTGTTCGTCTTCACCGACGCGCTCGTCATCTTCGACAATCTGCGCTCGCAAGCACGCGTGGTGGCCGCGGCACACGTACAGCCGAATTCCACCGACGCACAGCTCGACGCGGCCTACGCCCGCGCGTGCACCGCCGTCGAAGCAACGGTCGAGCGGCTCCGCGGCCCGTCGATGCTCGAACCGCTCGACCTCGACCCGTCGGCTCCCCCCGTCTCCGGTCGCTCGAAGTACGCCCGGGACAAGTTCCTCGCCGACGTCGAGCGCGTGCGACAATACATCATCGCCGGCGACGCCTTCCAGGTTCAGATCGCGCGCCGCATCGACGTCCCGCTCGACTTCGCGCCGACGGATCTGTACCGCGCGCTACGCGTGATAAATCCGTCGCCGTACATGTACCACCTCGTCCTCGACGGCACCGAGATCGTGGGGAGCTCGCCCGAGCTCTTGATCCGCGTCGCGACGGACCGCACGGTGACGCTGCGCCCAATCGCCGGCACGCGGCGACGCGGCCGATCGGCCGAGGACGACGCGCGCATGACGCAGGAGCTGGTGAGCAACGAGAAGGAGCGCGCCGAACATCTCATGCTCGTGGATCTCGGGCGCAACGACGTCGGCCGCGTCGCGGAATACGGCACGGTGAACGTCTCCGAGCTCATGGTGGTCGAGCGCTACTCGCACGTGCTGCACCTCGTGAGCCAGGTGGACGGCAAGCTGCGCGACGGTCTCACCGCGATGGACGCGTTCCGCGCCGGTTTTCCGGCGGGCACGCTCACGGGCGCGCCGAAGGTCCGCGCGATGGAGATCATCGACGAGATGGAACCCGAACGTCGCGGGCCGTACGGCGGCGCCGTCGGCTACATCGGCGCGGGAGCGAAGCGCATGGACCTCGCCATCACGATTCGCACCTGCGTGATCGCCAACGGCGTGGCGTCGGTCCAGGCCGCGGCCGGCGTCGTCTACGACTCGATTCCGGAGCAGGAGTTTCTCGAGCACGAGAACAAGGTTCGCGCGCTGCTCACCGCGATCGGCCAAGTTCGCGCGGCTCGCCGCACGAGCGTGCGGGTATAACGGGCGATGCCCTACCGCCTCGCGAGCACCGACGGCACGCTGTCGTTCGAGGTCACCTCGGTCTCGGCGATCGTCGGCCGCGCGCCCACGGCCGACTTGCCGGTCGTCGACCCCACCGTCTCGAGGCGCCACGCGCAGATCCTGAGCGACGAGAACGGCCTCACCGTGCACGACCTCGGGTCGAGCAACGGGACGTTCGTCAACGGAAACAAGATCGACATCGCGCCGATCGTCCCCGGCGACGTGATCGCGTTCGGCAAAGTCAGCTTTCGCCTCGAGGGTGAAGCGCCCAAGGTCCAAACGGCGGCGACCGCAATCACCGGACCGACGATCGTCCGGCAGCGCGCGATGCTCGACGGCGAAGTGCCGGACCTGGGCGCGGGCGAGAAGAGCCGCCGCAAGCTGGCCACACTGCTCGAGGTGTCGAAGGGGCTCGGATGGGCGGCCGACACCGACGCGCTGCTCGCCAAGATCGCGGGATACGCGTATCAGATCCTCGAGGTCGACCGCGTCGCGATCATCCTCGTCGACGAGCGGGGCAACCTGCAGCCGAAGTACGCGCGCGACCGCAAGGGCACCAACACCGCCGGCGAGATTCCAAGGTCGATCGCGCGGAGAGCGCTCGACGACAAGGTGGCGATTCTCACCGACAACGCCGGCGAGGACGCCCGGTTCACCGGGCAGTCGATCGTCATGCAGCAGGTGCGATCGGCGGTCTGTGTCCCGCTCATGGGCAGCGAGGGCCGCGCGCTCGGAGTGCTGTACGTCGATTCTGTCGGGTCGGAGCACCGCTTCGACGAGGACGACCTCGATTTCTGCGTGGCGTTCGCCGGTATCGCGGCCGTGGCCATCGAGAACGGCGAGTTCATCCAGCGCATTCAGCAGCAGGTCATCGCGCGCAGCAACTTCGAGCGCTTCTTCGCGCCGCAGGTCGCGCAGCGGATCGCCGATTCGTCGGAGATCCGCCTCGGCGGCGACAGGCGGCCCGTGGCGGTGCTCTTCAGCGACATCCGCGGGTTCACCGCGCTCGCCGAGTCGATGCGCCCCGAGGACACGGCGAGTCTGCTCACCGAGTACTTCACCGAGATGGTGGACTGCGTTTTCTCGCACGACGGCACGCTCGACAAGTTCATGGGCGACGCGCTCATGGCGCACTGGGGCGCGCCGATCGGCGGGGACCACGACGCCGACAACGCCGTCGCCGCGGCCATCGACATGATGAAGGCGCTCGACGGGCTCAACGCCCACTGGCGGACGAGCGGGCGCCCCGAGCTCAACGTCGGTATCGGGTTGAACTACGGCGAGGCATTCGCCGGGAACATCGGCTCCGAGCGGCGACTCGAGTTCACTGTCATCGGTGACACGGTGAACACGGCGTACCGTCTCTGCTCCGCGGCCGACGCGGGCGAGATCCTGATCACGGACGATCTCCGCCGAGCGCTCAAGACCCTGCCGAGCCTCACGGAGAGTCCGCCGATGGAGCTCAAGAACAAGGCACAGCCGGTGACCATATACCGCGTCGCCATCGTTTGATGGCTTCCGTCTCGCGCGCCGTTCCGCCGGGGTACTCCGCGGTCGCGGTCGGCGGCGTCGAGGTGGTGAGCGCGGACCGCGTCGCTCCGTCGATTCGCGCCGCGCTCGAGTCGGGCGCTTCGACGCTCCATGACTACGCGCGGCGTCACGCCGGCGCGAAGCCGCTCGCCGGACGCGGCATCGCGTACGCGGCGCCGCTTTCCGACGGGACTCGCGTCGTCGTCCGGCACAACCGGCACGGCGGGCTCATGGGTCCGCTCACGCGCGATCTCTTTCTGCCGCCGACGCGCGCCCCGCTCGAGTTGGAGGCGTCGCTGCGCCTCAGCCAGGCCGGCGTGCCGACGCCCCAGTTGCTCGCCTACGCGATCTATCCGGCGCCGTTCGGCTTTCGGCGGGCCGACGTCGTCACGCGCGAAGTCGCCGACAGCTTCGATCTGTCGGCCGTTCTCACGCAGGCGGACGAGTCGCTCCGCGCTCGCGCATGGGCCGCCGTCGCCGACCTCCTGAGGCGACTCGCGGCGGCCGGGGCGCGGCACCACGACCTTAACGTGAAGAACGTGCTCCTACACCCCCGCGGCGACGCCCTCGAGGCACTCGCACTCGACGTCGACCGCGTGACGTTCGAGCCGGGTGACGTGATGACGGCCAACGTCGCGCGGCTGTCGCGTTCCGCGCGGAAATGGCGCGAGCGTCACGGCGCCGCGCTGGATGAATCCGAGCTCGCCGTCCTGGCGCGATCCGTCTTCGAGGCGTCGCTCTCCGCGGTCACGCGCTCGTAGATCTCGATCGTGCGATCAGTCATCCGCTCCACCGAGAATTCGCGCGCGCGCCGCCGGCCGGCCTCGGCGAGGCGGTCCGCCAAGGCGCGGTCGTTCGCCAGGCGCGCGATCGCGCCCCCCAGCGCCTCCGGATTCTCACGCTCGGCGAGCAGGCCGGATTCCCCGTCGACGACGACCTCCGGGATGCCGCCCGCGATCGTCGCGGCGATCGGGCGGCCGAATGCCATCGCGTCGAGGAGGACGGAGCCCATGCCCTCTTCGCGCGAGCTTAGACAGGCGACGGAAGCGGCGGCGAGGAGCGAATCCGCGTCGTCGCGGAAGCCCGTCAGGTGGATGACATCAACCAGGCTGAGCCGCTTGATTTCGTCGGTGACTTCCGGGCGAAGCGGGCCGTCACCCACGAGCAGCGCTTGCAACTTCGTGCGCCCGCGATTTGCGTACGCCATCGCGCGGACGAAGTTCACAGGATCCTTATGCCCGACCAGTTGCGCCACTTGGACGACGAGGGGACGGTTCGGCGCCACGCCGCACGCGGCGAGCGTCGCGGCCGTCGCCGGCTCGACGGTTCGACGCAAGTCGACGCCGTCCGGGACCACGGCGATCCTGGAGCGCGCCACCCCGCCGGCGACCAGCACGTTCGCCACGGCGTTCGAGACGGCGACGATCCGGGCGGCGCGGCCGTACTTCCACCGCGTGCCCGCGTTCCCGCGCAACGGAAAGTCCACGCGGCGCGCGACGACGAGCGGCACGCCCGTGCCGAGCGTCGCCATCGCCCCGATCGCGACGGCGTGCGCGGTGTGCGCGTGAACCACGTCGAACCGCCGCGCGAGAATCTCGCGCCGCAGCCGCCAGGCGGCTCGAGGATCCAGCTCGCTGAGGGGCCGGCAGTCGATGACCTCGAGGCCCGCCGCCGACGCGCGCGCCGCCAACGGTTCACCATGGCGCGCGGCGACGACAGATTCGTGGCCACGCTTGGCCATTTCGGCGGCGAGCCAGAGCGTCTGTCGCTCGCCGCCACGCCATCCTTTCTCCGTGTCGACGTGCAGCACGCGGATCGTCACGGCGCGCAACTTCCCTCGCTTGCGCGGGCGACGCAAGCGTCGGCGCGCCGCCAGGACGCGCCACAGCGTGCGCGGGCGTCATGACAGGCATCCCCTTCGCCACTCCGGAACGGATCCTCATCGTCGCCCTCGACAACCTCGGCGATCTCGTTTTCGCGTCGGCGCTAGCGCCGCCGCTTCGCGAGGCGTTCCCGAACGCGACGATCGACGTTTGGTGCAAGGCGTACACGGCGCCCGTCGCCGCGCTGGTGCCGCACGTGCGGCGCGTGATCGCGGCGGATCCCTTCTGGTCCCCGGCGGCGGGTCAGTCTCGCGGCCCCATGTTGCGCTTTTTCGGCGCGATGAACGAGGTGCGCCAGGGACAGTACGACGTCGCGGTGCTTAGCGAGGCGCCTTGGCGCACGGCCGCGGCTGTGGCGGCGGCGCAGATTCCCGTGCGAATCGGCCTGGCTCGCCATCGCAACGACACTTTCCTCACGCACGTGCTCCCGGCGCAGGACCCGCAGAAACCCGTCGTTCGCGAGCAAGGCAGAATGCTCAAGGCGTTCGGGATCGACAACCGCGCGAACCACTACCAACTGGA
>CAWBKI010000021.1:0-191971 GCA_963789315.1 uncultured Gemmatimonadaceae bacterium | reverse complement strand
AAGCGCGGCAAAGTCCTAACCGGATGAATGGGAGCTGACGATGACTCAGAGCGAAAAGGCGTCGCACTTCGCGAAGCTGCACGTCCAAGGCAGCCCGGTGGTGCTGTACAACGCGTGGGATGCCGGCAGTGCAAAGGCGATCGCGGCGGGCGGCGCGAAAGCCATTGCGACGGGGAGTTGGTCGGTCGCGGCAGCTCAGGGCTACGCGGATGGCGAGGAACTTCCGATTGCGATCGCCGAGACGATCATCGGACGCATTGCGGCGAGCGTAGATCTTCCTGTCAGCGCCGACTTCGAAGGCGGCTATAGCGATGACGACGCGGTGCTGGCTGCCAACGTCGGCCGTCTGCTCGATCTCGGCGTCATCGGAATCAATTTCGAGGATCGTGTCGTCAAAGGCGCGGGGTTGTACGACACGAAGCGCCAGGCGGGCCGGATCGCGGCCATTCGCGAGGTCGCCGAGCGGAAGGGAATTCCGCTCTTCATCAACGCGAGGACCGATCTGTTCCTCGGCCGGGGCGGCGAGCCGGCCTCGGAAATCGGCGCGGCGATCGAACGCGCACAAGCCTACGCCGCCGCGGGCGCGTCGGGCTTCTTCATCCCGGGCCTGAAAGACGCGACGCTGATCGGCCGAACCGTCGCCGGCGTTCCGTTGCCGGTCAACGTGATGATGTTCGACGGTGTTCCGCCGCGCAACGAGCTGGCCGACCTCGGCGTTGCCCGCATCAGCTACGGGCCCATCCCGTATCGCGAGGCAATGCGGGTGCTGGAAGAGACGGCGACGCGCATTTTGTCCTGAAGTTCGACCAAGCTTCGTGTCGCCGTCTGTTACCGCCAGCCCAGCGCAGGCGCGACGTGCGTGAGAATCGATTCGATCACGTGCGCGTTGTATTCGACGCCGAGCGTGTTGGGCACCGTCAGAAGCAGCGTGTCGGCTTCGGCGATGGCCTCATCCGCCTTCAGTTGCTCGACCAACACGTCCGGCTCGGCGGCGTACGTTCGACCAAACACGGCTCGCATGTTGTCGATGACGCCGATCTGATCGCTGCTTTCATCGCGCCCGAAGTAGAGGCGGTCGCGGTCGTTCATCAACGCGAAGATCGATCGAGACACCGAAACCCGCGGAGTGCGCGTGTGCCCCGCATCGGTCCACGCTTGCCGGAAGAGGCGGATCTGGCGAGCCTGCTGGACGTGAAACGGCTCGCCCGACTCATCGGCCTTGAGCGTGGAGCTTTGCATGTTCATCCCGTGCTGCGCGGTCCACACAGCAGTCGCATTTGACGCCGACCCCCACCAGATACGGTCGCGCAGTCCCTCGGAATGCGGCTCGAGCCGCAGCAACCCGGGCGGGTTGGGAAACATTGGCCGAGGATTCGGTCGGGCGAATCCTTCTCCTTTCAGCAGATCGAGAAAGACCTCGGCGTGACGGCGGCCGAGGTCTGCGTCGGTTCCGCCTTCCGGCGGCGCATAGCCGAAATGACGCCAGCCTTCGATGACCTGCTCCGGCGAGCCGCGGCTGATGCCGAGTTGGAGCCGGCCGTTGCTGATCAGATCGGCCGCGCCCGCATCCTCGACCATGTAGAACGGATTTTCGTACCGCATGTCGATGACGGCCGTTCCGATCTCGATGCGGCTCGTCCTGGCACCGACCGCCGCGAGAAGCGGGAAGGGGGACGAGAGCTGCTGGGCGAAGTGGTGTACGCGAAAATATGCGCCGTCCGCGCCGAGCTCCTCCGCCGCCACGGCCAGCTCAATGGACTGCTGCAGGACATCGTGCGCGGACCGCGCGGCTGATTGGCGCGAGGCGCTCCAATGACCAAAGGATAGGAAGCCGATCTTCTTCATGGAGCGAAGGCCGTCGATCAACGTTGCGGCGGTGGCTTGTCCGCCGGCGGTTTCTCGCCGGACGCCGCCTTGTGGATCAACTGGACGGAGCCGACGCTGGTATTCTGCATCCAGATCTGGCCACTGAACTTGTCTCCGACGACGAGCCCACTGATGTAGACGGTAACGCCGTTCACCGGAATTCCGAACTCCAGTGTGTCGGCGCGCACGCTCACGTCGACGAGGCGCAACGAGTCGCTCGTGGTCGTCGGCGCGACGGCCGCTCCCTTCCACCCTGTTGCGACGCTGTCCAACACGATGGTGAACGGCTGCGTGCCTTGCTGTGTGGCGGACGTGCCGGCCCACGTGCCGCGCCTCGACTGCGCGGTCGCGAAATTCGTGGCCGTCAACGCAATCGTCGCGGCGATCAAGAGAGTGCGGTGCACGCGCATGCAAACGAGCTCCGGAGTCGGGTAGGCAAAGGTGGGCTCGGGTCAAAATGCGGCGACGTGGCGCACGTCGCCAGCGCCCGAGACCGTATCGGCCGACGAGGGCCGCGGCGAGGGCGTCGGCGGTCCGTTCGGCGGAACGTGAATGTCGCGCACATATTCGTACCACGATGAAGCCATTCACTTACCGCGAGCTCCTGCCGCCGCCGCAGTTGCGGCAGCACATCCTCTCGTATTGGGAGTTCACGGTGCCCGCCGTCGGCCCCGAGGGCTTCGTCCATCACGTGTGGCCGGACGGATGCATCTCACTCACCGTCGCGGCGCGTCACGGTGTGCCGCTCTCCGTTCACCTCACCGGCCCCGCCGGAGCGGTGCGACGGGTCACCATGGAAGACGACGTGGTGGTCCGCGGTGCGCGTTTCTGGCCCGACGCCGGCGGCGCCGTCCTCGGGCTCGGTGCGGAGTCGTTGCGCAACGGGCGCGTGCCCGGCGCGGACGTCTTGGGTGGCGCCGCCGACGTCCTCGCTCATGCGGTTGCTGCCGCCTCGGATCTGGAGCGCTCGGGCGACATCTTCTCGGATCTCCTGGTCCCAGTCGTTCGCGCCGCGCCACCGTTGGATGATCCGGTGCGCAGGATGGTCTGCGCCATCAGCGCGTCACGCGGTGAGGCATCGATCGCGGCGCTGGCGAGCAGCGTTGGTCTGAGCGCACGCCATCTCAGGCGTCGCTTCCGCGCCGCGGTCGGCCTCACGCCGAAGGAATACGCGCGTGTGCGGCGTGTGCGCTCGGCAATCGGTGCGGTCCTCGCCGCGGAACAGGAGACCTGGTCGGCGATCGCAGCGGAGCTCGGGTACACCGACCAGCCGCACCTCATTCGCGACGTCGCCGAGCTCACCGGCTTCACGCCGTTGGCGCTCGAGAGGCGGCTCGCGATGATCGAGCACGCCAGCGTCACCCCCTGACCCACGAGCGGTGTCCCTTTTTTGCAATCGCGCAGACCATCGGGGCCATAGGTTCAGACGACATGAGAATCCTTCGTCTCGTCGTACTCGGCGCGCTCTGGGGTTCGATCGCGGGGTGGCCACACCCAATCGCCGCCCAGGACGCTTCACCGCCGCGCGCGGTGGTCGCTCTGCGTCAAATGGGATTCCTCATCGGCGAATGGAACGGCGACGGTTGGATTCAAGTCGGGGCGGAGCGCCGCACGTTCCATGAACACGAGAGCGTTCGCTATGCCGCTGGCGGCACCGTCGTCGTGGTCGACGGTACGGGCACGGTTACATCGCCGGGGCCGGCGCAGGGCACGATCGGGCACCTGGCGTTCGCCGTTCTCTCCTACGACTCGGCGAAGGCGACGTTCCGGTGGCGCGCCTTCCGAAAAGAGGGCGACGAGATCGAGGACGAGCCGACCATCTCCGACCGAAAGCTCGTCTGGGGATTGCCGGTGCCTCCGACAGGCCGTGTGCGCTTCACCATCGAGCTGACGCCGGCCGGCGAATGGTCGGAGATCGGCGAGTATTCGCGTGACGGAACGGCCTGGGCGAAATTCTTCGCGATGATGCTCAAGAAGGGCACCTGATCGGCCGCCGTCAGCTGCTATGCGGCGGCCCGAGATACGGAAATTCGGAAAGCAGGTCGGCGTGCGCTCGCGTGTTGTCCGTCTTTACTTTGCCGTTCGAGAAGAGAGGAATGAAGTACTCGACGACGCTGTCGGTGAGCAGCCGGCCGTTCGTCGGATAGACCGCGGGCCGTGTCGGGTCGTACGGCAGAACGTCCGGCAACATCGTCCCCGCCACGCGCCGCGCTTCGTCGGGCGTGTATCCGCCGCTATGCTCGAGCGAGTGCGCGAAGGTGCCGACGAAGCGGCTGTCGTTCGCTGGTTCTCCGGCGAGGTACGCGTCTCGATCGTCGCCGGGAAGGAAAGGCGTTTGCTGCGCTCGCGCTCCGCGGTCGGCTTGGACCCACTTCCCGGTGCGGCCGTCCACCGTGCGTGCCCAGAGACGGAGCGGCTTCGATCCCAACTCGGAATTAGGCACTTCCAGGACGATGCTGCAGATGTTCTTGTCGGCGAAATAGTCCTTGCCCGTGAACTGCAGATTGTTGAGCGCGCCATCGACGTCGAAGAAGAACGGATCACTCCGCCATCCCGCGAAGAGCCGGCACTTGCCGGCCTCCGTGATCTGCGCGTCTCGGCCGATCGATACCGGCGCGTTCTCGACGACGACCGTTCCGTCGTCGCCGATGCCCGCGGCGGCGTCGCCGTCGGCTCTGCGCCACGTGACAGTCTGTTTGCCGTCCTTCACCGGCGAGAATCGGAAACGATAGGCGATGTCGGCGACGTCGTCGCCATTCGTATCGATCTTGATCTCGTACACGGCGTCGGGCGAGAAGGGCTCCGTCGTCGTCGGACCAGGCGGCTTCACATTGACCGACGGGTGTACGTCCATGATGAGAACCGATGTGCTCTTGTCTCCGGGTTTCGGAAACGCGTACAAATCGGTGAAATCCAGACGGGCGTCGTCATGCGGCGAGCCAAACTCGGGGCCGGAATAGTGATGCGACATGGCGAGGAAGGTGCCGATATCCAATCACGACACAATTGGCCCAAAGGACCACTTCGGTGCGTCACTGCTCAGGTCGTCGCAGACTCGCTAGGCGTTGTTCGACGTGAGGTAGCGGCGACTCGCCCACGAACCGAGCACCGCCGCGACAAACGCCGCGACTCCTCCGAGAATCATCGGAGCGCGCCCGCCGAACGTATCGGCGACCCAACCGAGGATCGGACCGCCGATCGCCAACGGTCCGCCGATGAGCACCGTCTGCAACGCGAGCACTCGGCCGTGCATTTCCCGTCTTGCTTCGATCTGAGCGATGGCCGTCGTCGCGGTCATGTAGACGATGCCCGCCATGCCTATGACAAAGACGATCGGCACCGCAACGACGACCGACGATACCGGTGCGAGCATCAACGTCGTCGTGCCGAGCAGCACCGCGCCGAGGATGATGTGGTGCATGCGCGTGAACCCGCGGTGGGCGATGAACAACGAAGCGACGACGGCGCCGCCGCCCATCGTTGAATACAGGAGAGTGTAGGTTCGCTCCGTGCCGTGCAGCACCTGCGTCACGAACAGCGGGAGGGTGACGTTGAAGTTGTACGACAGGGTGCCGAGGATCGCGAGCATCATGAAGCTGATCCACAGGGGCGGCGTGTCGAATACGTAGCGCAGCCCCGCGCGCACAGCGCCCTTTCGCTCCGCCATTGTGCCGGAACGATGGAGCTCGTCCTCGCGCATGAGAAATAGGCAGGCGAGCACGGCGATGTACGACGCGGCGTCCAGCGTGAAACACCAGCCGTAGCCGACGCTCACGATCAATAGACCGGCGAGCGCCGGTCCGAAGATGCGCGAGGCATTGACGATCGTGCTGTAGAGGACGATCGCATTCGGCAGGTCCGCGGGCGCGACCATCTCGGACACGAACGATCGGCGCAGCGGGTTGTCGAAGGCGAGGAAGATGCCGCCGGCCAGCGCGATCGCGTACAACGCGACAAGCGGCGGAGAGGGCAGAAACGCGAGAATCGCGAGACCTATGGACTGCGCCATCTCGAGCGTTTGCGTGACGATCAACGAGCGTCGTTTGCTGAAGCGGTCAGCGACCGCGCCGGCGTAGGGAGAAAGAACGACCAGAGGGCCGTACTGACACGCGGCGAGCACGCCGATGCGAAGCCCGCTGCCGGTGATCTTCAGGACGAGCAGCGTGATCGCGACGTTGGTCAGCCAGGTGCCGGTGTTCGACACCATCTGCCCGATGAAGTACAGGCGAAAGTTGCGGTGGCGGAGCGATGAGAACGTGCGGCCGATGATGCTCGGACTTGCCGCCTGCGGCATCAATCGGCCTCGACATCCGCCGACGCAAGCCGCTCCAGCAGCTCGATGGCCTTGGCGAGCGACGCCTGTTCCTTCGCCGGCACCTGCGAGGCGATCACGCGGATCAGCCAGGCGTTGCGAGACGCCGCCACGGCGTCGAACAGCGTGAGGCCGCGCTTTGTGATGCTGATCAGCGCTTTGCGGCCGTCGTTCGGATCACGCGCCGTCTTGACCAATCCGGCGCGGCGCAACGCGGCCACCTGTTGCGCGATCGCCTGCTGGCTGACGTGCTCGGCGACGGCGAGCGTCGCCGCGGTCGTCGGCCCGTCGTCGCGCAATCGTTTGAGGATGGCAAGCTGCGATGTCGGCAACGCTTGGACGGGGGAGGGCCACGTCTCCCGAAGCCGCGCGCGAAGGCGTTTGACCGCCAGCACGAGGCGGATCGCCAGCTCTTCACGCGATTGGAGTGAGGCCATACCGAACAATCAAATACACAAGAAGATTGCACAAGTGGCTTGTGTATATCGACCGAAGCGTCTCTATCCTCCGGCATGCCTCAAGACACGCAGAAAACCGCCCTGCTCGTCATGGACGTGCAGCCCGGCGTCGTCGACCGAATCGGCGGCAAGGACGCCTACGTGGCGCGCGCGAAGTCGGTCATCACGGCTGCGGAGTGGATCGCGTCGGCGTGACTTCTTGGAAAGGAGCGCCTGACCATGGACTGGCTTCACGACGTGTCCTACCTGTTCGGCGGCGCGTTTCTGGCAAACGCCGTTCCGCACTTCGTCAGCGGCATGATGGGGCGCCCTTTTCAGAGCCCGTTCGCCAAGCCCCCGGGCGAAGGTCTGTCATCCTCGACCGTGAACGTGCTGTGGGGCTTCGCGAACTTCGTCATTGCCTACCTGCTGATCGCTCGTGTGGGAAGGTTCGATCCGCGCGAGGCGGATCACGCCATCGCCTTGGGCGCGGGCGCTCTGCTGATGGGTGTGATGGCGGCGCGTTCGTTCGGGCGGTTTCACGGCGGCAATGCGCCGACGGCGTCGTGACGCAGTCGCCAAGGCAACGCGCGCCAAGGTAGCCCGCTAGCGTTGCGGTAGAGACCCGACTTCCGCCGCCCAGTTCAGGACACTCACGAGGCGGCCCGGCGGCTGTTCGATGTGCAGCATGAGGAAACGCTGATCGCCCGGCATCGGCTCGTACGCGTGAAAACCGCCGTCACGAAAGTACGCGTCGGACTGGAACAGCCGGTCGAGCTTCACGACGGCGAAGGTCGGCGAGGTGGCCACCGTCGCCGCCATGAGCTCCGCCCGCGGCGTCACGAAAAACAGCTCCTTGCCGTCGTGTGACCACCGCGCCTCCAACCCGCCGTCGCGCGATACTTGCCACCGCGCCGACCCGAGATCGGGAAACGGACTGACGAACACCTCGGGCCGTCCAGCGACGATCTTCATGTACGCCATGAAGTGACCGTCGGGCGACATGGCGAGACCGAGACCTCCCTGGTGCGACGCCAGCGCGTGCGCCGTCGTGTCCACGCCCTGGCGCAGCCCGAGAATCTCGTTGCTCGTGTCGCTCGCGCCCGTGCGCATCGCGATCCATCCATCGCGCGACGTCGCCGCCTCGACGACTTGGTGTGCACCGGCCGACACGCGCCGAGCGTCGCCGGACCCGTCGGCACGCTTCTCCATCAGGCGAAAGCTCGAATCGACGTGCTCGACGAAGAGGAGGGAGCGGCCGTCCGCGGACCACACGGGGCGAAAGCTGTCGCCCGCCTCGAATGTGAACTTCGAGAACGAGCCGGCCGGCATGTCCTTCACCCAGATCTGCTCGTCGGATGGTCCGGTCACCGATACCGCGTAACGCTTTCCGTCGGGCGAGAGCGAGCCCAGTCCGAACGACCCCACCCAGGACGAGTCGAGCACGCTGGCGTTCCCCGATCGGTCGACCGACACCGGGCGGTACGTCGCCTTGGCGTCGCCTTCGCGGTACATCATGTCTCCCGTTGGCGAGACCTCGAACGCCGCCACATGCTCGGCAACGATGCGGCCTTCGCCGCGCAGCGTCATCGAGCTCGCATCGAACGGCGCAACAGTCAACTGTCCGCTCGTCGAAATCCAGGCGACGTGGCCGCTTGGCAAGTAGACCGGGTTCAGTCCTCCATGAATGAGAAGTCTCGTATGCTTCGACACGAGGTCGATCGCGTAGATCGCTGACGCCGGGCAGCCCGGCGCGCAAGTTCCGAGGAGCGCGGTTTTGTCGCCTGGAAGCACCTCGACGCGATCGACGCCGTAGCCGGCAAACTGCGCCGACGTCACCACGACGTCCGATTCGCCCCCATCAGCGGGAACGGAGACGGTTCGCATTGTTCCGCCCCAAAGAATGCGCCCGTCGTGTCGCCACACCGCGCGGCCGCCGGCACGCCCGTCCGCTGAAATCGTTGTCGCGGTGCCTCCCTCCGCGGCGATGCGCTGGAGACCGCGCTCGGTGAAGAACGCGATGAACTTTCCGTCGGGCGACAGGAATGGCAAACGGGCGTCCGTCGTGCCGCTGATTCGCGTCGCATGCAGGTCCGAACGGCGTTTGCGCCACAGCTGCGTCGTCCCCTTCGCTTCGCCGGGCCCCACATACACCAAATCACCGTTCGGCGCGAAGGTGAAGTCCCAGGTGCCGCTCGACAGCGCTTCACTCGGCGGCTCCATCACGTACGACCGCGTGACGGTATTGTCGCCGGCGCCGCCGGGTCGTCCATGCCACGCGAACCAACCGGCGCCGACGCCGATGAAAGCGCCCAGTGCCAGCCCGCCAATCGCAATGGCACGTTGCCGCCCGGCCTTCGGAGTCATCACACGCGTGCGCGCCGACGTTGCACGCCCGACACCCGCCGACGAATCACCGAGGGCGTCGATGAACGTCGCGATGTCGGCGAATCGATCAGCCGGTAGCTTGGACAGCGCGGTGAGTGTGGCGCTTTCGATGGCCGCCGGAAGCATCTTGCGAATCGTGGACGGCGGCTCCGGATCGGAGTTCAGGATCTTGGCGACGATCGCCTGGACCGTCGCCCCGGTGAACGGCGGCTCGCCGGTGAGCATTTCATAAAGCACGGCGGCGAGCGCGTACTGATCCGTGCGCGCGTCAACCGACTTCTCCCCCATCGCCTGCTCGGGCGACATGTACTGCGGTGTGCCGAGGGACAAGCCCGTCTGGGTCATGCGCTGCGCCGCCCGCTTGCTGCACGGCGAGCGCGATGCCGAAGTCCGCGACGAGCGCATGGCCGCCCTGGAGCAGGATGTTCTCCGGCTTGATGTCGCGATGCACGATCCCGTGTTGGTGCGCATACGCGAGCGCGTCGCCGGCCTCGCGCGCGATGCGGAGCGCGTCGTCTATCGGGAGCTGCCGTTCGCGCGTGAGCCGGTCGCGCAGCGTCTCCCCCTCGACGAACGGCATGACGTAATACAGCAGTCCACGGCTCGATCCATCCGCGTCCGTGCTGCCGGAATCGAGCAACGGGAGGATATGCGGATGTTGCAGTCGCGCGGTGGTCTTGATCTCGGCGAGGAACCGTTCTTGCCCGAGCGTGGCGCCCAGATCTTCGTGGAGGACTTTGACGGCGACGTTCCGGTCGTGTCGCTCGTCGTGCGCGAGGTAGACGGTGGCCATGCCGCCAGCGCCGATCTTTCGATCCACGCGATAGCGGCCGGCGAGAGCGGCAGTGAGGTTGGCAAGCGCGGGGTCGTCAGCGCGGAGGGGGCCTGTCATCGCGCGGCTTATTGTACTGCCATTCGCCGCGATGGCCAGTCTGGCGGAGAGGACCGTCCCCTAGTCGGCCTTCAGAGACTCGACGGGATCGATCCGCGCCGCGCGAATGCCGGCGGGCAGCGACGCGATCATCGCGGTCGCGGCGACGAGCAGCGCCACGGAGGCAATCGCCGCCGGATCAGTGGCGTCGACCCGGAAGGTGATCGCGGCGAGCCCGCGTTGGAGCACCAGAAATCCGATCCCGCCGCTGACGATGCCGATCGCCGTCAGGGTCCCTGCGCCCCGCATGACACTTCCCAACAACTCGCTCGGCTGTGCGCCGAGCGCCAGTCGGATCGCGATCTCCTTTCGGCGCTGACTCGTGGCGTAACTCAACACGGCGTAGATGCCCAGCAACGCGAGCGCAAGCGAGAGGACCGCGAATCCGACAAGGAGCCACGACGCGATTTCCCGTGGACCGGCAGAGCGAGACACCAAGGTCGCCAGCGGTTCGACATCGAACACCGCGAGCTCGGGGTCGGCGTCGTGCACCGCGTGGCGAATGAGCGCCGCGGCCGTTCCGATTGGAAGATCCGTTCGTACCACGATCGTCTGCTGGTTTTGCGTAGCAGCGACGGGGAAATAGATCGCCCCGTCGTCGAATGGTGTGCTCAGATCGGACTGCTTCACCGCGCCGACGACGCCGACGATGCGATACCCCGGTTCCCACGGCCCCATGATCTTGCCGACGGCGTTCTCTCCCGGAAACAGCCGCCGGGCGAGCGTTTGGTCGATCACCACACTGAATTGAAGCTGCTTCGGATAGGCGCGGACCTGGTTCTCCTGCTCCTGTCCCGTGAACCCGTGACCGGCGACAAAAGGAATCCTCATTACGCGGAAGTAGTCGACGTCCACGTCCCACAGATCGGCTGCGAGTGCGTTCCGCCGATCCGGTGTGATCTCCGACGTTACCTGCACACGGTGCATCGCGGCCTCGAGCGCGCCGCCGTATCCGAACGGTGTGATGTCCACGGTGCTCGCCGCCTCGACGCCGGGCGACCCTCGCAGCTCGCCGAGGATCTGTTCATGAAGCGCCAACGACCGTATCGCACCGGCCAGCGCGGTGTCCGGATACCGCGAGAAGGGAAGCAGGATTTGCGCGGTGACGACGTGCGACGGATCGAATCCCGGTTTCACGGCGAGCAGCCGCACGACGCTGCGCACCGCGAGTGCGCAACCGAGCGACAACATCAGGGCCATAGCGATTTGTACGACGACTGCGGCGCGAAGGAACCGGCTGCGTCCGACACCAGCCGACTGTCCCCGCGCGCTGATCGCACCAAAGACGTCGCGCGGATCTGCCTTCGCCGCGCGAAGAGCCGGGCCGAGGCTGCACGCCGCGGCGGCCAATACCATGACGCCCGCCGCGCAGCCGAGAACGAACGGGTCGACGCGAATCGCCCCGAGCTCCGGCACGCGCTCCACGACGAGGCGACCGACAGCGGCTATCGACGCATTGGCAATGAGGACGCCGAGCAACCCGCCAATGACAACCAGAGTGAGCGTCTCGTATCCGAGCTGCCGAACGATTGCGGCGCGGCTGCCGCCGAGAGCCATGCGCACGGCGATCTCGCGCGCTCGGCCGGTGGTCCGAAGGAGAAGGAGGCTGCCGACGTTGGCGCAGGCGATGGCGAGAACGAGCGCCACGGCCCCGATCAGAAGAAGGAGAATCGATCGAAGCTCGCCGCTCCACGACGTCATGAAGCTGCGCGCCTCGATCGGCCTCGATGGGCGCATCGTGTAGTACTGCGGCTTGCGCGCGGCCCACTCTCGCATCGACGCGGTCAGCTCGCTCTCGAGGCGAGCCAGCGTCATGTCCGGCCGCATTCGAGCGATCGTCGGCACCACCGCGCCCGCGTACAGGAACGTGTCGGACGCTCGCCGATTGAGAAAGATGTCGAGCGTTTTCGGCGTCCAGAGTTGGGCGCCGAGCGGATACTCGAATCTCGGCGGAGCGACGCCGATGATCGTGTAACTGGAGTCGTTGAGCTGAAGCGTCCGGCCGATAGCGTGCGGGTCGGCTCCGGTCAGATCGCGCCACAGACCATAGCTCAGCACCACAACGCTCGTGGCTTGGCTCCGTTCCTCCTTGCGATCGTAGAACCTGCCGGCGAACGGGTGAATGCCGAAAACGTCGAAGAAATCACCAGTTGTCGTGACCGCCGAGACATGCCGCGGTTCGCCGGATCCCGTCAGGTTCAGGCTGACCGAGCGGTAGCCAGCGAGCGCAGCGAACAGATCGTGGCGGTCTTCGAGCGAAAACACCTCCGCCGCCTGCAGGCCGCCGTGGCTATCGAGCACCGGGTTGCGGTGCCCGAGCGCGACGAGCCGATCGAGGTGCGAAACGGGAAGGGGGTGGAGCAGTACCGCGTCAACGGCGGACACGACGACCGTGCTTGCTCCGATCGCCAGACCGAGCGTCAGCACGACCGCGACGGAGAACCCGGGGCTCAACCGCAGATAGCGGGCGGCGACGCGAACCTGCCGAGAAACCGATGCGCGCACTGGACGATCCGGGCGAAGGATGGACGTCAGACCAAACCACTAAGCAAAGGACACCGTCCCTCCGACCGCCCCCAACGCCCGTGCTATGAAAGCGTCGCGCCGAGAAAGCGCGCGATCCAGGCGCCGACGACGTCGGAATCCGCGGGCTCGTCGACTCTCGCCAGCGCGTCCGTCGGCCGCCCGCTCACCGATCCGCGCGCGCCGATCCTCGATGAGCGCACGAGCGTACGCCGCCGGAAACTCAGGATGCGCCTCGATCCCGAGGAGACGCGCACCATACTGGAACATCGCCACGGGACAATGCGCCGCCTCGCCGAGCAACGTCGCTCCGTCGGGCGGCGCCGTGACCTGATCGGCGTGCATGTATTGCAGGCGCACCGTGGAGCGCGCGGGCGTCATCCAATCCTCGTTGTGCAGGATGCTCATGGGCAGCACGCCCACGCCCCACCCACCGCCCGCCCGCTTCACTTCGGCGCCGAGCGTTCGCGCGAGGAGTTGATGACCGAAGCAGATGCCGACGAACGGACGATCGGAGTCCGCGACTTTCGCGATGAACGCCTCCGCCGCGCGGATCCAGGCCGCGTCATCGTATACGGACGCGCGCGATCCGGTCGTGATCCATGCGTCGCACATTCGCGCGTCCACAGGCATCTGTCCCGCTTGCACGTCGAAACGCGTGATGCGCAAGTCCGGTATGTGCGGCGACAGCAGCCGCTCGAACATCGGCTGATAGCCGCCAGCGACATGGCGGAAGCGCTCGGCGACTTCGTCGCACGCGAGCAAGCCTAGATGCACGTTGTTCGCCTAGCTCCCAAGGCTCACGTGGCGAGCCGCAGATGGAACGACTTCGGTCGCGTGAACGTCTCGACGCCGAGCCGCGACAGTGTACATCCTCGGCCGGAGTCCTTCACGCCCGGTCCACGCCAGCGCCGGGTCCAGATAATCGCACCGATTCATGTACCACGTTCCCGTTTCGATGCGATCGCCGATGCGAAGGGCGGCGTCGGCGTCGGTCGTCCACACGGACGACGTGAGGCCGTAGCGGCTGTCGTTGATGAGGCGGACCGCTTCATCGTCCCCGTCGACAGGCATGACCGTCATCACGGGCCCGAACGTCTCCTCGCGCATCACGCGCATCTCGTGGTTCACGTTCGTGAGAATGACCGGAGCCATGTAGGCGGTGTCCGGCTTCTCCGCCGCGAAGCGCGCGCGATCGATGGGCGCCTTCGCGCCCGACCGGATCGCGTCTTCGACTTGACCACGCACCGAGTCGGCGGCATCCCTCCGCACCATCGGTCCGATGGTAGTCGCCGGATCGCGCGGATCGCCGAGCACATAGGTGTTCGTCAGCGCGACCGCCGCGTCGACGAAGCGATCGTGGATGCGGCGATCCACGTACACTCGTTGCACGGAGCAACACGACTGCCCCGCGTTGAAGAACGCTCCGTCGACGATGTTTTCGACCGCATGGTCGAACGCGGCGTCGGCGCGCACATAGGCCGCGTCCTTGCCGCCCAGTTCGAGGCCCGTCCCGATGAAACGATCGGCGGCCGCGCGCTGCACCGCGTGACCGCCCGCGACCGAGCCCGTGAACGCGACGAACGCGATGCGCCCGTCGCCGATCATTCGTCCCACCTGATCGTGCTCGATGTGCAAATACTGAAACACACCGGCGGGTAACCCCGCCGCGGCGAACGCTTCCGCGTACCGCTCGGCCACGAGCGGCGTCTGCTGCGCCATCTTCAGAATGACGGCATTGCCGGCCAGCAACGCGGGGATGATCGCGTTCACCGACGTGAGCCAGGGATAGTTCCACGGCGCCAGCACGAGCACGACGCCGAGTGGCGCGCGTCGGATGAATTTGTGGAAGTTGGGAGTGTGCTCGACCTCGATGTCGGCGAGTGCGGAGGCGGCGATGCCCGCCATGTAGCGTGCACGCTCCTGAAACCCGCGCGTGATCTCAAATGGCGAGTGCGCGATCGGGCGTCC
This sequence comes from uncultured Gemmatimonadaceae bacterium, assembly GCA_963789315.1. GTDB lineage: Bacteria > Gemmatimonadota > Gemmatimonadetes > Gemmatimonadales > Gemmatimonadaceae > JAQBQB01. The sequence goes on along the minus strand of CAWBKI010000021.1, from coordinate 177,543 downwards.
CATCTGCGATGTGAGCTCCGCCCCAAGCTCGTCCGCGCGCGCGACGCACCACTCGACCGCGCGGGTGCAGATGGCCGCGCGCTCCGTGACGGGGACGTGTGCCCAATGACGCTGCGCATCCGCGGCACGCGCGAGGGTTGCGTCGACCTCGGCGTCAGAGGCGAGCGGACGCTCGACGAGGACCGTTCCATCGATGGGCGTAATCGTTCGCAACACGCGGTCCGTCGCGGTGGCGCTCATTCCGGTGTCACGTACGCGGCGGTGATGCCTCCGTCCACGAGCAACTCCGCGCCGGTCACGAAGGAGGCATCGTCGGAGGCGAGAAAGAGCGCCGCTTTCGCGATCTCCGACGCCTCGCCGAATCGCCCCATCGGGATGTGCACGAGGCGTCGGTTGTCGCTTGGCGTCCGTATTGAGAAAGTTCATCAGAAGCGGCGTTTTCAGCGGGCCGGGGCAGAGCGCGTTCACGCGGATGTTCTCACGAGCGTGAATGACGGCCAGCTCGCGCGTCATCGAGAGCACCGCGCCCTTGCTCGCGGTATACGCGACCTGTGCCGTTGCGGCGCCGAGCTTGGCGACGAACGACGCGGTGTTGATGATCGACCCGCCGCCGGATCGGCGCAGCGCAGGAATCCCGAACTTGCACCCGAGGAACACGCCGCGCGCGTTGATGGCCATCGTCAGGTTCCACGTGTCTTCGCTCGTCGAAATCGCGTCGTCGTCGGACGAGTGCATGATGCCGGCGTTGTTGAACAGCACGTCCAAGCGACCGAATGCATGCTCCGCGTGCGCGATCATCGCCTCGCTGTCCTTCGCCGAGGAGACGTCGGCGTGGACGTAGGACGCGCGGCCGCCATCGGCCGTGATCTGGTCGACCGTCTGGCGGCCGGCGTCATCGACGACGTCGACGACGACGACCGCCGCACCCTCACGCGCGAACAGCAGCGACGCTTCACGTCCGATACCGCTGCCGCCGCCGGTGATGAGGGCGACCTTGTTTGAGAGTCTCATTGAGTCAGTGGCTGTTGGGTTTGACGCGGAGCCGCAGAGTCACGCGGAGTCGCAGAGAAGGACCGGCGCGTGTCCATGACGCCCGCCTGACGTGATAGGCGCATTCGTTGGTGGCGTGCAGATCAACGACGTAAGTGGTCAGGTCGTCGACGCCGCCATCAAGGTTCATTCGATACTGGGACCAGGATTGTTGGAGTCGGCCTATCAAGTATGCCTTGCGCACGAGCTGCGGAAGCGAGGACTCGCCGTTCGTCGCGAAGTTCTGAAGCCCGTGCAATACGACGGTCTTGTACTGGACGTTGCCTATCGCATCGACCTGCTGGTCGAGGAGTGCGTTGTCGTCGAGGTCAAGACGGTCGCGAAGATCGTTCCTGTTCATGAAGCGCAGCTTCTGTCGCAGCTCAAGTGCGGGGACTATCGCGTAGGCTTGTTGATCAATTTCAATGTCGCCCGCCTGAAGGACGGTATCGTGAGAAAAGTACATCATCTCTAGCGACGTTCTCTGCGTCTCCGCGTCAAGAATGTCACGAAGCCTGTATCAGGGCGAACAAAACAGCTTGACGCGGAGTCGCGGAGGCAACCGAGAGACGCAGAGCATTGGAGATTCGGGCTTAAGGCGTCGATGACAATGCTATCTGCTGGACATCTCCGCGGCTCTGCGGTTCTCCGCGCCTCTGCGTCAAGCTTTTATCTGCTGCCAGAATGGCGCTGACTCAGATTCTCTCGAAATAACGTTGAATCTCCCAATCCGTGACGGCCATGTCGTAGGCCCGCTGCTCGGACCGGTAGAAATGGAGGTAGTGTTCGACGACGTCATCGCCGAACGCGCGCTTCGCGAACGCGCTTTGGCCAAAGCGCTCCGTTGCTTCGCCGAGCGTGTGCGGCACGCGCGGCAGATCCTGTGCGGCGTAGATGTCGCCGCTGAAGTGGTCCGGCGGCTCGGTATGGTTGGCGATGCCATCCAGTCCCGACGCCAACGACGCCGCGAACGCCAGATACGGATTGCAGTCGGCGCCGGGAAGGCGGCACTCGATGCGCAGCCCTTCGCCGTCGCCGACGACGCGAAAGCCGGCGGTGCGGTTGTCGCGACTCCATGCGAGACGCGTCGGCGCCCAGGACGCGTCGACGTACCGCTTGTACGAGTTGACCGTGGGCGCGTAGAACACCATCACGTCCGGCACGCGCGCGATCCATCCGCCGAGGAACCAGCGAAACTCGTCGGAGCAAGTGAGCGGGCCGAAGGTCTTGTTTCCGACGAACGCGTTCCGTCCGTCGCGCCACAGGCTGAAGTGAATGTGACATCCGGAGCCGGCCTGGTTGGACCCGATCTTTGCCATGAACGTGACCGCGACCCCCATGGAGTCGGCCAACTCTTTCATGCACTGTTTGAACACGACGTGCCGGTCGGCCATCGTCAGCGTGTCGGCGTACCGAACGTTCACCTCGTGCTGGCCGCGGCCCCATTCGCCCTTGGAGTTCTCGACGGGCACGCCGGAGTCTTTGAGGTGCCGCCGCACGGCGCCGTGAAAGTCCTCGGTCCGCGCTCCCTGCATCAGGTGATAATCCTCGAGGTACTGTCCCGCCGGAGTCAGGGCACGAAGCCCGCCATTGGAAATGGAGGCGTAGCTCGTGCGGAAGAGATAGTGCTCCAGCTCAGACGCGGCGAACGTGTCGAACCCCAGCGCCCGCGCGGCATCGGTTTGCGTTCGCAGAATCGATCGCGGCGCGATGCCGACGGGTGCGTGCGTCTTGACGTCGTGCACGTCGCACAGGACGAGTGCCGAGCGTTGGAGCCAGGTAGCCGAACGGAGCGTCGCGATGTCCGGCACGAGATGAAAGTCTCCGTAGCCCAGCTCCCAGCTCGCGAAGCGGTAGCCGCGGACCGGTTCCATCTCCATGTCGGTCGTCAGGAGGTAATTGCAGCCGTGCGCGCCATCCTCGGCGATGCTCTCGACGAACATCTCGGCGTCATACCGCTTGCCCATCAGCCGACCGTAATGATCAGTGAAGCCGACAACGACCGTGTCGATTTCGCCGGTGCTTGTTCGAGTCCGTAGCTCCTCGAGCGTGAGCATGCCGCGAACGTTGTCGCGCACGTCGGTCATGTGCGAAATTCCCCCTGTTGTCGCGTGCCCGTCGTGAATATATGGGTGACGGACACGCCATGTTTCGCGGCGGCTAGTCCCATGCCTAGATTGGTTGTCCCAAGCCGCGCAATCGCGAGGTTGCCGTATGAGAATCAGCGCGCGCGTCGCGTACTTCATGTAGCCACTCGCGGAGAGGAGCATGGACATCAAGCGAGCGGGATCCCAGCCATCCGGGAAGGGCAGCGCCGACTGGTTCACCGGGTCCGTGCGCATCGATCCGCTCTGTCAGGCATCGCCGCCGGCGCGCGTCAACGCCGCCAAGGTGACCTTCGATCCGGGTGCGCGCACCGCCTGGCACACGCACCCGCTGGGCCAGACGCTCATCGTGACCGACGGATTCGGTCTCGCGCAACGGGACGGCGGTCCGATCGAGGAGATCCGCCCAGGGGACGTCGTGTGGATCCCGCCGGGCGAAAAGCATTGGCACGGCGCTTCGCCGACAACGGCGATGACGCACATCGCGGTCCAGGAAGCGCTCGACGGCAAGTTCGTCGATTGGCTCGACCCCGTGACGGATGCCCAGTACGGCGCGGCGCGCGACGCCGGCCGCTGATCCTACCGGCTGCTCTGCTTCGCGAGCTCCGCTTCGAACTCGCTCTGCTTCTGCGCGACGAACGACGCACACCCTTTCGGGTCGACGAACGCACCGGCGTCTCCGTTTTGGAGTCGCGCGTATTTGGCGTCGAGGCCGAAGTAGCTGCCGTGCGCGCCCAGGAAGATGTCACACGGCAGTGATTTGAGAACGCGAAACATGCGCTGGTAGTCCGCGGCGATGCCCGGGTACTGCGCGTTGCCGACCAGTTTGTAGCCCTGGTTCACGTTCGGACTGCCGATGATGACGACGTCGTACGTCTTGCCGCCCTCGGCGACCTTCATCGTCCACGTGGTGCAGCCCTTTGTGTGCCCGGGCGTCAGGTGCGCGACCAGCGTCACGCCGCCCAGCGTGACGTGGTCGCCGTCGTGGAGCACGCGATCGACCTTCGTCGGCGGGTAGAGCGTGCCCGGATCGCTGCCATAGTTGAAATCCGCTTTTCCGCCTGACTCCACGACCGGCACGTCCGCGTCCATGACCATGTACGCCGCGCCCGTCGCCGCCTTGACCGCGGCGCTGCCGGCGTCGTGGTCCCAGTGGGCGTGGCTGATCAGGAGAATCTTGACATCGGAGAACTTGAACCCCAGTCGTTCGACGCTCGCCTTGATCAGCGGAACGTTCGCCTCGAGGTCGCTGTTGATCAGGATGTGGCCCTGCGGCGTCGTGATCAGGAAGTTGGCCAACCCCTTGCTGCCGACGTAGTACAGGTTGCCGGCGATGTGAAACGGCGGGAACGGCTCGGTCCAATCGGGCGACTGGGCGCCCAGCGGCGCCGAGCGAACGGCGGCCGCGGCGAGCGCCGCGGTCAGGAGAGCGGCGCGGAGGCCGACGATGCGGTTCAGCATTCGCGCAAAGTAGGCGAGTCGGCGGATCTCGCCAACGCCGAGCGCGGCACGGTCATTTTCGTCGCGCCGTTTTCTCCCGCAACTCCCGACCCCAGTTGTGTACCACGATCGTTTGCGCCTCGGCGCCGGCGCGCTTGAGCAGCAGGAAACGACCGTCTGGCGCCACGTCGTAGCTGGCGTGCGAGGCGTCGGTGAGATAGTCGCCCGTCACGACGACCCGGTGCGCGCCGATCGAAAAACCGCCGCTCGTCGTCACCTTGACTTCGACGATCTGCCCGAGCCCGTCACGATAGTAGAGCGCCGTCCCCGCGCGATTCCACAACGCCTCGGTGGCGGCTTCCGTGCTCACTCGCACTCGCGCGCCGTTTTCCGGAAACGGCCGAACGTAGATCTGAAAAGTACCCGACTCGTTGGATTGGTAGCTCAACCACTTTCCATCGGGCGACAGGCGCGGCTGCTGCTCGGTTGCCGGGCTCACGACGAGCGGCAGCGTCTTGCGTTCGCCTTGCATCGGTACGGCGAGGATGTCGCGCGAAAATGCGCTGCCGGGGGCGGTGCGATAAACGAGCCATTTCGAGTCGGGCGATACGATGGCCTCGAACGGCTCATAGGGCGGCTCGTACAACACTTCCGCCGGCTCGCTCGCGTCCGCGACTCGCCACGAGATCGTGACCTTTCCCGACCGCTCGGAGCGAAACACCACCCGCTTGCCGTCGGGCGTCCACTCGGGGCGGACGTTTGCACCTTCGGTGGTGAGTTGCGTGAACGTGTTGCGGGGAATGTCGTAGATCCAGATGTCCGACGAGCGGGCGTTGGCCACACTGATCGCCACCCGTTTGCCGTCGGGCGAGAAGCGCGGGTTGGCGTAGAGATGCAGCTCGCCGAGAAGCGGCGTTGGCACGCCAGACGTCGCGCTCACCAAGACGGGCTGATACTCCGCGCGGCCTTTGAGATAGAGAAGCGTCCCCGAGGCCGAGAGAGCCGCCTTGGTCCCACCCGTCGGGTCGAACACGACGCCATCCTCGAGTGGAATCGACTCTCCCGTGGGCTTCCTCTCTTTGACGTCGAACGGGACCGCCATGATGGTGCCGCTCTGCGCCACGTACACCAGCTGCCCCTCGAGGAAGCCCAACGGACCCGCCGCCGGTACGTCGTGCACCACGATGGCTCTCGTTCGCGTGTCGAGTACGGCGAGGCGCTGGGGCTCGGCGGGGGTGTTGGCCAGGGTGAACGCGACGTACCTGCCTCCCGGCACAACCACCGGCCAACGCTGTCCGACGCGCACCGATGTCGAGTCCTTGAGTCCGATCATCGTGGAGCTCCCGCCGGACACGGACACCGCCTCCATTCCTTGGAAGCTGCCCACGAGGATTGTGTCGTTGCCGAGCCACGCCAGACCATACGGGACCGCGACGGTCAACGCCTTCACGTTGGCCACCTGTCCGCCGTCGACCGAGGCCTTTCTGAGCTGGTTCCCCTCGGTGAACGCGAGCCAGCGCCCGTCGGGCGAAAAGGCGAGGTTGCGCCCGGCGACCGTGGCGTTGTTGGGGTCGGTGAACGACCGTGCCGCCAGCTCGCTGGTGCGCCTGATGAAGGTGCGAAAGCCGCCGGGGCCCTGACTCGTGTAGGCCATCATGTCGCCCTTCGGCGACACGGCGACGGTCGCGCCCGAGAGCGCATCATATACACGTTCGCCGGCCGGGAGATCGAGAATCGCGCGAATGACCGGCGCCTCACTCTCGGCTGAAACGCCGCTACGGCTATCGCGCCCGGCGATCCACGCCGCGCTGACGGCGATCACCGCGAGCGCCGCGGCGACGTACAGCCATGGACGTCGATGCGTTGCCGCCGGCGTCCGCGGTGCAACGCCGGCCGCGATGCTTGCGGTCGTCGACGTCCGTTGGTTCAACGCCTCCGAAAACTCGAGCGCCGTCGCGAACCGATCCGCCGGAAGCTTCTCGAGCGCGCGCGCGATCGCCGCGTCCACGTTCGCCGAGACGCTCGGCCGCGCGACGCGAACGCTCGGCGCCCTCTCCGTCAACACCTTCGCGATGATCGCCTGCGCCGTGCCCGCGACGTACGGCGGATCGCCGGCGAGCATCTCGTACGTCGTCGCGCCGAGCGAGTAGACGTCGCTGCGGCCGTCGATCGTGCGATCGCCGATGGCCTGCTCGGGGCTCATGTACGTCGGCGTGCCGAGGCTCATCCCGGTCTCGGTGATGCGCGAGCCCGCGGTGTTGGACGCGGCGAGCGCGATGCCGAAGTCGGCGACCTGGGCATGGCCGCCGTGCAGGAGGATGTTCTCGGGCTTGATGTCGCGATGGATCACGCCGTGACGGTGCGCGTACTCGAGCGCGTCGGCGACTTCCGTGGCGATGCGCAGCGCCGTGTCCACGGGCAGTTGCTTCTCGCGCTTCAACCGGTCGCGCAGCGACTCGCCGTCGATGAACGGCATCGCGTAGAACACCGTGCCGTCGACCTGCCCGCTGTCGAAGAGCGGCAGAATGTGCGGATGCTGGAGGTTCGCCGTCGTCTTGATCTCGGCGAGAAAACGCTCGGCGCCGATGACGGCGGCCAGCTCCGGCTTGAGGACCTTGAGCGCGACGCGACGGTCGTGCTTGACGTCGTACGCCAGGTAGACCGTCGCCATGCCGCCGGTGCCGAGCTCTCGCTCGACGCGATAGCGGTCGGTCAGCGCGTTCGAGAAGTCGGCGACGCTCATCGCGACGGCCGGTCGACCGGCGCGTGCGGGATGACGAGCATGACTGCGTCGTGCATGCGCGTATTCAATGGGAGATTTGAGATAGCCGAGCGACGCGGCGGGCGGGAAGGGCGTGTCGCGTGCGCAAAGTTCGCGCGGAACGCGGGTTTCAGCTAGCCGCGGCGGTCAAGCCGGTGCTGCGTGGCCACCGAGAGCCCGCTCGCCCAGCCCTCGTTCCAGTTCTCCGCACGCCGCCTCCGCACTCCTCCCCCCTGAAGACCTATATCTTTTCGACCGCAACGTCTACACGAGAATGGTGCCAGCCAATGACTGCTACGCCTCGCGACAACAGACCCGCCAAGAACGACCCCACGATCGCCGAGCGGCTCCGTGCACACCGGACGCTGTCGGTCGCGCCGCAGGCGGAGCTGGATTGGCTGATCGAGCGCGGAACGCTCGGCTATTACCTGCCAGGCGATGAGATGGTGATCAGGGGCGAGCCGGTGAACACGCTCTACATCGTTCTCAAGGGACGGGTGGCCTACCTGGCCGAGTTCGGTGGCACCCGGCGCAAGGTCATGGACTGGCGTGACGGCGACACGACAGGTCTGTATCCATACTCACGGGCCACGCGGTCGACGGGATATGGCGCAGTCGAAGAACCGACCGAAATGATGTGCGTCGACCGTGAGCACGTAGAGGAGATGCCGGTGACGTGTCCCGAGCTGACCGCGACTCTCGTGCACGCGATGATCGACCGCGCGCGCACGTTCAAAGAGAACGACCTCGAGGGCGAGAAGGTGGCCTCATTGGGTCGCGTCGCCGCCGGCCTCGCGCACGAGCTGAACAATCCGGCGTCGGCGGCGACGCGCGGCGCGAAGCTCTTTGGAGACGCGATCGCGGAATCAGAAGACGCGGCTCGCGTGCTTGGCGCGGCGCAGCTGACCGAATCCGAACGCGCGGCCGTGGAACGAGCGCGCGGGAACTGCCTGCAGATTCGGCCGACAAGCGCCTCGCCGCTCGACCGTGCCGATCGCGAGGAGACGATCGCCGATTGGCTCGCGGCGCACGGCATCGACGACCGCGGCGCTCCGGTGCTCGCCGAAACGGCCATGAGCGTCGCGACGCTCGACGAGCTGGCGCGCGTGCTGTCGAGCGACAAACTCGACGCGGCTGTGCGGTCGATGGTGGCGGGCTGCCACGCGCGCGGCTTGGCGCGCGACGTCGAGCGCGCGTCGTCGCGAGTGCACGAGCTGGTGAGCGCCGTGAAGCGGATGACGTACATGGATCGCGCTACGACCCCGGAGCCGGTCGACCTGCGTCAGGGTCTCGCCGACACGTCGGCGATCCTGGCGCACAAGGCGCGGACGAAGTCGGCGTCGCTGACGGTGGACGCACCGGACGACCTCGTGCCGGCACTCGGCATCGGCGGCGAGCTGAATCAGGTATGGATGAACCTGATCGACAACGCGCTCGACGCAGTGGGCGACGGTGGCCGCGTGACGGTGCGCGCGCGCGCCGAGGGTCCGAGCGTCGTCGTTCGCGTGATCGACGACGGGCCGGGAATTCCCGAGGACATCAAGCGCCGCATCTTCGATCCGTTCTTCACGACGAAACCGGTGGGGCGGGGCACGGGGATGGGACTCGACATCGCCCGCCGGCTTGTGGAATCGAACAATGGACGCCTCGACTTCGACTCGAGGCCCGGCAACACCGAGTTCAGGGTCGCGCTGCCGATGAGCTGAGAAGCGGATCGCGCTCGCGACGCTCCGGAACCGCTCAGCGCCACGCCTTGCGGAACAGCGCGAGGTCGATCGCCTCGCCCATCGCCTTGTACCCCGCATCGTTCGGGTGCAAATGATCACCCGAGTCGAACGCCGGCAAAAACCGCGTTGTGTCGGCGGGATCGCGCGTCACACGGTCGAAGTCGATGACTCCGTCGTAAGCGCCGCTCGTTCGAATCCACGTATTCAGGGCCACGCGCTTGGCATCGCGTGCGGCGCTGCCTCCGCGCAGCCCGCCCTCCGGCGTGAGCGTCGCGCCAAAGATCACGAGCCCGCGTTCGTGGGCGCGGTCGATGAGCTGCTGGTGGCCCGCGATGAGCTCCTGCGCGCTGACCTCGTTGCGAGGATTGGCGGCATCGGTGCCGCCATTGATGTCGTTGATGCCCTCGAGCACGATGACGTGCGTGACGCCGGGCTGCATCAGCACGTCGCGATCGAATCGCTCGAGCGCGCTCGGTCCGGCGCCGGGCGACAGCACGCGATTGCCCGAGATGCCCGCGTTGACGATCGCCTTCATCGGTTCCTTCGATACCAGGAGTCGCCGGGCGAGGACGTCGGGCCAGCGGGCGTTCGAGTCGAGGGTCGAACGGAAGCCATCGGTGATCGAGTTGCCGAACGCGATGATGACGCCCGTGACCGACGGATTGACGACGTCGACGCCGGCGACGAAGGGCCACATCGCGAGGGTCGTGTCGCCCGCGAAGTTCGCTGCGCCGGTGAAGTCGCCGGAGGCGGACACATAGTTGGTCTGAATCCCGAGCGCGTGGCGCGTCGCGATGCGCGCCGAGTCCACGATGAACATCGAGATCGCGACGTCGGCCAGGTTGGGGACGGCCAGCGATACGGCATCGCTCACCAAGTTCGCGCCGGCACGAATGACGATCGACGATCGCCCGTTGAACGTGACTGGTCGGTCGGTGGCGGGATCAATCGCGGCCCCTGACGCGCGAAGCGCGACGTGAACGCCGCCGATGACGAGCGGACGGTCGCCGTACTGATTCGACAAGTGAATCCGGATACGCGCGCCGCCGGCGCTCACGCGAACGATTTCCCTGAGCGTGCGATTCACGAGCGTCGGCGTGCGATCGACCGAGTCGGCGGGCGGCCGGGGCGGCGCGGCGAGCATGCTCGCGGCCCACGTCGCGATCCAGCGGTCGTGCGCGACGGTTTGCGCGTCGGCGCCTGCGGCGATCAGCGTCGCAGCGAGTGCCAGTGCTGGAGCGCGGCGAGTGGTCATGGTCAGGCCCGGTCCGGGTGAAACGGCGCGGCGGAATCAGCGTGGTAAATGGCGGTCGCTGGGGCGGGGGCGCTAGAGGCGACGGGTATGCTGCGGCATCATCACGCGGCCAGCGATTCCACTGCACAAATTCGTCGGAACATGTCCCCTCGCGCGCGTACTCGGCGTATCTAGGCTCAGACACGGACCGAGCTTCTCACGCCATCGAATTGGATGCTCTACGGTGCGTACGGCAGCACCGGACGTTTGATCCTCGACGAAGCACTGCGTCGAGGGCATCGCCCGGTGCTGGCCGGACGTGACGGCGCACGACTCGCGGCTTTGGCGCAACGAACTGGCCTGAGCACGTCGCATCTGCCGCTCGAAAATGGCGGGCGATTGCGCGCGGCGCTCGCCGGCGTGAGTTGTGTCCTCCTTGCCGCCGGGCCATACCACCTAACCGGTCCGCTGATGCGCGCGGCGTGTCTCGACGCGGGCTGTTCCTATCTGGACATCAACGCCGAACTAGAGGACTTCGCCGACGCACTCGCCTGCGACGCCCTCGCGCGCGAGGCGGGCGTCGGGATCGTTCCGGGTGTCGGTTACGGCGTCGTGTTCGGGGAATGCCTGGCTGCTCAGGCAGCGTCGCGCCTGCTCGGCGCGACCTGGCTACGGCTGTCGCTCGCCACGCAGACGGTTGGACGGAGCCGCGGTGCGACCCTGAGCGTGGCGGCCGGCCTGGCTGCTGGAGGACGCGAGGTCCGCGACGGCGCGTTGCGCAAACGCGCTATCGCGTTCTCCACCTGGAACGGGCCGAGCGCCAACGGCCACAAAACGCGATTCGCCGCCGCACCGCTCGCGGAGCTCTGGCCGTGCAACGCTCGACCGGCATCCCAAACGTTGTCGCGGGGATCCCGCTGCCGCGCGCCGCAGCGGCGTTCATGCGCGTCGCCGGCCCGTTGGTCGGGAAAGCGCTGACTCGGCTAGCCGCGCGGTCATCGAGACCGGCCTCCGATGCACACGACGCGGCAATCGACGGCATTCGCTCGCGCGCTTGGGTGGAGGTCGGCGACGCGTCCGGCCGGACCGTTGCCGCGGTACTCGAGACCGGCGAGGGGTATCGGGCCGCGGCCGCCGCGGCGGTGCGCGGACTCGAATTGCAGCTGAGCGAGGCACGCGTCGGCGCATTCACGCCCGCACAGGCGTTCGGCGCGGGCTTCGCGCTGCGCGTGCCGGGAACAACCATCAAGGAACTCTAACAGCCCAAGGCGATGACGCCGCTCGCGATCGACAGAACGACCGAACTCGATGTCAACGGCTCTCGGCAGAAAGTCCGCGTGTGCGCCGCGCGGGCCGGGCTTCCTCCGCTGCTCGTCGTTCAGGGCGGCCCAGGGCTGCCCATGCTGCACGAGGTCGAGAAATTTCGCCGGCTTCTCGATCTGGAACAGGATTTCCTCGTCTGTTACTGGGAACAAAGGGGATGCGGAAACGCGTCAGTGCGCGACGCGGAGAGCGGCTCGATGCCGCAGCACGTCGACGACCTGCGTGCCATCATACGATGGTTTGAGAGCGAGGCGAGCCAACCGCTCATCGTCCTCGGCATTTCGTTGGGTGGGACGCTGGCCTTGCAAGCGGTCGCACAAGAGGCCCAACGCGTGAGGGCGGCCGTCGTCATATCCCCGGATTTGCACACCGCCAGGAGCGACAACTACGCGGCCACGTTCCTGCACGGGCGCGGGCGTCTCGCCGGCAGCGGCCGCCTGAGCCGACGGGTCACGAAACTCGAGCCGCCTCCCTACGTGGACGCGGCGCCCTTTCAGCGCCGCGCCAGCCTGTTGATCGATCTCGGCACCGTCGAATACGGGAAGAGATTCACGCCATTGCTACGAGAGACACTCGTCGGGATGATTCGCGCGTATGGTCCGCTCGGAACCATGAGGGCCCTGCGCAACATGAATCGCGTACAACGCACGGTCCTGCCCGAGCTCGTCTCGTTGGATCTGCTGGCAAACCCGCCGCGCGTCACGATTCCCGTTCACTATGTCTTCGGCGAGCGGGACGCGCTCACGCCGCCGTCGCTGGTGGACAAGTTTTCGTCGAGGATCGCGGCGCCGGGGAGCACGGTCGTCTATGTCCCGAACGCCGGGCATCACGTCCATTTCGACCACCCGGATCTCGTGCGGTCCATCATCGCGAAGGCGTGACGTTACGGCAACGAGACTTTACGAATCGGTTTGTTCCTGAAGTCGTACGTCCAGTACGCGACGAGCCAGCAGTCTTCTTTTCCCCACGTGTACCGGGCGAACTCCTTCGGGATCTCGGCCTTGGTCTTGTAGACTTCGATGCCCGTGATCAGGGACGGCGCCTCGGGAATATTGGCCCACGGCGTGGGGATGCCGTTCATCAACACGATCGTGCAATGCCGGCTCGACCCTACGCGCGTCGGACCTTTCTTGGTCGGCTGCACTTCGAACGTGAAACCGGGGACGTCGCGCAGCAGCTCGGCCGAGTAGTCGACCTGCATCGTGTCGATGTCGGTGAAGTCGATGAAGGTGCCCTTTGCTTTGGCTTGGCGGCACAGGAAACCTTCATAGCTGTCGCGCGCACACGGACCGGCGGTCGCGTACATCGTGTCGAGCAGCGCGACGCGGGGGCCGAGAACGAGGGCCACGTTCACGTGACCCGCGCTCGACAGCTTCACCGACCACTCGGTCGGGAGATAGCCGACGCGGCGCGCGCGCACGACGTACTGGCCGTCATCGAGCGAGCGGAACTCGAAGCGCCCGAGTGAATCGGTCCGCGCACGGCGCTTCGCGGGAACGAGGACGACGTCCGTTTCGGGCATCGGATGGTCCGCGGAGTCGCGGACCACGCCGCTGATTGCTCCACCGGACTGAGCGGCCGCGGGTTGCGCGAGCAGGTACCCAGAGAGAATCGTCGCGACCGCGGCGCGCTTGCGCATTCTCTCAATTTATGGCGGCCGGCCCTCGCCGCCACACCCCCCGAAGGGGCGTCTAGCCGCGCCGGTGAACGACCAGGCCGCGGTTCCTCGTCTCGTTGCTCACCAGGAGCCAGCGATGCCACGCGTTGATGAGGGCCGCCGGACCCTGGAGGAGCACATACCGCGCGCCGCTGCGTCGCTTCTCGACCGTCTCGTGTGTGCGAAACGTCGCGTGCAGCTCCGCTTCAGCGGTCACGAGTTGCTTGTCCTCGAGCGTGGCGATCCAGTGGGCGTTGATGTGGTCGGGAATGGTCATTGGTTCGCTCGTCATATACAGTCCTGAATCGGAGTCCGCCCTGCGACGCGGTGTGTCGTACGCAGTGCGTTTCTCCATGGGACGGCCGGCGGCCGCTTAGAACTTGTGGCGAAAAGTGATTCGTCCGCGTCCGAGATCGTACGGCGATACGGCCACGGTCACGCGGTCGCCGACGAGGATGCGGATGCGGAACTTGCGCATCTTGCCCGCCGCCGTGGCGAGCAGGCGATGTCCGTTGTCGAGGTCGACGCGAAACATGGCGCTCGGCAGAACCTCGGCGACGACGCCGTCGACTTCGATTGCTTCTTCCTTCATGAGTTCCGGGCGGCGCGCTTACGGGCCGCTCGGGTCGCTGTCCGCGCGCGTTGCGCCGCCTTGGACTTGATCTGGCGCGCCTCGCTCGGCTTTACATGGTGACGGCGTCGTCGCAGCTCGCGGAGGATGCCGGACTTCTGCACCTGTCGCTTGAACGTCTTGAGCGCCCAGTCGATGCGATCGGTTTCATTGAGAACAATTTCGGGCACGGGACTCCTAGGAGATTGCGCGGAACGTCGCGGAAACGCACGAGGCGCTGTTGCTCCTCGTCCCAGAGGGCGAGACGAAGCGAGGCCATGCCGGAGACCGGCGTGATGACCGGCGACGTGGCAAAGAGCGGCGTTCGCGTCGTGGCACGACTGGAGACGGTAGTTCGGTATGCGCGGCGCGACGTGATGCACGTGATGCAGGCCGATGTCGCCGGTGAACCACGCGAGCGGAGCGGGGAGTCGGAGGTGCGAGCTGCCACGCAGCGCCGCGTCGACGTATTCCCACTCGTCGTGCGGCGCCCAGTAGGCGTCCTCGAACTGGTGCTGCACGTAGAAGAGCCACACGCCGGCCATCGCGGCGAGGTAATAGGGCACTCCGTACGCGAAGAGCACGGTCGTCCAACCCGTCAGCCAGACGGCGACGCCGAGCACCAGCGCGATGGCGGCATTCGTCGCCCACACGCTCGTGGCCTGGCGCGACCCGGTGGCCGTGCCTTGGCCGCGCAGTCGCTGTCCGATCGCGAGATGGAACGGGCCGCCGAGCAGGAGCGCGGCGGGATGCCGCACGAGGCGATACAGGCGTCGCTGCCTTGGCGAGCGTGCGAGGTATTCACGCACCGTGAGCGTCGGCACGTCGCCGTGGCCGCGGCGATCGAGATCGCCGGACGACGCATGGTGCAGCGCGTGATCGCGCCGCCACTGCGCGAACGGCGTGAGCGTCAGGACGCCCGTCACGAATCCGATCGTGTTGTTCAGCCAGCGCGACGCGAAGAACGAACCGTGCGCGCAGTCGTGCATGAAGATGAACGTCCGAACGAGGAGGCCGGCGGTGGGCAGCGCGAGCAGCAGCGCGACCACTTTCGACCAGTCGAGGGCCACATGAATTCCCCACATCAGAGCCGCGAGCGGAACCAGTGTCGTGACGAGCTGGAACGACGAGCGCCGCGCATCCGGGCCGATGAACGGCTCGACTGCGCGGCGCCAGTCCGCTCCCGCGTGGGAAGCGATCGGCTGGGTCAACGACCCAACTTCGTCACGTTCTCCGCGGCGGGACCCTTCTGGCCCTGCACGATGTCGAACTCGACGCGCTCGCCTTCAGCCAGCGTCTTGAAGCCGCTGCCCTGAATCGCCGAGTGATGGACGAAGCAATCCTTCTGTCCGTCTTCGGGCGTGATGAAGCCGAAGCCCTTCGCGTCGTTGAACCACTTTACGGTGCCGGTCGTACGCATAGTCCTACTCCTTTGGTGTTGAATTGCTGTGTTGGGAGTCCGGAGTTGCCGTACCGGCCGACACAACGTGCTTCGTGATCATAGCCCTCACGATGGGCGTTCCGCGGAATGCGGATTCCTCACGACTGAACGAACCAAAAAGGGCCTGCTCGCAATTCGGCAGGCCCCATAAAACGTTCGGAACTTGTCCACGCGCACCGCGCGTGTCTCGCTTGAACCTAATGATAATCACTAACGCGACTTTCCGCAACAGATGCGATTCCCGCGCCGCCAAGCCACTCGGCGAGGAGGTTAGCGGTGGAATACGCCCGCCCGTTCGGCTCATCGACCCGCCACCGCCAATGCGCGGGGTCGCCCCCCTCCACACGGTATGAGTGCTGGCGCACCGGTTTCGCGGACTTGAGCGCGGCCACCCCACGCGTCGTTGGAACAATGGAACTCCACTCGATCACCATCAGCCAGCCGTCCGCGACCGTCGGGGCGCGACCGGCGACCCATGAGAAGCTGAGCCCGACATCATCCAGCCGCACGATCAACCGGAATGGCAACGCGTGCAGCTCGAACACACCCTCGGGATGCAGCACACGGCGCTCCCTGAGATGCGACTCTATCGAAACGGCGAGCGCGTCGAGCTCGTGACGCAGCGTCGAATGCGCGCGCGGCTGCCCGAGGAACGACGGCGGCGCCGAGCCCCAGCGCACCGACGAGACGGCGGTGGCCGCCTGATCGCGCACGGAGCCGATCGTGCCGCCGCACGACGCGATGGCGTCGAGCGCAAACGTCGCGGCATTCTGCAGTCCCCCCGCGCCGAGATCGAACTGCTGGGCGGTCGCCAGCCATTTGGGCACCGGCGTGTCGTCGAGCAGGACGACGAAGACGGACCCGGGATGCTGGCGGATGCGCTGGCGCAGAATCGCCGCATCCGCGCTCGTGGCCACGTCGTGCTGCCAGAGGCGCTGATGAAGCACGACGACGACTCGCGATTGCTCGGCGATGAGCGTCGTGAGGGGCTCGATGCTGTCGGAAGTCAAGTGACCCTCCCACACGGGCTCGCTGCCGAGCCGCTCACTGAGCTGGGCGCAGAGTTCCGTGACCAGGATAGCGTCCGACGGAACGGCCGAGATCGCGAGGTCGTACGTGAATGGCATCACTCCAAAGCTCCAGTTCGCAGTCGCGCACCAACATCAGCAACCTAACTCTTGGCGCGATGTCGCGCTCAAACCCGAGTCGCCGAGCCATTCTCGCGCGCGAACGCACAGCGAGTACTTGCGCCTTTCCATTCGGCGTAACTTGAGCACGAATGGCAACCGGAGAGAGCACATGCGAATCAGCGCGCGCAATCAACTCGCGGGATCGGTCGAGTCGATCCACGTCGGCGACGTGATGGCGGAAGTGGTCGTGAAGCTCAAGGGGGGCGAACACGTTGTTTCGGCGATCACTTCGGAATCCGCCAAGCGGCTCGGGCTCGCGCCGGGCAAACCCGTCACCGTCATCGTGAAGTCCACTGAGGTGATCCTTGGTGTCGAGGACGCGAAAGCGTAAGGGAAAATCGTCGGCGGTCGGCCTTGCCGAGGGCGAGTGTTGGATCGAAGGTTCCAGCCGATGCAAACCGCCGACGTTCGTCCATCGTTTCGGCTCGGGCCACTCGGCAGGGCGGTCGCCCCGTTCTTGTCGGCCGCGATCGTCCTGATCTTCGGCATGCTGGCGCACGGAGGTGTGCAGAATACGCTCGATGCCGAGCGTCTCGTGGCGCACACGCACCAGGTGATTGAAACGAACGGCGCGGTGTTGGCGCGCGTGGTCGACGCCGAAACCGGAGAGCGCGGCTACATCATCACGGGCGACTCGGTGTTCCTCGACCCGTATCGCGGCGCGGAACAGGATGCGATCGCCCATATCGCCGACCTTCGCCGGCTCACCGCGGACAATCCGCCGCAACAGGCGCGAATCGACACGCTGACGGGCCTGGTGAACCGTCGATTCGCCGTGCTCGATGCGCGTATTCGTACGCGCCGGGAGCACGGGTTCGAGCGGGTTCAAACCGACTTCGCGGTCAATGGTGGCGGAAGGCCGGTGATGGACTCCGCTCGCGCCGTTCTCGCCGGGATCGCGGCGGCCGAGACACGGCTCCTCGAGACGCGGAGCGCGAAACAGCGCGCGTACCAGACGGAAACCGCGTGGATCGTGATCCTCGGCACCGGCGCCGCGGCGCTTCTCGCTCTCGTCATCAGCTTGATGTTGTCGCGATCGGCGGCGGTCGAGGCTCGGCTTTCGAGCGAAGTGCAACATCGCGCCGACGAGCTCGAGGCCGCGAACGCGCAGTTGCAGGACCAGGCGTCGGAGATGGAGATGTTGAACGAAGAGCTGCAGACCACGAACGATCACCTGGCCGAGCGGACCGTCGAAGCCGAGCAGGCGAATCGAATCAAGGCTGATTTTCTCGCGAACATGAGCCACGACCTTCGCACGCCGCTGAATGCGATCGTCGGCTACGTCGATCTGCTCGAGACGGGCGTGCATGGGCCGATGGGCGGCGAACAGGCCAACGATCTTCGTCGCATCAAGCGAAGCGCCGCCCATCTACGGGCGCTCATCACGGAGGTACTGGGTTTCGCGAAGATCGAGGCCGGTCAACTGCAACTCACCATCGAGGACGTTCGTATGGATGCCGTCCTCGGGGAGCTGCGCCCGATCGTGGAGCCGCAAGTCGAGGCCAAGGGCCTGACCCTCCGCACCTCGTGTCCGCCGGATCTGGTCGTCCGCGCGGACCGCGAGAAAATCGATCAAATTCTGGTGAACCTCGTCGGCAACGCGATCAAGTTCACGAACGGCGGCGGGAGCGTCGCGATCGAATGTCGTTCCGACGGCGCGTCGGTGCGAACCGACGTGCGTGACACGGGCGTTGGCATTCCCGAGGGCCAACTCGAGGCGATCTTCGTTCCGTTCGTGCAGCTGGAGGCCAGCGGCCATCGTGGTGACGATCGCGGCGTCGGGCTCGGGCTGGCGATCGGCCGGCAACTCGCGCGGGCCATGCGCGGCGACGTGACGGTGGAGAGCGTCGTCGGCCGCGGCAGCACGTTCACGCTGCGGCTCCCGCGCGCGCCGCGGTAGACGTGCGCAAACCCTTTAGAGGTCTCGCTATCATGACTCGTCGCCTCGCCATGCTCATCGCCTTCAGCGCCGTCGTTCTGCCGCAACCCGTGGCGGCGCAGGGCCTCTCGCCCGACACTGCCACACGGGTCGACGCGGTGTTCTCCCGCTATGGCGCGGACGGCCCCGGGTGCGCGGTCAACGTCGTCCGCGACGACAAGTCCATCTACGCCAAGGGCTACGGCCTCGCGTCGCTCGAGATGCGCGCGGCGATCACTCCCAAGACCGTCTTCGACCTCGGCTCGACGTCCAAACAGATCACCGCCACGAGCGTGCTGCTGCTGGCACACGACGGCAAGCTCTCGCTCGACGACGACATCAGGAAATACATCCCGGAGTTGCCCGATCTCGGCGCGCGCGTCACGCTCCGCCACCTGCTCACCCACACGAGCGGCTGGCGCGACTACACAGAGCTCATGACGCTCGACGGATGGGACGAGCGCGACCACACGACCGATCGCGAGGCGCTCGACGCTCTCAAACGGCAACGCGCGCTCAATTTCCAGCCGGGGAGTGAGTGGCGCTACAGCAACACCGGCTACTTCCTTATGTCGCTCGTCGTGCAGCGAGTGAGCGGCCAGTCGCTCGCCGAGTTTGCTCGCGAACGCATCTTCGTTCCGCTCGGCATGACGCAGACCTTCTATCTGACGGATACCCGTACAGTCGTTCCGAACAGGGCGACCGGATACGATCCCGCGCCAATCGGCGGTTATCAGGTCGACATGTCCGACTGGGAACAGATCGGGGACGGCGGCGTGCAGAGCAGCGTGGAAGATCTCGCGCGGTGGGACGCCAACTTCACGTCGGCCGTCGTGGGCGGCCGGGCGCTGCTCGACGAGCTCCAAACGCCGGCCAAGCTCGCGAACGGGACGCCGCTCGAGTACGCCCTCGGCCTCAGTGTCGACGTCTATCGCGGCGTGAAGCGCGTCTCACACGGCGGGGCGTGGGCCGGCTATCGGGCGATGACGATGCGCTTTCCGGCGCAGCACCTGTCGGTTCTGCTCGCGTGCAATCGCGGCGACGCGAACACGAACCAGCTCGCGTCGAGCGTGGCGAACGTCTTCTTGCCCCCGGCGCCCACACCGTCGCTCGCGGGGGCGACGGCCGCGGCTGGGCACGTCGGCGGCGCCGCGCCGGGTGAAGCCGCGCGGTTCGCTGGGACATACGCCAGCGAGGAGGGCGGGCTGGTGGTGTACAGCGCGCGAGGAGACACGCTATTCACCGGCAGATTTCCGCGCGCCCTCGCGCTGGAGGTGCTCGGGCCGGGCCATTTCCGCAACGCCAACAACGGAAACGAGCAGCACTTCAGTATGGAGCGCGGCGCGCGCCGGCTGACGATCGTTCCTCCGACGCCCGGCGCGTCGCCCGTCGTGTTCCGGGGCGTCGACCCCGTCACGGACACGTCGAGTGCGAAACTCGCGGAGTACGCGGGGCGATACACGAGCCCGGAGATCGGCGACGATTTGGATCTCGTCGTCCGCGACGGTCGGCTCGTGATGCACAACAAGCGCGGCGACGACGAGCCGTTGGTGCCCGCGTTCCTCGACGGTTTCTTCGGCCCCGCGCTGATTCAATTCGAGCGCGACGCGAGCGGACGCGTGAAGTCGTTCACGTTCAGCACTCGTGGCATTCAGGGACTCCGCTTGACTCGCCGTTGATTCAACGCGCCGGCGGGCGCAATTCTGTGCGGCGCCGTCGCGCGCGCTCGGGCGGCTCATTCTCGAGAATGCCGACGACTTTCTCGATCGTGCTCCAGCTTCGCGTCGTCACCGGTGAACCGACGAGTTTGTCGATCTGGCCGAGGTAGCCGATCGTTTTCATGTGTCGGCGATATTCGCCGAAGACGAACGGGTGTTTCACGCCGAGGATCCTGACGAACCACCTTCCGTCCGGCGGAAGGTGCATCGGCGTCGACGCGCGGCGCGGGCTTGCCTTGGACAACACGCTGACGAACCGGACCACGTCCCGCCGCGCCGCCCCCGTTCCGAACGGCCGGTCCGCGTGAGCGCGCAACAAGGTGCGCGCGTCGCAGAGCATGATGTGTGTTGCGAACGGCAACGCACCGCGCAAGGCCGCGGCAAACTCCGTTCGCGTTCCCGGACGGCGGACGACGAACGTCCCCGCGGCGCCGACGTTCACCACGCCGTAAGGCTCGAGCTCTCTCGCCAGAAGGCTCGGGCGAAACGTACGATGTCCGCCGACGTTCACCCCTCGAAGAAAGACGACCAACGCCATGGTGGTCTCCGCAAACGAGCGTTTCGCGACCCGCTCACGCCGCCGCCGCGGCGCGGTCGTGGCAGGGAAGCGAAAAGTTGAACGTGGTCGTGTCGCCCGGCACGCTCTCGGCCCACATATGACCGCCGTGCGCCTCGACCAGTCCCCGCGCGATGTAGAGACCGAGGCCGAGTCCCGACACGCCGCTGCCGTGCGTCCCCGCCGTTCGCCCGAACCGCGTGAAGATACGCGAGAGCTCGTCCTTCGGGATGCCTTTGCCGCGATTCGCGACGCCGAACTTCACGTCGTCGCCCATCTGAGCCAGGTGGATGCGGATGCCGCTCTTTCGATCGCCGTACTTCACCGCGTTGCTCACCACGTTGCCGAGGATCTGCTCGAACCGATCGCGGTCGACGTATACCGGATGCAGGGTGCCCTCCGTGGACACGTTGACGTCGCTTTGCGGCGTGAGATGGCGCAGGTGCTCGAGCGTCTCGTGGACGAGCCGCGCCGGATCATGCCAACCGCGCTCGAGCGACAGGCGGTGCGCCTCGAGACGCGACATGTCCAGGAGGTCGCTCACCATGCGATTCAACGAGCGCGCGGCCGACCGAATGTGATACACGCTCGCTGATTCGGGTTTGGTGACGTCGCCGGGGTGTGGATCGGGCAGCATCTCGGCAGACATCGTGATGACGCCGATCGGTTGCCGGAGATCGTGGGCCACGACCGACGTCCACTCTTCCTTCAGCCGCTCGAGCGTCTTGAGGCGCGTGATGTCCTGCGATGTGCCTCGCAAGCCGACGAGCTTGCCCGACTTGTCCCGCACGGCTTCCCCGTGCGTCGCCACCCAACAGCTCGCGCCGTCGGGAAAGACCGCTTCGAGCTCGAGCTCGAACGGCGTTCCGTCTCGCATCATTTTTTCGACGGCCGCTCGAATCGCCGCCGCGCTCTCGGGCGTGAAGAAATGGCGGAGTTCATCGGGACCTGGTAGGGGAAGTGCCGGGTCCCGGTGATGAATGCGATACAGCTCGGGCGACCACCAGCCGGTGCTGGTCCGAAGGTCCCACGTCCAACTCCCGATGTGCGCGAGCCGCTGCGCTTCCTCGAGCTCGTACGTCGTCGCGCCGAGGGCGCGCCGTGCTCGCCGCAAGTTCTCGTGGAGGAGACTGACCGCTGTTCCGATCGCCAAAAAAATGGTGACCGTGAGTAGGTATCTCGGGTCGGCGGCGCCAAGCGCCCGCTCCGGCGGTGCGAGAAACCACCACACCAGACCGGCCGAGAGGATCGTCGAGGCGATGCCCGCCTCGAGTCCGCCGAGCCACGAGCTGACGATGACGGCGCCGTTGAACATCAGCCAGCGTGTCAGCGTCGACAGAAACATCGCCTCGGCGCCGAACGCCACCAACGGCGGGAGCACGGCGCAAAGCGCCAGGCGAAGTGCCCGGCCCGGTCGGGTATCAACAAAGCGTTTCGCCACGCGCTCTTCTCCTGCCGAATCCTCGTCGTGCGGCGTGGCGCGGACGATTGGACTTTTGTCATGACGCGTGGGGAGGCGACGAGCCCGGTTCCGGCCCGGGCCGCGTCAGCTCACTTCGGCGCGAGGTAGTCCTGCGCGGCCACGATCTCCCATCCCGCTTTTCGCTTCACCCATGTGTCCGTGAATCGATATCGGTGGACGAACGGCACGCCCTTGCTGCGCCCCTCGACGATCAGCCAGCCGGTGACCGCGGCGGTGACGGCGCCGAACTCGTGGACCTCCATTCCTTCGTTGCGGGCCCCCGTGACGGTGTCGGCACTGCTGGTGACGTCGTTCAGCACTTCCTCGCGGCGCATCAACTTGTCGTTCTCCGTATAAACGAACTTCGCCGAGAGGAGCTTGTCGAAGAGCGCGCGGTCGCGCTTCACGAGACCGGCGGCCCACTGGTTTTCCAGACGCACCAGCTCGACAGCGCCCGGCTTTGGCTCCTTCACCTTCTTCTGGGCGAGCGCGGTCGGGGCCAGCACCGCGACGAGCATGATCGAGCGAACGAATGAAGGGGAGCGTCGCATGCGGCCTCGTGCAGGTTGCGGTTGTCGAGTCACTGGACAATGTGGTCAGCGAAGCGTCGTCGCAACGGCAGGCCCGACCACGCGGAAGGTTGCCGTGGGGTACACAACCTGCCGTCCCGCTCGAGCAACGCATGAGCAACGCATGAGCAACGCATGAGCAACGCATGAGCAACGAAAAACGGCGAACGATGTCGCAACCGTGAGAAGCCAGTCGACGAGCGAGTCGATGAGGGCGGTCCTGCTCCGACGACCCGCTCGCGATGCGGACGATCCGCTCCCGCTCGAGTCGGCGCTCGCCGCGCGGCCAACGATCGGCGACGACGACGTCCTCATACGCGTGTCGGTGTGTGCCGTGTGTCGAACCGACCTGGATGTCGCGGAAGGCCGGGTCTCCGCTTCACACTATCCGGTCATCCCCGGGCACCAAGCCGTCGGCGAGATCGAGGCCGTCGGCGCGCGCGTCCGCGACCGCAGGGAAGGAGATCGCGTCGGCATCGCGTGGATACGTTGGGCCTGCGGCGAATGCCGCTGGTGTACGTCGGGCCGAGAGAACCTCTGTCCTCGATTCCAATCGAATGGCTGTGACGGCGACGGCGGATACGCGGAGTACGTGTCGGCTCCGGCGGCGTTCACCATTCCGATTCCCGCGGCGCTCGACGACACGTACGCGGCGCCGCTGCTCTGCGCGGGCGCCATCGGATGGCGGTCGCTTCGGTTAGCGAACATCGCCGACGGCGAGCCGCTCGGCCTGACGGGCTTTGGCGCCTCGGCGCATCTCGTGCTCCCCATGGCTCGCCACCGCCATCCGAATTCCCCCATTTACGTTTTCGCACGCAGCGAAGAGGAGCGTGCGTTTGCCCGCGAGCTCGGCGCGGAGTGGGCCGGCGACTCGACCGATCAGCCGCCCGAGCGGCTCGCGGCCATCATCGACACGACGCCCGCGTGGAAGCCGGTCGTCGAGGCGTTGCCCAAGTTGCTGCCCGGCGGCCGCCTCGTGATCAACGCCATCCGGAAGAGCGACGCCGACCGGCCGGAGCTGCTGCGACTGCGGTACGAGACCGATCTCTGGATGGAACGCGAGATCAAGAGCGTCGCCAACGTGACGCGGCGCGACGTGCGCGAAGTATTGGACGCAGCCGCTCACCTGTCGCTGAGGCCGACGGTCGAGACGCTGCCCCTCGACCAGGCGCCTGTGGCGTTGGCGAGGATGCGAGCGGGGCGCTCCGTGCGCGGCGCGACAGTGCTCGCCATTCGCTAGCTCGCGCCCGGCGTGATCCCTGCTCCTGGTCTCGCTCGGGGGCTTTCATGTTTCGCAAATTGCTCGTTCCGCTCGACCGTTCGTCGCTGGCCGAGGAAGCGATCGGTCAGGCCGCGTCGGTCGCCCGCGAATCCGGAGCGTCGATCGATCTCGTGCTGGCCCACGAGCCAATAGCCTTTGGTGCGTTCGCCGATCTGCCGTGGGAGTCCGACTCGTCGGCCGAGCAGAAGTACCTCGAGTCGATCGCGGCCGAGCTCGAGTCGGGCGCGCACGTCAGGACGACGTGCGCCGTCGTGCGCGGTGCGCCGGGCGACATGATCGGTCAACGCGCTCGCGATATCGGCGCCGACCTCATCGTCATGACCTCGCACGGCCGTACGGGTTTCAGCCGCACCTGGCTCGGCAGCGTAGCGGACGCCGTGATGCGCAAGTCGGCGATCCCCGTTCTCATGCTCCGTCCCGAGCAGGGCACGACGAACCGGCGGACCGCGGCTCAGCGCGTCGAACGAATTCTGGTGCCGATGGATGGATCGGGGCTGGCGGTCGGGATCCTTCCGGCGGCAATGAATCTCGCCCGCGTCACGCACGCCTCGATCGTCCTCCTTCGCATAGTTCCCATCATCCCGGTCATGACGGCGTACGAGCCGACGGTGCCGGTGACGAGCACGCCCGTCGTGCCGGACAAGCAGGCAACGCAGCAGCTCGCGGACGAGGCGAACGCCGAGCTCACGTCGGTCGCGCGGCGGTTGCACGAGGACACCGGTGTCGCGGTGGACGCGGAGGTGGTCGTCGCCGAGCAGATCGCGCAGGCGATCGTCGATCGGATTGCCGCGCAGGACGTCGACGTCGTGGCGATGTCCACGCACGGACGTGGAGCGTCGCGCTGGTTGTTCGGCAGCGTGGCGGACAAGGTCCTGCGATCGAGTCGCGTGCCGGTGCTGTTGTATCGTCCCGTCGACGCACGCTCGCCTGTCGCGACCATCGACGACGCCGATCTCGCGAAGCTGCCGCCGACGATCAGGCTCGACTGAGTATGCGCTAGCCGGCGCGAGGGCTTTCCAGGGCGAGCTTGGCCGCGCCGACGACCTCGACCGGCATGGCGCTGAGCTTTCGAAACACGCGCGCGCGCCGCAGCACCGGCCACCAGTCGTACAGATACATCTCCATCGGCCGCCACATGCCGACCCAGCCGGCGATGGTGAGACTCTCGCGCACATACCCGGCCCAATCGCCGTTCTCCGGCACGAAGTGCCTCCCCAGGAGACAAGTCGCGAGGAACACGAGGCCGGTGGCGAGCGCGACTCGGCCCTCGCGCATGATCCTCCTGAACTCGAGATCCGCGATGCCGGCGCGATACTCGTAGTAGTGGTGGATCGCCTCCGTGATCAGCGGCGTGGGATCGGCGGTCGGCCAGCGCTCGAGGTGCACGCGAAGCGCGAGCGGCACCTCCACCGGATACTCGCGCGCCCAACTGACGATGTACTCGTCCGCGTCCTGATCGAGATCGCGCTCGGGGAAGGGCGACGGGTCCATCGAGTTGAAGAGCTGACTCACGTCGCGGAGGTTCAGCTGGATCAACGAAACGGGTTTGGTGCTGCGGCGTGAGTGCAGGAAGTTCATGAGGGTAGCGGAGTCGTCCGTCGTACCGCCCTGCTTGGTGATTCACGTTCCGGGCCGCCGCGAGCCTGCCATCGCGGCGCGAACTCCGCCGAGGCCAGCCGTTCGGCGTTACATTGGCGTCGCGCCCGGAGTGACGCGGCTCCGGCGCGACAAAACCACCGACCTCTTGATCTGGAATCGCGAATGGAAAGGGAGAAGGCTCTGGGGCTGTACGACAAGCTGCTCGCCACGAATCCGGACGTGCAGCGGAAGGGCGACACAATGCCCTACACGTCGCTCAACGGGAACATGTTCAGTCTGTTCACCAAGGAGAACCGGCTGACCCTCCGCCTTCCGGCCGGCGAGCGCGAGTCGTTTCTCACCCGCTACAAGACGACGCTGTCGGAGCAGTACGGCCACGTCCAGCCGGAGTACGTCGTCGTTCCCGATACGCTGCTGGCGAAGACGAGCGAGTTGAAGCGCTATTTCGACATCAGTTATACATACGTCTCGTCGTTGCGGCCAAAGGCGACGACGAAGAAGAAAACCGCCGGGGCGACGAAACGACCGAAGAAGTAACGCAACGCAGGCGACGAGTCCCTATCATGCCAACCGCGTTCATCCAGCACCCGGGCCGACCGGGCATGTTCGGCGCTCTGATGGACGAGTACGCCCGAGCCGCCGAGGACTTCTGCCGCGTCGTCGATTGGTTCGACGCGTCGCGCTTCGACGGCGAGCGCCCGGAGAACTCCGCGACGACCAAGTCGCCGCGCATCATGTGCGCGCACGTGTGCGGCGCGGCGCACCGCTACGCTCACTACATTCGCAAGGCGCGCGGCGTGGACTTCATCGAGCAGTATCAGGTCGACCCGGGGCTGATCTCCTCACCGCGCGACGTGCGGCGTTTGCTTGCCGAGGGGATCATGTTCACGGAGGCGACGGTCGAGTCTCTGCGCAATTCAAGCGAGGACGAGGTCAGGGCGCTCGTGTTTCCGGTGCGCTGGGGTCCGCGGTACGACCCCGAGATGCTCCTCGAGCACGCGATCTGTCACCTGCTGCGACACAGGCGACAGCTCGAGCGCTGGTAACGCGCGCGTCTTCCGCCCGCGCTACAAGGTCTTCAGGTACTGGACGAGGTCCGACTTCTGGTCGGCCGTGAGGTGCAGCCCCTTGCGTGAGTCATAGAGCTCGACGACCGCTTCGAGGGTCGGCGCCACGCCGTTGTGGAAGTAGGGCGGGTGCTGCCACAGCGCGCGCAACGGCGTCGTGCGGTATTGCTTCGTCGCGCTGCGCGATGCCAGGCTCGGTGCGCCGTTCGGCTCCGGCTCGCTCACGACCTCCGACGGCGAATGCAATTTTCCCGGCGCGTCAGTGAACGTCGCCCCGACGTGACACGTCGCGCATTGGCCGGCGCCCCGGAACACGGCCTCGCCCCGCGCAGCGGCCGCCGCGTCGTACGAACCGCTGGGAGCCGCCGGCTTGGACAGGCTCAGCTGGTACTCCTGAAGCGCGGGCAGTAGCTCCGAAACGGAGTCGGGCGGATTCTGCACGTCCTCGGGCAGGCGCGAATCGGTGAAGCGGCCGTGACCGTGCATCTGCGTCACGGCGACATAGCGATTCCAATATGAGATCTCGCGACCGTCGCCCGTGTACGTGATGCTTGGCACGTTGAGCAGTCCATACGCCGGCGGAATGACGGACGGTCCGTTCTTTCCATCGTGGTTGTAGCGGGCGTCGTACCTCCCGGGCCCCCACGAGTTGTAGACCGCCTTCTGCTCGGCGCTGAGCGCCGGCGAGAGCGCGATGATCGCGCCGGGGTTGAGATCGTGATTCGGGAATCCGTCGAGCCGCTTGCCGATGCCGGGCGCGAACGAGTTGTCGACTGTCGAATGACAGAGCGCGCACGTGATGCCGACGCGCGTCAGCTCATCTCGGCCATTCACCGTGGCGACGATGCCGCGCACGCCGACCACCGCGTTCAACTTGAGCAGCGCGACCGTCGTCGCCGGACTCTTGAGGTCGATCGTTCCGTTCTTGATTCCTTGCACCACCCCCGGCGGCAACGAATCGGTGTCCACCTTGAGGCCGACGGAGAGCGCGGTGGTCGGATCGACGCTGCTCTGGATCACTTGCTGCAGGTGCAGCGTGTCCGTCCAGAAGGTCTCGTCGCCGAACGTCTCGTATCTGAAGATCGTCTTGCCGCGCGCGGCGAGCGTGGGATCGATCACGCCGCTGGCCGACGTCGACGTCGTCCCGCGTGTGCACGCGCCGACCAGGCAGAGAATGGCCGCGGACACCAACGCCAATTGTCGCCGAGCGACGGCGCGACGTGGCAAAGCGCGGCCGCGCTCGGCAGGAACAGTGTTCGACCTCATGGGATTCCTCGGGCGGAATTCGAGCGTCACGACCCGCGAGACGTGCGAGTGCTTGCAATCAGAGACGGAGCCGGTCCGATGTCTTGTGGATTCTTGACGTGGGCGAAGCCCGCACGGCGATGAGTGCGCGTGCACCGGACGACGCCGTCAGCTCCCGGCGCGATCGTGCTGAGATCGCCGCTCTGCCGATGGCGGGCGGGATCTCGATCGAGCTGATGCGAACGTTCTATCGCGCGCAAGAGTTCCCCAAGCATACGCACGATTTCTTCACGATCGGTGTGGTGCTGCGCGGCGCCGGAACGCTGTGGTACCGCGGCGCCGAACATCTCGCCCGGTGCGGTGAAGTCGTCGTCATTCCGCCAGGCGAAGTGCACACTGGATCGGTGGCGCCGGGAGCCGGCGTTCTCGAGTACGTGGCCGCCCACGTCCCCGCCGAGGTCGTCGCGGAGGCTCTCGGTGACGCCGACGGAGGCGTGGGTCTCGAAGCGCCGGTGATTCTCGACGACGCGGTCGGTTCGCAGCTGCGGCGTCTCGAGCACGCCGCGAGCGGCGACGTGGCGGCGCGTCATGCGGCGGAGGAAGCGCTCACGAACGCCCTCGGCCTGCTCGTCCATCGCCATCGGAGGCGTGGGGCGACGCCGGTGCCGGACCGGGCGGATGAACCGCGTGTGGTGCACATCGCGCGCGAGCTGTTGGACGAATGCTATGACGACAACGCCCTGACGTCCCTCAGCGCTCTCTCCTTACGGACCGGGGTATCGCCCTTCCATCTTGTCCGCGTGTTCACGCGAGCCGTGGGTCTTTCACCGCATCAATACCTGGTGCAAACGCGAATCAGGCACGCGACGCGACTGCTCGCCCAGGGACTCCCGTGCTCGTTCGTTGCGGCGATGACCGGCTTCGCCGATCAGAGCCACCTCACGACGCAGTTCAAGCGGTATCTGGGCATTACCCCCGCGTCGTACCAGCGGTGTCTTCGTGCCGACTGAGCGTCGGCTTTTCACGTTGGGGCGGCGCGCGGCCGCGTTCGCGGCGGCCGGCGCCGTCGTCGCGATGCTCGCCTATCCCGGCGGCACGTACCGCGACCGGTCGACGTCGGGATACCAGTTCTTTCACAACTTCTTCAGCGACCTCGGCGCCACCGTCACGTTCAGCGGCCAGCCGAATCCGATTGGCGCGGTGCTCTTCGTCGTCAGTCTCGTCGTGCTGGTCGTCGGGATGGGCGGTATTCTCGCCGGGCTGGCGCGAGTGTATTCGCGCTCGCCGCGCGCGGTCCCGCTGATTCGACTCGCGGTCGTCGCCGGGGTGTTCGTGTGCGCGTGCTTCATCGGCGTCGCCGCCACGCCGGAGAACCGATTTCGATCCACGCACGTGATGTTCACCAAGCTCGCGTTCCGTACTTTCCCCGTTGTCCCGCTCTTCCTCGGGCTCGCGGCGAGTCGCGGCGAGCGGACGTCGTCGCGCGTCGGTGTCGCTTGGGTCGCGATGATCGCCTTGTTGACGGCGTACATCATCGTCCTCGACCTTGGACCGCGCGCCTCGACTCCGATCGGGCTCGTCGTGCAGGTGACGGCGCAGAAGATCGTGACGGTCGGAGCGGTGCTGCTCGTCGTCTACCAGTCGATTCTCGCGGAGCGGGTCGACCAAGTGGTGACTGCCGAACGACAACTGCTGGTGGAGACTGGTCGGTGACTAGTCGCGAGTGACCGCGTGAGCTCAGTTCCCGGCAAGGAACTTGGCGATCGTCCTGTTGAGGAAGTCGCGGTCCTCGGGACTCGCGCCCGCGCCGGCGGGATGCCCCCAAAGCGAGGGAATCGGCGTGAACTGTACCTTCGTGATGAACTGCTGCTCGTAGCGCGCGTCGGTCACCGGGAAGTACAAGTCCGTTTCCGACGGCATGTACAACAGCGGCACCTTGATCGACCTGAGCGCCCGCTCCACGTCGCCGTCGAAGCCCGGTGTCGCGCCGACGTCGTGCCGCTGCCATGTGCGCGCCTGAAGGATCACGTCGTTGGCGTCGGCGGCCGATAGGAAGTTCGTGCGGAACGTGTTGACGTACTGATCGAACGTCGTCCCGGGTGCTGTGACCGTCTTCCACAGCTCTCGCCGCCACCATTCCTGCGAGTAGAGCCACCCGGCCCATACCATGCCGAACGCCTCCATGCCTTTCTTCGGCGGCGCGGTGTAGTCGCCGTTGTTGAACACGGGGTCCGCGGTGAGCGCGGCGATCTGGCCCTCGAGCCTGACGATGCCGTGGCCGTACGTCTTGGCCGTGCCCGACGTCGCCACGATCCGATCCGCGAAATCCGGATAGCTCACCGCCCATTGGAAGGCCTGTTCCGCGCCCATCGAGAATCCGATCACGGCTCGAAGATGCGTGATCTTGAGATCCTCCACGAGCAGGCGGTGAACCGCCGCGACGTTGTCGCGGATCGTCGTCACCGGAAAGCGCGGTCCGTGAAACGGTTCGGCCGTGTTACTGGGCGACGACGAGTGTCCGTTGCCGAAGAGCTCCGTCGCGACGAGAAACATCGTCGCGGTGTCGAGCGCGCGTCCCGGCCCGATCAGCCATTCGTACCCATGGTGATTCGCCATGTAGTGGGACGGCAGCAGGATCGCGTTGTCGTGCGCGGCGTTGAGGCGCCCGTACGTGCCGTACACGACGATCGCCTTCGGCAAGACGACGCCGCTTTCCGTCTTGAAGTTGTCGATGACGAACTCATGATGCTCGGCGCGGTCGACGCGTTGCGCGCGCGCCGCTGGTGCCGCGGCCATCAGGCAGGCGGCGATCGTGACGACCGATTGGCGGATCAAGAGGTGCTCGGTGCGGTAGGTGGTCGCCGGCTCAGAGCGCCGGGCCGAAGCGACGAATGTACCACACTCATCTTCCGCGCGTCGCGATTGACAGCGCGGCCAGGGCCGTCGCAACATTCGGGTAGCGCGCGCTGGGGCGCCTCCTGTCCGCGGCAAGGGAGCAATCCCACCCAACTGGTTCGTTCGCTCGTCGCTCGAACCTTCTTCCGGCCTGTACTCAGCGGACTTCAGGCGTCTACGGGAGGAGGATCATGTCCAGGCGTATTGCGCCCACGGACTCCCTCGAGGGCCTCAAGAGGGAGGCGAAGCGCTGGCTCAAGGCGCTTCGCGAGAACGTCGAAGAGGCGCGCGTGCGGCTCGCCAAAGCGTTGCCCGACGCCGCCGGCACACCGACGCTCCGAGGCATCCAGCACGCGCTCGCGCGCGAGCTGGGATTCGTCGGCTGGACCGCGCTCAAAGACCATTTCGCCGAAGCGGGGTCGGCCGGCCGCGTCACCGAGGACTTGGTCTCGCGATTCCTCGACAACGCGTGTCCGGACCACCACGTTCGCGGAGGGCCGGACCACGGTCGCGCCCGCGGCACGGCGATGCGCCTTCTCCAGCGCTATCCCCAGATCGCGAATGCGAGTTTCTACACCAAAATAGTCTGCGGCGACCTCGCCGGCGCTCTGCGCGATCTCGAGGAAGATCCCGAGCTGGCGCGGACGCGTGACGCCGCCGAGAGGAGTGCGCGGACCGAGGCGGGGCGAAGCCGAGACCTCCTGCTGAAGGACTTGGGGCCGAAAGGGTGGACGCCGCTGCTCTATCTCTGCTTCACCCGCCTGCCGCTCGCCGCCGCGGACGAGAACGCCGTGGCGATCGCCCGCGCGTTGCTCGATCGCGGCGCCGACCCGAACGACTACTTCATGGCCGGCAGCAGCCGCTATACGCCGCTCGTCGGCGCGATCGGCGAAGGCGAAGAGGATCGCCCACCGCACCCGAGGCGCGACGAGCTCGTTCGCCTGCTGCTGGATCGCGGCGCCGAGTTCGCGTCCTCGCCCGACGACTACAACGGTCAGGTCATCTACAACATCCACTTTCACGGAAACGTGTTGTGGTATCTGAAGCTGATGCACGAGTACTCGGTGCGACGCGGCCGCGCCGCCGACTGGGACGATCCGGAGTGGTCGATGTTGTCGCAGGGCGGCTACGGCTCCGGCGCGCGATGGCATCTGTGGATCGCGGTCGAGAACGACGACCTCGAGCTGGCCGAGTGGTGTCTCTCACACGGGGCGAATCCCAACGCGGCGCCGCCCGCGGCGAAGAACCTTCCTCAAGGAAGCTTGTACGAGGAGGCGCTGCGCCGCGGCGAGACCGAGATGGCCGAGCTGCTCGCGCGCCACGGCGCGACGCGGACGCCGGTGAGCCTCTCGCCCGTCGAAGCGCTCGTCGCGTCGGCCATGCGGCTGGATCGCGACGCCGTACGCGCTCAACTCGAGCAAAGGCCCGAACTGCTTCGCGCGCCCGAGCCGATGGCCGCCGCCGCGACCCGCAACCGCGCCGACGTCGTCGCGCTGCTGCTCGACCTCGGGGTGTCCCCGGATGTCGAGAACAATCAAAAGGAGCGCGGGCTTCACCATGCGGCCTACGCCAACGCGCTCGACGTCGCGCGGCTCTTGATCGCGCGCGGCGCGGAGATCGATCCCGTCGAGTCCAACTGGAGCAACACGCCACTCGGCGCCGCGGTCTACTCGCAGCACCAGCAGATGATCGACCTCCTGGGCCGCTACAGCCGCGACATCTGCGAGCTGACCTACGCCGGCAAGATCGAGCGGCTGCGCGAGGTGCTGGCCGAGGATCCCGATCGAGCGCGCGTGTCGGGCGGCGGACCGACGCCGCTCATGTGGCTCCAACCGGATGACGAGTCCCGTGCGATGGCCGTCGCGAAGCTCTTGATCGCGAACGGCGCCGATCCGTCGCCGACAAACAACGACGGCATGACCGCCGCCGACAGGGCCGAACGTCTCGGCATGTTCGCGCTCGCGGCGATGTTGCGACGAGTGTCGACGCCCGAGGCGCGCGCCGGTGTCGAGCGTTTTCAGAGCATGGCGTCGATTCTCCTCGACGCGTATCGCACGGGCACGCCGGAAGCCATGGAACGCCTCTGGGCGAACACGTGGCACCGCAGGTCGTGGGAAACGATGCGGCGTTACGTCCAGCTCGACCTGGGGAGACCTCCCAAGACCGAAGGCGAAGACGTTCCGATCTCCCTCGACGATGCTCGCTGGCTCATCGCGCGAGACAACGGATTCACCACCTGGGCCGGCCTGATCGAGTACGCCGTCGACCACGCCGCCGACTCTCGCCCGAAAGCCGCCGCGCCGTTTCACGTGCTGGCGAAGCCGAGCGAGGAACTCCCGCAATCCGTCGCACGAACTCGCGATTGGGACGCGGCGATCGCGGCGATCCGAACCCGCGGCCTGCCCGGACTCGACGCGAATGGCCAGATGACCGACGAGATCCTCGATCGGATCGCGCGCGTCGAACACGTCACAGTCTTGCGACTGGGCGGATCGACACACCTCACCGACGCCGGCGTCGCGCACCTCGAGCGCATGACCGAGCTGCGCGAGCTCGACCTCGGCGGATGTTCTATAACCGATCGCTCATTGGAGGTCGTGGCACGGCTGCCAAAGCTCGAGCAGTTGGGGTTGTGGCGAACGCCCGTCACCGACGCCGGCACGGCACACCTCGCGAAGTGCCGCCTGCTGACGCGGGTCGATCTTGCGTGGACGCCAACCGGCGACGGAACGATCCGCTCGCTCGCCGGCAAGGGGCGGCTCACACACCTTCGCGGCGGAGACCTCGTGACCGACGCGGGGCTGGCTGCGCTCCACGACTACCCGGTTTTCAAATCCTGGCAGGGCGGGGAGGCCAGGTTCGGACTGACATCAGTTGATGCCGGGCCGAACATGTTGATGCTGCGTGGTAGCATCACGGACCGGGGATTGGCGGCGCTTATCGGCCTCGACGGCCTGTTCGGCCTCAACGTCGACGACAACCATCTCGCGATTACATCCGCCGGGCTCGGGCCTCTCGTCTCGCTGCCGCATCTCGGATTTCTTGCCTTCGACGCGAAAGACGACTCCATGCCCTACATCGCGGCGATGCCGCATTTGCGTTTTCTCATGTGCCAGGACACCGAGGCCGGCGACGACGGGTTCGTGGCGCTGAGCCGCTCGCGCTCGATCGAGTACATCTGGGGCCGACGCTGCCACAACCTGCGGACGCGCGGCTTCGTCGCGTTGGCCGACATCCCGACGCTCCGCGCGCTCTCGGTGAGCTGCAAGAACGTGGACGACGTCGGGCTCTCCGCGCTCCCGCGATTTCCGTCGCTCCGCGAGCTGATGCCGATGGACGTTCCGGACGACGGCTACCGGCACATCGGCCGCTGCGAGCAACTCGAGTCGCTGGTGCTCATGTACTGCCGCGACACGGGCGACGTGGCGACGTCGCACCTCACGAAGCTCCAGCGACTGAAGAAGTACTTCGCCAGCTACACGAGAGCGACCGACCGGACGCTCCACTATCTCTCGGAGATCGATTCTCTCGAGTCGATCGACCTGTCGTCGATCCCGGGCATCACGAACGCTGGAATCGCGGCGCTCACCAGGCTTCCACGACTACGAGAGCTTCGCCTCGGCGGCATGCAGCACGTCGACCTTGAGGCGCTGCCCGCGTTTCGCGAGGAGGTGCGGCTCGACGTGCAGAGCTGACCGCGGCAACCGGGTGTTTCTTCAAGGCGCGGGGATCCGGCACGCCTGCGGCGACGTGAACTTCTGCTCGTCGAGATGGACGCGGCGGACCAACGCGGCGAAACGTGGATTCGAGCGCAGAACGTCGAATTGGGAGTAGCACAGTGTGGCGTACGACGGCCAGATCGCGTGAAGCGCCGTCGCGCGCTCCAGGCCGTCGAGAGCGCGCGCGGTGTCCTTGATGCCGAGATATGCGAATGCGATGACAATTTCACTGGCCCAGGTTCGCGGACGCCGCTCCAGTTCGCGCGCCATCTGGAGCGCGGAATCCCGCATGCCGGCCTGTCCGTACAGCAACGCAAGATTTGCCGAAAAGGGCGGCGTGGATGCGCGAAAATGTCGCTGCCGCCGAAGCGCCTCGTCGTAGTGCTTAGCCGCGGCGTACCCGAGCGCCGACATGTCGATGGCCGGCGGGACGGTCGAGTCGATCTCGAAGATGGTCTGGCTTTGCGCGAGGGCTTCGTCCACCCGCCCCAGCGCCAGGTTCGCGCCGATCATCCACGCCGGCGCGACCGCCGATGTCGGCTCGTCCTGTTGGGCGGCGCGCAACTCGGTCAGCGCCTCCTGCGGCCGGCCCACGGCGATGAGGTACCGCGCGTACTGCGTGTGCGCCGAAGCATCGATCGAATCCAACGCGAGCGCGTGCCGAAACTCCTCGCCGGCGGCGTCCCACTCCCATGCGTGCGAGTGCATCATGCCGAGAGCGACGTGCGCTTCGGCCTGCGTGCTGTCGAGCGCCAACGCGCGATTGGCCGCCGCCTCGACGCGAGGGCGCAGATCGGCCGCGGATGCGCCGTTGTAGTAGGGCAGATACTCGAGCGTCTCCGCCAGGCCCGCGTACGCGCGCGCAAAATTCGAATCCTTATCGATCGCCTTCTGAAACAGATTCGCCGCCTCCGACACCGACCGGCGCGTCAAGACGAATACGCGTGCGCGCATGTAGGCGGCGTGCGCATCGTCGTTCGCCGTCCCTTGGTTGCCACCCTTTGCGCGCACCGGGGAAACGGCGGCGGCCGAAGCGGTGCGCAGCCCTAGTCGCGGGCCGAGCGCCGTGCTGACCGCCTTGATCATCTGGTCCTCGAGCGCGAAGACGTTGCGCGCGTCGCCGTTGTAGCTCTCCTGCCAGACCTCTTTGTTGTCAGCCGACCGCGTGACCTGGGTGGCCACGCGAATGATGTCGCCCTCGCGGCGCACGCTCCCTTGCACGATGTACTCGGCGCCGAGCGCGCGGCCAACGCTGCGCGCGTCGAGATCGCGACGTCCCTTGTACTTGTACGCCGACGAGCGTGCAGTGATCTGGACGCCGGGCACTTTGCCCAGCACGGTGGACAGCTCGTCAGTCAAGCCGTCGGCGAAGTATTCCTGCGCCGAGTCGCCGCCGACGTTCGCGAACGGCAGCACCGCCAGCGTTCGTGCCGATCCGCCCCCGTCGACCGCCGCGCGCCCCAGCAACGCGTATGCGCCTGCGGCGATCACCAGCACCAAGCCGCCGGCGATGAGCGCGCCCAGTCCACGCCCGGTCCGGCGCACGGTGATCGGCGTCGTTGGAGTCGTATTAACGTCCTCCAATCGCTGCACGAGCTCCATCCCCGACTGGGGCCGCTGGCCCGGATCCTTTTCCAGACATTGCGCGATGAGATCGGCAAGTCCGGGCGGCGTATCGCTCCGCTTTGCCGTCACGGCGGGCGCCAGCTCGGCGAAGTGCGCCGCGAGCACCTGGTGCATCGGGCGGCCGTGGAACGGCGTCTCTCCGGTGAGCAGCTCGTACGCCAAACAGCCGAACGCATAGACGTCGGCGCGATGATCGACGCTCGGATCGCCGGCGGCCTGCTCGGGCGCCATGTACGCGGGGGTGCCGACGCCCGATCCAACCTGTGTGATCGTCGTGTCGTGCGCCTCGGTGCGCGCCGCGGTGAGCGCCTTGGCGATCCCGAAATCCGTGACGACGGCGGCTCCGCCGGAGAGGAGCACGTTGTCGGGCTTGATGTCGCGATGCACGACGCCGCGCTCGTGCGCGTACGCCAAAGCGCGCGCGACGTCGCGGAGCACGCTCACCGCTTCCGGAATCGGCAGCGAACCGACCTTGCCGAGCCGCTCGCGCAGGGACGAGCCCGCGACGAACGGCATCGTGTAGTAGGGCAGTCCGGCCGATTCACCAGCTGAAAGCAGCGGTACGATGTTCGCCTGCTGGAGCGACGCGGCGAGCCGGATCTCGCGCGCGAATCGGCTGGCCGAGACTCCCGCGGCGAGTTCGGGCGCGATCACCTTGATCACGACGGCGCGATCGAGAGCCGTTTCCGTCGCCAGGAACACGCGCGACATGCCGCCGCGCGTGAGCTCTCGCTGCACGGTGTACGAGCCCCCCAACGCCGCCTGCAGCTGTTCCTGAAGCTCCATCTCCCCCGTCGGACGAGAGGACAGCGGAGAAGCTACGAAACGCGTGGGGACGCCGCGAGGACGAGGCAGCGTCCGCACTGGCGTCTTTGGGCCGCCCATTGCGCAATGCTACGCGAGCGAGTCCGCGAACCTCAGGGAGCCAGCATGGCCGAAATGCCGCTGTCAGAGCGAAATCCGTTCGGTCGGGTCGACTCGTCCCGGGTCACGGCCGCGTTGATGGCGGCGGGCTCTTTCGACCCCGACGTGCTCTATGCCGCCAAACGGCGAATGCTGACGCCGTATCGCGACCTGCGCCGGCTCTCGGTGCTTGGCGTTCTGCTCGGCTGCGCCCTCATCGTCGTGGTCGCGATGCCCGTCCTGGGCGTCCTTGCGCTCGTCAGCTCGGCGATCCTCTGGCGGTTTCAGGCCCGCCAGGCGGCCAACGTCGAGGTCGGGTACGCGCGGTTTCTCGCGTCCGCCAAGTCCTGAACGCGGCGCGCGCTCTGTCAATCGGAGCGTAGCGCCACGACCGGGTCGATTCGCGCCGCGCGGCGTGCCGGCGCCAGCGACGCCACGATCGCGACGCCGGCGAGTGCGACGGCGACCGCCGCGTAGACGAGGGGATCGACCGTGGCGACGCCGAACAACAACGCGCGCATCGGGCGAGTCGCGACCGCGGCCACCGCGACGCCGATCGCGATGCCCAGCGACGACATTCGCAGCCCTTCGCCGAGCACCATCGTCGTGAGACGGCTCTCCACCGCGCCAAGCGCCGCGCGAATTCCCATCTCCCGCGTGCGACGTCGCACGCCGTGCGCGACCACGCCATAGATCCCGACGGCGCCGAGAAACAGACCGAGCGCCGCGAACGCGGCGAGCAGACGTGCGATCATGCGTCGCGTCGTCGATTGAGTCGACGCGACCTCCTCGAGCGAACGAACCTGGGCGATCGGCACCGTCTGATCGAGCGAGCGCACGGCGGCGCGCACGCGCGCCATCGCGGCGAGCGGGTTGCCGCGCGCGCGGATCACGTAGTGCATGAACACGAGCCGCTGCTGTGCGTTGGGCCGGTACACCTCGAGCGGCGCGGGCGCGTCGGCGGACTGGGACCGCACGTCCCCGACGACGCCAACGACCGTCGCCCAATCGCCGCGCGATCCGTTGCCAAACTTGATCCGCTCGCCGATTGGATCGCGATCCGGCCAGAAGCGCCGCGCCATCGTCGCGTTCACCACCACGACGGCGGGCGCGTCGCGCGTATCTATGGGGAGGAAGACTCGTCCACGCAGAAGTGGAATCCGCATCGCGCCGAAATAGTCGCCGATCACGGATCGCCAGACGACGCGCGGGTGCGCCGACGTAGCCGCCACCGGCCGGCTCTCGATCTCCAGGTCGCCATTCCAATTGAAGCCGCTGAGCGGCAGGTGCTGCGCCGCGCCGACCCGCTCGACTTCGGGGAGCGCGGCGATTCGGCGCGCGAGCTCGTCGAAATACGTCGTGGCGTCCGCGGCGCGAACCTGGCCGCTCGACGGCTGAATCAACATCGTCGCGACGCGATTCGGGTCGAATCCCAGATCCACGCGCCCGAGCCGCCAGAGCGACACGACCATGAGCGACGCGCCGACGACGAGCATCGTCGCGAGCGAGACCTGCGCCACGACGAGAGACTGGCGGATCCGCGCGGCGCGATGGCCGCCCGCCTCGAGCGCGCTCGCGCGCAGCACGCCGTCCGGGTCGACGCTCGATGCGACGAGCGCGGGACCGATCCCGAACGCGATGCCTGCCGCGACCGTGGCGAGCGCCGTGGCCGCGACGACGACGAGGTCCAGGTGGATCTCGCCCGCACGCGGAAGCGACGCCGCGAGGAGTGCGCGCAGTGCTTCCGTTCCCGCGACACCGACGGCGGCCCCGATGATCCCGCCCGCCGCCGCCAATGCGAGGCTCTGCACCAACAGCTGGCGCACGATCACGGACTTGGCGGCGCCGAGCGCGCGCCGCACCGCCATTTCGCGACGGCGTCCCGCGGCGTGTGCGAGAAGGAGATTGCCGACGTTGACGACGGCGATCAGCCCGAGGATCGCCACGGCGGCGTACAGCACGAGAATCGAACGCCGAGCGTCGCCGACGAGGCTCTCGTGCAAATCGACGACTGTCGCGCCGCGCGCGTAGTCGTCGGTGTAGTTGAACGCGGCGCGCATTTGCGGAGCCAACGCCGAGAGCTCACGCGTCGCCTGCGCCAACGTCGTGCCTCGGCGCAATCGGCCGAACGCCAGTGCCGTGGCTCCCGTGTGGAACGGCGACGCGGGGTCGATCTGCACCGGCAGCCACGCGTCGACGTTCGCCTGGAAAAGCTCGAAGCTCGCCGGCATGACTCCGACGATGCGATGCGGCTGACCGTCCATGTCGACGACGCGGCCGACGATCGTGCTGTCGCCGCCGAACTGGGACAACCAGAGCGCATGGCTCAGCACCGCCACGTTCCACCGGTCATTCTCCGATTCGCCGGAGAGAAATCCTCGCCCGAGCATCGGACGGGCGCCCAGCACACTGAAGAAGTTCGTCGACACGCGCGCGGCGTCGAGTTGCCGCGGCTCGCCGGCGCCCGTCATGGCGACGCCCCATCCTGGGCTGAACGCCGCGACCGATTCGAACGTCGTTGCGTGCTGCTGCATGTACAGCAGCTCGGCGTTCGAGATCGTGCGCTTCGGCCAGATCGCCGCGAGCCGCGCCGGCTGTGCGTAGGGGAGGGGACGGAGCAACACGCTCCGCACGACGCTGAACATTGCCGCGTTCGCGCCGACGCCGAGCGCGAAGGTTGCCAGGGCGACGACGGTGAACGTGCGGTCTTTGCGCGCCTGGCGCAGCGCTACGTGCAGGTCACGCTGAATCGACTGCCACAGTTGGCGGCTTCGCATCCCGTTCCCGGTCGGACGGCGGTGAGTTCACCAAGCTCGCGAACCGACTTTGGACATCATCCACGGGGCAAAGGTTGGGTTTTCGGTGACGGCCCGCACACAACCAGCGCCGTTCGGTGGTTGCCGTGAGGAAGATCACGGAGTTTCGGTGGTGCCAACGCCTTGCGCGTTGCAACGAATTATTCTAAGAATGCTAAACGCTGGACGGACATGGTTTTCAGCTGTGACCGTGGTCACCAATGTAGTGCCCGGTTCTTGCAATTAGCCGTCTGCGAGTCACCCGTTCGCCAACCAATACCACAGGAGATCGTGCAGATGCGCCTTCATACCGGATCGATCCTCGGATGGGTCGGAACTATCGCACTTTTGAGCGGCTGCGCCACGACCGGCGCCCTCAAGCGCGCCCAGCAGCAGAACGCCGACGCGCTCGCCCAGGCCTCGTCCCAACAGAAAGCGGCGCTCGACGCCGAAGCCAGCCAGCGCGCCTCGACGGACAGCGCTCTTCGCCAGCAGCTCGGTCTGGTGCAGGGCGACGTGCAGCAGCTGAAGACCGACCTTCAGTCGATGCGCAATGACTTCAACGCCAAGATCACGGCGATGCAGGACGGTCTGCACTTCGACATGCCGGTGAACTTCGCGTTCAACGACGCGACCGTGCGTCCGGAAGACCAGGCGTCGCTCACCCGCTTCGCCCACGTCGTGCAGCAGTACTACCCGCAGTCGAAGGTGACGGTCGAGGGCTTCGCTGATCCGGCCGGGTCGGCGCGCTACAACCTCGTGCTGTCGGAACGTCGCGCGAAGTCGGTTGCCGACTACCTCGCGGCGCAGGGCATGTCGCCGGCGCTGCTCGAGACGGTCGGCTATGGTAAGACCCGCCTCGTCACGCCGAAGGCGTGGGGCGACCAGCCGGGCGCCGACCTCAATCGTCGCGCGGTGTTCGTGATCGAGACCAAGGGGCAGACGAGCGTCGCGCTCGCGAACCCCGCCGGGACGCCGTAAAGCTCCCACATCATTGGCGAACGACCCACGGCCCGCCGGTGCAACGCACCGGCGGGCCGTTTCGCATTTCGGCCCCCCCCCAAAACTGCAACTGCTTCAACGCAGAGGACGCAGAGGTCGCGGAGACGCAGAGGACGACCTCCGAACGGCTCCGTCGCGCAACGAGCCTGATTTTTTTGTGAAGGCCGCTCTGGACGCCTCTTTGCGCGAGGCAACGGTCCGCGGCCAAGTGTAGCCCCCGAGCGGCAGTCCCACAGGAATCCCGGCTCGTGGCGCGACGGAGCGTCACTTCTGCGGCCGTACTCTGCGGTGGTCCTCCGCGTCCTCTGCGCCTCCGCGGTGAAGCGGTTCGGCCCCTGAAGCACGAGCCTGACCCCGCCCATAGGACCACCGGTCCTTCTCCTGTTGCGTTTCTACAGGAGCCAGCCTACTCTCTGTAGAAACCCGACAGAAGAGCCCTCCGGTGGCGTCCGACCAATCCGACGTTCTGCGCGGCACGCTCGACCTCCTCATCCTCAAGACGCTGACCCTCGAACCCATGCACGGGTGGGGGATCAGCGCGCGAATCCAGCAGTTCTCGCGAGGTGTGCTCGACGTCAACCAGGGCTCCCTGTATCCCGCGCTGCAGCGCCTCGAGCAGCGCGGATGGATCGACAGCGACTGGCACACAACCGAGAACAATCGGCGCGCCAAGTACTATCGCCTCACGGCGTCCGGACGCCGCGCCGTCGGATCGGAAACCGACAGCTGGCGGCGCTACGTCACCGCGGTCGAGTTGATCCTCAAAACCTCCTGACGGTATCGATCGATGAGTCTCTTCCACGCTCTTCGCGCACGGTTCCGCGCGATCCGTCCGTCGGCGGCCGACAAATCGCTGTCCGATGAAATTCGATTTCACATCGACCTCGAGACCGAAAAGAACGTGCGACTGGGAATGAATCCCGACGAAGCGCGGCGACATCGCCCTCGCTCACTTCGGCGGCGTGCAGCGCGTGCGCGAAGAGCACCGCGACGTGCGTCCGCTCAGGTGGCTCGAGGACGCCGCGGCCGACTCCCGTTTCGCGCTGCGCGCGCTTCGTCGCTCGCCGGCGCTCGGCCTCGCCGCGGTCATCACGTTGGCGCTCGGCATCGGCGCCAACGTCGCGATTTTCTCGGCGGTGAACGCCGTCGTGCTGCAGCCGCTGCCGTACCCGGGGCCGGATCGACTGGTGATGCTCACCGAGGAGAATCCGGAGAAACACTGGCATCGCCAGACCGACGCCCCGGCGAACGTGCTCGACTGGCGCGCGGGCGTGCCGGCGTTCCAGGACGTGACAGCGTACGCGAATTGTCTCGGCACCTACACGCTCACCGGTCGCGGCGATCCGCAAACCATTCAGGCCGTCAACGTCGCCGGCAACTTCTTCTCGGTCCTGGGTGTGCGGGCGGCGCATCGGCCGGACGTTCACCGAGGCGGAGACGTGGCGCCCCGCCGCCGTGGCCATGCTGAGCGACCGCGCGTGGCGCACACGCTTCAGCGGCGACTCGTCGATCGTCGGAAAACACATCGTCCTCGACGCGCGCGACTTCGAGGTCGTCGGCGTGATGCCGCCGGGCTTCGCGTTCCCGTTCGAGAACGTCGACGTGTGGCGGTCGATCGGGTGGGATCCGCAGTCGCGCGGCGACGTCGGCTTCAGGCGGGCGCATTGGGTCCGCGC
Source organism: uncultured Gemmatimonadaceae bacterium (assembly GCA_963789315.1). Lineage (GTDB taxonomy): Bacteria > Gemmatimonadota > Gemmatimonadetes > Gemmatimonadales > Gemmatimonadaceae > JAQBQB01. The sequence goes on along the minus strand of CAWBKI010000021.1, from coordinate 134,994 downwards.
AATCGCGCGCCTCAAACCCGGTGTGTCGCTCGAGGCAACGGACGCACAGCTGCAGACCGTCGTCGTCCCGGCTCAAGCAGCAATACCCCGCGACGAACAAGTACATGGGCGCCGCGATCTGGCCGCTGCAGTCGTTCCTCGTCGGCGACACGCGGCTGCCACTGCTGCTCCTCCTGACGTCGGTCGCGTTTCTCCTGCTCATCGCCTGCGCGAACGTCGGGAATCTTCTTCTGGTCCAGGCGGCCGGGCGCGAGCGCGAAGCGGCGTTGCGGCTCGCCCTCGGCGCCGGGCGCGGGCGGCTGGTGCGACAAGCGCTCGCCGAGAGTTTGATTCTCTCAGGCCTCGGCGGAGCCGCGGGACTCTTGCTCGGCTGGACCGGCACGCGTGCACTCGTGCGGCTGCAACCGGAGGGCATGCTTCGCGTGCACGACTTCGGCGTCGACGCCGCGGTTCTCGTCTACGTACTCGCTGATCACCGTCGTGAGCGGTCTCCTGTTCGGCGTCGCGCCCGCGCTCTGGACTGCGGCGTCGCGATCCGGCCGACTCGCTCAAGGACGGCAGCCGCGGCGCGGGGCAGGCTCGCGCGCCAAACGGTGGGGTGAGGTCCTCGTCGTCGGAGAGGTTGCGCTGGCGCTGCTCATGACGGTGGGCGCGGGCCTGCGTCGTCCGAAGCTTCTTGCAGATGCGCGACGTCGACCCGGGCTTCGATTCGCACGGCGTCCTGGCGGCGCAGGTCGGTCTCAATCGGTCGTACGATACGAGCACCAAAGTGCAGGCGTTCATGTCCCAGCTCGAGGCTCGGTCGCGCGCGATTCCCGGCGTCACGAACGTCGCCCTCGCGACGAGCCTCCCGCTCATGGGAACGGGGTACACGACCGACTACATCGCTTACGGACGCGCCGCCGGACGACTACGGGACCGAGGTCGGCCATCGCACGGTCACCGCCAGCTACTTCGAGACGATGAAAGTGCAGCTGATCGGCGGGCGCGCGTTCGACGAGACCGACGGACTTGGCAGCCCGCCGGTGGTGGTCATCAACGATGTGTTGGCGAACTCGTATTTCCAGGGTCAGAATCCGGTCGGCCAGCGCATCGCGTTCGACAAGGTGCCGACGGCGAAATCGACCTGGTACACGATCGTCGGCGTCGTCGCCGAACGAACACGTCGAGGCCTCGACGTCGCGACCGCGCATCGAAGTCTTCCACGCCGCGTCGCAGGAGCCGCCATCCGAAGTGGTCGTGCTGCTCCGCACGGACGGCGATCCGGCGAACCTGCGTCCCGTCACTCCGCGAAGTGGTGCACGATCTGGATCCATCGCTCGCCTTGATCGACGCGAAGCCGATGGATGTCCTGCGCGCGGCGTCGATGGCGCGCATTCGGTTCATGACGACGATGCTGCTCGGCTTCGCGCTGGTCGGCGTGGTCCTCGCGGTCGTCGGCGTGTACGGCGTGCTGGCGCACGTGTCGCGCAACCGCACGCGCGAGATGGGCATTCGCGTCGCGCTCGGGGCGCAGCCCGCGCAGGTTCGCTGGCTCGTCGTGCGACACGGGCTCGCACTTGCGATCAGCGGCCTCGCGCTGGGGCTCGTCATCGCGGCATTCGCCACTCGCTTCATGTCGGCGCTCTTGTTCAACGTCGCGCCCAACGATCCGCTCACGCTCGCCGCCGTGTCGCTGATACTGACGGCGACGAGCCTCGTGGCGGCGTCGTTGCCGGCACGCCGCGCGGCCCGCGTCGATCCGGCGATCGCCCTTCGCGCCGAATAGCTTCTCCCTTCGCTATTTGTTCACAACTGCTTCACCGCAGAGACGCAGGGGACGCAGAGGAACGGCCGCAGAGCTAGTCCGGTGCGCAACGAGCCGGACGTTTTTGTTGAAGGCCGCTCAGGATGCCTAAATCGTGGCGCAGTAAGCCTCCACGGTATGAGTAGCCTCCCGAGCGGCAGTCCCAAAGAATCGCGGCTCGTTGCGCGACCGAGCTTCCCTCGCGGCTTTCTCTGCGCCTCCGCGTCTCCGCGGTGAGGCAGTGCGGCCCGCGGCGCAGCGACGCTGCCTCGCTCAGGTCGGCGGCGGAACCCGGTCGTCCGGCGGAACGAAGTTCGAGAGGAAGAGTCGCTCCTCCGAGGTCAGGCTGCCAAGTCCCTTGGCGCTGATCTTGTCGAGGATGCGGTTCACCTCGTCGCGATTCACCTCGTGCACCGACTTTGGGTCGACGCGCTTCCAGTTGAGCAGCTTGTCCTTTGCGACGGTCGGCGTGGCTTTCGACCGGAACTGTTTCGCGCCGAGCCGCATGTCGAACCATTTCACGTAAAGCCAGCCGGCGACGAACCCGCCAAGGTGCGCGAAGTCGGCGACCCCCGAGCGCGATCCCTGAACTCCGCTGTAGAGCGCCAGGAGCGCCATCAGGATCACCGCGACCCGGGCTTCGAGCGGCAGGATGCCGAAGATGTAGATCTGCGTATGCGGCCAGAAGTGCGCGAAGGCGATCATGACGCCGAACACGGCCCCCGACGCCCCGATTATCGCCGCGTTCGGCGCGAATATGGCCGAGAGCAGGGCGCCGGCGATTCCGCTCAGAAAGTAGAGAGTGAGAAACTTGCGCCCGCCGAGCCGCTCCTCGACCCGCGGACCGAAGAAGTACAGCGCGATCATGTTGAACGCGATGTGCATGATGCCGCCATGCACGAACATGTACGTGATGGCCGTCCACGGACGATTCCAAAAAGACGCCGGGACGAACGCGAGCTGGCGCTCGACGCCGGCGACGCTTTGCAAAAAGAAGACGATGATGTTTGCTACGATGAGTCGGCGGACCCACGGCGTCACCGCGCACGCTCCTGCGAGGGCGAGGAAGCGATAAAGTTACATCGCATCCGGTTGGCGCGAGGACTTCCGATTGCGGCGGCGCGCCGTCACCTTCATAACAAAACGGAAGCCTTCTTCCACCCCAAACCGCCGGCGGCGCCCCGACAGATGCCTTCTCGCGTCTCCACTCTCGCCCAGACCCTGCGCGGGTCGGCGATCCTCCGCATCGCGGGCGAAGTCCGCGAGCTGGTCAAAGAAGGGCGTCCCATCCTCGACCTCACGGTCGGAGACTTCAGCTCCAAGCAATTCCCGATTCCTCGCGAGCTCGAGGACGGCGTCGTCGAGGCGCTGCGGGCGGGCGAGTCGACCTATCCGCCATCCATAGGTCTGGAGTCGCTGCGGCAGGCGGTCCGCGCTTTCTATAAGAAGCGCCTTGGCCTCGATTTCCCCCTCGAGTCGGTTCTCATCACTTCCGGCGCTCGGCCCGCGATTTACGCCTTGTACCGTGCCCTCGTGGACGCCGGCGACCGCGTCGTGTTCGGCGTTCCGTCGTGGAACAACGACTACTACTGCACGATCGTCGGCGCCGAGCCGGTGATGATCGAATGCGACGCGAGCACGCGGTTCCTCCCGACGGCCAAGATGCTGCGCCCAGTGGTGCGCGGCGCGCGCCTGCTCGCGCTCAACTCGCCGCTCAACCCGACCGGCACGCTCTACGACGCCGCGACGCTGGCCGACGTGTGCGATCTCGTGCTCGAGGAGAACGCTCGGCGCGGCGACCGCGAGCGTCCGCTGTACGTCATGTACGACCAGGTGTACTGGATGCTCACGACGCAGGGCCTCGATCACGTCGAGCCCGTCTCGCTGCGCCCGGAGATCGCGCCCTACGTGGTGACCGTCGACGCGATCTCGAAGGCGTTCGCGTCGACCGGGCTGCGCGTGGGTTGGGCGATCGCGTCGCCGGACATCATCCGTCCGATGAACGACATCGTCGGGCACGTCGGCGCGTGGGCTCCGCGTCCCGAGCAGGTGGCGAGCGCCAAGTTCCTCGGCAACGACGCAGCCGTCGATCGGTTCATCGGCAACATGCGCACCGACGTGACCGCCCGCCTCGATGCCGTCTACAACGGCATGGTGGCGATGCGCGACGACGGGCTGCCCGTGGACTGCGTGCGCCCCCAGGGCGCCATCTACGTGAGCGCGCGGTTCGCGCTGCACGGCATGCAGACCCCCGACGGCACGGTGCTCGCACACCGACGACGACGTGCGCCAGTATCTGCTGCGCGCCGCCGGATTCGCCGTCGTTCCGTTCAACGCCTTCGGCGCGCAAGGCGATCATGGATGGTTCCGGCTGTCCATCGGCGTCGTGTCGGTCGAGCAGATCGACGGGATCTTTCCCAGCTTGCGCCGCGCCATCGAGGCGCTGGGAGTGCCGGCGACGGCGCACTAGTCCCGGCGGCATGGACGCGAAGGATCTCACGACCTACCTGGGGTTGGCGGCGGTCTATCTCCTGAGCTTCAACGTGCTGCTCGGGCTCCTCATGGGGGCCCGCTACAACACATGGAAGCGCTGGCCGCACCGCCGGATGAACATTCTCAAGCTGCACAACTGGACGGCTTACGTCGCGCTGGGCCTGTCAGCGCTGCACCCGGTCCCGCTGCTCTTTCTCGACAAGCCGCGCTTCCGCCTGTTCGATGTTCTCTGGCCAATCCAATCGCCCGAGCAGCCGACGATCAACATGCTCGGCGCGACCGCGCTCTATCTCATCGCGTTCACGGTCGTGACGTCGATCTACCGCGCCGAAATCGGCCGGCAGCGGTGGAAGCCGCTCCACTACCTCACGTATGCCGTCGCGGTGCTCCTCGTCATCCACGGCACGTTCACGGACCAGAATCTCGACAACTCGAACGTCGACATCTGGGACGGCGAGAAGGTCGGGATCATGGCGTGCGGCGCCGTGATTCTCGTCGCGACGGCCTTTCGATTCCGGCAGAGCGCGCGCCATCCGAAATACCATCCGCCGGAGACGGCCGGCGCCGGAGGTCAGTCCGGATGAGGCAAGGAGCTCAAGGTTTCGATTTCGTCTGATCCAGCGCCTCGCGAAGTCCCCGCGCCAACTTGAGCGCGTCGTCGTTCGCCCAGAAGTGCATGAAGTAAAGCTGGGGATCCGAGTCGATCAGATGGCTGTGCAGCGCCGTCGCGTCGATGCCGTTCTTCTTGAAGGCGCGAATCACCGGATTTATTTCGCTTCCGCGTAGCACGAAGTCGCCGGTGATCGCCGCCTTGCCCGCGCCCGTGGGCTGGAAGTTGATGGCGGTCGCCACGCCCATCGACGGGGGAAGAGAATGGCCCATCTCCATGATCGTCTCGCTGCGCGCGACGTTGATCTGATACACGCTGCCGTTGAGGCGCCCCGACACGCCGAGCGCCTTGGCGATCGCGCCGGTGTCCAGCTCGGCCGACGCGGCTGTCGGCGGAGGCGCCGCGCCGATCGGCGTCGCGCTCTTGGCGAGAGCGGCGTGCACCGTGGCCGCGATCTTGGCCGGATCACCCTCGGTCATGATGTGCATGTAGGTGATGTGCGGCGATTCGTTCAGCAGATGATTGTGCACGGCGCTTTGTTCGACGCCGCCCGCTTGGAGCGCCGCCATCACGGGTCCCACCTCGTTGTCGAGTAACACGAGGTCGCCCATCGCCAGAGCCTTGCCGGCGCCCGTCGGCAGGAAGGCCACCCAACTGCCAAGCGCGAGCGCGGGCTTGAGCGTCACGTCGCCGACGCGCACCGTGAGGTCCGTCCGCGGGAAGTTGAAGCGCATCACGTCGGCGGCCTGTGGAACACCCTTTCGCCCGAACGCCGTTTCGACGCCCGCCCATTGCTCCGCCTGTTGGGCGGCCGCCGAGGGCGCGAAAGTGACGCTGCTGATCAGGGTCGCGGCTAGCGCAACGCGAATGCTCATTGGAATGCTCATGGAAACCTCGGGGTAGTACCGTGTGCTCATCTTCGATTCATGGCGATCGAATCGAGCGCGTCGGCGAACCGGTCCACTTCTTCCAGCGTCGTGTATAGATAGCACGACGCGCGTACGGCGGCACGCCGGCCGAATCGCTCGAGCAATGGAAGGGACGCCAGATCGCCGGCGCGAACGGCGACGCCCCGCTCGTCGAGTGCGGTCGCGACGGCCGGCGGAGTCATTCCGTCGACAACGAACGAGAAGACGCCGACGCGATCCCTCGCGGCGTCGGTGCCGATGACGCGCACGCCGCGAATCGCACGAACGCGATCGAGGAAGTGACGCGTGATCGATTGCTCGTGCGCCCACGTCTGCGGGCGACCGAGCGCCGAGAGAAAATCAACGGCCGCTGCCAGGCCGATCGCGCCGGACACGTTCGGGGTTCCCGCGCCGAACTTGAGTGCCGCGTCCGACAGAACCGCCGAATCCACGCCGACGTCGTGCGCCATGTTGCTGCCGAGCTGATAAGGCGGCATTGCTTCGAGCAGAGCGCGACGGGCCCAAAGCACTCCGACGCCCATGGGCCCGCACATCTTGTGGCTCGAGAAGGCCATGAAGTCGCAGTCGAGCTCTTGCACGTCCACGGCCAGATGCGGAACGGATTGCGCGGCATCGAGCAGCAGAAGCGCCCCCGCGCGGTGCGCCGCCTCGGCGAGCAGCCGCACCGGATTGACGATGCCCAGCACGTTGGAGACGTGGCTCAGCGCTACGATGCGCACGCGCGACGTGAGCTTGGCCATGAAGTCCTCGACGTCGACACGGCCGTCGTCGGTCAATCCGAAATAGCGAACGACACCGCCTGTTCGCCGAGCGAGGTACTGCCATGGGAGCATGTTCGACGCATGCTCGCCGATTCCGACGAGGATCTCGTCGTCCTGGCCGATGTTGCTCGGCCCCCAAGTCGACGCGACGAGGTTGATCGCTTCGGTCGTGCCACGCGTGAACGCGACCTCGAGCGGATCGGAGGCGCCAATGAACCGTGCTACGGCTGCTCGCGCGTCGTCGTAGCGCCTGCTCGCGCGGCGAGCGAGGGCGTGGAGGGTCGACGACGGGTTGGCATTGTCGCCTTCGTAGAACGCGACGATGGCGTCGATGACCTGCCGCGGACGGTGGGACGTGGCCGCCGTATCGAGGTAGGTGGTTCGGCGGCCGTCCACCGTCTTGCCCAGCGCGGGGAAATGGCTCCGCCAAGTCTCGACGAGCTGCGCCGGTGAATCGGTGAGGACTTGCATCCTTCACTCCGGATGATTCAATTGAATCAATGAAGCTTCTAACGTATCTTGGAATCGAGAACGCCGCCAGTGCGTCGCGCAGGCGCCGTTCGCGATGAGCGACGCAGCCGCTTGGCTCCTCTTCCTCCACCAATTGCCGCCCAAACCGGACTACGTGCGCGTGAAGGTGCGTCGGCGCCTCAAGGGCTTAGGCGCCGCGCTGGTCAAGAATACGGTCTACGTCCTCCCCAACTCCGACGAAGCGCTCGAGGACTTTCAATGGCTGCGAGAGGAGATCGTCGCCCAGGGCGGAACGGCCATCATCGCCGAGGCATCGTTCGTCGAGGGCATAGCGGATGAGGAGCTGCACGCCATGGTAGAGAGCGCCCGCGCCGATGCAACCGACACCGAGCCCGCCGACGCGCCGGCGGAGACGATCGAGCCCGGACGCACGTGGGTCACGCGGCAGGGCGTCTTCGTCGATCGAATCGCAAGCGCGTGGCTCGTCCGACGCTCGATCGATCCGCGGGCGCGCTTCAAGTTCGTGGCCTCGCGCGGCTACAAGCTGCTTTCCAACGAAGTGCGCTTCGACATGGTCGGCGCGGAATACACGCACGTCGGCGAGGACTGCACGTTCCAGACGCTGCTACGCCGATTCGGCGTGGACGAACCTCGCGCTCGCGGCAATCGGCGAGGTCGTCCACGACATCGACTGCAAGGACGAGAAGTTCGCCCGCCCTGAGACCGCCGGCGTGCTGGGCGTGTTGCGGGGCATCGCTGACAGTACAAAGAGCGACGACGAACGCCTCGAGCGCGGCTTCAGGGTTTTCGAGGATCTCTACCTGTTCTACTCGTCGAGACGAGGGGGAGGGAAGCATGAAGTGGGTCACCCGCGAACGGCCGAAGATCGACCGCGTTGCCTGTCCCTGGCTCATCGCGCGGTTCATCGATAAGGAGCCCGAGTTTCTGTTCGTTCCGCCCGCGCAGGTTCGAAGCGTTGCCGCGTCGGTGGGCGCCATCCCGTACGATGTGGAGGGCGTCGAGCTCACCCATGACGGGCCCTTGTGCAGCTTCGACGCATTACTCGCGAAGTACGACCTCGGGTCGGATCCCGCGCTCCGGGACCTGGCGCTCATCGTGCGGGGCGCCGACACGGCGCGTCTCGATTTGTCCCCGCAATGCGCGGGGCTACTTGCGATCTCGCTCGGCCTCTCTCGACTATTCGCGGACGATCATGAGCAGATCCAACACGGATTCGTGATGTACGACGCGCTTTTCGCCTGGTTGAGAGAGGCGCGAGGGGAGACGCACACTTGGAACCCGCAGCGCGCGGCGGTTTCTTAGCGGGCCCGTTCATTGCACGGGCATTCGGCGTGCATCATGCTTCCAGTCTTGCGCCGAATGAGGGAAGACAGTGATCCCAAGGTTCTCGATTGGCGGTGGTGACCCGGATCGAGAGCCCGTTCGCCGATTTACGGACGCGAAAGGGCTGGAATGGGTCGTCTATGCCGTCGTGAACCCGGCCGTCGGCGGCGAGGGCGGAATTCCGAGCACGTTTCTGTGCTTTGAGCAGGGGGTTGACCGCCGCCGGTTGGCGCCGATTCCGGACGACTGGCAGGACTGCGGGTCCACGCAGCTCACTGGGTATCTGGAGAAGGCGCGCGCGGTGCACAGGTCCTTTGCGAGCCCCGACCAGTTTCGCGAGAGAAGGCGATAGGGCCGACGGTGCCGACGACATTGCCGCGCGCGGTCGAGGCGAGGCACACCCGTCCATCGAATCCCAAAAAGCAAAAGCGCCGCGTTAGCTCGCGGCGCTCAGCAATTTCGAAATCCGATCCCGGATGGCTCGCCCATCTCTGCGCGTCATCGACAGCGGTCCACCGCGGCGCGTCTGGCGGGCGGCGTCGGCTGCCGAGAGCAGCAGGGCCCGCAACTGGCGCCGACGTTTGTCGGCGCCCTGGACCCGAAATGTTGGCTCGCGTTCCTCGATTCGTTCCGACATACCTTCCTCGAAAGCAAATGGAATGCCGATCTTGAGTATCGGGGGACTCCAGTTTTGCCTTAACTTTCGTCCATGTCGTTACAGCTAGGGACGCCCGGCCAGGCTCCAGAGACCCTCGAGGGCTGGTACGCCCTGCATCAGGTCTTTACGCATGATGCGAGCGCGCACGTATCAGGTGGCGACGCCCGCAGCGAATCGACACAGGTGCTGCCGTCCGTTGCGGCCGACGCCGACGGTTGGAGCGCATATGCTCGACTCATCGGCAGCAGCCACGACGTGCTCGCGGTGCATCTCCGTCCGACGCTCGACGAGATCGGCGACGTGGGGAGACGGACGCGCTGTTGGGCCAACGACCAACGACTATCGCTCGACTACAGCTTCCTCAGCGTCACCGAGGCCGGGCTCTATCACCTCACGGCGCAGCTCGCTCGCGAAGCCGCGCAGCGGGGCGCGGAAGGCGCGCCGACCGACCCGGCCGAGGCGGCGAAGCAACTGGCGGCGCGCGCATCGCAGGAGCGCGAGAGCCCGCACGTCGCGAGGCGCCTCTACCCAACGGTCCCCGCGGACATGCCGTACGTCTGCTTCTACCCGATGACCAAGCGCCGCGACGCAGGGCAGAACTGGTACACGCTCACGCTCGACGAACGGAGCCGCCTCATGCTGGCCCACGGCCAGACGGGAAGGCGCTACGCGGGACGCGTCCTGCAGATCATCACCGGCGCGATCGGCTTCGACGCGTGGGAGTGGGGTGTGACGCTCTTCGCCAAGGATCCGATCGACTTCAAGAAGCTCGTCACCGACATGCGGTTCGACGAGGTGAGCGCCAAGTACGCCGAGTTCGGCGAGTTCTTCGTCGGGAAGCTGACCCCGCCGGCGGAGCTCCTGCGCAGTTAGCCCCACCTGTCCAGCCGTCTAGCCGTCCAGCCGTCTAGAAACCAACCCGCCCCTCGCCTCGTACGGCTTTCCGTCACGCTACCAGAGGCCGGACGACAATGTGGTCGGCGATCAAATGGCTGTTGCTGCGCATCGCGGCGATCCGCTGGGTCTTCAAGCTCGGCTGGCTCGGACTGCTGATCCCGATCGCGTTCGTGCTCAAGACGATCGGGCTGCCGCTCCTGCTCATTCTGCTGGTGCTGGCGCTGCCCGTCCTGTTCATGTTCTTCGTGTTCGGGCTGCCGGTGTTCCTCGTCGTAATGGCCGGCGGCGCGTTCATGGGGCTCGTGAGCTTCGTGCTGACGCTCAGCTTCGCGGTGCTCAAGATCGCGCTATTCGTCGTCCTCCCGATCTGGCTCGTGTTCGCCATCGCGCCGCGCATCGCCCGCTGGTTCAGGAAAGGCGGCAATGGCGGAGGCGAATCGAAGCCGAGCACCCCGCCGAATCCCACATCGGAGAGCGGAACCGACTTCGACCCCGACGTAGTCAGGCGGTCCACCTCCGGTCCACCGGTTTTTTCAGGAGCTGTCACCATGTTCGGCCTCGTCCGCGCGTTGTTCTTCGGAGCCCTCGCGCTCGTCGTGCTGGTCCCGGTCGGGATTCTGCTCGCCGTGATCGGGCTGCCGGTGATCGCCGTGCTGGGTATCGTCGCGCTGCCGATCCTGCTCGTCCTCTTCCTCATCGGACTGCCGTTTCTCATTCTCTTCGCGGTCGTGCTGGGACTCCTCGGCGCGGTGTTCGGCGTGGTGATGGCGTTCCTCTCGCTTGGATTCGTCGTACTGAAGGTGGCGTTGCTCGTGCTGATCCCGGTGCTCATCGTCGGATGGATCGTACGCCGCGTCATGGGCCCATCGGACGACTATCGGCTTCGCGTTTGAGCAGTCTGAAGCACAAAGCTTCCTTAGCCTGATATAACAACTCGCGAAAGACGGCGATTCGGGCGCGTCGAGCTTGGCTCCGCGCTGCGACGCCGTCGTGCCGGGCGATTCCCGGTCTCCAATCTGCAATTGTAGCGGCCGAATGTCTTTCGATTCGGCTCTTCCGTTCGGTTCGCTCACCGATCGCGCGCATTTCCTTCGCGTGTCGATGCTTGCCGTCGTCGCAGGATCGGCTTGCCACACGCCGGCGACGCCTCGCATCGACGGCGTAGCCGGTGCGCCCGCCAACCCGGCGACGCCGTGGACGGTGCCAGCGGCGGCACGCACGCCGCCACCGCCGGCGGCGCCTCCCACGGCCCCCGCGGCCACGGCCGCGCTCGCCGCCGACTCGGCAACGATCGCGGCGGTGCGCTTCTCACTGACCGACGTCGTCGACCTCGCGCTCAAGAACAATCCGACCACGCGCGAGTCGTGGGCGAACGCGCAGGCAGCGGCGGACCAGTATGGATCGGCGCGCGGCGCGCGCTATCCGACACTCAATGGAAGCATCAACCTCGCCGGGGCGTCCACGGGATCTGTGTTCGGGGGCGGCGGCAGCGGCGGGTCGAGCGTCGTGATCGACACGAGCGGCGGGAACACGCGCGGCGTCGGTTCGGTCGGCGGACTGACGCGCGCGCAGATCACCCCCGCGTTCTCGCTGTCGTACCTGGTGTTCGACATGGGCGGGCGCGCGGCGACGATCGAGTCGGCCAAGCAGAACGCTGTCGCGCTCAACCTCGGCCACAACGCCGCGATCAACGACGTCGTGCTGCAAGTGGAATCGGCGCTCTTCTCGTATCTCGCGACGGTGGCGCTTCGCGACGCCGAGCTCACGGCGGTGAAAGAGGCGCAGGCCGACACGGCGAATGCGGAAGCGCGTCTCCGCGTCGGCGTGGGCACGCTGCAGGACGTGTTGCAGGCGAGGACCGAGCTGGCGCAGGCGCGCCTGCAACTGGTCACGCTCGAGGGGACGCTCCTGTCGTCGCGCGCAACGCTCGCGGCCGCGATGGGGCTCCCAGCCAACACGCGCTTCGAGATTCCGGCGATCTCGACGTGCGACTCGGTAGCGAAAGTCGCCGCTTCCGTCGACACGCTCATCAATCGCGCGATCACGACGAGGCCGGACCTCGCGCAGGCACGAGCCGCGGCGGCACAGTTCGCGGCCTTGATCCGCGTCGCACGGTCGGCCGGCTATCCGTCGCTGACGCTCACGAGCATCCAAAGCGTCACGCGATCCGTAGAGGGCGCGTCGTCGGCGAACGGCCTGAACGCGTCCTTCGTGCTTGGCCTGCAGATTCCGATCTTCAACGGATACTCACGGCAGTACGACGTGCGGGCGGCGCAGGCCCAATACCAGGCCGCGCTGGCGCGCGTCACCTCGACTCAGCAGCAGATCACCGTCCAGGTGTTCACCTCGTACGCGGCGCTGCAGACGGCGGGGCAGCGGCTTTCCGCGTCCGCCGACCTCCTCACCGCCGCGGCACAGTCCGCCGAAGTGGCCACGGGCCGCTATCGCGAGGGCGTGGGAACCATCGTTGACCTGCTGCTCGCACGGACCGCCCTGGATTCGGCGCGCGCCGCCGACATACAGGCGCGCTGGGAGTGGCAGACGGCGCTCGCGCAGTTGGCGCACGACGTCGGTTCGCTCGACACGCGCGGCCGTCCGAACATTCCGCTCGCGCCGGCGCCGAGGATTCGATGATCGCGCATCGACGACGAATCGCGCGCACTCTCGCGGCCGCGCTGGTGTTGGGGGGCGGTGCGTGCCGGGCAGGCCCGGCGGCGCGGAAAGCGTCGGCAATCCCCGTGCGGGTCACACCCGCCAAACGCATCGACGCGCCCGTCACGGTGTCGGCGAGCGGCGTCGTCGAGCCGATGCAAACGGTGGCGGTCACGCCGCAAGTCAGCGGTACGCTGCTCGACGTGTTGTTCAAGGAAGGCGACTTCGTGCAGAAAGGGCAGCGCATCTTCCGGATCGATACGCGCCCGCTTCAGGCGATCGTCGATCAGGCGCAGGCGACGCTGACCAAGGACATGGCGTCGGCGGCGGCCGCCGAACGCGACGACGCGCGCTACAAGTCGCTCGCCGACATCGGATACGTGAGCCGCTCGCAATCGGACCAGATGCACGCCGCGGCGCTGGCCGCCGCGGCCACGGTGCAAGCCGACCGCGCTTCGCTGCGCGCGGCCCAAGTGAACCTCGGTTTCACGTCGATCACGGCGCCGATCGCCGGGCGCACGGGAAGCTTGCTCGTGCGGCGTGGAAACAACGTGAGCCCCACGAGTGGTCCGCTCGTCGTGATCAATCAGATCAACCCGGTGCTCGTGCGATTTCCCGTGCTCCAGCAGGACTTCGCGCCGATGCAAGCCGCGGTGTCGCGCCGTCCGCTCCCCGTGACGGCCGCGGCGACCGACAGCGCGCAGGACGTCGCGCACGGGACGCTTTCGTTCCTCGACAACAACGTCGATTCGCTCACCGGGACGGTGACCGGCAAGGCGAGCTTCACAAACTCCGATCGGCGGCTCTGGCCCGGCGAGCTGGTGTTCCTCACCGTTCAACTGCGCGTCGAACGCGGCGTGCTCGCCGTTCCGACGGAAGCGATCCTCACGGGGCAGCAAGGCCCGTACGTCTTCGTCGTCGACGCGACCAACACGGCGCGCATGCGTCAGGTGCTGCCGGGACTTCAGGTCAACGACCTCACGGTCGTTCAGAACGGTCTGATCGTCGGCGAACGCGTCGTGGTCGACGGACAGTCGCGTCTCGACCAGGGACCCGCGTCGCGATCACCGGAATTGGAACCGACACCGGCACCGCGACGCTCGGTCGTCAGCTCGATTCGAGCGCACAGTCGCCGGAGTCCGTCGGCGGTGACGTTGCGGTGGCGCGTCCCGGCAACGTGAACCCGCCGCCGGCCAACGCCCGCGGTGGACGCGGCAGTGCGGGAGTCGGCGGCGGCCCGGTCCCTGGGGCCGTGACGCCCGGTAGCGGAATGCCGGCGACAAGTCCGACACGTTCGTCGCCGCCTCCATCCTCGGCGAGCTCCGCCACGCCGGCGAACGGCAACCAGACGCCGAGCACCTCGCTGCCCAGCGCCACGACGCCGGGAGCTCGCGCTCCGACGCAACCGGGTGCGACTCTGCCCAGCGCGTCGCCTCCCGGAATGACCCGAGCGCCACCGGCGAGGCCACCGGCACCGACGTCGACCGGCCGTCCGCCGAGATGAACGTTTCCGAGCGATTCATTCGCCGGCCGGTGATGACGATCCTGCTGATGGTTGGGATCGTCGTGTTCGGCGTCTTCACGTACGGAAGTCTGCCGATCAGCGACCTGCCGACTGTCGACTATCCGACGATCAGCGTCAGCGCGAGTCTCCCCGGCGCGAGTCCACAGACGATGGCCGCGGCGGTCGCGACGCCGCTCGAGAAACAGTTCTCGACCATCGCCGGCGTCGACAACATGACGTCGACGTCGAGCCTGGGATCGACGTCGATCACGCTGCAATTCTCGCTCGACCGCGACATCGACGCGGCCGCGCAGGACGTTCAGGCCGCGATCGCCAAGACGCTGCGGCAACTGCCGCTCGGCATCCAGCCGCCGTCGTACCAAAAGGCGAACCCCGCGGCGTCGCCGATTCTCTTTTACGCGCTCACGTCGACAACGCTCTCGCTGCAACAGCTCGACGAGGTCGGCGAGACGCTGTTGTCGCAGCGTCTGTCGATGGTCGATGGGGTCGCGCAGGTGCAGGTATTCGGGTCCGCCAAGTATGCGGTGCGTATCCAGCTCGACCCGACGGCGCTGGCGTACAGGAAGATCGGCATCGACGAGGTCGCCGACGCCGTCAACTCGCAGAGCGTCAGCCAACCGACGGGCGTGCTCTGGGGGCCGACGACCGCGTACACGATCCAGGCGACCGGCCAGTTGAACAACGCCGCCCAATTCCGATCGATGACCGTCGTGTACCGGAACGGGGCGTCGGTTCAACTCGGCGCGCTCGGCCGAGTGCTCGACGACGTCGAGAACAACCGAAGCGCGAGTTGGTTCAACGGCGTCCGCGCGATCGTCCTCGCGGTGCAGCGTCAGCCCGGCACCAACACGGTCAAAGTAGCGAGCGCCGTGCGCGCCGAGCTCGACTCGATGAAGACCCAGATTCCGAGCGGCGTGCGCATCCAGACGCTCTTCGACCGGTCGGTCGGCATTGACCAGGCGGTGAGCGACGTGAAGCGGACGCTCCTCCTGACGCTCGGGCTCGTCGTCGTCGTGATCTTCCTTTTTCTGCGCAACGCCTGGGCGACGCTGATTCCGAGCCTCGCACTGCCGCTGTCCGTGGTCGGGACGTTCCCGGTCATGTATGTCCTCGGCTACAGCCTCGACACGCTGTCGTTGATGGCGCTGACACTGGCCGTCGGGTTCGTGGTCGACGACGCGATCGTGATGCTCGAGAACATCGTCCGGCACATGGAGATGGGCGCGCCGCCGATGCAGGCGGCGATCGACGGCGCGGCCGAGGTCGGGTTTACCATCTTGTCCATGACGCTCTCGCTCACCGCCGTGTTTATCCCGCTCCTTTTTCTGGGAGGCGTGGTCGGCCGGTTGTTCCGCGAGTTCTCGGTCGTCATCGCGACGGCCATTCTTGTGTCGGGCGTCGTCTCGCTGACGTTCACGCCGATGCTCGCCAGCCGCTTTTTGCGTGCGCAGAAGAGCGAGAAACACAACCGGTTCTACAACGCGATCGAGAGCGTGTGGGACTGGCTCCTCCGCCAGTACACGTGGACGCTCGACTGGACGATGGGGCACCGCCTGCTCACGATGGGGTTCTCGTTGCTCGTGCTCGTTGGCACGGGCGTGCTGTTCAAGATTCTGCCGACCGGTTTCATCCCGGACGAGGACATCGGCCAGATCAACATCACGACCGAAGCGGCGCAGGGAACGTCGTACGGCGACATGGTGCGCCGCCAGTTGATGATCGCGGGGATCGTGCAGAGCGACACCAATGTCGCGTCGTACATGTCCACCGTCAGCGGTGGCAACACGGGGCGGCTGACCGTGATCCTCAAGCCGCTCGGACAGCGTCCCCCGATTCAAGAGGTAGTGAACGAGCTGCGCGGGAAGCTGGCGCGGGTGCCCGGCGTCACCGCGTATCCGTCGATCCCGCCGGCGATCCAGATCGGCGGGCGCCAGTCGAAGAGCCAGTACCAGTTCACGATGCAAGGCTCCGACGTCGTGTCGATGTACGCGGCGGCGCAGAAGCTCATCGACGCCGCGAAGACGCTCGCCGCTGCTCGCCGACGTGACGAGCGACATGCAGAACAACAACCCGCAGGTGAACGTCACGATCGACCGCACACGCGCCGCCGCGTTCGGCGTCACGGCCGATCAGATCGAGAGCGCGCTCTACGACGCGTACGGCTCGCGGCAGGTGTCGACGATTCTCACGCCGAGCAACGAGTACCAGGTGATCCTCGAGCTGCTGCCGCAGTACCAGCAGGATCTGCCGCAGCTGGCGCTGCTGTACGTGAAGGGAACCACCGGCACATTGGTGCCGCTCAAGGCGGTTGCAACGCTGAGCAAGAGCCTGGGGCCGGTGACGATCAACCACTCAGGGCAGCTGCCGTCGGTGACGCTGTCGTTCAACCTGGCGCCCGGCGCCTCGCTCGGCGCGGCGACGGCCGAGGTGCAGCGACTCGCCAATCAGACGCTGCCGGCGGGGATCACGACGGCGTTCTCGGGAACGGCGCAGGTGTTCCAGGCGACGGAGGCCGGCCTCGTCGTCCTCGTCATCCTCGCGATCTTCGTGATCTACATGGTGCTCGGCGTGCTGTACGAGAGTTTCGTGCATCCGCTCACGATTCTCTCCGGTCTACCATTCGCGGCGTTCGGCGCGCTGCTCGCGCTCTGGATCTTCAACATCGAACTGTCGGTCTTTGCGTTCGTCGGCGTGATTCTATTGATAGGGATCGTGAAGAAGAACGCGATCATGATGGTGGACTTCGCGGTCGAGGCGGAGAAAGCAGGGAAGCCGGCGGAGCAGGCGATCGTCGACGCGGCGCACGTGAGGTTTCGGCCGATCATGATGACGACCGTCGCCGCATTGGTCGGGACGTTGCCGGTGGCGCTGGCGTCGGGGATCGGATCGGAGACTCGGCGACCATTGGGGATCGCGGTCGTGGGCGGATTGGCGTTCTCGCAGCTGGTGACGCTGTACGTGACGCCGGTGGTTTACACGTATCTCGATCCGTTGAATCGGCGGTTGCAGAGGAAGTTGTCTCGGGAGGGCAAGGAGAAGGCGAGAGGGGACGAGCAGATGGAGTTGGGAGTCGTCAGTTGAGGCGGCGCGAAGTGCGAAGGGGCCAAACGCCGAGAGTGCCGAAGAGCGAGACTGCCGAACGCCGAGACGGCCGAACGCCGAGAGGGCCGAACGTCGACGAACGAAGGGTCGAAGGTGACAAGGGGCGGGACTGCGGCTATACTTTGCGGACTGTTTTGACGGGACGTAGCGCAGTCCGGTAGCGCACCTGAATGGGGTTCAGGGGGTCGCGGGTTCAAATCCCGCCGTCCCGATCTGAAGGGCCGACACGGAACTACGTGGTCGGCCCTTCGTCGTTTCCGGCGGCTCGTTGGTGCCGGCGTCCGCGGGGGGGGCCTTATCGGTTCAAGCGATCACGACATCGAGGCACAGCCGCTCCCCGTTGTCTACGAAGGGAGCGGCGTGCCTACCGATCCGAGGAAAGCTCCTCGCCTTATCGGCTACGGAGCGGGACTAGGAACCGCCGCCGCAGTAGACGGAGCAGCGCCTGCCTGCGGCGCCGATGTCGGCTCCGGAGAAGAGGCGGAGTCGCTACTCACCGGCACGACCGACGTCGCCGGCCCGCGCGCGGCGGCATCGATCGACGTGCTCGTCGGCGCGCTCACCTTGCCGCCGAACCGCTTGGCCGCCGTCCACTGGCCGAGCAGCGCGAGGTTGCCCTGAATGAGCGGCTCGACGAGCGAGTCGAGCACCTTGACCGCCTGCCGCCCGCGCGTCGCCTCGGCGTCGAGGCCGATGGTCGCCCCGCGTTGCGCGGCGCCGTTCGAGGTGCGGTTCGTCAGCGAGTTGCCCAGCGCGTCCGCCGCCGCCTGGAGCTGATCGAGGAAGTCGGCCGGTAGACCGGCGCCGATGAACGCGTCGGAATACTCGCCCGCCGCGGTCTTCATGGCCGCGGCCCACGCGATGAGCGTGCGCGACGTCGCGTTCCGGGGCGGCATCTTGAGCGCGACGAAGTCGGGCACTTGGCGGAGTTGCGCGCTGGCCACCGTGGCGACGGGGCGCATGTGGTTCAGCTTGAGCGCGTTGCGCAGGACGCGCTCCTTCGCTGCCTCGGCGGCCGCCACCCGCTTGGTGGTCGTCTGGTCGGCGGCGTGGGCGCTCAGCTTGCCGACGACGTCGTCCAGGATCTTGCGGTACCCACTGGCGTTGATGTCGCCGAGTGTGGGGCCGTTCTGGTCCAGGAACCGCTGCACTCGGCTCAGCGTGTTCAAGGTTGCTGCATGAGAGGATTTCACTGCGTGTTCTCCTTGGGGAGAGAGGAAAAAAGCGCCCGGACCACGGGATGTGGCGGGCGCGAGCCCGGCGCGAGGTGCCGCGCCGAACGCTGGAGGGGACGGAAGGGAGTCTTCGGTCCCGGTGATGGTGGATGTGGCGGACGTGGGCCGCGCTTAGGCGAAGTCGACGCCGCGCGGACCTGATTTCATGTGATCCGCAGGTGTCGCGATGCGGTCCGCTCGGGGCGGAGCGTGGCATCGAGCGACGTGAATGCGGGATCGGGCCGAGTGAATCTCAGGCGGAGCTGAGTGGATCTCGGACGAAGCTGACTGATTCTCGGATGAAGCTGACTGAAGCTCGGATGAAGCCGAGTGAATCTCGGATGCAGCCGAGTGAGTCTCGGGTTTAGCTGAGTGAATCTCGGATGTAGCTGAGTGAATCTCGGATGTAGCTGAGTGAATCTCGGATGTGGCTGAGTGAATGTCGGACGTAGCCGACGTAATCCGCGATCGCGACGAGTTGTGACTCGTGTGCGTGGAGCTAAAACTCTCGCGCAGCGAACGCGTGGCGTGCTGCGGCTGGCTGCGCACGGGATGCTTCACGCCGAAAGTCGGGCGCACGAGAGTTGTTCTCGGCTGCTCCCGAGTTGAATCGCGCCTAGGCCGTGTGCGCCGCCGGAGTGAGTGACTTTACGGCCATGGCGGGCGTGTGAACGGGCCCCGCGCGAACTCGTTTGCGGATTCCCGGATCACTCGAGCGTCATTCGTGAGAGAATTGTAACGATTGTGGCGCCAAAACACCCCCCGGCGATAAGACCCAAGTAGAGAGGCTCGTGTCGTCAGAACCGTCGGTGGATTGGGGTAGGGGGCAATCGCAACGTCGTCTCTCGTGCCCCCTACTTAATAAGTGGGAGCAAACCGCGATTTACTACCAAATGTCCTCTTTGGGCGACGGCGTTTTTGGGGCGATTGACGATCGATTGACGCTCGCCTCGTATTTTGCCCCGCCAATGAGCGTTTTCACGCGCTGCAACGTTTCGTTGCGGTAGTAAAATCGCGTCGGCTCCCACTTCTACTAGTAGGGGGCGAGATCCGCCACGGTCGGAAGGCGGTCGCCCATACAACTCACCTTCACTTGGAGGGGCTGTCTAGCATGGAATCGCCGGACGACGGGGGAGACTACGGGGGACAGGAGGATGAAGCACAATTGCTGGAGCGCGTTCACGCGAGCGCGCGGGCGATGGCTCGGCGGCTGGTCAAGTCCAAAGACCGGGCCGACGACATCGCGCAGGACGCGGCCGCGGAGTGTTTGACGCGGCTGCGCGGCGGCACGTGGGACGTGACGCCGGAGCGGCTCGACGCGTACGTCGCCACGATCGTCTGGCGGCGACGAAGCCTGATGCGGTCGCAGCGCAGAAAGGCCGCGGCGCGCGATTGGACGTACTTGAGGGAGATCGCGGCGAGCACGCGGGCGTGGATGGATCCCGAAACGCAGTGGCAAGAGCGCGAGCTGACCGCGCTGTACAACACGACGCTCGAGTCGTTGCCGCCGCGCTGCCGCCAGGCGTTCATCGCGGTGCGGGAGCACGGCCAGTCGTACGCCGAAGCGGCGCGAACGCTTGGCGTCTCGGAGAAGATGATCGCCAAGCTCATCACACAGGCACAGCGCGTGTTCCGCGTAGCGCTCCGGGCGCGGGGAATTCGGGTGCCGCCTGAAAAGAGGAGGGCGATGACCGCTCCGACGGCGTTCGTCAGTCGCACAACAGTCGACGTTGATGACTCTTGGGTACGGCACATGGATGCGAAGGAACGCGCGGAGGGCGAACGCGCGGCGCGCGAACGGGCTCGCGAGGCACAGTTCCAGGCACACCTAGCCGCCTTCCGGCGGACGAGCGCATTCCTCAAGGCCGAGTTGCAAGCGCGAGAGGCGGAGGAGGGGCCTGTCGAGCACGCGGGAGCGGCGGCGGCCCGCAGCGTAAACATCGCAACCCCCTGAGTGGGGCGGCCGTCGCTATCGGTGTCAATTGGCTGGGGCCTCGTAGCTGGATCGTTTGCACTCATCGCTCGGAGCACGTATGGATCGGCTGCGGCTGGACCTTCGCCTCGCGCTTCGCGGCTTTCGCGCGTCACCGGCGTTTTTTTGCACGGCGGTCGGCGTTCTCGCGCTCGGCATCGGCATGTCGGTGGCGATCTTCACCGTCTTTCGCACCGTCTTGATTCGAAAGCTGCCGGTGTCGGACCAGGACCGTGTCGCGGTGATGTGGACGTATCGGGAGCCGTCAACCGATTTCGCGCTCGACCCGCGTGAGCTCGGCGATCTCCGCCGGTCGTCGCGGACGATGACCGACATCGCGGGCGTCGCGCACTGGGGAGCCGCGCCGGGCGCCATTCGCGACGGCGATCGCGCGTTCAACCTCAATAATGCGTACGTCACCGGCAACTTCTTCGACGTGCTTGGCGCGCGGGCCGTCGTCGGCCGACTGCTTCGGTCGAGCGACGACGACGTCACCGACTCGCTCCGCTACGGCCCGAGCGTCTCGAGAAGTGTCGTGTTGAGCTACCACACGTGGAAAGGGAATTTTGGCGGCGACTCCGCGGTGGTTGGACGGCATCTGGCCGACGGGCTGACCGGCTGGACCTATACGATCGTCGGCGTCGCGCCGCCGGGCCTCGACTATCCGGTAAACACCGATGTCTGGATCCCGATCGTCGGCGGCTGGCGATCGTATACGTCGGTGTTCGTCGTCGGCCGCCTCGCGCGAACCAGCTCCCTCGCCGCGGCGCGCGACGAGTATCTCGCGACCTCGAACCGCACCGCTCCGCTGTTGCGCGCAACCGGCGCGCACGCCGAAACGTTCACCAACGCCGTGGTCGGCAACGTCAAGCCGATCGTCGCGCTGCTCACGGCGGCGGCGACGCTGTTGCTCCTCATCGCGTGCATCAACGTCGGCAACCTCTTGCTGCTTCGCGCCTCCGGTCGCACGCGCGAGCTCGCCGTTCGGCGAGCGCTCGGCGCCACCTATGGCAATGTCGTCCAGCAGCTGTTTGTCGAAGCCGTGCTGCTCGCCGTTGGCGGCGGCGTCGCCGGGCTGCTCGTTGCCGCGGCGCTCGTGCGTGCCGTTCCACTGATCGCGCCGCCCAACGTGCCGCGGCTCGACGAGATTCGGCTCGCGGGGGCGGGGCGCTCCAATCGTCGGCGCGATCGCCGTGTCGGCGCTCGCGGTGCTGATATTCGGCTTGATGCCGGCGCTCGTCGCGGCGCGTGGCAGCTTCGGCTCAACACTCCGGCTCGACGCACGCTCGGGCCGCGAGACACGGCGGCGACGCATGGCTCGCCAAATTCTCGTCGCGTCACAGGTCGCGCTGGCGATGGTCATGCTCGGCGGTTCGACATTGCTCGCGAGAAGTCTGGAACGCCTCGAAGGCGACGATCCCGGCTACGTGAGCGATCATTTGGCCATACTTGACGTGACCTGGGACATCTCGCGCGACGCGATCGGGCCGGCGAGCGCCAAGCTCGCCCACCGCCTCGAGCGGCGCCTCGAACAGGTGCCCGGCGTAACGGCGGCCACGCCGCTCGTGTTGCAGCCGTTGATGGGCACGGGCGTGTGGCAGATCCGACTCGAGAAAGCGGAGCAGCACGGAGCGGAGTGGCGGTCGAACCCCACGCTACCGGCCGACATCGTCGGCGCGGGCTTTTTCAAGACGTTCGGCGTTCAGATGGCGCAGGGCCGCGAGTTCACGGATCTCGACGACGCGAGCGCGCCCCTCGTCCTCATCGTGAGCGAATCGTTCGCGCGACGGATGTGGCCCGGCGAGAACGCGATCGGGAAACGCGTGCGAATGCCGGCGGCGCAGGAGACGGATATTGTCGGCGCCAATGGCTGGCGCACTGTCGTCGGAGTGGCGCACGATTCGCGCTTGCGAAGCGTGCGTGAGACGACACCGATCGTCTACTTCCCGATCGGTCAGGGCACGTGGCAAGGGTCGTTCGCCCTTCGCAGCCCCGTGCCGCTCGCGACGTTGCTTCCGGCGCTGCGAGCCGCCGTGCGCGATGCCGATCCCGGGCTCACCCTGTGGAACGCGCGGACGATGGGCGAGCTGCTCGATCGCCCACTGGCCGAGCCGCGCGTGAGCGCGCTCCTGATGTCGACGTTCGGGCTCGTCGCGCTGCTCCTCGCCTCGATCGGGCTCTATGGCGTCATGTCATCGCTTGTGCGCGAGCAGACGCGGGAGATCGGCATCCGCATCGCGCTCGGCGCGACGGCATCGGTGGTGCGGCGCGCCGTTCTGGCGCGCGCCGCGATCGTCACGACGAGCGGCGCGGCGATCGGACTTGTCGTCGCGCTGGCCACGTCGCATCTGCTCGGCGCACTCCTCTACGACGTCAGCGCGACGGATCCACTGTCGCTCGGCGTCGCGTGCGCCGTGCTGCTGGGGATCGGTGCCGTCGCGGCGTATCTCCCGGCACACCGCGCGACAAAGATCGATCCGGCTCGGGCACTCCGTGAGGGCGAGTAACGTAGCAAGCGAACGAGCGAAAGCTCATCGCTCGTTTTGTGGGCTCACGGCAAAACGATCCTCACGCCGTCGGACTGACCAGGCGGCACCTGCACGTACCCGACGTGCGAGCCGGAGGATGCGCCGAGCCAGATCGTGTCATTGACGGGCAGCCCGCACAACGCGAATCGCCCAGCCCCATCAGCGTGCGTAATGGCCGCCGGGAAGTCCATGATTGGCTCGAAATCGACGAACGCGCCGGCTGCCGATTGCTGGCCATCCGAGGTCGCGACGACGACCGAACCTGAGACCGACCGCAAGCCCGATGGAGACGAAGCCGTGGGTGCGACTACCGCCCTCGAAACGAGCGCGATGTCGACCGTCGTGTCGCCGCGGACCGTTGGTACGGATACAGCACACTGCTGGTCATAGCCGTCCTGGAACGCCTGCAGCCACACATGCACCCCGCTCGGCAGGCCGGAGACGGAATACCGTCCAACAGTGTCGGCGTGCAACGGGCCGTGTGCCCACCACCAGGAGTAACCGAACCCGGCGTCTTCGTTCACCCATGCATTTACGCCTACGCCGGGGATCGGGCGCCCACCCTCTTGGACGACGCCCGTGATCGTGTACGAGCCGGGTGTGGGAGTAGGGGGTCGATTTGGCACCGGCGTTTGAGGCGTGGACGGGTCACCGACGACGGCCGTCCCCGTCGTGGACGGGATATCGCCGCCGCACCCGGCACCGAGCATCGCGACGGCTGCGCTAGCGACGCCTCGCACCATCAAGGTTTTCGCCCTGGACCACATAGGCTCTCCCTCCGTGCGTTCTGTAATGGTGCGTCGCAGCGGGCCGCCACGATGGTAAACGAGGACCGTCTGATCGGCCCGACATTTACGTTTGTCGGTCACCGACCGGAGACGTCGTATTCCACACTGAGGGCCTTGACCCGAGGATCGCGTGGAATCCCTTCGTCGACGATTCGTGTGGGCGCTGGCTGTGCTCACTCTCGGCTGCGGCGGCGCGGACGTCGCCACGACACCGACGTCCGGGACGCCGGCGCCCGGGAAGTTGGTCTCGACGATCGCGCGTCCATCGGGCGGCCACGTGCCCATCCGGAGCGGACCGCCGCTTATGTAGGCGCCCGCGCGATTGCAACTTCCGACGGTCGTTCTCATGTTCAAACCGTCAGACGCCGAATGGGTCGGTCGACGATCGAACTCCGCCGAACAGAAAACGACGCCCGTGGCTGCGCCCCGACATTTCGGACCTGCGATTGAAAGCGCGGAGTCGCTCGACGCCCTCATGCCGCTCGTCTATGCTGAGCTGCGGCGGATCGCCCACGCCCAGTTGTCGCGCGACCGCGGCTCGACGCTGGCCACCACCGGGTTGGTGCACGAGGTCTATCTCCGTTTGGCCGGCAGCCCAGCGGCCGCTTCAATCGATCGCGTGCACGTGCTCGCGTTGGCGGCCGTGGCGATGCGCCAGGTCATCGTCGATCGCGCGAAGGCGCGGCGGGCGCTCAAGCGAGGCGGGGCGGGCTACCACGTCACGCTCGACGAGGAAGCCATCGCCGCGGAGGACCAATCCGAGGCGGTGCTCGAGATCCACGACGCGCTCGACCGTCTCGCATCGATCGACGAGCGCCTGGCTCGAGTCGTGGTGCTTCGATTCTTCGGCGGCCTGCCGCCGGAAGCGATCGCCGAAGTGCACGGCGTGACCGTCCGCACCGATCGAACGCGATTGGGCGAAGGCCCGCATGTTGCTCCGCGAGCTGCTCGCGGCAATGACCGATCCCACCGCGATCGTATCCCACGCCGGCAGGGGTCGACGAGCGCGCCTCGATCTCGTCCGAACGGTGGGTCGTACTCGAACCGCTGATCGACGCGGCGCTCGATCTCCCGCCCGAGAAGCGCGATGCATACTTCGACCGCGCCGCGGACGGCGATCGGTCGTTGCGCGCGCAACTCGCGCGCCTCGTCGCCGCCTGCGAGCGGGACGACGCGCTCCTCGACGCGCCCGCCGGCGAGCGGTTTGCCGCCCTGCTCGAAGAGACGCCGCCACGAATCTTGAATGGGCGATTCGTGATCGAACGCGAGATCGGCCGCGGCGGCATGGCGGTCGTCTATCTGGCTCACGACCGCAAGCACGATCGGCAAGTGGCGGTCAAGATCCTCGGGCCCGACGCGGCGGCCGCGATCGGCGCCGACCGCTTCGATCGAGAGATCAAGTTCGCCGCCCGGCTTCATCATCCGAACATCGTCCCGCTGTACGACTCCGGAGACGAGCAGGGCTGGTTGTATTACGTCATGCCCGTGATGCGCGGTGGCAGCCTGCGACAACGGCTCACCTCGGGCGCGCCGCTTTCGTCGGAGGTCGTGCAGCGAATCCTGCGCGAGATCGCCGCCGCGCTGTCGCACGCGCACGAGCAGAACGTCGTCCATCGCGACGTGAAGCCGGAGAACATCCTGTTCGACGGGGAGCGCGCCATGCTCGCCGACTTCGGCGTCGCTCGACCGCCCTTGTCCGTTGGCGCCTCGGCCGGAACGCCGGAGTACATGAGTCCCGAGCAGGCAGACGGACGTGGACCGGTCGACGCGCGCAGCGACGTCTACTCGCTGGCCACCGTCGTGCAGGAAATGGTCGGCGGATCACGAACGGACGCGAGCGCAGAACCTGCGCTCACGTCGCGGGCGGACGTCCCGCGCGCCGCTCAAGATGCACTGCGGCGCGCCCTCGCTCCCGACGCGGCCGCGCGGTTTCCGTCTGCCTCGAGCTTCGAGCACGCGTTCTCGGCGGCGTTCGCGGCCGCCCGTTCTCGACGCGCGATGCGACGCTGGGCGGTGGGCGGATCGGTTTCGTGGCCGCCGCGTCGTTCGCGGCGTACGCGGTCAATGGCGACGCGCGCGGCATCGCCCCAACTCCGATGCGTTCGAGCTCTATCTTCGCGGCACGGATCAGCGGCTCTTCCGCAGCGACAGCGGAACGAGAGCCGCGGTTCGGATCCTCGATCGCGCCGTGGCGGCTGACTCGCTCTTTCCCGCCGCATTTGCCGCCCTGGCACGCGCGTACAACGCCGTGTGTCTGGGCGGCGAGCCGCGCCCCGCCCGACTGGCTGGCGTGCGACAGCGGTGCGGTCGCTGCGCGGCGCGCCAATCGCGCTCGACTCGAGCCTCGCCGACGGCTACGGCGAGCTTGCCTGGGCGAGTCTCAATCGCCTCGATTTCTCGACGGCCGAGGCGGCGGCGCGCCGCGGAGTGGTCGTGGAGCCGGACAATTCCGAGGCCCACCAATTCGTCGCCGCCGTCGACATCTGGCTCGGCCGCGTGGACGAGGCAATCGCGGAGTCACGGCGCTCCGTCGCACTCAGCCCTCGCGCGATTGACGCCATCGCGCACGATGCTCGGATCCTCGCGATGGCCGGGCGCGAAGACGAAGCGCTCGTTCGTCCTTCAGCCGTTGCAGTCGCTGCGTCCCAAGATCCGTCGCGTGAGCCAGACTGTGGAAAGCATCTACGAAGAACGCAAGAATGTGGCGCGATGCAATGGTCGAAGCCGGCAACGACTCCGGTCGCATCGCGCGCATTCTCGCCGAGTCGGGGCGAGGTGCGGAGGCCCGCGCGATTCTCGGAGAGTCTCGAGGCGCGATGGAACGTCGGTCGCGGTCGGGCGTGGGATGTGGCAGGCGTCTTCTTCGGCCTGCACGAGTACGACAGCGCGTTCACCTGGCTCAATCGGTCGGTCGACGACCTCACGTCTTCGGGTCCAGCATCTTCGAGCCCGGGCTTCGCCGACGCGAGGGCCGACCCGCGATTCGGGGATCTGATGCGGAGACTCGGTCTGCCGGCACGGCGCTAGAGGATTGTTGCTCCGGACCGCCGAATCTCCGCGGTGCGCCAGGGCCGGAACCGCATCTTTGTCGGTCAGCGATTGGAAACGTCGTATTCCAGGACGAGGCCTTCACCTGCGAATCGCGTGGAATCCCTTTGCCGACGATGAAATACTTTAGCCTGCTGTCAGTGCTCGTCGTTGCATGCAGCGATCAGGTATCCGCGCCGTCGAAGCAGGCGCCCGCGCGCCGACGACGCCACCACCCCGGTTGCCCAACCCGGGCCTCTCGCCGAGTGGCTGACCGTCTCGAGCCCGATCATTCGCGGTAGCGGCACGAGCGCGCGAAGAGCGTCGCATACGTCTCGCTTCCGCTCGGGCCACGTGAATGCAACGGACTCCGTCGTCATCACCAATTCGCAGAACGAGCTCGATTGTCCGGCCGGTCGTGATTGCCGGCGGTTTCGATCCGGTGGCTATCGACGCCGCATTGAACGACACCGTCGACGTCACAGTCTCGGAGTATGCCAACGGCTCACGTCACACACACTCTGGGCGCCGTAGCCGCGCGAAACCCACTTAGCCTTGTTCGGACCGATCCCGTGAACGCGTCGAATGCGGTTGCCCTCGACGCGTCGGTCGTCGCCGTGTTCAGCGAGCCGCTGAATCCGGCGGCACTGTCCGGAGGGATACGTCTCAGCCACATCGGCCAGGACGTGCCTTGCGTCGGTGGCGGTCGACTCGAGCGGGACGCGAGTGACACTTCGGCCGCTGGCCATGCTTGCCTCTGGCGAGCCCTACGACGTCGACATCAGGCCTGGCCCTGGCCGGTGTGACGGGGGCGACGCCGTCCGGCCGCCGTCACGGTTTTCTTTCAGACCGTTCCGATCGGCGATACTACTGCGGCGAGTCAGCTGATCGGCGAATGGGACGCAACGAGCTGGCAATTTACCGACGTCAACGCGCCGGCGCATCTCGGATGACCCGGTTGTTGGCTGGGGGCCGAATGCCTACTACCGGCTTCACCTCACTGTCGGGGCAGCGGGGGAGTGCCGGATCGCCGGGGTCCGTCCTATGGCGGCTGACGAATGACCTGGCAGCTCGGAGGAGCGGACACTGGATCGGCCGACATTCGAGGAACCGCGACAATCGGTACCAGCTGGTGGCTCGGCCGCACCACTCAATCGCCGTGGATCCAGGACACGTCGCCTTGTACGGGCAGCGGTGGATTTGCCCGCTGCAGGACTATCAGGACTTTCGCGTGAATGGTAACGTGCTCACGCTCACCAGGCGCGATTCGTCGCTGATCTACATCGACGGCATAAACCCGCCGTGGCCCGCGCGCGAGGTCCTCACGCTGCAACGCGCGACGCCGTGAACGAGGGCCCCGATAGCCTTGGCCTCAATCCCGATCTGCCGCAGCATTCCAGTCGACGTCACGTCGAAGCCGCAAAAGTAGAGACCCCGAGCGGCCGACTCGCGACCGCTGACCCGCGGTACTCCTTTGTCGTCGAGAACGGCCGGGTGGTCCGGAAGCATGTCGCGAAGGCCTGTGGCGAAACCGGTCGCGCACACCACTGCGTCGAACCGTTCGCGGGTTCCGTCCACAAATTGAACTTCGGGCCCATCGAAGGATTCGATACCTCGACGAACGCCGATGTCTCCGGCGCGAATGCGCGCCATGGTGCCGACGTCGATGACCGGGATGCGCCGTCGCTCGGCGATCGTCTGGAGTGGACCGACGTCGCTCTTCGCGAGGCCGGTCGACGACAGGCTGCCGATGGTCAGGCGAACCGTGAGCCGGTTCAACCGATCGGCCACGCGCGGCGGGAGCGGTCGCGACGCGAGCGCGAACATGGTGATTGGAATGCCGAGTACTTGGCGCGGGACGACGTTGACCTTGCCGCGCACCGAGATCGTACACTGCGCGCCGTGCTCGGCGAGGTCGAGGGCGATTTCCGCGCCCGAGTTGCCGAATCCGACGACGAGAACACGCGCGCCGCGAAAGCGTTCGCCGTTCGTGTACTCGCTGCTGTGGATGACGGCTCCGGTGAACGTGTCGAGTCCCGGCCACCGGGGCACGATGGGCACGCGATTGAATCCAGTGGCGATGACGAGGCGCCGAGCGCGAAACGTTTCGCGGTTCGTCACGACGTTCCACGTAGCGTCTTCAGCCCGCACGCATCGTTGCACGTCCCGCCCCAGCTCGGGCTCGATGTGGAATGCGCGGGCGTAGTCGGCGAAGTAGTCGACCAGCTGTTGGCGAGACGGAAACCTGGGGTACGCGCGCGGAAATGGCCGGTACGGCAGCGCCGAAAAGCGCTTCGGCGTGTGAAGATGAAGGCGATCGTAGTGGCGGTGCCACGAATCGGCGACGTGGGTGGAGCGCTCGAGCACCTTGAACGCGGCGTTCGCGCGCCGCAACACAGCGCCGACGGCAAGGCCCGCCGGGCCTGCGCCGACGATCAGCGTGTCGACGCGCTCAGGTGAGCCCGGCGGGATTACTTCACACCCCGACGCGGATTGACGGCGACCGCGAGATTGAGCCGCGTGTCGTGCGTGTCGTAGCTGATCTGCAGGTTGTACCCGTTCGGTGTCGTAGTGTGATAACTCTTGAATTGCGCGACGTGAATCTCCGCGCCATCCGAGGTGTCGATCGACCAGGGCAGCCCGCGCTTCACCAGCTCGTCCTTCACCTTGTCCGTGTCCCAGGGGGAGATGCCGAACGAAATGTGATCGATGCGCCCGCCGGCGCGGGCGTTGCCCTGGCCGAAGTTGGGATCGAGCGGGTTGCCGCCGCGGATGATTATGTCGCCGACGTCGCCGATCATGAGCTCGTTCTGGCTCCCCTCGTCGTACGTCGGGCCCCAGCCCAACAGGTTGACGTAGAAGGAGACGCTCGCCTTGTAGTTCGTGGCGCCGTACGACAGGTGATCGAGCCACACGGTCTGCCACCCCGTCGACTCGAACGGCGCGGGCGTCGCGAACGTCGCGTTCGCCGGCGATTCAGCGCGCGCGTGACTGAAGTGTTTGCCGTTGCCGATCTGCAGGTCGAAGCCGTCGGGGTCCTTCACGTGGAAGCTCTCGAACCCGTTCGGGCCGTTCTCGGCGACCGGGCTGAGGCCGCGCTTTCTGAGCTCCGCTTCCACGGTCTTTGCGTTCCACGGCTCGATGTCGAAGCCAAAGCCTTCGACGACAGCGCGCACCGGCACCGCGTTCGCGCGCGCGCCCCCCCCGGCTCGCGCGGGGAATGAATCGGCGGACACTTGCCGGAAGACCGCGGTGCCCCAGTCGCCCATGTCCATCACGACGCGAGCGCCGTCGTCGCTACGAACCCTCCAGCCCATGAGAGCGACGTAGAACGCGGCTTCCTTCTTCGCGTCCGCCACACGAAACGCGATGTGGTCCAGTCCCGCGGTGTGCCAGCCCGTCTTGGCGAACACCGGCGGAATTGAATCGGTGTTGCACGCCGGCGTGCCGTACGCACGAATGCAGCGGCCCTGTGCGACCGCGGTGAGCGGAGTCGCTATCCCGGCGACGCCGAGGAGGGCGACGGATCTGAGGAAACGGGGGGTGTTCATGTCGGTGATTCTCCGCGTCCTGTACGGAAGTGCAAGTCCCGAGGAGCCGTGAGCCCGTCGCGGGCTCGAGACGCGTGCTGGACACCCTCTGCACGTTCAGGGGTATCTTCTCTCCGACCACTCGACTACGGATCCCTCCCAGTGTTGCATTTTCGTCCCTCGCCGATTGCCCTCCGCCTCATCGCCACGATTCCCGTCTTCGTGCTCACGAGCACCGACGCGTCGGGGCAAGTGGTTGCCAAGGCGGCTCCGGTCTTCGTGAACGGCATGGCGCAGGTCGTCCCTGCGTTTCAGGACTCGACGAAGTGGATCCGCCAGGAGCTCTGGGTCGAAACCAACTTCGACACCGACCACGACGGCAAGCAGGATCGCGTGCACGTCGACGTCACGCGGCCGCGGCAGACCGACACCGAAGGGCTCAAGGTCTCCATCTCTACGGATCGAGCCCGTACTACGCGGGCACCGCGCGCGGCCAGGTGAACTGGAACGTGCAACAGGAACTGAACGAGCAGCCGCGAACCGCGCGGCGCCATGGCATCGCCGCCGTATCAGGCGAATCGGTCGCGCATCTCCAACGCGCTCGTCAACGAATGGGTGCCGCGCGGCTTCGCTGTCGTTCACTCGGAAGCGCCGGGCACCGGGCGGTCGCAGGGGTGCCCGACCGTCGGCGACGATCCGGAACGCATGCCGATGAAGTTCGTCGTCGACTGGCTCAATGGACGCGCGAAGGGATTCACGACCGAAACCGGCAACGACGAAGTGAAAGCGCCACCTCATGGTCCACCGGCAAGGTCGGCATGATCGGCACGTCGTACGAAGGGAACGCTTGCCGCTCGCGGCCGCGACCACCGGCGTGAAGGGACTCGAGGTCGTCGTGCCCGTGTCGCCGAACACGTCGTACTACCACTACTACCGCTCCAACGGCCTCGTTCGCTCGCCCGGCGGCTACCTCGGCGAAGACGTCGACGTGCTCTACGACTTCATCGCGAGCGGCGACACCGACGGGCCGCGCCAACTGCGACTCGCCTCTGGAAGAATGGCATCTTTCGCCGGCACCGAACGGCCAGGATCGCGCGACGGGCGACTACAACGACTTCTGGAGCGAAGCGCGACCTGCTGCCGCTTCGTGAAGAACATCAAGGCCGCCGTGCTGCTCGCGCACGGGTTCAACGACTACAACGTGGTGCCCGAGCACAGCGTGCGCATCTACGACGAGATGAAGGCGCGCGGACTGCCGGTGTCGATCTACCTGCACCAGGGCGGGCACGGCGGCAATCCGCCGGCGGACATGCTGAACCGCTGGTTCAGCCACTACCTGTACGGCGTCGACAACGGCGTCGAGAAGGATCCGCCGGTGTGGATCGTTCAGGACGCGGCGGCGCAGGAGCCGCGCGCGGTGGTGGCCGCCGCAGCGGTTGCGCAGCGGCGGCTGCTCAAGCGGCACGCAGGCGACTGCGGGCCGAGGCCCGGATTCCACGGCGAACGGCGCCGGCCGAGGGCGGGGACGGGGACGCGGTGCGCGTCACGCCGCCGACGCCGTTCGCGTCGTTCCCGGTTCCGGGATCGGTGCCGGTCGTGTTTCATCCGGCCGCCGGCGGCGACGCACGTTGCAAATCTCTCAGCTCACGCAGCGTGAACAGCGGCACGGACAAGCTCGTCGACGACGTCGCGATGAGCGGCAGCGCGACGCGATGCGGACCAGTCGCAGAACCGGCTGCTCTACGCGACGCCGACGTTCACCGACACCGTGCACATCTCCGGAACGCCGCGGGTGACGCTTCGGATCGCGTCGAGCGCGCCGGCGGCGAATCTCAGCGTCTGGCTCGTGATGCTGCCGTACGATTCGGCGCGCGTGGGATCGCAGAGTCACGTCGGGCTCATCGACTCGCGGCTGGGCGGACATCCAGAACTACAAGGTCGCTGACGAAGGGCGGCAACTACGACTCGAAGCGGTCGGGCGAGAAGCTCGTCCCCGGCAAGTTCTACGATCTCACCTTCGATCTGCAGCCCGACGACGAGTTCGTTCCCGCGGGCAAGCGGCTCGCGGTGATGATCATGTCGAGCGATCGGGAGTTCACGCTCTGGCCGAAGCCGGGAACGGAGCTGACCGTCGATCTCGCGCACTCGTCGTTCTCGATTCCGATCGTGGGCGGGACGACCGCGTTGGAGAAGGCCGGGATGCGTTAGGGATCCTCACACGTTTATTGCCCGTCGAGCTTCCGGCCCCCACGGTAAGCCACGACGCCGCCGTTAGCGTGGTTCAGAAGGAGCGTCGCATCGGCCCGGCCGTATCGCTGCATAAGGTCGAGCATGAGCTCGGCTTCGCCGTCCCACGGATATCCGAAAATCACGTCGAATTCGTCGAGGCTGTGACCAAGCTCGCGGTAACCGGACGCTCCCGTTCCCAACGTGCCCGTGCGTCCGTCTCCGTCCCGGGGCCGCCACTCATACCCGGTCGGCAAGAAACTTCCGGCGGCGAAACGAGCGTGGGAGTCGAACCTCCTCGCGAGGTCCCGTGCCGTCGCAACAAGGTCGCGATCCAACTCGATGCCGTAGGCGTCGAATCCCAACAGACCCGCGATGATGGTGATGACGCCGGTCGCCGAGCCCCACTCGAGAAATCGAAGATTCGGGCCGCGGTGCCGCATCAGTGCGTCGACGACCAACTCGTATTCCGCGGCCACGAACGGATGGAAGTGGTGTCGGCGCACCTCGTCGTCAAAGCGATCCCAAAGGGCCCACCCCTCGGCGCACAGCGCCGTGAGCCGCGCACGCAGCGCCTCGCTTATCTCAGGTGGAAACGTCATCAAACGGGTCGCCTCAGGTCAACACTGCCATGTCCATAACGTGCTCGGCGGCGAGAGAGACGCGCAACTCGGCACGCTGCACGACTGGACCTCATTCGCTGTTCGTCGTCGAATCGATGCGGTCGCCACCCGTCCACCCGTCCCGCCGCTATTGCAGCGCCGTCCTCGGATCGATGCTCGTCGCGCGCCGGGCAGGCCAGTACGCCGCGAGCGCCGCCACAAGCGCCAGGCACAACGCTGAGCCGGCGAGAATCGTCGGGTCGGCGGGAGGAACGTGGAACAGCATCGACGCCATCACGCGCGACGTGGCGAGCGCTCCCGCCAGACCGACCGCCATCCCCACGGCCGTCATCGACATTCCCTGACGCAGCACCATGCGCCGGATCGCGCCGCTCTGCGCGCCGAGCGCGACGCGAATGCCGATCTCGCGCGTGCGCAGCTTCACGCCGTACGACAACACGCCGAACAGTCCGAGAGCGGCCAGGCCCAGCGACAAGACGGCGAAGCTCGCCAGCAGGCGCAGCGTGAACACGCGCTGCGCTTCACCGCGGCCGATCGCCTCGTCGAGCGGCGTCGGATGGTGCATCACGAGCTGCGGATCGATCGACGCGAGCACGCGGCGCACGTCGGCCTCCATCGACTCGGGAGCCTTCGTCGTCGCGACCACCTGCGCCAAGGCCCAATTGCGATCGCCGGCGAACTGCACGTGCGCGTGATACACGTAGTCGTCGATGTGCCCTTCCGCGTCGAGCGACACGTCGCTCACGACGCCGATGATCTCACATGAACGCCCGTTGTCCGGGGCGATCGTCTGGCCGATCGGATCGACGCCTGGAAAAATTTTCGCCGCCAGCGATTTGCTCACGAGCACGCGGCGCGGCGCGGGCGGCAGATCGCGCGCGTCGAACGCGCGTCCCTCGAGCACGCGAATGCCGACGGCCTTGAGGTAATCCCCCGAGATCACTCGCTGCTGCGCCGAGACGTTCGACCGCGCCGTGCCGGCGAGCGGTCCGCTGAGCACCTCCACGCCCCACTCATTGTACGGACCCATGGCGGGGAGCTTGGACACCCCGCCCGCCGCGACGACACCGGGAATCGTTTCGAGACGGTGCGCCGCATCCTCGTAGACTCGAGCGCGCGCGAGCGAGTCGTACCGCGCGTCAGGAAGGTGGAGCTCGAACGTGAGCACGTTGTCCGCGCGCACGCCGAGGTCGAGCTCGCGCAGCCGGCGAACGCTGCGCCAGAAGAAGTCCGGCCGCGGCCACGAGGACGAACGCGAGCGCGACTTGCGACACGACGAGCAACGACCGCAGCCGGGCGTGCGACCGGCCGCCCGTCGACGATCGCGTCTCGCCGCGCAGCGTGTCGTTCGGATCGGAGTGGCGGGCACGCAGCGCCGGCGCGAGTCCGCACAAGACGGCGCAGACCGACGAGATCGCGATCGAGAAGGCGAGAATGCGCGGATCGAGTGACAGTCCGGCGAGCCGCGGAATCGCTCCGCCGCTCAGCGCGACGATGCCGCGCATCGCCACGCGCGCCACGGCGAGACCCGCGAGGTCTCCCGCGATCGCGAGCACAAGACTCTCCGTGAGCAGCTGGCGGACGAGGCGCGACTCGCCCGCGCCCAGCGCGCCGCGCAGCGCGAACTCGCGCTCGCGCTCCGACCCGCGCACGAGCAGCAGGTTGGCCACGTTCACGCACACGAGCAGGAGCACCGCAACCGCCGCCCCGAACATCAACTCCAACGCTCGGCTCGACCCGCCGACGACGTCTTCCTTGAGCGGAGAGAGACTCGCGGCGTTGTACTTCGTGCCGGGATACTCGTTCGACAGTTGCGCGCCGAGTGCGTCGAGCTCGGATTGCGCGCCGGCGATCGTCACGCCGGGACGCAGCCGGCCGATGACCGTGACGTAGTGATTGCGAGCGTTGCTCGCATCTCGCGCCGGTGCCATGTCCATCGGAATCCAGGCGTCCACGGCGCCGACGATCGGATCGGCGAAGCCGGCCGGCATCACGCCCGCGACCGTGTACGGCTCGCCGTTCATCGTCAGCGCGCGCCCGAGGGAAGACGTCTCCCCATGGAACCGCTCCATCCAGAGAGAATGGCTCAGTATGATGGCTCGTCCGCCCGTCTCGTCGTGCGCTTCGAACGGCCGGCCGGCTTCGACCGGCGTGCGAAGAACGTCGAAGTAGTCGTGGCTGACCGTGAGCACGTGAATCCGGCGCGCCCCATCGTCGGTCGTGATGTCGCCGCCGCCTTCGCCGTAGGTGTTGAGCGCCGCGAGGCTCGAGAACGACTTCGCGCGGTCGTGATATGCGAGATAGTGAACCGGCGTGACGAAGCTGCGGTCCATCTTGCGCCGCGTGTCGACGTAGTAGAGACGGACGAGCTGGCCCGGATGATCGTACGGCAGCGCCTTGATGAGAACGGCGTCGACCGCGCTGAACACCGCCGTCGTTCCGCCGATCCCGATGGCGAGCGTGAGCACCGCGACGATCGTGAAGGTGGGTCGTTGACGCAGGACGCGGAGCGCGAAGAGGGCGTCGTCCCACGCGTCGCGCAGCCATCGGACGCCGCTCGCGTCGCGGACCTCCTCCTTGGTGCGATCGAGACCGCCGAGCGCGAGCACGCTTCGCCGCCGGAGGTCGCGTGGAGTCGGCGCCGGCACGCCGCAGATGCTCCGCTTCCATTTCGATGTGAAAACGAAGCTCTTCGTCGAGCTCGCGCTCTTCGCGTCGCCGCGTGACGAGCGATCGAATCCGCTCGATGATGTCGGACAGGAGGGGAGGCTCATGCGCCCGCCGGTACGACGCGTGCGCCGAGGACCGCGTTGACCGCCGTCGCCGCGCGCTGCCACGAGGCGCGTTCCGCGGCGAGCTGGCGTTCTCCGGCCGGTGTGAGCGCGTAGTATCGCGCGCGCCGATTGTTCGCCGTGGTCTGCCACGACGACGAGATCCAGCCGCGGCGTTTCATGCGCACGAGGGCGGGGTAGAGGGAGCCCTGCGTGACGAGGAACACCTGTCCCGACATCGCCTCGATGCGATGCGCGATGCCCCAGCCGTGCATCGGCTCGAGGGCGAGCGTCTTGAGGACCAGCATCTCCAGCGTGCCCTGGACGAGCTCTCCGCCGCGATCGTCGTTCACCGGCTCTCCTTCAGATGGACTGGAGAACGATACGGGGCGTACTTCAGATGGTCAACAGGAGCGGGGCGGACCGGCCCGGAACGGCGGTCACCACCACTGCACCAGGCATCGCAGGGCGGCTATGCTTTCTGTGCCGTGAACGACATCCGTTGCGGGCATGCGCCGAATGGCGGCGAACGCTTTTCGCGGAGGCGAACGATGCAAAGGATCGTGTGGCTGGCTCGAAACCTCGGTGCCGGCGCGTTGTTGATGGCCGGCGTCGCGCAGGCGCAAGCAACGAAAGCGCAGCAAACGCTGGCTGCCGCGCTTCGCGGCGGGAATCACGTCGCGCTCGCGGCGGGAATCGAGGCGGCCACGCCGACGGGCCGGCCGATTTCTTCTCAGTACGAGGTGGAAGACGGCAAGCTGCAGCTGTCGGTCTTCACCGAGAAGGGCGGCGCCTTCACGGAGGTGTTCGTCGATCACATGACGGGCAAGGTTGCGAAGACCGAGAAGATCACCTCGGGCGACGACCTGAAGGACGCCAAGGCGCAGATCCGCGCCCTGGCCAAGGCGAAATCAACGCTCGCGGAGGCGCTCGCGAAGGCCCTCGCGGAGAACGCGGGATACACCGCCGTGGAAATCACTCCGGTCCTCGAGGGCGGTCACCCGGTCGCGGAGATCACGCTGATGAAGGGAGGTCAGTTCAAATCGGTCTCGGAGCCGCTCGCGTGACGCGCGACACTCGGACTGGCCTTAACCACTCGCCGAGGCGATGAGTGCCACCACGATTCCGCTCGCGCCGGCGAGACCGGCGAGCATGAGCACTTTGGCCTGGCGGGTCAGGGCGGCCACGGCGCCGAGCGCGATCGCCACCTGGAGCAGCGCCACGGCGTAGGCATAGTGATGGTGCTCGGCGAGCAATCGCGCCGCCTCGGCGACCTTTGTGTCGCGCTCCTGCTCCAGCTTTCGCGCCTCGCTCTGGATGTCCGACTGTTCTTTGGTATAGCGCGAGGTCAGCGCCAGCAGGGAATCGGGAACGGCGCGGTTGTTGGCCGCGTAGGCGCTGGCCGCGCTCGCGGCGACGGCGCCCTTGATGCCTTTGGCCTGATAGTAGGCCCACTGGTCGGAAGCGCGCGCCTGCAATTGCGTCGCTTCGCTCTCGATGACAAGCGCCTCGTTGACCGTCGATCCCGCTCGCAATGAAACGACTGCCGTCACCGCCGCGAGAATGGCCGTGATGAGCGCGGTGAGGCGAAGCATGCGCCCGCCCGACTTTTCGATCTCGTCGTCGATCGTCTCGCGCAGCTTGTCGGTGTCGATCTCGATCTCTTCCGGCATGCCGAAAGCTATGCTGCCTACCTACGGAACCAGTCCCTTGAACAACGCGAAGGGACACGGTCCGGCGTCGATCGACTGAAACGCCCCATTGATCGATGTGCCGTTCAA
Organism: uncultured Gemmatimonadaceae bacterium; assembly: GCA_963789315.1. Classification (GTDB taxonomy): domain Bacteria; phylum Gemmatimonadota; class Gemmatimonadetes; order Gemmatimonadales; family Gemmatimonadaceae; genus JAQBQB01. The sequence goes on along the minus strand of CAWBKI010000021.1, from coordinate 97,306 downwards.
TGTGCCCGTGTAAGGCGGTGTCCACCCATTGGCAAACGCCATGTGGCCAACGATCGCGCTGTTCTTGACCGATGCGGCGAACGTCACGGTGCCAGTACCGTGCAGCGTTGCGCCGCCGCAGCCGAGGGTGTTCTGCAGAACCGTATACGTGCCCGAGCCGCGAACGGAATCGGCGGTCCACGCGAGGTCGAGCACGACGCCGATATTGAAGTCGTGTGACGACCACGCCCCGTCCAATCCGCCGTCGTTGGGAGTCGTCGTGTCGGACGTGCACGCGGCCAGCGCGAGGGCGAGGATGGCGGCGGCCCCAGTGCGAAGCGACGCGTTGATGAGATTCATGACGGCCAAACTTCAACGGCCGGTCGTTCGTCACGGCGAGAGGCCGCTCGCCGCCTTCCGGCGGACGAGCCACCAGGACCTTGCCGCGGGCGTTAATGGACGCGACAGGTATCCGAGCTAGCTTCAATGGTTCGGGCCAACCCAGCGACGGGGCCGCAACGCGCGACGCCGTGGGAGAAACAAATGGACGGTCGCGAAGCCGAGGTTGGTCGGACCAGTCTGTGGTGGAGAGAAGTCGTTGCTCCCTATGAGCAGCCCAACGATGCACGGGCCGTATTCCAGCTGGTGACGGCGTGGGCTTCTCTTGGAGCCGTGTTCTGGCTGGCGCATTGGGCGCTGACGCTTTCGGCGTGGATCGGGCTGGCTCTCGCCGTTCCGGCGGCGGGACTTTTCGTCCGAACGTTCATCGTCATGCACGACTGCGGGCACGGCTCGTTCTTCGGGTCGCGGAAACTCAACGGCATTGTCGGGTGGATCGCGGGAGTCATGACGCTCACGCCGTTCGGGCAATGGCGCCGAGATCACGCGCGCCACCATGCGTCGTCGGGAGACCTCAGTCGTCGGGGCCACGGTGACGTGAAGACGCTGACGGCGCGAGAGTTCGCGGCGCTCTCGAGGACGGCGCAATGGGGCTACCGACTGCTGCGGCATCCGGTCGTTCTGTTCGGGGGCGGCCCCTTCCATCTCATGTTCACACAACGCATCTGCCCACGCGGAACGCCGCTTCTCTCTCCAGAAAGGCGGAGCGTGTGGTCGACGAATTTCGGCATTGCCTGTCTGCTCGCCGGCCTCGCGTGGCTGGCCGGTTGGCGACTCGTAGTACTGGTGTACCTGCCGGCGATCTACCTCGCCGCGGCCGTCGGAATCTGGCTGTTCTACGTGCAGCACCAATTCGAGGCGACGTACTGGCAGCCACACGCCGAGTGGGACTATGTCACCGCCTCGATCCGTGGCAGCTCATATCTCAAGTTGCCGTCCATCCCGCGGTGGTTCACCGGCGACATTGGCGTGCATCACGTCCATCACCTGAGTCCGCGGATTCCGAACTATCGGCTGCGACGATGCCACGACGAGAACCGTGTGTTCCACGAGGTGACGACGCTGACGGCGAGGGATACCGTTCGCACGCTTCGTCTAGCGTTGTGGGACGAAGACAGCCAGCGGCTCGTGTCGTTCGCGGACGCCGCCAATCGGCCTGCCGAGCGACATCCGTAGCGCTCCGGCCATCGTCAAACTCGCGGCAGCGGAGAAACACATCCAGCAACCTATCCTGAATGCGTCGTCATTTGAGAATTTTCATGATTGCAGCGGGGATCGCGGTGTTGTTCATCGTGATCCTTCCCGCCCTCTATTTGCGGCGCCACGGTTGGCACGGCGTGCCGGCCGACGCTCGCCCTAGTGCACTTGTCCGCCCCTAGCTGGAACGTCTCGAGGCAGCGTTTTACGCGTCGGGGCGCTGGAAAGTGGGTTCCGGGGCAGCCACTACGACCTGCTTGGTGCATCGACTACATTTAAGGAAGCAAATCAGTCCACGATTCCCACCCCACGCAGATCGGAATCCTCCAGGGTCCGGCGCGGTCCGGACCTTTCGTCTTTTTGCCGGCTGATGTGCACGCTCGATCTTTGACCTGTGCGATTGCAGCCGATGGCTGGCACGCGTCATTCCGCAACCGATGAAGGTGAGCTGATGGGTGCCAAGAAACTGCCAAAGGAGCCTCCAATGAACGCGCTAGAATTTCGGGAAGGCGATCGCACGTTCACATGCAACGCCGCGTCTTCGCCGGCGACTCCAGAGACAGTTTGGTGGTGGGTCAGCATCACCGGTGAATCCCAGCGGTACGCCGCATTCCGGACGCAGGAAGGCGATGCGCCGACGAACCTGCGCCCGCGGATTCTCGCGTACTATCAGCAGATGGTTGCCGACCGTGAGCGCCCGCGCGAGGTCCGCACCCACTGGGCCCAACGCAGGGCCGCCGCGAAACCGGCCGAGCCGGGAGCAACCCCCGGCCAGGCGCCCGAAAAAGCGTAGAAGGGAGCGGGCGTCGCAGTCTGGATTCACCGCACGCCGTCCCCGCACGCCGCACTCGCTAAGGAACACAACGCGGCCCGTACCGATCCCGGTGCGGGCCGCTTCGTTTCTCCGAGTTCGGAAGCGGGCTCGACCTACTCTTTCGGCGGAGTCGACGCCTCGTCGGGCACCGCGCCGGGGGCCGGCTTCTCGAGCTCCTCGGCCTCGCGTTTCCGGGCGCGCTTTTCTTCCTGCTTTTCCTTGCGCGCCATCTCCTTCCGCCGCTTCTCAAAATTGTAGTTCGGTTTTTTTGGCATTTCGGGGTGGCTATGGGATGACCAACCAAAAAGGCCTGCTCGCAATTCGGCAGGCCCCTGACTCATCGGAACTTGTCCGCGCGCAAGGCGCGTCGTCGCTTCACGTGAAGGATGGCTGATACGCGGGGCGGACGCAACCGTCGCAACACGGCCTGGGACAGCTAGACGGCTGGACAGCTCGACAGCTCGACAGCTCGACAGCTCGACAGCTCGACAGCTCGACAGCTCGACAGCTCGACAGCTGAGCCTCGTCGGCGCGCTTCGCAACGGCTGTCAAGCCGTCAAGCCGTCAAGCTGTTAAGCCGTCAAGCTGTCAAGCGCCCGATCCCGCCCGTCGCGCCCGCTATGAAGCACACTGAGCAGTAGCGAAATCGTGGACCCTCAGCGTCTCTCGCAGGGTATCAATATCAAGTCTGCGCCCGACGCGACGTTCGAACGTTGGGCGTTTCTTTTGTAGAGGAGGTTGTGAGCGATGCTGCTCCAACACGGCTCGAAGTTCTTGATCGGTTCGACCGCCTTTCTGTTCGGCACCGCTGGCTTCAGCGCCAACGGAAATTCAACTCCCGCCGCCGTTCAGACCCAAACCGTCACGCAATCGATCGCCACCGGCGCGTCCGGGTCGGCCGCGTCCGCCACAAGTGCGGTCGCGACACGAGCCAAAGCGGCCCTCGACGTCTTCTCGTCGGCCGTGCGCAAGCTGAGCGATCCGCGCGCCCTCAAGGACGCGTTCAACAGCTATTTCGCGTTCAAGGCAGCTCATCCGAACGACGTGAAGAAACCGTACCTCTACTTCGTCGACTACGGTCTGCCGAACACCCAGCCACGCGGCTACGTGTTCGACATGGCGTCGCTGAAGGTGGTCGACGGTCCGTTCACTGTGGCGCACGGCCGCGGCTCCGCGCCGTCGGGGGCGTCGATTCCGACGCGATTCTCGAACGCGTTCGGAAGCGCGGCGACTTCGCTGGGGCTCTACCTCACCAAGGCGACGTACGCGTTCCACGGCCATTCTGGGGGCCAAGCGTATCAGTCGATCGGGCTCAAGCTGGCCGGCGTGTCGAACGGATTCAACGACAAGGCGTTCGCACGCGGCGTCGTGGCGCACGGCGCGCCGTACGTCACGCCGAGCAGGGCCGGAATGAGCAAGGGCTGCCCGGCGATGGAGCCGGCGCGCGCGCAGCGTCTGCTGCCGAAGCTCGCGGATGGTGGAATGGTGTTCCTGTTCGCACCGGACTCGAAGTGGATGTCCGGAGATCAGTGGCTCGATGCGGGCGTGAACTAGGTCGAGCGGAAGGCTCGCAGCGCAGGACGGCTCGACAGCCGGACAGCTAGACAGCCGAACAGTTCGTCGGCCGTCTAGCTGTCTAGCTGTCTAGCTGTCCAGCCTTCTTCGCCTAGTCTGCTCTCAGCGCCGTATTCGGATCGATCCTCGCCGCCCGTATCGCCGGCGCGAGACTGGCCAGCGACCGTGACGACGCCGGTGACCGCCACAACCGCAATGAACGTCAGCGGATCACTTCGGCGACACGCCCTGAAGCAGCGTCCGAAGCACGCGCGTCAGGAGCAGCGCCGAGACGACGCCGATCGCGAGGCCGGTCATCGCCTGACGGAGTCCGGAGCGAAGGCCGATCGCCATGAGATCGTTCGGCGTCGCGCCGAGCGCTGCGCGAATTCCGAATTCGTGGAAGCGTGACGCCACCACCTGCGACACGATGCCGAAGATTCCGATCGCCGAAAGGAGCAGCGCGACGAGCCCGAATACGCCGAGTGTCTGCATCGCGAATCGCTGACCGCCGATCGCCGCGTCGACGATGTCGCGCATCGTTCGCACCTCGGACACCGCCAGGCGGGGATCGACGGCGCGAACGGCGGCCCGGACCGAGGCGATTAGAGCTTTTGGATCGCCGTCCGTCCGCACCACCAGGCTCATCGTCCGGCGCGTGCTGCCCGGCGCGGAGGCGAATTGCGCGAGGGTCGCGTAGAACTGCGGCTTGACCGTTCCCACGAGGGCGTTGTGGTGCACGTCGTCGGCGACGCCGACGACCGTGTACCAGCGCGTCGTGTCGCGCGAGTTGATCCGCACGCGTCCGCCGAGCGCCTGGCGTCCGGCGAAGTATTGTTGCTCGAACGCGCGATTGACGATCATCGCCAGCGGCGCCCCCATGTCGTCGCCCGTCGTGAACGCGCGTCCCTCGCGCAGCGTGAGCCCCATCGTTTCGAAATAGCCTGGCGTCACGACCTGCCAGTCACCCGGCGCGCCCTGATTCGGCGGCGGCGTGTAACCGGGGATCGTGAGTCCCCAGTCGCCCATCTCCGTCGCGAGCGGCAGCAATCGCACGGCGGCCACTCGCTTCACGCCGGGCAGCGCCGACACTCGGCGCTGCACGTCGTCCCAGAACGCGACGACGCGCAATGAGTCCGGATACCAGATCGACGGCGTGGACACGCGCATCGTGAGCACGCCGTCGGCGCGGAATCCAGGATCGATCGACAACAGATTGCTCACCGTGCGGATCATGAGTCCGGCGCCGGCGACGAGCACGACAGCGAGAGCGATCTCCGCCGCGACGAGCGTCTGCCGCCATCGCAGCCGCGCGCGCCCGCTCGTCGCGCCGCGTCCGCCTTCGCGAAGCTCTCCGGCGGGCGCGATCCGTCGCGCGTGAGCCAGAGGAAGGATTCCCGTGAGCAGCGCCGTGACGCACGCGACGACGAGCGCGAACGCGAGCACGCTCCAGTCGATCGACGTCTCCGCCAGACGAGGCAATCCAGGCGGCGCGTTGGCGCGGAGCAAGCGGACGGTGAGCGTCGCCAAGGCGATGCCCGCCACGGCGCCGAAGGTCGCGAGCACCGCGCTCTCGGTGACGAGCAATCGCGCGAGGCGCTTGTCGCCTGCGCCGAGCGCGACTCGCACGGCCAGCTCGCGGCGCCGCGTCTCGCCGCGCACGAGCAGCAACCCGGCGACGTTGGCGCAGGCGATGAGCAGCACGAGCACCACCGCACCGAAGACGACGAGGAGCACCGGCTTCACGCGCCCGGTGATCTGTTCGTCCATCGGAACGACGAACGCGTGAAACCCGACCTTCGCCATATAGCCGAACTGCTCGAGCTCGGCCACGATCGCCGCGAAGCTGCGTGTTCGCCGTCGCGGCCGTCGCGCCGGCGGCGAGTCGCGCGACGGCGTAGAAGCCGTGGCTCGAACCGCCCTTCGGAAACGCGGGACCCGGTACCGCGCCCTCACTCGCGGCGTCGGTCGCGAGCGGGAACCACACGTCGGTGCGCTCGCCCGCCGCGTAGTCGAGCGGCATGCGGAAGCCAGCCGGCATCACCCCGACGATCGTCGTCGCGTTGCCCGAGATCTGAACCTGGCGGTCCGACGACCGACGGATCCGCGCCGAAGCGTCGGTCCCACAGCTCGTGGCTCAGGACCGCGACGCGCGCGACCACCCGGACGATCTTCGTCCGCCGAGAAGCCTCGGCCGCGTTCGGGGCCGACGCCGAGAATCGGGAGGACGTTGGCCTGCACGCTCGCCGAACGCACACGTTCTGGTGTGTCCCCATCGACGGTCGCGGCGCCGTCGGTATAGAGCCCGATGTCGGAGAAGGCGGCGACTCTCGCCTTCCAGCCCTCCCACTCATCATATGAAAGCCACGTCTTGTCGAAGCCCTTCCACGCGCTCCACACGGCGACGACGCGGTCGGGTTGCGCATATGGCAGCGGCGCCAGCAGCACGTGCTTCACGACGCCGAACACGGCGCTCGTCGCGCCGATGCCGAGCGCGAGCGTGAGCGTCGCCGCCGAGGTGAGGCCCGGCCGATGGCGGAGCGAACGCAGGGCGAAGCGCAAGTCGCTCCACGCGTCGAAGAAGCCGTTCGTACCGCGCTCGTCGCGCGCGTCGTCCTTGTGGCGCTCGACGCCGCCGAAATCGCGGCGCGCGCGGAGGCTCGCATCTGGTTGGCGACATCCCGGTTTCCGCGCGATGCCGCGCCTCCATCTCGAGATGGAAGCGCATCTCCTCGTCCATGTCCGAATCCCGACGGCGTCGGCGGACCAGCGATGCGAGCGACGAGGCGATCTCGTGATACCAAGCCATGTCAGGCTCCCCCTGCCACGAATGCGTGTTGGAGCACGCGGTTGACGGCCGCCGATGCGCGGCTCCACTCCGCGACCTCGGCGCCGAGTTGTTTGCGCCCTTCAGTGGTGATGCGGTAGTAGCGAGCCCGCCGGTTGTTCTCGCTGGCGCGCCATTCGGCGCGGATCCATCCGCGGCGCAGCATCGCTTGCAGCGCTGGGTAGAGCGACCCCTGGTTGACGTCGAACACGTCGTGCGAGATCTCGCGCAACCTGAGCGACAGCCCCCATCCGTGCATGGGCTGCTGGCTCAGGAGCTTGAGGGCGAGCATCTCCAGCGTTCCCCTGAGAACTTCGGCGCGGGGGCCGAGGCGGTCGTTGGCGCATGCCCTTTAGATAACCAAAAGGAGAAAAGGGTTCGAGGGGGGGATGGTGGACCGGTGGACGGGTGGACCGGTGGGCCGCTGGTAAGGATCTCGTGTTTTCGATCCACCTAGGTGCTCGCGCCGTTGCGCGCACTCTGCCGCCGTGTTTGCGTGGTGGCATGCGTCGACACGAACGCGCCGCGCTTGGAGGGCTGCTCTTAGCCGCGCTTGTCGCCGGCTGCGGGGCGCCGCGGCAACGGCTCGATCCGATGCGTGCGGTCTCCGTTGCGCAATGCCCGCCGATGGTCGAGCCTCGCCTGCAATTCCAGAGCGCCTTCTGGCTCAATCTCCACAACTTCCTCGTCAAGGAAGCGAAGCGGCGCGAGCGGATCGACGACGACGGGCTGGGCGCGCGCGGCAACATTCGGGCAGACACGCTGGGGCTCCGCCCGCTGAATCCCGCCGAGCGTCGGGCGTGGAACAACGCGCTGAGCTACTACGCGGCGCAGGTCCTCACGGATCGGATGGAGGGCGCCGACAGCGTCGTCGCGCGCGTGAATGATCGTCTCGCAGCGTCGCCGGAGGAATCGCTCGAGGCGGCCGACCTGGACCCGGCGCTTGACGCGGCCCTCAGGGAAGTGGCTCCGATCTACCGGGCCGTCTGGTGGCCGATCCACGACGCGCACAACAAGACCTGGATCACCGCGTCGCGCGGACTCATCGATCGCTACGGTGGATGCGCCTTTCCGCAGCTCCAGCGCGATCTCGGGCGGCCGTGGCCATCCGTGCCGATCACCATTTATGCGACGACGTACGCCTCGTGGTTCGGCGCATACACGACGACGGTCGCCGGGCCGCGAGTCACCGTCTCCACCAACGCGATCGGAAATCAGGAGACGTACGCGCTCGAGACGATCCTGCACGAGAGCGCGCACGCCGGTCAGCTCCTCCAACCCGCCGACTCGGTGATGTTGGCCGACGCGGCAAAGCGCGGGATTGCTCTCCAGTCCGAGCTGAGCCACGTGCTCCTCTTTTACACGACCGGCGAGATCATCTCCGGGTTGATCCCCGCGCACACTCCCTACGCTGAGCGGTTCGGCATCTGGTCGCGGAACAGCGAAACGAAGAGGCTCGACGAAGTCCTGATAGCCGCCTGGAAGCCCTACCTTGCCGGCAGCACGTCGTTCGACAGCGCGTTGGACGATCTCGTGCGCCGTTCCCGGCGTTAGCCCGCGGCGGGGCGCGGGGCGCAGCGCTTCGCCGCCCCCCGCACCCCGTACTCCGCTCGGGATGGCCCGACTACATCCCTGTGATCGTGAACGTGACTGGAGTGAGGGTTCCGGACGTGGCGGTCACGGTGTAGCTCCCCGGCGCCGCAGCCGTCGTCAGAGTCACTTGCGTCGAGCCGGTCGCATCCGTGGTCGACGTCGTGGCGCTCAGCGTTCCACCGCCGGTCACCGCCCACGTCACCGTCGCGTTGGCGACCGCGTTCCCGAACTGGTCGACCACCTTCACGACGAGTGGAGCTGTCGTCGTTCCCGCCGTCACGGTCAGCGTGTCGGCGCTCGTGACGTGCACGGCTGAGGCCGCGGCCGCTGTCGCCGTCGCAGCGATGAAGGTGCTCGCGCCGCCGGCGATCGACGCCTGGAGCGAGTCCGTTCCGGCGGTGGTGCCGAGGGTCCACACGACCGTCGCGTTGCCGGTTGCGTCCGTCACGCTCGTCGCCGACGCGACGCTCCCGCCGCCCGCCGTCACCGCCCAATTCACCGTCGCGTTGGCGAGCGGCGCGCCGTTCTGATCGGCCACGATCACGCCGACCGGCTGTGCGAGCGCGGTACCAACGACCCCGGTCTGCGCATTCGTCGCCGCGTTCGTCGTGATCGTCGTCGCCGTCAGAGGCACGGTGCTGTTGTTGTTGTCGCCGCACGCGCTGGCCCCGATGACAGCCAGCGCCGCCAACGCCATGGACCACCGCTTACCGCTGCCCATCGACGCTCCCGCCACACTGATTCCGAAATGCATCGTCCTGCCTCCTCCGCGATTTGAGAGTTCTCGAATGCCTCTCACACGACGCTCCGTCGAGGGTGGTCGGGCGCTTCGCGTGGCACGGGTGTGCGACGCGCAATGACGAGGCCGCGTTAGCGGGCTTAAGCGCCAACAATGCGTCTGCTTTTCTTTGCGTCGAGCGCAGCCGGGATGCGTGTCACCAAGGGTTTGGGCTCTCGCTCACTGTGCGAGGCAACCCGGCGCTTCTGGTTGACGGCTCGGCGTGACCTCTGGTGGACGCGCCACGCGGGCGACAGTGTATCTGCGCGCGGTTGTCAGCGAATCCCATCCGGGGGAGGGTCGATGTCAGCGTCAAACATCGTTCGCCGTGGAGTCGTTTCCTTCACTCTCTCGTTCGTTGCGGCGCTCGGCGTGTCCGCACAGTCGCCGACCGGTCGTCCGCTCGCGATCGAGGACTACTATCGCGTGAAGACGGTCGGCAATCCGGACCTCTCGCCGGACGGCAAGTGGGTCGCGTTCACCGTCAGCACGCGCGTCGAAGCCACGAACGACAACACGAGCGAAGTGTGGCTCGTGGCGTCGGATGGGTCGGCGCCCGCGCGCCGCGTCAGCGCCGATGGTGCCAATGCCGCATCGCCCGCGTGGCTGGACGACGGCCGCCTTCGTTTCTCGGCTGGTGGACGCGCGTTCGCCCTCCAACCCGCCGCGCCGGCGGAAGTCACGGAAGACGCCACAGCCGGGCGCGCCGGTTCCGTGGGCGGCGGTCGGGGTGGTGGACGCGGTGGACGCGGTGGTGGTGGCGGCGGGCGCGCGATGCCCAACTCCGCCGGAACCATGAGCGCGATCGTGCGCGACACGCCGCCGCCGAAGCGCGAGCCGGTCTACGAATCGGAGTTCGCAAAACGGCACGAGGAGCGGTTCAAGGGCGTCGAGTTCGACTGGATGGATTTCCAGCGCGACGCCGCGCCGTTTCCGCTCCCGAATCGCGCCGACCCGCAGGTGAGCCCTCCGCAGGAGATCTTCATCACGCCGGCGAGTAGTGCCGAACGACAGCTCACCCACCTCGGGCTTCGTCCTGCCGGCGTGAACTGGAATCCGGCCGGGACGATGCTCGCCTTCACCGCCGACTCGACGTATCGCAACGAGATGGCGTACGGTCGCAGCGACGTCTGGACGGTCACCGTGGACGGCGCGCTCAAGAAGCTGACGTCGAACCCCGCCTATTCGTACGCCGGCGCGCAATATTCGCCGGACGGCGCGTGGATTCTCACCACGCGCTCGACGCCGACCGACTGGGTGATCGCGAAGAAGATGGACAACGGCGGCCCCGTCGACGTCGTGCTGGTTCCGGCTGGTGGCGGCCGCGAGGTCAATCTCACCGAGGCGTGGGACTATCTCCCGTCGGCGCCGTTCTGGAGTCGCGATGGGAAGTCCGTGTACTTCACGGGCGGCATCGGCGGGACGACACATCTCTTCCGGGTGGCGGCGAGCGGCGGCAAGGTCGAGCAGGTGACGACGGGCCAACGGCGCCTGAGCGGGTTCAGCTACGACCGCGCGCAGACGAGAATGGCGTACGAGGTCGGCACGTTCGAGGCGCCGTCGGAGATCTACGCCGCGCGGCTTCGACGGGAGCGGCGAAGTGCGGCTCACGCACGTGCAGGACGACTTCGTCCATGACGTGGGGCTCAGCAAGGCCGAGCGCCTTCAGTTCACGAGCGCCGACGGCACGCCTATCGAAGGGTTCCTGCTGTACCCGTACGGCTATCGCGCGAACAGCGGTCCTTACCCGCTCGTCGTCAGCAACCACGGCGGCCCGCATGCGGCCAACGAGTACGGTTTCGACTTCAAGAATCAGTATTTCGCCGCGAACGGCTACTTCGTGCTCGAGGTGAACTTCCGCAGCTCCACGGGCTACGGCGAGAAGTTCTTGTGGGGGACGTGGGGCGCTTGGGGCACGAAGGACGGGCAGGACGTGATGTCCGGCGTCGACTACGCGATCGCGCACTACTCGATCGACCCGAAGAAGGTGGCGTCGATCGGGCATTCGTACGGCGGCTTCATGACGAACTGGCTGATCACCCAGTATCCCGACCGCTTCGCGGCCGCGGCGTCGGGCGCAGGGATCGCGAATTGGACGAGCGACTACGCCAACTCGGACATTCCGCGGACGAAGGAGACCGAGTTCTACGGTCCGCCCTCGGATCCCAGGGCGCGCGAGATCATGATCAAGCAGTCGCCGATCACGTACGCCAACCGGGTGAGGACCCCGACGCTCTTCATCAACGGCGAAATCGACCACCGCGTGCCATTCTCGGAGAACGAGCAGCTCTACGTGGCGATCAAGAAGCAGGGCGTTCCGGCCAAGATGATCCAGTACGCCGGCCAACCGCACGGGATCGCCGGATCATGGAACAACGTTCACAGAATGCTCAACGAGCGGGCGTGGTTCGACAAGTACGTGAAGGGGAGGGTCGTGCCCTAACGGGTGGACGGGTGGACGCCGGACGGGTGGACCGGAAAAACTCAGGACGCGCGTGACATCGGGGGCAGGAGGGCGGCGGCCGTTTGATGCGAGACGGGCAGCGTGAAGGTGAATCGCGCTCCGTGGCCCACCTGGCTCTCGCACCAGATGCGGCCGCCGTGAGCGTCGACGATGCCTTTGCAGATGGCCAGGCCGAGTCCGATTCCTCGGCGATCCGCCGCGTTCGCCTGCCAGAAGCGCTGGAAGAGCTCCTTCACGACTTCCGGCGGAATTCCGGGTCCGGTGTCGGACACGCTGAACCGGACCTCGGTGGACGTCGCGTCGCTTCGGGTCGCGCGCACCGTGATTCGCCCGCCGGCTTCCGAGAATTTCACGGCGTTGCCGACGAGGTTGTCCAAAACCTGTAGAATGCGGCTCCGGTCGGCGAACACAGTGAGACCCTCGGGCGCGGGGCCGACCTCGAGGGAGAGTTCGCGACTCGCCGCCGTGGTCTCCCACGATTCCCGCGTCTGCGCCAACAAGTCCGTCACCGCGACCGGCTCCTGTTCGAGGACCAGTCGGCCGGCTTCGAGGCGAGTGATGTCGAGCAAGTCGCCGATGAGTCGATTCATTCGATCGACCGCGCGCCGAACCAAGCCGAGCACCTCTCGAGCCTCGCGAGGATCCTGTCTCGGGTCCTCGAGCAGCGAGGCGGCGCCCAGAATCGCGCTCAGCGGATTTCTCAGATCGTGAGCGACAACGGCGAGCACCTGCTCGCGCGCGCGAGCCAGCTCCTCGGCGGCTTTGCGTAGCTCGTACTCATCGTCGGCACGCTCGCGCATGGCGTGCTCCGCCGCGCGCAGTCGCGCCGTCATCGAGCCGACGATCAGGGCGACTAGCCCGAACACCAGCGCGTTGACGCCTTGCTCCGCCTGTAGAAGGTCGAACTCGTGAATCGGCGGGATGAAGTAGTAGTCGAGCAGCAGGACGGAGATGGCGCCGGACGCCAGCGCCGGTCCGGCCCCTCCAATCCGGGCCACCACCACGATGATGCCGACGAAGACCATGGCCGAGGTCGACGGCCCGAACGGCCGCAACAGGAACGAGATGGCGAAGGCCAATCCTGGGGCCAGAATGGCGGCGGCATAGTTCACCGCGACGCGAGCGGGTGGGGGCGTCATCAGCTTCATGTCGTCAAGGAAGCGCAAACTCGAGACTACCCGACAACGCGTACACTTCGAGGCGGCTAAACCGGTGGTTGATCGCAGCGGTCCCATCCTTGCCTAGTCCGTCCGTCATGGCGCCAGAGCCTCTCGTCACGTGGTCCGAGCCGGCACAGCAACTCGGCTCCTTCGTCGGAACGTTTCTCGCCGCCGGCGCCGTCGGGTTCCGGTTCACGGCGGCACGATCGACGCATGCCGAAGGGCCGGCCAGGATGTTCTTCGACTCGGCGTTGCGACGCGCCGCCATGGTCGGAACCGCTGGCGCCGCGATCGGAGTGGGCTTCGCGTTGCTCGGACTCCCCGCGCTCGCCGCGCGCGCACACCTCACTGTCGGGGAATTGCTGACGTCCAACGCCTCCGCGATACTCTCCACGGTCTGGCCCGTTGTCGTTCTCGCGGGAACCGCACTCGCGCTGGTGAACGTGCGCGCCGGCTGGTACGCCGCCGCCGTGGGACTCGTCGGCGTCGCTCTTACGCCGCTCGTCTCCGGGCGTTGGAGCGCCGTGGTGAATCCGGTCCACCGTCTCGCGGCCGGACTCTGGCTGGGGAGTCTGTTCATCATGGTCGCGTGCGGCCTCACGCCTCTGCTTCGCAACGCCGAGCTTGGCGAACGGCGCGGTGCGTTGGCAGCCGACATGGTGAATCGCTTCTCGCCGATGGCCCTGTCGATGGGCGGCGTCGTCGTGGCCTTCGGCGTCCTCACCGCGTGGCTGCATCTGCCGACGCTGGCGAGCCTGTGGGAGACGCCTTATGGCAGGACGCTGATCATCAAGTTGGTGTTTGTCGCGGCCGTGTTTGCGCTCGGCGCCTTCAATTGGCGTCGGCAGCGCCCCACGCTGGGTAAGGAGTCGGCGGCGTTGTCGACCAGGCGCTCGGCCACTCTGGAACTGTCGGTCGCCGCGGTCGTCCTGATCGTCACGTCGATTCTGGTAAGCCTACCTTCGCCGAAGCGAGCCCCGCCGTCGCGGCCGGCATCAAGCGCATCGGTCGCCCCAGTTCCGTAGAAGCGGATCGGGGTTTGCCAGTGCACCAGTGTCCGTCTCACTGGGTGGGCAAACATGCTCTCGATACACGCCGTGGTTGTTTGTGCGACCGCCGCCGGGTGGCCGTGCCATGCGCACGCCATCCAAGTCGAAGTGGAGCCGACCGCACAGTTCGCGATAGACTCGACGCGCTCCGTCGTCCCGGCGGACACGCCCGTCACACGCCGGCCCAAGGCCATTCAGTACAGCGATTGGTACAACCGGCGCCTCACGGTTCACCGCATCGGCAGCTACACGATGCTCCCGCTCTTCGCCGCGGAGTGGTCGCTGGGGCAGAACCTTCTCCAGGATCAGGACCCGCCGAGTTGGATGCGGGGTACGCACCAAGCCGTAGCGGGCGCGATCGGCTGTGCTGTTCACCGTGAACACCGTGACCGGTGTTTGGAACCTGTGGGATTCCCGTCACGAGCCGGCGGGAAGAACGCGACGATACCTCCACGCGTTCGCGATGCTTGGCTCCGACGCCGGCTTCGTGTGGGCAGGAGCGGCCGGAGGGGACGCGAACCGATCACGCTCGAATGCCGACCACCACCGAGCCATCGCGCTCTCGTCGATCGCCCTCAGCACGGCCGGGACGGTGATGATGTGGATCTGGAAGGATTGAACTCTTACGTAGAATCTTCGGAGCAGTGATGGAAAAGCAGTGTGGCGTCGACTGCGCCTGCGTGGTGCGCGGCGCCGGCGGCATCGACCGGCGGGCGTTTTTTGCTCAGAGTGGGATGACCGCACTCGCCGCGGCGCTCGCGGCATGCGGTCTCTCGAACAGCCCGACCGCGCCGGGGAGCTTGTCTCAATCGGTGACGGTCACGTTGTCGGAGCACCCTTCGCTGGCCAACGTCGACGGAGTGGCGTTCGTCAGCGACAGCGACGGCAATCCACTCGCCGTCGTCCGAACGGGGACATCGACATTCGTCGCGTTGTCGAGGATCTGTCCTCACGCGGGAAGCACGGTGAACACGGCGAGCTTCGGCTTTTTATGCCCGGGGCACGGCGCCGAGTTCGACTTCTCGGGCCACTGGATGGGAGGGCAGCGCACGAACAGCCTCACGTCCTACCCGACGCAGTACGACGCCGCGGCGGGTACGGTGATCATCGGCTAGCGTGAGCCCGCCGTTGCGCCTATTCGGCGCAACGGCGGACGGAACGTCAGCTCGCCATGAAGGGGATCTGCGCCGTGCCGAGCACCGTGCCCGATACGGCGTCCACGATGTCGACGTTGAGCGTCAGCGTCTTCGCGCCTCGACCGGCGCCGGAGTCAACTCGGCGACCGTTCTCGCGCATCCCAAAGTCCACGCCGCGCCGACGATCGCGCCGGCGGCGAGAAAGATTCGGGAATTCATATGTACCTCCTTCAAGCAGACAAGGATCTTATTTCTTGCGCTTGCGACGTTTCGTCGGGGGCCTCCTGAGTTCGGTGGTATCTTCCGGGTGGGGCTGCGATGCCCCGCCGTGGATGTCGATGGTCGGTTCGCCGCCGGGGCCGGCTGTCGTGCCGCCCAACAGTTGTCCGTCGCGGTAGATCAGCTCGGATCCGCCCGAGTCCTCGTATCCGGCGGCGCCGCGCTCCCCCTGACCCCACGCCGCGGGCGTGCGGATCTCGAGGTGTTTGCCTTTGGGGATTCCGGCGGACATGGGATGGACCCCGGTCGGACCGACCTCATCGCGTCGCCCCGCGCCGCCGCCGGGCTGGCCGCTTTCGCGCGGGTCGCCAACGGTCTCATGAGAACTCTCTCGAGACGAGCGGGGCGGCTTGTCGCCGCGGTGACTCTTGCTCCCGTGGCTTCTGCTACCATGGCTTCTGCTGCGCACGCTTCCTCCTCGGCGCAGAAATGGACGTAGCGGCTGCGTCGCCATTGTCCGAAGGCCGCACACTTCGGGCCCACGCTGCAGGGAATCGCTTCTTGCCTTTTGGTGGTGCAGGTATGCGAGCGATTCGGATGTTGCGGCGGTTCCTGAGCCCGGCGGTATTCCTCGTGCTCGCCTGCCGCGGCTCACGCGACGAACGCGACCGACTCGTCGCCGCCGACGGCAAGCGACACTACACGACGTACACGGCCGCCGGCGAGGTCGAGGACACGAAGGGCGTCATCGACATCTATGCCTTCACGGGGGCAAACGCGTTGTCCGCCGTCGCGGCCCGGGCGAAACGGCTGGTCTACGTCCCGAACTCGCGCTCGGGGACGGTGAGCGTCATCGACCCGTCGACCTATAGCGTCGTACGCACCTTCAAGACGGGCAACGTGCCCCAACACGTCGTGCCGTCGTACGACCTGATGACGCTGTGGGTGCTCAACAACGGCTCGAGCACGCTCACGCCGATCGATCCGTTGACCGGCAAGGAAGGCACGCCCGTACGCGTGATCGATCCGTACAACATGTACTACAGCCCGGACGGCCGGCTGGCGATCGTGGTCGCCGAGGGACATCAGCAACTCGATTTCCATGATCCGGTGACGATGGCGACGGTGAACTCGGTGCGAACGGACTGTCGCGGCATCGACCACATGGAATTCACCGACGACGGCCGGTACGCCATCGCGACGTGCGAGTTCGACGGCCGTCTGTTGAAGGTTGACCTCACCGAACAAAAGCCCGTCGCCTACCTCGTGCTCGACGACACGTCGGGCAGCCACGGGGCGATGCCGCAGGACATTCGCTCGTCTCCCGACGGGAGCGTCTTCTTCGTCGCCGACATGAAGGCCGACGGTGTTCGCCTGATCGATCCGGCGAGCTTCACGCAGGTCGGCTTCATCCACACAGGGAAGGGAACGCACGGCATCTACCCGAGCCGCGACGGCCGTCTGTTGTACGTGACGAACCGCGGATGGAACACCCTCCTCGCCCGCCCGCACGGCGAAGGCTCAGTGAGCGTGGTCGACCCGCTCGCACGCAAAGTGGTCGCCACCTGGACGGTTCCCGGCGGAGGAAGCCCCGACATGGGCAACGTCACCGCCGACGGGAAAGAGTTGTGGGTGAGCGGGCGGTACGACGGCGAGGTCTACGTGTTCGATACGGCCACCGGGCGGTTGACGCATCGCATTGCGGTAGGGAAGGAACCGCACGGGCTGTGTGTCTGGCCACAGCCGGGCAGATACTCGTTGGGGCATACGGGGAACATGAGGTAGACCGAAGGGCGAAAATGCCGAGGGGCGAAACTGGCAAAGGGCGAAACTGGCAAAGGGCGAAACTGGCAAAGGGCGAAACTGCCGAGGGGCGAAGGTGCCAAAGGCGAGACCGAACCCGGCGGTCTCGTTGTTCGGCAGTCTCGCCGTTCGGCAGTCTCGTCGTTCGGCAGTTTCGCCGTTCGACAGTCTCGTCGTTGGCGGCTTGCGCGCCTCCGTCCTCTCTCCTCAATTCCCTTCGAGTCCTCTTACGGAGCCGCAATGTCCCGCCGTTCCCTCTCTCTCGTCCTCTCCCTGTTCGCTCTCACTCGCGCCTCCGCGCAAACGCAGGCGGGAGCGTCATCGAGCTCTCCGTCTGACCCTTATCTCTGGCTTGAAGACCAGCGCGGCGCGAAAGCGATGGCGTGGGTCGCGACCGAGAACGCGAAGACGTCGGCGGTGCTCGAGAAGGATTCGCGCTTCGCGTCGCTGTTCCGCGACGCGCTGGCGGTCGCGCAGGCGAGCGACCGCATTCCGAACGTGCACTTCATCGGCGGCCAGCTGTACAACTTCTGGCAAGACAGCGCGCACGTGCGCGGGATCTGGCGGCGAACGACGCTGGCGAGTTATCGCACCGCGTCGCCTCAATGGACGACGGTTCTGGATCTCGACTCCCTCGCGCGCGTGGAAAAAGCCAACTGGGTCTGGGAAGGTGCCGACTGCGCGCTCCCGGCCGAGCGCCGGTGCCTGCTCAGCCTGTCCGATGGGGGCGAAGACGCCAACACCGTGCGTGAATTCGACCTCGCCACGCACTCGTTCCCGAAGGATGGATTCGTCCTTCCGCACGGCAAGCAGAACGCCGCGTGGGTCGGCGAAGACACGCTGCTCGTGTCGCGCGAGTGGAACAAGGGCGAGCTCACCGCGTCGGGCTATCCATATGTCGTGAAGCGCCTGGTGCGCGGCCAGCCGCTCACTGCCGCCGTCGAGGTCTACCGCGGGATTCCCAAGGATGTTTCGGTGGGACCCGCCAGCATTTTCGACGGCGCCGGCCATCGCGCGGTGATCCTGTATCGCGGCGTCAGCTTTTTCGAATCAGAGTTCTACGGTGTCGGCACGTCGGGTGTCACGAAGCTTGCGTTGCCCCTCAAGTCGCAACCCGTCGCCATGGTGGACGGTCAGTTGATCGTGAAGCTGTCCGAGGCATGGAACGACGGCGCGACGCACATTCGTACCGGCTCGCTCGCGTCGTTCGACGTGGCGAGGGCCGCGGCCAATCCGACGCACCTGTCGCCGGTGGCCGTGTTCGAGCCCGGGCCGCGCGAGTCGGTGGACGGGGCCTCGGCGACGCGCGACCGGCTCGTCGCCACGGTGTACGAGAACGTCCGCGGACGGGCGTTCGTCTTCACGCGCGCCGCGAACGGAACGTGGACGCGCGCCCCGCTGCCCCTTCCCGACAACCTGGCGGTTTCGATCGCCGACGTGAATCTGCATGGCACCGAAGCGCTCCTGAACGTCGCGGGCTTTCTGACGCCGAGCAGCGTGTGGCTCGCCGACGCACACGGGGCGACGATCGCCGTCGCCAAGACGCTGCGGGCGCAATTCGATGCGTCGCGCGACACGGTCGAGCAGCGCGAAGCGACGTCGAAGGACGGAACCAAGGTGCCGTACTTCGTCGTGCACCCGAAAGCGATGAAGCTCGACGGCTCCAACCCGACGGTGCTCGACGCGTACGGCGGCTTCGAGGTCTCGCTACCCTCCGTCCTACTCCGGAACCATCGGCAAGCTGTGGCTCGAGCACGGCGGCGTGTTCGTGCTGGCGAACATTCGCGGCGGCGGCGAGTTCGGTCCGGCGTGGCACGAAGCGGGTCTCAAGACGCATCGGCAGGTGATCTACGACGACTTCGCCGCCGTCGCGCAGGACCTGATCGCGCGCAAGATCACGAGCTCGCGTCGCCTCGGGATCATGGGCGGCTCGAACGGCGGGCTGCTCATGGGCGTCGAGCTGACGCAGCATCCCGACCTCTGGAACGCCGTCGACATTCAGGTGCCGCTGCTCGACATGCTTCGCTACGAGCAGATCGACGCGGGCGCGTCGTGGGTCGGTGAGTACGGGAGCGTGTCCGTGCCCGCCGAACGCGCCTTCCTCGCGTCGATCTCGCCGTATCAGAACTTGAAAACGGGCGTGAAGTATCCGGAGCCGCTCATCTGGACGACGACGAAGGACGACCGCGTCGGCCCGCAGCACGCGCGCAAGTTCGCGGCGAAGATGAGCGCGATGGGATTGCCCGTATCTGTTCTTCGAGGTGACCGAAGGCGGCCACGGCGCCGGCGCGAATCTGCGCGAGAAAGCGCACACGTCGGCGATGGAGTTCGACTATTTCGCCAGGAAGCTGATGAATTGAAGGGCGACCCCGACGAACGTCGGCCGTTCGAATGACTGATCGCCTCGCCGTCGTCACGGGGACCACTTCGGGCATCGGCGAGGCGGTCGCGCGGCAACTGCTCGAGCGCGGGTGGCGCGTCGTCGGCATCGCGCGGCGGGAGGCGACGCTGCGCCACGAGCGATACGGGCACGTCGCCGTCGACCTGAGCGATCCGACTCGTCTCGAGCGCGCCGTCGAACCGCGACTGAGCGCGCTGCTCGGCGAGGGCGGACTGCGTCGCGTCGGCCTCGTGAACAACGCCGCGAACGTGGGACTCCTCGGGCCCGTCGCCAGCATGGACCTCGCGCAGCTGCCGGTCGTCCTCGCGACGAACCTCGTCGCGCCGATCTGGTTCATGGGGCAAGTGGTTCGGCGAACGCCGGCCGCGACTCCGCTGCGCATCGTCAACGTCTCGACCGCCGCCGCGGTGCACGGATTCGCGGGCCTCGGCGCCTACGGCTCGGGCAAGGCGGGGCTGCGCATCGCGGGCATGGTGCTCGCCGCCGAGATCGATGAAGCTCGGGCGCGTGGTGAGCAGCGCGACGTCGCGATTCTCTCGTACGAGCCCGGAGCCGTCGACACGCCGATGCAGGTCAGTGCGCGCTCGTCGGCGCGTGAAACGCTGCCGTCCGTCGACTTGTTCGTGCGCCTCGCCGCCGAGGGGCGGCTGGTCGATCCGGCCGGACCGGCGGGCGAAATAGTCGAGTTCCTGGAAAGCGAGAAAGGGGCAGGCTTTGAGGAGAGAAGGTATGGGGGGAAGGCATGAGACTGCCGAACGCCGAAACTGCCAAACTCCGAGACGGCCGGACCCCGAGAGGGGCGGTGTCTCTCCCTTAGAGTTTAGTCACAGCCGCCTTCGCGAGGGTGAGCTCGCGGGCTTTCACTTCGGCCAGCGGAATTGGCTTGGCCTTGAACCCGTTCAGCAGTCGGATGTTGAACGCTGAATCCCCTTTGCGGACCACGAGCGTCGGCGCGTCACCCCTGTAGATCATGTAGTACGCGTCATCACCGAGCCCGTTCACAGGCTCGGCCGTCGCCTGTTTAACCGTCTTCCCGACGTTGAACCCAGCAAGCGAAGTGATCGACAGCGTGACGCGCCGATGGTCGACCCCGTGATTGGGATCGTCCGACCAGATGCAGGACTTCGTGCTCGACTTGCCGGCGTGCTGGCCCGGCTGCGACTTGGCCTCGATCGCCGCGCTCACCTGGTCCTCGGTGAGCAGCGTGCAGGCATCGGGATCCGTTGCCGCGCGCGTGGATAGCGAGTGGCTGGCGCCGAAGGACTTCGTTTTGTGTGAGCCCGGGAATAGCGCGAAAGCGGCGAGCAAGGTGGCGGCGTTGCGGCGCGACGACATGGGTTGGCTCCGCTGAGGAGGCCGCAACGTATGTCGTCAATCAGGCTGCGTCGAGCGAACTGAGCCGTCGAACGCCGCATTGAGAAAAGCAGATTCACGAACGCGTGAGGCTACTCTCGAATCGCGGTCATCGGGTCGACCCTCGCCGCCTTCCGCGCCGGCAGGTAGCACGCGACGGCTGTCGCCACGGCGAGCGCGACGACGGCGAGAGACACGGTCCGCGGATCGTTGGGCGCGACGTCGAACAGGAGGGTGCGCATCGCCCGCGTCGTTGCCCACACGCCTCCAAGCGCGAACGGAAGAGCGATGGCGAACAGCAGCGCGCCCTCGCGCAGCACCATCGCCAGCACGTCTCCGGCGCGCGCGCCGAGCGCCATGCGGACGCCGATCTCACGCGTTCGCTCGGAGACGCCGTACGCCATCACGCTGTACGTGCCGAGCGCCGCCAGCAGCAGCGCGAGGAACGAGAAGCCCCCGAGCACAAGCATGGTGAATCGGTCGCCGACGCTTGTCTTGTCCAACACCTCGCCGATCGTCTGAACGTCGAACAGCGGCACCGTGTTGTCGATCGAGCGCACGATGCGGCGCACGGCGGCCACGATCGGCGCGGACGCACCATCGTGGTAGACCACGAGATTGCCGCCGCTCTGCGGCGCCTGCTGCGCGCTGAGGAAGATCTGGGCGCGGGGCGCGTCGCGGAGAGACGCGTCGTGCACGTCGCGGGCGACGCCGACGATCGTGAACAAAGGGCGGTTGCTTCCGCCGAGCCCGACGCGCTTGCCGACCGGGTTCGTCGAGTGGAGCAGAGTCTTCGCGGCCGTCTCGTTGACGATCGCGACGAGCTGCGCGGTCGAGTCGGTGTTGTCCGTCGCCGCGAAGTCGCGTCCGGCGAGCACCGAAATCCCCATCGCCTGGAAGTAGCCGGCGCTCGCGATGCGATAGTCCGCGGTGGGCGCCAATCCGGGCGGCGCCGGCGGATCGCCTTCCACGACGACGGCGGTGGTCAACATGCCGTCGTGCAGCGGAAAACGGTTGATCGTGCCTACCGCGCGAACGCCGGGAACCGCGCGCACTTGATCGAGGAGGTTTTGATAATATCGGAAGCGCGAGCCGGGGGTCGCGTACGTGTTCTGCGGCAGCGCGACCTTCATCCGGACCGCGTGATCTCGGCGAAAACCCGGATCGACGCCGGAGAGGCGCGCGAAGCTGTTGATGAGCAGACCGGCGCCCACGGTCAGTACGAGCGCGAGCACCAGTTC
Organism: uncultured Gemmatimonadaceae bacterium; assembly: GCA_963789315.1. Taxonomy (GTDB): domain Bacteria; phylum Gemmatimonadota; class Gemmatimonadetes; order Gemmatimonadales; family Gemmatimonadaceae; genus JAQBQB01. The sequence continues at coordinate 75,339 of CAWBKI010000021.1, read as the reverse complement.
GCCGACGACGAGGCCGCGGTACATCCGGCGAGCGCCGCGGCCGTGCGACAGGCGAGCCGAATCGCCCAGCGTCCGCCGCATCGTGCTCCGCGCCGCGTTGAACGCCGGCGCCGTGCCGCACACGAGCGTCACCACCACGCCGACGATCAGCGTGAAGGCGAGCACCGGCCCGTCGACGCCGACGTGGCCGAGAAGGGCAATCGACGAGGGCAGCAGGTTGGAAAGCGCGCGAGTCGCGACGACGGCGAGGCCCACCCCGGCCAGCGCGGACGCGAGGGCGATGACCGCGCTCTCGACGAGCAACTGCTGCACGATCGCGCCGGGCTGCGCACCCATCGCCGTTCGGACGGCCAACTCCTGGCGGCGACTCCACGCCCGTCCGAACATGAGATTCGTGACGTTGGCGCAGCCGATGAGGAGCACGGCGCACACGGCGCCGAAGAGGATGAGAATCGGGCGTCGCACGCTTCCGACGAGATCGTCGCGCAACGGTCGAACCGTGATGCCCAGTCCACCGTCTTCCTTGGCGTGCTCCTGCTTGAGCTGCGCGGCGATCGATGCCGCTTCGCGCCGAGCGGCCTCCAGCGACACGCCGTCGCGGAGCCGGCCGACGACCGAGAGCATGTGCACTTCCCGGCGGTCGATGTACGTGCCGAGCACGGAGAGCGGCAGCAGCACGTCGACCCGGGACTCCGGAAAGACGAAATGCGAGTCCATCACGCCGATCACGACGTACGGCTTCCCGTCGAACGTGAGCGTTCGTCCGACGACCCGCGGGTCCGCTTGAAGCGCGCGCGACCAAAACTCGTGCGACAGGATCACGGTGCCGGCCGCGCCGCGGCGGTCTTCGCCGTCCGCGAAATCACGACCGATCGTCGGCAACGCTCCCAGCGTCCGCAGGAAATTCGCCGACACCGCGCCGACGTCGATTCGCTCGACGCCGTCCGGCCCGGAGTAGAGCGCGTTCCACGACGGGAAGAAGCCCGCGAGTTGCGCGAAAGAGTGAGTCCGCGCCTGCCAATCGAAGTAGTCGCCGACGGAGACCTGGTAGTGGTCGTTGTTCTCCTGCGGATTGTCCGACCACACGGCGACGAGTCGATCGATCTGCCGGTAGCCGAGCCCGTTCAGCAAGGCCGATTCGACGATGCTGAACACCGACGTCGTCGCGCCGATGCAGAGGGCGAGCGTCGCCACGACGACGGCGGTGAACATCGGCGTCCGTCGCAACGATCGCACGGCGAACCGGGCGTCGCTCAGAATCGTGTGCGATCGGACATCGTCGCCGCGCCGGATCCGGCGCCGGAGCGTCACCGCGTCGGCGATCGCGCCGAGGCACCGCAAGCGGAGGCGGAACGCATTTCGCGCCGAGCGTCGCGCGTTCGGATCGCCGCGCCATGCCCACTCGAGCTCTGCCAGCCATTCGGCGACCCATTCCTCGCGATGCGAGTCGGGAAGCGCGAAGGCCGCCAGCCGCACGAGCGTCTCGCCGGGCAGGCGCCCGGTCGACCTCCGGCCGCTCACGTGGCGGCCGCTGCGGTGCCGGGCGCCAGCGTGCGGGCGAGTCCCGGATATCGCTCGTTGGCGTCCCGCAGTACTTGCGCGCCGGCGCCGGTCATCTGGTAGTAGCGACGCGGCGGACGCTGTGCGTCGCGCGCGTCAGCGATCGATTCCCATCGCGCGCGTAACATGCCGGCTTCCTCGAGACGGCGAAGAATCGGGTACACGGTCCCGCTCTTGAGCCCCGACGCGTCGATGATGTCGAAGCCGTGGCGGAAGCCGCGCATCACGGCGAGGAGGACGATGGCGGTGGGGTAGGTCAGGCGGAGAGAGGCGGGCATTCCTGGGAGCCTAGGTAGAAGTCTACATAGGTAGGATAAGTGTCGCCGCCGGACGGCGAAAGGGCCGAGGGGCGAAGAGGCCGAACGGCGAGACCACCGAACGGCGAGACCACCGAACGGCGAGACCACCGAACGGCGAGACCACCGAACGGCGAGACCACCGAACGGCGAGACCACCGAACGGCGAGACCACCGAACGGCGAGACCACCGAACGGCGAGACCACCGAACGGCGAGACCACCGGGACGGCGAGACCACCGAAAACCGAGACGACCAAACGCCGAAACGACCAAACGCCGAAACGACCGAAAGGCGATAGGGCCAGAAACGGGAGGGTCGGGACGAAAAGAACGGCGCCGAGAGCGATCACTGTGTGCGCTCTAGACGCCGTTCTCGTTCCGTCCGCGATCTCGCCGCTCGTCAGTTTCGCCGGTAGTCAGTCTCGGAGCTGGGGAGTTTCGGACTTTGGTAGTTTCGGACTTTGGCAGTTTCGGAGTTCGGTAGTTTCGGAGTTCGGTAGTTTCGGACTTTGGCGGTTTCGGAGTTCGGTAGTCTCGGCGTTCGGCAGTCTCGGCGTTCGCGCTCGGCCAGTCTCGCCTTTCTTCTTTAAAGTCCCTGCTTCACCAATTCATCCGTCGCATTCGCCAGCCGTTCGCGATACGAACGAATCGTCTCGTCGGCTCGGCGAAGCGGAAGAGCGAATCGCGGATCGTCGGGCTGCGCCACCGTGCCCGGCGGGTTTTCGTCGAGCATGAGGTCTCCGCCGCACGCTTCGACCGCGTCCTCGAACCGCTCGACCTCTTCGAGAACCAGAATCAGCGACTCGGGACTCTCATCGCCGTTGAGCGTGATGCCAAGCCCTTCCAATCGGGCGATCACTTCTTCGGAGGCGCGGCGCAGATCGGCCGATCGCGCAAAGTCACCTGTGCTGTCCATTCTCGGCATTGGTCCTCGTCTCGCGTGAAGGGAGTTCGTGCGTGGCGCCGATCAGGTCGCATAAATGACGCCACGCCACGCGCGCGCTCGAAAAATCTCAACGCCACGTAATGGCCAAGCCCGCGTCGACCGTTTGCACGCTCCGCAGTCTCGCGTGGGCGAGCAGGGCATTGGTGAACACCGTGAGTGCGACAGGAGCGCCGGGAAACGTGATGTCGTACATCACGCCGAGCTGACCGGCGAGTCCCTCCACGTTTCCCTTGTTGTCGGCGCTGCCGTTGCCGTAGCCGAGTCCGGCCTTGAAATAGAGTGGAATGACCGGCAGGTGCGCCTGCGCGAGCGCCGTGGCGAACGCGACGTGCGACACGCTCCCTTTCCAGTAGTCGACCTCGGCGCCGAGGCCGATGCCGGGGAGAAGCGGGCGCACGATCTCGCCCATCACGACCGGCGCGCCGGTTCCGAACGAGAGCGATTCGTCCGTCGAACCCGATATGCCGGCGCCGGCTCCAACGGAGATGCGGAGCTGAGCAGAGGCAGTGGACGGCAAAGCCACGAGGGCGGCGAGGAACAAAAGGCGCATGAGCGAGTCTCCTATCCTGCAAAGAGAAACAAACGGCATGGCGCGTGTTCAGTCCGGCATGCCAGGTTCATACCAGACAAACGATCGAACGTTCGAAGGTGTGACTTGCTTTGGCGGGATGGGGTCGTCCATTTCATCGAACGTTCGAGGAGAGGGGCCATGCGTCGCTCCGTTGTGGCGGTCGTCTTCGCGGTGTCAGCCGGCGTGTCGATCAGCGCGCGCGTTGGCGAGTTTCAGCGGCCCGCTGCCATGTCGGGCGAGCTCGCGGTGCACGAGTGGGGGACGTTCACCACCGTCGCGGGACCGGATGGACGAGCGATCGACTGGCTGCCGCTCGGCGGACCGAGCGACCTGCCGTGCTTCGTCCAACACTTCGACAACGATCCGTACGTCAAGACGCTCGCCGTTCGTCCCGCGGGGACGAGCGCGGCGGCGGCCGTGAGGGTGGGGAGTGCCACGTACGAGGCGGCCCGCCGCCAAATGGCGGCTCGCGTGCGGATGGAGACGCCCGTCCTCTACTTCTATTCCGATCGCGACACGACGGTTCGCGTCCGTGTCAATTTTCATCACGGGTTGATGACCGAATGGTTTCCCCCGGCCGCCGTCTCGCAGGGAGCCGTCAGCCGCGGCGACGCTTCGGGATCCGGCCGCGAGCAGCGTGATCGAGTGGCCGAGCGTCCACGTGACGCCTGCGGCCGCGCCTGCGTTCCCCACCGAGCGCGGCGAATCGAGATACTACGCGGCCAGAACCACGGACGCCGCGCCGTTGGCGGTAGGCGGAGCACGCGAGCGTTTCCTCTTTTATCGCGGTGTAGCCGACTTCGATGCGTCGCTCAGCGCCGGGTTCGAGAGCGACGGCCGGATCCTCGTGAAGAATCTGTCGTCGGCGGAAATCCCCGCGGCGATTCTCTTCGAACGACGCGGCGCGAAGCTCGGATTCCGTGCCCTCGGCTTGCTCGGCGGTGAATTGCTGGTCGCGCCGCCCACGCTCGACGGCACCATGGACGGCTTGCGGAGAACGCTCGAGCAGACGCTCGTCGCGCAGGGGCTCACCACGAAGGAAGCCTCGGCGATGGTGGAGACGTGGCGCGACTCGTGGTTCGAGGACGGCCTGCGCGTGTTCTACATCGTGCCCCGGCGAACTGTCGACGAGATTCTTCCGCTCGAGGTGACCCCCGCGCCCTCTCGCGTGACGCGAGTCTTCGTCGGTAGAATGGAGCTGTTTTCGTCGGCGACCGTGCAATCGGTGCGCGCGGCGATCGACGCCGACGACCAGGCGACGCTCGCGCGGTACGCTCGCTTCCTCGGCCCGATCACCGAGCGGGTTCTGGCCGACGCGCATCATCCCGAGGTGTCGGCGAGAATTCGCGAGGTCACCGACGCGGCGCTCACGACGTACCTCCGGAAAACAGCGATCTGTGAATAGACGACTCGCTTCAAGCGTCGCGACGCTGCTGTCGCTCGCCGCCTTGACGGCCGGGCAGGCGCAGCGGAACGGGTTCGGCGGATACCTCTGTACGAATCCGCCGCTCAACAACATTCCGTACGACGGCCGATTCACGTTCGCCCGGTTGATGTACACGGGCGGGCCGGGGCAGTGCTACTATCGCGGCGAGCCCTCGTGGGCACACGGGTACGGCTACACGGATCACGGAACCGCCGAGTCGAACCTGCTCAAGATCACGGCGGACATCAGCACGCTCCGCCCGCATCTCGACGCGACGAATGTCATCGCGATCGACGATCCCGCGCTGTTTCACTATCCGGTCGCGTTCCTCGTCGAAGGCGGCTATCTGACGCTCAACGACAAAGAGGTCGTCGCGCTGCGGAAGTACCTGCTCAAGGGCGGCTTCCTCATCATCGACGACTCGCGCGAGGACAACCGGCGCGGCCAATCGGGGTGGGCCAATCTCGAAGCGATGCTCAACCTGGTGTTGCCTGGGCTGCACCCGATGGACATGGAGCTCGCGCATCCGATCTTTCACTCGTTCTTCGACATTCCTTCATTCGACATCGTCAAGCAGTTCTACGACTACGGCCCTCCCGTGTTCAAGGGCGTCTTCGCGGGCAACGATCGGTCGAAGCGCCTGATGGTGATGATCAACTTCAACACGGACATCTCGAACTACTGGGAGTACTCCGCGTCGGGGTTTCGTCCGATCGACGAGTCGAACGAGGCCTACAAGCTTGGCGTCAACTACTTGATCTACGCGCTGATTCACTGACGTTGCCCGTAAGGCTCGACCGGGAGCCCTCGGCACGCAACGCGGAGGGCACGGTTGCTGCCTTCCTCGACGTTGTGTCGAATGACGAGTTGGATCGCGAGGCCTGGCAGGCTGCGCGCCGCATGGGCCGGCGCGTCTTCATAGAAGAGCGTGTCTCGCACGTCGGCGCGGCGCTGGGCGCCGCGTTGGCCGCATGGAACGCCCTCGTCGGCGGAACGTTCGGCGAGTACGATACGACCCGTGTCGTGCTCGAGGGCGTCTACTACCTGAGCGGCAGCATGGTGCTGAGCGGACTCGCCGCCATGCTCGAGTGGAACCTCCTCTCCAAGCGATTCGGATCCCTGATTCCGACTCGGCCGGGCGCGCGTGACGTCGGCCGAGACCGTGTATAATCAGGAAGTCCTGTCCGGCTCCGCCCGCCGGGCTCGTTTGACGAAAGAAGAGAGCCGTCCACCACCGCTCTGAGCCGAGGAGGCGCTTGATGAGTGCCGTCCCGTCGCGCGTCGCGCGCTTCACGCCGCCATCACTCTTCGTTGCGCTCGTCGTCGGACTCGCGACACTCGCGCCCGTCGGTGTGCCCGTCGTTCGCGGACAGGGCCCGTCGCCCATCGATCTCTTTTTGCAGAGTTATGTCGACTCGAACCGCATCGCCGGTGCAGTCGTGCTGGTGTTGCGCGACGGCCAAGTCGTCTATGAACACGCGGTGGGTTGGGCGGATAGAGAGGCGAAGCGCCCCATGAGGCCCGACGCGATCTTCCGCATCGCGTCGGAGTCGAAACCGATCACGTCGGTGGCGATTCTCCAGCTCGCCGAGGCGGGGAAGTTGTCGATCGACGACCCCGTATCGCGGTGGCTGCCGACTTTCGCGCACACGTTCGTCGCGAGCGACGCGCCCGGCGACAGCGGCCGCACGCTCGTCCCCGCGCGTCGGCCGATCACGATTCGCGACCTCATCACGCACACCGCCGGGATCTCGTACGGGCTCGAGCCGCAGGTCGCGGCTCGATATGCGACGAAGGCACTCGGGCCCGGGGCCGGCGCGGGGCTCGGCTGGTACACGGCCGACAAGGACGAGCCGGCGTGCACGACGATGGAGCGATTGGGAACGCTCCCGTTCGTGGCGCAGCCCGGCGAGCGGTGGGTATTCGGCTACAACCTCGACATCCTCGGCTGTGTGGTCGAGCGCGCGTCGGGAATGCCGCTCGACCGATACGTCCACGACCACATCATCGCGCCGCTCGGCATGAAGGACACGTATTTCTTTCTCCCGCCCGATCAACGCACGCGGCTCGTCGCCGTGTACGCGAGCGACTCGACGCGCCATGCGCTGCGTGGACCCTTGGGGCCGCGCGGCCAAGGGAATTACGTCGACGGTCCGCGCAAGAATTTCGCCGGCGGCGCCGGGCTCCTCTCGACCGCGCGCGACTATTCGCGCTTTCTGGAGATGATCAGGGCCGGCGGCACGCTCGACGGCGTGAGAATTCTCTCATCGCGGTCGGTCGATCTCATGACGCACAACCAGATCGGCGCCCGCTACGGAATCCCGGGGCAGGGCTTCGGCTTCGGGTTCTACACGATCGACAGCACGGGCGCCGACGGACCGAAGTCGGTGGGGACGTTCGGGTGGCGCGGAGGCTACGGCACGATCGCGTTCGTCGATCCGAAGGAGAAGCTGACCGTGGTGTTCATGATCAATCAGATCCCGAACACGGCCGATCTCGCCGCAAAGCTGCCGGCGGTCGTCTATGACGCGGTCGTCCGCTAGCGGTCACCTGTCCAGCCGTCCAGCCGTCCAGCCGTCCAGCCTACTGCCAGCTATTCCGACCTCATCGCTTCCACCGGATCGATTCTCGTCGCCCTCAGCGCAGGCCCGAGCGCCGCGACGACCGCGACGACGAACAGGATCGCGGCCATCGCGGCGAAGAGCGGGGCGTCGTACTGGTCGCCCTCGAACGAGAAGGCGTAGAGCCAGTTCACCGTGTACTTGGTGCAGAGCAGGCCGACCGCGACGCCGCCCAGCGCGACGGCGTTTCCTTCGCGGAGCACGGCGCGCAGGATCTGCGCGCGTGTCGGCGCCGAGCGCGATGCGGACGCCGAACTCGCGCCGTCGCTCGGCGACGGAGTGCGCGACGACTCCGTAGATGCCGAGCGCGGCGAGTCCGAGCGCGAGGAGCGTGAACAGCTGAAAGATGTCGGCGACGAAGGTGTGGCTCTCGCGAAGGCGCGAGAGACCCATCGCTTCCTCCATCGTCCCGACGCTCGCCATCCAGGATGGCGGCGAGCTTCGCGAAGGCGCGCCGCACGTTGAGCGGCATGTGCTGCGGGTCGCGCCGCGCCCGGATGACGGCGTTCATGCTGTATCCGTACTTGTTGGCGACGAACGAGTCCGTCGCCGCCGGCCGGTAGTACATCCTTCCGAGCCGTGGGGCGGCGGCGCGTGCGGATTGTCCACGTCGTGCTGATTGACGTAGTTGGCGGGTGCGCCGCGCGACCCCGATGACGCGAATCCACGGCGCGTGCGACGAATCGCTTCCGAGTTTGATCTGGTTGCCGGCCCAGTGGCCGTCGGGCCAGAGATAGAGCGCGGTCTGCTCGTCGATGATCAACTCGCCGTCGGCCGCGATGCCATCCGTGAAGTCGTGGCCCTGGACGATCGGAATCTGCATCGTGCGCAGGTATCCGGGCGACACGACGGTGTAGCCCTGACGCAGCGCCACGTATGCGCGCTTGTCGCCGTGCGCGTCCACGGCGGCGATTCCATTGTCTTCCAGATAGCCGAGGTCGTCACCGCCGTGCTCGCGACGTCCGGAACATTGGCCAGCCGGCTCAGGATCTCGTTCTGCGCGTCGACGTAGCGAAGGGCCACGTGAGGCGTGCGAATGAAGAACCACGCCTGCGACAGCGGCTTGAGATCGAAGCCCGTGTCGTACGAGTTGAAGACGAGCGCGCTCCGCACGACGATCGCGGTCCCACTCAACACGGCGAGCGAGAGTCCCATCTCGAGCATGATCATCAGCGAATACTTGCGGCGGTTGCGCGTGTTCGCGCCGGTACCGGCGCCGGACTTGAGCAGCTCGTTCGGGTCGGCGCGCGATACGTGGAGGGCGGGCACGAGGCCGATGATGACGACGCACACGACGCACGCCACGATCCCGAACGCGAACATCCGCCAGCTCGTCTGCGGCGCGATCACCCACTCGGCGACGCTCGGCGGGATATGCGCCTCGAGCAGCTTGTTGGCCCAGAGGGTCGCCAGGAGACCGAACGCGAGTCCCGCGACGGCGAGCAATCCGCTCTCGAGGAGCAACTGCGCGATGATGTCCTGACGCGTCGCACCGAGCGCCGTCCGCAGGGCGAGCTCTCGGCTGCGTCCCAACCCGCGGGCGAGCTGCAGGTTGGCGAGATTCGCGCAGGCGATGAGGAGCACGGCGAGCACCGCGCCGATCAGCGCGAAGTGGAAACCGCGCGAAATGGAATTGCCGATACTCGATCGACTTGAGGAGGAAGCCGGCGCCCTTGAGCGGTTCGCCGGCCGCCGCGGCAAGAAGGCCGAACCGACGTGAGAGCTCGTCGATCGTCGGTTGCGCCTGCTTGCCCGTGATGCCGGGTCGCAGGCGCGCGATGTTGGCCGGGAGCGCGCTGAGCGGCACGGTCGGCGGCGGCAGCATCCATACCGAGTACTCCGAGCCGGGCACCTGCGACGCGCGATCGACGACGCCGATGATCGGATGCGACACGCCGTCGATGCTGATCGTCGAGCCGACCGCGGATTCGAATGGAAAGAGCCCGCCCGCCACCGCGCTGCTGATGACGACGGGCAAAGACGAGTCGGTGTAGTCGGCGTCGGTGAAAGCTCGGCCCTCGGAGGGACGGACGCCGAGAAAGCGAAAGATGTTCGGCGAAACCTGGGCGACCCCGCCGCGCCTCAGCCGCTTTCCGTGTTCGAGCATCGCTCCGTCGCGAGGACCCTCATAGGTCGCCGTTTCCGTCAGGATGCTCGACGCGGAGCGCAGGATGTCGGCGCGTTGCTGCAGCGTGATCTTCCCGCGCCGATCGCCCCACACGCTGAGCGAATAGAGGTCTTCGGGATGCGACACGTCGACGCGCGGGTTGATCATCGCGTCGAGCACGCTGTACATCGTCGTGTTGAGCGCGATCGCCAAACCGAGCGAGACGACGGCGACGATGCTGAATCCGCGATGGCGTGCGAACGAGCGGACGGCGATGCGGAGGTCGGAACCGGAGAGGCGCACGGGAGCTCGGTGGGTGAAGAAGCCCGCAGGACTGCCGCAAGGGGGACGAACCGGCAGCGCCACCCGCCACGGCCTCGGCGGTTCGGCGAGGTTTTCGTCACGTTCCTTGGCGCCGTGTCCCAAGAGCGGACAGACCTGGTTGAGGCTGTCGCAGCCTCCGACCGCCCTAGTCTACGGAAAAACCAGTTGACAACCACGCGGCGCGTGCACATTACGGAAACTTCCGTAGCTCACCGGTCCACCCGTCCACCCGTTCACCCGGCCGACCTCTACTTCCCCCCGCGCGAGCTCGCCGTCATGAGCGTTCTCTGGCGCCTCGGCTCGGCGACCGTCACCGAAGTGAAGGACGCGCTCGAGGACGAGCTGGCGTACACGTCCGTCCTCTCGGCGCTCCAGACGCTCGAGGAGAAGGGCTACGTGCGGCACGAAGCCGAGGGTCGGGCATACCGCTACTTCGCGGTCGTCGAAGCGGAAAGCGCCGGAGGGAGCGCGCTCGCCCGAATCCGCGACGCGATCTTCCAAGGCTCGGCCGAGCGCATGCTGGCGCAGATGGTGTCGGACAAGAAGCTCAGCCGAAAAGAGCTCGAGCGCATGCGCGCGTTGATCGCCAAGCGACTCGGCGGAAGCGCCGGAGACGACAAATGATGCTGATGTGGATGGCCTACGCGATGTTCGTCGGTGCGTTGACCGCCCTCGCGGCATTAGCGGTGGATCGCGCAAGCCGGCTTGCTCGAATCCCGACTCGATGGGTTTGGGCCGCGGCGATTGTATTCGCCATCGGACTGGCCATGCGTGGTCCGGAAGTCGACGGCTCGTTCAGCGTTCCGACGTTCGGTTTCGCGTCGAGCGACGCGGCGGAATCCGTGTCGCCGGCGAATGGTGACTGGTTCACCGTCGCGCGTTGGCGACTGGCCGAGAATGCGCGCTGGCTCGACGTCGCGCGCGTGTTGCGGTCGACGGGCGGAACGACGATCGGCCGCGTCGACGACACATACATGATCGCCGGGTGGATCGCCCTCAGCGCGCTGTTGGCGATCGCGTTCGTGGTCGTCCATGCGCGGCTGGATCGCGCGCGGTCGCGATGGCCGCGCGCCGAATTGCACGGCACCGCCGTGCGCCTCTCAACACACGTCGGACCGGCGGCGATCGGACTCCTGCGCTCGGAGATCGTCGTGCCGACATGGTTGCTCGCGCGCTCGAACGCCGAGCAACGAATGGCGCTGGCGCACGAGTCCTCCCACCGGCGCGCGCGCGACCCGCAGCTTCTCGGCGCGGCGTGGGTCGCGCTCATTCTGTTCCCGTGGAATCCGGCGCTGTGGCTGATGGTCTCGCGCCTGCGCCTGGCGATCGAAGTCGACTGCGACCGCCGAGTGCTGCGGGGCGGAGCGTCGCCGAGCGCATATGGATCCCTGCTGGTGGCGGTGGCCGAACTGGCGTCGCCGCTTCGTCCGAGCGCGCTCGCGCTCGCCGACGATTCATCTCATCTGAAGACGAGGATTCTCGCCATGGACGCGCATCTTCCGAAGTTCGGGCGCACTCGCGCAGGTCTGGCCGCCTGGTCGGCGCGATCGCCGTGCTCGCCGCGTGCGAAGCGAAGGAACCGACGGCCGCCGACGTCGACGCGATGACTGGCGCGTCGGCGGTGAAAGCGGCGCAAGAAATTGGAGTGCTGCGCGCCGCCGACACCGGCGTCGCCTACGTTGTCGACAGCGTCCGCGTGTCGCCGGAAACGGCGCGTCGGATCGGAAGCGGAGAGATCCTGACGATGAAGGTCCGCCGTGACCGCAACGCGACGCCCGAGGTCGACATTACGACGAAGCGCCCCGGTACCGACATTTTTCGGGTGAGACCCGACACCGATGTCATGCAGGGCTTCGCGCGGCGGGCTCAGGGCGACACCGCGATCGCCTGGTTCCTGAACGGTGTGCGCGTCGACTACGCGAGCGAGATTCGGCGGCTCGATCGCAACAGCATCGAGACCGTCGACGTGCTCAAAGGACCCGCGGCCGAGGCGGAGTACCGGACTCTCCCGGGCCAGAAAGTCATCGCGATTCGGACGAAGGGCGGAGCGTCGAAGTAGCGAAAGCCCGAGTTCGATTCTACGGGTTCCGCTCGACGACCAATACCACGAACGACCCCGGCACCATCGGCGGCCGCCCCCGGCGGCCGCCTGCGTTTTCCGGCGCCGCGCCGAACTTCGCGCCGGCGAGAAAGATCCGATGCGTCGTCGGGTCGAGCCCCATGTTCCGCGAGCCGGACATCGTCTGCACCGTCTCGACGACGTGGTACGTGTCGGGCGTGTCCTCGTGGATCACGGTGAGCGTGCCATCGGCGTTCGACGCGAACGCGTTTCCGGCCGACGGATCGTACCCCGCGCCGTCGACGCCCGTGCCGATCGGCAGAGTCGTCACGATCTTCCCGGCCGCGTAGTCGGACACCGCCATCACGCCGCTCCGACATCCGCTGAACAACCGGTGGTGCTCGACGTCGATCGCCATCGACACCGGGTTCTTGCACGGCGCGGTGGACCAGCGGCGCGTGACCTTGAGATTCTTCGCGTCGATCTCGACGACCTCGCCGTTGTCCGTGAGGTTCGCGTAGACCTTCCCGTCGCCGGCAGACGCGCCGTACTCGGGTTTGCCGCCGAGATCGATGTTGGTGATCGTCTTGCCGCTCGCGGGATCGATCACGGTCGACGAGTGCGCGTCGCCGTTGAATGTGAACACGCGGTTCGACGCGGCGTCGTAGATGATCGCGTCGGCGTCCTCCGCTGCATGAGCGCGGCCGAGCACTTTGTAGGTCGCGAGGTCGAACATCACGACCGAGCTGTCGTTGCCGGACGTCGCGAAGCCGTGCCCCGTCTTCTCGGCGATGGCGGTCCCATGCGCGCCGTTGATGCCGGTCACCTCGCCGAGGAGCTTGCCGTCGTCGGTATCGACGACCATCACACGGTTCTGGCGGCCGATGAATACGCGGTGGTGCGCGGGATCAGGAACCACGTAGTCCCAACTGCCGTCGCCGCCGAGGGGGTACGTGCGGGTGATGCGATACGAGGACGGGCTCTGCGCGGAGAGCGTGGCGGCGGCGCAGAGGACAAGGGCGACGGAGATGCGAGGCATGTCGGGGCTCCGTTTGCGAAAGTGGCGCTGTGGTCGAGCCCAATGTACGTGCACGGGGTCTAGCGAACCTGTCGTTCCGGTAACAGTCGACAGCCGGGACGCGACCCTTCTATATTGTGCTCCCGATGGCCGCGCCGCCAAAACAGACCACCGTCCTCGACGCGAGGGCCTTCGACCGAACCGTTCGGCGGATGGCCGACGAGATCGTTGAACTGAACGACGGGACCGACGATCTCGTCATCGTCGGCATTCAGCGCCGCGGAGTCCAACTCGCGGCGCAAATCGTCTCGACGATCGGCGAGCGCGAGAAGGCCGACGTCGCGCGGGGCGCCCTCGACATCACCCTCTACCGCGACGACCTCCAGACGGTCGGGCCGCGGCCCGTCGTGGGGCAGACGAGATCCCGGTGGACATCGACGGCCGCTGCGTCGTGATCGTGGACGACGTGCTCTACACCGGCCGCACGATTCGCGCGGCGCTCGACGAGCTGGCCGACTTCGGGCGGCCACGCGGATCGCGTTGGCCGTTCTGATCGACCGCGGCGGTCGCGAGCTGCCCATCCAGCCGGACATCGTCGGCAAGAAGATCTCCGTGCTCATGTCGCAACGCGTGGACGTGCTCGTCCAGGAAATCGACGGCAAGAACGATGTCGTCATCGCGCAACGCGAGGACACGGCGTGATCCATTCGCTCGGCAAGGACCTTCTCGGGCTCGAGCCGCTCAGCGGCGAGCAGATCCGGTTGATTCTCGACACCGCCGAGCCGTTCAAGGAAATCAGCGAGCGAGCGATCAAGAAGGTGCCGACGCTGCGCGGCGCGACGATCGTCAACCTGTTCTTCGAGGCGTCGACGCGCACGCGCGTGTCGTTCGAGTTCGCCGAGAAGCGGCTGTCGGCGGATACCGTGAACGTGGCGGCGTCGGGGTCGAGCGTGTCGAAGGGCGAGACGCTCGTCGACACCGCGCGAAATCTCGAGGCGATGCGGATCGACATGGTCGTCATCCGCCACGGCGCGTCGGGCGCGGCGCGCTTTCTCGCCGACCGCATCGAGTCGAACGTCATCAACGCCGGCGACGGCACGCACGAGCACCCGACGCAGGGGCTGCTCGACATGCTCACGCTGCGCGACCACTTCAAGCGGCTCGACGGCATCAAGGTGTGCATCGTCGGCGACGTGCTGCACTCGCGCGTCGCGCGCTCGAACATCTGGGGCCTGACGAAGATGGGCGCGCAGGTCGGCGTGTGCGGACCGCGGTCGCTCCTGCCCAACGCGATCGACGACTTCGGCGTGACGGTGTTCGATCGCGTCGAGGCGGCCATCGAGTGGGCGGACGCGCTCAACATGCTCCGGCTTCAGCTCGAGCGCATGACGGCGGGCTACATCCCGTCGCTCCGCGAGTACAACCGAGTCTTCGGTATCTCCCGCGAGCGACTCGACGCCGTGAAGCGCGACGTGCTCATCCTCCATCCCGGGCCGATGAACCGCGGCGTCGAGATCGATTCCGACGTCGCCGACGGTCCCTTCAGCGTGATCCTCGATCAAGTGACGAACGGCGTCGCGGTGCGCATGGCGGTGCTCTATCTCCTGTCCGGCGGACGGCCGGAGCTCGCCGAGGCGGCGAAGAAAGGAGGGGAGCGGTGAGCGAGTCACTCCTGCTTCGCGGCGGCCGCATCATCGATCCGACGCAGTCGCTCGACACGACGGGCGACGTGCTCGTCGTCGACGGCGAGATCGCGGCAATCGGACCGCGCGCGGCAACGACGCCGAGGGACGGGACGGGCTCGAGACGCTCGACTGCTCGGGCCTCGTCGTGTCGCCGGGTTTCATCGACGTGCACTGCCATCTGCGCGAGCCGGGGCGCGAAGAGGTCGAGACGATCGCGACGGGCGCGCGCGCGGCGGCCGCCGGAGGATTCACCGCGGTGTGCGCGATGCCGAACACCGATCCCGTCACCGACAACCAGGCGGCGGTCGGATTCATCATCCGGCAAGCGCAGCGCGCCAACGCGGCGCGCGTGTATCCGATCGGCGCGATCTCCGTCGGCGAGCGGGGCGAATCGCTCGCCGAAATCGGCGAGATGGTATCGGCCGGCGCGGTGGCGGTGAGCGACGACGGACAGCCGGTGGTGAGCGCGCACCTCATGCGGACGGCGCTCGAATACGCGCGCACGTTCGGAATTCCCGTCGCCGACCACTGCGAGGAACCGACGCTTGCCGAGGGCGGCGCGATGAACGAGGGCATCGTCAGCGCGCGACTCGGCCTCAAGGGCATTCCGTCGGAGGCCGAAGAGATCATGGCGATCCGCGACATCCTCCTCGCGCGGCGCACCGGCGGCCACATCCATCTCTGCCACATGAGCACGCGCGGATCCGTCGAGTTGATTCGCTGGGGAAAGGAGCGCGGCATCAACGTGACCGCGGAGGTCTGTCCGCATCACCTGTCGCTGACGGAAGAGGCGGTCGAGGGCTACGACACGAACGCCAAGATGAACCCGCCGCTGCGCACAGCGGACGACGTCGCGGCGCTTCAGGAAGCGGTGCGCGACGGGACGATCGATCTCATCGCGACCGACCACGCGCCGCACCACTACGACGAGAAGGAGCGCGAATTCGCCGACGCGCCGAACGGGATCGTCGGTCTCGAGACAGCGCTCGCCGTGAACCTCACCTGGCTCGTCGCTCCCAAGCGAATCGATTTGCCGACGCTGATCGAAAAGATGTCGTGCGCTCCGGCGCGCGTGTTCAAGCTGCCGGGTGGAACGCTGCGGCGCGGCGGCGCGGCGGACATCACCGTTTTCAATCCGGATGTGGAGTGGACGGTGGACCCGTCGGCCTTCAAGTCGAAGGGGCGAAACACGCCGTACACGGGCCAAACGTTGCGGGGACGCGCGCGGTGGACGCTCGTGGGCGGTCGCGTCGTGCACGGCGGCGTTGGAGCGACTTCCGCCGGGGCAGGACGGGCGGCGAGATAGTGACCGCGCGCGATCGCGATGCGGTGGCGCTTGCGATCGTCGGCGTTTGCCGCCGGCTGTACGAGCGCGGGCTCATCGCCGGTCCCGATGGAAACGTGTCGGCGCGGCTCGCCGACGGCTCGATTCTGGTCACACCCAGCGGGTTGTCGAAGGGGATTGTGACCCCCGAGCACCTTGTCGTCGTCGATACAAAGGGGGCGGTGATCGACGGCGCAATGCGTCCCTCCAGCGAACTGCGGATGCACCTTCGCATCTACGCCCGCCGTCCCGACGTCAGGGCCGTCGTTCACGCGCATCCGCCGACGGCGACCGGCTTTGCGGTCGCCGGTGAATCCTTTATGGCGCCCGTGCTGCCGGAAGTTATCTTGCAGATGGGCGCGGTACCTTTGGTACCCTACGCCACGCCCGGAACGGACGCGCTGGCGGATGCGTTGGACCCGTATCTCGATCGGCACGACGCGTTTTTGCTGGCCAATCACGGAGCGACGACCCTCGGGGCTACCCTGACCGAGGCGCACCATAGAATGGAAAGTCTGGAACACGCCGCGCGCATTGTGCTCGCCGCGCGCGCGGTCGGCAAAGTGCGAGAGTTGAATGTCGCCGACGTGGACGCCCTTCGCTCGTGGCACGAGGATCATCGATGACTGATACGAATCGCTCCCTTCAGGAACTGCCGGCGCTCCTCACCGAACGCCGCAAATACGAGAAGTGGTTGATGGCACTCGATGCTCGCCGCGAGACGACGCCGCAGCACGTCTTCGAGCGCGTGAGGGCCGACTACACCGGCCGCCTCGAGCGCGTGGACGAGGAGCTGACCGTCCATCGACAGGCCGTGCAGGAAGAGCGATCCAGCCTGCACTCGCGCCGTTCGTTGCTCGAGGCTGAGGAACAGCTTCGCCGCGACGAGCGAGCGGAGCTCGAGTTGCGACAGCACGTCGGCGAGCTCGAGGGCGGCGAAGCGGACACGGCGTTCAAGGCGGTGGACGACGCACTGAGACAGCTCGTCGGCGAGAAGACGGGGCTGTCCAGCCGAATTGCAGAGTTGGACGCATTGCTCGAGCTGAAGCCGTTCGCGACTCCCGCGGGCACGCCAATGGAATCGCCGCCGCTGGGTCTCCCGAAGATGCCTGCTGCCACGCCGGCATCTGTGAGCGCGCCGCCGCGCGCGGCCGCTCCGATCAGCCCGCCTCCTCCGCCCGCGCCGCCTCGGCCGAGCACCGCACACGCACCAGCCGCCGCGCCGCCGGCGCCCGTTCCCGTCGCAGCTTCGGCCGCGAAGACGGAGCGCGCCGAGCCGATCATTCCATCCACCGAGCCGTTGCCGCCAGAGCGCGGCACTCCGCGCACGCCCGACGGCCGCTTCGACGAGATGGCGTTCGTGCGCAACGTCGTCGGTCCGGATGGCAGCGCGCCAACGGTGTCGGCCACCGCGCCGGCCGTCGCTCGAGCGCGAGACGTCGGGAGCAACAACGTCCCGCTCCGCGGGCGCGCGTCGCAGGAGCAGCTCGTCGAAAGCGTCCGAATCGATCCGACGCGAGTCGAGCGCCCGCTCGCCGCGAATGTGCCCTCGAACACGCCGATCGTGTTGCGAACGTCGGGACAGACGGAGCAGTCGAAGACGCTCAAGTGCAGCGAGTGCGGAGCGATGAACTACCCGACCGAGTGGTACTGCGAGAGGTGCGGGGCAGAACTCGCGGCCCTCTGAGGACAGCGCGAACGGCGAGGTTCAAGCCGCGATAGTACGAAAACGAAAAGAGCCCGGAGATTCCGGGCTCTTCGTCATTTCAACCTGCGTCCGCCGGCTACGCGGTTTTCGCAATGGCGCTCTTTCTTCGAGCCGCGGTGTTCCGGTGGATCAAGCCTTTTCGAGCCGCGCGATCGAGGAGCTTCACGGCCGCCAACTTCGCGGCGCTGGTGGCTCCGGGCGCGCCTGCTTTCTTGACCGCGGTCCGCAGGGCGGCTCGTTGCGCGCGGTTGCGCACCGTGGCCGCGCGGGTCTTGCGCATGTTTTTCTTGGCGGACGCGATATTCGGCACGAAAACGACTCTCCAAAATCCGGTGGAACGACGGTACTCCGGCGAGGGGTTGAAGCTAGAGTTCAACAACACGAAAGTCAAGGCAGCATAACGCTTTGACACGTTCCACGCGCTCCACTACCTTACGCCCGGGACCGAAGCCCCGGCCTGGAGCGTCTCACCGCCGGACCGGAGACCGCCAACCCGCTCCCGACTGCCGACGTTGCATATCCAAGATGTGTTGATGGATGCGCCGGTGCTGCTGTTCTCGGTCATCGCGCACGAGTACGCACACGGCTACGCGGCACTCAAACAGGGGGATACCACCGCCCTGAGCCTCGGTCGTCTCACGTGGAATCCGATCAAGCACATCGACCCGTTCATGACGGTGATCCTGCCGGCCGTCTTGTTCTTTACGACGAACGGTCGAATCATCCTCGGCGGCGCGAAGCCGGTTCCGGTGAACCCGCGCAACTATCGGAACTTCAAGCGCGGCGACATCATCGTTTCGCTCGCCGGCGTGACAGTGAATTTTCTCATCGCCATCGCGGCGGTGGTCATGTTCGTTGTCGCGGGCCTGCTCGGGCGAGGATTGTCGGGAATGGAAACGACGTTCGCCATCGTGCAAGCGATGATGGTTCGCGCCGTCGAGATCAACCTGCTGCTCCTCGCGTTCAACCTGATCCCCATTCCGCCGCTCGACGGATCCCACGTCGTGAAGTACATCCTGCCGCTGCGGCTCGCGGTCTGGTATCAACAGGTCGGCCGGTACGGCATCGTCATTCTCGTGCTGCTGCTGAGCTTCGGCGGGTCCTTTCTCAACGCCTGGCTCACTCCCGCGTTTTCTTTCGGCGAGCTGTTGCTCCGTCTCGCCGATCCATACAAGCTCCCTTCGCTCCCCCTATGGCTCGCCTGAGCGTCGAGTGACCCAGACCTACATACCGGAAGCGTTCGTCCCCTCTCCGCTGAGCGCCGCGCCGCTCCCAGCCTCGGCTTATCCGGACGGGAGCTTCATCGTCGAGGTGTCGGCGTTCTCGGGCCCGCTCGACCTGCTCCTGTCGCTCATTCGCGAAGAGCAGCTCGACATATACGACATTCCCATCGCGCGCATCTGCGAGCAATTCGTCGTGCGCATCCGGACGCTCGGACTCAACGAGGCCGCCGAGTATCTCGAGATGGCCGCCCGGCTGCTGCGCATCAAAGCGCAGATGCTGCTGCCGCACGGCGACGAGGAGCAGTGGGAAGATCCGCGCGCCGAGCTCGTGCGACGGTTGCTCGAATATCAACAGATGCGCGAGGTCGTCGACCTGCTCGAGCGACGCGGTGAGGAGCGCCGCAATCAATTCGCGCGCGCGTATCTGCCGCAGGCGCCGGCTCCGGCCCAGGCGCCGCTCGCGCTCTCGCTCGCCGAACTGCTCGCCGCGGTGGACCGCGTTCTGCGCACAGTGGCTCGCCCCGACATGCACGAGGTGATTCCACGCGCGCTCGACATTCCGGGAGCGATCCTGGTCATCCGCTCGGTGCTCGCCCTCAAGGCGCGGATCCGGTGGACGCAGCTCGTTCAACAGGGCGCCGAACCCTGGCAAATCCTTTCGACCCTGCTCGGACTTCTCGAGCTCGCCAAGCTCGGCGAGCTGCGAGTGGACCAGCCCAGACCTTTCGCCGACGTGGAGATCTCACGTGACGCCGCTAGCGAAGCTGCTTGAAGCCGCGCTGTTCGCCAGCGCGAGACCGATCGCGACCGAGGAGCTCGCCGTCCTCGAACCGGATGCGTCGCCTGCCGAGCTGCAGGCCGCGCTCGAGGAGCTGCGCGAGCACTACGACGTCGACGGCCACGGCGTCGAGCTGCAGGAGCTCGGCGGCGGTTGGCAGATCCTCACGCGCGCCGAGTACACGGAAGCGATCGAGCGCGCGCAGTTGGCGGCGCGGCCGGCGCGTCTCTCCGGCGCGGCGCTCGAGACGCTAGCCATCATCGCCTACCGACAGCCGATCTCCCGTCTCGAGATCGAAGAGATTCGCGGCGTGATGGTCGGGAGCGTGCTCAAGTCGCTCCACGAGCGCGGGCTCATCGACGTGACGGGCCGCGGCGAGGGGCTCGGACGACCGCTCATGTACGGAACGACGCCGGTCTTCCTCGAATACTTCGGGCTGCGCCATCTCGAGGAGCTGCCGCGCGGCGACGAACTGGCGATCGCTCTGCGCGCGCCGGGTCACTCCGACGCACCCGCCGTGGATCGCACAGACCGAACGGACCGCGCCGTCGATGTTCCGTCGGTGCGGGAAGCCGCCCGCGATGCCACGCGCGATTCCACCGTAGAAGAGTCGCGCCCCGAGTCGGTCGAGACCACCGCCGACGCCCCGAGTCTCGCGGAAGCGGGCGTGTAATGTGACGGAGACGATGCGTATCCAGCGTGCGCTGGCGCGCGCCGGGGTCGCGTCGCGACGAAAGGCCGAGGAGCTGATCGCAGCGGGACGGGTGCGCGTGAACGGCGAGGTCGCGCGCACGGGGCAAATCGTCGACCCATCGCGCGACGAGATCGTCGTCGACGGACGCGCCGTCGAGGCGCCGCGCGGCACCGTGTGGTACGCCCTCAACAAGCCCGCGGGCGTGATGACGACGCGTTCCGATCCCGACGGCCGTCGCACCGTGTTCGATCTCGTGCCCGACGTGCGCGGGCTGACCTACGTCGGCCGGCTCGACTACCTGACAGAAGGTCTGCTGCTGCTCACGACCGACGGCGATGCCGCCCACCGTCTGTCGCACCCGCGCGGCGAGATCGAGCGGACCTACGTCGCGACGGTCATCGGCAAGGGGGACGAGGCCGCCGAGGTCGCACGCGGCGGCGTGACGCTCGACGACGGCCCCGTGCACCCGAAGCGCGTCGTGGCGACCCACGTCGGCCGCGACCGGTGGGATCTCGAGGTCACGATCACCGAAGGGCGGAAGCGGGAAGTGCGGCGTCTGTGCACGGCGCTCGGGCTGGGCGTCGAGCGGTTGGTGCGGACGCGGTTCGGCCCGATCGCTCTCGGGGCGCTGCCGACGGGCGCGGTGCGCGAGCTTACCGCCGCCGAGCGGCAGTCGCTGGGATCGCTGGGACCGCCGCCCGCCGCCGCCGAGTGGCGCGACACCGGCACCGTCGTCAAAACCTGGGGTAGGACGGCAGGGACGACCCCGTCGTCGGTTGTCCAAATGATGCACAAGTGACCGTGCCGGTCACTCCGCAAACTCGAACTCCATCGAACGTGGCCACCACTCAGGTATCCAACGCGGCGGACGCGAAACTCGTCCAGGAAGTCGCTCGCCAAGTCGCCAAGCGGGTCGTGGGGCAGGACTACATGGTCGACCGCCTGCTGATCAGCCTTCTCACGGGCGGCCACGTGCTGCTGGAAGGCGTGCCCGGGTTGGCGAAGACGCTCACCGTGCGGACGCTCGCCGAAACGATCGACACGACCTTCCATCGCATTCAGTTCACGCCGGATCTTCTCCCCGCCGACGTGCTCGGCACGCAGGTCTACGACCAGTCCACCGGGCAGTTCTCGGTGAAGCGCGGGCCGATCTTCGCGAACATCATCCTGGCCGACGAAATCAACCGCGCGCCGGCGAAGGTGCAGGCGGCGCTGCTCGAGGCGATGCAGGAAAAGCAGGTGACGATCGGCGGCACGACGTTCAAGCTGGAAGAGCCGTTCCTCGTCCTCGCCACGCAGAACCCGATCGAGCAGGAGGGCACGTACCCGCTGCCCGAAGCGCAGGTCGACCGGTTCATGCTCAAGCTGCGCGTCGGCTACCCGACGCGCGACGAGGAAAAGGAAATCATGCGGCGCATGTCGAGCGGCGAGCCGATCGAGGTCGACGCCGTCGCGCAACCGGATCAGATCCTCGACGCTCGGCGCCGCATCACCGAGTTGTACATGGACGACCGCATCATGGACTACATCGTCGACATCGTGCTCGCTACGCGCGAGCCGGCGGCGGCGGGACTCCCGGACCTCGCGCCGCTGATCGAGTTCGGCGCCAGTCCGCGCGCGACGATCGCGCTGGCGCAGGCGTCGCGGGCGCACGCGTTCCTGCGCGGCCGCGCGTTCGTGACGCCCGACGACGTGAAGGCGATCGGTCCCGACGTGCTCCGCCACCGCGTCCTCACGACGTACGAGGCCGAGGCGGAGGACGTGACGAGCGATCAGATCGTGCAGCGCGTCTTCGCGAAGATCGAGAGCCCGTGATGCTGACGACGACGCGCGGGGTCGAGAGGCCGTCCGCCGAGGCCTGACGTGGCGTTCTCTTTCTTTCGCCGTTCTGCGCCCGCGCCGGTTCCGCCGCCGCGCCGCTCCGGATCGTTCGCCGTCTCCACGTCGACCGGCGCCGCGCCGGCCGTGCCGCCGGAGGTGTTGCGGCAGGTCAAGCTGCTCGAGCTGCGCACGCGCGGCCTCGTGAACTCCCTGTTCACCGGCGAGTATCGGTCGGTGTTCAAGGGACAGGGGATGGAGTTCTCCGAAGTGCGCGAGTATCAGCCTGGCGACGAGGTGCGCAGCATCGACTGGAACGTCACGGCGCGCATGCAGCGTCCGTACGTCAAGCGCTACATCGAGGAGCGCGAGCTGACGGTGATGCTCGCCGTGGACGTGTCCGGCTCGGAGCGGTTCGGCACGCGTCGCCGCTTCAAGAGCGAAGTCGCGTCGGAGCTGGCCGCCGTGCTGACGATGTCGGCCATTCGCAACAACGACCGCGTCGGCGGGTTGATGTTCACCGATCGCATCGAGCACGTCGTTCCGCCGCGAAAGGGCCGCCGCCACGCGCTGCGCCTCATTCGCGACATTCTCGCGTTCACGCCGCAGGGGCGCGGCACCGACATCGCCGGCGCCACCGAATACTTGAACAAGATGCTCGCGCACAAGGCGATCATCTTCCTCGTCTCCGATTTCCTCGGCGAACAGATCGAGCGGCCGCTCAAGCTCCTCGCGCAGCGACACGACCTCGTGGCGGTGACGGTCGAGGATCCGAGCGAGAAGACGCTGCCCGACGTCGGCCTCGCGCGATTCGTCGATCCCGAGACGGGAGCGATGCTCGACGTCGACACGAGCAATCCCGCCGTCCGCCACGGCTACAACACGGCCGTCGCTGAAGAGGCCGACCGGCGCCGGCACCTGCTGCGGCGTCTGGCGATCGACGAGATCGCGGTGCGAACCGACCGCGGCATCATGGAACCGCTGCTGCGATTCTTCCGCACGCGCGAGACGAGGGTGCAACGGTGACGCGCCGCGTCCGAACGCTGCGAATCACTGTCGCGCGCTGCGCGGCGCTGGCATCGTGCCTCGTCGCGTTCTCGGCGGGCGCGGCGGCGGCGCAGAGCGGGCCGAGCGCGCTCCAGGTGAAGGCGGCCGTCAAGGTCGCCGCCGACAGCGTGCGCGTCGGCGATCCGTTCCGCGTGACGATCGGCATTCGTGCGCCGTAGGCGCCACGATCGACTTTCCGCGCCAGCTCGACTCGAGCGGCGCGGTGCAGTCGCTCGATCCGGTGAACGTTCGCGCGAGCGCCGACACGTCGGCCGTCGAGCAGTACGCGGACTATCGGGTCGCGGCGTGGGACGTCGGCCGCCAGGCGATCCATCTCGACGACATCATCGTCAAGCTCGGCTCGGCGACGCGTCGTGTTCCCGTCACGGGCGCGACGATCTTCGTGAAGAGCGTGCTGCCGGCGGACAGCGCCAAGCGAATCCCCAAGCCGCCGCGCGATCTGTTCGAGGTGAATCCGTTCCCGTGGTGGCTGTGGGCCTTGCTCGCCGCCGTGGTGATCGGACTCATCCTCCTGTACTGGTGGTGGAAGCGGCGACGGCGGCAGGCGCAGCCGATTCCCGCCATCGATCCGTTCAAGCAGGCGGAAGCGGAGTTCGAGCGCATCGAGAGGTTGGCCCTCGTCGAGGCCGGCGAGCGCGGACGCTACGTGACGCTCGTGATCGAGGTGCTGCGCGACTATCTCGCGGCGCGCCACACGCGCGCGGCGTTGTCGCTC
This sequence comes from uncultured Gemmatimonadaceae bacterium, assembly GCA_963789315.1. Classification (GTDB taxonomy): domain Bacteria; phylum Gemmatimonadota; class Gemmatimonadetes; order Gemmatimonadales; family Gemmatimonadaceae; genus JAQBQB01. Next base: position 51,396 of record CAWBKI010000021.1, on the reverse strand, counting down.
ACGAGCACGGAGCTCCAGCGCGCCGCGCAAGCGTTGCCGACCGTCCCCGAAGGTCGGCTCACGCGAGTGTTGACCGACGCCGACCTGATCAAGTTCGCGCGGCGCGCAGTGAGCGGCGACCGGGCGCGGGATCTGGGGCGCGAGGCCCGCGCGATTGTTTCCGTCGAGCACGCGGCGACGCCGCCTGAGAGTCCGACGACGCCCGCGCCGTCCCCGGCGGCGACGGCCTCGCCCGGAGGCCGCATGATCGCGCTCGGCAGATCCAGTTCGCGTCGCCGTGGGTGCTCGCGTTTCTTCTCGTGCTCCCGATCTGGTGGATCATTCGACGGCGGCGCCGCCCGGCGCGATCGTGTTCTCGCGCGTTTCCGTCCTGGCCAACGGTCCGCGCGCCGGACGCCGGACGCCGTTCATGCTCTTCCTCTTCCGCAACCTGCTGCTCGCGTCGACGATCGTCGCGCTGTCGCGGCCGCGCTCGGGCTCGCATTCGGAAAACATGACGAGCGAGGGCATCAACATCGTCCTCGCGATCGACCTCTCGAGCTCGATGCTGGCGCAGGACTTCACGCCGCAGAACCGGCTCGAAGTCGCGAAGGACGTCGTGAAGCGATTCATCGCCGCGCGCTCGAGCGATCGCATCGGCGTCGTGGCGTTCGCGTCGCGAAGCGCTCACGCAGGTGCCGCTCACGACCGACTATCCCGTCGTGAACATGGCGGTCGACAACCTCGCCGCGGGTCAGCTCGAGGACGGCACGGCCATCGGCACCGCCATCGCGACGGCGGCCAACCGGCTGCGCGACGCGCCGGGCCGGTCGCGGGTGATGATCCTGCTCACCGACGGCGAGAACAATCGCGGCGCGATCGATCCGCGCACCGCCGCGAAGGCGGCGGCGGTGTTCGGGATCAAGATCTACACGATCGGCGTCGGCACCGAAGGCATGGCGCCGGTGCCGGTCGGCCGTGGACTGTTTGGACTTCGCTACGAGAATCGGCTCGTGCGGATCGACGAGCCGCTGCTCTCCGACATCGCGAAGACGACCGGCGGCCGCTACTACCGCGCGCGCGACGCGGCCGCGCTCCAGCGCATCTATCAAGAGATCGACCAGCTCGAGCGTGAGCCGGTGCGGACGCGCGCCTACGTGCGCTACACCGAGCTGTTTCGCTGGCCGCTGTACTTCGCGGCGCTGATGCTTGTTGGCCGAGCTGATGCTCGCCGCGCGACGGGGGCCGCTGCCATGATCCCCGACGTGACGCTCGACTATCCCTACCTGCTCGCCCTCGCGGTGATCCTCCCGCTGCTGACCGTCTCGTCCTGCGGCGCGCCTTTGCGCAGCGCAAGGCGCGTCTCGGTCGGCTCGGCACCATGGACGTGATCTCCCGGATCATCCCGCCGCGCACGCTGGTGCGGCCGGGCTGGCGCATGGTGCGGCTGGGCGTCGCCGGGTCGCTTGTCGGCGTGGCGGTCGCGGGTCCGCGCTGGGGCGATGAGCGGACCGTCGTTCGCACGCGCGGCATCGACATGGTGCTCGCGCTCGACGCGTCGCTCTCGATGCTGGCCCAGGACGAGCGGCCGAGCCGCCTCGAACGAATGAAAGAGGAAGTCCGGCGTCTGCGCGCCCTCTCGCCCGGCGATCGCATCGGGGTGCTGGCGTTCGCCGGGCGCAGCTATGTTCTGTCGCCGCTCACGATCGACGAGGGCGCGCTCGATCTCTTCCTCGACAACCTCGACCCGACCGTCGTGGGGCAGGCGGGAACGTCGTTGGCCCGAACCATTCACCAGGGCGTCGACCTTCTCACGGCGGCGAACAGTGGCGCGGATCGCGCACTGGTCGTCATGAGCGATGGGGAGGCCTTCGAGCCGCTCGAGGACGTTGAGACCGAGGCCAAGCGGGCGGCGCAGCAGGGAATCAGCCTCGTCACCGTGGGGTTCGGCACGACGGAAGGCACGACGATTCCGATCAAGAATCCCGACGGATCGACCACCACGAAGAAGGACGAAAACGGCAGCACGGTGATCACGAACTACCATCCAGAATTCTTGAAAGGCGCTGCCGACGCCGCCGGCGGGACGTTCATTCCCGCGGGCGCGACGGACAAGGCGGCTCGCATCAAGTCGGCGCTCGCCACGCTTCGCACCAAGGCGCGGGCGAGCCTCGGCGGCGAGACGAAGACGCCGCGCTACCAGTGGTTCCTCTTTCCCGCGCTGCTGCTTCTGTTGCTCGACACGCTGCTCATCGAGCGCCGCGGTCACCGCGCGCCTCGCTCCGCCGCGCAGACGGCCGCCGCCGCCGGATTGCTGCTGATGGTTTCGCTCAACGGATGCGCGCGCCTCACGCGCTCGCAGCAAGCGGCGTCGGCGTATCATCACGGCCAGTACACGCAGGCGGCGTCGTTGTACCGCGACGCGATCGCCGCGGGCGACAAGTCGGCCGAGGCGCTCTACAACTTCGGCACGGCGCTCGTCGCCGCCGACTCGAACGCGTCGGCGGTTGACGCGCTCCGCTCGCTCACCGACATCAAGAAAGACGAGCTTCGATTCCGCACGCTGTTCAATCTCGGCCTCGCCCACCTGAAGCCCGCGCTCGCGGCTCCGCCGGGTGGAGGGGGGGCCGATCAGAGCGGGGCGTTGGATTCGACGCTCGCCATCTACAAGAAGGCGCTGCTCATGCGTCCGAACGACCTGGACGCCAAATGGAACTACGAGCTCGCGCTTCGACAAAAGGAGAAGGGCGGCGGGGGCGGCGGCGGCGGTGGAGGCGGCGGTTCGAGCGCGCCTCCGCAGCAGCATTCGCCGCAACCGCAGGGCGGCCTCGGACAGCAACAGGCCGAACAGCTGCTCGGCAGCGCGGCGCGCGAAGAGCGTGACGTGCAGTCCAAGCGACAGAAGGCGAATCGCGTCGAGCCGCCGCCTGGAGGGAAGGACTGGTGATCGGCGCGCTTGTCATGATCGCGCAGCTCGCCATCGTCGCACACGGGCCGGATTCGGCGTCGACGTGCGAGGCCTTCGAGGTGAGCGTGGCGGTGAGCGCCAGGGGCTCGACCGTCCCCCGCCTCATCGCGCCGTCGTTCTATCCGTTCGACATTCTGCGATCGTCCCCCGTGCCGCACGTGTCGTACGACCGCGGCAACGGGTCCGTGACCGCGGAATATCGGTACGTCCTCACGACCGACCGCGTCGGCGCGTACGCGCTGTCTCCGTTCGAAGCGCGCCTCGGCAAGGAAGTCATCCGATCGCGACCGGTGGAGATCGCCGTGCACACGGCCGGACGCGCACAGATCCCGGCGGTCGTCGCGCGCGCCCGCGTCGACACAAGTCTCGCGGTCGACTTCCGCGCGCTGTCGGTTCCCGAAACGGTGTACGTCGGACAGCAGGCGAACTACGAGGTCGCGGTCTTTCTCAACGCCGCGGTGCGCGACCGCCTTCGCCGGAACCCGACGTTCTTTCCGCCCGACATGCAGTCGATGCTCGCCTATGATCTGCCCGCGCGAGCGAACCCGCCGCGACGGGAGGGTGGCTCGCATTGCTTCGACGCGCTCGTCTACCAGCGCGCGCTCTTTCCTTTGATGCCGGGGCGCTTCGCGATTCCGCCGGCGCAGCTCGTCTACTCGCTGCCGCTCTCGGCGAGCTTCTTCAGTCGCGAGGAGACGCACGACCTCGAGACCGACAGCACGATCATCGTCGCCGTCGAGCCGCCCATGGCCGGCCGTCCGGTCGACTTCGGCGGTGCCGTCGGGAACGTACGCCTAGCCACCCGCCTCGACACGTTGGCGTCGCGGGTCGGCGATCCGATCGTGCTCACCGTCCGCGTTATGGGCACCGGAAACGTGAAGCTCTTTCCGCGTCCCGCGGTCGGCGTCTCGTGGGCGACGCTGGTCAAGGGCGACGAGCGCGTGCGCGTCGACACGACGGCGCGCCGAATCGCCGGATCGAAGGAATTCGATTGGCTGCTCACGCCGAAGGTCGCGGGTGAGCTCGACTTGCCGCCGATCCGCTACGGCTATTTCAACCCCGAGACGCGTCGCTACGAGGTCGCGTCGACGGGCAGCACGCGCGTGCACGTGGGTCCGGGTTCGCTTGCCTCCGCGGATACGGCACGCTCCGAGACACTCCTGCCTCTGCGGCCGCGGTACCGCGGCGCGGCGCGCACTCCCATGCACGAGTACGCGGCGTTCTGGGCGCTGCTCGCCCTCGCGCCGCTGCCGGCGTTCACGCTCCGCCGCCGCTCGGCGAAACGCCCGAGGACCGATCGCTCCAACGAGCCGTCACGCCGACTCGGCGCCGCGGTGAAAACCGCCGCGAAGTCGCGCGACGCGTCGTCGGTGCGGCGCGTCTACACGTCGGCGCTGAGCGAGCGGCTCACGCTCGAACCCGAGAGCTTCACGCGGGCCGGAGGACTGGCCAGAGTGCTTCGGCGCCGCGGCGTGTCCACGGGCATTGCGACTCAGGCGGAGCGCTTTCTCCGCGAGCTCGACGAGGCCGCCTTCGCCGCCGGCGGTGCGCTTCCGGCCGACGCGGCCGAGCGAGCGGAGCGATTGTATCGCGCCGTCGACGACGAAGCGCTGCCTCGCACGCAGATCTTCACGCGGGTGATGAGCATCGTTGTCGTCGCCGCGTTGGGCGCGGCAGCGGCGCACGCGCTCACCCAGGGCAGCGATCCGCGACGCGCGTTCGACGCGGGGGTCGAGGCATACGGGCGCCACGAGTTCGTCGCCGCGCGCGAGTCGTTCCTCGAGTCGGTGCAAGCGGACCCCCGCGCGCCTGACGCGTGGGCGAACCTCGGCACGGCCGCATGGGCCGTCGCCGACACCGCGCGAAGCGTCGCGGCGTGGCAACACGCGCTCCGGCTCGAGCCGCTTGCTCCGGACGTCCGCGAGCGCGTCGAGTTGGTGCACTCGCTGCCGTTCACCGCGAGCGGATTCGTCCTGCCGATTCCGGTCGAATGGATCTTCATCGCGGCGGCGGTCCTCTGGCTCGCGACGTGGGGCTGGGCCGCGGCGCGAGCGCGGCGCGGCGACGTCGTTCGGCGCACGCGGCTCGCCACGCTCGGCGTCGCGGCTGGAATCGTCGTGTTGTGCGGGTTCGCCCTCGTCGAGCGCGCCGCCGGCCGTCACCTCGATGTGCTGCGCACGACCGCATCGCTCACGTCCGATCCCGAGATCGGCGGCGAGCGAGGGCCTACGGCGATCGTCGGCGAAGTCGTGCGCGAGATCGGCCGGCAGGGCGCGTGGACGCGCGTCCGCCTCGACGACGGGCGCGACGGCTGGATCGAGTCCGCCTCGCTCATTTCGCTCGATACACGGGACGCGTCGCAGATCGGCAATTGACCGGCCGCGCGGCGCGCCCGTAGCTTTGGCGCCGTGACCGTCGCTTCTTCTCCGCGCATCGCCGTCCTGCCGAGCGACGTCGCCGATCAAATCGCCGCGGGCGAGGTCGTCGAACGTCCGGCGTCTGTCGTGAAGGAGCTGATCGAGAACGCGCTGGACGCCGGCGCCCATGCGATCGACGTCGCGATCGAGGACGGCGGCCGGCAGACGATTCGCGTCAGCGACGACGGCACCGGCATGACGCGCGACGACGCCGTGCTCGCGCTCGAGCGCCACGCCACCTCGAAGATTCGCTCGGCGAGCGACCTGGTCGGCGTGCGCAGCTTCGGGTTTCGCGGCGAGGCGCTGGCCGCCATCTGCTCGGTGACCGAGCTCGAGCTCGAGACCGCGCCCGACGACGGCGCCGGAACCCTGGTGCGCGCCGCCGCCGGCCGAGTCATCGACGTCGACGAGACGAGCCGCCGCCGCGGGACGACCGTGCGCGCGTCGCGCCTGTTCTTCAACGCGCCGGCGCGGCTCAAGTTTCTCCGCGGCGCGCGCTCCGAGTGGCGCGCCATTCTCGACGTCGTCGCCACGATGGCGCTCACGCGTCGCGACGTGCGCATCTCGCTGTCGCACGACGGACGATCGATCCTGTCGCTGCCGGCGAGCGCGACGCCGCGCGAGCGGTTGGCGGCGATCTACGGCGGGCCGTTCGCCGAGCGTTTGCTCGACGTGGACGACGTGAGCGGAACGACGCACGTCGCCGGGCTTGTCGAGCGTCCATCCGACGCGGGGACCGCAACGCGGCGCGTCTTCCTGTCCGTGAACGGCCGAGCAGTGCGCGACCCGGGCCTCGCGCGCGCCGCCGAAACCGCCTACCGATCGACGATTCCCGCCGGCGTGCGCCCCACGCTGTTTCTCGACGTCGTCGTCGCCGCGGACTCGGTGGACGTGAACGTGCATCCCGCCAAGGCCGAAGTTCGTTTTCGCGACCGGTGGGCAGTCGAGCGCACGATCGAGACCGCCGTGCGCCGTGCGCTCGGTACCTTCGACGCCGGCGCCACCTTCGGCCGCCGCGTGTGGCCGACGCACGTGCCGCCCGCCGAACCGTCGCCCGAATCGAACCAGCTCGATTCGATTCCCGTCGCGCCGCCGCTGGGCGCCGACGAATTGTTCGCCGGCTCCTCCAGTCCAGCCGTCGAGCCGTCCAGCCGTCCAGCCGAAGACCCACCCGTAAGTCCGGCCCCTGACGCCAACGTTCCGCCGCTCTTCCAGCTCCATCGCATGTACATCGCTTTCGAGCACGAGCACGGCGTCGTCCTGATCGACCAGCACTCGGCGCACGAGCGGGTGTTGTTCGAGCAGTTCATGCGCGCCCTCGAGCGCGGCGAACAGCCGGCGCAGCGGTTGCTCTTTCCCATGACGCTGCACCTGGGCCCCGCCGAGAGCGACGCGTTCGAGCGGCATCGCCCCGCGTTCGAGCAACTGGGCTTCGAGATCGATGGATTCGGCGGCCACACGCTGATCGTTCGAGCCGTGCCGATGCCGCATCCGCGCTTCGATCCCGAGCGGTGCCTGCGCGAGACGCTGGCGGCGATCACCGGCGATCGTGGAGCGAGCGAGCATTCGAGCCACGAGCGGCTCGCCGCGACGGTCGCGTGCAAGGCGGCGATCAAAGCCGGCGAGGCGCTGTCGCCGGCGGAACAGCGCGCGCTCTATGTCGCTTTGCGCGACACGACGCTCCCCGCGCACGACGTGCACGGCAGAGCGACGATCGTCCAACTCACGTGGGATGAAATCGACCGGCGATTCGGCCGCCATTGAGTTCACCGCCGCGGACGTCGGGGTGATCTGCGGGCCGACGGCCGGCGGGAAAAGCGCGATCGCCATGTGGCTCGCCGAGCGGCAGCCGATCACGATCGTCAGCGCGGATTCGCGTCAGGTGTATCGCGGCTTTGACGTCGGCACCGCGAAACCGACCGCCGACGACCGAGCCCGCGTGCCGCACGCGGGGATCGACGTCGTCGAGCCGACCGTTCGCTACTCGTCGGCGGCGTGGGCGGACGCCGCGAACGACTGGATCGCCGACGCGTATGCGCTCGGCCGCACCCCGATCGTCGTGGGCGGCACAGGACTCTATCTGCGCGCGCTGTTCGAGGGCCTCTTCGCCGAGCCGCCTATCGAGGCCGAGCAGCGCCGGCGTCTCGAGCCCGAGCTCGCCGCGCTGCCGACGTCCGAGCTGAAGCGATGGGTCGAACGGCTCGATCCGGCGCGCGCGCACCTCGGACGCGCACAGCTGCTGCGTGCCGCCGAGATCGCGCTGCTCACCGGCCGGCGTGTGAGCGATCTTCACGCGGCGCAGCGCGGCGGAAGCGTCGCGGGACCGCGTTGGCGCCCGCGCTATCTTCTGGTGGATCCGGGTCCCGCGCTGGCGGAACAGATCGGCGCGCGGCTCGATGCGATGCTCAACGCTGGATGGCCGAACGAGGTCGAGCGACTCATGCATTCGGTTCCGCCGGACGCGCCGGCATGGAAGGCGACGGGCTACGACGCCGTGCGACGCATGGCGCGCGGCGAGTCGACGCGCGCCGACACGCGCGAAACGATCCTGATCGAGACGCGGCAGTACGCCAAGCGCCAACGCACCTGGTTTCGGCATCAGCTTCCGCCGGACCGCGTGCTCACCGTGAATCCGCTGGCGCGTGACTGGGAAGAGGTGGTCGCGCGGTGGACGACGGGGATCGTGTACGAAGACAAGGCGGGCGAGTCGGCGAGAGCGCGCCGGTGAAGGTCGGCATCACCTGCTACCCGACGTACGGCGGCTCGGGAGCGCTGGCCACCGAGCTCGGGATCGCCCTGGCGCAGCGCGGCCACGAAGTCCACTTCATCACGTACCAACAGCCCTTTCGGCTTCCGGCGTTCACGCCCGGGATCTACTTCCATGAAGTGGACGTCGGGCGCTATCCCCTGTTCGAGTATCCGCCGTACGACCTCGCCCTGGCGGTGCGAATGCACGAGGTCACCCTCGCGCACTCGCTCGACCTGCTGCATTGCCACTACGCGATTCCCCACGCGACAAGCGCCTGGATCGCGCAGGAGATGCTCAAGCAATCGAAGCGCGACATCCGCGTCGTGACGACGCTGCACGGAACGGACATCACGATCGTCGGCCAAGATCCCTCGTTCCGCCCGATAACGAAATTCTCGATCGAGAAGTCGGACGGGCTCACGGCGGTCAGCCGCTACCTCCAGACCGAGACGCTCACGACCTTCGGCTGTACGGCGTGCCGCATCGAGGTCATCCCGAACTTCGTCGATCCCGAGGTCTACGACCGTTCGCGCTACCCGTCGGTTTTCACCGAGCAGGTCGACGCGGGAAAGCGCGTGCTCATGCACGTCTCGAACTTTCGCGCCGTCAAACGCGTGACCGACGTGGTGAAGATCTTCGCCGAAGTGGAGCGGCAGGTGCCATCGGTGCTGATGATGATCGGCGACGGTCCGGACCGCGTCGACGCCGAGGCGGAGGCAAGAGCGCTCGGATTGCAGGACAAGGTGTTTTTCCTCGGCAAGATCGACGCGGTGGCGCCCTTGCTTGCCGGGGCCGACATCTTCCTCCTGCCGTCGAGCTCCGAGTCGTTCGGCCTGAGCGCGCTCGAGGCGCTGGCGTCGGGCGTTCCCGTCATCGGGTCGAACGCCGGCGGATTGCCGGAGGTCGTCCGCGATGGTGAAACCGGATTCCTTTGCGAGGTCGGCGACGTCGACGCCATGGCGTCCGCCGCGCTGGGCCTCCTTCGCGACCGCGACCGGTGGCACGCCATGAGCAGCCTCGGGGCGCAGGATGCGCGCGAGCGCTTTTCCCGGGACGCGATCGTCGGCGACTACGAGAAGTTCTACGAGTACACGCTCTCTTCGCCGTCCGTTGCTGAGCGAAATGCGCGTCCGGCGGCCGATCCGGGCGGGGTCGCGTGAGTCTCGCGCACGCCATCATCCTCGGCATCGTCCAGGGACTCTCCGAGTTTCTTCCGGTGAGCAGCTCGGCGCATCTCACGCTCGTGCCCTGGCTGTTGCACTGGGACGATCCGGGTCTCGCGTTCGACGTCGCGCTGCACGTCGGGACTTTGATCGCCGTGCTCTGGTACTTCCGCGCGCAGTGGATCGCCCTCGCGCGCGCGGCGCTCGGGAAGGGCACTCCCGAGGAACGCCGGCGCGTCGTCTTTCTCATCATCGCCACGATCCCGGGAGCGATCGCCGGGCTCGCCCTCGAGAAGTACGCCGACAGCACGTTTCGCGATCCGCGTCTGATCGCGTCGGTGTTGATCGTGATGGGCGTCTTGCTCTGGTGGGTCGACAAATCGGCGGCGTCCGACCGGTCGCTGCCCACGATGACGCGCGCGCGACGCGCTCCTCGTCGGTCTGGCCCAGATGTTCGCCATCGTGCCGGGCGTCTCCCGCTCGGGGTCGACGATCACGGCGGGACGCGCGCTGCGCTTCACGCGCGAGGATGCCGCCGTGTTCAGCTTTCTCATGAGCATGCCGATCATCGCCGCCGCCGCGCTGCTCAAATTGCCCCACGTGCTCAGGACGGAAGGCGTGACGGCCCCGCTCGCCGCCGGCGTCATCGCCTCCGCGGTCAGCGGATGGCTGGCCATCGCCGTACTCCTGCGGTTCGTGGTGCGGCGGAGCTATGGCGTCTTCGCGGCGTACCGCATCATCATCGGACTGATCGTCCTGGGCATCGCATTCTCTCGCTGACTTCATACGGAACGACAATGACGAACGCCGACGCGGGCGGAATCGTCCGGTACGACGGCGCCTCGGCCGCCGAGCTGGCGTCACGGCTCGCGCTGCCACGTATCGAGCTGCTCGAGACGGTATCGTCGACGCAGGACGTGGCCCACGAACTCGCCGCCGCGGGCGCACCGGCCGGCACACTCGTTCTCGCGAACGAGCAAACGAGCGGTCGCGGCCGGCACGGCCGGCAGTGGACGTCGAAGCCGGGCGCCGGGGTGTGGCTCACGTTGATCGAGCGCCCCACCGATCCCGCGTCGCGCCGACGTGTTGTCGCTGCGCGTCGGCCTCGCGCTGGCGCGCGCGCTCGAGCCATTCGCCTCCGAGCACGTTCACCTGAAGTGGCCGAACGACGTCTACTCGGCCGGCCACAAGCTCGCCGGCGTGCTCGCCGAAGCGCGCTGGCGCGACGGCGCGATCGAGTGGGTCGCGGTCGGCGTCGGCATCAACGTGGTCGCGCCGACCGACGAGCCGCGCGCCATCGGTCTCGCCGCCGGAACGACGCGGCTCGGCGTTCTGCGCGCCGCGGTGCCGCTGCTCCGCGCCGCGGCCGCGGCGCAGGGTCACCTGACCGAGTCGGAGTTGGCCGAGTACGCGGCGCGGGACATCGCGGCGGGGCAGGGCTGCGTCGAGCCGATCGTCGGGCGCGTCGCGGGGATCGACCATACCGGGGCGCTGCTCATCAACACCGGCTCGCGCATCGCCGCGGTGCGCGCCGGATCTCTCGTGCTCCAAGAGGAGGCGACGTGATTCTCGTCTTCGACGTCGGCAACACCGAGCTGACCATCGGCTTGTTCCAGGAAACCGAGCTGCGCGGACACTGGCGCGTGATGACGGACGTCCCGCGCACGCCCGACGAATTCGGCGTGCTGCTTCGTTCGTTGCTCTCGGCGAGCGAGTTCATGCCGGACGCCGTGGACGGCGTGGCGATCGGATCGGTGGTCCCGCGCGTGACGGGTCCGCTCTCCCAGGGGTGTCAGGCCTACTTCACGGTGGGCGCGCCGCTCATCGTCGACGCGTCGTCGCGATTGCCGATCACGCTCGACGTGGACGAGCCGCTCACCGTGGGCGCGGATCGCCTGATCAACACGCTCGCCGCGAGCCGTCTCTATGGGCGCGACGCGATCGTCGTGGACCTCGGCACGGCGACGACGTTCGACTGCATCACGTCCGACGGCGTTTTTCTGGGCGGCGTGATCGCGCCCGGCATACTGACGTCGTCGGAGACGCTCACGCGGCGGACGTCCAAGCTTCCGGCGACGGAGCTGTCGATCCCCAAGCGAGTGATCGGTCGGCGTACGGAGGAGTGCATTCGCGCGGGCGTGATGTTCGGCGCCGCGGACGCGATCGACGGCATCGTGGGGCGGATCAAGCGCGAGTGGCCGCGGCCGAGCGAGCCGATGGTGATCGCGACGGGCGGCTTCGCGTCGACGATGGCGGAGTTGTGTCAGTCGTTCGATCGCGTGGAGCCGCACCTGACGCTCCAGGGGCTCGCGCTGGCGTACAGCATCCTCGCGCTGAGCGAAAGAAGACTCTAAGCCGTTCGTCACGAACGAGTTACGGTATTGCCGCTGGTGTGAGAGGCGCTTGACTCACTTGCTTGGCGTCCCTAGACTTCAGGGCTGTTAGCACTCGCAGGCGTTGAGTGCTAAGGCATTTCGCCATCACGTCATCGCAGCCAGAGCAAGGAGGAGCACCCAATATGGCCACCAAGACCAGCATCAAGGTCAACCCGTTGGCCGATCGCGTCGTCATCCGCGCGCTCGAAGAAACCGAGCAGATGCGCGGCGGTCTGTACATCCCCGACACCGCGAAGGAAAAGCCGCAGCAGGGCGAGATCATCGCCGTTGGCCCGGGCCGGTTCGAGAAGGACAAGCGCGTCCCGATGGACGTCAAGGTCGGCGACAAGGTGCTGTACGGGAAGTACAGCGGCACCGAAGTCACGATCGACGACGAGCCGCTTCTGATCCTCCGCGAGTCCGACGTTCTCGCGGTCCTGTCCTGAGCAGCCGGTCCGCCATTTCGCGCTTTGAATTAGACAACTCACTATAGAGATTTCGCCCATGGCAGCCAAGGAACTCCATTTCAACGTCGATGCGCGCGCGGCACTCAAGCGCGGCGTCGATCAGCTCGCCGAGGCGGTGAAGGTCACCCTCGGTCCGAAGGGCCGGAACGTCGTCATCGACAAGAAGTTCGGCGCGCCGACGGTCACCAAGGACGGCGTCACCGTCGCCAAGGAGATCGAGCTCTCCGATCCGCTCGAGAACATGGGCGCGCAGATGGTGAAGGAAGTCGCGACCAAGACGTCGCGACAACGCCGGCGACGGCACGACCACCGCGACCGTGCTCGCCCAGGCGATCTTCCGCGAAGGCCTCAAGAACGTCACGGCCGGCGCGAACCCGATGGCGATCAAGCGCGGCATCGACAAGGCCGTGAACGCGGTCGTCGACGAGCTCAAGAAGATCAGCGTCCCGACGACCGGCAAGAAGGAGATCGCCCAGGTCGGCACCATCTCCGCGAACAACGACCAGGAAATCGGCGACCTGATCGCCGACGCGATGGAGAAGGTCGGCAAGGACGGCGTCATCACGGTCGAAGAGGCCAAGGGCCTCGAGACGACGCTCGAGACGGTCGAGGGCATGCAGTTCGACCGCGGCTACGTCTCGCCGTACTTCGTCACCGATCCGGAGAAGATGGAAGCGGTGCTCGAGGACGCGCTACATCCTGATCCACGACAAGAAGATCTCGTCGATGAAGGACCTGCTCCCGGTGCTCGAGAAGGTCGCGCAGCAGGGCAAGCCGCTGCTCATCATCGCCGAGGACATCGAAGGTGAAGCGCTGGCGACGCTGGTCGTCAACAAGCTCCGCGGCACGCTCAAGGTCTGCGCCGTGAAGGCGCCGGGCTTCGGCGATCGCCGCAAGGCGATGCTGCAGGACATCGCCATCCTGACCAACGGCCAGGTGATCAGCGAGGAAGTCGGCTTCAAGCTCGAGAACGCCGTCGATCACGGACCTCGGCCGCGCCAAGCGCATCGTCGTCGACAAGGACAACACGACGATCATCGACGGCGCCGGCGACGGAGGACAAGATCCAGGGCCGCATCAAGGAGATCCGCGTCGCGATCGACACCAGCACGTCGGACTACGACAAGGAAAAGCTCCAGGAGCGTCTGGCGAAGCTCGCCGGCGGCGTCGCGGTGATCAACGTCGGCGCGGCGACCGAAGCCGAGATGAAGGAGAAGAAGGCCCGCGTCGAAGACGCGCTGCACGCGACGCGCGCCGCGGTCGAAGAGGGCATCGTCCCGGGCGGCGGTGTGGCGTTCATCCGCGCGCAGCGCGCGCTCAAGACGCTCAAGCTCGGCGAAGCCGACGAGCAGATCGGCGTCGACATCATCCGTCGCGCCATCGAAGAGCCGATCCGCATGATCGTGCAGAACGCGGGTGGCGAAGGCTCGATCGTCCTCGAGAAGGTGCGCGACTCGAAGGACGACGCGTTCGGCTACAACGCGCTCACCGACACGTACGAGAACCTCGTGCAGGCCGGCGTCATCGATCCGACCAAGGTGACGCGCACGGCGCTGCAGAACGCCGCGTCGATCGCCGGTCTGCTCCTCACGACCGAAGCGCTGATCGTCGAGAAGAAGGAGAAGAAAGTCCGCGCCGCCGGCGCCGCCGGGCGGCATGGGCGGGATGTACTAGGCACGAGGCACACGGAAAACAGAACGGGCCGCCCATTGGGCGGCCCGTTTTGCGTTCGGCGCGCGGGAGGAGTGCGGGGGCGGGCGTGCGGAGGACGCGGCGAGGCGAAGAGCGCGTACTGCAGCGGCTTTTCGGCGCGCTTGGCACCGCGGCACGAACGGGCCGACGACGGCGTCCTGCTTCGCGGCGGTGATCGTGCCCTTGAAGCGCGACTTCGGCCAGCGCGCCGCGCATGGTCGTCAGCGCCACGCGCGGCGTGTTGCACTTCTCGCTCAAGTGAGCGAGCACGAGATGATTCGTCTCGCGCGTCACCGCCTCGCGCGCGAACGCGGCGGCGTCGTGTTGCTCAGGTGCCCGACCTTCGACGCGATCCGGCGCTTGCAGCCACGGACCGTACGGACCGTTCCGCAGCATCTCGTCGTCGTGGTTCGACTCGAGGACCAGGATGTCGAGCGACTGGCACGCGCGCGCGATCGCGCGGCTCACGTGGCCGATGTCGTAGAACATGCCAGCCCGCGCCCCGGTCGACTTGCTCGTCACGACGAATCCCACCGACTCGCGGGCGTCGTGCGGCGTCGGCGTCGTGCTCACCGTCATCGTGGGAAAGTGGATCGTCGTGCCGGCGGCGAACCGGTTCACGTGCGGACCGGCGAGCTTCGCGGCGCGCGCGGTCGCCGGCGTCGCGTACAGCTCCCAGCCCCAGCGCTTCATCGCCGACTTCGCGCCGTGCACGTGGTCCCCGTGCTCGTGCGTCACGAGACACGCGTCGATCGAATCCGGCTTCACCCCGATCGTCTTGAGGCGTCCCGCCAGCGTGCGCGTGCCGTAGCCGCAGTCGATCAGGATGCGCGACCCGTCGCACTCGACGAGGATCGCGTTGCCCCGGCTGCCGCTCCCGAGCATCCACAGCTTCACGATTCGCGCTCCTCGAGGACCCACCGGCTCGCGTGCGCCGCGGCGAGGTGCCGCCTTCCGCGTTCGCTCAACGTAACCGATCGGCGCGCCATCATGCGTGTCGCGCCCTCGATGAACTTGTCGGCGTGATGCAGCGTGTACGGCCACCCGTCGCCCCACGAGAACGGGCGCGACGACCTTGGGCGGCATCGCGCCGTACACGTTCGACCCGGCGCCGATGACCGTTCCCGTCGTCAGCCGCAGCCCGATGCCCGTCTTCACGTGGTCGCCGAACATCGTGCCGAGGAACTGCATGCCGGTGTCGCGGACGCCGTCGGGCGTCCACATCGAGACCGGACCATACGTGTTCTTCAAATTGCTCGTGATCGTCCCGGCGCCGACGTTGACCCATCGGCCGAGGTACGAGTGGCCGACGAAGCCGTCGTGTCCCTTGTTCGAGTGGCCGATCACGATGCTCGTGCTCAACTCGCCGCGAACCTTCGACCAGTCGCCGATCGAGCTGCCGGTCACGTCGCCGCCGAGCACCGTCACGTGCCGTCCGATGTAGCAGGGGCCGGAGATCCTCGTGAACGCGCGGACGTGCGATCCCGCGCCGACCATGATCGGGCCGGCCGACGCGTCGAGCACGACGTACGGCTCGACGACGGCGTCCTGCGCGACGAAGATCGGCTGGTCGCCGAGAATCGTCGCGTCCCGCGGCAGCGACCCCGACATCCCGCGCGTGGCGATCGGAATGTCGTGCGTCAGCTGGTCCTGCAGCAGCCGAATCAAGTCCCAGACGTCCTCGAGCCACCAGCCGTGCACCTCGGCGATCGCGCCCGTGCCGGCGGCGATCTCGTCGAGCGTGAGCGATCCGTCGGCGAATTCCAACGTGTCCATCGGCTCGCGGAGCCGCATCGCCGCCATCTGATTCCCGCAGCGCCACATCGTGCACGGGGCGACGCGTCTCGCGACCGCCTGCGGGTCGGCCGGCAACTGAGGAACGCAGCGGCTGTTCACGATGATCGAGCCGGCGGGAATCACGCCGTTCGCCGCGACGGCGCCCGGTTCGTCGAAGTCCGCGTGCCGCTCGCCCGCCATGAAGAACAGGCCGTTGCTCGGCTGCATGTGCTGCCGCCATCGCTCGCGGATGAGCGAGACGCCGGCGACGAGCTCGGAGACGGGGCGCGTGCTGGCGAACGGCTCGAATCGTCGCGCCGTCGCGTCGTCGTACAGGTAGACGGCGCTCACGGCCGCTCCCGGACGCCCCGCGGCAGCGCGTCCATGAGCGTTTTCAGATCGGCGGACCGGTCGGTCGTCGTGACCAGCACCATGTCGTTCTCCATGACCACGACGAGGTTGGAGACCCCGTACATGATCACGGTGGACGCCGGCGCGTGCACGACATTGTCGCGGGCGTCGATCGCGTAGAGGCGCCCGCTCGCCGCGTTCCCGGCGGCGTCGGTGCGCCGAACGCGGCGCAGAGAGGCCCACGTGCCGACGTCGTCCCAACCGAAATCGCCGGCCAGCACGACGACGCGGTCGCTGCGTTCGAGCACGCCCACGTCGACGGAGATCGGCGTGACCGCTCCGAAGAACCCGAGCATGTCGTCGGAGTTGGCGTGGAGGGCGCGCGACACCTCCGGCGTGAGGCGCCGGACGTCGTCAAGGAAATCGCCCACGCGCCACACGAAGATGCCCGAGTTCCACAGGTAGCCGTCGCGGCGCATCTGCTCGGCCCGCGCCCGGTCGGGTTTCTCGACGAACCGCGCCACCCGGCGCGCGCCGCCCCCTGTTTCGTCGTCGAGCGCCTCGCCGGGCTGGATGTATCCGAACCCCGGATCGGGGCGGGTGGGCACGACGCCGACGGTCACGAGCACGTGGTGCTGCTCGGCGGTCTTGGCCGCGACGGTCAGCGACTGCTGGAATCCCGCCGGGTCGCCGACCGCCCAGTCGGCGTGCACCGACATCATGACGACGGACGGGCCGTCGCGGCGCGCGATCTCTTGGGCGGCCCAAGTCAGGGCGGCCGCGGTTCCCGCCGGCCTTGGCTCGGCGAGGATGTTGGATCGCGGCACGTCGGGGAGGAGCGCGGCCACGCTTGGCACCAACGCCTCACTCGTGAGTATCAAGGTGCGATCCGACGACACGAGAGGACGAAGCCGCGCCACCGTGTCCGCGAGCAGCGGCTGCGAGGTGACGAGTGGCAACAATTGTTTGGGGCGCGACGGCGTGGACAGCGGCCAGAATCGCGACCCGACCCCGCCGGCGAGCACCACTGCCCAGCGGCTCATCCGGCGGGCGGTGGGGCGTCGACGTTCGAATCGTCAGCCGCGAGGCCGACCAACTCGGCGGCGCGCGCGTACAGCTTCTTCGGGCTGAAGGGCTTGGTCAGGAAGTCGTTCGCCCCCAGCGCCATGGCGCTGGTATGCTGCTGTTCCTGGCCGGCCGCCGTGAGGATGATGCACGGGATCTTCTGCCACCGCGGATCGCGGCGCATCGCGGTGAGTACATCGAGGCCGCTCAGGTGCGGCATCATGAGGTCGAGCATCACGAGGCAGATGTCGGTCTCGCGACCGAGCGTCTCGAGGGCTTCGCGCCCGTCGTACGCCAGAGTGACGCGAAACGGCCCCTGCTCGAGCTTCATCTTGATGATGCGGCCGATGTGCGGTTCGTCGTCGGCGACGAGCACGTGGCACGTGGGCGAGTTGGACACGGCGAATCGATGCGCTTAGACGAGAGCGGCGATGCGTTCGCGGTTGCGTCGAATCTCGAGCAGCAGTTGCCCGACAGCGGCGCCGGGCGACATGAGCACGAGAAGGACGGCGTCTGCCGTCAGCACCGATACGATCGCCAGTCCATGGCGGTGCTCGAGGACCGCCGTCAGCAGTTCGCCGCGGTTGGCGGCAACGCCGAGCTCGTCCGCGGAGCTCAGGATGGCGGGAATTCGGGCGGCGATGTCGTCGGCTTCGAGCCCCTCGGTGAGCTGGCCGTCGATCAACAACCCGTCGCGTCCGAGGACGACGGCGGCGTCGACTCCTTCGCGCTGCCGGATGGCAGCGACCAGATCACGGATGCTCGGCATTCCCTCGTTCGCGCTTCCCCCCGAAGTGGTGGCGAAGCTAGAGATCGAAGTGGTCGAAGTCAAGCGGCCCCAATCGCTTGAAGAATCCTCAACGCCTCCGTATCCTTCGCTCGACTCCCCCAATGACCACTCGTCGTTTCTTGCCGCTTCCGGCCCCGATTTTCGCGTTGGCGACACTCGCTGCCGCCGTCACCGCCATCTCCTGCACCGACCTCACTGGCGTGCCGGCGTCGCTCCCGGTGCTGACAGACAGCGGCGTGATTTACGCCATCAACGGCGCGCCGCTCGGCGCTCCCACTGCGCTGCAGATCTCCACAGGGCAGCTCGTGTCGGCGTCGTCCAGCTTTGCCTTCGACATCGCCTTCGACATCGACAGCGCGGGGCACGTGTTGTTCATGCCGCTGCGAACGATCGCCTCGGCGCTCGCGCCGACGCACGCGGTCGGCCTGCAGGTGTCGCAAGGGTCGTTCGACAACTTGATATCCGCTCCGAAGAGCGGATATCGCGCCGATACGACGCTCATCGGTGCGGCCAACGTGACGATCGTCGCGCAATCGAACGACCAGACGACGTGCGGGCTGGCGATCTCGGGCCAGAACCTGTACGCCAAGGTCATCGTGACGGCGGTGGATCCCGTGGCGCGCTCGATGAAGGTCGTGTTCACCGTGGATCCGAATTGCGGCTTCGTGTCGTTTGCCGACGGCGTGCCCAAGAACTAGCGCATGCACGACGCTCGGATGCTCCGCGAGCAGGTCGATCTGCTGCGCGATGGGCTCCGCCGCCGCGGCGCGCTCGACGGCCTCGCGCCGGTCATAGACCGCGGCGTCCAGCTCGAGCGTGATCGCCGCACGCTGATCCAGGCGGTCGAAGAGCGAAAGGCGGCGCGGAACGCCAACTCGCAGGAAGTCGCTCGGCGAAAGCGCGCCAAGGAAGACGCGGACGAGCTGATCGCCCAGGGACGCGCGCTCGGCGACGAGATCACGAAGCTCGAGCATGAGCTAGCAGCGGCGCAACGGGACCTCGACCAGACGCTGCTCGAGATTCCCAACGTCACGCTCCCGGCCGTTCCCGAGGGCGACGAGACGCACAACGTCATCGTGCGCGAGTGGGGCTCGCCGCGCGCCCGCGACGGCGTCAAGCCGCACTGGGAAGTGGGAGCCTCGCTCGGAATGATCGATCTCGAGCGGGCGGGGAAGGTCTCCGGCTCGGGGTTCGTTTTCTATCGCGGCTTCGGGGCGAGGCTCATTCGCTCGCTCATCGCGATGTTCATGGATACGCATCGCGAGGAACACGGCTACGAGGAAGTGTGGCCGCCGCTGCTCGTCAATCGCGCGACGATGACCGGTACCGGACAGCTTCCGAAATTCGAGGACGACGCGTACGGCACGCGCGGCGACGACCTGTTCCTGATCCCCACGGCGGAAGTGCCGGTCACGAACCTCTACCGCGACGAGATCATCGAGGCCGACGCGATGCCGATGGCGTTCGTCGCCTACAGCAAGTGTTTCCGGCGCGAGGCGGGATCGGCGGGGAAGGACACGCGCGGCATCCTCCGCACGCACGAATTCGACAAAGTGGAGCTCGTGCGGTACGCGTCGCCCGAGACGTCGGCCGAGCAGCTCGAGCTGCTCACGCGCCACGCCGAAACGATGCTCGAACGTTTGGAGCTGCCGTATCGACGTAAGTTGCTCGCCGCCGGCGACACCGGCTTTAGCTCGGCGATGACCTACGATCTCGAGTGCTGGGCGCCGGGCGTCGGTGCGTGGCTCGAGGTCTCGTCGTGCAGCACGTTCACCGATTTTCAGGCGCGCCGCGCGAACATCCGGTATCGTCCCGCCAAGGGCGAGAAGCCGCGGTTCGTGCACACCCTCAACGGATCGGGGCTGGCCTTCCCGCGCACGATCGCCTGTTTGCTGGAGCATCATCAGAACGCCGACGGAACGGTCACCGTTCCGGCCGCCCTTCGCGGGTATCTCGGCGTCGACACACTCGGCTGAGCCCCGGCCATGCGGCGCAGCAGGTCCGAGATGCTGGTCGCCACGCTGTTTCTGGTATTGTTGGGGTCGTACGTCTGGTACACCCAGCGGGTGATCGTCGACCTGCGCGCTGACGCGCGGCGCTCGACGGAGATGTACGCCCGCGTCTTCCACGCCTTCGCCGACAGCTCTCCCGGGGCGATGGACGCGGCGCTCGTCGACCTGTCGAAGAGCATTCAGGCCCAAGGCGTCCCGCTCGTCCTGACCGATCCGAACGGCGTCATCGCCGGGCACGCCAACCTCCCGTTCGACCCTGAGCACGCGCTCGCCGACACGGATTCACGCATCAAGGAATACGTCGCCGTGCTGCAGGGCGAGCATCCGCCGATTGCCGACTCGCTCATTGGAAAAGTCTACTACGGCGATCCGTCCGTGGTGCGTTGGCTGCGAATCATCCCGGCGCTGCAGGCGAGCATGGCGGCCATCCTGCTGTTGGCGTGGGTCTACATCGTGCGGACGCGCGGCGACGCGGCGCGCGAGCGGCTGTGGGCCGGCATGGCGCGCGAGTCGGCGCATCAGCTGGGGACTCCGCTTTCGAGTCTGGCGGGATGGATCGAGCTGATGGAGGAGCGGGCGCCGGACGAGTCGTCGGCCGCGGCGGCGCAGCACATGCGCGCCGACCTCGATCGCCTCGACCGCGTGGCCCACCGGTTCGAGCGCATCGGGCGCGAGCCGAAGTTCGACGACGTCGACGCCGGCGCGCTCGTGGCGCGCGTCGCCCGCTACTTCCAGGCGCGGGTCCCGACGCTCGCCAACACGATCGTGGTGGAGCACGACGAGGAGCCCGGTCTGCCGAAAGTGAAAGGCGACGCCGTGCTCCTCGAGTGGGCCATCGAGGTGCTGGCGAAGAACGCCATCGACGCCCTCGCCGGCCGCGGCGGCCGCGTGCGGTTGACGGCCTCGCACTCCGGCACCGAGGGCGTGGCGATTCGCGTCGCCGACGACGGCCCCGGTGTGCCTCGCGAGCTCAGGTCGCGCGTGTTCGAGCCCGGCTTCTCCACCAAACAAAGCGGATGGGGGATCGGCCTCTCGCTCGCCAGGCGAATCGTCGAGGAAAACCACAACGGCGTGCTGCAGCTCGCGCCGTCGGAGCCGGGCGCCGGCGTTGGCGGAAGCGGGACCGCGGCCGGCGCGACGTTCGAGATTATTCTTCATTGATGCAGACGATGCTGGACGAGCGGTTGACGGCGGGCCTCAACCCGGCGCAGCGCGAGGCTGTACTCCATGTGAACGGTCCGCTCCTCGTCCTGGCGGGCGCGGGGTCGGGCAAGACGCGGGTCCTCACGACGCGCATCGCGCGCCTCATCGACATCGAAGGCGTGGCCGCGCGAAACATCCTCGCGGTCACGTTCACCAACAAAGCCGCCGGCGAAATGCGCGACCGCATCGGCCGGCTCCTCGGCAGCGCGCCCGCCGGCATGTGGGCCGGCACGTTCCACGCGATCGGGGCCCGCATGCTCCGCGCGTCGGCGCATCTCGTGGACCGTACACCGACGTACACGATCTACGACCAGGACGATTCGCTCGGCGTCGTGAAGCGCCTGATGGAGCGGCACGGAATCGCGCCCAAGCAGTTCGCGCCGCGCGCCGTCCACTCGGCGATCTCCGATGCCAAGAACGCGCTCGTCGAGCCGGCGGAGTACGAGCGCATGGCGTTGGATCCGTTTTCCAAGGCGGTGGCGCCGGTCTTCAAAGGCCTCGAGCAAGCGCTGCGCCTCGCCAACGCGGTCGACTTCGACGACTTGCTCGTGTTGCCGGTGCGCATGCTCCAGCGCCACCCCGAACGCCTCGCACGGTACCGCGACCAGTTCAAGTATCTCCTCGTCGACGAGTACCAGGACACCAACCGCGCCCAGTACGAGCTGATCAAGCTGCTCGGCGGCCAGCACGGCAACGTGTGCGTCGTGGGTGACGACGACCAATCCATCTATGGGTGGCGCGGCGCCGACATCCGGAACATCCTGGACTTCAACAAGGATTTCGCCGACGCAGCGGTCGTGCGCCTCGAGGAGAACTACCGCTCCACGCCGCAGATCCTCGATCTGGCGAACGTCGTCATCAGCGCGAACACGGCGAGAATGGGCAAGACGCTGCGCGCGACCCGCGGTGCCGGAGAGCCGATCACGCTCGTGCGATCGCTCGACGAGCGCGACGAAGCCGACTTCGTCGTGAGTGAGATCGGCGTGCGCCGGTCCGGTCAGTCGCCCGCGGGATACGGCGACGTCGCCGTGCTCTATCGCACCAATGCGCAGAGCCGCGCGCTCGAGGAAGCGTTGCGTCGTCAAGCCATGCCATACCGGCTCGTCGGCGCCGTCCGCTTCTACGACCGCCGCGAGATTCGCGACTTGATGGCGTATCTCAAGCTCATCGCGAATCCCGCCGACGACGAGGCCTTCCGCCGCGCGGTGGGCGTGCCGAAGCGCGGTCTCGGCGAAACCACCATCGACCAACTCGCCGAAGCGTCGCGCGTGTCCGGCGTGCCGATGTTCGAGGGTGCGCAGCGTGGGGACATCGTTGCCGCGCTCGCGGCCGGCCGCGCGCATCGCGCTGGCCGAGTTCGTCCGTTTGATCGGCGGACTGCGCGAACGCGCGCAGGAAGCGGCGGTGGACGAGTTGCTCCGCGAGCTCGTCGACGCGATCCGTTACGGCGACTACCTGCGGGCCGAAGGCCCGGAATCCGCCGAGCGGTTGGACAACGTCCGCGAGCTCATCACCGGCGCGGCGGAGTTGGTGGCCGACGAATTGGGCGAAGTCGGTCTGCGCCCGCTCGACCATTTCCTCCAGCGCGCGAGCCTCGTCGCCGACTCCGATGCGCTGGCGGCCGACGCCGAAGCGGTGACGCTCATGACGTTGCACAACGCCAAAGGCCTCGAGTTTCCCGTCGTGTTCATCACGGGGCTCGAGGACGGTCTGTTTCCATTGGCGAAAGCGTACGACGACCCGCCGCTGCTCGAGGAAGAGCGCCGATTGTTCTACGTCGGCATCACGCGCGCCGAGCGAAAGCTGTATCTCACGCACGCCGAGGAACGTCGCCGCAACGGAGAGTTGTTGGGCGCGCGGCCGTCGGGATTCCTCGACGGCATCCCGACGGCGATGCTCGAGTCGCGCAGCACGATCAAGGTGCGCAGCTCGGGGCGCGCGTTCATGCGCGCCGGCGCGGACCACCAGGCGTACGGGCGCGGGTATGGCCGATCCGGCGGGGTCTCTCCGCGCGGCGGCATCTCTTCGTGGGATGACGACCTGCCACGGCGCGAGTCAGCCGCTTCGCGACGCCCGGGCGTTCCCGTCACGTTCGGCGGGGGCGGCGCGCGTGGGGCGCGAAGCGTCGAGGACGAGTCGCAGGACGCCGCCGTGTTCGCCGTCGGCGCCCGCGTGCGACATCGCAAGTTCGGCACTGGGACGATCGCCGAGCTCGCGGGCAGCGGGCGCGACGCCAAGGTGAAGATCGATTTCGATGACGAAGCGATCGGTCGCAAGACGCTCGTCATCGCGCAGGCGAACCTCGAGCGCGGAGACGAGTGACATGGCGGTGACGATCGACGACGTCCGCCACATCGCGTCGCTCGCCCGATTGGGCGTTTCCGACGATCGCGCTCGCGCGCTCGTCGCCGAGCTGAACACGATCCTGGAGCACATGACGGTGTTGTCGCGCGTGGACACGACCGAAGTCGACCCGCTGACCGCGATCGGCGCCGACGGCGCGGCCGTGCGCGGGGACTCGGGACCACCCGTCGCGCTCCAGCGACCGATTGCGGCGTTCGCTCCCAGCGAACGCGACGGATTCTTCCTCGTGCCGCGGCTGTCGACGCACGAAGACGACGACGCGTGAATCCCGCGCCGGTCGATCATGATTCGGCGGCTGCGCTGCGCGAATCGGTGGAGGCCGGACTTTCCGCGGTCGATCCGGTGTCGCGCGCCCTGGACCGCGCGAACACGGCCAAGCTGGGCCGCGACGGGCTGAACGCGCTGCTACACCTCGATCGCGCGTCGGCGCTCGCCGACGCCGCGCTGGTCGAGGTTCGCTGCGACGAGGCGCGCACCGAGGGCGGTTCGGTCGGCGCGTTGGCCGGCGTTCCCGTCGTCGTGAAGGACAACATCGCCACGCTCACGCTTCCGACGTCGTGCGGGTCGCGGATCTTGGAAGGGTACGTCAGCCCGTTCGAAGCGACGGTGGTGACGCGTTTGCGCGCCGCGGGCGCGGTGGTCGTCGCCAAGTCGAACATGGATGAATTCGCGATGGGGTCGTCCACCGAGAACAGCGCGTTCGGCCCGACGCGCAATCCGCTCGCGCCCGACCGCGTGCCGGGCGGATCGTCCGGCGGCTCGGCCGCGGCGGTCGCCGCGGGCGTCGTCCCCATCGCGCTCGGGTCGGAGACAGGCGGGTCCGTGCGCCAGCCCGCCGCGTTCTGCGGCGTCGTCGGCGTGAAACCGACGTATGGGCGCGTGAGCCGCTTCGGGCTCGTCGCGTTCGCGTCGTCGCTCGATCAGGTCGGGGTTTTCGGCCGCGGCGTGGACGACGCGGCGATGGCGCTGGAGGCGATCGCGGGACACGACTCCAACGATTCGACCAGCGCGAGCCGCCCGGCCGGCGACTACCGCGGCGGCCGCGACGCGTCGCTGCACGGCCTCGTCGTCGGCCGGCCGCGCGAATATTTCCCGGCGGACCTCGAGCGCGGCGTGCGCGAACGATGCGACGCGGCGTTGGAGCATCTGCGCTCGCTCGGCGCCGAGATCCGCGACGTGTCGCTGCCGCACACCGAGCTGGCGATTCCGGTTTACTACATCGTCGCGCCGGCGGAGGCGTCGTCGAACCTCGCGCGCTTCGATGGAGTGAGATACGGATTGCGAATCGACGGCGACGGCTTGCGCGGGATGTACGAAGCCACGCGTTCCGGCGGCTTCGGCCCCGAGGTGACGCGCCGCATCCTGCTCGGCACGTACGTCCTCTCGGCCGGCTACTACGACGCGTACTACCGGAAGGCGCAGCAGGTTCGCGCGCTCATCGCGCGCGACTTCGCACGGGTGTTCGACAACGGGGTCGACGTATTGTTCACGCCAACCACGCCGACTCCCGCGTTCGCGCTCGGCGCGAAGAGCGATCCGTACGAGATGTATCTGAGCGACATCTTCACCTGCACGGCGAACCTCGCCGGTGTTCCCGCGATGTCGCTCCCGATCGGCCGCGTCGCCGGGCTTCCCGTCGGCGGGCAGCTGATCGCGAACCATTTCGACGAGGCGCGTATGTTCACGGCAGCCTACGCGCTCGAGCGGTCGCTGGGCGCCGAGGCACACCGATGACCGCGGCGGGCGGCACGAGCTACGAGATGGTCGTCGGGCTCGAGGTGCACGTCCACCTCCTGACCAAAACGAAGATTTTCTGTGGATGCTCCACCGATTTCGGCGCGCCGCCTAACCAGCATACGTGTCCGGTCTGCCTGGGATTGCCCGGGGCCTTGCCGGTCCTGAACAACCACGCGGTCGAGCTGGCGATCCGCGCCGCGCTCGCGCTCGATTGCACGGTGCACCCCGTCTCGGTCTTCGCGCGCAAGAACTACTTCTATCCCGACCTGCCCAAGGGTTATCAGATCTCTCAATTCGACCGGCCGCTGGCGACGAACGGCCGCGTGACGCTCCCGGGCCGCGGCGACGAGCCGCGAACGATCGGCATCACGCGCCTCCACATGGAGGAGGACGCCGGGAAGTCGATCCACGACCGGTTCGCCGCCGCCACCGCGGTCGACCTCAACCGCGCCGGCGTGCCGCTCGTCGAGATCGTGAGCGAGCCGGACATCCGGAGCGCCGCCGAGGCCGAGGCATATCTCAAGACGCTCAAGCAGATCCTCGAATACGCCGGCGTGAGCGACGTGAGCATGGAGGAGGGAAGTCTCCGCGTCGACGCCAACGTCAGCCTTCGGCGCCCCGGCGCGGACGCGCTCGGCACCAAGACCGAGATCAAGAACATGAATTCGTTCTCGGCCGTCGTCCGCGCCGTCGACGCCGAGTCGCGGCGGCAGGCGGCGCTGCTCGATGCCGGCGGACGCGTCGAACAGCAGACGATGCTCTGGGACGCGCACGATGGAGGAGGTGCGGCCGGCGCGGTCGAAGGAGGGAAGCCACGACTACCGGTACTTCCCTGATCCCGACCTTCCTCCACTTGTCGTGGCGGGCGAGCGGATCGAGCGGATCCGTCGCGAGCTTCCCGAGCTGCCGGCGGCGCGCGCCGCGCGGTTCACGACGCGCGTATCCGTCGCTCACGCCGTACGACGTCGGCGTGCTCACGTCGAGCCGCGCGCTCGGCGACTATTTCGACGAGCTGGCGGCGGGGAGCGGCGATCCCAAGGCCGCGGCGAACTGGGTGCTCGGAGAGGTCCTCGCGTCGCTCAAGGCGTCGGGTCGGCCGATCGACGAGCTGCGCGTCCGCCCTGCCGGGCTGGGCGAGCTACTGGCGCTCGTCCGCGACGGCGTGGTCAGCCACACCGCGGCGAAACAGATCTTCGCCGCGATGGCCGAGCGCGGCGGCGAACCGCGCGCGATCGCCGAGCGCGAGGGCCTGCTCAAGGTCACCGACGACGACGCCCTCGCGCGGTGGATCGACGAAGTCTTCGCCGAGCACCCTGGTGAGGCCGGCCGCTTCCTTCGTGGAGAGCGGCGGCTGCAAGGCGTGCTGGTCGGATTCGTGATGAAAAAATCGGGCGGCGGCGCCGACCCGAAGCGCGTGAATCAGTTGCTGGCGACGCGCGCCGGCTCGTAGAGCGGAGCGGCGAGCTTCGCGGCGAAGGCCAGCGACGTGGCCGGCAATCCGAACTGCCGCTCGGCCTCGTCGTGTAGCCGCTCCTCGCCTTCCGCGCGGAGCACGCGCCGCCGAATGCGCTTCGCCATGCGAAGGGCCGCGTCACCCGACGGGTCGAGCAGATACGGCTCCGCCCGGTCCATGCGCATCAGCAGATCGATGATGTAGTCGTAGGCGCGCGCGAGGTATCGGCTCACGTCGTCCTCGGCGAGATCCCAGCGGCTGTTCTCCCGCAGCAGCTGAAAGATCCGCTGCCAGGATTCGTTGTCGGCCACGATCACCATGCCGCGGAAGATTCGACGGTTTGTCGGCGTGCTGAAGATCGTCGGGCTCAACACCCGGTCGAGCAGTCCGTCGGAGCGCGAGTGGTCGATCAGAATCAACTCGCGTGCGCGCCGGGCGACCTCGGTGCCGAGGTGCGTTTCGAACCGGCTTTCCCAATACGAGTGGCCGAGCGACGACGTGCTCGACGTGACCGCCAACTGGCGCGGCACGAAATAGTTGTGGGCGACGGCGTCGGCGGCGAGGTGCGCGAGGTAGCCCAGCCCGAACGCGCGGAGCTGCGGCTCGGCCGCGCTGTCGTAGATCTCCATGCCGACCGTCCACGAATGACAGTGGCGGCCGGCCGGCGCGTACTTCTTGGCGATGCTCGTGTCGGCGGCGATCGATCCGTACAAGAAGTCGTATGGGAATTCGCTCAGCAGGGCGGCGACCGTCGGCGGCAGCAACTGGAGCGAACGAATCACCGCGTCGCCGAGGAACACGTGCGTGCCCGGCGTCCAGGCGTGCGCGACGGCCGGCGCGACAACGACGAGCACGACCGCCAGCCAGAGGCAGGTCGGCACCCGTGCCGCCCCCCCCCGGCGCGCGGGCCGGCGCACGTCAGACCCCAAAGCGCTTGCGCTGTCGCCGAATCGAGCGGCGCAGGTCCTTGAGCTCCGACTCGACGGCGTCGTCGATGGCTTCGCGCGCGCTCCCGGCGTACTCGGCGACGTTGCGGCGGAGGCCGCGCATCATCGGCCCTAGCGACCGCCCGCCGCGCCCTCCGGACCGCTGTGCAAGGAGATAGACGAGGCCGGCGC
The DNA here is from genome assembly GCA_963789315.1 of uncultured Gemmatimonadaceae bacterium. Lineage (GTDB taxonomy): Bacteria > Gemmatimonadota > Gemmatimonadetes > Gemmatimonadales > Gemmatimonadaceae > JAQBQB01. The sequence continues at coordinate 23,717 of CAWBKI010000021.1, read as the reverse complement.
CCACCGCCGCGCCCAGGATGGCGGCGGTGACGACCTCCGCGTTACGCCTACGAGGCCCGCGGACGAGGCGCACGGGGTCGAATTCGCGGAGCAGGTTCTGGGACCTCTTCGCTTGGTCTCTCATGGATCGCATCGCCGTCGCCCTCCTCTTCGTCGTGGACCTCGCCGCCGGCGGCGGCGTCCTCGGCTTCAACGGACGCAAGGTTTGTCCCACGGCGCCGGCCGAGCGAAGCCGCGCCGCGGCCCACGCCGCGTACGGCCGCAGCGGTCGAGATGAAGATGTCCTCGGCCTCGCTCTGGACGACCGAGAGAAGCGCGTCGAACTCGGCCAGCCGCTCCTCGGTCGCCGTGAGCGCGGCGCGCACCCGCTCGTTGGCCGCCGTGACGGTCTCGCTCACCGCGGCCACGTCGCCGCGGATCGAGTGCGTCATGGCCGACACGTCCTCGGAGATCGCCTTGCTTCGGTCGATGAGGGGCCGCAGGTCGTCGAGCGTCCGCTGGAACAGCTGCTCGAGCCGCTTGCCCGCGGTGCGCGTCCGGACCGCGGCGACGACGATCAGCACGATCAGCACGACGAGCGACACGCCGATGACGGCGGTGCTGATCGCGGTGATCTGCTGGAAGATGTCAGTCATCGTGGGTCAGGGCTCGGGACGACGGCTCCAACGCGGCGCATCCTACGGACGACTTTCGACGAGTGCAAGCGAACAGCGGCATTGACCTTGGCTTGGGCCCCCGGTCATTCTTCGCTCCGACCACACCTTTGCGCGAGCGACTTCCGCACATGACGGCTTCGCAGTTCATCGTTCAGGGCGGCGCCCCCCTCTCCGGCACCGTCCGTCCATCCGGCAACAAGAACGCCGCGCTGCCGATCATCTGCGCCGCCCTTCTCACCGACCAGCCGGTCACGCTCGAAAACGTCCCGCGGATCCGCGACGTCGAGACCCTCGTGGAACTCGTCGCGTCGACCGGGGCCGACATCTCGTGGGAAGCGCGCAACACCCTTCACGTCCATGCCAAAACCGTGCGCGCGGCGAGTCTCGACCCGGTCCTCTGCCGAAAGATACGCGCCTCGATACTTCTCGCGGGACCGCTGCTCGCGCGATGCGGTCAGATCGAGCTGCCCCCGCCGGGCGGAGACGTCATCGGCCGGCGGAGGGTGGACACGCATTTTCTCGCGCTCGAGCGGCTCGGCGCGTCATTCGACCTGACGGACAACTTTCGACTGAGCACCCCCGGGCTCCGTGGCGCGGACGTGTTTCTGGACGAGCCGAGCGTCACCGGCACAGAGAACGCGATCATGGCGGCCGTCGCCGCGACGGGCATGACGACCCTCCGCAACGCCGCCTGCGAGCCGCACGTCCAGGATCTCTGCAACTTTCTCGTCACGCTCGGCGCCCATATCGAGGGGATCGGGACGAACCTCCTCACGATTCACGGCGCCAGGCCGCTCAAAGGCGGAACGCACCGAATCGGCCCGGATCACATCGAGGTGGGATCGTTCATCGGGCTCGCCGCGGTCACGCGGTCCACCGTCCGCATCGCCGACGCCGGCGTGGAGCACCTTCGATCGACGCTGATGGGGTTCGCGCGCCTCGGCATCTCGTGCACGATCGAGGGCCCGGATCTCATCATCCCGGCGGAGCAGGAGCGCGAGATTCAGAGCGATCTCGGGGGGCACGTGCCCAAGCTCGAGGATCAACCGTGGCCCGCGTTCCCGGCGGACACGATGTCCATCGCGCTCGTGACCGCGACACAGTGCACAGGGCTCATTCTCATCCACGAGAAGATGTTCGAGTCGCGCCTTTTCTTCGTCGACAAACTGGTCGGCATGGGCGCGCGCATCGTGCTCTGCGATCCCCACCGCGCGCTCGTCTCCGGACCGTCGCGGCTGCGGGGGAGCACGGTCGAATCGCCCGACATTCGCGCGGGCATGGCGATGCTCATCGCCGCGCTGTGCGCCGAGGGCGAGAGCACGATCAACAACGTCGGCCAGATCGAGCGCGGGTACGAGCGCATCGACGAGCGGCTGCGCGCGCATCGGCGCGCGAATCGAGCGCGTGGAGGATCGGCGGTCGAAATGAACGTCGTTGGTCAGTCGGAGATCGCGCCCGGATTCGCCGATCTCGGCGTGCTCGCATTCACGACGACCCGTGACGTCGGCAGCTTCGGATTGGCGAGCGACGAGCCGGCCAAAGCGGTGACCGAGCGATGGTCGGCGTTGCGGCGCGAGCTTCGCGGCGCCGGCCCGCGCCTCGCGACGGCGAGCCAGGTGCACGGCTCGACGGTTCTGGTGCACGCGACGTGCTGGGAGGGATGGCTCCGCGCCGACGACGCGGACGGCCACGTCGCGATGGATCGCGGCACCGCCCTGGCGGTCACCGTCGCCGACTGCGTGCCGGTCTTCATCGCGCACGAGTCGGGAGCGATTGCTCTGCTACACTCGGGCTGGCGGGGGACGGCGGCGCGCATCGTGGAGCGCGGCATCGACACGCTGGTGAAGCGCGGCGTCGCCGCCGAAGAGTTGCGCGTGCACCTCGGCCCGGCGATCTGCGGCGACTGCTACGAGGTGAGCGGCGACGTTTACGCCGAGCTCACCGGCACGAACCCGGGACGACCGACGCGGGTCGACCTCCGTGCCCTCATCGCCGACCACGCGCGTCAGGCGGGCGTGCGGGACGTGTCGATCAGCACATGGTGCACGCGCCACGACAACGCGCGGTTCTTCTCGCATCGCGCCGGAGACGGCGGGCGGCAGCTTGGCGTGATGGTCGCGAGCGCGGGCTGATCGCCCGTCGCCGGCCGATCAAGGCTGCCGCGCGAGCGCCATCGCCCGTTCGACCACCGCGTCGACTCCGCGCGACGCGTCGTCGGCGGTGGTTCGCGCGTAGATCGTGGGCGCGAGACCGATGGACTCGAAGGGCACGCGGTCCGGCGTATACTCGATCCACTCCGACAGCTGATAGGTCCAACCGTTGGCCAGCTCGCGGACGATCGGTCCGCCCGTGGCGCCGGCCGTCGTGTCGCCGACGATCATGACGCCGGGAATCGACCGCATGGCGAGCACGAAGTCCTCGGCGCTGCTGAACGAGTGGCGGTTCGCCAGCACGAGTACTCGGCCGCCAAAGTGCGTGCCGGCGGGCGCGATGGTCTCTTCCGAGAAGCCGGTGAAGTCGTCGTGCCGCGGCCCGTTGCGGCGCCGCGTGTATCCGTATACGCGCCGTTGGGTGGTGAACCGGCCGGCCAGCGCGGCGGCGAGCATGTAGTCGCCCCCGGGATTGTCGCGGACGTCGATGATCAGCGCGCGCATGCCGGGCATGCCGCGGATCGCGTCGTCCATCTCGCCAGACCAGTCGCCGCCGTCGAAGCTGGGGATGCGCGCATATCCGATCGAGTCGCTCGCGAGGCCGAACTCGATGTGCCCGCTCGGAGTCGACGTCGGGATGCGGACGTAGCGGCCGAGGGTCACCACTTCGTTGAAATACGTGGAGGTGGTGTCGAACCGCGAGATGTATCGCATCGTGCCCGCGGGTCCGGCCGAGAGCGAGACGTGCATGTCCTTCAATTCGGATAGCATGGCGCCGAGCACGCGCGCGAACTGAACGTCGTTCGGCGCGGACACGGCGATCGGGCGATAGTACGCGCCGAGCGAATCCCAGTTCACTCGCCCGACGGTGAAGTACGAATAGTGAAGATCGAACTGATGCCACAGGTCGTCGAAGAGCGAGCCATGGTCGGTCGCCGCCGGCGGGCCGACGACGTCCGCGCAGCCAAGCGCCATCAGCGCGGCCGCGACGCACGCGAGACGGCGCGCCCTCATCGGCGGAGCGGGAGGCTGCCCAAGTAGCGCGTCAGCCCAATCGAGAAGCTCTGCGACGCCGCGCGCAGGGGCTGCGCATCGCGGTAGTCGAGAATCGAGAATCTGTAGGAGAACAACAGGCCGACGCGTCCCAGGGGCGCGGGCGCGTAGGTGAGCGCGCCGTTCAGCGCGCGCATCTCCCGCGGGCCGACGCGGTCGACGCTCCACAGCGGTTGGTCGACCTTGGTCTCCGAGTAGCTGCGATCAGAGAATCCGAATAGCGGCGCGTCGAGCTCCAGCCGGGCGGCGCCGCCGAGGAGCGGCCGCCGCAGCTCGGCGGCCGGTCCGACCGTCGCGAACGCGGCGAAGAAGCCGGCGCGGCTTTCGTAGGGCGCGGGATAGCGGTGTTCGGTGCCGATGCCCCAGAGACCGGTGGATGCACCCGCCGAGAACGTCCAACCGCCGGCGTCCGCCAGGCGCCGCAGCGCGGCGGCGCGCAGGCCGCCTTGCACGACCAGTTCGGTCGCTTCGTTCACGTTGCCTTGTGGCCGCAGCCGCTGCGCGTCCCAGTTGGCGACGACCGCGACGGCGGAGTGCTCGCCGAAGTGATCATATGCGGCGGCGGCGGCGTAGCCGTTGCCGAGATAGGTGAGCGGCGAAACGACGGCGTCGCGTCGCTGCCCGTCGGCGAACCCGGCAACGATCGACACGCGATCGCGCGGCACACGCGGCGAGGATGAGAGCGTGTCACGCTGCGCAACAGCATTCGACATCGCGAATAAGACGAAACTCGCCGTCGTCGGCGCAGTTCTTGACCACATCGTCGTGGATTTTTTGTCGGGGCGAGAACGAGGGAAGGACCAACTCGGTTCGGTCTCTCGACTCGAAAAGAACGGACGGGACCGCGAATCGGCAACGGGCTGGTCCCAAGGTTTGCGGCGCGTGCAACGGCTCCGGGCTCGCGCCGGGCAGTAACGTGGCGGGCCACAGTCGCGCGAGCCACCGGATCGGCGATGCCGGCGATGGCCGGGGGCGCGAGAAAGCAAACAGTCAACGCAGCGGGATGGGAGGTAGGGTCATGGTGAAGGAGACGGTGAAAGTGACGCGTGTTTCGCTCGCGGTGGTCACGGCGCTCAGCACGATGCTCGCGGTCGCGTGTAGCGACAACGACAACAACGTCGTAGGGGTCATCGCGACCTTCGTTACGGTCAACGCCGGGAGCAACGGCCAAACGGGAACGGCGGGCCAACAGCTCGCCCTTCCGATCAGCGTGCACGTGACGGATCAGAACAGCAACGCGCTCGCTGGCGTGTCGGTGGCCTGGGCCGTGGTCGGCGCGGGCGGCTCGGTGAGCGTGGCCAGCTCGCTGACGGACTCCAACGGCGACGCGATTACGCTCTGGACGCTGGGCACGTCGGTCGGCCTCGATTCGCTGACCGCGTCGATCGCGACCGGCGCGTCGGTGACGATCACCGCGACCGCCTCGGCGGCGGGAGCAACGCTCGCGAAAATCAGCGGCGACAACCAGGTCGTGAACGAAGGGGCGGTTTCTCTGCCCATGGTCGTCAAGGTGGCCAACGCCGGTGGCACGGGCATTGGCGCCGCTGGCGTGGCCTGGAGCGTCGTTGGCGGCGGCACGCTGAGCGCCACGGCGACGACGACGGACGCCAACGGTCTGACCTCCGTGACGTTGACCGCCCCGGCGGTCGCGGGTGCGGTCATGACCGTGACGGCGACGGCGGCCTCGGGTGCCACACAGAGCTTTACACTCTCGACGCCGCAAGTGAACCCTCAAGGCTGACGAGGGTATTCTGGCTCGGCGCACTTTCGGCTGAGAAAACGCGGGAAGGTACGGCCCTTGTGCCGCCCCTTCCCGCGTTCTAGTTCCGCCATTACATTGTCCATGCTGCGCGGTTCTTTGGGCCGCGAGTGAAATGTGGGGGAGGCTCCCCACATTTTTTTGTTCTTGACGACTTCCTCGACTCGATGTGAAGGACGCGCTGGAAGATGTTGTGGCGCAGGAGCTTGACTCGGTCGGCTACGACCTCGTCGAGCTCCGGCGTGGCGGGACGCGGAACCGGCCGCTGATCGAGGTTCGCATCGATCGGCGCGACGGAGCGGCGGTCACGATCGACGACTGTGCGCTTGCGTCGCGGGCGTTGGAAGCGCGGCTCGACGGAAGCGGGATCGTCGCGCCGCAGTACGTGTTGCAGGTCTCGTCGCCGGGCGAGCGTCAGTTGCGGACCAGCGCCGACTGGCGGCGATTCGTCGGCGAGTGGGCCAACGTGCTGAGCCCGGAGCACGGTGGTCGGGTCGAAGGAAAAATCATGGCGGTGGAAGGGGAAGCGGAGTCGGCGGGCGAGGTCGCGGTGCTCGAGCTCGAGAACGGAGCGGTGCGTCGCATTCCGCTGGCGGCCGTCAAGGAGGCGCGGCTGGCGTTTCATCTGTAATCGATGGTGCACGGTACCCGTCGGCGTTCGGCGCCGCGGGGCGGAGACATTCACGAGGAGTCCTGGATGGTCAGTTCTGCAGAGATCCTGGCCGCGTTTCGCGAGGTATCGAACACAAAGCAGCTCGATCGCGCGGAACTGTACGCATTGCTCCAGGACGGCATCCTCGCCGCCCTCGCCAAGAAGTACGGCCCGAACGTGCAAGCCGAAGTCGACATCGACGACGGCAAGGGCGACATCAAGATCGTGCTCCTCAAGACCGTCGTCGAGACGGTCGAAGATTCGAGCAACCAGATCTCCCTCGACGACGCCAAGGCGTTCGACGAGAGCTTCGAGCCCGGCGACGTGATGGAAGAGCCGATCGACTTCGCCGTCTTCGGACGCGCCGCGGTCCAGGCGGCCAAGCAGCGCATCATCCAGCGCGTCCGCGAAGGCGAGCGCACGCGCATCCGCGACGAGTTCGCGACCCGCGTCGGCGACCTGCTCTCCGGCGAGATCCAGCAGATCGAGCGCGGCAAGCTCGTCGTCATGCTCAACAAGTTCCGCGAAGCGGAAGCGATCATTCCGTATCGCGAGCAGAACCATCGCGAGCACTTCCACCAGGGCGAGCCGATTCGCGCCGTGCTCAAGCGCGTCGAGGAAACGCCCAAGGGGCCCCGGCTCATTCTGAGCCGTGGCGACCCGCTCTTCGTCAAGGCGCTCTTCAAGCTCGAGGTGCCGGAGATTCAGCAGAACATCGTCGAGATCCGCGCGGCCGCCCGCGAAGTCGGCAGCCGCACGAAGATCGCCGTCTTCTCGCGCGACGACTCGATCGATCCGGTCGGCGCGTGCGTCGGTCTCAAGGGCTCGCGCGTGCAGGCCGTCGTCAACGAGTTGAACGGCGAACGAATCGACATCGTGCCGTGGTCGCCCGATCCGGAGCGCTTCGCCAAGCTGGCGCTCGCGCCGGCCAAGGTCGCGCGCGTCTTCAGCGATCCGAGCACCAAGACGATTCAGGCCGTCGTCGACGAGGATCAGCTCTCGCTCGCCATCGGCCGCAACGGTCAGAACGTTCGCCTCGCGTCCGAGCTGACCGGCTGGAAGATCGACCTCTACTCCAGCCGCGAGTGGCTGGAGCGCGGCGGCGAAGGACAGATCTTCGCCCCGCTCCCCGAGGAAACCGAAGAGATGGCCGACGTTCGCTTGACCGAGATCGCCGGCATGCCGCCGGCCACGGTGGCCGTGCTCGACGAGGCCGGGTATCGAACGCTCAACGACATCATCGATCTCGAGCGCGAGGACTTCCTCAAGCTCCCGGGCATCGCGCCCGAAGAAGCCGATCGCATCATGGCGCTGATCGACGAGCTCACGACGGAAGACGCCGGTGGCGACGAGAGTCGAGGGGCGCTCAGGCCGGCGGAGCGGGGGGAGAAGGGAACACGGCGGCGTGACGACGGATGCCGAGAGCACCCGCGGGTCTTCCGCCTGCTGGGCCTCGGCGTGCGCAGTCGCGGTGTGGTGGTGGGAGTGAAACAAGTACGTGAAGCCGCGAGGCGAAACAAGGTGATTTTCGCGGTGGTAGCGAGCGACGCCTCGGAGAACAGCCGAGACAAGATCGTACCGCTGCTGAAGGCTCGGCGAGTTAAATTTATGGAAGTACCGTCCGCCGCGGAGCTTGGCGCCGCCGTCGGCCGGGACCAAACGGCCGTCGTTGGCATCGTCGATCGGCAGTTGGCTGCCGGGGTTCGGACGCTGGCCTCGGCCCGCGGAACCCGAACCATTCAGGAGGATGTTTGAGCAAGCTTTCGGTCGGTGAGTTGGCGAACGAATTCGGAATGTCCGTCGAAGAAGTAGCCTCGCTACTTCGTCAGATGGACATTCCATTTCGCAGCCACGTGAGCATGCTCACCGACGACCAGGTCGCACGCATCCGCGCTCGATGGGAACGTGAAAAGCGCGTGCGCGCCGAACAGAAGGCCGCGCCCGCGCCGGCGGCGCGCCGCCGGCGCACGGCCGCCGCGCCGCCCGAACCCGCTCCCGTACCGACGCCCGCTTCCGCCGAGACCGATCCGGCGTCGCCGAAAGGCCGCCGACGTTCAAGCTGCCGCGGAAGAGCAAGCGGCCGCCGCGGCCGCCGCTCAGGCAGCGGCCGACGCTCGCGAGCAGGCCGCCGCCGAAGCCGCGCGCATCGAGGCGGAACGCGCCGAGCTGCGTGCGCGCCGAAGAAGACCGCCGCATGCGCGAGGAGGCCGCTGCCGCCGAACTCGAGGAGCGCGAAGAGCGCGAGGCCGAGATCACGCGGCCGGTGGCGCATGATGGCGCGCGCGCGAACGCGGTCGCCAGCGCCCGGTGCGCCTGACGTCCGATCGTCCGCGTCCGCGTCCGATCACGCCGGGCGCGCCGCGTCCACGTCCGGTCGCCAGCAGCGGCGGATTCCCGCCGCGTCCGATCGCGTCGGCGGCGCCGGGCGGTGGCGCTGCGCCACCGCGTCGCGACGACAAGCGCCCCGGCATGGGTGGCGGCGGAGGTGGTGGTGGCGGCGCTGGCGGCGGGATGGGTGGCAGGCCCGAGCAGCGGCGTCATGGACCGAGGACGGCGCAAGAAGGGCAAGCGCGGCGCCGTCGACCAGGAAGCGGTGGATGCGAACATCGCGAAGACGATGGCGTCGATGCGTGGCGCGCCCTCGCGGCGCAACGCGAGCGACATGCGTCGTGGAACTCGCGAAGATCTCGAAGCGGCGCGCGCCGCCGAGGCGGAGCGCGAGCGCAAGACCGTTCGCGTCAACGAATTCATCACGGTCAGCGAGCTCGCCCAGATCCTGAAGGTGCCCGCGACGCAGATCGTCGCGTTCGCGTTCAAGAAGCTCGGCCTGATGGTCACCATCAACCAGCGCCTCGACTTCGACCAGATCGAGTTGATCGCCGGCGAGTTCGGCTTCCAGGCGGTTCGCGAAGACGAGTACCAGGCCGAGGAAGGGGGAATCGCCGCGGAAGCGGACCTGCCCGAGGATCGCGTGTCGCGCCCGCCGGTCGTCACCATCATGGGTCACGTCGACCATGGCAAGACGTCGCTGCTCGACTACATCCGCAAGGCGAACGTCGTCGCGGGCGAAGCGGGCGGCATCACGCAGCACATCGGCGCGTACCACGTCTCGCTGCCGAACGGCAAGAACATCACGTTCCTCGACACGCCGGGCCACGAGGCCTTCACCGCCATGCGTGCCCGCGGCGCGCAGGTGACGGACATCGTCGTCCTCGTCGTCGCGGCGGACGACTCGGTCATGCCGCAGACGATCGAAGCGATCTCGCACGCCAAGAACGCCGGCGTGCCGCTCATCGTCGCGATCAACAAGATCGACCTGCCGCAGGCGAATCCGGGCAAGGTGAAGCAGGAGCTGCTCCAGCACGGCGTCGTGCTCGAGGAGTTCGGCGGCAACGTCCTATCGACCGAGATCTCGGCCAAGAAGGGCACGAACATCGGCGCGCTGCTCGACCAGATCCTGCTCCAGGCGGAAATCCTCGACCTCAAGGCGAATCCGAATCGTCGCGCGACGGGAACGGTCGTCGAAGCCCCGCTCGATCCGGGCAAGGGTGCCGTCGCCACGGTGCTCGTGCAGAACGGCACGCTCAAGGTCGGCGACGACTTCATCTGCGGCATGTACTCGGGCCGCGTCCGCGCCCTGTTCGACGAGCGCGGCAAGCCCGTCAAGCAGGCGGGACCCGCGATTCCGGTGCAGATCCTCGGCTTCCAGGGCGTGCCGATGGCCGGCGATCAGCTGCTCGTCGTCGAAGACGCGGCGGCGGCGCGCGAAGTCGCGCAACGCCGCGAGCGTCTCGATCGCGAAGCGAAGAGCCGTCGCGGCAACCGCGCCGGCGTCACGCTCGAAGACTTCATGGCGCAGTCGGCGCTGGGCGGCGCGCGCACGCTCAACATCCTCATCAAGGCCGACCAGGGCGGTCCGGCAGAAGCGCTCGCCGACGCGCTCATCGGCCTTTCGACGCCCGAGGTCAAGGTCGACGTCGTCCATCGCGGCGTCGGTGCGATCACGGAGAGCGACATTCTGCTCGCCAAGACGGCGGGCGCGATCATCATCGGCTTCCACGTGCGTCCGGACAACAACGCGCGTACGGCCGCCGAGCGCGAAGGCGTCGAGATCAAGCTCTACCGCATCATCTACGAGGCGGTGGCCGACGTGCGCGCGGCGATGGAAGGCATGCTCCGGCCCGAAGAGCGCGAAGTCATCCTCGGCGAAGCCGAAGTGCGCGAGGTGTTCAAGATCTCGCGCATCGGCACGATCGCCGGCTGCTCGGTTCGCAGCGGCGTGATCAACCGGCAGGGGCGCGTCCGCGTCGTGCGCGACGGCGTCGAGGTCTTCGACGGCACGCTCTCGTCGCTCAAGCGCTTCAAGGACGACGTCCGCGAAGTCCGCGAAGGATTCGAGTGCGGCATCGGCGTCGAGAACTTCAACGACATCAAGGTCGGCGACGTCATCGAGTGCTACCGCAAGGAACAGGTCGCGCGGACGCTCGAGGGCTCGGCGTCGGCCTGATTTTCCGGGAGTGTTGTGGCCACCGACCATCGCCGCGCAGATCGCGTGGCCGCAGCGATCCGCGAGGAAGTCGCGACCTTTCTCGCGGAGGAAGTGAAGGATCCGCGAATCACGGGGCTCGTGACCGTCACCGGCGCGCAGGTCACTCGCGACCTGCGTCACGCCAAGGTGTTCGTGAGCGTGATGGGTTCCGACGTGGACCGCAAAGCGACGTTCGAGGGCTTGGACAGCGTCGCGACGCACCTGCGTGCGCGCGTGGGCCGCGCGCTGCGCTTGCGGCTCGCCCCAGAGATCGTGTTTCTCGCCGACGAAAGCGTCGAGCGCGCGGCGCGGATCGAGATCGCTGCTCTCGCAGATCAAAGATGGAAAGACGCCGCCGGATGGAGACGCGGACGACTGAGGTCACCGGGCTCGCGCTCGTCGACAAGCCGGCGGGGATGACCTCGCACGACGTCGTCGCGGTCGTGCGTCGCGCGACCGGCGCGAAACGCGCGGGGCACGGCGGCACGCTCGACCCGTTCGCGACCGGGCTGCTCGTCGTTCTGCTCGGACGCGCCACGCGGCTCATCCCGCTCATGCAAGGCGAGCCGAAGGTCTACGACGCGACGATCCGCCTCGGCGAGGAGACCGACACCGACGACTCCACCGGCGTCGTCGTTCGACGCGCCGACGCGCCCGATGAATCCGCGATATCGCGCGCCGTCGAACGGCTCACCGGCGTCGTCGAGCAACTGCCGCCCGCGTACTCGGCCAAGAGCGTCGACGGCGTGCGCGCGTACGCGGCCGCCCGGCGCGGCGCTCCGCTCGATCTCGCTCCGGTGAGCGTCGTGGTTCACGAGTGGCGCATTGGCGCTCGCGTCGAGAACGATCTGCACGCGCGTATCACGTGCGGCGGCGGCACGTACATTCGCGCGCTCGCGCGCGACCTCGGCCGGGCGACCGAAAGCGCGGCGCACCTCACGGCGCTGCGCCGATTGCGCAGCGGGGCATTCTCCGTCGACGACGCGTGGACGCTCGACGATTTCGGCGATGGCGGGGCCGCGGTTCGGCCGCCGCTCGATGCGGTTTCACACCTGCCGATCCAGCGTTTGACCGAGGCCGAGCTGGGTCGCGTCTCGCACGGCAATCCGGTGCCCGCTCGAACCGACGGGCCTCTCGTCTCGCTGGTCGATGACTCCGGCGCTCTCGTCGCCGTCGCGGAACGTCGCGACGACGAGCTTCGGCCCAAGACAGTGCTCGCCGATGCCCGGTGAGGGCGCACGCCTCATGAGCACCGGCGAGGAGACCGCGGGTTTTCCGCAGCTGCTCGAGGGAGCGGTCGTCACCGTCGGCACGTTCGACGGCGTGCACCTCGGCCATCGCGACATTCTTCGCCGACTCCACGAGCACGCCGCCGAGTCGTCGTGCCCGGCGCTGCTCGTCACGTTTCGGCCGCACCCGCTCGAGGTCGTCAACCCGTCGGCGGCGCCGATGCTGCTGACGCCGGAGGTCGAGCAGCTCGACGCGCTCGTCGACAGCGGACCGCTCCTCGTCGCGGTGCTGCCGTTCACGCGGTCGCTCGCCGCCTACTCCGCCGAGTCGTTCGTGCGTGACCTGCTCGTGCGCCGCTATCGGATGCGCCGCCTCGTGATCGGCTACGACCACGGGCTCGGCCGGGGCCGGAGCGGTGACGCACGCTTCCTCTCGCAGATCGGCGCGAGATCGGCTTCGACGTCGACGTCGTGCCTCCGACGCTCGATTCGCGCGGCGTGCCGATCTCGTCGAGCGCGATTCGCACCGCCGTGGCCCACGGCGACCTCGCCCAGGCGCGCGCGGCGCTGGGGCGCCCCTATGGCTTTCGCGGTGTCGTCGTTCCGGGGCACCAGCGCGGCCGCGATCTCGGCTATCCGACGCTCAACCTCGAGCTGGCGTCGGCGCGCAAACTTCTTCCGCCGGACGGGGTATACGCGGTCCGCGCACAGAGCGCGCGCGGTTCCTTCGGCGGGATGATGAACCTCGGTGCACGTCCGACCTTCGGCGAGTTCGATCGAATGCTCGAGGTCCACCTGTTCGACGCGACTGGCGATTGGTATGGCGAATCGGTGAGCGTCGAGCTCGTCGAGCGGCTTCGCGACACGACGAAGTTCGAGTCCGTCGACGCCCTCGTGGCCCAGCTCGGCCGCGACGCGGACATGGCTCGCCGCGCGTTGACGCAAGCGTAAGAGCCAGTTAACGTTAAAGGTTCCGCACACAAACCTTCCACCCGCGGTCGTATGCCCCTGAAGTATCGCATTCTCATCATCGTCGGGCTCTGCCTCGCGTCGATCTACTTGTTGTTCCCGCGCGACGTGGCGACGCGTTACGCGGCGCCGACGGCGTTCTCCGCGTCGACACGAGTCGCCACGTCCCGCTGCGCCGGGGCCTCGATCTCCAGGGCGGCATGTACCTCGCGCTCGAAGTGGACGACTCCAAGCAAGCCATCGCCGCCTCGGACAAGAAGGAAGCGATCGACCGCGCGCTCAAGACTGTGCGCTCGCGCATCGAGGGCTTCGGCGTCTCGGAGCCTGTCGTGCAGAAGCAGGGTGACGACCGCATCGTCGTTCAGATCCCCGGCATTCAGGATCGCGAGCGGGCGGAGAGGCTGATGCAGAATCAAGCCTTCCTCCAGTTCAAGATCACCGACAAATCGCAGGCGCTCGAGCGCGACTTGCCCAAGCTGGATCAGATCGTCAAATCGCGCGGGCTCGGGCGAAAGTCCGACACCGCTCGCGCGGCCGCGTCTGGCGCCGCGAAGGGACTGCAGGGTCTTCTGACCCAGGCCGACACGAGCAAGAAGGTCGAGCTGCCGCTTGGCAAGACGGATTCGGCCAAGAAGGTCGTGGCCGCGGCCAAGGGCGCTGCGAAGAAGGACACGACGAAGAAGGACACGGCGAGCTCCGATTCGCTCAAGCTGCAGGCCGGCGGCGGGTTCTCGAGCCTGCTCCAGCAGGGCGACATGCCCGGCGAGTTTTACGTCGCCAATGACAACGTGCCGACGCTCGACGCCTATCTCGCCGATTCCGCCGTCAAGTCGGCGCTGCCTCCCGGAAAGGAATTCCTCCCGGGACTGATTCGGCGATGCTCGGGGGCAAGCTGTACGGCGTACTACCTCGTCGACGCCAAGCCGATCATCACCGGCGACTACCTCAACGATGCGCGGCCGAACCAGCAAGCCCATCGAGGGCACGGTCGTCGAGTTCACGCTGAGCAACGAAGGCGGCCGTCGCTTCCGCAACGAGACGGGCAAGCACGTCGAGCGACTACATGGCGATCATCCTCGACGATCGCGTGCATGGGCCGTCCGCCGGTCATTCAGAGCGCGATCGGCACGCGCGGTCAGATCACGATGGGCGGCAAGTCGACCTCGCCGACGCGCAGGACCTCGCGCTCGTCCTGCGCGCCGGCGCGCTGCCGGTGCCGCTCCGCGTCGCCGAGGTGCAGCAGCATCGGACCGAGCCTCGGTCAGGACTCGATCGACAAGGGCACTGCGCGCCGTCGCTCATCGCGGTCGCCCTCGTCGTCATCATCATGCTCGTGCTACTACCGCTTCTCCGGCCTGCTCGCGGTGCTGGCGGCTCGGCGCTGTACATGCTCTACACGCTGGCCGCGCTCGCCGGCTTCGACGCCGTGCTCACGCTGCCCGGGATCGCCGGGCTTCGTGCTCTCGATCGGCATCGCGGTCGACGCCAACGTGCTGATCTTCGAGCGCATTCGCGAAGAGCTCGCCCGCGGCAAGACGGTGCGCACCGCCATCGACGAAGGCTTCCGCCACGCGATGCCGGCGATCGTCGACTCGAACGTCTCCACGATCCTCACCGCCGCGGTGCTCTACCAGTACGGCACCGGCCCGGTGAAGGGCTTCGCCGTCACGCTGATCGCCGGTATCGTCGCGTCGCTGGTCACGTCGATCTTCGTCGTGCGCACCTTCTATCTGCTCTGGCTGAACCGCTCCCGCGGCGCCCAGACGCTGAGCATCTAAGGTCCTCAATGCTGCGCATTCTTCACGACACGAAGTACGACTTCATCAAGCACTGGAGGACCGCCGTCGATCGGACACGATTGCGTTCATCGTGCTCGGTCTCGTGCTCTCGTCGTTCACGCGGCGCGTCACAACGGCGACGCCCTGAACCAGAGCATCGAGTTCACCGGCGGCACGGTGATGCAGCTGCAGTTCCAGCAGGCCGCGCCGACCGACGTCGTTCGCGCCGCGGTCGACGCGGCGGGATTCACGGATGCCGAGATCGCGCACGTTCGGCGTCGCGCGCGACTACACTCATCAAGGTGCCGCCGGTCGAGCGGCGTGGCCGCCGGCTTCGAACGCCGACAGCGTCGGCGCGCAGCATCGTCGAGCGTCCTCAAGCAGCGAGTTCCGGCGCAACCCGGCGACGCGTCGTGCAGCGCCGAAGTCGTCGGCGCACGCGTCGGCGCCGAGCTCAAGACGCAAGGCGATCACCGCGATCCTGCATCTCGTTCCTCGTCACGCTGATCTACCTCGCGATCCGTTTCGAGTGGCGCTTCGGCGTCGCCGCGACGATCGCGACGGCGCACGACATCCTCACGACGCATGGCGTTCCTCGCCATGATGCGCCTCGAGATCTCGCTCACGGTCGTCGCCGCGACTCCTGACCGTGATCGGCTACTCGCTCAACGACACGATCATCATCTTCGATCGCGTGCGCGAGAATCTGAAGAAGCAGCGCAAGGAACCGCTGTGCGACGTGCTCAATCGCTCGATCAACGAGACGCTGCCGCGCTCGGTGCTGACGCACGCCACGGTGTTCGCGGCGACGCTCGTCGCTGCTCTTCTTCGCCGGCGAAGTGATCCGGCCGTTCTCGTGGATCATGGCGTTCGGTGTCTTCACCGGAACGTTCAGCTCGATCTACGTCGCCGGCGCCGATCCTGCTCTGGATCGAGCACAAGTGGCCGCGGCAGCACGCGAGCGACCGAGCAAGGGTCACGGCATCGCGCGCTACGCCGAGGACCGCGCCAGGCGCGAACGGCCGACCGCCGTCGCAACCGCGCTGACGGACGTTGTCCTGACGAACCGCCGCCTCGCGCGGCGGTTCGTCCATTTGCATGACGACGCTTCATCGACAGCCACGCCCACCTCGCCGATCCGGCGTTCGACGCCGACCGCGACGAGGTGATCGAGCGCGCCCGCGCCGCCGGCGCGGTCGGCGATCGTCTGCATCGGCGAATCGATCGCCGCGGCGCACCGCGCGCGCGACGATTGCCGGCGCGCATCCGCGGGTTCGTCTAGTTCACCGCCGGCGTTCACCCGCACGACGCCGCCGAGTTCGACGCGCCGCGCGACGCGCGCGGCCATCACGAGATGCTCGCGATGCGCGGCGCCGTCGCGATCGGCGAGTGCGGTCTCGACTACCACTACGATCACTCGCCGCGCGAGCTGCAGCGGCGCGCGTTCGCGGCGCAGCTCGGCGCTCGCGCGCGAGCTCGACCGGCCGGTCGTCGTGCACACGCGCGACGCCGAAGACGACACCGCGGCGATGGTGCGCGAGGCCGGCGCCGCGGGCGTGCGCGGCGTGCTGCACTGCTTCACCGGCATCGCACGGCGCTGGCCGAGGCGGCGCTCGTCGGCCGGCTGGTACGTTTCGTTCAGCGGCATCGTCACGTTCAAGAAGTGGGACGGACGACGCGCTCCTCCGGCTCGTGCCGGACGACCGGCTGCTCGTCGAGTCCGATTCGCCGTACCTCGCGCCGGTTCCGAATCGCGGCAAGCGAAACGAGCCGGCGTGGGTTAGCTTCACCGTCGCGCGCGTCGCGGCCGCGCGCGGCGTCGATCCATCGGCACGCTCGGCGCCGACAACGCGCGCGAAACGCCGCTGCGCTTGTTCGGACTTCCATACTCTGCGGGAGCAATCATTCGTGAGCGTGAAGACCGTGCACACCGACACGCCGCGCCCGCGCGCCATCGGCCCGTACTCGCAGGGCATCGTCGCCAATGGATTTCTGTTCACCGCCGGCCAGATCGCGATCGATCCCGCGACGGGGCAGGTCGTCGACCGGCGACGTGGCCGCGCAGACCGAGCACGTGATGAAGAACCTCGCCGCCGTGCTCGCGCACGGTCGGCGCGACGTGGAAGGACGTCGTGAAGACGACGGTCTTCCTCCTCGACATGGGCGACTTTCCCGTCGTGAACGAGGTGTACGCGCAAGGCGCTCGGCGAAGCGCGTCCCGCGCGCTCGACCGTGCAGGTGGCCGCGCTCCCGCGCGGCGTGCTCGTCGAGATCGACGCGCGTCGCGTCGCTGATCGTCGTGCCATGCATCGACGCGAGGACGCTCGTTCGGCTCACGCACGTTCGCGCGTGCGCGGGATGCGCCGCGAAGCTCGGAGCCGGCGATCTCGCCGCAGCGCTCGCGGCGTTCCGCGTCACGTCGGACCCGCGGCTGCTCGTCGGTCGCGAGACCTTCGACGACGCCGGCGTGTTCCAGTGATGTCGCGAGGATCTCGCGCTCGTGCAGACGGTCGACTTCTTCGCGCCGATCGTCGACGATCCGTACTCGTTCGGCCAGATCGCCGCGGCCAACGCGCTGTCCGACGTCTACGCGATGGGCGGCGAGCCGCTCACCGCGCTGAACATCGTCGGATTTCCCGTCGGATCGCCTCTCGCTCGACGTGCTCACCGACATCCTGCGCGGCGGGCAGGACAAGGTGCACGAAGCCGGCGCGCTCGTCGTCGGCGGCCACACGATCATCGACGAAGAGCTCAAGTTCGGCCTGTCCGTCACCGGGCGCGTGCATCCCAAGCGCATCCTCAGCAACGCGACGCGAAAGTCGGCGACCGTCTCGTGCTCACCAAGCCGCTCGGCACCGGCCATCCTCGCGACCGCGGCCAAGCGCGGCGAGCTCGGCGATGAGGAACGAAGCGGGCTGATCGACGTCCATGACGCAAGCTCAACGCGGCGGCGAGCCGAGCGGCGGTCGCCGTCGGAGCGCGCTGCGCGACCGACGTCACCGGATTCGGGCTGCTCGGCCACGCCTGGCACATCGCCGAAGCGAGCCACGTCTCGATCGTCATCGAATCGGAGCTGCTCCCCGTGCTGCCCGGTGCCCGCGACGCGTGGGAGCGCGGCGTGACGACGAGCGGTTCCGAGCGGAACGAGCGTTATCTCGAGTCGCGTGTAGACTGGCGGACTTCGTCGTCGATCATGCGTGCACTGGCGATGGATCCGCAGACGTCAGGCGGGCTGCTCGTCGCGGTGCCTGCCGGCATGGTCGACGAATACCTTTCGCTGGTTCCCGAGGCGATCGAGATCGGCGAGGTCGTCGAGCGCCGAACGCATGGCCTCGTGCTCGCGTGACGCTGGGAGGGAACGAGTGGGGGAGTGGATGGGGCCTGGTGGCTCTCACGGTCTTCAAAACCGTTTGCGACCTGACCTTTGTCGGGTTGGGTGGGTTCGATTCCCATGCACTCCCGCCAGCGCGCCGTTCGGATTTCGTCGCCGATCATCATGATGCGATCATTGTCGATCTCTAATCTGCGGCACCGCCTGGTCATCGCCGCCGTCATCGGGGGCGCGGCGGTCGCGCTGCCGTCGCGCGGGTTCGGGCAGCGCCCCGATTCGATTCCGCGAGAACCCATCCGCTCGCTGGCCACCGTTCCGCCGGATTCGCTCAACGCGCCGATCAGCGCTCGTCGGGCGTTCTTCTATTCGTTTCTCGTCCCGGGTTCGGCGCAGTCGATACTCGGCCGCCACAAGGCCGCCGCCGCGTTCATGCTCGTCGAAGCGATCTGCATCGCCATGATCCGCGAGTCCGGCGCCGACGTTCACGAGGCGCGCCGCGCGGCCAACGACTCGCTCATCATCTCGTACGTCGACGCGGCCGGAAATCCGGCGGTGACGACGGCGCCGCCGCGGTTCGGCGACAACGAGATCCACACGCGCGAGGCGCACGTCGAGGATTGGGCGGCGCTGCTCGTCGGCAACCATCTCTTCGCCGGCGCCGACGCGTTCGTCGCGGCGCACCTGTGGGACGTGCCGATTCACGTCGGCATGCGCATGATGCCCGGCGGCCGCGGTCTCGCACTCGCCGTGGCGATTCAGCGCTGATGGCGAACCCCGCGTCCGATCGGCGTATTCGACTCGGGCATCGGCGGACTCACCGTCGTGCACGAGCTGATTCGCCAGCTTCCGCACGAGAGCATCGTCTACTTCGGCGACACGGCCCGCGTGCCGTACGGACCGAAGAGTCCCGACACCGTGCGCCGCTACAGCCGCGAGATCGCGTCGTTTCTGACCGATCAGGACGTCAAAGCCATCGTCATCGCTTGCAACACCGCGACGGCGCACGCGCTCGGCACCTTGCGCGCCGAGCTGTCGCTGCCGGTCATCGGCGTCGTCGAGCCCGGCGCGCGCGCGGCGGTCGCGGCCACGCGCGCCGGTCGCATCGGCGTCATCGGCACGGCGGGCACGATCAAATCGGGCGCGTACGAGCGCGCCATCTGCGCGCTGCTCCCGGCGGCGCAGGTCACGGCGCGCGCTTGCCCGCTGTTCGTCCCGCTCGTCGAGGAGGGATGGGTCGATCACGAGGCGACGCGTCTCGTCGCGCGGGAGTATCTCGAGCCGGTCGTCGCCGCCGGCGTCGACACGCTGGTCCTCGGCTGCACCCACTACCCGCTGCTCAAGCCTCTCTTGCGAACGGTGATGGGTCCCGACGTGCGACTCATCGACAGTGCCGAGGAAACGGCCGCCGAAGCGGCGCGCACGCTGGCGGGGAAGGGCCTGTCCGCCCCGGACGGGGCGCACGCGGCGTATCGGTTCGTAGCGTCCGACGACCCCGACCAATTCCTACGCGTCGGGCAGCGTTTTCTTGGCGGCGCGATGGAGAACGTCGAAATCCGCACTCTCGGCTGACCCTCGCGCGCCGGATTCCCAGCGGCGCAGCACGATCTCCTCGGGCGTGATGCGGAGAAACGTCGGGGCGTCGAGCCAGGAGCCCGCGTTGGCGTACGCCGCGCCCCCGGTCAGCCGCTCGAGCGTCGGCACGTGCGAGTGGCCGAAGAGCACCAAGTCGAGCGACGGATTCGCGACCGCCACTCGCTCCGCGGCGACGCGCAGCCCGCGCCCGTGATCGCGCGCCGCGTAGTTCCGGCTCGCGTTCGAGCTGCCCGACGCGAGCCGCGTCGCCAGGTCCGGATGCAGCCAGCGGAACGACCGGATCGCCCACGAGTTTCGAAGGACGCGGCGGAGCGCCCGATACCGTCGGTCCTCCCGAGGACGGAGCCCGTCGCCGTGCTCGATATGGGTGTGCCACCCGGCGACGTCCTCGACCACGGGACCGAACCGGTAGTCGACGCCCACATCCTTGCGGAGGACGTCGCCTCCCCAACAGTCGTGGTTGCCGGCAACCATCAGCACCTGTACGCCGGCGTCGACCACGTCGCCGAGTGCGGCCACGGTCCGAAACGCGCCTCGAGGAATGACCGTGCGCCACTCGAACCAGAACTCGAAGAGATCGCCGTTCACGATGAGCGAACCGGCGTGCTGGGCGACGTGGCGCAGAAAGGCGATGACGGCGCGCTCGACGTCGGCGCCGGCGAAGCCCAGGTGGGCGTCGGAGAGGACGTAGCAGGGCGCCTTCAGCACGCGCGAATTCTACCCGTGTCGCGCTCGCTTTACAAACAAACCATGCTCGACGATCTTCGCGACGTGACGAACGATGCCGCGGCCCCCCGCGTCGTGACCCCTCCGGGGGGGGCGCTGCCACCACACGACATCCAGTTTCGCGTGCGCTACGCCGAAACCGACCAGATGGGTGTCGTCTATCATGCGAACTATCTGATCTGGTGCGAGGTCGGGCGAACGGACTTCATCCGTGCCCGCGGAATGAGCTACGCCGACATCGAGCGCTCCGGCGTCGGTCTTGCTGTGTCTGACCTCGAGGCGCGATTTCACGGCGCGGCGCGCTACGACGACCTGATTCGGGTACGCACGACTCTGGCCGAGGTTCGCTCGCGAAGCATCACCTTCGACTACGTGATCACGAACGCGGAAACCAACGAGCGGCTGGTCAGTGCGAGCACCACCCTCGTCTCGATCGACAAGAACGGTCGCCCCGTCGCTATCCCACCCGCCGTGCGTGCCTTGTTCCATCCGCACCCGCACCCGTCCCACGCTCTCCACCACCCTACGCAGCCGCCGTCGGAGAATCGCTAATGCCTCGACGCGCCATCTGTGCGCGACGCGCGGGGGTTTTCGCGGGCGCCGCTCTCGTCGGTATGGTCGCGTGCCGCCCGCCGCGACTCTCGCCTTTGACTGGCGACCTGGTCGCGCCGACACGACTGCCGCGCGCCGCGATCGCACGCGGGCATCACCATATCGTGTTCAACTGGGAGGTCAGCCAATACACGATGGCGACCCGCGGGGAGGGCTCGGCCCGCATCGCCGCCCCGGACAGTGGCCGCCTGGATTTCTTTCTGAACGGCGGGGTCTACGCCGGATCCGTCGTCCTGGTGGGGGACTCGCTAAGAACTCCCCCCAACGGCGACGCGCCGGCCGGCCTCATTCCGTCGGCAACCCTGCTTTGGGCGGCTTTGGGACGCGTCGCGTTGCCAAATCTCCCCGACACCGTCATCCGTGTTGAGGGCGTGACCCTTCGAGCCGACATCGGGCGACCGGTCGCCTGGCGGCTCAGCTTTCACGGCGACTCGCTGGTTCGCGTCGAACGCGTTCAGGGGGACCGTGTAGCAGAGTGGGTCGATCGCAGTGACCCCTCTCATATCAAATATCGGAATGAAGGCGCGCGACGGACAGTGCAGCTCACGGTTACAAAATCGGAAGACGGTGGCGACTTCGATGCGGCGATTTGGCGGTTCGATCGGTAGTCTCTTACTCCTCCTCCTGTCGGGCTGTTTCTACAGCCTCGCCGGCGGTGGGCTGCCGCCCAACATCCATACGATGGCGATCTCGACGTTCGACAATCAGACCGCCTCGCCCGACGTGACCAAGGAGTTGTTCGACCGCATGCACGACGAGCTGCAGCACAAGCTCGGCGTGCGCGACGCGCCGGCCGAGCGCGCCGATGCGCTGGTCAAAGGCGTCATACAGACGTACGACGCGGACGTGCCCGTGGGCTTCAGCGCCAACCCGCAACAGGCGCTCACCGCGCGGCGGCACCTCGCGATCACGATCAACATCGACATCATCGATCAGTCGAACGGTCGCATGCTCTTCACGAAGACATCGCTCCGCGGTGAAGCGGACTACAACGAGCGCGCCGAACCGGAAGGACGGCGCCTGGCGATCGAAAAACTGGTCCAGCAGATCGTGGACGGGGTGCAAAGCAATTGGTGACGACTCGTCGCGGCGCCAGCTCGATGGGCTGCCTGTTCGGCCTCCTCGTCATCGCCGCCGTGGTGTACTTCGGCGTGAACGCGGGTGAGGCCTACTGGCGCTTCTATCAGTTCCGCGACGACATCCAGCAGGAAGTGCGCTTCGCCGGGCACAACACGAACGACGTGATTCTGACGCGGCTGCGCGCCGCGGCCGATTCACTCGGCCTGCCGGAGGCCGCCGGTCACGTCATCATTCGCCGCGTAAAGGGCACCGTCTCGATCGAGTCGTACTACGACGAACCGGTCGAGCTCCCGGGCCACGTTCGCGAGCTCCACTTTCATCCCCACGCCGAAGGCACGTTTTGAGCGAAGCCGCCGACCCGCGTGAGAAGATCCTCACTTGGGATCGCGCGAGAGAATGGCGGGCCGGGCGGACGGGTAAGGGCGAGGGGCGGGGCCGCGTGGTTTTCACCAACGGCGTCTTCGATCTTCTGCACACGGGCCACCTCGACGTGCTCCTTGCCGCGCGACGCGCCGGCGAGTTCCTCGTCGTCGGCGTGAACAGCGACGAATCGGTGCGGCGCCTCAAGGGAATGTCGCGCCCCGTGCGCGACGAGGCGGCGCGCTGTTATGTTCTGGCCGCGCTGGCGATGGTCGACGTCGTGGTGGTCTTCGATCAGGACACGCCGCTCGAGCTCATCCGCGCGCTCCGCCCGGATGTGCTCGTGAAAGGCGGCGATTACACGGAATCGACGATCGTCGGCGCGGACGAGCTGCGGGAATGGGGCGGCCAAGTGCTGGTCGTCCCACTCACCCCAGGCCATTCGACGACCTCCACGATCGAGCGACTGCGTGGCACCTGACGTTCAGACAACTCGCACGACCCGGCGCGACGACGAGATGCGTCCGGTGACCCTCGAGCGCGGCGTGGCTCCGTACGCCGAAGGCTCCTGTCTCGTGTCGTTCGGCGCCACACGCGTGCTCTGCACCGCGTCGGTGGAAGACGGCGTTCCGGGATGGAAGCGCGGCAGCGGCGAAGGGTGGATGACGGCCGAGTACGCGATGCTGCCGCGCGCCACGCGAACGCGCAACTCGCGCGAGCGATCGCAGGTCGGCGGACGCACGCAGGAGATTCAGCGGCTGATCGGCCGGAGCGTGCGCGCGATGCTCGACGACTTTCAGTTCGGCGAGTTCACGATCAAGCTCGATTGCGACGTGCTCCTGGCCGACGGGGGCACGCGCACGGCGTCGATCACCGGCGCGTGCGTCGCGGTGAGCGACGCGTTCTCGTGGCTGGTCGGCACGGGACGCCTGCGCCACACACCGATCAAGCGGCGCGTGTCGGCCGTCAGCGTCGGCGTCATCGGCTCGACGCCGCGGCTCGACCTCGACTACGAGGAGGACGTCCGCGCGGCGGTCGACATGAACGTCGTGATGAGCAGCGAGGGACGCTTCGTCGAGGTGCAGGGGACCGGCGAGCACGGTACGTTCGACCGCGCCGAGTTGGATCGCTTGCTCGATCTGGCCGTGAAAGGGCTGCGCGAGCTGGACGCCGCGCAACGTCGCGCGCTCGAGCTCGACCCAGCCGGCACGGGCGCCGGGTCGGGAACGCCCTGACCGATG